>NZ_JBNGZE010000001.1:0-374569 GCF_052049855.1 Candidatus Pelagibacter sp.
ATTAAAAATAGAAAAAAAATAAATTATTTTAAAGAATACGATTTAATTTTTAATACTGATTTTAATCACCCAATTACGAAAAAATATTTTAATAAAAAAATAGAGAAAAAATATAATAGTGTAGCCTATACCACAATTTTAAAGCATGAAAAAATTTCAAATAACGTTGCTGTACAAATATTTACAAAAGATGGTCCCTTAGCTTTTTTGCCTATTTCGGATTATGAAACTTCAGTTGTTTATTCAATTAAGAAAAATTTAAAAGATGCTACAGAATTAAATAAATTAATTAATGATTATAATTTTAAATATAATTTAAAAAAAATAAATAAAATTGACTCTTTGAAATTGAATGGATTAAGTTTACGATCTTATTATTATAAAAATATCTTAGCATTTGGAGATTTACTTCATAAAATTCATCCTCTAGCAGGACAAGGTTTTAATATGACTATAAGAGATATAAAGATATTAAATGATATAATTCAGAATAAAATTAACCTTGGTTTACCATTAGACTCAACATTAAATTTTGAATTTGAAAAAAATCAAAAGCATAAAAATTATATATTCTCGTCAGGTATTGATTTAATTCATGAGTTTTTTAATTTAGAAAGAAAAACCAAAAATCAATTTTTAAGTAAATCAGTGCAATTCTTAAATAAAAATCCCACTATAAACAAAGCTTTCACAAAGTTTGCAGATAAAGGAATTATATTTTAATCTAAAATAATTATATGAAACTTAATTTAGGTTGTGGGTCTAAAAAATTAAAAAATTATGTTAATGTTGATAAATTTGACTATTTTAAACCTGACATTATTCATGATTTAGAAATTTTTCCATATCCTTTTGAGGATAATTCTGTAGATGAAATTTTAATATCACATGTTTTGGAACATATAGGTCAATCCCCTGAAACATTTTTAAAAATAATAAAAGAATTTTATAGGGTTTGTCGCCATAACTCTTTAATAAAAATAATTGTTCCTCATCCACGGCATGATAGTTTTTTATCTGACCCAACACATGTTAGACCGATTACGATATTAGGACTACAATTATTCGATAAAGAATTAAATCTAAAATGGGAAAAAAAAAATGCAGCTAATAGTCCTTTAGCTTTAATAAACAAAGTTGATTTTAAGATTATAAGAGTAAAATACAATTTAGATGACAACTATATAAGAAATATTCAAAAAAATGAAATTGACAAACAGAAAATTGAAGTTGATGCCTCTAGGTATAATAATGTTGTTAAAGAAACAGAAATAGACTGGCAAGTTATAAAAAAATAAAATTTTTTTACTTTATTATTGAATAGTAGTGTTTTCGTAGTTATCAAAAATATAAGTTTTTAGTATCTCTGCAATTTTATTTTTTCTGATATTTAAGTTTTTAGCTTCTAGTAAAATTTGTTTTTCCTCCAAAGAGAAAGGAGATGCCATAGCTAAAGCATTTATAGTCTCAGTTAGACTTTGCTTTTCTAATGCTTTCCAATTGATAATAAAACCTCTTTTTTGAAACAAAGACTTTAAATCTTTAAAAATTAATTCTAGATCAGAAAAATTTAATTTACCATTTTCAACGTTCAAATCATTTAAATAATCATTATAGTCCACCTCTACACTTCTATATTTTTTGTCAGTGTTTATTTCATTTATTATTTGAAATCTAATTACCCCTTTTAATTCAATTAGATAACGACCATCTTCTGTTTCTCGAAAACTTATTATTTTTCCTAAACAACCAACATGATATAATTTTGGTATACCTTTTTCATTTTTTGAATTTTTTGGTTGAATCATCCCAATTAATTTATTTGATTTCATACTATCATTGACCATATCAAGGTATCGTGGTTCAAAGATATTTAAAGGTACAGTGGTATTAGGAAAAATTATAAAATTGCTAAGTGGAAACACAGGAATTATTTTAGGAAAATTGTTCATTTTTTAATTTATAATATATTATTAAAAAAAATTTAAATGATATTTTGGATAGCCTCATATCCCAAAAGTGGGAATACCTGGTTAAGAGCTTTATTGTCATCATATTTTTATACAGAAGATGGAATTTTCAACCAAGATTTATTAAAAAATATTGCACAATTTCCTGAAAAGCGACACTTTAGCGATTTTAATTATAATCCTAAAATAGTGACAGATACCTCTAGATTTTGGATTAAAGCTCAGGACAAAATCAATTTAAACAATAAATTAAATTTCCTTAAAACTCATAACATTTTGGGATCAATTAATAATAATAAATTTACAAATACAAAAAATACTGTTGGTGCAATATATATCGTTCGTGATCCAAGAAATGTATTAACTTCTTTACAAAATCATTATGAGTTAACTAAAGATGAAGGTTTGAAATTTATGCTAAGTGAAAAAAAATATATTTATGATTATCATACAAAAGATGATTTCAGTGATTTTCAGTTTATTAGTTCTTGGGAAAAGAATTATAAATCTTGGATAAATCAAAAAATTTTTCCAGTTAAGTTAATTAGATATGAAGATCTCAGTTTAAAAACTTTAGATATTTTCAAAGAAATAATAAAATTTATCCAAAAAACTAACCAAGATAAACAAGACATTAATACTTTGAAAGCTCAGAACTGTGTAAGTTCTACCAATTTTGAAAAAATGAGAAATATAGAAAAAAATAATGGTTTTCTAGAGTCTGTCTTGTCTAAAAACGACACCAAAAAAATTCCTTTTTTTTATTTAGGTCCAAAAAATAATTGGAAAAACACGTTTCATAAAAACTATCAGAAAAAATTAAACTTAGTTTTTGAAAATAATTTAAAAGAATTAAATTATCTTTTATAAATTTTTCTTATTACTTGCAATTTTAAAAAGCCCTTATTATAATATTTAATAAATAAGCGGGTATAGCTCAGTGGTAGAGCGTCTCGTTGCCAACGAGAAGGTCGAGGGTTCGACCCCCTTTGCCCGCTCCAAAAAAAATTATGAGTGATTTAGCCAATAAAAAGTGTGTACCTTGTGAAGGAAATATTCCTCCTTTTAGCATTGATGAAATTCACCAATATTTAAAAAAAGTTGATGGTTGGGAAGTTTTAGAAGATAAGATTGATGGCTTTCATTTAATAAAAAGTTTTAAATTTGATAATTTTTTAGAAAGTCAAGAATTTGTAAATAAAGTTGGAGAAATAGCTGAGTCCGAGGGTCATCATCCTGATTTATGGTTTGGATGGGGCTACGCGAGAATTAAAATATTCACTCATGCAATTAAAGGCCTAGCGGAGAGTGATTTTATTCTTGCTGCAAAAATAGATAAAATATCTAATGTCTAAAGTGTCTTGTCTTTGAAAAAAGAAGTACGGTATCAGTTTCATTTGCAAAATTAATTATCTCTTTATCTCTTACTGATCCAGATGGCTGAACCACTGCTTTTACACCAGATTGAACCAATTTTTCAATACCGTCTACAAAAGGAAAAAATGCATCTGAGGCAGCAACTAAATTATCATTCTGAAGGTTAAATTTTTTCATTTTATTAATTGCTATTTGACAACTGTCCAATCTACTTGGTTGACCAGAACCAATACCAATAGTTGTTTCGTTAGATGCTAACACTATTGCATTAGATTTGACATACCTGCATACATTAAATGCAAAAATTAGATCTTTAAGTTGTTTAGATGTTGGTTTTCGTTTTGATACAATTTTAAAATTTTTTTTTAAAAATAAATTTAAGTCCTCTGATTGAATCATTATAGATTGGTTGAATGATACAAATTTATGTAATTTTTCTGATGTATAGTTTGTACCATCAACTATTCTTAAGTTTTTTTTAGTTTTTAATATTTTTAGAGCATCGCTATTAAACCCATTTGCAATTATTACTTCTAAAAATAATTTCTTTAACTCTAATGCTAAATTTCTTTTAATTTTAAAATTGCAGGAAACTATCCCACCAAAGGCACTCACAGGGTCACAAGAGAGAGCAGATTTATAACTTTCTAAATTATTATTTTTAGCAGAAACTCCACATGGATTTGCATGTTTTACTATCACTGTTCCCTTTCCTTTCGGTAATGATCTTGAAATAGTTAGGGCACTAAATATGTCATTATAATTGTTATAACTTAGTTGCTTTCCATGAATTTGCTTTAAATTAGCATTTAAACTACTTGAATAAATTGCACTTTGTTGATGGGGATTTTCTCCATATCTAAGTTGCTCAATTAGTTTTCCATAAAAAACTTTCTTCTTAGGGAAAATAGTATTTGATTTTTTGTTAAAATAGTCTGAAATTACAGAATCATAATAAGCCGTTTCAGTAAAAGCTATTCTTGAAAGTTTTTCTCTAAAATTTAAAGAAGTAGATCCTTTGAATTTTGTTAGTTCTTCAATTAATTCCTCGTACTGTTCTGAAGAAGTAATTACAGTTACATCATTATAGTTTTTGGCAGCAGATCTAACCATCGTAGGACCACCAATATCTATATTTTCTATAATTTTTTTATGGTTCTTTGTTTTTTTTATAGTGCTCTCAAATGGATAGAAATTTACAATAACCAAATCAATGTTCTCAAAGTTATTATCTTTCAGATCTTTAAAATGAGATTTTTCTAACCTTTTATTTAAAATACCTGCATGGATTTTTGGATGTAGAGTTTTTACTCTTCCTTCTAAAATTTCAGGAAAATTTGTAAACTTAGAAACTTCCAAGCATTTAAAATTTAATCTTATAATTTCTTTATAAGTTCCACCTGAGCTAATTATTTTAATTTTATTTTTGCTTAGAATATTCAATAGTGGTTTTAAGTTTTTTTTGTCAGATACAGAAATAAGAGCTGTTTTAATTTTTTTCTTCATTGTAATTTACTTATTTCCCACTTTATTATCTGCACTTCTTCATTGTTCATGCCAGATATAAAAATATTTTGGTTCTCTTTATATGAATTTTTATTACCGAAATATAAACCATTATCAATATTAATATCAAAGTTTTCGCAACTAAATTTCCACCCTTCTTCATCTATCTCAATTAATATAGATTTGTTGTCTTGAGTTTTCATTACTTTTGATCTTGGATCAAGATGAAATCTTATATCAAATTTAAGTTCTGTATTTGGTGTTTTTCTTAATAATCTATCATATCCGATAAATTTTATTTGCTCTGGATAAAATTCAATTTCTCTCTCATAATTAGTTCCAAACCTTATTAAATATCCATCGTGAGCACCTGATATTTTCCAATAATTATTTTCGAAAACCACATTTTTTTTTGTAACTTTCAGTCCTTTATCAATAAGTAAATTATTCTCATTTTTTGTAAAAATACATGATGAGTAATCTTCAATAGTTAAATTACAATGAAGAGCTGTGCTTCTTGATAATTTGTTAAATTTATTATTTTTGTCTGAAAAATATCCAGAATTTGAAATTATTTTTTTATCGTTTGAAAATATTTCAAATGATAAAGCACCTGCCTGGTAGTCGTTGGAAAAAAATTTATTAGGGCTAGAACCAATATCAGCTGCAATAATTATTTTTTTATTTTTAAGTATTGTATATCCACCAAGTTCATTAATTTGATTCTTAAATTTATAACCAAGTCTTTTTAAGTATTGATCAAATTCTTTATTCTCAGAGGAATAATTTCCATTAAAAAAAATATCTTGTTTTATATTTTGCCATATGAAAGCGTAACTTGAACCTAAATAATAAATGGTTTCATCAATATATTCAGGAATTAGATTTTGAGATTCTTTAAACCACTCTCTAATTATAATTAAGTATTTTAAATAAAATATTAATTGTCTGATATTTCTTGATTTAGGAAAACCTTGGTTATCAATTGAGGATTTAATTATATTTTTTAACAAGTTTAATCCGTTAATAAGATATAATTTTTCATTTTTATAAGCTAATCCCGTAAGAATTATTGCAGCACATCCAATCATTTTATTTTCTACCTCTTTTGGATTCTTAATTTCATTTAATAGATGGTTAGTTTGTTTTTGTACCATGTGATCAAAAATGGACCTATATTCTTCATCACTATCTTCATAAGTAAGTTTGTGATTTGATAACCATGAAATAATTCTTTTAGCTGTTAAATCAAACTCCCAACTTTTTTTCTGATATTGTGTGTTATTTGAAATCCAATTTTTAATAACTGTTTGCGTAGTCTTTTTGGAGGATTTTAAATCTAAGCTGAAAAACCAAAAAAAATTATTTAATTTTTCATAATCTTTTAGGCTTAAATTGTTTTTCCAAATTGATTCAATAGCAAAATCCTCAATTTTATATTTCTTATTTTGGTATTTAATTATAGAAGATAGTAAATGAGGGCTAGGTTTATATTCAAAATTATTATTGAAAGTTTTTGATATTTTTTTTTCGTAAAAATTTGAATTTTTATAAATTGATTTGAAACTTTCTTTTAAGCTAGAATAGAATTGACCTAAAATGCCTAAGGAATTTATATTAATCATTAACTTATTTTAATTTTAATAAATTAATATTTTTCTTTATATCTCCATCATTGCTTTTAAATACTGTAGTACCGGAAACAAGAATGTTAGCACCAGCATCAATTGCACTCTTACAATTATCAAAATTTATTCCCCCATCAATTTCTATGTCAAAAGTCATTTTTTTCTGTTCTCTTATTTTCTTTAGTTCTTTAATTTTATCTAAAACTTCAGGTATAAATTTTTGGCCTCCAAACCCAGGATTTACACTCATAATTAAAACTAAATCAATTTGATCTAATAGATTAAATATTAAATCAATTTTAGATTCGGGATTAAGCGAAACTCCAACTTTTTTATTTTTTTCTTTTATTTTTTTTATTGAATTTTCTAAATTATCAGTAGCTTCAGGGTGGATAGTAATTATATCCGCTCCCGCTTCAGCATAAGCATCTATGTATTTATGTACCGGTGAAATCATTAAATGAACATCAAATTTTAATGAACAGTGTTTTCGAAGGGCTTTAATTACAGGTGGTCCTATTGTTAAATTAGGAACAAAATGACCATCCATGACATCAACATGAATCATATCCGCTCCACCTTCTTCGAGTCTTTTAATTTCTGAACCTAATTGACTAAAGTCAGCTGATAAAATCGATGGTGAAATTTGTATATTTTTCATTGATTGTTAGATTAACTAGTATCAATTTTAAAAATTAAAATGAATTAAAAAATTGATAAATTTGTCTAGAAATTTCACTCTCCAAAGGAAATGACAACATTCCCATCACCGAATACCCCAAGATCCAAGGCATAAGATAAAATCTGATCATGTAAAAAAACCAAGCAACGTATAAAGGCACTAATGGCCCAATAATAAATGAAGGTGTGATTGGTTTAAATAATTTAATTAAAGGATTAGTATATTTTACGAACACTCTCATAAAAAAAAATTGAGAGTCTTCCCTTTGAAAAATATTCATTGCCACTCTTCCAATAAGAGTCCACATGATAATCCCTAGCAAATAATCAATAAAATATATTAAAGGATGAAAATTTGCTGACATTCAAAATTTATATTGGAAAATTTATTGAAATAAAAGGGGCGAAATTAATCGCCCCTTTAAAAGATTATTTAGTGTGATTTACCAAGAATTGTTTTACCACTCGGTACACGTACATCATCAACCATTTTTTGAGTAGCTTTATCTGGTTCCGCAGTCATTAAACTAACTACTACCATTAAAACTAAACTAACAGCTGATCCGAAGATACCAAAGGTTAACTGAGTAATTCCTAGGAATCCACTTCCACCAGTTCTTACCCAAACCAAGTACCACGCACCGGCGATTAGACCACCTAGCATACCAGCAATCGCACCTTGTCTATTAGCTCTCTTCCACCATACACCAAGTACAAGTGGGAAGAACAATCCTGACATCGCAAAATCAAAAGCCCAGATAACCGAACCTAAGATTCCTTGAATCTCCATTGCTGCAATAGTTGCTCCAGCAAAACCAATTATTACAAGTAATACCCTTGCAACAAGTAGTCGTTTTGCAGTTTCCGCTTTTGGATCAATGATCTTATAGTAAACATCATGTGATATAGCGTTTGCAATCGCTAGAATCAAACCATCGGCAGTAGACATGGCAGCTGCCATACCTCCTGCAGCAACTAGACCTGAAATTACATAAGGTAATCCAGCTATCTCTGGTGTTGCTAATACAACGGCTTTACCACCCATGAAGAACTCGTTTAATTCTAGAGTTCCATTTCCGTTAAAGTCGCTGATAAACATTAGGTTTGCTTGGTTCCAGTTTTGGTACCAATCTATCGCTTCCACTTCTGCAAATGTCTTACCGATAATACCTGTTGGTAAATTCGGGTCGATCAATGATAACTTAGATAATGTAGCTAACATTGGAGCAGAAGAATAAAGTAGGAAGATAAAGAATAATGACCAACCTACTGATTTTCTAGCTGCTTTTACACTTGGAGTAGTAAAGTATCTCATCATCACGTGCGGTAATGAAGCTGTTCCCATCATCATCGCTAATGCTAATGAAATAAATGCCCAAGGTGTAGCGTTCACTGCAGAGTGAGCTTTAGTTATTCCTGCTAAGCCTTTAGGTACTGTTTTTAGATCAGCAGCCGCGTTTTTAACAAAACCGAACTGTTGTTCTAATTCACCAATTCTAGCTACCTCATCAGCTAACATAAAGTGAGGGAAGAAACCCGCACCCATTTTGTTACTGATCCAGAATACTGGAAGTAGGTATGCTATAATTAGTACGATATATTGTGCAACCTGTGTCCAAGTCACCCCTCTCATACCACCTAACATTGAACATAATAAGATACTTATTAGTCCAACATAAACTGCGTATTGGAATGGGATATCAAGTGCAACAGATGCAATAGTACCTGTAGCGTTAATTTGTGCAGTCACATAAGTAAATGAAGCAACAGTTAAAACTACTACTGCGCTAAATCTTGCTAGATTACCACCGTATCTTGTACCTATAAAATCTGGGACTGTATAACAGCCAAATTTTCTTAAGTATGGTGCTAATAAAGATGCAACAAGCACGTAACCACCAGTCCAACCCACAAGTAGAGCCATATAGCCGTAACCTTTAAAGTAAATACCACCCGCCATTGCAACGAATGATGCACCAGACATCCAGTCTGCTGCAGTCGCCATTCCGTTGAAGACTGTTGGTACTTGCCTACCAGCTACGTAATATGCATCTGCTTGGGCTGTTCTTGATAGCCAACCGATTAATGCATAGATGAATACAGTAAATGCAACGAAAGCGATACCGATCGCTTTAGCTGTCATACCCATCTGTTCAGCAATTGCCATAATGATTATGAAACCTATAAATCCTCCGGTATAGATCCCGTAAACTTTAGGCAAATTATCTATGAAATTACCTTTCATTATTCGTCCTCTCTTTCGCTAAAGCCGAACTCTTCATCGATTTTTTCTTGTCTATTCGCAAACCAGAAAATTAGTATTACGAATGCACCAAGAGATCCCTGACATGTAAACCAGTATGTCCATGGATAACCGAAAGGTCCTGTGACCTCGTTCATTTCAGCTCCAAAGAGAAAGATGCCAATTGAGAAAACAAACCAGATTGCCAGTGTTATAAATAACAATCCCCTGGTTTTTTCCCAGTGTTTTTGTTGATTTGACATTTATACCTCTCTTTTTAGTTATAACTGGTTGAAACCATAACCATTATGAAGGTTTTGAAAAGACCTAAAATTCACCATATTAGGTACTTATTTACTTACTTTTTTAAGATATAATTGGCGCACTTACAAATTTACATGGGAAAATACAAATTAACTTGGAGAGACATAAAACTTGAGGATTTCAAAACATATTTATTCGCCATGTTTAAGGCGTTTATTCCAAAGAAAAAAATAAAAACTTTAGATGAATTAGAACAATTTATTCAAACTAAATCTGCCTGGGCTACTCAAGTTACTTTATATAATTATCTAAAAACTAGAATGGGAACAAGATATGTTCTTCATTTTGACAATGATGAATTTATGTCATCAGTAAATCTTGCTAAATGGAATATTTATTCAGTTGCATTACAAGATTTAACTTTTTTTACTTTTTCGTATTTAAAAGTTAATTTTAATTATCAGGATATTCATAAAGCAAATGAAATTTTTAATAAAATTTTAGATGACGAAATTTCTAACAAGATGCCGTTAGATATTATTGATGAAGCTAGGAAAAGTTTTGATGAACGATTAGAGAAAATAAATTGGGATGGTTATTATCAAGACTTACCTTTTAATCCTAGTGCTCTTTCTTTATATAAGTGGGCTCCGATTGCAGACGAGTTAAAAACTTTAGATCGAAAGATTGTTTTAAATTCTATGATTTTAAAATGGGACGTTGTTAAACAAGAGTTTAAAGATTTAATTCAGTTTTAAATATTTTTTCTATTATCTACTAAACTATCAACAACACTTGGATCAGCTAGAGTAGTGGTGTCTCCTAATTGACCGTGCTCGTTAGCAGCAATTTTTCTCAAAATCCTTCTCATTATTTTTCCCGATCTTGTTTTAGGTAGACCCGGGGTAAAATGAATTAGATCTGGAGTAGCTAAAGGACCAATTTGTTTTCTAACCCAAAGTTTTAGATCTCTTTCTAGTTCACCAGTTTCGCTTTCTCCTGCATTTAAGGTTACATAACAATACAAACCATTACCTTTAATATCATGAGGGTAACCAACTACAGCAGCTTCAGCTACTTTTGGATGAGCAACAAACGCACTTTCAATTTCAGCTGTTCCAAGATTATGTCCTGAAACAATAATTACATCATCTACTCGTCCTGTTATCCAGTAATATCCATCTTTATCTCTTCGGCATCCATCACCAGTGAAATATTTTCCATTAAATTGAGAAAAGTATGTATCAATAAATCTTTGATGATCACCATAAACAGTTCTCATCTGTCCAGGCCATGATTGAGCTATACACAATCTTCCTTCTCCAGCTCCTTTAATTTCCTTACCGTTTTTATCTACAAGCACTGGCTTAATTCCATAGAAAGGTTTTGTTGCAGATCCAGGTTTAAGAGGAATTGCACCTGTTTGAGGAGCAATCATTATACCTCCAGTTTCTGTTTGCCACCAAGTATCTACAATTGGGCATTTAGAATTACCTACAGTTTTATAGTACCACATCCAAGCCTCTGGATTTATTGGTTCTCCCACTGTTCCCAAAAGTTTAAGGGACTTTCTAGAGGTTTTTTTAACTGGTTTGTCTCCCTCTCGCATTAATGCTCTAATTGCAGTTGGTGCTGTATAAAAAGTATTTACTTTATATTTATCAACTATCTGCCACCACCTTGAACTATTAGGATAATTTGGAATTCCTTCAAACATTATAGTTGTTGCACCATTCGAAAGTGGACCATAAATAATATAACTATGTCCAGTTACCCAACCAATATCAGCAGTACACCAATAAATATCTTTTGGTTTGTAATTAAAAATATATTGATGTGTCATTGAAGCATAAACCATATAACCACCAGTAGTGTGAAGAACTCCTTTAGGTTTACCTGTTGAACCTGAGGTATATAAAATAAATAAAGGATCTTCTGCGTTCATTTCTTCAGGTTCACAATGATTAGGAACGTCTTTAATTAAATCATGATACCAAACATCTCTGCTATGATCCCAGTTGATGTAATTTCCAGTTCGTTTAACAACAACACATTTTTTAACGTTTGGACAACTCATTAAAGCTTCATCGACTGTATATTTCAGTGGTATAGTTTTTCCACCTCTCACTCCTTCATCAGCAGTGATTATATACTCAGATTCGCAATCATTTACTCTTCCAGAGATAGAATCTGCTGAAAAACCTCCAAAAATAATTGAATGTACTGCACCAATTCTTACACAAGCCAGCATTAAAATTGCTAACTCTGGTATCATAGTTAAATAAATTGTCACACGGTCACCTTTTTTAATTCCTAATTTTTTTAAACCATTTGCTGCTTTAGAAACTTTTTGATGAAGTTGTTTATAAGAAATTTTTTGACTATCTTTTGGATCATCTCCAACCCAAATAATAGCAGTTTTATCTTTTTTATCCTTTAAATGTCTATCAATGCAATTTGCAGAAGCATTTAAAGTGCCATCTTCAAACCATTTAATTTTCACTTCTTTTGTACTATATTTTACGTCTTTAATTTTTTTATATGGTTTTATCCAAGTAATTCTTTTTCCCTCTTTCCTCCAAAATTCGTCATTGCTTTTTATAGATTGAGAATATTTTTGTTGGTATTTACTTTTATTTGCTAAGCTACTTTTAACCCATTCCGGTTTTGTTTTAATAACAACTTCAGGAGGTGTATTTCCGTTTTCCTTTTTTGCTTTAATTCTTTTTTTTGGTTTTTTAGAAGATTTTATTCTAACTTTAGATCTTCTTTTCACTTTTTTTGAGGTTTTTTTTCTAACTTTAGATTTTTTTTTTCTTACCTTGCTTTTGTTTTTCTTTTTTTTTGGCATAGGACAATTTTTTTTTTAAATTTTACTCATGTTATTTATAATTTTCCAGCTTTTATAATCAACAGGCATTACAGAAAGTCTACTTTGCTTTATCAGAGCTAAATGGCTTAAATCCTTATTTTTTTTAATACTTTCGAGCGTTATAGGCTTTGAAAATTTAGACTTAAATTGAACAGTAACGGCAACAAATCTCCCTGTTTTGTCTGTTTTATCTATATACGATTCTTTTATAACTTTTACTATTCCAACTATTTCTTTTCCTATGTTTGAATGATAAAAAAAACATAGATCACCTTTACTCATACTTTTTAAATTTTTTGCAGCTTGATAATTTCTGACACCATCCCAAGGTGCACCTTTACTTCCAGCTTTTTTTTGTTGGTCAATTGACCAAACATCTGGTTCAGATTTTATCAACCAATATTTCATTACAATTGAACTCCAGCACCTTTTAGAAAAGCTGCATCTTCATCTAAAGGCCACCTAGGTTTTGCTGGATAATCTAAATTATCAAATTGATTTATTTTAAATTTTTCCAAACCTACTATTGCAATCATTGCTGCATTATCTCCACAAAACTCTATAGGTGGAAAAATACTTTTATAATTTTTTTCTTCACATAGATTAATTAACATAGATCTAATTTTCTTATTTGCTGCAACTCCACCAGCAACAACAAAAATTTTTTCATTTAATTCATTTATTTTTTCAAATTCAGTAAAAGCAATCTTTGTTTTTTTATATAAAATTTCCTCAATTGTTTTTTGAAAAGATGCTGCAAGATCATATTTATCTTGTTCTGATTTAATTGTTTTGCTTATCTTCAATACGGCAGTTTTTAGACCTGCAAAAGAAAGATTGCATCCTCCTTTGCTGAAAATTGGTTTTGGTAAATCATATTTTTCTGGATCACCTTTTTTAGCTAAAATTTCTATTTGAGGTCCTCCTGGAAATTCTATTCCTAAAAGCTTTGCTGTTTTGTCAAACGCCTCACCTAATGCATCATCAATAGTTGTTCCTAATCTTTTATATTTACCAAGGTTCTGAACACTTAAATATTGTGAGTGCCCACCTGAAATTAAAAGAAGTAAATATGGATAATTTAACTTTGTATTTAGTTTTGGACTTAAAGCATGTCCCTCTAAATGATTAACAGCAATAAAAGGTTTATTCATTGCTGTTGCGAAAGCTTTACCAAAACTTAACCCAACTGATAAACAAACAATTAATCCAGGACCAGCGGTAGAAGCAACAGCATCTATTTCTTCAATTTTTCTTCCACTTTCATCAATAGCTTTTTTGACAATCCAATCAATTTTTTCAATGTGTGAACGTGCTGCTAGTTCAGGAACTACACCACCAAACTCCTTATGAACCTCAACTTGGCTAGAAACAATGTTGGATAAAACTACTGGGAATCCCTCTTCATTTTCAGTTATTAAAGAAGCTGCCGTTTCATCACAACTAGACTCTATTCCAAGAATTAAGGGTTTTTTGCTCATTCAAATAGTTTTTAATAATTGTACAATCTTTATACAAGTAAGAAATAATTTTTTATGAGAAAAAAAATAATAATTGGATCTAGGGGTAGCAAGCTTGCCTTACTTTATGCTCAACAAGCTAAAGATAAGATTATTGAAAATACCGACCTTGGTAATGAAGATGTTTTAATTAAATCAATTACAACTAAAGGTGACGAAGTACAGGATACAAGATTATCTGAGCTTGGTGGCAAAGGTTTGTTTTCTAGTAATATTGAAAAAGAACTTCAGTTAAAAAATATTGATATTGCAGTCCACGCACTGAAAGATATGCCTGCTAATGAAACAAAAGGATTAACAACAGACTCTTTCCTTGAAAGAAATGACCCTAGAGAGATTTTAATTACAAAGAACAAAAAAAAACTTAAAGACCTAGATCAAAAGTCAATTGTTGGTACCTCATCATACAGAAGAGAATTTCAAATAAAAAAAATTAGACAAGATTTGAACTGTAAACTAATTAGAGGAAATGTAGATACTAGAATTAGAAAATTGAATGAAGGGATGTATGATGCAATTATTTTGTCTTATGCTGGTATCAAATTTTTAAAGTTTGAAAATGAAATTTCAGAAATTTTTTCAGCTGAGGAAATAATTCCTAGTGCAGGACAAGGCATAATTGCTCTTCAGTGCAGGGAGAATGATGATGAGACAATTTCTATTTTAAACAAAATTAATCATGAAGAAACACATAAAAGAGCTCACCTTGAGAGAAATATTTTAAAAGTTTTAGATGGAGATTGTGAAACAGCAATTGGTGCTCATTCAGTGGTCGATGGAGATAAGATTACAGTGGAGGCTGAACTTTTTTCTTTAGATGGTAAACAAAGGTTTTATGAAAAAAAAGTTGGTAATTTGAATGAGTTTAAAGAAATTGGTAAGGAGATTGGAATACTTTTAAAAACAAAATCAAATAACACATATAAAAGATAATATGCATATTTTGTTAACTAGACCATTAGATGATTGTTCCGAAATGATATTTAAATTTCAATCATTAGGACATCAAGTTTCTCATCTTCCATTAATAAGGATTGAAAAGGTTAATTATGAAGAAATTAACTTTTCTGAATATGGTGGAATTGTTTTTACTAGTGCAAATGCAGTAAAATTTTTAAACACAGTCAAATTAGATAAAAATATTAAATGCTTTTGTGTTGGAAACGCCACAGAAAACAAAGCAAGAAGCGTTGGTTTTCAAAATACAATTGCGGCTGAAGGAAATGTAACAAACTTAAAGGAGCTAATTATACAAAGTTATGACTCCAAAAATAAAGAATTACTTTACGTTAGTGGTGAAACAATATCGGTTGATTTAGATCAACAGTTATTAAAAGAAGGGTTTAAGGTAAAAAGAATTATTAATTACAGAGTAGATCATAATCAAAAATTTGATCAGAAATTTGTTAATGAATTAAAATTAAATATGCCTGATATGGTCTATGTGTACTCTCAAAATAGTGCGTCAAGTTTCTTAAATTTCATAAAGATTTACCAAACCGAAAATTTATGGATGAGTACAAATTTGATGTGTATAGGCGAAAAAACCTCGTCAATACTGAACGAAATCAAATGGAAAAAGATTTTTCTTTTTAACCCTGGAGAAGAAGAGTTTTTGTTATATAAAATTTAGAAATGGAATTAATTAATAATTTTTCAGAGATATTTTTATCAGTATGGAATAAAGGAATTCTTGGTGTTGATATTTTTCAAATCTTAATTGGTATTGGAATATTTTTACTATTCTTAATTTTTAGAGGTCTAATAAGCAAATTAGTTATTAAAAAATTAGAAATTATCTCGAAAAGAACAACGAATAAACTAGATGATACTTTTGTTCAATCACTTGTAGGTCCAGCAAGATTTTTACCAATTGTATTAGGATTTTTTATTGCAAGCTACTATATGACTTTCTCACTAGAAGGAAGAGAAGTGGTAGATACAATTAATAGAACATTAATCACTATTTTGATTTTTTGGGTAATTCACCAAATCATAGAACCAATTTCATACATACTTAGTGGTTTAGATAAATTGTTAACAAGAGAACTTATTGGCTGGATAATTAAATCGCTAAAAATTCTAATTTTTATTTTGGGTTTAGCAGCTGTTTTAGAATTGTGGGGAATTAAAATAGGCCCAATCATTGCAGGTCTTGGATTGTTTGGTGTTGCTGTAGCATTAGGGGCACAAGATTTATTCAAAAATTTAATATCAGGAATTTTAGTTTTAGTTGAAAAGAGATTTAAAATTGGAGACTGGATAGCTGTCGAGGGTATTATTGAAGGGGTAGTAGAAAAGATTGGATTTAGATCAACAACAATTAGAAAGTTTGACAAATCTCTTGCTATTATTCCAAATTTTCAATTTGCTGAAAACGCTGTTGTTAATGTAAGTGAAACTTCAAATTGGTTAATCAGTTGGATTATTACACTTCAATATGACACTACCGTAGATCAGTTAAAAAAAATTAGAGATGAAATCGAAAGTCATATTAATTCAAGCGAAGATTATAATACCTCAATTGGCGTTGCGGTAAGAGTTGATAAATTTTCTGATAGTTCAATAGATATGTATGTAAGATGCTTTACAAAAACAGGAAGTTGGAATAATTGGCTTGATGTAAAAGAAAGATTAGCAATTGCGATT
Source organism: Candidatus Pelagibacter sp. (assembly GCF_052049855.1). Lineage (GTDB taxonomy): Bacteria > Pseudomonadota > Alphaproteobacteria > Pelagibacterales > Pelagibacteraceae > Pelagibacter. Next base: position 16,710 of record NZ_JBNGZE010000001.1, read on the forward strand.
AAGGAAATTGTAGAAAAAAATGGTGCTTCATTTGCTTTCCCAAGTCAGTCGATTTACGTTGAGAAAAAATGATAGCTATTTTTTATTTAGTTTTACAAATTTTAAAATTGTATTCTTATGTTGTAATCGCCAATGTTATTGTAAGTTGGTTAATAGCTTTTAACGTTCTTAATACTCAAAATAAGTTTGTGTATGCAATTTTAGAGTTGAGTTACAAATTGACCGAGCCTTTCTTGAATAAAATTAGACGTTTTTTGCCAAATTTAGGTTCACTAGATATTTCTCCAATCATTCTTCTTTTATTGATTTGGTTTATCGAAATGTGTATGAAGCTGTACATTGCCCCAATGATTTTTTAAGAAAGAAATATGATTTTAATTGATGGAAAAAAAGCAGCCGCAGAATTAAGAGCAGAGTTAAAGGAAGAAGTTGCAGAATTAAAATCAAAATATAATAAAGTACCAGGTTTAACAGTAATACTGATTGGTGATTTAACACCTAGTCAGATTTATGTAAGAAATAAAGAGAAGTCAGCAAATGAGGTAGGATTAAAATCTGAAGTAATTAAATATCCAGACACAGTTGAAGAAAAGACTGTTCTAGAAAAAATTCAAGAACTAAACAGTGATGAAACTGTCTCAGGAATTTTAGTTCAACTTCCTTTACCTAAGCATATTGATAAGCAGAAGGTTATAGAAGCTATTGATCCCTCAAAAGACGTAGATGGATTTCATCCAATGAATGTAGGTAATCTTTCATCTGGTTATGAAAGTTCGATACCTTGTACTCCGCTTGGATGTTATTTGTTGATAAAAAAAATTGAACCTAATTTAAGTGGTAAAAAAGCTGTGGTTGTGGGTAGATCAAATTTAAATGGTAAACCAATGACACAACTTCTTTTAAAAGAAAATTGCACCGTAACTATAACTCATTCAAAAACTAAAGATTTAAAAGCTGAATGTTTAGAGGCAGACATAATTGTTGCAGCTGTAGGTATACCCGAACTTGTTAAAGGAGATTGGGTTAAAAAAGATGCTATTGTTATTGATGTTGGTATAAATAAAACTAACAACGGTATAGTTGGTGATGTTCATTTTGATGAAGTTTCAAAAAATGCAAAAGCACTTACACCTGTTCCAGGTGGAGTTGGACCTATGACTATTGCTTGTTTACTTAAAAATACCATAGACTGTTTCAAAAGATCGCAAATTTAATAATTAAATCCCAAGCTGTAATCTGTTAATTAATTAGGATGAAAAAACCTAAGCGACCTTATAGATTTGGTATAATTTTTTTACTTCTTACTGTTCCACCAATTGGAGCCACACAGCTAGGTTGGTATTTGCATGACATGCAAACTGGTTTTGATTATGGTATGATTGTAGGTACAATATCAGTAATTTATGCTGCATATTTGATGTATGAAAAAAACTGGCGTGAAGAAGATGAAGATTAAATTATGGAAAAAATAATTTTTTTTGGATTGGTTATTCCTATTATGGCTTATGTTTTATACTTAGGTGGAATGGCAATAATGAATGGTTTTAAATCTAAGGAAGCTAATAGAGCTGAAAAGGAGCAATCCGAAAGTGAGACTGATGAGATAAGTGAGACTGCTTCTGAACAAACTAGTACTCTAAGTGATGAACTTAGTAAATTAAATGATTTAAAAGAAAAAGGAATTATTTCTCAAGAGGAATTTGAAAAGGCGAAAAATAAACTATTAAATAATTAAATAGTTTAATCATGTTCATTGGTTTTAAAAAAAAATTTGTTAAGGTAAACAAAGGTAAAATATTTTGTAGATTTAAAGGTGATGGTGCTCCTTTATTGTTACTTCACGGATATCCACAATCGCATGTAATGTGGCACAAAACAGCCCCTGAGCTTAGCAAATATTTTACAGTAATAGTTGCTGATCTTAGAGGATACGGAGACAGTTTGGTTTTGCCTGGTGGAATAAATCATAAAAATTATTCTAAAAGAGAAATGGCTAAAGATATGGTTCAATTGATGAGTAAATTGAATTTTAAAAAATTTTTTGTTGCAGGACATGATAGAGGCGGGAGAGTTGCACATAGAATGGCAAGAGATTATAGAAATAAAATTATGGCTTTAAGTGTATTAGATATTTGTCCAACTCTGGATATGTACGAGCATACAGATATGAAATTTGCAAAAGGATATTTTCATTGGTTTTATTTAATACAGCCCGCACCTTTACCAGAGAAAATGATAATGGCAGATCCTAAAAGATGGTTAAAAAGTCGTTTTAATAGGTCATCAAAACGTGCGATTGGAAAAGTTGAAGATGAATATTTTAGAGCCTTTAGACAAAAAAAAAGAATTCATGCAACTTGTGAGGATTATAGGGCTGCGGTTACTATAGATTTAGAGCATGACAAAAAAGACAGAAAAAAAAAATTAAACATTCCTATACAAGTTTTGTGGGGTAAAAAGGGAGTTGTTGGAACGCAATTTAAATCAGTTAAAATTTGGCAAAAATACACAAATAAAAAAGTTTATGGGGCAGAAATTAATTCAGATCATTTCATTCCAGAGGAAAGTCCCAAACAAACGATTAATCACTTAAAAAAATTTTTTTTAAAAAATGTTAAAAATAATTCCAAATAAAAAAAATATTGGAGCTGAAATAATTGTAAATTTAAAAGATATTTCAAATAAAGATATTTTAAAAATTAAGAAAGCACTGAATAAATATGGAATGTTGTATTTTAAACAACAAGAATTAACTTCTAAATTTTATATTCAGTTTGCAAAATATTTTGGAAAATTAGCCAACTATCCAAGACTAAAAGGTTTAAATAAAAAATTTCCTCAAATTACTGTGGTGCAAAGAAAATCAACTGATAAAGGACCAAGTTTTGGTGAACAATTTCATACAGACTCGATTTATACAAAAAAACCGCCAAGATTTACAATGTTGCTTTCTAAACTTGTGCCAAAAAAAGGAAAAGCTAATACAGAATTTTGTTCTCAATATCTTGCTTATAAAGAATTACCAAGTCCAATAAAAAGAAAATTTAAAAATATTAAAGGTAAATATTCCTCTGAGGGTCCAATCTCGGTTACAACAAAAGAAAGAGTAAAAGAAAAAGGTAAAAATATTAAAGAACTTAAATCTTCACATAAAATAATTAGGAAAATCAGCACAAATTATTCTATTTATTGTAGTCCAGGACATTTTGTTGGTTTTAGCTCAAAGATAAAAAATCAAGAAAAGTTAAAAAAATTTTTATTTAACCATCAAATTAAGAAGAAGTTTCAATTTTCATTGCCTTGGGAAAAAAATCAATTGGCTATATGGGATAATAGATCTATGCTTCATCAAGCAACACCTTTCAAAGGAAATAGAATAATGCATAGAATAACAATCAAATAATTTATGTTCACAATTTTTTTAGGACTAACTCCATTTATATTTATTACTTTTTTAGGGTTTGTTTTTGGTAAGTTGAAGGTCTTAGATCTTAATCATGCTAAAATTTTAAATCTTTTCTTGTTCTATATTGCAGTTCCAGCATTGATAATTAAGCTAATAGCACAAAATGAAATTGGACAAGTAGATTTCAAACAAATTTTCTCTTATTTAATTATGCAATCGATATGTGGAATTATCGCCTACTTAATTACTTCAAAATATTTTAAAAGATCAATCCCAGAGTCAATTATTTGGGCTTTAACAGTTGCATTATCAAACCATGTAACTTTGCTCTTACCAATAACAGAAATTTATTTTCAACAAAATGTAATTACACAAGTTGCAAGTATCATATTAATGGATGGGATAATTTTATTATCTGTAATTGCTTTTTTTCTTGAATTATCTACAAAAAAAAATGTAAATTTATTTAATTTTATTAAAAATTTATTTTTAAACCCATTTATACTTTCAATAATTATAGGTCTATTATTTTTATTATTAAATTTTAACATTGATCAAACACCGATTGAATACACTTTGTCTAAACTTGCAGCATGTGTTTCTCCAGTTGGATTGTTTGCAATTGGCATAACTCTCTCATTTTATACTAAAAATGTAATTAACAAATTATCCGTATCTATTTCAGTTTTAAAATTAGTTATTTCCCCAATAATTTTATTGTTAATTGGATTAGTGTTTTTTAATGCAGGATTGCCAGCTGAAATACCAGGTGCTTTCTTTGTGAGTGTTGCGCCTTGCGGAGTTACTTCTATAGTTTTATGTGCAGCGTATAATGTAAGTCCCGAAAATATAATTAAAGCAATTTTTGTCTCTACTATTGCTTCTATTGGAACTATATTTTTTGCAATTAAGTATTTAACTCTATAACAATTTATCTAAAGGACTAACTTCTCCAATTTTAAAAATAATAGCATCTTCTTTACTAAAACCATATTTTTCAGCACTATCTTTAAATCTAATTGGGGGTTCCATAATCGGCTCTAATGACAAAACAAATGTTCCCCAATGCATTCCTAATACTTTTTTACTTTTTAGGTCCCGTGCAACATTCAAGGCTTCTTCAGGTGTAGTATGATAAATAGTTTTATCAAACATTGGTTTGAAATTATAAGCCCCAATATTAATCATTGTCAGATCTATAGGACCATATTTTTCACCTAGTTCTTTGTAGACTTCCCCATATCCGGTGTCACATGCAAATAAAATTTTTTTATTTTTATGTTCTATTAAAAAATTACCCCACAAAGTTTTATTAGTGTCCGTTAAACTTCTCTTTGACCAATGAACTGCAGGAAGTAAAGAAATTTTCAAATCCTCATTTATAATTATTTGATCATACCAATCCATTTCATTTACATCTTTATATCCTTTAAAATATTTACCAAGATTTAGAGGTGTTAATACTTTTGCACTCTTGAAAGGAAAATTTCTAATTGTTGACATGTCCTGATGATCGTAATGATTATGAGTGAGTAAAAATATATCCGTTTTAGGTATCTCATTTAATTTTATTGCAGGATCAGTAAATCTTTTTGGACCAAAGATTAGTGGTCCAGCATTCTTTGAAAATACAGGATCTGTTATAATTGTAGTTCCACCTAATTTTATAAGATATGTCGCGTGACCTATCCAAGCAATATAATCATTATCTTTATATTTTTCTAAATCAGCTAATACTTTTTCTTTTTCAATCACATGTTCTTTTGGATAAGATAAATTAACTTTTTTTCTTAATTTACTGAAAGTTCTATAAGAAAATTTTCCTGATCTGGATATTATTACTGGAGATCCTTTTGGATTCCTGAAAGTACCATCAGGTAAATGATGATAAGGTCTTTCTTTCATATTATTTTTTTTTCTCCATTAACCATAAACTGTTTCCCGCAAGAAAATATATTTTTCCATTAACTGGGTGAACCTGTATATCTCTTATTCTTCCAATTTTATCTTTGAAAATAATTGTTTCTTCAATCTTAGATGAATTTTTAAAGTTTAATTTTCTCATTGATTTATCTTTTAAAGAAGTGATTAACGCTTCTCCATTCCATTCACTAAATTCTTTTCCCTTATAAATAGTTATAGCACTTGCTGCAATTGAAGGTACCCAGTATTGGATTGCTTTGGTAAATCCTGGTTTCCATTTAGGTCCAATCTTTGAGCCTGAATAATTTGTTCCACCCCAACCTAAAATTTTCCAACCATAATTTTCTCCTTTTTTAATTTCACCAAACCAATCACCACCTTTTGCACCATGGTTGCTTGCATAAATTTTTCCATCAAAAGAGGAATAGGTTAAGCCTTGAGGATTACGAACACCAATTTGATAAATTTCTGGTAACCAATTTGATTTACCTTCAAACTTAGGGTTATCTTTTGGAATACTACCATCTAAATAAATTCTGATAATACTGCCAGGATGATTTGTCGGATCTTGAGCAATCATACCACCACCTCTTTCACCAGCAGAAGCAAAAAGAAAATTGTCTTTTATAGCTAGTCTTGAACCGAAATGATAACCAGATTCTATAGGTGGTTCAGCTTGAAATATATTTTTGAAATTTAAATTTTTTTTATTTAATTTAGCTTTTGCAATTGATGTACTAGTTTTCCAATCCCCTCTATTTTCTGAATAAGAAATCCATAAGTAATCATTTTGATAAATAATATCTAACAAACCTCCTTGTCCGTGTACAAAATAATTTAAGTTATGTTTAACTTCGTAGGCTTCTTTAGAAGTAATATTTACTATTTTTATCTTTCCAGTTTGTTCAGTAATAATGAGTTCCTCATCACTAATAAAAGATGATCCCCACGGTTCATTTAATGATACTAATTGTGTAAAATTATAACTATTAGAGTGTGAAAGTGAAACTTTAGAAAAAAAAATAATTATAATTAAAAGAACAAACCTCATAAATTATATTAATCTCCCTTGAATATAAAACTCATTAGTTTCATTTTTTTTTACTTGATCTCTTGTGTCAAACCAATTATTTCCAAAAACACTTATATCTCCTTTTACATGTAATGTGCCTTTCTCAATTTTTGTATCACAGTAAACATCATCTCCCATTAAAGTTCCTTCTAACGCTCTCTTCTTATAATTTTCAACTGTATCTATATCTTTAAAAACAGTGTTAATTGCACAAGGCCCAATTTCAGTCATGCCCCAATTGACCATAAATTGACAACCTTTTTCAACAAATTTTGTAATTAATTCCCACTCCACTGGTTCACTACCACAGGTGATCCATACACCTTTTAAATTTAAATCTTGAAATGATTTAGTCAGCATTATAGCTCTTGCATGTTTTGGTGTTATATGGCTGTGTGTAAAGTGTTTAATTTTTTTACAAAAATTATATGCATTAAATTTTTCAATTTCTAAATGTGCACCTACTTCATAACCAGGTAATGTTTGTGCTAAAAGACCACCAGCATGTTCTAATTTACAAATTGTATAGATTTTACTTTTAGATGAAATTTTTTGACATTCACGTGCAATCTTATTTGCATTTCTTAGCTTGTAGGGAGATTGGTAAATCTTTTTTTGTGGGCCTGTGGTACCACTAGACTTTAATTCAATTCCTTTTTTTAAAATTTGATCCAAATTGTTTTTCTGTTCCATCAACAATTTTTTTTGCAAGTTTGTAAGGTGTAAAAGTAAATATCCAAGGCAAAATACTATGGATTAAACCTGTAATAAAAATTAGAATAGCTAAAAAGTTAAAATAGCTAGCGTATAAAAAATGTTTTAACCAAGATGATTTAATTTTTTTTAGATGTTTTGAATCCCAATCCATTTTAAGATAATTTAGATCTACCACCATCTACTGCAATTATTTGCCCTGTAACCCAGGAACTATCATCTGTTAGTAAGAATTTAGCAAGAGCTGCCGAATCTTTACCCTCGCCTAATCTTTTAAGGGGATGTGCTTTCGCAATACCTTCAGCTATAGCAGTATTTTTTAACATTGGTTCTGCTATTTTAGATTTTGTTAAACTTGGTGCCACACAATTTACTCTTATGTTTGGAGCAAATTCTGCTGCAAGAGAAACCGTCAATCCTTCAACAGCAGCTTTTGCTGAAGCTATGATTGCATGATTGGTAAAACCTCTTTGAGCAGCAACAGTTGAAAATAACACTATTGAACCTTTATTTTTTTTTAAACTTTCTTGATATCCCTTAATAGCTTCTACAGCAGAATAAAGATTAAGTTTCATGCATTTCTGAAAGTCTTGTTCATTTACCATTCTTAAAGGTTTTAAATCAATTGAACCGACACAATAAGCAAGGCCTTTAATTTCAGAAATATCTGATTTAACTTTTTCTATAAACCCATCCTCTAAAACATCTGCAACGGTATGTGAGCATCCAAGTTTTTCAGAGATAGAACTAAGTTCACTCTCATTTCTTCCAACTAAATGAATATCGTTTCCAGAGTTTTTTAATTGTTCCGCTAAACTTGACCCAATAGAACCTGTCGCACCAAAAATTACATATTTTTCTGACATAAAAAATTTTATTAGTTATATTTAACTATGAAGTTATTTTTTATACTTGGTAACCAATTATTTCCAACAAAATACTTAGACCGCTTCAAAAAAGACCACCTATTTTTTATGGCTGAAGATAAGGGTTTATGTACTTATGAAAAGCATCATAAACAAAAAATTTTATTATTTTTATCTTCTATGCGTTCTTATGCAGACGGATTAAGAAAAAACAAATTTAAATTAGATTACCTTAAAATTGAAGATAAAGAATTTAATGAAGATTATTTAAAAAAATTAAAAAAAATAATTAAACAAAAAAAAGTAAAAGAAATTTCAAGTTTTGAAGTAGAGGATAAATTTTTTGAAAAAAAAATTTCACAATTTTTAAAAAAAGAAAACATACAATGGAATGTTGTTCAAACTCCTATGTTTTTAAATTCAAGAGCTGAATTTAAAAATTATTTATCAAAATCAAAAAAACCTTTTATGGCAACTTTTTACAAAGATGTTAGAAAAAAATCTGGAATATTGATGGGGTCAGATGGTGATCCAATCGGGGGGAAATGGAGCTTTGATGAGGATAATAGAAATAAATTACCTAAAAATATTTCAATTCCTAAATTTCCAAAAATAAATGAAACCAATCATACAAAAAAATTAAGGCCTATTATTGAAAAGGAATTTAAAAATCACCCAGGGAGTACAAATAATTTTTGGTTTGCAACGGAATATGAAGATGTAGTTAAACTATTAAATTTTTTTATAAAAGAGAAATCTAATCTTTTTGGTGATTATGAGGATGCAGTTGATCAAAAAGATAATATTCTATTTCATAGTGCATTAAGTCCTTATATAAATTTAGGTTTAATTACTCCTGAATTCGTTATCCAAAAAATTTTAGATTTTCATAAAAAAAATAAAATTAGAATGAATTCTTTAGAGGGTTACATCCGCCAGGTGATTGGCTGGCGAGAATTTATGCGTGGAATTTATCAGTCATATTCACAAGAAATGGAAAATGGAAATTTTTTTAAACAAAATAGAAAAATGAAAAGTTCTTGGTATGATGGCACCACTGGTCTTCCACCTTTAGATTACGCAATTAAAAATGCGGTTAATAATGGTTGGTCACATCACATTGAAAGATTAATGATCTTATCAAACATAATGAACCTTTGTGAAATAAAGCCAACAATTGTTTATAAGTGGTTCATGGAGATGTTTGTAGACTCCTCAGATTGGGTAATGGTTCCTAATGTTTATGGAATGGGATTATTTAGTGATGGAGGAATTTTTGCTACCAAACCTTATATTTGTGGATCTGCATATTTTATGAAAATGATGGATTTTAAAAAAGGTGAGTGGTGTAACACTATGGATGGTCTTTATTGGAGATTTATTGACCGAAATAGAAAATTTTTTTTAAAAAATCCCCGTCTTTCTATGATGGTAAGAATATTTGATAAAATGAAATCTGATAGAAAAAAATTAATTTTATCTGAAGCTGATAAATTTATTAAACTAAACACAATTTGATGAAAAAAGAAAATTTACCAACAAAAATTTGTCCAGTTTGTAAAAGATCATTTACTTGGCGAAAAAAATGGAAGTTAAATTGGGATAGAGTAAAATATTGTTCCAAGAAGTGTTCTAAGCTAAGCTAAGCTTAGTGAACATAATAGTATTACAACATATCAAAATAGAAGATCCAGGTTACATTAAAGATTTAATGTTAGCTGATGGATTAAATTTAACTACTATTGAGTTAGATGAAGGTGAAAAAATACCAGATGATTTAAGTAAATTTAATGGAATGTTTTGCATGGGGGGTCCAATGGATACCTATATGGAACAAGAATATCCTTGGTTAATAGAAGAAAAGAAAGCAATAAAAGAATTTGTTGTTAATCTAAAAAAACCTTATTTAGGTTTTTGTTTAGGTTGTCAGCTTTTAGGAGAAGTGATTGGTGGAAAAGTAGTTAAATCTAAACCAGCAGAAATAGGAATTATGGATATTAATTTCTCTAAGAAAAAAAATGGAGATAAATTATTTTCAAAATTTCCTAATACTATTAAAAGTTTACAATGGCACTCTTATGAGGTTCAAGGTATTGAAAATAATAAAGATGTAACTTTATTAGCCTCTTCTCCAATTACCAAGTATCAAATCTTTAAATATCAAAACCATGCTTATGGAATTCAATTTCATATAGAAATAAAGGATACTACGGTTAATGAGTGGGGATGTGTACCGGAATACAAAAAAGCTTTAGTGGATCAGCTTGGTAATGGTGCATTAGAAAAGTTTGACCAATCTGCAAAAGATAACATGAAAGATATGAATAACTATTCTACAATCCTTTATGATAATTTTAAAAAACTTTTATGAACAATAAGATCTTTGAATGGGCAGGGGTTATAACTGCAATATTGTATTCTTTGTTTGTTGCTTTAAATATAGGAATAGAATTTTTTGGTTTTTGTCTATTGCTTTTGTCAGCTATTTTAATTGGAATATGGGCTTATAGGGGTGGTCATAAAGGAATTTTGTTATTACAATTTTTTTATGCAACAGCCGGAATTATTGGGATGGTTCGTTGGTTTTAGTTAAAAGTCGAGACTATTTTGGGAATATAATTTTTAAAATTAAAAAATCCTTTATTGCAGTATTGCCAAGCCAATTGATCAAGATTTCTATATAAAAAATCTATCTTTAAATTATTCGAATTTAAAAAATCTAAATTTTCACCTACCGTTGGATATAAACCATAACAATTTTCAATGTTTGTTAATTTACTTATATCTATAACTTCACAATCAATAGATTTATCTTTTAATCTTTGTTCTTGGTCTTCAATTAAATGAGATTTAAATTTCACTAACTTTTCACTGAGTTTTATTACTCTATTTTCATTTTTATTAGAAACTAAGTAAATTTTTTTAAAATTGTTTTCCTTAAAGTCAGTGATTTCAAACGAGAGATTATTTTCAAATATTAAAAGATTCTTATTCTCAATTTTTTGTGGGTTATTGAAATCCTGTTTAATTATTTGATAAGATTTTTCAGATACTTTTGGAGGAGCACTTTCATTTAATTTTATATTTTGAAATCTATTGTTAGTGAATTTTTTAATATTCCATTCACTTGCAAGGTAATGTTTTCCTTGAGTTTGAACACCCGCAACCCATCGCCACCCAAGAGTATTTGATGCAGCATCTCCATCATAAAGATGTTGCATAAAAAATTCTGCACCTAATTGCCAAGGCAATTCTAAAGTAAAAATCCAAATACTAGCAAACCACATTCTTGTGTGATTATGCAAATAATTGTTTTCTTTAAGCTCTTTCACCCACTCATTAAAGCAGTCTACTTTTGTTTTTCCTTCGATTGCTGCAATATAATCGCTATTATCTTTAAATTCATTTTTGATTTGATTTAATTTGATAAGATAATCAGCCCAAACACTTGGTCTTAGTTCTAACCAACCTTTCCAATAAGTTCGCCATAGAACTTCTTGAATAAACTTTTCATTTTTTGAAAAAGAAAATTTACTTAGAGCTTTCTGAATGACTTCTTGTTCATTAATTATTCCATGAGTTATATATGGTGATAAGCAAGATATATTAGACCTTTTTTCAGGTCCAAAATCAAAATTCCTTAATTTTGAATATTCTCCAAGATTATTCTCAACAAAATTATTTAATTGATTTAAGGCCTTAGCCCTTGAAGCTTCAAATATCATTTTAAATTATTTTGATTTTTTTTTCTTAAGACCTAATTTGTCACTATGTCTTAATCTTAAAACAACAATGGCTCCAGCTATTAACAAAATAGCTACTGCTTCATAAACAAGTGCAGTAGGATCCATTTCTTTGCCTTGTAGAATAATAAATCGTGCAAGTGCTGTAATTGCAATAAGAAGTGGAAGGGTAATACTAATAGATTGTTGGTTCCAAAAAACCCTTACCATTGCTAGTACCTCCAAATAAAGAAACATTAAAAGCAAATCTGCTAATGTAACAGATTGATTTAAAAACATGTTTTTCATTTCAATTCCAACAGCAATAACAGTACTGATTAAGATAATAACCATTAATGCTAACTGTAAGTTTTTTGCTATCTTATCCATTATTTATCTTTACTAAAAGGTAACCATTTTTCAATTGCAGATTTTAATGGACCATCATAAGGGATTGAATAAGAATTCGGGTTTGGACTTGTCAAAACTTCAATTCCTTTTGAAAATACAAAAATAAATACTATCACAAAAACTATGACCATGATTTTAAAAGGATCAAAATTTTTTGTTTGAAAAACACTTGCAGATTTCTCTTCTGCTCTATGGAATTGTTTAAAAGTCATATAGACGGCAAATATTAAACCTATATGAGCTAAAAAAAGTCCAGCCCATCCAAATGCAAAAGTTGTGTAAGAAAAAACATATAAACTAAAAACAGTTGTCCAAATAAAACTTAAAACTAAAAGAATTTGTAATCTAACTGTTTTAGGAAGTGCGCGTAGATCATTTTTACTATCATCAAATAAAATATTTGCAGCATCTCTCATCCAATTCTTTATTGATTCCATTATCTAAGGATATAATTTTTACTGATTTAAACAAATGTTAATTTGTCCTAAACGATACTAAGAACGAAGCATTTTTTTGTGAAAATTGATAAATCTTTCAACGTTAAATTTATTAAATGACTTATTTTCTTCAAATGAGACTTTTTTCATCGAGTAAGCGCTGCTATTAGTAACTCTTGATTGAATTGTAATATTTCCTTTATACAATTTAAGTTTAACTGAGCCATTAACTTTGCTTCTTTTTAAATCTACAATTTTTTGAAGTTTAAATCTTTCTTTTGAGTACCAATAACCATTGTAAATTAACTCTGCATATCTAGACATTATCTGATCTTTTTTGTGCATAGTTTCTTTATCTAAAGTAACTGACTCAATTGCTCGATGAGCATTGATTAAAAGAGTTCCACCGGGCGTTTCATATACACCTCTAGATTTGATACCTAAAAATCTATTCTCCACTAAGTCAACTCTTCCAATTCCATTTTTACCTGCGATGTCATTGAGCTTTGTTAATAATTTAGCCGGAGACATTTTTTTTCCATTTATTCCAAAAGGATCTCCATTTTTAAAATTAATAGTAACAAAAGATGGTTTGTTAGGTGCTTTTTCAGGAGAAACTGTTCGTTGAAAAATAAATTCTGGAGCAGAATTTTTTGGATTTTCTAAAACCTTACCTTCAGTTGATGTATGAAATAAATTATCATCCACTGAAAAAGGGGGTGCACCTTTTTTATCTTTAGGAATAGCTATGCTATGTTTTTTTGCATAATTAATTAAGTCTGTTCTAGATTTTAGTTTCCAAATTCTCCACGGAGCTATAATTTTAATTTTAGGACCAAAATAATGATAGCCTAATTCAAATCTAACTTGGTCATTGCCTTTACCAGTTGCTCCATGCGAAACTGCATAAGCTTTAAATTTTTTGGCGACTCTGATTTGTTCTTTTGCAATGAGAGGTCGTGCAATAGATGTTCCCAATAAATAAACACCCTCATAAATTGCGTGTCCTCTGATCATAGGGTAAACATAGTCTTTAACAAAAATATCTTTTAAATCTTTAATAATTATATTTTTAACACCAAATTTTTTTGCATTAGTTATAATTTTTTTTCTATCAATTTCTTGTCCAACATCTGCTGTATAACAAATTACATCTGCATCATAATTTTCTTGAAGCCATTTTAAAATTATAGAAGTATCCAGCCCTCCAGAATAAGCTAGAACAATTTTCTTTTTTGATTTCATTGAATTAACTACAAGCTTTTCTTGAAGCGTTATAAGCTTTAGTAAATCCTAGCAATGAGTAATGATCAATAGTTTGAGAACCTTGTTCATTGTATCCGGTAATCATAATTCTTGATCCCTTCCTCATTTGTTTGATCATTTTTAATTCGATTTTATTGTCTGCAATCCACGCAAAACCTTGTTCTTTAATATCAAATTTAAATTTATTCTTCCCTGAAGCAGCTGTTACTGAATTATTTTTGTTGAATTCATAACCTGGGGTAACACTTACTTCATTTTTTATATTGTCGTTTGGTCTAAATGCTACAAATAATTTTGCATCTCTTTTATTAGTTTTGGGTGCTTGCAAAATAGGTAAAGATTGTGCAAAGCATACTTTACCGTCAGTATCTATAACGACCATTGCCTCCCAATCTTTATATTTACCAATTTTTTTAATTTCCTGAGCTGAAACTTGAGCAACACCACTTATAAAAAATATTCCTAACAATATTGTAATTTTTTTAATTATGGACATGGATTTGGATAAATTGTTTGTACGTAGTTAATTTCTTTAATGACATCATCAGATAAGTTTACATTTACACTTTCTATATTTGTTTTCAACTGCTCCATTGTAGTTGCTCCAATTATTACACTAGTCATAAAGTCTTGGATTTCACAAAATTTTATCGCCATCTGACTCATATCAAGATCAAATTTTTCACTAATTTTATAATAATGTTCAACGGCATCCTTAGTATTTGGCTTTCTATACCTTGTCCAGAAATCGAAATCTCTCTCCATTCTTGATCCTTTGGGGAAATTCTTATTTCTATACTTTCCACTTAAATATCCACTTGCTAATGGTGAGTAAGCTAAGCAGCCAATGTTTTCTCTTATAGAAACTTCAGCTAGTCCAACTTCGTAAGATCTATTTAATAAACTATAAGGATTTTGGATTGACATCATTCTTGGCAACTTTTTATTTTTGGATAACTGAAGATAATTTAAAACTCCCCAAGGGGTCTCATTTGATAAACCAACGTATCTTATTTTTCCCTGATCAATATATTTATTTAACTCCGCAAGAACATCTTCAAATTTATTCCATTTGTTTTCTTTATGAACATAACCAAGTCTCCCAAAATTATTTACATTTCTTTCTGGCCAATGAAGTTGATATAAATCTATATAATCAGTTTTAAGTCTTTTAAGACTGTCATTTAAAGCAGATTCTAAGTTTGGACCTGTAAAACTATTTTCTCCACTTCTTAAATAATCTCTTGCCGGACCAGCAACTTTTGTTGCAAGAATGACTTTGTCTCTTTTTTTTGTTTTTTCAAACCAGTTTCCAATAATTTCTTCTGTATCACCATAGGTTTCCTTTCTTGGTGGTACTGCATATAATTCAGCAGTGTCCCAAAAGTTTACTCCTTGATCTAAAGCAAAATCCATTTGTTCAAATGCTTCAAGCTCAGTATTTTGTTCTCCCCACGTCATAGTACCGAGACAAATTGTACTCACTTTAATATCGGTATTACCTAAATTTTTGTAATTCATCAGAAATATTAAGTTAAATTTTTGTTAATCTTTTAAGGTATCTTGAATAATTAGTAAAAGAATATATATATTACTCATTATGGAATTTGATAAAAATGGAATACTAAATAGAGCAAAAGCAGCACAACAAACAGCTGCTGTAATGGATGAAGGCTTAAGAGCCTACATGCTAAAAGTTTATAACTACATGGCAACAGGTATATTGCTAACTGGAATAGTAGCACTATTAACATTTAAAATGTCTGTTGTTACTAATGATGCAGGTTCAATCGTTGGTCTAACACAAATGGGGAATGCAATTTATTTATCAGGTCTTAAATGGCTTGTAATGTTAGCACCTCTAGGTATCGTTTTTTACATGAGTTTTGGAATTAATAAGATGAGTGCATCAAAGGCACAAACCACTTTTTGGGTATTTGCAGCTTTAATGGGACTATCATTATCTTCAATATTATTGGTTTATACTGGAATGAGTGTAACAAGAGTTTTCTTCATTACATCTGCAACATTTGGAGCGATGAGTATATACGGATACACAACTAAAAGAGATCTTACAAAGTTAGGATCTTTTTTAATGATGGGTCTAATTGGAATAATTATAGCTTCAATTGTTAATATCTTCATGAAATCTTCTATGATGTATTTCGTGATTTCAATTTTAGGTGTTTTAATTTTTGTTGGTTTAACAGCTTATGACACTCAAAAAATTAAAAATATGTATGTTGCCTCAGACTCAGGTGAGTTAATGGGCAAGAAGGCTGTAATGGGTGCTTTAACTTTATATCTAGATTTTATAAACCTATTTATAATGTTGTTAAGATTATTCGGGCAAAGAAGATAAATTTATTTTTGAAGTTTTTTCCAGTTGGTATTTTTTAACAAAATTTTAAGATCGTAAGAATTTTTAAGTATTTTACTATTTGTATCAGTAATTAAATATTTAAGATTTTTATTTTTAGGCTTAAAATTTTTACAAATTTTATAAAGGGCATTTTCTGTAGCATTTTTAAAAACACTAAATCCAACTTGTTTACTTGAAATACTTAAACCATAATCTTTCCAAGAACCTTCAGAAACCATCTTAGCATATAAGTCTAATATTATCTTAAGCTCATCTTTTTCAAAAAAGTGCTTTTCTTCAATTTTATTATTAGGATTATTTATTACTAATCTTAAATTACTACGCATCAAGCTTATGCTTATTAATTAATGGTATTTGAAATCCTGTAAATACTATCGTTATTGGAAGCATTCCCCAAACTTTAAAATTTACCCAAAATTCTTCTGTTTGAGTTCTCCAAACAAATTCATTTAATAAAGCAAGACCAAAGAAAAAAAACATCCATCGTTTATTTAGAATTTCCCATCCAATATCAGTTAGAGGAATAGATTTACCCATAATTTTTTTAAGAATAGGTTCATTGGTAAAATATTTCCCAAAAAATAATGCAAGAGCAAACATAATATTAATGATAGTTGGTTTTACATAAATAAATATAGGATCATTAAAGTAGATTGTTAATCCACCAAAAAAAGTAATTAAAATTCCACTTACTAAAGGCATTGGAGGAATTTTTTTTTCAAAAAACCAAACTAGTGCTAGTGCAACTAAAGTTGCAACTATCAGTGGAGGTATTGCTACTGATAAATTTTTACCACTATTGTAATAATAGAAAAAAAATATTGCTAAAGGACCGAAATCAGTAACAAATTTTAAAAAAGATTTATTCACCAAAAAGATATTAACATATTTGCCACATCACAAAACATTTATATTTTAAGCATTGATTTTTATTTTTAAATACCCATACTCACATCAATGCCAGTACAAAAAGCAAAATTTTCAATTGGAGACATTGTAAAACATAAACACTTTGAATTTAGAGGTGTGATTTATGATGTTGATTTTGAATTTAATAATTCGGAGGAGTGGTATCAGTCTATACCAAAAAATGTGAGGCCGAGAAAAGATCAGCCTTTTTATCATCTATTGGCAGAAAATGATGAGATAACTTATGAGGCTTATGTTTCGGAACAAAACTTGTTAATCGACGATTCTGATGAGCCAATAAAACACCCTTTAATTGAGGAGATTTTTTCTGGAAAAAAAGGATCTAGTTATTTTAAGCCTTCTAATTAAGGCAACCATCATTCAACCACATTTAGCTCAAATCTAGGCCATATAAATTAGACATAATCTTACAAATTTCTGATCAAGAGTGTTAAACGTTAATTTCAGTCTTATTATCTCCCCTCTGCATTCTTGATCAGATTACCATTTCATAATAAAAAGCATCAAAAAAAATTCTGATTTTTAATATGTTTAAACTTTTTGAACCTAACAAAATTTTCAAAATTACTTCAAAAGCACCCAAGTATGTTTTATTTTTATTTATTATTGTATTAAGTGTTGGATTGGTTGAAGCATTAGTTTTATCTCCTGAAGATTATAAACAAAGTGATGCAGTTAGAATTATGTATGTTCACGTTCCTGCCGCTTGGATTTCACTCGGAATATTTTCTTCCATAACTTTATTATCTATTTGTGGTTTTGTATTTAGAAACAAAAACTTTTTTTTAATTTCTAAAAGTCTAGCTCCTTCAGGATTTGTTTTTAACATCATTGCTTTAGTCACAGGATCAATTTGGGGCAAACCAACTTGGGGAACTTGGTGGGCTTGGGATGCTAGAATTACCTCAATGTTAATCTTAGCATTATTTTATGCAATGTATTTAATTGTATGGAGGATCTATGATAAGGAGGAAAAAGTTTACAAGATTTCAACTTTCATAACTATTATAGGAATTATTAATGTTCCAATAATAAAATACTCAGTCTATTGGTGGAACACACTTCACCAACCAGCATCTATTAATATTTTATCTAAAAGCTCAATTCATTCATCAATGCTTTACCCATTATTGATTATGACTGCGGCATTTGCTCTTTTTTCATTGTTAATTTTCTTAATGAAATATAATACAGAACTGATAAAAATTAAAAATAAAGGCTTAGATAGATTATGATTAATGAATTACTTTTGATGAATGGATATGCAGTGTATGTATTATCTGCTTTTAGTTTTACCCTATTAAGTTTTCTAGGTTTATATTTAGTAACTAAATTGCAGTTTGTTAGAGAACAAAACAAATTTATTACTAAATTTGGAACACTTACAACTGAGCAAGCTAATACAGCAAAATCACAAAGAATAAACAAAGAAATTCTAGCAAACGTAACAAACAATTAACTTTTAAACCATGTATGGTCGAAAAGTTAAATTAAGATTTTTGTTTATAACAATAATCTTAATTACTCTAATTTTAACAACTTTTTTGATTTTAAAATCTTTAGAAGAAAATGTTGTATATTTTCAATCACCCACTGAAATAAAATCACTTACAGAAATAGACAAAAGTAAAATAAGGGTTGGGGGTATGGTTAAAAAAAATTCTATTTCTATAAATTCGAATGAAGTTATTTTTATAATTACAGACTTTAAAAATGAGATAAATGTTACTTTCTCGGGAGCAGTACCAAATTTATTTGCTGAGGGAAAAGGGGTTGTTGCAGAAGGTTTTTTAAAAGATAGAAACTTTTTCTCAGCAACAAAAATTTTAGCTAAGCATGATGAAAATTATATGCCACCAGAAGTAAAAGAAGCATTAGGAGAAAAATAAATTGATCTATAGTTTTATTGGATATTATTCATTAATATTAGGATTAGTTATTGGATTATCATTATTTTATTTTTCATACAAAAATTTTAATAATTCAAACATATTAGATATCAAAATATTATCATTTACATTTTTACAATTATTATTTGTTGTTATTAGTTTTTTGTGTTTGATCTTTTCGTTTATTATTTCAGATTTTAGCAATGAAACAGTATTTAATAATTCTCACACCACCAAACCATTATTTTATAAAATTAGTGGAACTTGGGGAAATCATGAGGGAAGTTTATTGTTATGGTTATTAGTATTAACTTTATTTATTTTCTTATTTTTATTACGAACAAAAAATCAACCAGTTAAATACAAAATTTTAACTCTAATTTTTCAACAAATAATAATAGTTGGTTTTTTTTTATTTTTAATCTTAACATCAAATCCATTTAATTATATTTTTCCAATACCGACGGAAGGTCTCGGATTAAATCCAATTTTACAAGATCCAGCTTTAGCAATTCACCCACCTATTTTATATTTAGGTTATGTAGGTTCTTCAATTATATTTTCATCAGTTTTAGCAGCAACGAGTTTAAAAATTATTTCCACTAGTTGGGCATCACATATAAAAAAATGGGTTTTAATTTCATGGATATTTTTGACTTTAGGAATACTGCTTGGGTCAATCTGGGCTTATTATGAACTAGGTTGGGGAGGTTTTTGGTTTTGGGATCCAGTTGAGAATGTTTCTTTGATGCCATGGTTTGCATTAACCACTCTTTTACATTGTATTTTAGTATTAGAAAAAAAATCTATTTTAACCTCATGGGTAATAATTCTTTCTATTGCAACATTTACATTAAGTATGTGTGGAACATTTTTAGTTAGATCAGGAATTTTAAATTCAGTTCATACATTTGCTAATGATCCTGAAAGGGGTCTATTTATTCTTGTTTTTTTATTTATTTTGATTTTTTTATCTATTTTAATATTTTTCTTTTTTCACAAAGATAATGATAATAAATCTTATAATTTTTTTTGGTTAAGCAAAGAAACTTCAATATTAATTAACAACTGGTTTATGATGTATTTTTTATCAGTTGTTTTGATAGGTACTGTATATCCAATTTTTTTAGATGTGATTTCTTCTCAAAAAATATCAGTCGGTCCTCCATTTTATCATAAGTTAATGATACCATTTTTAATTCCTTTTTTACTCATGATGGCGATTGGACCAAAATTAAGATGGATCAAATCTCAATTAGAAGACAAAATTTATTTAATTTCTTTTTTGATTATCTCAATTTTATTGGCTTTTTTAGTATTAAAAAATTTTAATCAAAATATCTTAATTAATACAATTTTGATATCGAGCGCACTTTATTTATTCTTTATTACTTTGAGAGACTTTTTTGTAAAAAAATATAAAAATATTTCACAAAATATTGCTCATTTTGGATTTAGTTTATTAATCTTAAGTATTTTGTTTAACAATTTATTTGCAAGTGAAATTATAACAAATCTTAGGGTTGGTGAAACTTTTGAAAATTCAAAAACTAAGATAGTTTTTGAGAGTGTTGTTCAGAAAAAAGAACAAAATTATAATGCTATTATTGCAAATTTTACAATAAGTAATTTAAATGGTGAAAAGGATAAACTTTCACCAGAGTTAAGAATTTATAATCAACCTGTCATTGCCACAAGTGAAGCTAGTATCAAAACTACTCTTACGTCAGATAAATTTATTGTAATTAATCTGGTTCAAAATCAAGATTTTTTTAACGTAAGATATCAAGTTAAACCATTTATGTTATGGATCTGGTTATCAGTAATTCTAATATCTATTGGTGGAATTGTTAGCCTTTTACAAAGAAGATAATGAAAAATAAAATATTACTTTTTTCAGTTTTTATTTTTTTTGGAACAATATTTTTTATTTTTTACAAAGGTTTAGAAGATTCAAAAATATACTCTCCAGATGTTAATACAAAAAAAGAGATGCCAGTATTTAATACTAAAGAATTTTTTTCTGGTGAAAATGTGAAATCATCAAATATCTTTGAGTTAGATAAGATTTATTTATTAAATATTTGGTCATCTTGGTGTGTACCATGTCGACAAGAACATCCTTTTTTAATGAATTTAAATTTAGATAATAAAGTAAATATTATTGGTTTAAATTATAAAGATAATTTTAAAAATGCAAAAAACTTTTTAAGCAAACTGGGAAACCCGTATAAAGAAATCTTTATTGATTTAGATGGTACAATCGCAATAGAGTGGGGAGCTTACGGGGTTCCTGAATCATTTTTAGTTTATAATAATGAAATTATTAAAAAATATATTGGACCTCTTAACCAAGAATTAGTTGATGAAATTAAATTATTGATAAAATGAAATTTATTAAATTTATTTTAATTTTTATAATATTATTTACTTCAAGTGGTGTTAATGCTGAGGTTAATGACAAAAGAAATAAAATAACTAAAAATTTAAGATGTCTTATATGTCAAGGTCAATCGGTTTACGATTCAGACTCAGAATTTGCAAACAGTTTAAAAATCTTAGTTGATAAAAAGCTTGAAGAGGGTCTTTCTGAAGATCAAATATATAAATATTTTAAAACTAAATATGGAGAATGGATACTTTACGATCCTGGTTTAAACAAAAACACATATATTCTTTGGTTATTGCCGATATTGATATTTTTAATTGGAGGTGCAATAATCTATAAAAGCTTTATAGTTAAAAAATAAACTAATTTTTGATGAAATTAAAAAAATTTGTAATAAATCTAATAATGATGACACTTGCTTTTTCCTCAGTTGCTGAGGAAAAAGTTTTGAAAGACTTAAATACAGAGTTTAGTGTTTATACTGGAATGTTTGATTTTAGCGATGATGGAAAAAGATCAACTTTAATTGGTTTTCAACATCAGAATGAAAATTTAAATAGAGATACTCTTTTTGGAAATCTTTCTCCTATAACTGGATTTTTAGTTACAGCTGATAATGCAGGATATATTTATACAGGTGTTCAAGCACAATATAAATTAGGAGCATTAAATTTAACGCCCAGCTTTACACCAGGAATATATCACGAGGGAGATGGTAAAGATTTAGGCCATTTAATTGAATTTAAAAGTGAATTACAAATTTCACTTGATTTATCAAAAACAAGTGAATTAGGTTTTTCCTACAATCATATATCTAATGCTAGTTTAGGAGATAAAAATCCTGGGGCAAATAGTTATATGTTTAATTTTTTCAAAAACTTTTAAAAAGTAATTATGAATTTAAAGGATTGTCATAATTTTAGTGATTTTAGAAAACTTGCTAAAAAAAAATTGCCATCACCAATATTTCATTACATTGACGGTGCAGCAGATGATGAGGTTACATATGCAAGAAATACAAGTGCATTTGACGATGTTGATTTAGTTCCAAATGTTTTAAGAGGTGTTGAGAATGTTGATTTATCAACAACAATATTTGGAAAAAAACTAGATTTACCTTTTTATTTATCACCTACCGCTTTACAGAGATTATTTCATTATGATGGTGAAAGAGCCGTAGGGAAAGCAGCTAAGAAATTCAATACCATGTTTGGGGTATCGGCACTAGCAACAGTAAGTGTAGAAGAAATTTCTTCACTTGTTGATACGCCAAAAATGTTTCAGTTTTATTTTCATAAAGATAGGGGACTTAATGATTCATGCTTAGAGAGAGCAAAAGCAGCTAAGTTTGATGTCATGGCTTTAACCGTTGATACGATTACAGGAGGAAATAGAGAAAGAGATTTGAGAACTGGGTTTACGTCACCACCTAAACTAACACTATCAAGTTTATTTAGTTTTGCAACGAAGCCAATGTGGGGAATAAATTATTTAACAAAAGGTAAGTTTGAATTACCTCATCTTCAAGATTTTGTAAAAGAAGGTACGAGCACAAACTCCTCTATTGGAAATTATTTTTCTACAATGCTGGATCAGTCAATGAACTGGAAAGATGCTGAACAACTTTGCTCTAAATGGGGAGGTCATTTTGCCTTAAAAGGGGTTATGAGTGTTGAAGATGCTAAAAGAGCAGTAGATATTGGATGTACAGGAATAATGGTTTCTAACCATGGCGGAAGACAACTTGATGGATCAAGGTCACCTTTTGATCAACTTGCTGAAATAGTTGATGCTGTTGGTGATAAACTGGATGTAATCTGTGAAGGGGGGATTCATAGAGGAACTCATATGCTTAAAGCATTATCATTAGGTGCAAAAGCATGTTCTGGTGGTAGACTTTATTTATATGCTTTAGCAGCAGCAGGACAAGCAGGTGTTGAAAGAGCTTTAGAGAAGTATAAATCTGAATTAGTAAGAGATATGAAGTTAATGGGCTGCACTAAAATAAGTGATTTAAACAGAAGTAATTTAAGATTTAGAAAATAGTAATCATGAACATAAATGATTGTTATAACTTTGAAGACTTTAGAAAATTAGCAAAAAAAAAATTACCAGCTCCTATCTTTCATTACATTGATGGTGGTGCAGATGATGAGGTTACACTGAATAGAAATACTGAGGCGTTTAATGATTGTGATTTAGTTCCAAGTATTCTTAACAGTGTTGGAGAGCCAGATTTATCGACTACAGTGTTTGGAAGAAAAATAAGCATGCCATTATTTTTATCACCAACAGCAATGCAAAGTTTGTATGATCCAGAAGGTGATAAAGCATCTGCTAGGGCTGCGGAAAAGTTTGACACTATTTATAGCATGTCAACTATGGCATCATTTTCAATTGAGGAAGTAGCAAATATTTCAAGTGGTCCAAAACTTTTTCAGCTTTATATTCATAAAGATAAATCAATTACAGATGATTTAATTGAAAGATGTGATAGGGCGAATTTTGATGGCATGTGTATCACGGTCGATACACTTGTAGCAGGTAATAGAGAACGAGATCATAGAACTGGATTTACAACACCACCAAAATTTACTTTAGATAGTTTATTAAGTTTTGCTATGAGGCCAGGTTGGGTTTTTAAATATTTTACAAATAAAAAATTTGAGTTAGCGAATATAAAAAATAAAACTGATAAAGGTACAAATATTGCTAAATCAGTAATGGATTATATAAATGAGCAGTATGATCCTGCGATGAATTGGAAAGACGCT
This sequence comes from Candidatus Pelagibacter sp., assembly GCF_052049855.1. GTDB lineage: Bacteria > Pseudomonadota > Alphaproteobacteria > Pelagibacterales > Pelagibacteraceae > Pelagibacter. The sequence goes on from NZ_JBNGZE010000001.1 coordinate 40,892, forward strand.
GAATATTGTATAAAAAAATGGAACAAACCAATGGCACTAAAAGGAGTTATGTCCGTAGAAGATGCCAAGAAAGCAATTGATATTGGTTGTACCGCAATAATGATTTCAAACCATGGAGGAAGACAGCTTGATGGATCTAGATCTCCTTTCGATCAAGTAAAAGCAATTTCAGATGCTGTAGGTGATAAGTTGGAAATAATATTAGATGGTGGAGTAAGAAGAGGAACACATGTATTAAAAGCATTAGCCGCAGGTGCAACAGCATGTAGTTTTGGAAAAGCGTTCCTTTTTAGTTTAGGTGCTGGTGGACAAAAAGGAGTTGAAAGGTTATTGGATAACATGCAAAAAGAAATTAGAAGGAATATGATTTTAATGGGATGCAAAAAAATTAAAGATTTAGATGCGTCAAAAATAATCTACCGTAATTAATCAACAAGTAATTGTAAGGATTATTGAACAAATCTAAAATAAGTTATTTAAAAATCTTGAATAGACATTAGTCTACTTTTCGTTTAATTTTCGATTTTAAAATTATGATACTTGCAAAAAATTTAGAAAATTTAGGAACTGAGTCAGCGTTTAGTGTCTTAGCAGAGGCTAAAGCATTAGAGGCAAAAGGACATCCTATGATTCATCTAGGACTAGGTCAACCAGACTTTAAAACACCTAAGCATGTAGTTGAAGCTGCGAAAAAAGCATTAGATGATGGACATCATGGATACGTGATGTCTAATGGAATACCAGAATGTAGAGAGGCTGTTACAAGATGGATCAAAAAACAATATAACACTAATATTGATCCTGAGAGAATTTTAATAATGCCTGGTGGAAAACCAACTATGAGTTATGCCATCCAATGTTTTGGTGAACCAGGAGCAGAAATAATCCATCCTACACCTGCATTTCCAATTTATGAGTCAATGATCAATTATACTGGTTCTACACCTGTTCCATATGACCTTACTGAAGATAAAGATCTTAAATTTGACCCAGATAAAATATTATCTTTAATTACTGATAAAACTAGATTGTTAATTTTAATTAACCCAAACAATCCAACAGGTAGTTTTGTTGAAAAACCTGTAATAGATTACTTTGCTAAAGAATTAGAAAAACACCCACATGTTACTATTTTAAGTGATGAAATTTATAGTAGACAAATTTTTGATTACAAAGAAATGCCATCTTTTTTTCATTATGAAGCTTTAAGAGAAAGGTTAATAGTTTTAGAGGGTTGGAGTAAAGCTTACTCAATGACTGGTTGGAGATTAGGATGGAGTTATTGGCCAAAAGAAATGATTCCACATGTAAATAAATTATTAATAAATAGTGTATCCTGCGTGAATGCAGCTGCTCAATTTGCGGGTATAGCAGCATTAGATGGTCCAGATGATTCAATTAAAGACATGCTGGATAAATTTACTTTGAGAAGAAATTTAATACATAAAGGGTTAAATGATTTACCTGGAATAGAGTGTAGTTTACCTGGTGGAGCATTTTATGCATTTCCAAAAGTAATAGGAACAGGCATGAATGGTTCTGAATTTTGTAAAAAAGCTATGCATGAAGCTGGAGTTGCTATTGTCCCAGGCACAGCATTTGGTAAAACTTGTCAGGATTACGTAAGATTTAGCTTTGCTGCATCTAGAGATAATATACAGCAAGCATTAGAAAATATAGGTAAGATGCTTTCTAAATAAGCTGTATTTTTTTATTTTTTTTAATAATATTAAGACTTATGAACCAACAAGTTGAAACAGAATTAAAAAGTCTATTAAACAGTAGATATTCAACGTCAGAGTCCGCTCGTGGTAATTACGCGAGAGGCGAGGATACTTACGAACCAATTTTATCAAAAGCGGTAGTTTTTCCAGAAACTAATGAAGAGGTTTCAAAAATACTAAAACTTTGTAACGAGCATAAAGTTCCAGTAGTACCATATGGAACAGGTACATCTTTAGAGGGCAACGTTGTAGGAAATGAAAATGGTATAACTATTTGTCTTGAAAAAATGAATAAAATTTTAAGTGTAAATGCTGAAGATTTTGACTGTAGAGTACAGGCATGCGTGACAAGAGAACAATTGAATGAATATTTAAGAGAGGATGGAGTTTTTTTCCCTATAGATCCAGGAGCAAACGCTGCTTTAGGTGGTATGGCATCAACCTCCGCTTCAGGAACAATGGCTGTTAAATATGGTACAATGAAAACAGTTATTTCAGGTTTAACTGTAGTTTTACCTAATGGTGATATTATTAATACAGGTGGAAGAACTAAAAAAACTTCAGCAGGATATAATTTAACAAATCTATTTATCGGATCAGAAGGAACCCTAGGTATTATTACCGAAGTTCACTTAAGATTATCACCTATACCAGAAAGTATAATGAGTGCGGTGTGTCATTTCCCTTCTTTAGAAGATGCAGTAATGACTGCTCAACAGGTTATTCAATATGGTGTTCCAATTGCTAGAATTGAAATGCTTAATGCAGATCAGATGGGAATCTCTATTAACTACTCTAAATTAAAAGATATTGAGGCGGTACCAACTTTATTTTTTGAATTTCATGGATCTGAGTCTTCAAACAAAGAAAATATCAAAATTGTTGAAGAACTATCAAAAGATAATAATGGTAGTTCATTTAAATGGGCTAAAGACTTAGAAGACAGAAATAAACTTTGGCAAGCAAGATGGGATGTATATTATTCTGTTAAAGCTCTAAACAATAATGGAAGAGTTTATTCAACAGATGTATGTGTTCCAATTTCAAAGATTACTGAATGTGTAAAATTTGCAGAGGAAAAAGCACAAGAATTTGGAGTTAGAGCTCCAATGGTAGGTCATATGGGAGATGGAAATTTCCATGTAGTATTACCTTACGATCCTGCAAAAAAAGAAATGTACAAACAATTAAGAGCATTTAACGGAACCCTAATTAGAAAAGCTTTAGAACTTGAAGGTACTATCACCGGTGAACACGGAGTTGGGCTTCACAAAAAAGAATATTTACTAGAACAACATCCTGATAGTATTCCAGTAATGAAATCAATCAAAAAAACATTGGATCCAAATAACATAATGAATCCTGGAAAAATTTTTGATTTAAACTAATCTTCAACATGAAAAAAATTTTGATAACTAGAAGATTACTTAGATCTTGTGAGGAAAAAGCATCAAAAATTTTTAAAGCAAATTTTAATGACAATGATGAGCTGTATTCTCAAAACAAGGTAGTTGAAATGAGTCAAGGATGTGATGGAATTTTAACCTCCTTAACAGATAAAATGGACGCTGAAACAATTAATAAATTACCTGAGAGTGTAAAAATAATTTCAAATTTTGCAGTTGGATTCGGAAATATAGATTTAGAAGCAGCAAAAAAAAGAAAAATAGCTGTTACAAATACACCTGATGTTTTAACAGATGCGACAGCAGAAATTGGAATTCTACTAATACTTGGAGCTTGTAGAAGAGCCTCTGAAGGAATTGAAAGCGCAAGACAAGGAGGATGGAAGTGGTCAGCTGATTACCTTATTGGTAAACAATTGACTGGCTCAAGGTTAGGTATTTTAGGAATGGGAAGAATTGGTCAAAAAATTGCTAAAGTTGCAAAGTCTTTAGGAATGATTATTCATTATCACAATCGATCAAAATTAAACGAAGATAAAGAACAAGGTGCAACGTATCATGATACTTTAAAAGGCTTATTGTCAGTTTCAGATGTTTTGTCGATTTGTTGTCCAGCTTCTAAAGAAACGATTGATATGATTAATAAAGAGACAATAGAATTTTTACCTAAAGGTGCGATTGTTACAAACGTTGCTAGGGGGGATATTGTTGATGACGAGGCTATGATAGATGCATTAGAAAGAAGAAAAGTTTATGCAGTAGGATTAGATGTATATAAAAATGAACCTAATTTAAATCCAGGTTATTTAAATCACAAAAGTGCATTTATACTTCCACACCTAGGTAGCGCAACTAAAGATACTCGTACTGCTATGGCAAATTTAGCAATAGATAATCTTGATGAGTTCTTCAAAACTGGAAATTGTAAGAATAAAGTAAATTAAATGTCTAAATCGATAGCGTTTATTGGCGTTGGCAACATGGGTTGCCCAATGGCTGAAAATTTAATGAAGTCAGGTAAATCTGTAAAAGTTTTTGATGTTTCAAAAAAGATGCTGGAAATTGCAAGAGATAAAAATCTTGAAACAATCGAAAATATAGATGATTTAATTACAGATAATATTGAAACAGTTGTAACTATGCTTCCAGAAGGTAAGCATTCTAGGGAAGTTTACTTAGGAGAAAAAGGAATAATAAATAAAGTTTCAAAAGATTGTCTTTTAATAGATTGTTCAACAATTGATATACAAACTTCTATTGAGATTGGAAAAAAGGCTTCAGAATTAGGAATAAAAATGATTGATGCTCCAGTTAGTGGTGGAGTAATGGGAGCTCAAAAAGCAACTTTAAATATAATGGTTGGTGGATCAAAAGAAGCATTTGAAAAAGCACTTCCATTGTTAAAAATCATGGGGAAAAATATATTTCATGCAGGTTATTTAGGTAGTGGGAATGGTGCCAAAATTTGTAACAATATGGCTCTAGGTATTGCAATGATTGCTGCTTCAGAGTCGTTAATGTTGGCAAAAAGGTTAAATATCGATATTAAAAAAGTTCATGAAATTATGAAAAATGCATCAGGTAACAGTTGGCCAATTTCTGTTTATCCACCTTTACCTGGTTTAATTGACGGTACACCCTCAAATAATAATTATCGACCAGGTTTTTCTGCAGGTATGATGAATAAAGATCTTAAACTTGCAAATGATTGTGCTCAAAGCGTAAATGCCGAAACACCATTAGGAAAAATGGCTTTAGAAATTTATGATCAATTTTGTAAAGAAGGAAACGAAACTAAAGATTTTTCAGCTATTTCTAAAGTTATAGGTGGAAATGCTTGGGATTATCCAATTGATTAATTAAATTTATTGAAGGCCATTCCTCTTAAAAGATACGCAGATGTTGAAAAAATTGCGCCAGCAGTATTGTTTCTAGCACCTTTAAAATACAGTTTTAAAATGGATCTCTTCTACTTTGAGTTGAATTTATTAAATATTTGAAAGTTTAAAAGTGGCATTGACTCCTGATCCGATTAATTTTTTAATGATGTTTTAAATTTAATGGGAGAGTAAACTATGAAAGCACAGGTTTTACATAAGTATGACCCAGAGATGAAAGAAAAAGTTTGGGTCACAGGTGAAGAGTTACCAAATCCAAAAATAGAGAAAGCCAGCGATGTGATTGTTAAAATTGGAGCTGCAGGTGTTTGTAGAACTGATTTACATATTATAGAAGGTGTGTGGAAACATATTCAAGACCCGGATGGAAAATTACTCCCTTGCGTTATGGGTCATGAAAATGCAGGCTGGATAGAAGATGTCGGAAAAGATGTAACAGAATTTAAAAAAGGGGATCCAGTAATTTTGCACCCTTTAATTTCAGGAACAGATGGAACATGTTTAGATTGTAGAAGAGGTAATGATATGCATGCAGCAGCAGGTGCATTTCCTGGATTAAGTATCAAAGAAGGTGGATATTCAGAACTTTTAAAAACAAGTGTTAGAAACTTGATTAAATTGCCAAAAGTCTTAGCTCCAAAAGATGTAGCTCCTTTTTCTGATGCAGGCTTAACAGCTTATAGAGTTGTCAAAAAAGCGACAAGACACTTACTTCCCGGTCAAAGTTGTGTGGTGATAGGTGCTGGAGGTTTAGGTCATATCGCAATTCAATGTTTAAAAGCAATGTGTGCAGCAGATATTATTATCGTTGAAAAATCTGAAAAAGCATTAAAACATGCTATGGAACTCGGAGGAGATCATGGAGTAATTATTGATGGAAACGAGGTTGAAAAAGTTAAGGAAATAACAAAAGGTGTTGGCGCAGAAGCAGTTATAGATTTTGTAGGAGAAAAAGGTTCAACATCAATGGGTCTTAATATGACCGCTAATGGTGGTTTCTTTTACATAGTTGGATACGGTGAGGAAATAAAAATACTTGCTGTTGATGTAATTATATCTGAAAGAAACATAATTGGAAATTTAGTAGGAACGTGGTCTGAATTATATGAATTAATGGAGTTAGCTGACAGAGGAAAGGTTAAGTTGTCCATGCAAGAATATAAATTAGACGATGCTAACAAAGCGCTACATGATCTAAATGATGGAAAAGTCAAAGGTCGTGCAGTGTTAGTTCCATAAATAACAAAAGAGAGGAAAGGAAGATGAAGACAATAAAAACTTGCGTAACTGCTCTTATATCAGCTTTGTTGGTATTTAGTCCAGTCGCGTATGCAGATAAGTGGAGCGATCAGTTTCCACATATCAAGGCTACTGGAGATATTCCAGGCGAGTGTTCTTACGAGTCTATGTCTAAGAAAAATTACAAAGGTAAGACACTTAAAATAAATACACATGCTGTTCCAGTTATGGGAGAACCAACAGCTTTACATGCTGAGCAATTTGCTAAACTTACGGGAGCAAAAGTTGATGTAACACATACACCTGCTGGTGATTTGTATGCAAAAGCTATGGTTCCGTTTCAAGCAGGTCAAGCTCCATATGATATAGTTTTTGGATTTTCAAACTTTATTAATGATTGGAAAAGATACTTAGAACCAGTTCCAAAAAAATATGTTGAGATGAAACAAATGCAAGATGTTACTCCATCTCACATTGGTATAGCATCTTGGGATGGTGTTATGTATCAGTTTCCAGTTGATGGTGACAGACACTATTTAAAATACAGAAAAGACGTAATTGACAATCCTAAGTATCAAAAAAAATACAAAGCTGATACTGGTAAAGAGTTAAGAGTCCCGCAAACATGGAAAGAGTATGGAGAAATGGCTGCATACTTTAATGGTTGGGACTGGGATGGTGATGGCGAGAAAGAATATGGATCTGCAGAGGTTATGAAAAAAGATGACTTGATGTATGCAGCTTTTTATTCAAGATCTGCCGCTTATTCAAAAAATCCTAAAACTCCAGGTGGTTTTTTCTTTGATTTAAAAACTATGAAACCATTAATTAACAATCCAGGTTTTGTGGAAGCTTTAACCGACTGGGTTGCAGCTACTAAATATGTTCCTCCAGGAGGAATAAACTTTGGTCTAGGTGATGAAATTGGATCATTTGGTGGAGGACAAACTTTGTTTAGTTTTTCATGGGATGATGCATTTGTTGCTGCTATGCAACCTGATAGCCCAATTAACAATAAGGTTGGTGCCGCTCAATTACCAGGCGCAATGAAAGTTTGGAATAGAACAACTAACTCTTGGGATGAAGGATTTAACCAAGCTCCTTTCTTCGTGTGGGGATGGGCAGTTGGCGTTGCTAAGAAAAGTAAAGAAAAAGAAATGGCTTTTGATTACTTATGTTTCTTTGCAAACGAAGCAAATCACCAAGCCGACATAGGTATTGGTCGTTTCGGAGTTAACCCATTTAGAAATGATGACTTTAAAGCGGATGTTTGGACTCAAATTGGTTGGGATAAAGATATTGCTCAATCATATGTTGATACCTTAGCTCAAATGGAGGAAAGTAAAAATAGAGTTTTCCCTTTGAGAGTTCCAGGTACATTTGAGTTTAATGCTGCATTAGCTACAGCTGCAGCAAAAGCTTTAGCTGGACAGTTATCACCACAAGCTGCTTTAGATGAGGCTGCTAAGCAGTGGGAAGACATACTTAATAGAGTAGGAAAAGATAACGTAAGAGCAGCTTACTCTGTTGGTGTAGCAATGGAAGATAACAAGCTTTAAAAATATCTTGTGGCCGTCTTAACGACGGCCACAACTAACAAATTCCAAAAATTACAATTATGAATTTTAAGCACAAATATATTTTTTTATTTCCTGGTTTATTTGTGCTTATAGGAATACTTATTTTTCCAATTATTTTTACTATCAGATTAAGTTTATCAGGTTGGAATAGTTATACGCCTGAAATGAATTTTATAGGAATTACAAATTATATAAGACTTTTTACTGATGACCCAAGATTTTGGGAGTCTTTCTTCAGACTAAGTTTTTTATCAGTTACTACTGTTATTCTTCAATACATTATTGGTTTCGCATTAGCGCTTATAGTTTGGAGAGAAATTAAATTTAAAAGATTTTTTAGAGTTATTTTTTTAATTCCTATGATGACTACGCCTGTCATTATGACAGTAATTTGGAGAACTTTTTTTCACGAGTCTCTAGGTCCTGTGAATGATCTTTTGGGAAACTTAGGAGTAGAGCCTATATTATGGCTTAGTGACCCAGTTATTGCTAAATTTACTGTAATTATTGTTGAGGTATGGCAATGGACACCGTTTATGTTTTTGTTGTTACTTGCAGGTTTATTATCTCTGCCCAAAGAACCTTTTTTAGCCGCAGCAATAGATGGTGCAAGTTCTTTTAGAAAGTTTGTATATGTTACTTTTCCACTAATGGCACCAATCTCAATTGGGGCAATTATTATTAGATTAATTGAGGCCTCAAAGATAATGGATACAGTTTTTGTATTAACTTCTGGAGGACCGGGTACAGCAACAGAAACTTCAAGTTTTTATATTTATATTAAAGGCTTAAGGGAGTTCCAAATGGGTTATGCTGCAACCCTTTCTTTTACGTATTTAGTAATAATGATCATAAGTTTAACGATCATTGCAAAGGTTTTAACAAAATTAATGATTAAAGAATAATGGAAAAATTATACAAATTTTTAAAATACACTTTTATTATTCTCTGGACGGTTTTTATTGTAGCTCCTTTTCTGTGGGCCATCTCTACTTCTTTTAAAGATTTTCAGTCAGTGAATAGTAAGGTTACTTACATTCCCTGGTTAGATTTTGAACCAACACTTGAGGGATGGCGTGTATTAGTTAAATCACCTGCAAGAGGTGGTGTCGATATTGTTGAACCATACTTTAATAGTCTTTTTGTAACCTGTACAGCAAGTTTAATAAGTATAGTTTTAGGAACTTTGGCAGCTTATGCTCTATCAAGATTTACTTTTAAAGCTGGTTTTGTCAGAAATAACGATATTACTTTCTTCTTTATATCACAAAGAATAATGCCGCCCATTGTTTTATCAATTCCCTTCTTTATATTTCTAAGCACAATAGGATTATTAGATAGTTTGATAGGACTAGTGGTAGTTTACATAGTTCTTTTAATGCCTATTGCAGTTTGGATTATGGTAGATTTTTTTAACCGAGTTCCAAAAGAGTTAGATGAAACTGCACTTATTGATGGATGTAATCCCTATCAAGCCTTTTATAAAGTAGTTTTACCAAACTCCATCCCAGGATTAATTGTTGCTGGTATGTTTTGTATAATATTTGGTTGGATTGACTTCTTTTTTGCTTTTATTTTAACTTTTACTGAAGTGCAATTATTACCAGTTAAAGTGGTAGCTTTAAATTCTTCTATTACGCCTTGGTGGAGTCTATCCGCATCTGCCTTAATATCTGTGGCTCCACTTATAATAGTCGCTTTTGTGGTTGAAAGATATTTGTCTAAAGGAAATTTATCAGGAGCCTTAAAATAATGAACCTGGTTGCAAAACATTTAACTTACAAACCTGATGATCAGTATCATCTTAATGATGTTTCTTTTAATTTTGAAAAAGGAAGACTTTATACTATTCTTGGACGTACATTGTCTGGCAAAACAACTTTATTAAAGACAATAGCTGGTTTATTAAATCCAGATAGTGGAAATATAAATTTTGAAGATAAAAATTTTAGCAAAGTCCCAGTATGGGAAAGAAATGTTGCTATGGTTTATCAACAATTTATCAATTACCCTCATTTGAGGGTTTATGAAAATATTTCATTTCCACTAAAACAAAGAAAATTAAATGAGGAAAATATAAAAAAGAACGTTGACGATGCTCTAAAAACGGTTGGTTTAGTGGGTTTTGAAAATAGAAAAATCCAAGAATTGTCTGGAGGACAGCAACAAAGGGTAGCACTAGCAAGATCACTCGCGAAAAAAGCAAAAATTTTATTATTAGATGAACCCCTTGTTAACCTTGATTATAAACTTCGTGAACAACTTAGAGAGGAATTTAAAACCATATTTAATGAGGGGTTGGCTAATGAGACTATTTTAATTTACTCAACAACTGACCCACAAGAAGTTATGGAATTAAATGGAGAGGTAATTGTACTTGATGAGGGTAAAGTTTTACAATCAGGTCCAGCTAAAGATATTTTTGAAAATCCTATTAACCTCAAAGTTGCTGAAATTTCAAATGATCCTCCAATGAATATTATAAATGGCTTAAAAATTGATGGTAAAATTACATTCGAAAATATCAACATCAAACTACCAAAACATTTATCTAAATTAGAAAACAAAAATTATAATTTTGGAATTAGATCCTCAGAAATTAAGCTTAGTGATGGCGGTGAGGAATTTGAAATAGAATTAGCAGAAATTAGTGGGTCAGAAACATTATTACATTTAAAAAGAGGAAGTACAAAAGTTATTGCATTGATTGAAGAAGTTATGAATTTTAAAATTCATGAAAAAGTAAAAGTTGTGTTCAATTCTGATAAATTTTCTGTTTTTGCAGAAGATGGAAAATTAATCTCATCACCATTCAGGATTAAGAATGGCTAAAATAGATCTATCAAATATCTCACATACTTATAATCCAAAAGATTTAGAACCTACTTATGCTTTAAATACATTTTCGATGACATGGGAAAATGGTAAACGTTACGCAATACTTGGACCATCTGGTTGTGGGAAAACAACTATGTTAAATATTGTATCAGGCTTAATAAAGCCTACTCAAGGCACGATATTGTTTGATAATGAAGATGTAACTAGCCAAAAAACTGAAAATAGAAATATTTCGCAAGTATTTCAGTTTCCAGTAATTTATAACACAATGTCGGTATATGATAATTTAGCGTTCCCATTAAAATGTAGAGATTTTGAAAAGAATAAAATTGAAGAGAGAGTTCGATCTGTATCTGAAACATTAAATCTTTCTTCATTTCTCAACATGCCCGCAAGGAAACTCACAGCAGATCAAAAACAACTCATTTCCTTAGGAAGAGGATTAGTAAGGGAAGATGTAGCTGCTGTATTAATGGATGAACCATTAACAGTAATTGATCCAGACTTAAAATTTAGATTGAGAAGAAATTTAAAAGAAATTAATGAAGAATATAAAACAACATTGGTTTATGTTACTCATGATCAAAATGAGGCAATGACATTTGCTGATAACATTATTGTAATGGACCAAGGTGAAATAGTTCAGGTTGGGCTTCCCAAAGATTTATTTGAGAGACCTAAAACTACTTTTGTTGGCTATTTTATTGGTTCTCCTGCAATGAACTTATTTGAAAGCCAATTACACACAGAGAATAGTGTAAAAATTAATGACACGACAATAAAAACAAATACAAATTTATCAAAATTGAAAAATAATAATTTAAAATTAGGTATTAGATCAGAATTTGTAAAAGTTGCAAAAGATGAAACTGAGAATTTGGTGGAAGTTAATATTCAAAAAATAGAAGACTTTGGAAACTTCAAACTATTAACCACAAAAATGGGTCAACTAACAATAAAGTCAAAAATCAATAGAGAAATTGAAATTGCTAGCGATAAGGTAAAATTACACTTTCCTCCCGAAAAATGTTGTGTATATCAAAATAATAAATTGATCTAAGTAAATTTCTACCCAGGATTGTAAAAAAATATAATTAGCTTTAAATAGTGACAATCTGTGCCTCTTTTTAGAAAGACTCTAATATAAAACTATGTTTTACTTCTCGACAGTTAATTAACTAGAGGAGAAGAAATGATTAAAAATAAAAAATCATTGAAGGGTTCTAAAACTCCTTCAAGAAGAAAGTTCTTCAAAGCCGCAGCAGCAACTGGTGCAGCAGCAGCAACAGCTGTAGCAATGCCGAATGTTGCTTTTGGTGCTCCGCAAACATTAAAGATGCAAGCAGCATGGCCATCAGGTGCTAACATCTTTTTTGAAATGGCCGGAGACTATGCCAAAATGGTGGGAGACATGTCAGGTGGAAGTTTAAAAATTGATCTTCAACCTGTTGGAGCAGTTGTAAAAACCGGAGAAATTGGACAAGCTGTAAGTGACGGTGTTCTTGATATGGGACACTGGGTTACTGCGTATTGGTATGGAAAAAATCCTGCCGCGTCTCTTTTCGGAACTGGCCCATCTTACGGTCTATCATCTCAAGAAGTAATGGCTTGGATGGAAGAAGGTGGTGGAAGAGCATTGTATGAAGAAACATTAGCAAAAGTTGGATATGACTATGTTGGTGTTTTTGCGATGCCTATGCCAGCCCAACCTTTTGGTTGGTTCAAAAAGAACGTAACTAAAGTAAGTGACGTTAAAGGTATGAAGTATAGAACAGTTGGTCTTGCAACTAACGTTCTTACTGCAATGGGTATGGTAGTTAGACAATTACCAGGTGGTGAAATTCAGCCAGCAATGAAAACTGGTTTGATTGAAGCTGCTGAGTTTAACAACCCAACTTCAGACTCTCAGTTTGGTATGCAAGATGTTTCTAAGCATTATCACTTAGGATCTTTTCACCAATCACAAGAGATGTTTGAAATACCTATTAACAAAAAAACATTTAATAGCTTATCTCCTGCAAACCAAGCAATATTAAAAAATGCTTCGTATGCAGCAAATACCGCTAACTACTTTAAAGCTTTGGTAAGATACTCAGCTGATTTATCTAAATTGATGAATGAGCATAAAGTAAACGTTTACCAAACTTCAGATGCAATTTTAGCAGAGCAGTTAAAAGGTTGGGATAAAGTTGTAGGTGATTTCTCTTCTAAAGATCCATTCTTTAAGAAGATTGTTGATTCACAAAAAGCTTACGCGAAAAGAGTAATGAAATACTTACTAATGAATCAGCCTAACTACAGACTTGCTTATGAAAATGAGTTTGGTCCGTTAGCGAAAGTTAAAATCTAAGGTTCAAATATATAAAAAATTAAGGGGGCTTTTTAGCCCCCTTTTTTTTAATTGAATTAATTAAGAAAATTAAGATAAGTTAGTTAAATATGTACTCTTATATAAAATTTGCAGATACTCTTAGTACCTCAATGGGTAAAGCCTTCTCATGGTGCATAGTAATTTTGATGGGAGGAACATGTTATGAGGTTATCATGGCTTACGCATTTAATGCTCCTACTTTATGGAATTTTGATTTCAGTTTACAAATGTACGGAGCGATATTTATGATGGCTGGAGCTTACACTTTAGCAACAGAAGCTCACGTTAGAGGAGATGTTATTTACAGATTGTTCCCAACTAAAGTTCAAGGATGGATTGATTTAATATTATATTTCATCTTCTTTTTTCCAGGGGTGATTGCACTTGCATTTTATGGATATGAATATGCAGCTAAAGCATGGATGGTGAAAGAAACAAGTTGGAATAGTCCAGCACAAATTCAAATTTATATGGCAAAATCATTAATACCTTTATCAGGCATACTTCTTACACTCCAAGGAATTAGTGAAGTATTTAGAGCAATTATTTGTATTAGAACAGGACATTGGCCAGAGAGAGATGCTGGTGCTGAAGAAACTGAAAAAATTTTAATGAGAAAATCTAAAGAGGAAGAAAAAATAGATGTTGTTTAGTTTAACAAATCCAGAAATTGCTATTTTAATGATGGTGATATTTCTGTTTGCTGTATTACTCGGATTTCCTATTGCATTTACTTTAATGGCAATGGGTTTAGGATTTGGGTATTACGCATATTTTGATCCATCAAGAATGGATCATCTATTAGACAATAGGATATTTAATTTATTTGTTTCAAATACCTATTCTGTGATGGATAACCATGTCCTCACCGCCGTACCTTTGTTTTTATTTATGGGATATTTAGTTGAAAGAGCAGGTATAGTTGCAAGATTATTTTATGCCATAAGACTTGCATCTCATTCTCTTCCAGCATCAATGGCAGTTGCTGCCCTAGTTACTTGCACTTTATTTTCTACAGCAACGGGTATAATTGGAGCAGTTGTGACTTTAATGGGTTTGCTTGCTTGGCCTGCAATGGTCAAAGCTGGTTATGATAAAAAATTTGCATCAGGAGTAATATGTGCTGGAGGATGTTTAGGAATTTTAATTCCTCCTAGCATTATGCTTATTGTTTATGCAGTAATAGCTCAGTTATCTCCATTAAGATTATTTGCAGCAGCAATATTTCCTGGTTTGATGTTAGCAGGTTTATATATTTTATATGCAATTATTTTGGCTTATTTTAATCCATCAGTTGCACCTAAGCCTCCTAAAGAAGAAATTCCACCAAGATCAGTAATTTTAAAAGAAGTTTTGGTTTCATTCTTACCATTATTTTCATTAATTATTTTGGTATTAGGAAGCATTCTTGCTGGCTTAGCTACCCCAGCAGAAGCTGCAGGTGTTGGAGCTTTTGGAGCGTTAGTTTTATCTTTCTTTTATAAATCTCTAAAATGGAAAAATTTTAAAGAGTCAGTATTTCTTACTGCAAAAACTACCGCAATGATTATGTGGTTGTTTATTGGATCTTGGACGTTTGCGTCAGTATTTTCATATTTAGGAGGACATGAAGTATTTGAGCATTTTTTTAAATCAATGGATATACAACCTTGGCAATTTTTAGTCATTACACAAATTATAATTTTCTTATTAGGCTGGCCATTAGAGTGGACAGAAATATTAATTATATTTGTTCCAATATTTTTACCTTTAGTAGAATTTTTTGGAGTTAACCCTTATTTTTTTGCAATGCTAATTGCTTTAAATTTACAAACATCATTTTTAACTCCCCCCATGGCCATGTCGGCTTATTACTTAAAAGGTGTACAATCTAAAAATGTTGAATTAATTGAGGTATTTAAAGGCATCATGCCATTCTTAGCGATTGTTATTTTTGGAATGGTTTTAATGTATTTATTTCCAGGTATAGCTTTGTGGTTACCTGATCAATTATTTGCTAACTAACTTGATGAATGAAATTGTAAATTTTTCTGTTCAAGAATTAATAAATAAAATTTCAAATTCTCAAATTACTTCTGTCGAAATATGTGAAGCATATATTGAGAGAATTAATAAGTTTGAAAAAGATGTAAATGCTTGGGCTTTTTTTGACAAAGAATTGCTATTGGAAAAAGCCAAAGAGTCAGATGCTTACAAAAAATCTGGAAAACCCATTGGTCCACTACATGGTATTCCTGTAGCTGTTAAAGATATTGTTGGTACTTTAGATATGCCAACTGAATGTGGTACACCGATAAGAAAAGGCAAATCTTATTCACAGAATGCAGAAATAGTTGATTTATTAACTTCTTCAGGAGCTATTGTGATGGGTAAAACTGTTACTACTGAATTAGCATATTTAAATCCCTCCAAAACAAAAAACCCACACGATTATTCACGAACACCAGGAGGATCATCAAGTGGTTCTGCTGCAGTTATCGCATCTTATATGGCTCCACTTTCAATAGGATCACAAACTGGTGGCTCAATAATTAGACCAGCATCTTATTGCGGTGTTGTTGGATACAAACCTTCATTTGGTTTGATTTCTAGAAATGGAGTATTAAAGACTTCCGAAAAACTTGACCATTTAGGAGTTTTTGGAAAAACAGTTGAGGACATAGCTTATTTAGTAAAAGAGTTAATTAAAAAAGACTCCCATGACCCTGCCACTGTTTATTATTCTTCAAATAATATGGTCGACGCTGTAAAAAAAGGTCCTTTATATGAACCCAAGTTCATATTTTATAAAACCGAATTTTGGAAAGCAATTGACAAAAAATCTAAGGAAGCTTTTGAATATTTTATAAAGTCATTTAAAAAAAATATTGAAGTTCATGATACTCCATCTTATTTTAAAGATATCCACAAATATCATCAAATAATTTATGAAACTGATCTAGCTAATAATTTTAGTGATTATTACAAAAATTATAAATCAAAACTTTCAAAAATTATGCAAACTGCAATTTCAAATGGAAGAAAACATTCTGCAAGAGAATATGCTGAAGCAATAGATTTTATGAAAAGAAGCTATGATTCTTATAAAGAAGTATTTGAGGACTATCACGGGGTTTTATCGCCATCCAGCCCAGGTGTTGCTCTTAAGGGTCTTAAAAGCACTGGATCAGCTGATTTCAATAAAGTTTGGTCTTACCTAGGAACGCCTTGTATCTCACTTCCTTTACTTCAAGGCGAAAATAATTTACCATTAGGCATTCAAGTTATTGGAGAGAAATATGACGATAATCGTTTCTTAGGAGTTTCCAGTTGGCTTGAAAAGGAAAGTGAGAAATTTAATGAATAAACTTGTAACACTAATAGGACTTTCTTTTGCAATCTTTTTTCTTATAGGTTTAGCAACAACGCTTACTAGATCTATGATGATAGGTTTCTTTGATGTATTACCAGTTTATATTTTGATGATACTTGCGATATCGATGATGTTATATGAAGCCTTTTTTGACAAAAAATAAATTTTAATAATTTCTAAATTTACTACCTCTGATTGTATTATATTCTTTAATAGGAATTTTAGTCTAGACTTAAACGTCCAATTGTAATTTAATCTATAAAGTTAATTAACAAAGAAGAGGAGATACTAATGATTAAAGAAAAAAAATCATTGAAGGTTTCTAGATCACCTTCAAGAAGAAAGTTCTTTAAAACTGCAGCTGCAACTGGTGTTGCTGCTGTTGCAGCATCATCTTTATCTGCTCCAGCTGTTGCCAAAGAGAGAATAGAAGCTTCTATGGTAGCAACTTGGCCAAGAGATTTTCCAGGCCTTGGAACTGGTGCACAAAGACTTGCTCAAAGATTGAGTGATATGAGTGATGGTAGAATTCAAGTTACTTATTATGCTGCTAATGAAAGGGTAAAAGCATTTGACTCGTTTGATGAAGTTGCTTCAGGAAATTCTCAAATGTACCACGGTGCTGATTACTACTGGGTTAAAAAACACCCTGCATTTGGATATTTTACTGCCGTTCCATTTGGTTTCACATATGCTGAAATGAATGCGTGGTTAAAATTTGCTGGTGGACAAGAGCTGTGGGATGAATTGACTGATGATTTCGGAACACAAAGTTTTGCTGCTGGTAACACCGGAGTGCAAATGGGTGGTTGGTTTAACAAAAAAATTAGATCAGCTAATGATATTAAAGGTTTAAAAATGCGTATGCCTGGTTTAGGTGGACAAGTACTTGGAAAACTTGGTGGTTCTCCAATTTCACTTCCAGGTGGACAAATTTATGAAAACCTTGTGTCTGGTGCAATTGATGCTACCGAATGGGTAGGACCTTGGAATGATGAGGCTTTCAAGTTTTATGAAGCAGCCAAGTATTATTATTATCCAGGTATGCACGAACCAGGATCAACCCTATGTTGTGGTGTAAATAAATCTTGGTTCACAAGTCTAACTAAGTCAGATCAGTTGATTATAAAAACTGCTTGTGATTGGGCTGATACAACTACTATGGCAGAATATAATGCAAAAAATGGAGCAGCATTAGATCGTTTAGTAAACGAAAATGGAGTTAAACTTGAGAAGTTTAACGATAAAGTTTATGACGCTTTTGCTAAAGGTGCTGCTGAGGTTTTTGACGAAGTTCAGCAACATAGTGCCCTTGCTCAGAAAGTACATGCTGCTTTTGTTAAAGGACGAAAAGAAATTGGTGCTTGGACAAACTTGTCTGATTCACCGTATATTTCTCAAAGAAATAGAGCACTAGGAGTATAATTTAATTCTAATTAATACTAGAGGGCCCTTAAATGGGCCCTCTTTTTACATATCATTAAAAGTTTTGTCATATGATTGAGAAAAAAAACTTATCTATTTTAATAAGAATATTTAGTTATTCTGTCTTAACATTAACATTAATTTTTTTAATAAATAATGTTTTAACAGTTTGGTTTGATTGGCCAGGAGTTAAAAAACTTTTTTCTCATTATGAAATATTTGGATTTAAAAAATTAAATGAACCTTTAGAGGGACTTGCGATGAGTCTGTCGTATATTCAATTATTATTTTATTTTTTATCTTTTACAGGAGTTATAATGTTTGTTTTAAAATCTTTAAAACAAACATTACAAACAGACTCAGAGATACTAAAAAAAATAACAGCATATATCATTAGATCTTCATTCTGGGCAGTGCTAATTGTTGGAGTAGCAGATTTTTTAATTTCATTTATGGTTGTAGAAAAATTGGTTGAGCCAATTTTTGGGGAACAAGTTAAAATTAATTTAGTAATACCTGCTTTCAGAATTACATATATTCACTTTCCTTTAATATTAGCCTCTTTTGTAATTGGTTATTTCACAAAATCTGTAGGATTTATTTGGTTAGCAGTTTTAGTAGTTGGAAGTGAATTCTTGATAGTCGTATCAAGATTTATATTCCAATATGAACAAGCTTTTCAAGGAGATCTTGTTCGTTTTTGGTATGCTGCACTTTATCTTTTTGCAAGTGCATATGCATTAATTCACGAAGGTCATGTAAGAGTTGATGTTTTGTATGCTAATTTTAGTGAGAGAAAGAAGGCATGGACGAATGCAATTGGATCTCTCGTTTTAGGCATTCCTTTATGTTTGATAGTTATATTTTTGGGTATGGGTGGTAAAGCTAGTATTATTAATGGTCCAGTAATTTCATTTGAAATTACCCAGCAAGGTTCGAATGGATTATATTTACTTTATTTAATGGCAGTTTACTTAGCCGTATTTGCAGTAAGTATGTTAACTCAATTCACAAGTTACTTTATGAGCAGTAGTCATAAACTTTTAAAGAATTAAATAATGGAACATTTATTTTTAGCTTTACTGGTAATTATAATGATTGGAGCTTTGGCATCTGGTTTTCCAGTAGCTTTTGCACTACCTGGATCAGCAATAATTTCAATAGGACTAGCTGCTTTTTTCGGTTATTTATTTGCTGGAGACTCCAGTGCTTATTTTGCTGTTGATGGGCCTAAAGAATGGTTAACCGCTGGTATTACTAATTTTAGGAGTAATTATTGGGATGTAGAAACTGACACTTTAATTGCGATTCCATTATTTATCTTTATGGGGATAATGTTGCAAAAATCAAAAATTGCAGAAGACCTTTTAGTTACCATGGGACAACTATTTGGGCCAATTCCAGGAGGGCTTGGTATTTCTGTTATTTTTGTTGGTGCATTACTTGCAGCAACAACAGGAATAGTTGGAGCAACAGTAATAGCAATGGGACTAATTTCCTTACCCACAATGCTAAATAATAAATATGACAAAAGATTAGCAAGTGGAATTGTTTGTTCCTCTGGAACACTTGGTCAAATTATACCCCCATCAATTGTCTTAATTATCATTGCTGATCAATTGGCAAGTGCCGCTGACGTTGCAAATACTATGCGTCAGACTGATTATAAAATTCTAACTGGCGAATTTAATATGCCTGGAGAATTTAGAGTAGGGTCTACTTCAGCTGGAGATATGTTTTTAGGAGCATTATTACCAGGATTAGTTTTGGTTGGTTTGTATATGCTTTACATATTTGTGTATGCAAGATTAAATCCAAAAGCAGCTCCTCCTGTTCCATTTAAAGGAAATTTCGATTCTAAATTTTGGATCAAAGTTATATTAGTAATTATTCCACCACTTGCTCTAATCTTTGCAGTTCTAGGATCTATACTCATGGGTATTGCTACAGTAAATCAGGCTGGATCAATAGGTGCTATTGGTGCAACAATGATGGCAGGCTATCGATTGCATCAAGGTAAAAAGAACGCTTACTATCCAATTATAATTGCAATCGCATCTTTAATTCCAATTTATTTTTTATCTAAAAATTATAACTTAAATATTAAAGCTGTTGATACTAGAGATCTAGGCGCAATATTAATTGCATTATTTTTTACAATTACATTTTTAATTAGTGTTATATGGAGTTTTTGGAGATCATTTAAAATAGATGATGTTTTAAAAGAAGTTGTTATAGAAACTTGTGTAACTACCTCAATGGTATTTATAATTCTACTTGGAGCAGCAATGTTAACCTCTGGATTTAGAGCATTTGGAGGTGAAGAGTTAGTAAGAGACTTTCTTCAAGATTTACCAGGAGGGTTTTGGACTCAGTTCGTTGTTGTAATGATAGTTATCTTTTTATTAGGATTCTTTCTTGATTTTATTGAAATAGCTGTAGTTGTTGTACCTATCATTGCTCCTATTTTATTAGCTGAACCAGGTGCAAATGTAAGTGCAATTTGGCTTGGCGTTATGATTGGGGTAAATTTGCAAACTTCATTTTTAACCCCACCATTTGGATTTGCTTTATTTTATTTGAAAGGAGTAGCATCAAAACTTGTTACAACTTTAAATATTTGGAAAGGGGTTGTTCCGTTTATTATTTTACAATTGATAGGTCTTGGAATTGTTGGTTTCTATCCTTCATTGGTAAATTATTTACCAGCAAGAACATATTTAACATCTAATGTAGCTCCACCGCCAATGAATCCAAAACTTCAATATTGCTTACAAGAATATAAATTTGCAATTTATAATAATGAAGAACAAACAATTACAAATGCAATTAAGAATATTCAGAAGCTAACTCCTGCAAATCTTCCTGTAGATAAATTAGATATTTTTGAAGAGCATTTTGATAATGCTTTAGGAACTTTTGCCATAGTTAAAAAATTACAAAAAACTGAGCAAGAATATGATTTATTTACAAAAGATTATAAAGATCTTCATTTCAATGTAAGAAAAATTCAGAAAAAAGTAAGAAAAATTGACCAAAAAATAAAAAAATTAAAAGCTGAAATTAGAAACTTAGACGGAGATAATTTATCAGCTAAAAATAAATTAGAATTAAAAATTGAGAATTACGAGCTAGAAATTAAAGAACTTCAAAATAAAGTTCCTGAAAGCTGGAAAGCTAAAAATGGAGAGTTTGAAATATTGCACAAAGCAAAAAACACAAGAACTAAAAGATATAGAAAAAATGTCGATGAAGCTTATGAAACTCTGGATCAAATAGTGATGTTTATAAATGACAATGAAAAGTTAAAAGAACTTTCACCAGAAATAAAAGAATTAAAATATAATATTGATAATAGAAATTACGAAAACGCAATATCAATAATTGATAAACTTTTTGAAAAACTAGGAGAAATTTCTGGAACCGAAGAATTTGCAAATAAATTAGATGACCTAATATCTGTAATAGATAATGATGAGGTAGATGAACAAAAATTGTCTGAAGTAAGTTCAGAGACTTTTGATCTTTTCAATTTAGAAGTTTCATGGAGAGATGATGCAAATAAGAATTTGATGCCTGAATTAATTAAATATAATGATGTTATCAAACATAATATTGGTCTTAGACTTCAAAACAGACTAACTAAAGAACAAGCTAAATTTGTTGCAAGATGTAACTCAGTTCACCGAGATATATCTTTGAACTTTTAATTCTTTGGAATTTATTTTTCAATTATTCTTCGATAAGAATTAATATCCTTTTGCATACCCATCTTTTCTAGGATCTGATCCACCTAAGAGATCACCTTCACTTCTATTTATTTTTATTGCTTGGCCCCCACCATGTGTACCATCAAAATATTCTACATTATGACCTATTTCTTTGAGTCCATGGAAAATTTCTTTATCAACAGTTTTTTCTAGTTTGTAAATATTATTAAAATGAAAAGCTCTTGGAAAACTCAAAGCTTCTTGCGGTCCCATTCCAAAATCAATCATATTATTTAAAACATGAACTTGTCCCACTGGTTGATATTGGCCTCCCATAACGCCATAACTTAAAGTTGCTTTGTTGTTTTTATCAATAAGCATACCAGGAATAATAGTATGTAAAGGTCTTTTTAAGCCTGCTATACAGTTTGGGTGCCCATTTTCTACTCTGAAATTTGTACCCCTATTATGTAAAAGTATTCCACTTTTATTTGTAGTAATACCTGATCCGAATACATAACAAACAGAATTGATTATTGATACACTATTTAAATCCTTATCTACTACTGTTAAATATATTGTTTCTGGATGAGCTGGAATATTTAAGTCACCAACATCACTGCATGAATTTAAGTTAATTTTATTAAAAATTTCCTCAATATTTTCATCACTTAAAATTTCTTGTAAATTAAAGTTAACAAAATTTGGATCGCCTAAAATAGTTTCTTTAACTTTATAAGCTTGCTTTGTAACTTCTGCTTCAAGATGGAATCTTTCTGTACTATTTAATTTATAATTTTGAATATTTAGTTTTTCTAATAACTTCATCATAATCAATACTGTAACACCAGGACCATTGGGAGGGCATTGATGAATAAAATCACCCTTATAATTAGATTTGATTGTATCTGATCTTATTGTACTCTGTTTTGAAAAATCCTCAAAAGTATGTACACCACCTAAATCATTTAAAGTTTCAATTATATCTTTTGCGATTTCTCCTTCATAAAATTCTTTACTTCCTTTTTTGCTAATTGCTTCAAGTGTTTCTCCTAAAGCAATATTTTTCATTAATTCATTTTCTTGATAAGTACGACCATCTTTCAAAAAAATTTTTTTTGAATTTTCATTACCATTGATTTTATTCAAACTATTTTTCCAAGCATTTGATACGACTTTTGTAACTCTATGGCCATTCTTTGCTATATCAATTGCACCTAAAAATAATTGTTCAAAATCTAGCTTACCAAATTCCTTATGAATTTTTTCCCAAGCATTAAGTGCCCCAGGAATTGTGACTGAATGTGGACTAGTTAATCCAATTTTATCAATATTCCTATCATTAAAAAAATTGTAATTTAATTTTTCAGGTGCTAAACCTGATCCATTAAAAGACACAGCATCCTTGTTATCCATCTTTACTATCGCAAAACAGTCGCCACCAATACTCGTTGCATTAGGCTCTACTACAGATAAAACAATCGAAGCAGCAATTGAAGCATCCACAGCATTTCCGCCCATTTTGAGTATTTTTAATGCTTCCTCTGTAGCTAAAGGATGTGAAGTTGCAGCCATTGCATTTGAAGAGCGTGCATCTTTATCTTTTGTTGACTGATTATTCATAGTACAGATTAATTCTCAAAAATTTATAAATGATTACTAAAGTAAATAAAAGCATTATCATATTCTGTATTTTTGCCTTTGGTTTTTTATTATCTAATCTAGTAAGATCCATCACAGCAACATTAACACCTGTCCTGACATATGAATTCGACTTAACAGCTGGAAATTTAGGGCTATTAGCTGGAGGTTATTTTATAGGTTTTTCAATAATGCAAGTTCCAATAGGACTACTCTTGGATAAATTTGGTCCAAAAAAAGTAGTTGGATATTTTTTAATTATAGCATTAGTAGGAACGATTTCGTTTGCATTAGCAAAAAGCTTCTCTGGATTACTTGTTTCTAGAATATTTATCGGTATTGGTGTGAGCGCTTGTATGATGGGACCACTGACAGGATACAGAGTTTGGTTTGCTGAAAAGTATCAACAGAGAGCAAATTCTTGGATGTTAATGGTAGCAAATATAGGCTTTGTCTCTTCGACTTTACCTGTTCAAATTTTATTACCTTACATGGGCTGGAGATGGATTTTTATATTAATAGCTATACTCATCCTAATAAGTATTATTCTAATATTCTTATTTACACCTAATTGGGAGCAGACAGAAAATTCTACAATTGATGCAGAAAAAAAAGGCCTAGCTGAAATCTGGAAGAATAAGTTTTTTATAAGTATGGTCCCATTAGCATTTATTAATTATGGTGGTATCCAAGCAATTCAAACGCTTTGGGCTGGACCTTGGATGTTAAATATAACTGGATATTCACCATTTCAAAGTGCTACAGGGTTATTTTGGATCAATGTAACCATGTTGGTATCATACTTTTTATGGGGCTATATTTTGCCTAAACTTTCTGATTACGGCATAAGCAGTATCAAATTAATTAAATTTGGACTGCCCATAAGCTACTTTGTTTTTTTTCTGATAATATTCCTTGGGACTAAAGCTGGAGCATTATTATTTGCAATATATATTATGACTTCAATAGTGATTTCTCTTACACAACCAGCAATAGCTTTAAATTTTTCACAAAGTCTTGCAGGCAAATCACTCACTTCTTACAATGTATTTATTCATTCAGGAACATTTTTCATGCAATGGGGAATTGGATTATTTATAGACTTATTTAATTCAAAAGGATTTGATATTTTAAGTAGTTATAGAATTTCTTTTTCGATTTTTTTAATTCTTTGTATATTAAGTTATATTTTTTTCATTTATTTAAATAAAAATAATGATTAATAAAAAAATGACATTAATAAATATATTTTTTTTTATATTTACAATTTATATTTTGATTTGTATTTTTCTTTTTTTTTATCAAAGAAATTTGATGTACCATCCAAATGAGAATAATTATTCTGGAGATAATTTAGAGGTTAAAATTGAAAAAGTAAGTATCCAAACATCAGATAATATTAATCTTTTAGGCTGGTTTCATAATAAAAATTTAAAAAGTTATAAAACAATAGTTTATTTTCACGGAAATGCTGGGACACTTGAAAACAGAGTCCATAAATTAAATCATTTTAAAGACATGGATGTTAATTTTTTAATTATTGCATGGAGAGGGTTTAGTGGAAATAAAGGAAAACCAAGTGAAGAGGGTCTTTATATAGATGGTACTAGCGCAATAAACTGGCTAAAAGAAAAAGGTCTGAAAGAAGAAGATATAATTATTTATGGAGAGTCATTAGGAACTGGAATTGCTACTGAAATTACTCAGAATAAAAATTTTGCAGGATTAATTTTAGAAACACCCTTTACATCAATGATAGAAGCTGCAAAAAATTTTTATCCATATATTCCAGTAGGTTTAATTTTAAAAGATAAGTATGAAAATAATAAAAAAATTAAAAATATTGATATTCCAGTATTAGTAATGCATGGTGAGGCCGATCAAATAGTTCCATTTTGGATGGGTAAAAAAATTTTTAATTTAGCAAGTGAACCCAAATATTCATATTTTACAAAATATGATGATCATATGATGGAATATGATGATAAACTTGTATCAGCCCTAAAATCGTTTGTTGATAGTTTAAATTAAGCCATAATCTAAACAAAGATAATCCAAATTTTTTTTTTAAGTTAATCTATGAAAAATTTTTTCTTATTTTTTATTGTTCTTTTTTCTTTAAATAATTTATCAAATGCCAAAGAAAATTTAGCATCTGTAGACAGCCTTTTTCATATTGATCAAATGAATTCACACGATGAAAAATTCGCATTATATTTCAAAACCCGTGAAAAAGCTGTCTTAGCTCGAGGAGAAAATTCTAACTATATAAATGATTTTCCAAAGGATCTTTATATTTACAATTACAAAACAAAAGAATCTTTGCCATTAATTTCCTATGAATGGTTTCCAAAAACTGCAAAATATTATTTGCAGGAATATGATTTTCCAGTTTTTCCAGATGACTTTGCGTATTATCTTTTGAAAGATAATAAAACTTTAGTAATGATTAGTGCTGTAAAAAGTTTAAAGGCTAATTTCAAATTCGATATTATTGAAAAAAAATTAGAGCTTTATCCTGTAAATGGAAAATTTGATTTTATTATTTCTTCAATTGCCAAAAATTGTGGACATTATAAATTTAAAGAAAATTATAAATGTAGTTTTTATAAACCTTTAATATCTAGTACATTAATTAACTAATTTGAGTGAAAGCTTCTGCAAATTTTTCAGCTTCAAAAATTTGTAAATCATCTTCTTTTTCTCCTAATCCAAGAGCAATAATTGGCAGTTTATATTTTTTAGCAACAGCTAAAAGAATACCTCCTTTTGCTGTGCCATCTAATTTTGTCATAATAAGACCAGTTATTGGAATAATTTTATTAAATTCTTCAACTTGATTAATAACATTTTGTCCCGAAGTTGAATCCAAAACTAAAATAACATCATGTGGAGCATCAGGATCAATTTTTTTAGTAACGTTTGCAATTTTTTTATATTCTTCCATCAAATTTTTTTTATTTTGTAATCTTCCAGCTGTATCAATTAAAACTTGGTCAAAATTATTGTTTAATGCTTCATCAATAGCTTTGTAAGCAACTGATGCAGGATCTGAACCTTGAGATGATTTTGTAATTTGAACATTAACTTTGTTTGCCCAATTTTCTAGTTGTTCTATAGCTGCTGCTCTAAAAGTATCTGATGCAGCTAACATTACTTTATTTCCATTACCCTTTAATATTTTGCTTATTTTTCCAATAGTAGTTGTCTTTCCAACACCATTAACACCTGAAATTAATGTTGCATTTAATTTTTCTTTTTTTTTGAAGAATTCATTATTTTCTAAAGGTTTCATAATTGAAATAATATAATTTTTTAAAATATTATTTATTTCGTCAGTTAAATCTTTATTGGGATCAATTTTTGTTTGAGAAATTATTTCTCTTATTTCTGAAGCCGAAACAATACCAACATCGGATTGAATTAAGTAATCTTCAATTTTGTCTAATGTTTTGTCATCAATCTCTTTTTTTACAACTATATCTCTTAAACCCGCTGTAAAAGCTGAGGCACTTTTTTTAAAACCTGATTTAAATTTTTCAAAAATTCCCATTAAATCTTAAATTTTATCTCCTCGATATCTGAAACTGGTCCTTTCATATGAATACTATTGTTTTCATCAATTGAAATTGTCAATCTACCTGTAGAAAATTCAATATCCACTTTATCATTTACCAGTCCATTTTGTTTTGCAGCAAAAGCTGTTGCACAAGCTGCTGTACCACATGCTTTAGTAAGTCCAGCTCCTCTTTCCCACACTCTAACTTTAATCAATTCTTTGTTAACAATAGTTGCTAAAGTAACATTACATTTTTCTGGGAATAAAGAATGGTTTTCAATTTCTGGTCCAATTTTTTTAATTTCAAAATTTTCGTTATTATCAACAAAAAAAACTACATGTGGGTTTCCAACATTTACAGCAGTTCCACCAGAAAATTCGTTATTATTTTTGTCAATAATTTTAATTCCTAAATTATTCGTATTTAATTCTTTAGACATCGGAATCTCATCCCATTTTGTCTTTGCAACACCTATTTCTGTAGAAACTATTTTTTCTCCAACAATATTAGATTTTAATTTGCCAGATAAAGTTGTTAGGACAATTTCTTTTTTGTTGTTTTCCTTACCTAATAAATCAGCAATACATCGTGTACCATTTCCACACGCACCAGACATTCCTCCGTCTGAATTATAAAATTCTAGCGAAGCATCTGAAATATCATTTTTTTTAATCAATATTAGTTGGTCACAACCAATAAATTTTCTGTCACAAATCTTTATTATTTGCTCTTTCGTCAAATTTGTAATTGTTTGTCTATTATCTATGATGACAAAATCATTACCTAAACCGTCCATTTTAAATGCTTTAATATCCATATATAGATATTTAACTTATTTATTGACTTTTTGAACCTCTATTATAGGTTGTTGCCGTTTCCGCAAAAACATTAACTTTGCGGTGTCTTTGGAAACAAAGAGATCGACACTAGTCAGCGAGGGTTCGCCCACTAGTGCGTTACTGCTATGCGTAATAATTATGTTTGAAAATTTAACAAATAAATTTGAAGAAATTTTTTCTTCTCTGAAAAAGGCACCTTCGCTTGATGAAGCTCAAGTGGATGAAGGTTTAAGAGGTATTAGGCAAGCCTTACTTGAAGCAGATGTCTCTTTGTATGTTGCAAAAGATTTTATTGAAAAAGTTAAGCCAAAAGCATTAGGCCAAGAGATAATAAGGTCTACCTCTCCTGGGGATATGGTTGTTAAAATTGTTTATGATGAGCTTGTAGATTTATTAGGTGCAACGAATAATGAGATAAACTTAAACGCAGTACCGCCTGTGCCAATGATGCTAGTTGGGTTACAAGGTTCAGGAAAAACAACAACAACAGCAAAATTAGCAAAATTTTTAGAAAATAATAAAAAGAAAAAAGTAATGATGGTCAGTCTAGATATTTACAGACCAGCTGCACAAGAACAACTTAGATCTTTAGGAGAACAAAATAATATTTTAACTTTACCTATTATAGAAGGTCAGCAACCTACTGATATTTGTAGAAGAGCAATAAGTGCTGCTAATTTAAATGGAGCTGAAATAATTTTATTTGATACTGCTGGTAGAACTCAAATCGATTTACAAATGATGAGTGAGATTAAGCAAATTGAAGCTGTAATTAATCCAACAGAAACTTTCTTAGTTGCAGACTCTTTAACAGGTCAAGTTGCAGCCTCAGTGGCAAAAGAATTTAAAAATACAGTTAATTTATCTGGAATTATTTTAACTAGGGCTGACGGTGATGCAAGAGGTGGAGCCGCAGTGAGTATGAAATATGTTTCAAATGTTCCAATTAAATTTTTAGGTATAGGAGAAAAAATAGATAATCTTGAAGTATTCCATCCAGATAGAATTGCAAACAGAATACTTGGAATGGGAGATATCGTATCTCTTGTAGAAAAAGCTGCACAAGATTTAGGTGAAGAGAATATTAAAAAAGCAGAGGAAAATTTAAAAAAAGGTCAATTCTCTATGGAAGATTATTTGTCTCAATTAAGACAAATGAAAAAAATGGGTGGTATTGAGGGAATTATGTCTTTTATGCCAGGAGTATCTAAAATTAAATCTCAAATGGACTCTGCAGGTATTGATGAAAGTATAATATCAAAAAATGAAGCTATTATTCTATCAATGACAAAAAAAGAAAGAGAGAATCCAAAAATAATAGATGGTTCTAGAAAAAAAAGAATTGCTAATGGCTCTGGCACAGATCCAGCCACTATCAATAAATTGCTTAAGCAGTTTAAAATGATGTCTGAAATGATGAAAAAGATGTCAAAAGGAAATCTGAAAGGTATGTCAGATAAAGGTATACCGCCAGAGCTATTTAACCAATTAAAATAAAAAAAGGAGAACAAATGTTAAAATTAAGATTATCAAGAGGTGGAACAAAAAAACGTCCTGTTTACAAGGTTGTTGTTGCCGACAGTCGTTTTGCAAGAGATGGAAGATTTATAGAGAAGGTTGGTTTCTTTAATCCTTTATTACCAAAAGAGAAAAAAGAAAGAGTGGGCCTAGAAGCTGAGAGAATAAAATATTGGCTTAGTCAAGGCGCTAAACCAACAACTAGAGTAGCAAGAATTTTAGGTGAGAACGAATTAATGCCTATGCCTGCTAATGGAAATAATCCAATTAAAGCAGTACCAAAAAAAGAGAGAAATAAAAAAGAAGAGGATAATAAAGAAGCTCCTAAAGCAGACGCAGCTCCTAAGGAAGAAGCTCCAGCAGAAGCAGCTCCAGCAGCAGAAGCTCCTAAGGAAGCAGCTCCAAAAGCAGAAGCAGCTCCAGCAGCAGAAGCTCCTAAGGAAGCAGCTCCAAAAGCAGAAGCAGCTCCAGCAGCAGAAGCTCCTAAGGAAGAAGCTCCAGCAGAGGAAAAAAAATAATTTAAAGATTATTTATGTGGCAAGCTCAAGTGTTTACACTTTATCCAGAGGTTTTTCCTGGTCCTTTATCTAAAGGACTTTATGGAAAAGCTTTATCAAATAATTTATGGAAACTTAAAGTTGTAAATATAAGAGATGCAGCTGATGACAAACATAAAACAGTAGATGATACACCTTATGGGGGTGGTTCAGGGATGTTGTTAAAAGCAGATGTTCTTGCAAAGTCTTTAGATGAAAACAAAAATGAGAGTGAGAGAATTTTATACTTATCGCCAAAAGGAAAAAAATTTGATCAAAATTTAGCAAAAGAGCTAGCTAGTGAAAAATCTCTGTCTTTAATTTGTGGTCATTTTGAAGGTGTGGACGAAAGAATACTTTCAACAAGAAATATTGAGGAAATTAGTATTGGAGATTATGTTTTGTCAGGCGGGGAGTCAGCTGCATATGTAGTTATAGATAGTATTTTAAGATTGCTGCCAGGTGTATTAGGAAATGAAAACTCTAAATTAGATGAAACCTTTGAAAATGGTCTTCTAGAGTATCCTCAGTATACAAAACCTCAAATTTGGGAGGAAAAAGCTGTGCCAGACGTGCTATTATCAGGTGATCATAATAAAATTAAACACTGGCGTTTGTCTCAATCTGAGGCTATAACACGCGACCGAAGACCAGATTTATGGGAAAAATATAAGAAGAATTAACTTGATAAATATTAACATGAAAACAATTGAAGAAATAAACCAGCGTAACGTTAACAAAATTCTTTCAGAGAAAAAAATTCCAGAATTTTATCCTGGAGACGTTGTGAAAGTTGGTGTGAGAATTACCGAGGGTAAAAAAGAAAGAATTCAATATTTTGAGGGAGTGTGTATTGCTAAAAAAAGCAGAGACTTAAACTCATCTTTTACGGTTAGAAAGATTTCATTTGGAGAGGGTGTTGAGAGAACTTTTCCTTTATTTGGAACTTTAATTGACTCAATTAAGGTTATTAGATCAGGTAAAGTAAGAAGAGCAAAACTTTATTATTTAAGAGACAGAACTGGTAAATCAGCAAGGATTGCAGAAAAAATTAGAAAAAAAATTGGTATTGATATTGAGGCAAAACCAGAGACAGTTACAGAAGAAAATGTAGCTCCTAAAGAAGAAGCTCCTAAAGCAGAAGCGGCACCAGTAGCAGAGGCTCCT
This sequence comes from Candidatus Pelagibacter sp., assembly GCF_052049855.1. Classification (GTDB taxonomy): domain Bacteria; phylum Pseudomonadota; class Alphaproteobacteria; order Pelagibacterales; family Pelagibacteraceae; genus Pelagibacter. Next base: position 71,696 of record NZ_JBNGZE010000001.1, read on the forward strand.
ACAGCAGAAGCAGCTCCTAAAGAAGAGGCGTCTCCAGCAGCAGAGGCTCCTAAAGAAGAACAAAAATCAGAAAGTTCTACAGAAAAAAAATAATTTTTTTTTCAATGTCTACAACATTATACGATAAAATTTGGAACGATCATCTAGTTGACCAACAAGATGATGGCACATCTTTACTTTTTGTAGATAGACATTTAATTCATGAGGTGACAAGCCCCCAAGCTTTTGAAGGATTAAGAAATTCTAACAGAAAAGTTAGACATCCAAATTTAACTTTAGCAGTTGCAGATCATAATGTTCCAACAACTGACAGATCAAAAGGTATCTCAGATGAAGAATCAAAAATTCAAGTAGATACTTTAGAGTCAAATTGTAAAGAATTCGGTGTTCAATTATTTGGTATGGATGATAAGAGGCAAGGTATCGTTCATATTATAGGACCTGAACAAGGTTTTACTCAACCAGGTACAGTTATTGTTTGTGGAGATAGTCATACCGCAACGCATGGAGCATTTGGTGCTTTAGCGTTTGGAATAGGAACTTCAGAAGTTGAACATGTTTTAGCAACCCAAACACTAGTTCAGAAGAAAGCTAAAAATTTTAGAATTAATGTTAACGGTGAACTTCCTTTAGGAGTTACTTCTAAAGATGTAATACTTCAAATAATTGGAAAAATAGGTACAGCAGGTGGAACAGGATCAGTTGTGGAATATGCTGGAGATTTAATAAGATCTTTAAGTGTTGAGCAAAGAATGACTATTTGCAATATGACAATTGAAGGTGGTGCAAGAGCAGGATTAATTGCACCAGATGAAAAAATTTTTGAATATTTAAAAGGAAAACCAATGTCACCAAAAAGTGAAAACTGGGATAAAGCTTTGAATTATTGGGAAACTTTAAAAACAGACTCTGATGCTAGTTTTGATAAAGAAACTAGCCTTAATGCAAATGAAATTTTACCTATGATTACATGGGGTACGTCACCACAAGATGTAATAACAATTGATGGAAAAGTTCCAAATCCAAATAATGAGACTGATGAAGATAAAAAAAATTCAATTGAAAGAGCTATAAAGTATATGGGCTTAAAACCTGACATGGCAGCCACAGATATAAAAATAGATAAAGTATTTATTGGTAGTTGTACTAATGGCAGAATAGAAGACTTGAGAGAAGCAGCAAAAATCGTAAAAGATAAAAAAGTATCATCGCATGTTAATGCTATAGTAGTTCCAGGCTCAGGCTTAGTTAAAGAACAAGCAGAGCAAGAAGGACTAGATAAAATTTTTGTTAGCTCAGGGTTTGAATGGAGAGAACCAGGTTGCTCTATGTGTTTAGCGATGAATGCAGATAAATTAAAACCAGAGGAAAGATGCGCCTCTACATCAAATAGAAATTTTGAGGGAAGACAAGGTAGAGGTGGTAGAACTCATCTAGTTAGTCCAGGAATGGCTGCAGCAGCTGCAATTTCAGGTAATTTAGATGATGTCAGAAAGTATCAAAATTAAATGCAAAAATTTAATAAATTAAAAAGTATCCCAGCTTATTTACCAATTGTAAATATTGATACAGATATGATAATTCCAAAGCAGTTTTTAAAAACTATCAAAAGAACTGGTCTAGGAAAAAATTTATTTTTTGAAATGAGATATGATGATCAAGGCAAAGAAATAAATGATTTTGTATTAAACAAAGATCCATTTAATCAATCAAAAATTTTAATTGCTGGAAAAAACTTTGGATGTGGTTCATCAAGAGAACATGCTCCTTGGGCTTTATTAGATTTTGGAATTACTTGTGTGATAAGTTCAAGTTATGCAGATATTTTTTTTAGTAATTGTTTTAAAAATGGAATTTTGCCTATAATCCTTGAAGAAGAAAAAATAAAAGAGCTATCTGAATACGCAAATAGACAAGAAGAAATTTCTATTGATTTGCAAGAGGAAAAAATAGTTTATGGAAATAATGAGCTAAAATTTGAAGTTGATCCATTTAAGAAAAAATGTTTGTTAGAAGGGCTTGATGATATCGCTTTATCATTAAAAAAATCAGAAAAAATAGAAAAGTTTGAAACAAATTTAAAAAACGAAAAGCCTTGGGTATTTAATGATTAAAGTAAAAAAAAGAAAAATACTTTTACTTCCTGGTGATGGTATTGGTCCAGAGGTAATAACTGAGGTAAAAAAAATCATTAACTGGTTTAATGATAAAAAATCTTTAGATTTTGAAATTGATCAGGAGCTAGTTGGTGGTTGTTCTTATGATAAACATGGTACCCCAATCACTGATGAGGTTTTTTATAAAGCACTAGAAAGTGAAGTAATTATGCTTGGAGCAGTTGGTGGTCCTACATGGGATAACCTAGAATTTTCCAAAAAACCAGAAAGAGCATTATTAAAACTTAGGAAAGAATTAAAGCTTTTTGCAAACTTAAGGCCTGCAATTTGTTTTAAACAATTAGTCGATGCTTCAACCCTTAAGCCAGAGGTAGTTTCAGGACTAGATATAATGATAGTAAGAGAGTTAACAGGTGGAATATATTTTGGTGAACCTAGAGGAATAAAGCCAATTGAAAATGGTGAAAGAAAAGGAATTAATACTCATACATATACAACTAGTGAAATTACAAGAGTAGCTAGAGTTGCTTTTGATTTAGCAAGAAAAAGATCAAACAAAGTTACATCATGTGAAAAGTCAAATGTAATGGAAGCCGGACAATTGTGGAAAGAAGAAGTTAAAGAACTTCATGAAAAAGAATACAAAGATGTAGAGTTAAGCCATATGTTAGCAGATAACTGCGCAATGCAACTTTTAAGAAACCCAAAGCAATTTGATGTAATTGTAACCGATAATTTATTTGGTGATATGCTGTCTGATCAAGCTTCGATGTTAACTGGATCTTTAGGTCTTTTGCCCTCAGCGTCTTTGGGTGCAAAAAATAAAGATGGTGAGATGAGAGCAATGTATGAGCCAATACATGGATCGGCTCCTGATATAGCTGGACAAGGTATTGCAAATCCAATAGCTTCTATTTTAAGTTTTGCAATGGCTTTAAGGTACTCTTTAGATCTTGATAAAGAAGCAGATGTTTTAGAAAAGGCAGTTCAAGATGTTCTAAATGATGGATTAAGAACAAAAGACATAATGTCAGAAGGCATGAAAGAGACGTCTACTTCAGCAATGGGTGATGCGATAATTTCAAAATTGCAATAAAACTAGAATTATTTTAAGGTTTAAATATGCCAAGTTATACAGCTCCAGTAAAAGACATGATGTTTCTCTTTGAAAAATTAAGAGACAATAAAAATTATAATGAACTTGAAAAATATAATGAAGTTAGTTCAGATCTAGTGAAAGATATTTTAGAGGAGGCAGCCAAGATAAATCAAAATTTAATTTTACCTCTTGCAAAATCAGGAGATGAAAATCCAGCAGTTTTAGAAAATGGTGTTGTCAGAACACCACCAGGCTACAAAGAAGCGTATCAAAAGTATATTGAGGATGGTTGGACTTCATTGTCTTGTGATCCAAAATATGGAGGTCAAGGAATGCCAAAAACAGTAAGTGCATTTTTTGATGAAATGCTATCTTCAGCAAGCTTATCATTTAAATTATATAGTGAACTAAGTATTGGTGCTTATAATTGTATCAATCATCATGCTTCTGATGAAATTAAAAATAAATATTTACCAAAGATTGTAGAAGGTAAGTGGAGTGGTACAATGTGTTTAACAGAACCAGTCTGTGGTACCGACCTTGGCTTGTTAAAAACTAAAGCAATTAAACAATCAGATAATACTTATAAAATCAGTGGTCAAAAAATATTCATAACTTCAGGAGACCATGATTTAACTGAAAATATTATTCACTTAGTTTTGGCAAGATCACCAGACTCTCCATCTGGTACTAAGGGAATTAGTTTATTTTTAGTTCCAAAATATATTGTGAACCAGGATGGTAGTATTGGTCCAAGAAATGGAATTTCAACTGGATCGATTGAGAGTAAGATGGGTATTAAAGGTTCAGCAACTTGTGTTTTAAATTTTGATGATGCAACTGGTTACATGATTGGTAACAAAGATAAAGGTCTTAGTGCAATGTTCACAATGATGAATTTAGAGCGAATAGTTGTAGGCATTCAAGGTTTAGGTATATCTGAAATTGCTTATCAAAATTCACTTTCTTACGCAAAAGAAAGAAAGCAAGGAAAAACAAATAACTCAAAATCTAATAATGGTGCAGATTTTATAATTGATCATGCAGACATTAGAAGAACTTTACTTAATATGAAATCAATAATTGAGGGTGAAAGAGCATTATGTTTTTGGCTTTCTCAACAAACAGAAGTAAGTCTTTATCATCCAGATGAAAAAATTAAACAAGCTGCTTTAGATTACGTTTCATTAATGACGCCTGTGGTTAAATCACTTTTTACAGATTTAGCTATGGAAATTACTAGCGATGCAATGCAGATACATGGAGGATACGGATATACTAAAGACCAAGGTATTGAGCAATTATATCGAGATAATCGTATTACTCCAATTTATGAAGGAACAAATTCCGTACAGGCTGCAGATTTAGTATTTAGAAAATTATCTAACAAAAAAGGCGATGTTATAAATAAGTTTTTAGAAATGATTAAATCTGAATGTGAGAGCAAAAATGAAAAAGTAAAAACATTTTCTAAAGAATTAAACCATTATTTAGATATTTTATCCAAATTCACAGATTGGATAAATGATAAAAATAAAATTGAAAAGGATGATGTTAGTGCTGCAGCAAATGATTATTTAAAAAGCTTAGGTTATGTTTCAATTGCTTATGCTTGGATTAAAATATTAGAGGTTAGTTTTAATGATTTTGATACGAACAAAGAATTTTATAGTGATAAAATAAATACAGCTAAATTTTATTTTGATAAGGTATTACCTCGGGCTGAGTATCATTACAAATCAGCAATCTCAGGTAGCTCAAATATAATGAATTTTAAATTTAATTAATGAGTTATTACGATATAAATTTAGATAAAAATAAAGCAAATCACGTCCCACTCACTCCTTTAACTTTTTTAAAAAGAGCAAAAGAAATCTACCCAAATTATGATGCTATAATATATGAAGAAAGAAATTATACCTGGGCTGAAGTTTATAAAAGAGTTGTAAAATTTGCTAGCGCGTTGACAAAAATAGGCATTAAAAAAGGTGACACAGTTTCATTCTTAGCTTTCAATACACCAGAGATTTTTGAAGCACACTACTCAGTACCTATGACTGGTGCAGTTCTTAATACTATAAATATAAGATTAGATGCCAAAACAATTTCCTATATTTTAGATCATAGCGAAGCAAAAGTCTTAGTTGTGGATAGACAACTTCATGGAGAAGTAAAAAAAGCATTAAAAAATCTTAATAAAAAAATAACTATTATTGATATAAATGATAAATATGCTGACCAATCAAAATTGGAAAAAATTGGTGATTTAGAATATGAAAGTTTTTTAAATACAGGTGATGAAAATTACCAATGGCAAATGCCCGAAGATGAGTGGCAAGCTATATCACTAAGTTATACATCAGGTACTACAGGAAATCCCAAAGGTGTTGTCTATCATCATAGGGGAGCATATTTAATGTCTACAGGAAGTTCAGTTGCTTGGAATATGCCAAATAGATTAAATTTTTTAACAGTTGTTCCAATGTTCCATTGCAATGGCTGGTGTTATCCATGGACTGTGCCGATGCTAAACGGAAGAACAATATGTTTAAGAAATATAGATATTAAAAAAATCTTTGAACTTATTGATAAATATGAAATCACTCATTTTGGTGGTGCTCCAATAGTATTGAATATGATTACTGGAGCCCCAGAAAGTGATAAGAAAAAATTAAAACAAAAAGTTTATGTTTTAACTGCTGGTGCTCCTCCACCAAGTATAATTTTTAAAAAAATGAGAGCTCTCGGATTTGAAGTAATGCATGTATATGGTTTAACAGAAACTTATGGGCATGTAACTCAGTGTGCCTGGAATGATGAGTGGAATAATTTTGATGAAGAAAAACAAAACGAGATTAAAGCAAGACAAGGTGTAAAGTATCCTAATACGGAAGGTGTCGTTGTTTTAGACCCTGAGACAATGAAAGAAGTTCCTAGAGACGGAAAGACAATCGGTGAAATCATGATTAGAGGAAATGTCGTAATGAAGGGATATTTCAAAGATAAAGAGGCTACTGAAAAAGCCATGAAAGATGGTTGGTTTCACAGTGGTGATTTAGCTGTAATGCATTCTGATGGTTATATTAAAATACAAGATAGATCAAAAGATATAATTATTTCTGGAGGAGAAAATATTTCTTCAATTGAAATTGAAAATACTTTATCCAAACACCCATCCGTTTCGATTGCTGCGGTTGTTGCAAAACCAGACGAAAAATGGGGTGAAGTGCCATGTGCATTTATTGAAGCAGTTAAAGACAAACCAGTTAGTGAAAAAGAACTAATTGATTTTTGTAAAGAAACTTTAGCAGGCTTTAAAGTTCCAAAAAAGGTTGTTTTTTGTGAGTTACCAAAAACCTCAACAGGTAAAATACAAAAATTTGAACTGAGAAAACAAGTTTAGGTAACTTTTGATTTTTCAAATAGAAAATAAAAATATTAATGTATCAGATGCTGGACAGGGAATAGATTTAAATAAAGAAACAATTGTATTTCTTCATGGAAGTGGTCTTTCACATATAGTTTGGTCATTAACTGAACAATTTTTTTCTAACAAAAATTTTAATGTATTATCTATTGATTTACCTGGGCATGGTAATTCAGATGGACCCTGCTTAGATAGTATTGAAAAAATTGCTGATTGGTTAGAGCAAGTATTTGTAAAATTAAATTTAAAACAACTATTTATTGTTGGGCACTCTCAAGGATGTCTGGAGATACTCGAATATGCATCTAAATATAAAAATAGATTAAAAAAAATAGTTTTCGTTGGTGGTTCAAATAGAATGCCAGTTCATCCAGATCTAATCGATTTAGCAAAAAATGGAGATAGTGATGCTGTTAAATTGATGATGAAGTGGGGTTATGAAGGTTCAAAAAAATTTATAGGAGGTAATCCAGTGGAAAAAATAATACAGTCACCAAGAGATATTAGAGAAATATTAGCAGTCGATTTAATTGCATGTAATAATTATACCAACGGCTCTAATGCTGCTAGGTTAATAGACTGTCCCTCTTTGTTGATATTTGGATCATTAGACAAAATGGTAAATCTAGAGTCAGGTAAAAAGTTTTCTAATTTAATTAAAAAATCAACAACACATATAATTGAGGGTTGTGGTCATATGATTATGATTGAAAAAGCATTCGAAATGAGAGACAAGGTTTTAGAATTTTTAAAATAATGAAAAGTTTTTCAATTGCAAAATCAAGAAGGCTGAGAGGTACTCCTTATACCTCTAGAATAGAAAAACAAGGGGTTACGGCTTATACAATATACAATCATATGTTGCTTCCAGCTGCCTTTGGTTCAATTGAGGACTCATACTATCACTTAAAACAGTATGTTCAAATTTGGGATGTAGCTGCAGAAAGACAGGTAGAAATTTCTGGTAAAGACTCAGCAAAATTAGTTCAGTTGATGACTTGTAGAGATTTATCTAAATCGAAAGATGGAAGATGTTATTATTGTCCAATAATTGATGATAACGCAGGTCTGATAAATGATCCAGTTGTACTTAGATTAAATGAAAATAAATGGTGGGTATCTCTTGCTGACTCAGATGTAATATTATTTGCAAAAGGATTAGCTATTGGAAATAAATTTGACGTAAAGATTTTTGAACCTGATGTTGATATAATGGCCGTACAAGGTCCAAAATCATTTGAATTAATGGAAAAAGTTTTTGGAGATAAGATAGTTAATTTAAAATTCTTTGGTTTTGATTATTTTGAATTTGGTGGTGATAAACATTTAATAGCAAGATCTGGTTGGTCTAAACAGGGTGGTTATGAAATTTATGTAGAACATAATGTTTCTGGATTAAAATTATATGATCATCTTTTTGAAATTGGAAAAGAATTTAATATCAAACCAGGTTGTCCGAATTTAATAGAACGTATTGAAAGTGGATTATTATCGTATGGAAATGATATCGATAATGGAGATAATCCATATGAATGTGGATTTGATAAATATATTAACATAGACAGCGAAGTTAATTTTTTAGGTAAAGAGAAATTAAAAAAAATTAAATCTGAAGGAATTAAAAAAAAATTAATGGGAGTAATGTTTGATATAGATAAAATAAGTATTACAGGATCATTAGAATTAAGTGATCAAAACAATAATATAATTGGAGAATTGAGATCAGCTTGCTATTCACCACATTTTAAAAAAGTTATTGGTATTGCTATGATGAAAAAACCACACTGGAACGTCGATCAGGATATAAAAGCCAAGATAAATGGTGAAATTTGTGTGGGTAAAGTTTGCGATTTACCTTTTATTTAGTATAAAACTCTAAATATGAACATAGCTATAGTAGGTGCAACAGGTAATGTAGGTAGAAAAACTCTTGAAGTTTTTGAAAAAAAGAATTTCAGATTTGATAATTTATATTTAGTTGCATCAGAAAAAAGTGCAGGAAAAAAAATCTTATTTAGAGATAAAGAATATGAAATTGAGAATTTGGAAAACTATGATTTTTCTAAAGCTGATATTACTTTTTTTGCAGCTGGAGGAAAAATTGCAGAAAAATATGCAGAAAATGCAGCCAAACACACAGTGGTAATTGATAATTCAAGTTTTTTTAGGATGGATCCAGATGTACCTCTCATTGTTCCACAAGTAAACTCTTCTGATATAAAAAAAATGAATAAAAATATTATTGCAAACCCAAACTGCTCGACAGCACAACTTGTCATTGCTCTTAAACCCCTTCATGATTTATATAAAATTAAAAGAGTTGTAGTTTCAACTTATCAATCTGTTTCAGGTGGTGGAAAAAGTCCAATGGATGAATTAATTGAGCAAACTAAAAAATATTTAGATGGAAAAAAAATAGAGTCCAAAAACTTTACCAAACAAATTGCTTTTAATGTTATTCCACATATCGATGTTTTCTCTGATGATGGATATACAAAAGAAGAATTAAAAATGACAAATGAAACAAAAAAAATATTAGATGAAACAATTGAACTTACAGCAACATGTGTTCGAATTCCTGTGCTAGTATCACACTCTGAGTCTGTTAATATAGAGTTTGAGAAATCTTTTAATTTAGATGATGTTAGAGAATCTTTAAGTAATGCAGAAGGCTGTCAGGTTATTGATAAAAGAGAAAATGGAGGTTATAGCACTCCTTTTGAGGCAGCTGGAAATGATGAGACTTACATATCTAGAATTAGAGAGGATAAAACTAAAAAAAATTCTCTTAATTTATGGATTGTTTCAGATAATTTATTAAGAGGTGCTGCACTTAATTCTGTTGAAATCGCAGAAACAATAATTAAATCAAAATAATAAAATGGAAAATAGACCTTTATCACCACATATACAAATTTATAAATGGCATATTTCTTCTTTAGTATCCATTTCACATAGAATTACAGGGATAATTAATTTTTTTGCAATAACTTTAATTTGTATTTGGTTTGCTTTTATGCTTTTAGGAGAGAGTGAATATCAAACAATAAAAATTTTTTTAGAATCTTTTTTAGGGAAATTTATACTAATTGGAATAACTTGGTCTTTTAGTTTTCAAATGTTAAGTGAGATTAGACATTTAATTATGGATTTAGGTTATGGCTTTGAGTTACAAACAACTAAAATCACAGGTTTGCTTGTTATTTTCGGTTCAATTTTTTTAACTATATTAGTTTATATTTTTGGAAGAGGAGTCATTTAATGCTACCGGTTACAAAAAAATGGTTGTTTTTAAAATTTAGCTCTTTAATTTTGTTACCTCTAATGCTTTGGTTTATTTTAAGTTTAGTAAATATTTATGATAAAAGTTATCAAGAAATAGTTGGTTTTTTGACATCTCAACCATCTAAATTTTTAATGGGACTGTTTCTGGTATTTATTTATTTTTTTTCAGCATTAAGTATTAGTGAGGTTTTTGAGGACTATATAAAAGACACGAAAATCAAAAATGCCGCAAACAAAATCTTAAATTTTTTTGCTATAACAATTCCAATTTTAACAATAATTGTTATTTTTAACTTAAATACATGAAAGCCTATAATATCATAGATCATGAGTACGATGTTGTTGTACTTGGAGCAGGTGGCTCAGGATTAAGAGCAGCTGTGGGATTAAGTGAAGCTGGTTTAAAAACAGCGTGTATCTCAAAAGTATTTCCCACAAGAAGTCATACGTCTGCTGCACAGGGTGGAATATCAGCAGCCCTAGGAAATATGGGGGAAGATGATTGGAGATGGCATATGTATGACACTGTAAAAGGTGCAGACTGGTTAGGAGATCAAGATAGTATTGAATATTTATGTAAAGAAGCGCCCAAAGCAGTCTTGGAATTGGAAAAGTATGGTGTTCCTTTTAGTCGAACAGAAGAGGGGAAAATTTATCAAAGACCATTTGGTGGTATGACCAAAAATTATGGAAATGGAATTGTTCAAAGAACTTGTGCAGCTGCAGATAGAACAGGGCATGCAATATTACATACTTTATATGGACAAGCTTTAAAACATAACACAGAATTTTTTATTGAATATTTTGCTTTAGATTTATTAATGAAAGATGGAGAGTGCAAAGGATTAATAGCATGGAATCTTAATGATGGTACAATTCATAGATTTAGAGCGCATACTGTAATTATTGCAACTGGAGGATATGGTAAGGTATACTACTCTGCTACATCAGCTCATACTTGTACAGGTGATGGTAATGCCATGGTCTTGAGAGCAGGACTACCTTTGCAAGATATGGAATTTGTACAATTTCATCCAACAGGTATTTATGGACATGGAACACTTATATCAGAAGGTGTAAGAGGTGAAGGTGGCTATTTAGTAAATTCAAAAGGTGAGAGATTTATGGAAAGGTACGCGCCAAATGCAAAAGATTTAGCGTCAAGAGATGTTGTCAGTCGATCAATGTCTATAGAAATTAATGAAGGAAGAGGTGTAGGTAACGATCAAGATCATGTTCATTTACATTTAAGTCATTTAGACAAAAGTGTAATTGAAAATCGATTACCAGGTATCACTGAAGCTGCAAGATTGTTTGCAAATGTTGATGTTACCAAAGATCCTATACCTGTAGTTCCTACAGTTCACTATAACATGGGAGGTATTCCAACAAATTATAAAGCAGAAGTGCTAACAATGAATGGTTCTGAAAAAACAGTTCCTGGTTTAATGGCTATAGGTGAAGCAGCATGTGTTTCTGTTCATGGAGCAAACAGACTTGGTTCTAATTCATTAATTGATTTAGTAGTATTTGGAAGAGCAGCTGCAAAAAGAGCAGCTGAACTAGTAAAACCCGGAACACCACATGAAGAAATACCAGAAACTGAAACTCAAAAGTGTTTGGATAGATTTGATAAACTTAGAAATGCTCAAGGGGATAATAGTACTGCAGAGTTAAGACTCTCGATGCAGAAAACAATGCAATCTAAATGTGCAGTATTTAGAACAGAAAAAAATCTTAAACAAGGGGTTGATGAGATAGGCAAAACTTACGATGGAATGGACTCCATTTCTGTAAAGGATAAATCTTTAGTATTTAACACTGATTTAGTAGAAACCTTAGAATTTGATAATTTAATTAGACAAGCGGTAGCAACTGTAGACTCAGCATATCACAGAAAAGAAAGTAGAGGAGCTCACGCAAGAGAAGATTACCCAAAAAGAGATGATGAAAAATTTATGCAACATACACTTGCATGGTGTGATGGTAAAAATACAAAGATTAGTTATAGACCTGTCCATCAATCAACTTTAACTAATGAAGTGCAATATTTTCCACCTCAAGAACGGGTATATTAATGGTTCAATTGAGTTTACCTAAGAATTCTGAAATTAAAAAAGGTAAATACTTTAAGGACAAAACAGGATCAAAAAATTTAAGAAAAGTAAATATTTATAGATGGGATCCATCCACAGATGAAGGTCCTAGGATAGACACTTATGAAGTTGACATGGATAATTGTCCTTCAAAGGTCTTAGATATTTTAAATAAAATTAAAAATGAAATCGACTCAACTATAACATACAGAAGATCTTGTGCTCATGGTGTATGTGGTTCGTGTGCAATGAATATGGGTGGTAAAAATGGCCTTGCTTGCACCACTCCACATGCTGAAATTGAGGGAGATATTGATATTTATCCATTACCTCATTTAAAAGTTAAAAAAGATTTAATTGGTGATTTGGATGGATTGTACAAACAGTATCAATCAATTGAACCATGGTTAAAAAATAATTCAACAAAAGAAACTACAGAAATTTATCAATCCAAAGAAGACAGAGCAAAACTAGATGGTGCTTATGAATGTATTATGTGTGCTTGTTGCTCTACTTCTTGCCCAAGTTATTGGTGGAATGGTGACAAATATTTAGGTCCAGCAGTTTTGTTACAAGCATATAGATGGATTATTGATAGTAGAGATGAGGAGCGAAAAGCAAGATTAAAAAAAGTTGCTGATGAATTAAAATTATACAGATGTCATACTATTTTAAATTGTACAAATGCATGTCCTAAAGGCTTGAATCCAGCAAAAGCTATAGCTGAAATAAAAAAAATGTTAGCAACGGCTAATGTTTAAATAGACTATTTGATATTTTTGATCTAAAACACCGTATTCATGAAATTAATAGAACACTTCGTAAACGGTAAAATAATTCCGGGATCTTCAGATAAAAAGGGAAAAGTTTTCAATCCAGCAACTGGTGAACAAGAGTCTGAGGTAAGACTTGCTTCAAGATCTGATTTAGACAGTGCTGTTGAGGTAGCAAAAAAAGCATTTGAAACTTGGTCTTTAAAACCTGCTCTACAAAGAGCTAGAATAATATTTAAATTTAAAGAATTAATTGAAAAAAACTCTGATGAATTAACCAAGTTAATAGTTTCAGAGCATGGAAAGGTTTATGAAGATGCAAGAGGTTCTTTAACTAGAGGACTTGAAGTAGTGGAATTTGCTTGCGGAATTCCACATTTATTAAAAGGTGAGTTTTCCGAAAATGTTGGCACTAATGTTGATAGTTGGTCAATGAGACAACCTTTAGGAGTTGTTGCAGGTATCACACCTTTTAACTTTCCAGCAATGGTTCCAATGTGGATGTTTCCAATAGCAATAGCATGTGGAAATACTTTTATTCTTAAACCATCAGAAAAAGACCCATCTTGTGGTCTAAGATTGGCTGAACTTCTATCTAAGGCTGGTCTTCCAGATGGAGTGTTTAATGTAATAAATGGTGACAAAGAAGCTGTAGATGCAATTTTAGAAAATAAAGATATTAAAGCTGTTAGTTTTGTTGGATCTACTCCTATTGCAAAATATATTTATGAAAATTCAGCTAAAAATGAAAAGAGAGTTCAAGCTTTAGGTGGAGCAAAAAATCATTTAGTTGTTATGCCAGATTGTGATTTGGATGGTGCTGTAAATGGATTAATGGGCGCTGCTTATGGTTCAGCTGGTGAAAGATGTATGGCTCAATCAGTTGCTGTTGCAGTTGGAGATATTGGAGATGAGCTTGTATCAAGATTATCAAAAAAAGCTGAGGCGTTAAAAGTGGGTCCTGGAATGGATAAAACTTCAGAAATGGGACCTTTAGTTACAAAAGAACATTTAGAAAAAGTTACAAATTATGTTGATTTAGGTGTTAAGGAGGGTGCAAAGCTAGTGGTTGATGGTAGAGGTTTAAAACTTCAAGGTTATGAAAATGGTTTCTATATTGGTGGATGTTTATTTGATCATGTAAATAAGGATATGAGAATTTATAAAGAAGAAATATTCGGTCCAGTTTTATCAGTTATTCGAGTGAAAACTTTTGAGGAAGCTGCAAAATTAATTAACGACCATGAGTACGGAAATGGAGTTAGTATTTATACAAGAGACGGTGATGCAGGCAGAACTTTTGCAAGCAAAATTCAAGTAGGTATGGTTGGTATTAACGTGCCGATCCCAGTTCCAATGGCATTTCATAGTTTTGGTGGTTGGAAAAGATCTTTGTTTGGAGATAGTGGAATGCATGGTATGGAAGGAATAAAATTTTACACTAAACTTAAAACAGTAACATCTAGATGGCCTTCAGGTGTCCGATCAAATGCGGAATTTGTTATGCCAACAATGAAATAAAGGAAATAGATGACAAAAATATCTTTAATTGGTGCAGGCCAAATAGGTGGAACTCTTGCACATTTGATAGGAACAAAAGAATTAGTAAATGAAGTGGTTTTATTTGATGTAGCTAGTGGTATTGCAAAAGGTAAAGCATTAGATATTGCACAATCTTCATCTGTAGATGGTTTCAATGTTAGGTTTTCAGGAACTGATAACTATGAAAGCATAAAAGATTCAGATGTAATTATAATTACAGCTGGCGTTCCAAGAAAGCCTGGCATGAGTCGAGATGATCTCCTTGGAATAAATTTAAAAATCATTAAACAAGTTGCTGAAGGTGTAAAAAAAAATGCTCCTAATGCTTTTGTGATCTGTATCACCAATCCTTTAGATGTTATGGTTATGGCATTTCAAAAATTTTCAGGTTTGCCATCAAATAAAGTAGTTGGTATGGCAGGTATTTTAGATAGTTCGAGATTTAAATTATTTTTATCATTAGAACTAAATGTGCCTGTAAGAGAAATTGAGGCAATGGTTATGGGTGGTCATGGTGACACCATGGTCCCTATGCCAAGATTTACAAAAATTTCAGGTAAACCTTTGTTAGATCTTGTAAAGGATGGAAAGATTTCATCAGAAAGGGTTGAGGAAATTAATCAAAGAACAAGAGATGGCGGTGCTGAAATAGTTAAATATTTAGAAAAAGGATCAGCCTTTTATGCACCAGCAGCTTCAGGTGTTCAAATGGCAGAAGCATATTTGAATGATCAGAAAAAATTATTACCCTGCGCTGTACAATTAAATGGAGAATATGGTGTGAAAAATGTTTATGCAGGTGTTCCTGTTGTCATTGGAAAAAATGGTGTAGAAAAAATTGAAGAGATTGATTTAGATGAAAAAGAAAAAAAAGAATTTATGCATTCAATAGATGCTGTAAAAGCTTTATGGGAAGCTGCATCTAAAATAGATCCTGATTTATCTAAATAATAATGAATATTCACGAGCATCAAGCCAAACAAATATTGAAAAAATATGGAGCTGTAGTTCCTGAAGGAGTATTTGCGCTTAATGTTGATGAACTTATTCAAAAAGCAAAAGCACTTAAAACTGAGAAATATGTTCTTAAAGCACAAATTCATGCGGGTGGTAGAGGAAAGGCTGGTGGTGTTAAAATTTTAAACTCTATTGAGGAACTAACGGTAGCAGCTAAAGAATTACTTGGAAAAAAACTAGTTACTCATCAAACTGGCCCTGAAGGTAGAGAGGTAAAAAGATTATACGTAGAAGAATCATCAAATATAGATAAAGAATTTTACTTATCGTGCCTGGTTGATAGGGCAAGTTCTAAAATTGCATTTATATCAAGTGATCAAGGTGGAATGGATATTGAAGAGGTTGCTAGCAGTTCACCTGAAAAAATTATAACTACAAAAGTTGATATGGGTGATGAAATTTCTGACTCAGATTGTGAGAAGATAGTTAAAATTTTTAATTTAAATGAAGAAGCAAAAAAACAAGCAATAACATTAATTAAATCAATATATAAAATGTTTGTCAGCACAGATGCAAACATGGTTGAAGTAAATCCATTGATTTTGACAAAAGAGGAAAAAATTGTTTGTTTAGATGCAAAAGTTAATTTTGACTCAAATGCATTATTTAGACATCCAGAAATTGTTGAACTAAGAGATTTAAATGAGGAAGATTCTACAGAGATAGAAGCTAGCAAGCATGATCTTGCATATATCAAGCTAGATGGAAGTATTGGCTGTATGGTGAATGGGGCAGGATTGGCGATGGCAACAATGGATATAATTAAATTGTATGGTAAAGAGCCAGCAAATTTTTTAGATGTAGGCGGTGGTGCATCCAAAGAAAAAGTATCTGCTGCATTAAAGATAATTCTCTCAGATAAAAATGTTAAAGGTATTTTAATTAATATTTTTGGAGGAATAATGAGATGTGATGTTCTTGCCCAAGGAGTAGTTGATGCAGCTAAAGAAATTAATATTAGTGTACCTTTGGTTGTAAGATTAGCAGGCACAAATTTTAAAGAAGGAAAAAAAATTCTTGATAATTCTGGATTAAAATTAATTTCTGCAGAAAATTTAGATGATGCTGCCAAGAAAATTGTTGAGGCGATAAAATAAAATGTCGGTTTTGGTAAATAAAAATACTAAAGTAATTTGTCAGGGATTTACTGGCTCACATGGAACATTTCATTCAGAGCAGGCCATAAAATATGGAACCAATCTTGTTGGTGGAGTTACCCCAAAGAAAGGCGGACAAAAACATTTAGACAGACCAGTTTTTAATAGCGTTTTAGAGGCAAAAAATGAAGTAGGAGCAGATGCAACTATGATTTATGTACCTGCTAAATTTGCAGCAGCAGCAATCATTGAAGCTATTGATGCATCAGTTGAACTTATTGTTTGTATAACAGAGGGTATTCCAATTCAGGATATGCTTAAGGTCAGACAAAAATTAAGTGGATCTAGAAGCAGATTAATTGGACCTAATTGTCCAGGAATAATAACACCAGATGAATGTAAAATTGGGATTATGCCGGGAAGTATTCATAAAAGAGGAAGTGTTGGAATTGTATCAAGGTCAGGAACATTGACATATGAAGCAGTAGCCCAAACAACTGAAAATGGACTTGGTCAATCAACTTGTATTGGTATTGGTGGTGATCCTATTAATGGTACAAATTTTATTGATTGTTTAGATTTATTTTTAAATGACTCTGAAACAGAATCTATTTTAATGATTGGTGAAATTGGTGGAACAGCTGAAGAAGAAGCGGCTGACTTTGTAAAAAATCATAAGATTAAAAAACCAATAGTTGGATTTATTGCTGGAATTACCGCTCCTCCAGGAAGGAGAATGGGGCATGCTGGTGCCATTATATCAGGTGGCAAGGGTGGAGCTGAAGATAAAATTAAAAAAATGGAAGAATGTGGTATTACAGTTGCCAAATCACCATCAATTATTGGAAAAACTTTATTTGATAAACTGTCTAATTGAAAAAAAATATTAGAGGGATATATTAAATAAAAAGATGTCTTCATCAAAAAATCTTGATTTCGAAAAAACTTCATTTTTAAACAAATCTAATAGTGCATTTATAGAAGAAATGTATTTAAAGTTTGTAAATAAAGATGCTGATCTTCCAGAAAGTTGGGCAAATTATTTTGAGGGAATTGGTGAAGAATTAAATGTTATAGCAAAAGAAATTAATGGTCCATCATGGGGACCTACTAAAAAAAAGATTGATATTGATGAATTACAAAAAAAAATAGAAGCACAAGATAAAAATGATTTTGATAATGTCAAATTAGACACTTCAGAAAAATTTAATTTTCAATTACTTGCCGACTCAAATAAAGATTCTATTAGTGCTGTAGCATTAATTAGAGCATATAGACTAAGAGGACATTTATTAGCAGATCTTGATCCTTTAGAAATGAGAGAGTCAGAATATCTAGATGAGCTTCATCCAGATTTTTATGGTTTTAAAAAAGAAAATTACGATAAGAAAATTTTTCTAAACGGGGTAATCAATCGTAAATATGCAAATATAAAAGAAATACTTAAGTTTATGAAGAAAACCTACTGTGGAAAAATAGGTTATGAGTTCATGCATATTTCAAACCCAGATGAAAGAAAGTGGTTTAGGGACAGGATAGAGCAAGATAAAAATGCACTTCAATTTACAAAAAATGGTAAAGAGGCAATTTTAAATAAATTGGTACAAGCAGAAGGATTTGAAAAATTTTTAGCTACAAAGTATGTGGGAACAAAAAGATTTGGTTTAGATGGTGGTGAAAGTTTAATACCTGCTCTTGAACAAATAATAAAAATTGGTGGTCAAAATAATATAAAAGAAGTTAAAATAGGTATGTCTCATAGAGGAAGGCTTAACGTTTTAGCAAACGTTTTACAAAAATCTTACAAAAAAATTTTTAATGAGTTTGCTGGTGAGTTTAGTACTGATTCTGAAGATAGTGCTGGAGATGTAAAATATCATCTTGGAGCGTCGTCTGATAGAGAATTTGATGGAAATTCAGTACATGTAAGTTTAACAGATAATCCCTCTCATTTAGAAGCTGTTAACCCAGTTGTTTTAGGTCAAACAAGAGCCAAACAATTTTTTCATAAAGACCGTGAAAGAAATAAAGTTATACCTATTCTTATTCATGGGGATGCAGCCTTTGCTGGCCAAGGAGTTGTAGCAGAATGTTTTGCAATGTCTGGACTACCAGGACATAACACTGGAGGAACAATTCATATTATTGTTAATAACCAAATAGGATTTACTACTAGTCCAAGATTTGCGAGGTCTTCACCTTATCCATCTGATGTTGCAAAAATGGTAGAGGCTCCAATTCTTCATGTTAATGGTGATGATCCAGAAGCAGTTGTTTATGCAACTAGAATAGCAACAGAATTTCGATTAAAATTTAATAGAGACGTTGTAGTAGATTTAATTTGTTATAGAAGATTTGGACATAATGAGGGAGATGAACCTTCATTTACTCAACCTTTAATGTATAAAAAAATTAGATCTCATCCCAGTGTTTACAAAATTTATGGAAATAAATTAGTAAACGAAAAATCTATAACTGAAGAATTATTAAATCAAAATGTTAAATCATTTAAAAATTTACTTGATGAACAATACAAAAGTGCAAAAGATTATAAACCTAAAATTGAATGGTTTGAGGGAACATGGTCAAGATATAAACCTGAAAGAGGTAAAGATAAGAGGGGTATAACAGGTTTTGATGAAAATAAATTAAAAATAATCTCAGGTAAAATAAATAGCATTTCTGAGGAAAAAAATATTCACAAGACTATCTCTAAAATATTTAATGCCAGAAAAGAAAGTGTCGAAAAAGGTGCTGGGATCGATTGGTCTTCAGCTGAAGCTTTAGCTTTTGGATCTTTGCTAGAAGAGGGATATCCAGTTAGGCTTGTAGGTCAAGACTCTGGAAGAGGAACATTCAGTCAACGACATTCTGTTTTAAGAAATCAAATAGATAATTCTAGGTATATTCCTCTTAATAATATTTCTAAAAATCAAAAGCAATTTGAAGTAGTAGATAGTTTTTTATCTGAACTTGCAGTTTTAGGTTTTGAATATGGTTATAGTTTAGTAGAGCCAAACACACTTACTCTTTGGGAAGCACAATTCGGTGACTTTGCTAATGGAGCTCAAGTAGTAATTGATCAATTTATTGCATCTGGTGAGAGAAAATGGAATAGAGCATCTGGTATAGTAATGTTGTTACCTCACGGATATGAAGGTCAAGGACCAGAACATTCATCAGCAAGGCTAGAAAGATTTTTACAATTATGTTCAAACGATAATATGCAAGTAATGAACTGTACATCTCCAGCAAATTATTTTCATGCTTTAAGAAGACAAATGCATAGGAGTTTTAGAAAGCCACTAATTATAATGACACCAAAATCATTATTAAGAAATAAATATTGTGTTTCAAATTTAGAAGATTTTAATAAAAAAAATACTTTCCATAGAGTACTGTGGGATCATGCTATCGATCCTAAGTCTAAAGGATTTGTTAAACTTAAAGAAAGTTCTAAAATTAGAAAAGTAATTCTTTGTTCTGGAAAAGTATATTTCGATTTATTAGACGCCAGAGAAAACCTCAAAAGAGATGATGTAGTGATGTATAGAATTGAACAGTTGTATCCTTTTCCAGCAAAAGCTTTGGTTAAGGAGTTAAAACCATATGCTGAAAATGCCGAATTCTTTTGGTGTCAAGAAGAACCAAAAAATATGGGTGCTTGGTTTTCAGTTAGAGATTATATCCAATGGACATTAGACACTTTAAAGGCTAATAATAATAAAATTTCTTATATAGGAAGAAGCCCAGACGCAACTCCTGCAACAGGATATGCCAAAAGGCATAATTCTCAACAACAAGAAATAATTAACAAGGTATTTGATTAATTTTAATGAGTGAAAAAATAGTAGTCCCTGTTCTTGGCGAAAGTATAACAGAAGCGACTGTTGCAAAATGGTTAAAAAACGCTGGTGATACAGTCGAAGCAGATGAGCCAATTGTAGAACTTGAGACAGACAAAGTAAACTTAGAAGTGCCATCTCCAATTTCCGGTGTATTAACAGAGATAAATTCACAAGATGGATCAGTTGTTGAAGTAGGAGCTTTATTAGGTTCTGTGTCAGCTCAAGGTGGAGCAGTTAAATCTGCACCGAAAACCCAAAAAGAAATCAAGCAAGATGAAACAGTTCCTGTAGAGAGCAATGTAATAAAACTAGATACAAATAAAAAAGAACCAAAAGTATTTGAAGAACAAGATATGGAAGAACCCAAAGAGAAACCATTGGTTTTAACTGAGGAAGTTAAAAAAGATGTTGCTCCTAAAAGAAATGTTAATCCAACCTTGTCTCCAGCAGTGAGAAAAATAGTAACTGAAAATAATATCGATATTAATTCAATTCAAGGTTCAGGAAAAGATGGGAGAGTTTTAAAAGGAGATTTAATAAGTTTGATGGGTGCAAATCCAAAACCATCTGAAAGAAAAATTCAATATGGTGAAGAAGAACGAATTAAGATGACTAGATTGAGACAGACTATTGCAAAAAGATTAAAACAAGCCCAAGAGAATGCTGCTCTTTTAACAACATTTAACGAAGTTGATATGAGCAGTGTGATGGAAATGAGGAAAGAAAATCAAGAGGATTTCCAGTCTCGTTATGGAATAAAATTAGGATTTATGTCTTTCTTTGTAAAAGCATGTGTGGTTGCTTTAAAAAATTTCCCTGCGGTGAATGCTGAAATAGAAGGAGATGAGATAGTCTATAAAAACTATTACAATATTAGCTTTGCTGTTGGAACAGATAAGGGTTTGGTTGTTCCAGTTTTGAGAAATGCAGATGAATTATCCTTTGCTGATATTGAAAAAAATATTAAAGAAATTTCAGAAAAAGCACGAGATGGAAAGCTAACGATTGAAGATCTACAGGGAGGAACATTTACAATAAGTAATGGAGGCGTGTATGGGTCTATGCTTTCAACTCCAATATTAAATTTACCTCAATCTGGAGTGTTGGGCATGCATAATATAGTGGAAAGACCTGTTGTTGTAGACGGTGAAATCAAAATAAGACCAATTATGTATTTAGCGTTATCATATGATCACAGAATTATTGATGGAAAAGAATCTGTATCTTTCCTTAAAATGATTAAAGAAAACTTAGAAGACCCTAGAAGGTTGTTTTTAGATATTTAAATGTCAGAAAAATTTCAAGCTGTAGTTATTGGAGGTGGACCGGGTGGTTATGTGTGCGCAATCAGACTTGCTCAATTAGGATTAAAAACTGCATGTATAGAGTCTAGAGGGTCTTTGGGAGGTACTTGTTTAAATGTTGGTTGCATCCCATCAAAAAGCCTACTTAATCTGTCTGAAGAATTTCATAAAGTAAAAAGTTTAGCAAACAAAGGTATTGAAGTTGGTGAAGTAAAATTAAATTTAGACAAAATGATGAAAAGCAAAGATAAAGCTGTAACCGTTCTTACAAAAGGTGTTGAGTTTCTTTTGAAAAAAAACAAAGTTACTTATTTTAAAGGACATGGAAGTTTTAAATCTAAAAATGAAATTTTAATAAAGGATGATAAAAATAAAGAAACCATCATCCATACAGAAAAAACAGTTATTGCAACAGGATCAGTTCCAGTTTCATTACCAGGAATAGAAATAGATGAGAAAACAATTGTCTCATCAACAGGTGCTTTAAAGTTAGAAAAGGTACCTAAGAAAATGGTTGTAGTAGGAGGAGGCTATATAGGATTGGAGATGGGATCTGTATGGTCAAGACTTGGAGCAGAGGTGCAAGTTGTTGAATTTTTAGATCATATTACACCTGGAATGGATAAAGAAATCTCATCAGAATTTATGAAAATATTAAAAAAACAGGGAATGAAATTTAATATGCAAAATAAAGTTGAAACAATTAAAAAAAATGCAGCTGGTGCAGTGGTTTCAACAGTAGATAAAGACGGTAATAAAAATAATTTTGAGTGTGATGTTGTTTTGATTTCTGTTGGTAGAAAACCTAATACAGATGGTTTGAACCTAGAGTCTGTAGGAGTAGATCTTGATGAAAGAAATAGAATTAAAACTGATAAAATTTTTAAGACTAACGTTGAAAATATTTATGCAATAGGCGATGTAATTGTTGGTCCAATGCTTGCACATAAAGCAGAGGATGAAGGTATAGCAGTTGCAGAAAACATAGTTGGTCAATCTGGACATGTAAATTATGATACAATCCCAGGAGTAGTTTATACAACACCAGAAGTAGCATCAATCGGTAAAACTGAGGAACAATTAAAAGAATTAAATAAAAAATATAAAGTAGGGAAATTTTCGTTTATGGCTAATTCAAGAGCTAAGGCCATAGATGATGCGGAAGGTTTTGTTAAGATTTTAGCTGATGAGCAAACAGATAAAGTATTAGGCGCACATATAATCGGACCACATGCAGGAGAATTAATTGCAGAGATTGGTGTTGCAATGGAATTTGGTGCAAGTGCAGAAGATATCGCCCGAACTTGTCATGCTCATCCAACATTTTCTGAAGCAGTTAAAGAAGCTGCTTTATCAGTAGATAAAAGAGCAATACACTCTTAATTTTATTTCATATTATAAAAATATGAAATATCCGATTCTTGTACCAAATATTTTTAATCATCCATTCACTTATGAAAGTAGTTTAAAACTTAAAGTTGGTGATTATGTAATGGTACCTTTTGGAAAATCAAAAATTACCGGTGTTGTTTGGGACGAATTTGAAAAAAATAATAATAAAAATTTTAAGACTAAAAATATAATCAAGAAATTAGACGTTACTCCATTAAAAAAAAATACAATAAATTTTTTAAATTGGTTTGCAGAATATAATCTTATCCCAAAGGGCATGGCTTTAAGGTTAGTACTATTAACTAGTAATGCGATAGAGAACAAAGAAACTCAACTTTATCAAATATTTGATAGCAAAATTAAGCAAACCTTAATCAAGCTATCTAGTGATCAAAATAAATCTCTAAAAAAAATGAACGCTTCAAATAAAAAATTTAGAGTTCATGTTTTACAAGGTACGACTGGATCAGGAAAAACTTTAGTTTATTTTGAAGCGTTAAAACCACTGATAGCTAAGGGTTTTCAAGGATTAATTTTATTACCAGAAATAGGTCTCACCAGTCAGTTTGAACAAAAATTTTTAGAATATTTTGGTTTTAAACCTGCAGTTTGGCATTCTGGTATTTCAAAAAAAAAGAAAGAATTAATTTGGAGTGGCATTTCTAACGGTAAAATAAAAATAATTATTGGAGCAAGGTCTTCACTATTTTTACCATTTAAAAAATTAGGAATTATAATAGTTGATGAAGAACATGATCAATCATTTAAACAAGACGAAGGTATAACCTACAATGCTCGTGATATGGCAATTTCCAGAGCATCTTTCGAAAATATTCCAATCAATTTGATTACCGCTGTCCCGTCCATAGAAACTTTTGAAAATATTAAAAAAGGGAAATATGAAGTTTCTAGATTAAATGAAAGATATCAAAACGCAGCATTACCCAATTATGAAATTATTAAATTGAATAATACAAAACTTGAAAAACAATCATGGTTATCAAATAAAATTATTGAAAAAGTTAATTTACATTTGGAAAAAAAAGATCAAGTTTTGTTTTTTTTAAACAGAAGAGGATTTTCTCCAAATGCTTTATGTAATAAGTGTTTTACAAGTTTTACATGTCCAAATTGTAGTATCAATTTAGTTTATCATAAAAATAAAAATAACCTATTGTGTCATTATTGTGGATATAAATCTGATCTTGAAAGGAACTGTACAAAAGAAGGCAATTGTGAATTTATTTTTAGTGGTCCTGGTGTTGAGAGAATTTCAGAAGAAGTAAAAAGAAAATTTCCTGGTAAAAAAATAGAGATCTTTTCAAGTGACACAATGAATAAAAAAGATTCTAAAGAAAAAATAGATAAAATTATTAATAATGAAACACATATTTTAGTTGGAACTCAATTAATTTCAAAAGGTTTTCATTTTCCAAGCTTAAATTGCATTGTAGTTGTTGATATTGATCTTTCATCTCAAGGACATGATTTAAGAGGTGCAGAAAAAAATTTACAGCTTTATCATCAACTTTCAGGACGTGCAGGAAGAACAGGAAAGCCAGCAACCGTATATTTTCAGACCTATGAAAATAATACTAAGATGATTTCAGAAATTACAAGTAAAAATCCAGATATTTTTTTAGAGAGAGAACTGGAGATAAGGAAAAAAAATAGACTACCACCATTTCAAAGATTTATTTCTTTAATATTAACAGGAGACAATGAAAATAAATTAGAAAAAGAAGCTATTAATTTTAAAAATTTTATTGAAAACAAAATAGAAGGAAAAGTATTAGGGCCAGTGAATGCTCCATTGTTTAGATTAAAGAGAAAATTTAGAATTAGATTTTTAATAAGGGGCTTAAAATCTATGAAACTACAAAGTTCTCTTGCAAAAATTATTCCAAAATATAAATTTTCTTCTGGAATAAAACTTTCAGTTGATGTTGACCCAATTAACTTCAATTAACCGCAAAAAAGAGGCCTTTTTTACGAATCCGCTACTTGAAGACATAAGGGTCATATGCTATTTAGGGCGTGATTTTTAAATAATCTTCAACATTATAGAGGAACCAAGTTGAGTAAAGACACCGGATTTTCAATAACTTCAGCTGAAAGGTACTCTCTTGCGCTTTTTGAACTTTCAGAGGAAAACAATCTTTTAAGTCAGATCGAAGGTCAGTCTTCATCTATTCTTAATTTAATTGATCAAAGTGAAGATTTTTCTAATTTGATTAAAGATCCAACTACAAGCCAAGAAGATTTACTAAAAGTAGTTAATATAATCTCTGAAAATAATAAATTTGAGCCTTTATTTAAAAATTTTTTAAGTTTCTTAATTCAAAAAAGACGCTTCTTTTTTATTGAGCGTATTCTCAAAAGCTTTATTGAAATTTGTTCAAGAAAAAGAGGTGAACTTAAGGCAGAATTAAAATCAGCAAAAGAATTATCTAATGAAGAAATTAAAAAAATTACAGAGGAGTTAACAAAAAATTTTAGTTCAAAAATAAAATTAAACTACAAACATGACGAAAGTTTAATAGGAGGTTTGGTAGTACAAGTAGGAAGTACTATGGTCGATACCTCAATTAAAAATAAATTACAACAAATCGAAAATAGAATGATAGAGGCATAAATGGAAATAAATCCTTCAGAAGTTACAAAAATATTAAAAGAACAAATTAAAAATTTTGGTGATAAAGCAGAAGTCACAGAAGTTGGTCAAGTTTTATCAGTTGGAGACGGTATTGCAAGGATTTATGGCTTGGATAATGTTCAAGCTGGTGAAATGGTAGAGTTTGCAGATGGTTCAAAAGGTATGGCTCTAAACTTAGAAAGTGAAAACGTCGGTGTCGTAATTTTTGGTGATGACAGAAATGTTAAAGAAGGGGATGTAGTAAAAAGAACTGGTAATATTGTTGATACTCCAGTTGGAAAAGAATTGTTAGGAAGAGTAGTGGATGGTTTAGGAAATCCTATCGATGGAAAAGGAGCATTAGATAAAGGAATTAAAAAAAGTAGAGTTGAAGTAAAAGCTCCTGGTATTATTCCAAGACAATCAGTAAGTGAACCAATGCAAACTGGTCTTAAATCAATTGATAGTCTAGTCCCGATTGGAAGAGGGCAAAGGGAATTAATTATTGGTGATAGACAAACTGGTAAAACAGCAGTTGCAGTAGATGCAATTATTAATCAAAAAAAAATCAATGAATCTGGTGATGAAAAACAAAAACTGTATTGTATATACGTTGCAGTTGGACAAAAAAGATCAACAGTAAGACAAATTCAAAAAACATTAGAAGAAGCTGGAGCTATGGAGTACACAACAATCGTTGCTGCTACTGCATCTGACTCTGCTCCTTTACAATTTTTAGCACCATACACAGGTTGTGCTATGGGTGAGTATTTTAGAGATAATGGAATGCATGCGTTAATAATTTATGATGATTTGTCTAAACAAGCAGTTGCTTATAGACAAATGTCGTTGCTATTAAGAAGACCCCCGGGACGTGAGGCTTATCCTGGAGATGTATTTTATCTTCATAGTAGATTACTTGAAAGAGCAGCGAAATTAAGTGATGAACATGGTGGTGGGTCACTTACAGCACTGCCAATTATTGAAACACAAGGTGGAGACGTATCTGCGTTCATTCCAACTAACGTTATTTCAATTACAGACGGACAAATTTTCCTTGAAACAGAACTATTCAACCAAGGTATAAGACCTGCAATTAACGTAGGTTTATCAGTGTCTAGGGTTGGTTCGTCAGCTCAAACAAAAGCAATGAAAAAAGTTTCTGGTTCAATGAAATTAGAGCTGGCACAATACAGAGAAATGGCAGCTTTTGCTCAATTTGGGTCTGATTTAGATGCATCTACTCAGCAACTTTTGAATAGAGGCTCTAAACTAACTGAACTTTTAAAACAAAAACAATATTCACCAATGACTGTTGCAGAACAAGTTATTTCAGTATTTTGTGGAGTAAAAGGTTATCTGGATGATATTGATTTAAAAGATGTTGCTGAATTTGAGAGCAAGATTATTGAAAAATGTAAATCAGATAAGCCTGAAATTATAGAGTCAATTTTAAGTTCAGGAAAACTTGAGGAAGATAAAGAAAAATTACTTGTTGAAGTAATCACTCAATTAAAAGGAAATTTTAAGTCTTAATAATTTATGGCAAGTTTAGACGACCTAAAAAAAAGAATAGCTAGTGTAAAGTCTACACAAAAAATTACTAAAGCTATGAAAATGGTTGCCGCAGCTAAATTAAGGAGAGCTCAAGAAAGTGCTGAGAAGGGAAGGCCTTATTCTGAAAAAATGAATAATGTTATTTTGAATTTATCAAATGGTATATCTGATAAAGAAAATGCACCAAAGTTATTGTCAGGTACTGGTCAGGAAAAAAATCATCTTTGTGTAGTGATGACTTCTGATAGAGGTTTATGTGGTGGATTTAATTCTAATATTATTAAAAAAGCTAAAAGTTATTTTGCAAAAATTTTAGATGAAGGTAAAGAACTTAAAATTATTACAGTAGGCTCAAAGGGTAATGATCAATTAAAAAGAGTTTATGGTGATAAAATAATTGAAAATATTTCTTTTAAAGAGTCTAAAAATGCAAATTATTTTGATGCTGATAAAGTTGGAAAAATAGTAATTGAAAAATTCGAAGCAGGTGAATTTGATGTTTGTACAATTTTTTATAACCAATTTAAAAATGTAATCACTCAAATTCCTCAAGCACAGCAAATAATTCCTTTAAATAATAAAGAAGAAGACGGTATTTCAGAAGAAAGTTACGAATTTGAACCAGATGAAGATGAAATTTTAAGCAATTTATTGCCAAAGAATATTTCTACGCAAATATTTAAAGCAATGTTAGAGAATTCAGCTAGCGAGCAAGGGTCTAGAATGAGTGCAATGGATAATGCAACCCGAAACGCAGGTGAAATGGTTGACAAACTTACTATCGAATATAATAGAAGTCGTCAGGCAGCAATTACTAAAGAACTAATAGAAATCATATCAGGAGCAGAAAGTTTATAATTATGAGCAAAGGAATAATCACACAAGTTATTGGAGCGGTAGTAGACGTAAAATTTGATGGCGAACTACCAGAAATTTTAACAGCATTGGAATGTAAAAACGGTGATAACAGGTTAGTTTTAGAGGTAGCACAACACTTAGGTGAAACTACTGTTAGAACAATTGCTATGGATGCTACTGAAGGACTAAAAAGAGGTGATGAAGTTATTAATACCAATGCTCCTATTCAAGTTCCAGTTGGACCTGAAACACTTGGAAGGATTATAAATGTAATTGGTGAACCTATTGACGAAAGAGGTGAGGTTAACACTAAAGAGAGTTGGCCAATTCATAGAGCTGCACCTGAATTTAATGACCAATCAACAGAAACTGAAATACTTGTAACAGGTATTAAAGTAATTGATTTGCTTGCACCTTACGCAAAAGGTGGAAAGATTGGATTATTTGGTGGAGCGGGAGTAGGAAAAACAGTTTTAATCATGGAATTAATTAATAACGTCGCAAAAGCTCACGGTGGTTTTTCAGTTTTTGCAGGAGTTGGAGAGAGAACTAGAGAAGGAAATGATCTTTATCATGAAATGATTGAATCTGGGGTAATTAAAAAAGAAGGAACTGGCTCAAAAGCTGCTCTAGTTTATGGACAGATGAATGAACCTCCTGGAGCGAGAGCAAGAGTTGCACTTACAGGATTAACCGTTGCTGAATATTTTAGAGATCAAGAAGGTCAGGACGTACTTTTCTTCGTAGATAATATTTTTAGGTTTACTCAGGCAGGATCAGAGGTTTCAGCTTTGTTAGGAAGAATTCCATCTGCTGTTGGATATCAACCGACATTAGCTACTGACATGGGAAACCTACAAGAAAGAATTACGACTACAAACAAAGGGTCAATTACATCTGTACAAGCAATTTATGTACCTGCTGATGATTTAACAGACCCTGCTCCAGCCACATCGTTTGCTCACTTGGATGCAACGACAGTACTTTCAAGACAAATTGCAGAAATTGGTATTTATCCTGCAGTAGATCCACTTGATTCTACATCAAGAATTTTGGATCCAAGAATTGTTGGAGATGAGCATTATAGAGTAGCAAGAGATGTTCAAAGAATACTACAATCATATAAATCATTACAAGATATTATAGCTATTCTTGGTATGGACGAGTTATCTGAGGAAGATAAACTAGTTGTAGCAAGAGCTAGAAAAATCCAGAGATTTTTATCTCAACCATTCTTTGTTGCAGAAGTATTTACTGGTTCTCCAGGAAAACTTGTTGATCTTGACTCAACGATCAAAGGTTTTGATGCAATCTGCAAAGGCGAGTATGATCACTTACCTGAAGCTGCTTTTTATATGGTTGGAACAATTGAAGAAGCTATAGAAAAAGCTAAGAAAATGGAACAAGAAGCTGCTGCTTAATGAGCGAAGAGTTTAAAGTTGAAATAGTAAATCCCGAAAAATCTTTTTTAGTGAAAGATGATGTTTCAGAAGTTGTGGTCCCTGCTTTTGAAGGAGAGATGGGAATATTGAAGGATCATATTTCTATTATTTCCTTTTTGAAACCTGGGATAATTAAGATTTTATCAAAATCAGGTGATGAAAATTACTATGTTGAAGATGGAATTGTTGAGTTTAAAAATAACAATCTATCTATTTTAACAAGTACAATTTTTAATCTTGCTGATATGGATAAATCAAAGCAACAAGATTTACTTAAACAGGCAGAAGAAGAGGCTAATAAAACCGGTATTAACGATCAATCTAAATATTTAGCAGATCAAAAAGTTGAAGTTTTAAAAACTCTAAATTAATTTTTTTACTTTTTCTTTAAGTTCTTTGTAAACATGATATTTAAAATCAACAACAACATCAGTAATTAAATCTAAGTCAATCCACTTCCAATCTAAAAATTCTGGATTAGATGTATTAATATTTATTTCATCATCATTTCCAATAAATCGCATTAAAAACCATTTTTGCTTCTGACCTTTGTACTTACCTTTCCAAATAATACCTAGTAATCTATCAGGTAAATCATAGGTTAATGTACCATCTAATTCTTTTATAAGTTCTACGCTTTTGATACTTGTTTCTTCCTCTAGTTCTCTAAATGCAGCTTTTAAATTATCCTCTCCATCATCAACACCACCCTGAGGCATTTGCCAAAAATTTTTAGGATTATCTATTCTTTTTGCTACGAATACTTTATTTTCTTTATTTAATAACACAATTCCGACCCCACTTCTCAGTGGTAAATCTTTAAATTTTTTGTTCATATTATCCGTTAAGTAACTTAATAGCGTAGTTTAATTGATTATCAGTATCAGTTTTTATTCTAAAATCATCACCCTCTTCATTTACTTCAATATCTGGTCTAACACCTACTTCAGAAATAGATTTTCCAGAAGGAAGATAATATTTTGCGACAGTTAATCTGATAGCACCACGATTTTTTAAAGGAATAATTGATTGGACAGAACCTTTACCAAAGCTATTTTCACCAACGATGATTGCTCTTTTGTGATCCTTTAAAGCTCCAGCAACAATTTCAGATGCAGACGCTGAACCATAGTTAATTAAAACCAATAGTGTTTTTCCATCTGTAATATCTCCTTTTTTTGCAAACCATTTTCTATTTTCAGATTTTTTTCTGCTTTTTGTTGAAACTATCTCTCCATTTTCCAGAAAAAAATCTGATATCTTTATTGCTTGAGATAAAAGACCTCCAGGATTATTTCTTAAATCTAAAATAAATGAATTTAAGTTTTTATCTTTTTTAAGTTTTTTAATTTGTTTTTCTATTTGATCACTACTGTTATCGTTAAATGAAGTAAGCCTGATGTATCCAATATTTTCATCTATAATTTCTGATTTTACAGATTGAACCTGAATAACTTCTCTTATGATATTAAATTTTAGCGCTTTTCTTTCACCTCTTCGTCTTACTGTTAACTCTATTCCAGAACCTACAGGTCCTCTCATTAAATCAACAGCTTCACTTAATGATTTTCCTTGAACCTGGACATCATTTATTTTGACTATGTAATCACCAGCTTTTAATCCAGCCCTAGATGCAGGTGTATCATCTATTGGTGAAATTACCTTTACCACACCAGCCTCCATGCTAACTTCAATTCCTAGTCCACCAAATTCTCCACTGGTTTCTGTTTGCATTTCGTCAAAAATTTTAGGAGACATGTAGGATGAATAAGGATCTAAGGATTGTAAAAGTCCATTTATAGCAGAGTCCATACTCTCAGATTGATTGAACTCATCAACATATTCTTTATTAATTTTTTCTAGCACCTCACCGAAGAGATCAATTTTTTTATAAATATCAATTTCAGCTGAATTAACTGTTTTATTTAAATAAAAAACAGAAAAAAAAATTAATAATAAAAAATTAATTTTTTTCATATCATCACTTTTTCTTTTGGAATTAGCTCTGACCAAATTTTTTCTAATTCATAAAATTTTCTTTTTTCTGGATGAAAAATATGAACAATCAAATCTATCCCATCAACTAGTTTCCATTCTCCACTTTCTTTACCCTCAATTTTTGAGTCTTTTACACCGTTATTTTTAAGTTTTTCTAAAACTTGTTCTGATAAAGATTGAATATGTCTAGATGATGTTCCACTTGCTATGATCATGTAATCAGCCATAGAACTTTTGTCTTTAAGATCAATAGTTACAATGTCTTGAGCTTTATTTAGATCTAGTGTGTTGATTACAATTTCTTTTAAGTCTGAAATTTTGTCCATTAATTGAATTTAGATTATCAAATTTTTCTTAATTGAGAAGATGAAATGTTGACTTTATTAAATTCAATAAACTCTAGATTGGTCTTACTAAGTTGCTTAAATGTCTTTGATTTTAAAGAATTTTTTTTATACCCATATCTATCAAAAACTAGGATGTTACATTTTTGTGAAATTAATTTAGATTTATACCATTTATGAAAATTAATAAGGTTGTCGGCACCCATTAAAAAATAAATTTCAATGCTTTTATCTTTTGTTAAATGATTGATTAAATTAAAAGTTTTATTTGATTTAATAATTTTTTCATAAAATTTAACTTTAATAAATGAATTTGCACTTATAATTTTTTTACAATATTTAATTCTGTTAGCAACAGATGTCTTACTCTCTATTTTAAATGGATTTTTTTTTGTAATCGCCCAAATAACTTTTTTGAGTTTAAATCTTTTTTTTGCTTCCTTAGAAATTGCCAAATGTCCTTTATGAGCAGGATCAAACGATCCACCTAATACACCAATTTTTATTTTTTTTTTATCCAATTTAATTTCTTATTTTACCATTACTAGTGATTTCATATTTATATGAAACCAATTGATTTAAACCTACAGGACCTCTTGGTGGGAGCGTATTAGTAGAAATTCCAACTTCTCCACCAAATCCAAATTCACCGCCATCAGCAAATTGAGTTGAGGTATTATGCATTGCAATTGAGCTTTTAACATTTTTTAAGAAGTATTTTGCTGTTTTTTTATTTTTTGTAATGATGGAGTCAGTGTGCATAGTGCCATATTTATTTATATGCTTTATTGCCTCTTCAGAATTTTTAACAACTTTTACAGATACAACTGATGCCAAATATTCAGTTGACCAATCTTTTTCTTTTGCAGGATATACTCGACCTTTGTAATAACTCTTCAAAACTTTATCACCAATTATTTTACAACCATTATTTTCAAGTGCCTGCAAAATAGGGTTGCTAAATTTTTTGACTATATTTTTATGAATAAGAATAGTTTCAGTCGCACCACAAATACTTGTATTTCTTAATTTAGCGTTATAAACAACTTCTTTAGCCATTTTTAATTCTGCATCTTTATCTATATAAGTATGACAAAGTCCCTCTAAGTGCCCAATTATAGGTATTTTGGATAATTCTAAAACTTTTTTAACTAAATTTTTTCCACCACGAGGTATGATGACATCGATATAATTTTTCATTTTAGAAAGCATTATATCTACTAGTTTTCTTTGTTTTGAGTCGATAAATTGAATAAAGTTTTCATCAACTTTATTTTTTTTAAGTGCTTTTCTAAACAACTTAGCTAAAGCTTTATTTGAATTTATGGCCTCAGAGCCTCCTTTCAAAATCACTACATTTCCAGATTTAAAACAAAGACTAGCAACATCTGAAGTTACATTAGGTCTACTTTCATAAATGACACCAATAACTCCAATTGGTATTGATACTCTTTTTATACTTAAACCATTTGGTCTTTTCCATTTGTCTAAAGTGTTGTCAATAGGATCCCTTAATTTAGCTATTTTTAAAATAGAATTTATAATTCCATCCAATTTATTTTCATTTAAACGAAGTCTTTTGATTAAATTCTCTTTTAACCCTCTTTTTCTTGCGTAATTAATATCTTTTGAATTTTGATTAATAATAAATTTTTTTTCATTCTTAATTAATTTTGCGTAATCATTTAAGACTTTATTTTTTACTTCAGTTGTAACTTTATACTCACTAGCTTTGTGAGCTTTTTTTCCAATTAAATTCATATATTTAATCATTTAAATTTCCACCATATCATCTTTATGAATAACTTCAGATTTTGCAACATAGCCTAATAATTTTTCAATTTCATTTGAGTGATGACCCATAATTTTATTCACCTCATCAGATGTAAAGGAACTTAACCCTCTAGCACATTCGTTATTTTTTTTATCTAATACTTTAATGTGATCACCTTTGTTAAATCTTCCTGAAACTTTTTTAATTCCTGCTGCTAACAAACTTTTTCCAGATTTTAATGCCTTTTTAGCACCATCATCAATTATTAATGCTCCTTTAGGTGCTACAGAACTTATTATCCATTTTTTTCTAGCATCTAACTTTGAAATTTTTGGACTAAACCAGGTGCAGTTATTTTTTTCAATTATTTTTGAGATAGGATTTGAATATAGTCCATTTGCAATAACCATACTAGTACCAGCAAGCTGACATATTTTTGCTGCTTCAATTTTTGTATGCATACCACCACTTCCATATTCATTTATGCCTTTAATATAAATTTTTTTTAGATCTTTGTTTAGGTCATCAATTTTCTTTATTAGTTTAGCATCCTTAAAAATTTTAGGATTTTTTGTATACAAACCATCAACATCAGATAATAAAATTAAGGTATCTGCGTTTGTAATTTGCGCAACCCTAGATGCCAATCTATCATTGTCTCCATATTTTATTTCACTCGTTGCAATAGTATCATTTTCATTGACCACAGGAATAAAACCAAGTTCAAAAAGATTATCAAAAGTACGTTTTGCATTGAGAGATCTTCTTCTTTCCTCGGTATCTTCTAATGTAAGCAAAATTTGAGAAATATTTAATTTATATTTTGCGAAAGTTTGAGAAAATAAATTCATCAGCTCTATTTGACCAATAGAAGCAATAGCTTGACTTTTATCTAATTTGATATTTTTTTTATTATAATTCATTTTCTTGCAACCCAGAGCTATAGCACCAGAGCTAACAATAACTGCTTTTTGATTTTTATCTCTTAATTTTTTAATGTCTTTTGCAAAACTAGATAACCATTGTTTCCTAATTTTTTTATTTTGATCAACTAGGAGAGATGATCCAATTTTGACAACAATTATTTTAGAGTTTTTAAGATACATAAGACAAAAGCTTTGCTTTAATTTTCGATACAGACTCTTTTTTTAGAGTTGTCATTGTCATAATCTCACAATTTTTACCTTTTGAAAAATGATCTATAACTTCATTTACTG
Organism: Candidatus Pelagibacter sp.; assembly: GCF_052049855.1. Lineage (GTDB taxonomy): Bacteria > Pseudomonadota > Alphaproteobacteria > Pelagibacterales > Pelagibacteraceae > Pelagibacter. Next base: position 106,518 of record NZ_JBNGZE010000001.1, read on the forward strand.
TTTCTTCATCAATCAAATCGATTTTATTAAGCACAATTAGTTCTTTTTTTTCTAATAACTTTGCACTATAGCTTTTTAATTCATTTTTCACCTGATTATAAGACTCATTCAGATCTAAGTTAGTGACATCAATTAAGTGCAGTAAAGACTTACATCTCTCTATATGTTTTAAAAATTGTATCCCTAACCCTATACCTTCGTGAGCACCTTCAACTAATCCTGGAATATCTGCAATGGTAATTTCTTTATCATCGTAAGAAGCCACGCCAAGGTTTGGATTAATAGTTGTAAATTTGTAATTTGCAATTTTTGGACTTGCGTTTGTTAATGCTGCTAACAAACTTGATTTTCCCGCATTTGGCAGTCCAATAATACCGATATCAGCAATTGTTTTTAATTGAAGCCATATTGTAAATTCTTCTCCTATAGTGCCTTTAGTAAATTTTCTTGGAGCTCTATTTGTAGAACTTTTAAATCTTGTGTTTCCCAAACCTCCTTTTCCACCAGCAGCTGCAACATATTCTTCACCTTTTTTATTAAAATCAAAAAGAAGAGTTTTGTTATCTTCTTCAAATACCTGTGTACCTAGAGGAACTTTTAAAATTAAATCTTCACCACCTTTTCCTGTTCTGTTTTGACCAGAACCATTTTCTCCACGTTCGGCTTTGTGGTGTTGTTGATATCGATAATCAATAAGGGTATTTAAATTTTCCTCTGACCTCAAAATAATTGATCCACCTTTTCCACCATCCCCACCATCTGGTCCACCAAACTCTACATATTTCTCTCTTCTAAAACTAGGAGATCCGTCTCCACCGTTTCCAGCTTTAATATAAATTTTAACTTGATCGAGAAATTTCATAATACAACATCTATTTTAATTGGTTGTACTATTAATTGGGCTTTACAGAAACGAAAGTTCTATCTGATTTAGATTTTTTGAATACAACTTTTCCTTTAACAACTGAAAATATTGAATGATCTTTACCCATACCAACATTTTCACCTGGAAAAATCTTAGTTCCTCTTTGTCTAACAATTATGTTTCCAGGAATTACTGTTTCACCACCATATTTTTTTACACCAAGTCTTCTACCAGCACTATCTCGTCCGTTTCGTGATGATCCACCTGCTTTTTTTGTTGCCATAATTTACCTAATAATTATTTAATTACTGCTTCCTTAACTTCTTCTTTTTTTGAAGTTTTAGAAATCTTTTCAGCCTCTGATAACACCTTACCATCTTTTGAAAAAATTTTGTTAATTCTTATCATAGAATATTCTTGTCTATGTCCATTTTTTCTTCTTGAATTTTGTCTTCTTCTTTTTTTAAAAATTAAAATAGTTCTATTTTTACTATTTTTAATTAAATTAGCCTCTACTTTTGCACCCTTAACATTTGGAGCTCCAATTTCAATTGATTTGTCATCACCGTATGCCAAAATTTCATTAAACTCTATCTTAGTCTCAGCTTTAGAATCTGGTAGTTTTTCAATCTTTAGAATTTCGCCAGATTTTACCTTATACTGTTTTCCACCTGTTTTTATTACTGCGTATGACATAGTATGATTTAATTTAAAGTTACCGCAATATAGTTGTAGTCAGCCTTTAGTCAAGCCGAATTAATTAGAAATTATCCTTAAAATCTCTTAATTTTGAAAAGGTTTTTAGATCTTTTGCTTTTAAAAATATATTACAATCCAATTCCTCTTTTAAAGTTGAGGGTATGGTAGGAATTCCATTTTCTCTTAATTTTTCTATTTTTTCTATTTTTTTTTGTAAATCTTTGTTCTCAGAATCATATTTTTTACAAAATTTTGCATTATTAAGAGTGTATTCATGACCACAATAAATTTTTGTCTCTTTTGGTAATAATTTAATTTTGTTCAAAGACTCAAACATTTCTTCATAAGAGCCTTCAAATATTCTTCCACAGCCAAGGGAGAAAAGTGTATCTCCAGTAAAAACTATTTTTTCTTTAAAAAAATTAAAACAAATATGGCCTGATGTATGTCCAGGAATATGCATAATTTTAGCTTCAAAGTTTTCAGCTTTCCATATTTGATTGTCTTCTAATAATATGTCTATTCCAGGTATTCTTTTTGAGTCTCCTTTAAAACCCACAACAACTGACCCATATTTTTTTTTTAATTCTTGATTTCCTCCGATATGATCATAATGATGATGTGTATTAAGAATATATTTTAATTTTATATTTTTATTTTTTAGGAAATTTATTATTGGTTCAGACTCACTGGGATCTACAACACATGCAAAATTGTTACTTTCGTCTATTATTAAATAGCTATAGTTGTCTTGAAGGCAGGGTATAATTTCAATACGCATTTTATTTTTCTATCAAAAATATACCTAGATCTGCAAACAAATTTTTAACCCCTAAATTACTCTCATTTATTATTGATGAATGAAGATTATTTAAAGCGAGTGATTTAAAAATTTTAATATTTTTTGATTTTACAAAGTGAAAAAAATCTTTGATTGTACACATATGTAAATTTGGTGTGTTATACCATTCATCTGGTAATGTTTTTGTAATTGGCATTGTGCCTTTTAATAACAAATGAAATCTTACTTTCCAGTATCCAAAATTAGGAATTGTAACTATTGCTTTTTTTCCAACTCTTAAAAGTTCATCTAAAACTAATTCAGGATTAAGAAAAGCTTGTAGGGTTTGACTTAAAACAACATAATCAAATGATTTGTCTGGAAATTGTTTTAAATCTTTTTCAGCATTTCCTTCAATTACAGTTAAGCCTTTTGCAATGCATTCTTGCACTTTTTCTTTTGAAATCTCTAATCCTCTTATATTTATGTTTTTATTATCCTTTAAAAATTTCATCAAAGTTCCATCAGCACAACCTACATCTAAGACTTTCTTATCTTTTTCAATTAAATCTGCTATTACCTGAAATTCATTTTTCATAATTAATTTTCTTCGTAAGATTTATCTAAAAAGTTTTTAAGTGCACTTAAGAAATCAGGAACGTCTAGTAAAAAGGAGTCGTGACCTTTATCTGACTCAATTTCTACAAATCCTACATCAGCTCCTATTGAGTTTAAAGCAATCACAATATCTTTGTTTTCTTGAGTTGGATAAAGCCAATCTGAAGTAAATGAAATTATAAAAAATTTCGCGTTTGTATTTTTAAATGCTTCTGAAAGATTACCATTGAATTGCTTAGCTAAATCAAAATAATCCATAGCTCTAGTGATATAAAGATAACTATTTGCATCAAATCTATCTACGAATACTGAGCCTTGATATCTCAAATAACTTTCTATTTGAAAATCAGCATCAAATCCAAATTTAAGATCTTCTCTTTCTTGTAACTTTCTTCCAAATTTTTCCTGCAAACCTTTTTTAGATAAATAAGTTATATGAGCTGCCATTCTAGCTACAGCCAATCCTTTTCCAGGATTAGTATCGTTTGATGTGTAGTTTCCCTCTTTCCAGTTACTATCAGCTGTAATAGCTTGTCTGCCTAGTTCGTTAAAAGCAATATTTTGTGCTGAATGACTGGATGTGGTTGCTATTGGTATCACTGTTTTAGATTTATCAGGAAAGTTGCTGATAAACTGAAGGACCTGCATACCTCCCATTGAACCTCCAGTTATAGAAAATAATTTATCTATACCAAAATGATCAAGCAAATTATATTGAGCATTCACCATATCGTTAATTGTAATAACTGGAAAATTTGTTCCAAAAATTTTTTGATCAGGATCTTTATGACTTGGTCCGTATGATCCCATACATCCACCAATTACGTTAGAGCAAATAACAAAATATTTATTCGTATCGATAGCCTTATCAGGACCTACTGCATAACTCCACCAACCCTCTTTGTTAGTTACAGGGTTTATTCCAGTTACAAATTGATCTCCTGTTAGAGCATGAAAAACTAATATTGCATTATCTTTTTTTGAATTAAGTAAACCGTAAGTTTCATATGCTATAGGAAAATCTTTTATGGTCTTTCCACAGTCCAATTTTAGTGGTTTCTTTACAATTAAAGTTTTTATGTTTTTCTCAGTATTCATACTTTTTGACTGTTTCGAATTGTGAGAAAAAAAACTATTTTAGCGGTTTTTTTTAAGCGCTCGCAATTCAGTTAAATCAGCGCATAATTTTTTTACTAGAACTTATTTATTATGTCAATTTTTTAAAAAATCCTCTTATTCTCTATAAAATTTTGTAATTTTATCTATAAAGAGCACATAAAAAAAAAAAATGATAACTCCAAATTTCAAAAAATTTAAAATTGAGGCTTATAAGCCTGGTAAATCAAAAGTTAAGAAACTTAAGAACGTAATTAAGCTTTCTGCAAATGAGTCTGCTTTAGGTATGAGCCCTAAAGCAAAGAAAATAATATCAAATAAAAATCTGAATTTAGATAAATATCCAGATGGAAAATCTCAAAATTTAAGAAAAGCAATATCTAAAGCTCATAAATGTAATTCTGAGAAAATTATTTGTGGAGCTGGTTCGGATGAAGTTATTCAAATGATATGTCAATTGTTTTTAAACCCAAAAGATGAGGTTGTAGTACCGGAGTATAGTTTTCTAATGTACAGAATTTATTCAAAAATTGTTGGTGCAAAAGTTATATTTGCAAAAGAAAAAAACTTTAAAGTTTCAGTTAAAGAAATTTTGAAAAAAATTACAAAAAAAACTAAAATTGTGTTTATAGCTAACCCAAACAATCCTACGGGAACTTACTTAACCAAAAAAGAGGTTTTAGAATTAAGAAAAAAATTAAATAAAAAGATTTTATTAGTTATTGATGATGCTTATGCAGAATATATGAAAAATAAAGATTATACCTCAGGCTTAGATTTATTTAAAAATAAAGATAATGTTTTCATCCTTAGAACATTTTCTAAAATATTTGGATTAGCCTCTTTAAGAGTAGGTTGGGGATATGGATCAAAAAAAATTGTGGACGCACTCAATGTTATAAAACCTCCATTTAATATAAATGGTATAGCTCAATTAGCTGCCTCTGAGTCGTTAAAGGATAAAAAATTCATAAATAAATCCGTTAGACATAATTTGTTGTATTCCAAAAAAATCAAGAAATTTCTTGAAAAATACAATATTTTTTCAAATCCAGTTTCAGCAAATTTTTTGTTCCTGAATTTTGAAAAATGTAAGTATTCAGCAAGATTCTTTTATGAAAAACTTAAAAGTAAAGGGATTATATTAAGATCAACAGAGGAAGGTTATCATATAAAAAATAAATTAAGAATAACTATTGGATCTAAAAAAGAAAACTTAAAATTTATTACTGCTACTAAACAAGTATTACAAAAATGAAAAAAATTTTAATCATTGGCTGTGGATTGTTGGGCTCATCTTTATTAAGACGTATTAGTAAAAAAAAAATAGCAAAAAAAATATTCATTTATGAAAAATCAAAAACGAATATTGCTAAAATAAAAAAATTAAAATTACCAGGTACAATTGTTAAGTCATTAAAAGAAGGCGCAAGTAATTCAGATTTAATTATTTTTTGTACACCAATGAGTGAATATAAAAATATTATTTTAAAAATTAACAGTTTTATATCATCAAAAACTTTGATTACAGATATTGGTTCCTCAAAAATTCAAACTTCAAAAACTATAAAAAAATTTTTAAAGAAAGGTGTTCATTGGATCCAAAGTCATCCAATAGCTGGATCAGAGGTTAGTGGGCCAGAAAATGGTAAAGAAAATATGTTTACTGATAGGTGGTGCATAATCATAAAAGAAAAAAAAGATAAAAAAAATAACATAAATATTCTAACCAAGTTTTGGAAAAAAATCGGAGCAAAAATTGTTGTGATGAGTGCTGAAAAACATGATAAAATTTTTTCTATAACTAGTCATTTACCTCACTTAATTGCATATAATTTGGTCAAATCTGCACAAGATTTTGAGAAAAAACAAAGTTATGAGCTAATCAAATATAGTGCTGGTGGATTAAGAGATTTTTCTAGAATTGCTGCATCAAATGAAATCATGTGGAGGGACATTTTTTTTAATAATAAAAATAATATTTCAAAAGCGATTGATTTATTTATAAAAAATTTAAATCAATTTAAAAAAGATATTAATTCGAAAAATAACAAATCTATTATAAAAAAACTTATTCAGACCAAAAAAGTAAGGTCAAAAATTATTAAATTGAAACAAGATATTGATAAACCTGACTTTGGAAGAAATTAATATTCTATTCTAGATACTTTTTTTACATCTAGGTTGGCAGTTCTTTGAATCCTATTAATTGTTTCTATAATTGGCATAATAGTTACTTTTTTTTCTGGTCCATACGCATGAATTAGTTGTCTGGAATTTAAACATACTGCAACATGACCTTTCCAAAAAATAATATCTCCTTTTTGAAATTTTATTTTTTTTGATTTTATTTTTGCATGTTTGATCTGATCCTTAGTATCTCTTGGGTAGAAAGAATTATTATACATAAAAAATATTTGTAATAAAGCTGAACAATCAATACCTTTAAATGTTTTACCTCCCCATGCGTATTTTACATTTAAAAATTTTTTAAATATTCTTACAAAGTTAAAATCTTTATGATTTAATTTTTTAATATCTTTTTTTTTAATCCATTTATTTTTTTCGATTTTTATATAATTTTGATGATGTGCTAAAACACATAATTTAGACGCAAGTGGAAGCCAACTGTTTGATGCGATTCCTGGTTTATTAAAAATTTTAGCTTTGAGAACGCTAACTTTATACAATGGTTTAAATTTCATTATATACTTTGGATTTTTTATAAACCCCTCATAGTTATCAAATAAAGTTTTTATTTTAATCCAACTTTTATTTTTTGATAAAATTTTGAATTTCTCACCATAGATAATTTGTGAAGTAACTTCAGATTTTTTAGAAGGCTTTTTATAAATATTTGAAAAATTACCTACGAAATAAAAATTATTTTGCACCAATTTTAATCTTATTTTTTATCATCCATAAACAAATTAATGAAGGTATTACCATTATAGTTGTTAAAACAAAAAATGTTCCCCAATCTCCATTTAACCAGTCAACCAAAGCTCCAGAGGATGAAGCTAAAGTGGTTCGACCAGCAGTACCAATTGAAGCAAGTAGTGCATATTGTGTAGCTGTATAAGTTCTATCAACTAGTAATGATATAAATGCAACAAAAGCCACAGTTGCAAAAGCAGCTGTAATATCGTCAGCTATTACAGCAATTGCGAATAAAATTTCTGATTTTCCAGTCCATGCTAAAACTGCAAATAAAAGATTTGTTAAAGCCATTAGTCCTCCAGCAAAGAACATTGTTTTAATTGTTCCAGCTCTCATAGCCATTACTCCACCTAATAATGTAAAGACAACTGTTGTTATCCAACCAAGTCCTTTTGAATAAATCGCAATTTGACCCTTGGAAAATCCGATTTCTTTATAAAAGACAATAGACATTCTTCCCATGAAAGCTTCACCTATTTTAAACAAGAAGACAAAGCCCAAAATTCCTAGAGCAATAGCAAAACCATTTTTTTTAAAAAAACTGATAATAGGACCACCAATAGTTCCTGTAATATAAGCAATTAAGTTTGTAATTATATTGCTTGTACCAAGTTTTCCCTCTATCAATTTGTCTGTCTCTCTTTGTTTTGCTTGTCTATCCGTCTCTATTGGTTCATCAACAAACATTAAACCTATGTTCATTAAAATAATTAAAATACCTAAAACCAAAAAAGTAGCTTGCCAATAATCTGTAACACCTAGATTTTCAAAATATTCAGCTGTAAACAAAGCAACAACTCCTCCTAATTTATATCCTGTCCACCATCCAACAACAGCCATAGCTGCACCAGCAGCCATAGATTTTCCTTCATTTTCATTTATTTGTTCAATTCTTAATGCATCTACAGTTATATCTTGTGTAGCTGATGCAATAGCAATAATTAATCCAACTGAAATTAATAATGCTAAATTTTCTGTTGGATTTATTATGCTCCAAATTATTAAGCTTAGTAAAATAATAAGCTGCATCAAAACTATCCAGCCTCTTCTATGACCTAATTTTTTTGTTAGTATTGGAATTTGAATTCTATCTATAATAGGAGCCCACAAATAATTGAAGGCGTATACTCCAAAAATTAGTCCTGCCCATCCAATTGTTGATCTACTAAGACCTTCCTCTTTAAGCCATAAACTCAAACTGCTTGCAATTAATACCCAAGGGAATCCACTAATTGAACCTAATAAAAGAATTCTTACCATACGTATATCCTTGTATACTGATAGAGAGTCAAGCCATGATTGTTTTTTAATTTGATCCATAATTAATTTCTCCAAAAAGATGGTAAGAACAATACTAATATTGCAAATAACTCAAGTCTACCTAAAATCATACCTACAGTTAAGATCCATTTTGAAATATCTGGTAAAGCTGAAAAATCTCCATTAGGCCCAATAATGGGACCTAATCCAGGACCAACATTTGATATCGATGTTGCGGCTCCAGAAATAGCAGTAATAAAATCTAAACCAGTTAACGACAATAATGCAGCTAAAATAAAAAATATAACAAAATAAAAATAGATAAATGAAATAATTGATGCAATAAATTTATCATCTACTGATCCTTGGTCATATTTAATTACAAATACTCCCTTAGGGTAAATAATTTTTTTTAATTGATTTAATATAAATAAATATAATATTTGAATTCTGAAAATCTTCACTCCACAAGTAGTAGATCCAGCACATCCACCTATAAACATTAGAATAAGAAATATAGTTATGGGAAAGCTTCCCCAGGCATCAAATTCACCATTTACATAGCCTGTTCCAGTTAATATTGAAATAGTATTAAAAAAAATTGACCTTAAGCTAAAATTTTCGATGTTATTAAAAAACAAATAAATTGATAATATAATAATACTTATAATTATTATTTTTATAAATGTTCTAATCTGGATATCATTTAAAAATATTTTTTTATTTCCACTTATGAATTTAATGTATGCAATAAAAGGAATACTTCCTAAAATTATAAAAATCATTGAGGATATCTCTATAGGCACACTATTAAAATATCCTATTGACTGATTGTAATTTGAAAATCCACCAGTTGCTATTGTGGTCATTGAATGGGTTAAACTATCAAATTTTCCCATTCCAAATAACCAATATGAAAATGCGCATAGACCTGTTAATCCTGAGTAAATAAAAATTAGTCTCAAAGCTATTTCTTTTGATTTCGGAAGAATTTTTTCAGATGAGTCGTTGCTAGAAATTTTAAATAATTGCATACCACCAACATTCATTATGGGCATTAAAGTAATTGCCATTACAATAATACCAATTCCTCCCAACCATTGAAGTAATGCTCTCCATAATAAAATTCCTTTTGGTGTATTCTCTAAATTAGAAATAATTGTAGATCCAGTCGTTGTGATTCCTGACATACTCTCAAAAAAAGCATCAGTAATTGAAAGCTCCATAGTCGAAAATATAAATGGTAAAGATCCAAAAATAGCAATACTTAACCATGACAAGGCAGTTAATAAAAATGCTTGTTGCAAATTTAATTTTTTGTCGTGGTCTAGATTTGAAAGAAAAAATAATGATCCAAAAATTATAGTCACAATAGATGCACCGAAAAATGATGAATCTATTTCTGAATAAATAAATTGTGCAATTATAGGGATGAACATTGAGATCCCTAAAATTATTTGCAAAATTCCTAGTGTAAAAAAAACAGTTTTATAATTAGACATTTTGAAAGAACATTATTTTATGGTAAATAAATTTCAACTCTATAAGAATTAATAAAATCGCCAATTTAAGATTTTTATAAAAGATATATTCGTGATTAAAAAAGAAATTTTAGACAAAACAAGTGCTTGGCCTTTCGTTGAAGCCAAAAAAATGCTTCGTGAGAGAAAATTATTTATTGATAAAAAAGGGAAAATTACTCTTCAAACAGGATATGGTCCAAGTGGTCTTCCGCATATTGGAACATTTGGCGAAGTTGCGAGGACTTCAATGATGGTTAATGCCTTAAAGCAACTTACAGATCTACCAACAGAAATAATTACCTTTTCTGATGATATGGATGGTTTGAGAAAAGTTCCTGATAATGTTCCTAATCAGGAATTACTAAACGAAAACTTACATAAACCATTAACACAAGTTCCAGATCCATTTGAAAAATTTGCAAGTTTTGGAGAACATAATAATGAAATGTTAAAAGATTTTTTAAATAGTTTTAATTTTAAATATAGTTTTAAAAGTTCGACATCTTTATACAAAGGTGGTTTTTTCAACTCAACTTTAAAAATTATTTTAGAAAATTATGATGGTATAATGAATATTATACTTCCAACTTTAGGCAAAGAACGTCAACAAACTTACTGCCCTTTTTTACCTATTTGTCCAGATACTGGTCATGTCCTCGAAATTCCAGTTATAGAAATTGATAAAAAAAATTCTAAAATAATTTTTGATAATAAAGGTAAAAAATTAGAATCTAGTATTTTGGATGGTAATTGTAAATTACAATGGAAAGTTGATTGGGCAATGAGATGGTATGCTCTAGATATAGATTTTGAAATGTATGGAAAAGACCTTATTGAGAGTGCAATTTTATCAACTAAAATAATAAATTTGATTGGTAAAAGACATCCATCTGGATTTGCTTATGAATTATTTCTTGATGAAAAGGGTGAAAAAATTTCCAAATCAAAAGGAAACGGTATTACTATTGACCAGTGGTTAAAATATGCCTCACCTGAAAGCTTATCTTTATACATGTATCAAAATCCAAAAAGAGCAAAAAAACTTTATAAAGAAATAGTGCATAAAGCAGTAGATGAGTACCTAGATAATATCGAAAAATCAAAAAAACAAACAGAACAACAATTAGTGATGAATCCAGTTTGGCATGTTCATAATGGCAATATTCCAAAAGAAGAGATGATTATGACCTTTTCTATGTTGTTGAATTTAGTTGAAACAAGTAATGCTGATAATAAAGATTTATTATGGAAGTTTGTTAAAAAATATAAATCTAACATCTATGAAAAAAACTTTCCTATTTTTGATGGATTAGTTGGTTATGCGATTAAGTATTTTAATGATGTTATTAAAGCTCAAAAAAAATATAAAAATCCATCTGAAAATGAAAAATTGGCTTTACAAGCTTTAGTTAAAACTTTAGAAAAATGTAATGATCAGATGTCTCCTGAGGATATACAAACATTAATTTATTCAACAGGTAAAGAGAATGGGTATGCAGAAAACTTAAGAGATTGGTTTAAGTTAATTTATGAAGTGGTGTTTGGAGATGAAAATGGTCCCAGAATGGGTTTTTTTATAAGTTTTTTTGGTGTTAAAGAAACAAAAGAATTGATAATTAGTAAATTGAAATAATGTATTCAAATTTAAGATCTTTTATATTTAAAATAGATCCTGAAAGAGCACATTTTTTAGCAATTCAATCACTCAAACTCAATCTAGTTTCAAATATATTTGATGAAAACAAAAATGATCCTATTTTAAAAACAAAACTATTTAATCAAAATCTTGATAATCCCATAGGTATTGCAGCAGGTTTCGATAAGAATGCCGAGGTATACAACCCTTTATTTAAGTTGGGTTTTGGATTTGTTGAAGTAGGTACGGTTACACCATTAAAACAATATGGGAATGAAAAACCAAGAGTGTTTAGATTGGTAGAAGATCAAGCATTAATTAATAGGTTAGGTTTTAACAACCATGGATCAGATACAATATTAAATAGAATAAAATCTAATAAAAAACTAGGTATACTAGGTGTAAACGTAGGTCCAAACAAAAATTCTAATGATAGATTGAATGATTATCTAATTGGATTAGAAAAATTTTCTGAAGTTGCAGATTATATTACAATTAATATTTCTTCACCAAATACTGAAAATCTTAGAAATTTTCATGAAGAGAATAAATTGAAAGAGTTATTAAAATCTGTCTCTGAGAAAAAAAAACAATTAAAATCTGAAATTCCTGTAGCTGTAAAGATTTCACCAGATATAAGTGAAAATCAAATTGACTTAATTTCGGAAATACTTGTAGAAAATGAAATAAGTGCAATAATAATTTCAAATACTTCCGAAGCTTCTCGGGAAACACTTCAAAATATACAGAGACATCAAAAAGGAGGTTTATCTGGAAAACCTATTGAAAAAAAATCAAATCTTTTAATAAGTAAGTTCTACAATTTAATTAAAGGTAAAATTAAAATAATTGGAGTGGGCGGCGTTGACTCAGGTAAAGCAGCTTATGATAAGTTTTTATTAGGAGCAGATTATGTTCAGTTGTATACCGGCATGGTATTTCAAGGACCTAATATTGCTGGCATGATTAAAAAAGACCTAAAAGAATTACTAATAAGAGATGGCGTCAAAAATTTCACAGAAATTGTTGGAAATAAAACTATTTCTTAAATGTATTAAACTTGACGCTTTCAATATCTCCCCTTATATAGGCAATGTTATTATGTCAAAAAAATGCGAACTTACAGGTAAAATTCCAATGAAAGGTCATAATGTTAGTCATGCTAACAATAAGACTAAAAGAAGATTTTTACCTAACCTAAAAAAAGTAAAATTTACAAGTGAGCTTACTGGAAGAAGTTTAAAACTTACTGTAAGTAACTCAGGTGTAAGGTCAGTTGACAAAAAAGGGAGTCTGGATGAATTTTTAAAAACTGTAAAAAATAAAAATTTATCTCCTAGATTAAAAAAGTTAAAAAAAGTAGTTTTAATTAAATCTCCTTTTAAAAAGAAACCTGTAGCTAAATCAGCTTAATGAACAAATTATTTATCACCCTGTCAATAATGATGGGGATTGTTGTACTATCTTCTAATTATTTAGTTCAGTTTCCTATCAACTATTTTGGATTAAACGAGATTTTAACTTATGGAGCTTTTAGTTACCCAATAGCTTTTTTAATAACAGATTTAGCAAATAGGTCGTATGGAAAATTATTAGCAAGGCAAATTGTATATTTGGGCTTTTTAATAGGAATTATATTTACATTGTTATTCTCAACTGATTTTGCAGATTTAATCTCGGTTAGAATTGCAATTGGATCAGGGGTTGCATTTATTACTGCTCAATTGTTGGATATTCAAATTTTTGATCGATTAAGAAAAAAAGAGTGGTTTGTTGCACCACTTACTTCATCTTTGATTGGATCAACAGTCGACACATTTTTATTTTTCTCAATATCATTTTATGCAACAGGGGTGCCTTGGGTTACTTTATCTCTTGGAGATTTAGCAGTAAAAATTTTAGTTGCTATAATAATGTTGATACCATTCAGAATGTTATTGAAAATTATTAAACCAATTAAAGTTTAATATAAAAATTTATAAGACAAAATTTTATAAGCTAATTTCGCAACAAGAAAATTATAGGAATTAAATCCTTTAATTGGAGAAAGTTCATTAATATCTGCACCAACAATTTTCGAGTTTTTAGCTGCAATTCTTATTATATCTAATGTTTCGTCCCACAAAAGTCCTCCTGGTTCAGGTGTACCAGTCGCAGGCATAATACTTGAATCTAGTCCATCTACATCGAATGTTAGATAAACAGTTTTGTTTTTAATCAGTTTTTTAAATTTAGACAAATTCCATTTTTTTTTATCTTTTGCCCAAAAAATATTTATTCTTGAAGAATTTTTTTTTAAATATGGTATTTCACTTTCTGAGATATTTCTTATCCCAAATGAAATTAAAGAAACATTTTTATAATCTAGACATCTTCTGATTGCTGATGCGTGTGAAAATTTTTCTCCATTATAGCTTTGACGTAAATCTGCATGGGCATCAAAATGCAAGAGGCAAATATTTTTATATTTTTTAGTAAAAGGAACAATACACCCAGGAGTTATTGAATGCTCTCCACCTAAAGTCATTGGGAAAAGCTTTTTATCTAAAATTTCTTTATTAATATTTGAGATTTTATTAAGTGCTTTTTTAATATTTTTATCAATTTTAAATGGTTTTAAAGTTTTAATACCTATTTTTTTATAAGGTTCACAATTAAGTTCTTCATCATATAGCTCAACTTGATGAGATGCTTTTATGATTTCTTTAGGTCCATTTCTTGTTCCTCCCCCATAACTGACTGTTTTTTCTAATCCAAATGGAACAATCACAGCTTTTTCTTTAAAGCCAAATTTATTATCAATTCCTAAAAATCCGTTTTTATTTGATAGATATTTCAATTTTATTTAAAAATTTTTGTAAAGTTTTTTCTTTCTCTATTTTTCCACTCACCCTTATGATAAGCATCACTTGCTATTAATGGTAAAACACTAGTTGCCTCTGCAAACACCATCTGTTCTTTTGTAATATCTACTTTTCCCCATGAACTTGCTTCTTTTAATGTGGAGCTGCTACATGCTCCGTCTCTACTATCAGCAACAGTAATTTGAACAGCATATTTATGCATGTCTACATCTTTTCCTAATAGTTCAGCACAAATAACAGTATCTTGAATAAAGTTTTTAGGGACACCACCACCAATCATAAATAATCCAGAACCTTTAGATTTGATTTTAATTTCTGTTAGTTCTCTAAATTCTCTAACTGAGTCTATTGTGATATGTTTTTTTGGATTTTGTTCTTGATGCATAACTAATCCGAATCCTGCACTCGAGTCAGTAAAAGCAGGGCAGAAAATAGGAACATTGTTGTCAAAAGCAGTTTCAATTAAAGAGTTTTTTTTCTTTGAGTTATTTTTTAAATATTTTCCCATTTCATAAATGAACTCTCTTGAAGTATAGCTTCTCGCCTCAAGGTTATTAGCGATTTCACATATAATTTTATCACACATTTGAAGCTCTTCCTCATCTATGTAGGTATCGTAAATTCTATCTATGTAGTTGTCCCTCAGCTCAGTATCATCTTGAAATTGTGAACCTTGATAATGTTTAAAACCAAGAGCTTCAAAAAAATCCATATCTACTATAGAAGCACCTGTTGCAACAATTGCATCTACCATATTATATTTAACTAAATCTTTATAAATATTCATGCATCCTGCTGCTGAAGTAGAGCCAGCTAAGGTAAGGAAAATTGTACAATCTTTATCTTTAAGCATCTCGTTATAAATATTAGCAGCATTTGCTGTTTCTCTAGAAACAAATGACATTTTCTCCATTGAAGATATAATTTTTCTAGAGTCGAAAGAAGTTATATCGATGTGCTCAACAGGATTTTTTAAGAAATCTCTTTTACTGTTATGACCTGGATTTTTTTGACTTGACATTAAGCTACCATGTTAGCTTTATTAATGTCTTTATCATACATTGTCATTATTGGATTATCTTCAACTTCGTAAATTTCATTTGAGTAATAGCCATTAAACTGAGTTCTAAATGTCAATCCGTATGCTCCAAGTTGACCAAGTTCAATGTAATCATTTTCTTTTATATTATTTGGAAGCAAAAAAGGACCTTTCATATAATCCATGCTATCACACGTTGGTCCAAAAAAATCAAAAGCAGTTAATTTTTTTGAAATTATTTTATTAGAATTTTCTTTAATCATTCTAGATGGAAATACAATATTTGGTGTACCTGCATCAAAAAGAGTTCCATAGGTACCATCATTTATGTAAAGCTTTTGTTTTTTTCTTAAATTAACCCTTACAACTGTTGAACCACTTTCAGCAACTAAAGCTCTACCAGGTTCACAAATAATTTCTGGAAGTTTTTCAAGCTTTAAATTTTCTAAACTCTTATTTATCTCTTTAAAATAATTATCTAAAGATTGTGGAATTAAGTCAGGATAGATTGTAGGAAAACCCCCACCCACATTAATATAATCTGGAATAATTTTTGTCTTTTTAATTATATTTCCAATTTCACTAATACCTTTTGAATAAGAAATTGGATGCATACATTGTGAGCCAACATGAAAACTTAATCCAATCTTTTTAGCATGCTGTTTTACAAGTCTCAATAAACCTGTTGATTCAGAGGTTAACGCACCAAATTTTTTCGATAAATCAATTTCTGCATGTTCATTTGAAACAGCAACTCTTACAAATAATTCTAAATCTTTAGCGCTATTTGTACTTTCAATTATTTTAATTAGTTCATCTTTAGTATCTAAAGAAAAAGTTTTTACACCATAATTAAAATATGCCTCTTTAATACTTTCTCTACTCTTAATAGTATGCATGTAAGAGCATTTAGCTGTATTACTAAAAGTTCTAATATTTTTAATTTCTTCAATTGATGCAACATCAAATTGTTCAACTCCACTTTCTATGATTGTTTTGATTATCTCAGGGTGTGGATTAGTTTTGACTGCATATAAAACTTTACCTGGAAATTTGTTTAAGAAAAATTTAACAGCAGATTTTATGGAATTTTTTCTTATACAGTAGACCGGTTTTTCAGGTTTCAGTTGATTTACTAATTCTTCAACTGATTTAAATTTTTGCATTTTAAATGCCTCCAAAAAAAATTTAATAAAAAAAAGTCTTTTATAAAAAAAACTTTAATATTTTTTGGCATATAAAGTAAACACCACTAAAGTAAAGCAAATAATTCAAGCCTGAAATGCGTAAAATTCATATATTGTAATATCTCGAAGAGACCCCATATAAGGATCATGAAAGAGGAACCAAAATTACAGAATCTCAATAATTTTGAGAATAAGTCATTATTAATTGTCGATGATGATAATCCTTTTCGTGAGCGTTTAGCAAGAGCGATGGAAAAAAAAGGATTTGAGGTTTTTCAAGCTGAGAGTGTGCAAAAGGGGGTTGAATCTGTAAAGACTAAGAAACCTGGTTTTGCGGTTGTAGATTTAAGACTTGGAGATGGTAATGGACTTGAGGTTGTAAAAGAAATTCAGGCTTCAAATAGTGATAGTAGGATTATCATGCTAACTGGTTATGGAAATATTCCAACGGCAGTAGCTGCAATCAAAGAGGGTGCTATAGATTATTTAGCTAAACCTGCTGATGCAGAAGATGTTGAGAAAGCATTATTGGCAGATCCATCAAAAAAAGCTGCCCCACCAGAAAACCCAATGTCAGCTGACAGAGTTAAGTGGGAACATATACACAGAGTTTTTGAGCTGTGTAACAGAAATGTTTCAGAAACAGCTAGACGACTTAAAATGCACAGAAGAACTCTTCAAAGAATTCTTTCTAAAAGATCGCCTAGATAAATTTTTTAATTTTAATTATTTTCTTAGTCAAAAGAGCTAAAATCAAGATTTTAAAAATTTCAGCTAATAGAAATGGTTTTGCTCCTAAAGCGAAGATTGGCTTATCCCATCCAATCAATGTTCCAAGCCATATTAGACCCAAAATGTAGATTGTTGAAGTTGCGATAATTAGTTTAAATAAAACAACGAAAAAATTATCATCAATCTTTATTTTAGAAGCTAAGTAACAAGCTGTTAAAAAACCAATTAAGTAACCCATAGTTGGTCCTGTAAAATAAACTAATCCAATTCCTTTTTCAGGAGAATTTGAAAAAACTGGAAGCCCTGCAATTCCCTCAATTAAATACAAACCAATTGTAGCAAGTGCAATTTTATGCCCTAAACTTATTCCTAAAAACAACACAACAAATGTTTGCATAGTCATTGGAACCGGATAGAAAGGAATTTTGATCTTTGCTGATATTGTTAGTGCTATTGAACCAAGAACAATAACAACCAGAGATTTAAATAGTTTAGCTTGTGTGAGATTTTTTGTTAATTCCATTATTAAATAATACTCAAAATATTAAAAATAATCTACTTCTAATTGTTATAATAATTGAAAGTAAATTTTTTTATATACAGATTATGTTAGCATTGTAATATTTAATAATACTTAATGAATAAAATTCAAAAAACAGATCATTTTTATTTGATTGATGGCTCTGGTTATATTTTTAGAGCTTATTATGCTTTGCCTCCATTGAGTAGAAAAAGCGATGGACTTCCAACAGGTGCTGTAAGTGGTTTTTGCAGTATGTTATTTAAATTATTAGAGGACTCAAAATCTGATCAAAACTTATCAAAACCAACACATTTTGCAGTAATATTTGACTCAGCAAGAAAAACTTTTAGAAATGAAATTTATAGTGATTACAAAGCTAATAGATCAGAGGCGCCTGATGATTTAGCTCCACAATTTGAGTACATAAGAAAATCAGTCTTAGCATTTAATTTGCCATCTGTTGATCTTCCAAATTATGAAGCAGATGATTTAATAGCCACATATGTTGATCAAATCCTAAAAAAAGGTGCAAAGGTTACAATTGTTTCATCAGATAAAGATTTAATGCAACTTTACAAAAAAGGTGTTCGAATTTTTGACCCTATGAAAAACAAATTTATAACTGATGATGATGTTGTAAAAAAATTTGGAGTAGATGCATCAAAAGTTATTGATGTGCAATCTTTAGCAGGAGACAGTAGTGACAATGTCCCCGGTGTTCCAGGTATAGGTATTAAGACAGCTGCAGAACTTATTAATAAATATGGTACTTTAGAAAATTTACTAAAATCTGCTCATGAGATTAAGCAAAATAAAAGAAGAGAAACATTAATAGAGAATAAGGATAAAGCATTAATAAGTAAAAAACTTGTAACACTAGATCATAAATCTCCTGTTGATAGGGAGTTAAGTGAATTTAAATTGCAAAATATAGATAAGGATAAATTATATAAATTTTTAAGAGAAATGGAATTTAACAGGTTGTTAAGCTCTGCAATTTCTGCCTATGGAGAACCTGAGCTAGAAAGTAATAAGATTGAAACTCAAAATCTAGAAAAACAACAAACAGTTAATAACAAAAATTATTATTTAATTAATAGCTTAGATGAAATTGATAAATGGATAGAGGAGGCTGAAGAAGTTGGTGAAGTCGCTGTAGATACAGAAACTACTTCATTAGATCCTCATCAAGCAGATCTAGTAGGTGTTTCTCTTTGCTCTAAAGTTGGAAAAGCATGTTATATACCAGTTGGTCATAAGTCACCTAAGTGTCTTAAAAAAGACGAAGTAATTAAAAAATTAAAAAAAATATTAGAAGATCCAAGCATAAAAAAAATAGGTCAAAATATAAAATTTGATTTTATAGTATTTTATAAGTGTGGAATAACGCTTTCATCAATGGAAGATACGATGCTGATGTCTTATGTCTTAGATGCAGGAAAAAATAGACATAATATGGATACTTTATCTGAAATTCATTTAGGGCATAAAACTATTTCTTTTAAAGAGATGGTAGGCACAGGGAAGAAAGAAATTAATTTTAGTGAGGTAGAGTTAGATAAAGCAAAAGATTACGCTGCTGAAGATGCTGATGTTACTTTTAGATTATACAAGAAATTTATCAAAAATCTAAAATCAGAAAAAATGATAAATATTTATGAAATTTTTGAAAAGCCACTAATTAAAATTCTTGCATTTATGGAAATAGAGGGAGTTGAAATTGATAGTAAGTTTTTAAAATCTCTTTCATCTAAATTTGAAAAAAAAATTCAAAAACTTGAAAAAGAAGTATTTAAAATTTCTAAAAAAGAATTCAATATCGCATCTCCAAAGCAATTAGGCGAAATAATTTATAATGACTTGAAAATAGCTGGATTAAAAAAAACAAAAAAAGGAAGCTTTGCAACAAGTGCAAGTGTTTTGGAGGATTTAGCTTTCAAAGGTCATGAGTTTCCAAAATTAATTTTAGACTGGAGACAAGTTTCAAAATTAAAAAATACCTATTCAGATGCTTTACCTGAACATTTAAACCCAAACACAAAAAGAGTTCATACTTCGTTTTTGCTAGCCGCTACAACGACTGGAAGACTAGCATCTAGTGATCCCAACTTACAAAACATACCAATTAAATCAGAAGATGGAAAAGATATAAGGAAAGCTTTTACTGCAAAAAAAGGGCACCTATTAATTTCTGCGGATTACAATCAAATTGAGATGAGAATTTTAGCAGACCTGGCAGATGTAAAAGAGCTGAAAAAAGCTTTCAAAAATAAAGAAGATATTCACTCTTTAACAGCTAGCCAAATATTTAATATTGATATTAAAAAAGTTAATCAAGATCACAGACGAAAGGCTAAGGCTATTAATTTTGGAATTATTTATGGAATTTCACAATATGGATTAGCTAAGCAAATAAACGTTTCTAACTATGAGGCAGAGGAATTTTTGAATTCATATTTCGCTAAGTTTCCAGAAATTAAAGTTTATATGGATAATACAATTAAATTTTGTAGGAAAAGTGGATATGTTAACAATATTTTTGGACGAAAATCTCACTTTAATGGAATAAATGACAAAAACTTTAATGTCAGAAATTTTCAAGAACGTGCAGCAATTAATGCTCCCATTCAAGGTTCTGCTTCTGAAGTAATGAGATTAGCTATGATAAGTTTGGATAAGAAATTATCAGAGGAAAAAAATTCTAATTCAAAAATGCTATTGCAAATTCATGATGAATTAATTTTTGAAATTCCAAAAAAAGATGAAAAAGTAATGATTAAATTAATTGAGAAAGAAATGACCAGTGTGGCTCAGAGTGATTATCATTCTTTTTCAACTCCTTTAACAGTTGATATTAATGTTGGAGATAATTGGGGCATGTTACATTAAATTTATAACATTGCCCAAATTAGGACAATTTAGTATTTTTAAACTACTTTATGCAAAAACAAACAATAGCTCTGATAGATGACGATAGAAATATTTTAACAAGTTTGAGTATCGCATTAGAAAAAGAGGGTTTTAAAGTTCAAACATACATTGATGGTGAAAGCGCGCTAATTGGTTTAACCAGAATGCCACCCGACTTAGCAGTCATAGATATAAAGATGCCAAAGATGGATGGAGAAGAATTACTAAAAAAACTTCGAAAAAAAACTTCCTTACCAGTAATTTTTTTAACATCTAAAGATGATGAAATTGATGAGTTGTTAGGTCTAAAGCTTGGTGCAGATGATTTTGTAAAAAAATCAGGAGGTTTTTCTATAAAAGTTTTGATTGAAAGAATTAGAGTTCAGTTAAGAAAAAAAGATTCAAATAATATTCTAGAGGAAAATAAGAGCCTGATATGTCATGGAAGATTAAAATTAGATCCATCACAACTCGAGTGTGAATGGAATGGAAAACAGCTACCTGATAAATTGACAACAACTGAGTTTTTAATCGTGAAAGAATTAGCAAAAAGACCTGGTATAATCAAAGAAAGAGCTCAGCTTATGGATATAGCTTACAGAGAGGATACAGATATTGAGGATAGAACTATTGATAGTCACGTAAAACGAATTAGAAAAAAATTTAAAAAAGTGGACCCTGATTTTTCAGCTATTGAAACTAGATATGGTAGTGGATATAGATGGAATGTTAGCTAATGTTTAGTAAATACTTAAAAACTCTTTCTATATTAAAGAAATTTTTGTTTATAAATTTTGTAATTTTTACGATTATTGGATTATTTACGTTTATTTATCTGAATAATATTCAGCCAAGTTTAATAAAAAAAAAATCTCAAAATCACGCAAACATTATTAACAACACTATTGATAATATTTTAAGGCTAAATGTAAAATTTCAATCTGACGATATTAGAAGATTTTTATTTTCTACAAGATTTATTTTTCAAAATTTAGATAGAGTAATATTTTTTGATGATCAACTCAACCTTATTGGAGACACTGATACTTTAGATCTTGATCCAAGATCATTCTCTACAAGACTTGATAAAATTGAATTTGAAAGTTTAGATAATGAGGAAATAGAAAAAACTATTGAGGAAAAAAATATAAAAATTGATGAAAAAAGACCTCTTTCATTCAAAGATATATTAAAAAATTATTCTATTTCTGAAAATTTAGGATCTCCTTACACATTTACTCAGGAAGATTTTAACCAATTTAATGTAACAACAATTAAGAATGTTACAAAGAATGAAATTAATCTTGGTTATGTAGCTATTACAGAAAATGCTAATGAAATAAAGACTGCGATAGATGAGAGAAAAGCATTTGTAATAAGAACAGCTATATCTGTAGGATTTGTAATATTAATTTTTTCTTTTGTTTTAAGCAGATATTTTATTAAACCAATACAAAATCTCGTTGGATATACAATTCGTGTCAAAGAAAAAAGTCAAGTTAAACCAGGTATTGAAAATTTAAAAAAAAGAAATGACGAATTAGGACTTTTATCTAATTCTTTAGAGGACATGACAAATGAGCTTCAAAATAGAGTTACACATGCTGAAAATTTTTCTACAGATTTAGTTCATGAAATAAGAAATCCATTAGCATCTTTAAAAAGTGCATCAGAAATTTTACAAGACACAAATGATAGCGAACAAAGAAATAGATTATTGAATATACTTAGTCATGACGTTCAAAGAATAGAAAGATTAATTACTGATTATTCGCAAATGTTAAAGGATGAAGTTGCTTTAAGTAAAGAAAAAATGAAAAAAATCAATATTGAACCTATCATTCAATCTGTTGTTGATGATTACAATAATATTCATCAAGTGAGAAAAGGAATTAAAATTAAATATAAAAATGACGGAAAAGATAAATATTTAATAAATGGTATAGAAAACAGAATTGAACAAATCATTGCAAATTTGTTAGATAATTCAATATCATTTAGTAAAAATGGTACTAATGTTTTTGTTGATGTTTCTGTTAATGGAAAAAATCAAATATCAATTAAAATTATTGATGAAGGACAAGGATTTAAAGAAAAAGATACGTCAAGAATATTTAAAAGATTTTATAGTAATAGACCTGAAAAATTTGGAGAACATTCAGGTTTGGGTTTAAATATTGTAAAAAACTTGGTTGAACTCCACGATGGTGAAATTGTAGCATCTAATCGTATTGATAAAGAAGGAGCAATGATAGAGATAAGATTTCCCAATGTTTAATCATATCTTGATAAATAAATACTTAGCTGTATAAAGCTTGCCATGGAAGATTATAAAGTAAAAGACATAGCTCAAGCTGAATTTGGTAGAAAAGAAATATCAATAGCCGAAAGTGAAATGCCTGGTTTAATGGCTTTACGAGAAGAGTATTCTAAAGAAAAACCATTAAAAGGTGCAAGAATAATTGGATGTCTACATATGACAATACAAACAGCTGTATTAATTGAAACTTTAGTTGCATTGGGTGCTGAAGTGAGATGGTCTTCTTGTAATATTTTTTCAACTCAAGATCATGCGGCTGCAGCCATCGCTAAAGCTGGGATTTCTGTTTACGCATGGAAAGGTGAAACAGAAGAGGAATATTTATGGTGTATTAAACAAACTATAATTGGAAAACCTGATTGGAAACCAAACATGTTATTAGATGATGGTGGAGATTTAACAGCTATCATGCACAATGAATACCAGGATTTAATGAAAGATATAAAGGGAGTTTCAGAAGAGACTACCACTGGAATTAAAGCACTTAATAAAATGGAAAAAGATAAATCGCTTTTAGTTCCAGCAATAAACGTGAATGACTCTGTTACAAAATCAAAATTTGATAATTTATATGGATGCAGAGAAAGCTTAGTTGATGGAATTAGAAGAGCTACTGACGTAATGATGTCTGGAAAAATTGCAGTTGTTGCTGGTTTTGGAGACGTTGGAAAAGGAAGTGCTGCATCTTTAAGACAAAGTGGTGCTAGAGTTTTAGTTACTGAGGCAGATCCAATTTGTGCTCTCCAAGCTGCAATGGAAGGTTATGAAGTGGTATTAATGGAGGAGGCCATAAGTAGAGCGGATATAGTTGTAACAGCTACAGGTAACAAAGATATTGTTACAGCAGACCATATGAGAGATATGAAGGATAGAGCCATCTTATGTAATATTGGTCACTTTGATAATGAAATACAAGTTGAGGCTCTTAAGAATTATAAGTGGACTGAAGTAAAACCTCAAGTGCACGAAATAGAGTTGCCTAATGGTAAAAGAATTATTCTTTTAGCTGAAGGAAGACTGGTTAATCTTGGTTGTGCAACTGGACATCCAAGTTTTGTAATGAGCGCATCATTTACTAATCAAGTTATTGCTCAAATAGAACTTTGGCATAATCATAAAAATTATGAAAATAAAGTTTATGTACTTCCAAAACATTTAGATGAAAAAGTAGCAACTTTGCATTTAAAAAAAGTTGGGGCAAAACTAACAAAATTATCAAAAGAGCAAGCAGATTATATAAGCGTTGGAACAGAAGGTCCTTTCAAACCAGATGCCTATCGCTATTAAAGATAGCACAATTGATATCACTTCAGAGAAGTTAACTAAAGAATTAGCTAAAGAATTTACAAAACATCTTAAAGGCGGCGAGTTTGTTTTTTTATATGGAGAGATGGGCGTTGGTAAAACAACTTTTGTAAAATATTTTATAAATGAGTATCAAAAAATAAATAATTTAACACAATCAGAAATTACAAGCCCTACATTTAGTTTATTAAACGAGTATCAGGTGCAAGATATAAGAATAAAACATTATGATTTATTTAGAATTAATAGGAAAGAAGACATTAATAATTTAGACATTTTTGAGAAAGATAATAAATTAATCACACTTATAGAATGGCCACAATTGATAGCTGACAAACAAGATATAAAATTTATAACTTTAACATTTAATTATTTAAATCAATTAAATGATAGAACTGTAGATATAAAAGTTTAAATTACAACCTATTTTGATGAAAAGCTTAGCAAAATTGAAAAAAATAAAAGGTGACGCATCTTTTAGAGAATTTTACAGAAACAGAGAAAACAAATCTATTATTGTAATATCCAAGAAAGAAAAGTTAAAAAATCTTTTAATTTACGATGCTATAAATAAAATTTTAATTAAAAATAAAATTTTAGCTCCAAATCTAATAAGTGAGAATTACATTAATAATTATATAGAAATAAATGACTTTGGAGATCAAACTTTGTTTAAAATTTTAAAAAACAAAAAAAATAATAAATATGTCATTTTTAAAAAGATAATAAAAATTTTAAATAAAATACAACTAATAAAAGATAAAAAAGTAAAAAATTTTAAAAAGAAATTATATAAAGTTAAAGAATATAAATACAAAATTTTGTTTGATGAAACTAAACTTTTTTGTGACTGGTATGCACCAAAGGTATTGTCTAAATCCAAAAGTATTCAATTCAAAAAAAAATTTAGATTAGAGATAAAAAAATTATTATCAAAATTAAATTATAAAAATATTACATTTGTTCATAGAGATTTTCATGTTTCAAATTTGATGTATCATAATAAAAAAATTGCAGTAATAGATAGTCAAGATGCATTAATTGGCAATAGAGCTTACGATTTAGCGTCTTTAATTGATGATGTAAGATTAAAAACACCCAATCAATTAAAAGAGAAAGTATTTAGGTTTTACGTCAAAACAAATAAAAAAATTGATTTAGAACAATTTAAAAAAGATTTTGAAATATTATCTGTTTTAAGGAATTTAAAAATAATTGGTATATTTATGCGATTAGCTATAAGAGACAATAAAAAAAAATATCTTAAATTAATTCCTAACGCTTGGGAATTGATTAATCATAGAATTAAGGAGCAAAATGAATTCAATAATTTGTTTATGCTATTAAAAAATAATTTTCCAAAATTTATAAGGTAAAGTTATGAAAATAAATACAGCTTTAATTTTATGCGCAGGTTTTGGTAAGAGATTAAACCCAATTACTTTAAATACTCCTAAGCCCTTATTAGAGATTAAAGATGTAAGTATGCTGGAGAGATGTATTAATTTAATCAAAAAACTAGGTATTCAAAAAATCTTAATAAATACTTTTTATTTAAAGAATCAATTTTCAGTTTTATTAAATAGTAAAAATTTCAATATTGATATCAAAATAATCGATGATGGTGATTATATTTTAGATACAGGGGGAGGTATTCAAAATATGATTAAACACTCTAATGAAAAGGATTTTATAATTTTTAATCCAGATACAATCTGGAATAATGATTACAAAGATGAGATATTGAAAATGGAAAAAATGTATTTTTCTGAAAAATTAGAAAACATTCTTCTTTTAGTAAATAAAAAATTTAGTTTTGATAAAAAGTTAAAAGGTGATTTTAATTTAAAAAATAATTTAATTAACAAAGAGGCTGAAAAAGAATTTATTTACATCGGATGTCAAATAATTAATAAAAAATTATTTATTAAAGAGAAAATAGAAAATTACTCAATTTTGGAAATTTGGAATAATTTATTAGATCAAAAAAAGTTATTTGGTTATGAAAGCCAAAAAGACTTTTATCATTTAACTGATCTGGATATATTTAAAAAACTAAAAGATCTTTAGCTCGCGCTTGATCAAGATATTTGCATTTAGAAATTTTGCTGTTTTCTAATTCAATTAAAAGTGGATTTCCTGTTGGAATTTCAAGTTTAGAGATCTCATTGTTATTTAAATTAAACAAATATTTGCAAAGAGCTCTAATGGAATTTCCGTGAGCAGAAATAAGAATATTTTCATTTGATTTGTGTTCTATCTCATTACTATAAAAATTTATTACTCTTTCATATGTATCTTTCAGTGACTCGGTATCAGGAATTTTTTCTAATGGAATTTTTTTGTATGTTTCAATATTTAGTGGGTGATATGAATTTTTTTTATCTAAAGGGTCGGGTCTAAGGTCCCAAGAACGTCTAAATTGATGAACTTTTTCTTCTCCAAGTTTTTTTTTCATTTCATCTTTATTTAAACCTGTCAGAGCTCCATAATGTCTCTCGTTTAGTTCCCATGCATTCTTTACTTCTTTAAAATCTTCCAATTCTTCTTGTATTATTTTTAAAGTATTTTTTGCTCTTAATTGAAATGAAGAATAATAAAGATTAATTTCAATATTTTCTTGTTTTATTAGTTGGCCAGCCTTTTTGGCCTCAGATTGCCCATTTTCTGTTAAATCTACATCGACCCATCCAGTAAATTTTTTTTCTAGATTCCATACACTTTGACCATGTCTAACTAAAATTAAGTAACTCATTTGTTTATCTTTTAGATCAATTTGATAAATAAAACTATATTATTAATGATTAATTTTTTTTCGAAATATAAATTTTTTTTTTATTTATTCAATTTCTTTTTGATACTATTATATTTATATCCTGGTAGTTTACTTGGTTGCTTTCTATACGATGATTGCAAATTACAACCACAAATAACAGCAGATTTTATAGTCTCGACTAATCACTTTTACGCGTTTGTTCTGTTTTCTATTATTGGCTATTTAACATTTAATAAATCGTCTCAATTTATATTTCTTACTTTTTATTTAATATTTTTATCAATAATGCTTGAGATACTGCACTACGTTATACCCGAAAGAAGTTTTGAAATTTCTGATTTATTTGGAAATTTTATAGGTGTTATTATAATAACAATTATTGTTTATTTTTTTAACAAAAATGAAAACATTAAAAATTAATTTTTTATTTTTTTTAATTATATTAATTTCAGGCTGTTCATCTGTTCCTAAAAATACAGCAGATAGCTGTTCTATATTTAATGAAAGATACATGTGGTACAAACACACAAAAAAAGCTGAAAAGAAATGGGGAACTCCAGTTCATTTACAGCTTGCAATTATAAAAATGGAATCCAGTTTTGACTGGTTAGCAAAACCTCCTAGACAGAAATTATTTAAAATAGTGCCATACAAGAGACCATCAAGTTCTTTTGGGTATTCTCAGGCTGTAAAAGGAACTTGGAAACAATACAAAGAAGAAACTGGGAATAAGCTTGCCGTCAGAACAAGATTTAAAGATAGTGTAGATTTTATTGGTTGGTATACAAACAAAACTGAAAAAATTCTAAAAGTTTCAAAAAAAGATGCTTTCAAGCAGTATCTAGCTTATCATGAAGGATGGGGTAACTTTAAAAATTATAAAAACAATAAAAAAGTAATTAATTTAGCTAAAAGAGTTGAGAAGCAATCAAATATTTATAAGCAACAATTATCAGAATGTAAAAATTCTTTATCAACGTCAAAATATATTATTTTTTAATTTAATTGTTTTTTTAATTCAATATCAACTGCATCAATACGCTTCGTATTTTTTGCAAGAGCTAAATACATTGTTGGAGTAACATATAAAGTAAAGAAAGTTGAAATGATCATACCTCCTAAAATTGTAGAACCCACAGCTAATCTAGAGCCTTCACCTGCACCTGGACCAATATTTCCAATAACTAATGGAAGCATTGCTATCATTGTACTAAGTGAGGTCATTATGATTGGTCGAATTCTAAGTTGACAAGCTTTAATTATTGCATCCTGGATTTTAACACCGGTGGTTCTTATCTGGTTTGTGTAATCTACAATCAAAATACTATTCTTTGTGGATATACCAATGAGTATTATTAAAGCTATTTGAGAAAAAATATTTACTGAACTATTTAAAAATAAAATAAATACTAAGCCACCAAATACAGCTAATGGAACTGTTAAAATAATAATAAATGGATGAACAAATGAGTTAAATGTTGCTGCCATAACCAAATAGGCAGTTAACAAAGCAAGGGCAAAAATTAAGTATATTTCATTTGTTGTTTCTTTTAACTCTTCAGATTTTCCTTTCCATGTGATTTGATTTTGAGGAGCAACTCTAATCATGACATCTTCTAGGTATTTAATTGCTTCTGTTAGAGTATAATCTTCAGCAAGGGCAGCAGAAATTGTAACAGCTCTTTGACGATTATACCTTGGAAGCGTTTCAGCAGTGCCTTTTTCATTAAATTCAACTAAACTTGCAACAGATACAAGTTCGCCAGTGGTTTCAGATCTAACAAAAATTTTTGATAACCCATCTTTATCTCTTCTGTCACTCAAATATTGTTGTAAAATAATTGGGTATTCTCTTCCATCTTTACTGAAATTTGTTACCCTTTTTCCTCCATAAAGAGTTTCTAAAGTTCTACCTATATTTTCAGTAGAAACCCCTAAATCATTTGCTCTGTTTTTGTTTGTGATTAATTTAACCTCAGGTTTGTTTTTTGTATAATCACTTTCAATTCTGAACATATTTCTATTTTTTCTTAATTCTCTTAAGACACTATTTTGAATTTCCTCTAATTCCTCATAGCTAGATCCATATATGACCATTTGAACAGGTTTATTGTAACTAGATACTCTTATTGATTGTGGAGAAATTGGAAAAGCAAAAGTTTCAGGTACAGATACTACTTGTCCGATAGCTTCTCTTAGTATTTGTTGACTACCTTTTTCTCTATTTTTCCACTCATCAAGTAATGCAATAATTATAAAACTGTTATAAGATGTTGCAGATTTTCCAAAACCAGGAACTCTCATTATTAGTCTTGCATATGGACTGTCTTCTGCCTTCAATAATCTTAATATTCTTCCTTCAATTATTTGCGCTTTTTCTTGGGTATATTCAAATGAACTTCCTTCATCAGTTGACCCAATAATTAAATAAGCACCCCTATCTTCAATTGGTATTAATTCTTTTTTTGAAAAACTAAACAAATAAGCTGAGGCAGCAATAATTAAAATTATAAATATTGAAATAGTTTTTTGTTTATTGACCCAATATTTAAGTGAATTTAAATAAAATCCTGTAAAAGATTTAAATCCATAGTTAAATTTTTTTACAAAGAAATTGACTTTTTGTTTTTTGGTTAAAAATTTACTTCCTAGCATTGGAGATAATGTTAATGCGACAAAAGAAGATACAACAATTGAAAATGATAAGGCTATTGCTGTTTCTTTAAACAAAGTTCCTGATATCCCTTTAATAAAAATTAAAGGTAAAAATACTGCTATAAGAATTAAAGTTGTTGCAATAATTGCAAATGTAATTTGTTTAGAACCTTTGTATGCAGCCACTAAAGGTGTTTCACCATTTTCAATTCTTGTATAGATTGCATCAGTCATAATCACAGAGTCATCAGTGATTATACCAATTGCTAGAATGAAACTTAGTAATACGAAAATATTAATTGATAGATCAAATATATATAACCCTAGAAACGATCCAATAAGACTTACTGGTAAAGCAACCGCAGGAACTATTACTGCTTTAAAGTTACCTAAAAAAAGGTAAATAATCAAAACAACTAATACAAATGCAATTACTAAACTTTTATATACTTCTTCTATTGCAGCACCAATGTAGGTTGCTCTGTTAAATGCTATTTCTAACTTTAATCCATCAGGTAAGGATTTGTTAAGTTCTTTGATTTTAGTTTTTATCTGTTTAGAAAGCTCTACCGTTGATGCACCACTTTTAGCATAAATACCAATACCAACAGTTTTTAAATTTTCTGCATTTTTTCTTTGTGCTTTAAATAAAGTTTTTTCTGAAACAGGTCCTAACTCTATATTAGCCACATCAGATAAAATGATAACCTTTTCTTTTTTTTTCTTAAGTGGCAATTGTTTAATTGTATCAATATTAGTATAAGATTTATCAATGTTTAAAGTTAAGTCTTTATTATTAGCTTCTAAGGTCCCAGCTGGGAGATTTATATTCTCATTCCTAAGAGCTCTTTCAACTTCTTGAATTGTAAGATCGTTTGCAGCTAATTTTATTGGATCTATCCAAACTCTAACACTAAGCTCTCTTAACCCACCAACTAAAATTCGACCTACGTTTGGTACACTTGAAAACGCATCTATTAGATATCTTTCAGCATAATCTCCAAGATCTAAATCATTCCAAGTTGGAGATGATAAAGCTACCCACATTGTAGTTGTAAAACCTGCTGCCTGTTTTAAAATTTGCGGAGGGTTTGATTCACTTGGTAAATTATCTACAACCCTTGCAACTCTTTCCCTAATATCATTAGCAGCATCATCTAAATCAATGTCTGTGTTGAATTGAATATTAATCCTACTTCTTCCATTGAGAGAACTTGATTCAATATTTTTGATACCCTCAGCTCCTCCAATTACATCCTCTAATTTTTGAGTTATTTCTTCATCAACAATTTCGGCTGAGGCAGATTTATAATCAGTTTGAACTTGAACTACCGGAGGCTGTATACCATCAGGAAGTTCTCTTACTGGCAATTCTAAAAAGACAAAAATACCAAAAATAATTAATATTAAAGACATGACCCAAGCTACCACAGGTCGTTTAATGCTAACTTCAGTTATATACATTTAATTATTTTTTCTCTTTATCTGATTTTTTAAAAATATTTTTCAACCAATCAAATTTACCTTTTTTTTCTTCAGCTTTTTTTGACTTTTTTTCACCCCAGCTAGAATTTCCTTGTTTTTTTTTAGCACCTTTCTCTATAGGTCTGATTGTTAAATTTGGTCTTACTTTTTTTGTTCCTTCCGCAACAATTTTATCTCCATTATTTAATCCATCTAATATTTCTACGAAGCCTAAGTATCTATCACCAATGGTTACTTTTGTTTTCATTACTTTATTTTTTTCATCTACTTTATAAATAAAAACATTTTCACCCTCTACAATTGTACTAGTGTCAGGAGCACTTAAGCCATTTCTTACATCATATTTAATTGATATTTCTAAAAATGAGCCAGGTAATATTTCACCTGATGAATTGTTCATCTTAATTCTTGTTGCCAAAGATCTTGTATCTTCACTTATCCTGCTAGCAAAAGAGTCTACTTCACCTTTATAAATTTTATTTTTATATCCAGAAAATTTAATATCAACTGGCAGGCCAACCTTAATAAATGGTACAAAAATTTCAGGTATATCTACGTCACAATATATTGAGCTAGTATCTTCAACATTAATTAATATTGAAGATTTTGAAACCTCTATATCTTCCGAAAATTCTCTTTTACCAATAACACCATCAAATTGAGCAATTACTTTTCGATTTTTAAGCTCAGCAATTACGTCACCCTTTTTAACTTTTTGATTAAATTTTATAGGTTTTAATATTTCATATTTTTCAATTTTAAATGATTGTGTTTGAATCGGAGTTGCGGTCCCATAGGTACTAACAATATTTTCAAAAACTCTTTCTTGAGTAGTAGTTATTATTATTCCAGGAGGTGGTCTTTTACTAAATTTTTTTTTGAAATGATTTCCAATCATTGTTCTTCCAATGATCACTGTTGCAATGATTAAGAAAAATATTATTACTATACTTGTTATTTTTGTAGATGTTTTCATAAGTTAATTTTTTCCGTATTCAGCCCAAGAGCCATCGTAAATTGTCGGCATATATTTAGCATTTATTAAAGAATAAGCTAGTGCCAATACACTTGCGGTAACCCCAGAACCACATGAAAATACTATATTCTTATCATGATCAAATTTAAATGACTTAAATTTTTCAATTATCTTATCTTTACTAACGAAGGTATGGTCTTCATTTATTAATTCAGAAAAGGGTAAACAAAAAGAATTTTTAATTGAACCACTTCGGAGACCTTTTCTGGGTTCAGCAACTTTGCCTTCAAATCTTTCTCTACTTCTTGCATCAACAACATTAAATTCATGTGAATTAATATTTTCATCTATTTGTTTTTTATTTTTAACTAGTTCTATATTTTCTTTACATATATAATTTGAAGTTTGATTGGTTACTTTTTTATTATCTGTAGATTTATTTTCTTTTTTCCATTTTTTTAATCCACCATCCAGAACATGGACTAGTTTAGGATCATGTCCATAATAAATTAAATTGTACCAACATCTACAAGAACTAATCACATCAGAATTATCATAAATTACTATTCGATCATTATTTTCTATACCCATGTTTCTCATTATTTTTTCCCAAGATTTAGGATCAGTAAGCATATGTGGTAAATCAGTATCTAATTTAGAATTTTTATCTAAATCAAAAAAAATAGCATTTGGAATATGTTCCTCTATATATTCCTTAAAACCATTTCTTTGTGTTTGAGGCATGTGCCATGAGCAATCAATAATTTTTACTTTATCAATGTTATTTTCTAACCAACTTGTATCAACTAAAGACATTTTATCTTTTTTCCAAATATCTTTGATGATACTCTTCAGCAGGACAATAATTTTTAACTAAAGAAGTTTTTGTTACTACTTTTCCCGATAATTTGACGTTTTCTTTTTCTATCATTTTTTCAGCAGTAATTTTTTGGTGATCATTTAAATAAAATATTTCACTTCTATATTGGGTTCCAAAATCTGGTCCTTGAGAATTTAAAGTTGTCGGATCATGAATTTCAAAAAAATATTCAAGAATTTTCTCATATGATATTACTTTAGGATCAAAATCTAATTTTACTACTTCTGCATGATTTGTTGTGCCTGTGCATACTTCTTTATAATTTGTTTCAGCATTATGACCTCCACAATAACCTACTTCTGTTTTTATAACTCCATCAAGTTTACTAAACTTAATTTCTGGTCCCCAAAAACATCCCAATCCTAAAATTGCTATTTCCATTGATAATTAACTTAATTAATCTAAAGTTAATCATATGCTATCAAAAAATCAATTAGGCTTTTTTTACATGTTCATATCGGTATGTGCATTTTCACTTATGGACGTGATTGTTAAATGGTCTGATGATTATCCTGTTGGACAAGTATTATTTTTCAGAGGATTTTGTGGAATAATTCCTATTTTATTTCTTATTCCTAAAGACAGATATTTAGATTTTTATAAAACAACTAGACCATTTCTTCATTTTAAAAGATGTTTAGCAGGATTGATTGCTTTGGTTTCAATATTTATAGCATTAAGAAATTTGCCTTTAGCAACAGTTGTAAGCATTTCTTTTGCTGCACCAATATTTATAACAATATTTTCAATTTTTTTGTTAAAAGAAAAAGTTGGTATTTATCGTTGGCTAGCGGTCTTAGTTGGATTTGTTGGTATAATTTTTATTACTGAACCAGGTTTTAGCTCTTTAAATTTATATTATATTTATCCAATAATTTTTTGCTTAGGTTTGTCTTATGTTGCTATTGCTATAAGAAAATTATCTTCAACTGAGCCTCCTTGGTTAATTAGTTTTTTCTTTTCATTCTCAATAATGCTTCTAAGTTTTTTATCTCTTTATCAGGGGTGGATTTTACCAAGTTTACTTGATTTATTTTTGTTATCCATGGTTGGTATATTAGGTGGTCTTGCTAATTTATGGTTATCACAATCTTACAAATATTCAGAAGTAAGTTTAGTTTCCCCTTTAAAATATCTTGGATTAGTCTTTGCTATAATTTTTGGATTTTTTATTTGGAACGAAATACCAACTTATAAAACATTATTAGGTGCTTTATTGGTCATTATTTCATCTATTATTATATTTAGAAGAGAAATGTATTTGAAAAAAAAGCTATCTGTTTCACGACATGAGTAAAACCCCATCATATTGGAATAAAGCAAAAAAATATTTATCAAAAAAAGATAAAACTATGTCTAATTTAATTAAAAAATATAAATCTCCATCAGAAACAGTTCTTACCTCAAGAAAAGATGTTTTTTTCTCCCTTTGCAAAAGTATTATCGGTCAGCAAATTAGCGTTGCTGCTGCTAATTCAGTTTTTTTTAAATTTAAAAAAAAATGTAAAAATAAGATTAATGCAAAAACAGTGATTAAATTATCTACTGCTCAATTAAAAAGCTGTGGTTTAAGTAGACAGAAAGTTAAAGGAATTAAAAGTTTAGCCAAACAAGTATTGAACAAGGAATTTAATCCAAGACTGATTTCGAAAATGTCTGATGAAGATGCCATAATTTATCTTTCTCAATTAAGACAAATTGGGAGATGGTCAGCAGAAATGATTTTGTTGTTTACTTATAATCGTCCTAATATTTGGCCAATCCAGGACATTGGTTTATTAAGAGCTATTTCTAAAAATTTTAATAAAAAATATCTACCACCAGAAAGTTACGTTAATTATTTAAATAAAAAATTTTCACCATATTGTTCAGTTGCTACTTGGTACTTGTGGAGAAGTATAGACCCAGAACCTATCCAGTACTAAATCATTATATCAATCTATCCATTCTTTATATTTCTCTAAATTATCAATTAAAAAGTTAGGTAAATTTTGTAGGGGATAATTTTCTAATTTGTTTCCACCTAATTTATTTTCTCTTTGATCTGCAAATAAATCATAAACTGCAATTTTATCTTTAATTATTTCATTAATTTGACTAGTTGTTAGCGGATTTTTATCAAATTCAATATGATGAAGATATGATTTTAATTTATGTTCTATTTCTTCAGCTGTTTTAATATTAGTAAAATGCCATCCACCATTTTTAATAATCTTGCAGTTAATAAATTTTTTTTCAGAAAAAAATGCATCTATCCTATAAAATGGGTATTTACGGTCTTTTATATTTCTTAACCACTGAGGATTTTTAAAATGTTTCTTTCTACAGCCCCTAGATCCTTTCCATGATAAGTTAGGTAATTTTAAATTAAATTTGTAATAAAGCATATCTTGTTCAAACAAAAAAATTTTTTGATTTATTTGATTAAAATCTAAATTATTTAGGTTTGGAATTTCATCTACATCTGAAATCAAAATTATATCTTCACTTTCAGCATCTTTTAAACCCTTTGTAATAAAATTTCTTTGACCATTCTCCCTAAAAATTGCATTCATAATTAATTTTCTTGATTTCTCTTTCTCAGTATCTTTTGCATTGATATGTTCTATATCCTCTGGAACTTGATCATAAATGAGATAAATAATTTTATCTTTAAAGTGTTCAAACTTATTTTGATTAAATTTTAGTTCTCTCTTCTCTCCACGATGAGTGAATGTACTTTCTACTATTACAAAATAATCAACGTATTTATCTAAAATATTTAGCCTAAGCTCTAAAATCATTTCTTCATCAAAATACATAAAGCAATCAAATATCTTCATAATCTTTTTTATATATTAAAAATTTACTATAGATAAATATACAATCAAAATTTGTTTATCTCCGATACTAACTGGGCAACAATTGATAAAGCTATTTCAGGAGCAGATTTTCCTCCAAGTTTAATTCCAATTGGCCCATGTATTGAGGCGATTTCTTCATCGTTAAATCCATCTTCATTCAATCTTTTGCATCTATTCTCGTGAGTTTTTTTACTTCCCAAAGCACCTATATAAAAAAATTTTTGTTTTAAAGCATGTTTTAATGCTGGGTCATCAATTTTTGGATCATGAGTTAAAGTAATTAAAGCCATGTTAGAGTTTGTTTGAAAATTTTCAAAAGCTTCATCGGGCCATTTATTTATAATTTTTATATTTTGAAATTTTTGTTTACTTACGAAATATTCTCTTGGATCTATAATTGTAATATTAAAATTAAGGTGTTTTAAAAACTCAATTAAATATTGAGCAATATGTACAGCACCCACAATTATAACTTCGACTGGTTTAATATAATTTTGAATAAAAATTTCGGTATCATCAATGACACCACTTTTTTTTAAATTATAATAATTCTCTATTTCATCTTTATAACTTATAAAATTTTTACTTAAGGGTGTTCCAATTTTAAATATTTCAGAGGATCCGTTACTTAAATTAGTTAAAACCGTAAACTGTTCATTGGATAATTTTTTTTCTATTATTTCTTTAAGTGTTTCTATTTTCATTAATTTACCTTTTCTATAAAAACAGTCATTTCTCCTCCACATGCAAGACCAACATTCCACGCACTTTCATCAGTGACTTTAAATTCTATTTTCTTAAAAGAATTCTTATTTTTCATTAATTCCATACATTCGTTAATTACGCTTGCTTCGACACAACCACCCGAAACTGATCCTAAAAAATTACCATTATCACTAATTATCATTTTACTTCCAACTTGAAACGGAGAGGATCCCCAAGTTTTAATTACAGTCGCAAGAGCTACTTGTTGATCAGCCTCAATCCATGAAATTGCCTCTTCTAAGATTGTATCTTTTAATGATTGTGTCATTTGATTTATAATTTTACATTCCTTCAAAAATTATATGCTCTCTAACAGCATTATTTTCTAAATGTTTTCTAGCCTCCACATATTCCTTAGAGTTGTAACAATTTTTTGCTGTTTCAATATCTGGAAATTCGGCAAGAGCTACTCTAACCATTTCCCTACCTTCTAAAGTCAGGTTATTTGCACTTCTAGCAATAATTTTTCCAGAATATTTTTCAACCGCTTCTTTAGCTTTAACGGCATATTTTTTAAGTCTTTCGTCATCTTTTATTTCAGTGTAATTCGCAATCCAATAAGCTTTCATAATTCTCCTTTTTAAATTTTTTTAATTATGATACCAAATTTAGGTGAAAAAATTATTTTTAAATTTCTTTGGTACATCTTTATTTTTAATATTTTTATCACTAACGCAAGTTTATGCTGATGAATTGTTTAATAAAGGAAAAGAGGTTTTTCTAGGAGCTGGTAATTGTGCAGCATGCCATATGCTCTCAGATGCTGGTTCGAACTCAATGGTTGGTCCGAATTTAAATGAAATCAGACCTGATATTCAAAGAATTATAATGGCAGTTAGAAATGGTATTGGAGTAATGCCTGCAATGGAAGGTATACTTACTGATGAGGAAATAGAGGCAGTTGCTCACTATACTTCTATAGCTGCGGAACAATAATAACAATTTTAACTATAATTTTTTATCCAGTGTTTAGCTATATCTACTCTTTTGCAGACCCAAATATCTTTAAATTTTGTGATGTAATTTAAAAATTTTTTAAGGGACTGTATTCTACCAGGCCTTCCAATTAATCTACAGTGCAAGCCAACTGACATCATCTTTGGTGAAGTTTTTCCCTCCTCATAAAGAGCATCGAAACTATCTTTTAAATAATTATAAAATTGTTCACCTGAGTTAAATCCTTGATTGGTTGCAAATCTCATATCATTGTTATCAAGCGTATAAGGAACCATGAGTTGTTTTTTATTACCTTTTTTAATCCAATAAGGAAGATCATCACTGTATGTATCGCTACAGTATAAAAAATTACCATTATCAATTACTAAATCTAAAGTATTTATACTACATCTACCAGTGTACCAACCAGCAGGTTGAGTTCCAAAAATCTTTTTTATAGATTTTACTGCAAGTTTCATGTCATTCTTTTCTTTTTTCTTTGATACATTTTGATAATCAATCCATCTCCACCCATGACAAGCAACTTCATACTTTGCTTTTTTGATAGCTGTACAAACTTCTTTATTTCTCTCTAAGGCCATACCAACTCCAAAAATAGTAAGTGGAATTTTTCTTTTATTAAATAGATCATGAATTCTCCAAAACCCTCTTCTTGATCCATATTCATAAATTGACTCCATGTTTAAGTGTCGACCTTTAATTGGTTTTGCTCCTATTATTTCTGATAAAAATACTTCTGAAGTTCTATCACCATGAAGAGTACAATTTTCTGCTCCTTCTTCATAATTTAGTACAAATTGCAAAGCTAACTTAGCATTACCAGGCCACCTTACTTTGATTGTTTTGGAACCATATCCTACCAAATCTCTTGGATATTTTTTTTTCATTTTTTTAAAATAATTTTATCTTTTTTAAATTTATAAATTACAAGATTGTTACCTTTTCCCTTTCTATCAACAATTAGAAAATTCATATTTTTCACAGAAATAAGTGGAAAGTGCCAAATACCGGCATTGTAATTAACTCCAGTTTGTTTGGGGACCACAAAGGATTCAATTTTATTTATATCCGGTTTATCTCCTTTCGGCGCCACAAATACTAAAAATTTTGTATCTTCCATTGGTATAAAGGCTTGGCTTCCTAAAGGGTGTTTTTCCATCATATCAATTTTCATAGGAAACTTTCTTTTTTTCGCTTTGAAAATACTAACAATTGCTTTCCCTTTATTTTTAGATGCATCTAAATTTATTAAATTATCAAATCTTTTTGCATATCCATCATTAATATTTATAGGATTTTTTTTTGACGTATCTATTAATTGACCAAATTTAAAAAATTTTTTTTTAGTAATTTTTTTTGCTTTTATTACTTTCATTTTACAAAATTTCCAAATGCCCTTATTCTTGAAATTCCTCCGTCTGGATAAATATTTATTTTAAGATAATTTTCCTTACTTCTTTTAATTAAGAATTTTTTAAAAATATGTTTCTTGTGAGCTGAAAGTTTTGACTTATCTAAAATAAACTTCCAATTTTTTGAATTATTGATAATTGATTTATTAGAGATTTCTTTTGTAATATTTGCAGTTTGAATTGAACAACTATCGGGATAGTTTCCTTTAAAATGATGGGTATCTATTTCTAATTTTTTTATTAATCCTGGATTTCCAAATTTTATTATAAGCCAATCAGAGTTTTTTCCTCGACTTCTTCTTGTTTCCCAACCATCTCCCATATTTTTCCCTTTACCAGGTGCTATGATATTCTCAGCTCTGCCAAAATGTTCGTTATTACAACCAATAATTGAAGCACCATTTAAAACAGATGTAAGGTTGATAATTTTATTATCTAAAAGGTTTTTTTCCATTTCAATTTTTCCGTAAAGTCTCAGTCTTGCAATTCCACCATCTGGAAAAATGTTTAGTTTTATATAATTAAAAACAGATTTGTTTTTTGATTTGAAACTATGGTTTGTGCTTGGTCCAAGTTTTTTTTTGTTCAGTAAAGAACTCCATTTAGTTTTCTTATTAGGTTTTGTTTTACTTAAGCAACCTTCTATTGAAGCATGTGTGGGTTGGTTTCCATTGAAGTGTGTTGTGTCAATGTCTATATTAAATATCTTTCCAGGTTTACCAAGTTTTAAAATCAAATAATCAAAACCTTTTGACCTTCTTCTCCTTGTTTCCCATCCATCCATCCATTTACCATGTTTGTCAAATAGTCCATCTTTAAAAACTGGAGTTTCAATTTTTAAAATTCTATGAGCAGCTGCAAAAAAATCATCAGTCTTAAATATAATTTTAGTTCCAATTCTTGGATCTGCCAGGTTTATCATTTTTGTACTTATAAATCTTTTCATTTTTTATTTATTTCATTTAAACGAAAGGTTGCAATTTTTTTAACTTGTTTTTTTGCTTCAAGGAATTCACTTTCTACATCACTTTGTATTCTTTGTCTAAAATTATTCAAAATTTCATTTTTATTTTTACCTTTTACAGCAATTATAAATGGAAAATTAAATTTTTTTTTATATTCTATATTTAATTTTTTAAATTCCTCATATTCATCATTAGAACATTGATTTAACTTTGCAGAGGTTTGTTCAGATATAGATTCTGAGGTCATTTTTTTTGCTACAGCAAGCTCCGGATGAGCATTAAAAATTTCTAAAATTTTATTTTTTTCATAATTTTCATATATATCAAGCATTTTAGACATAATATCTTCGAAGTTTTTAAATGGTTTTGACTCAAAAGCTTCTAGAGCAACTGATTCAGTTTTTTCAAAAACATTACCAAATACAGACAAAAAATCAGACTTGTTAAGATCGTTAATGTTATCTATTGTTCTCATATAACTTTAAAAAAATTTAAGTTTGAAATTAAATGATACTATAATTTTATGACAAAGCTAACAACTCATGTTTTAGATGTATATTCTGGTAAACCTGGCAAAGGTATATTAGTTGAGTTATTTCATATTAGTAATTCAGAACGAAAAAAATTAACCTCAACAAAACTTAATGATGACGGTAGAGCCGACTCTCCATTAGCTGAGGGAGATATTTTTGTAAAGGGTAAATATGAATTAGTTTTTTATATTGGTGATTATTTTAAAAATACATCTGCAGCTAGTGATGTTCCATTCTTGGATGATGTTGTTCTCAGATTTGGTATTTCAGATCCTTCAAAACATTATCATGTCCCTTTACTTGTTTCACCTTGGAGTTATTCTACTTATAGAGGTAGTTAAGTGATATCTAGCTCTGTAAAATTTTTATTAAATGATAAGCTTATAGTAATCAATAATCCTGATCCAAATCAAACTTTACTTAATTATATTAGAACCGAATTAAAAAAGACTGGAACCAAAGAAGGATGTTCAGAGGGTGGTTGTGGTGCGTGTACAATTGTTTTAGGCGAATTAGTGGATAATAAGATTATATACAAAGCAATTAATTCCTGTATTTCATTTGTCCCATCATTAAATGGTAAACAACTTTTAATTGTAGAAGATTTAGTTTCTAAAGATGGTAAACTTCATCCTGTGCAAGATGCGATGGTAAAATTCCATGGCTCACAATGCGGTTTCTGCACCCCAGGATTCGTCATGTCTTTGTTTTCAATGTTTAAAAATAACAAAAATTTAAATAATGAATTAATAACAGATTCTATATCAGGTAATTTATGTCGTTGCACTGGTTATAGACCCATAATAGATGCTGCAAAAAGTTTAAATAAAAAAAACAAAAATGATCAATTTAGTAAAAATAATAATAAAGTTATTCAATTATTAAAAAAAATTAAACCAAAAAATATTTATATTAAAAAAGATGATAAAATTTATTTTTCACCAAAAAATGTAAAGGATTTAAAAAATATAATTAAAAAATATTCCAATTTTAGTTTTCTTGCAGGTGGAACTGACTTATCTTTAAAAGTTACAAAAGAAAGAAAAGAAATTCCATTTATAATTGATTTAAAAGAAATAAAAGAATTAGACTTTATAAAAGTAAATAAAAATTACTTGGAGGTTGGAGCCTCCACGCCTCTAATAAAATTTGAAAAAGAAATTAAAAAACATTATCCAGATTTTTATTTAGTTCTTAAAAGATATGGTTCTGTTCAAATTCGAAATGTAGGAACTATAGGCGGTAACATTGCAACAGCATCTCCTATAGGTGATACATTACCAATTTTGTTATCTTTAAATGCAGAAATTTTGATCGAAAGCTTCGATAAAAGAAAAGTTATTCCTATAAATAATTTTTTCCTTGATTACAGAAAAACTAAATTAAAAAAGAATGAATTTATTCACTCAATAAAAATACCATTATTTAAAAAAAACATTTTTAAAGCATTTAAAATATCAAAAAGATTTGATGATGACATTTCATCTGTTTGTGGATCTTTTAATTTTGAAATTGATAAAAATAAAATTAAAGAGGTTTTTATTGCTTTTGGAGGTATGGCAGCTGTACCAAAAAGAGCTAGGGCCTGTGAGAAAGTTCTTAAAAATAAACCTCTTAATTTGAGTACTTTTAATCAAGCCAAAAATTATCTTGATAAAGACTTAAGTCCTATAGGGGATATGAGAGCAAGTAAGGAATATAGACTAGAGATAGCAAAAAATTTATTGATGAAATGTTTTGTAGAAATGGATTCTAATAAGCTAACAAGAGTTAATTAAATGAGTAAAGAGAACTATATTAATGATGTAAGACCACATGACAGTGCTTATAAGCATGTAAGTGGATATGCTGAATACACCGACGACATTAATGAACCAAAAAATACAATTTATGGTGCTATTGGTTTAAGCAAAAAAGCGCATGCAATAATCAAAAAAATAGACCTAAGTGATGTAAAAAAAAGTGAAGGGGTGATATCAGTAGTTACTAAAAGTGATATCCCGGGAAGGAACGATGTAGGTCCAGTTTTTGATGGTGATCCAATATTTCCAGATAAAAAAGTTGAGTTTTTTGGACAACCATTATTTGCTGTTGCTGCTACAACTACTGAACTTGCAAGAAAAGCAGTATTAAAGGCCAAAATAACTTACAAAGATTTAAAACCAGTTATCACAATAAAAGATGCTTTAAATAAAAAACAGTTTTTGTTTAAGCCTAGAAAAATTAAAAAAGGGAACCCTTCTAAGAAAATAGAAAATTCAAAAAATAATTTGAAAGGAAATTTTACAACTGGAAGTCAAGAACACTTTTATTTAGAGGGCCAGGCAGCGTTTGTAATACCTAAAGAAGATGATAATTTTTTAGTTTACAGCTCAACACAACATCCTTCAGAGACGCAACAATTAATTGCAAAAATGTTTAATCAAAAAAGTAATTCAATAAATGTCGAAGTAAGAAGAATTGGAGGTGGATTTGGAGGGAAAGAGACAAATTTCATGACTGCATGTATTTGTGCGTTATTGGCAAAAAAAACGGGTCAGCCTGTAAAATTAAGACTAGATAGAGACGATGATATAATTTTGACTGGTAAAAGGCATGAATTTTTATCTGAATACGAAGTTGGTTTTAATGATGAAGGAATTATTGAAGGATTAAAAATTAACTTATCATCAAATTGCGGAATGTCGCCTGATTTATCGGCAGCAATAAATGAAAGAGCTTTGCTTCATATAGACAATGCATATTACATATCTGATATTGAGGTAACAAATAATTTATGTAGGACAAATATTCCAACCTCAACTGCATTTAGAGGCTTTGGTGGAAATCAAGGAATGATGGCTATAGAAAATGTTATAGATAATATTTCAAGATATTTAAAAATAGATCCTATTGAAGTTCGAAAGAAAAATTTTTATCAAAAAAATAAAAAAAATGTAACACACTACGGAATGACTATTGAAGACAATGTGAT
Source organism: Candidatus Pelagibacter sp. (assembly GCF_052049855.1). Lineage (GTDB taxonomy): Bacteria > Pseudomonadota > Alphaproteobacteria > Pelagibacterales > Pelagibacteraceae > Pelagibacter. The sequence goes on from NZ_JBNGZE010000001.1 coordinate 150,057, forward strand.
TAATGAAATATTTATAAGTTTAGAAAATAAATCTAATTATAAGAAAAGATATTTAGATATAAAAAAATTCAATGAAAAAAATAAATTTAAAAAGAAGGGTATAGCTATTACACCATTAAAATTTGGGATTTCGTTTACAACAATTCATTTAAATCAAGCTGGTGCTTTAGTACATATTTATACAGATGGAAGTGTGTATTTGAACCATGGTGGTATAGAAATGGGTCAAGGAACTCATACAAAAATAGCTCAACTAGTGGCTAATTCTCTAGGATTACCATATAATTTAGTACACATTTCATCAACAAATACAGCAAAAGTTCCAAATACTTCAGCTAGTGCTGCATCTTCAACCACAGACCTTAATGGTGCTGCAGCATTAAATGCAGTAGCAAAAATTAAATTAAATTTAGAAAAATTTATTAAAAAAAAATATAAGATCTACAATCAAGAAGCAATTTATAAAGATCAATATATAATATTTGGAAATAGACAGTTTGAATTTAAAAGCATTATTCAAGAAGCATATCTAAATAGAGTTTCTCTTTCATCTTCAGGTTTTTATTCAACACCAAAAATAAACTTTGATAAAAAAAAATTCAGAGGAAGACCATTTTATTACTTTTGTTATGGTGCCGCTGTTTCAGAAGTAACTATAGATACATTGACTGGTGAAAATATCCTAGAAAGAGTTGATATTTTGCATGATGCAGGAAAACCAATAAACCCATCACTTGAATTAGGTCAGATCGAAGGTGGTTTTGTTCAAGGACAAGGTTGGTTGACAATTGAAGAACTTAATTGGAAATCAAATGGCCAGATTACAACTTTCTCTCCATCAACCTATAAAATACCTGCTGTAAGTGATATTCCAAAAAAATTTAACGTAGAAATTTTTAAAGAGGGAATAAATAAAGAAAAAGTTGTTAATAAAGCAAAGACAACCGGTGAACCCCCTCTAATGTTGGCTATGAGCGTTTTTTATGCAATTAAAGATGCAGTTGCTTCAGTTGGAGACTATCAGTTTGCACCAGCACTTAATGCACCTGCAACACCTGAAAGAATTTTAATGAGTATTAACAAAATTAAAAATAAAATAAAAAATGGAAGATAAAAAAAAATTTATGGCAAAAGCCATTGAACTTTCAATAAAAAGTGCCAGTACAACAGGGGGTCCTTTTGGAAGTATTATAATTAAGGATAAAAAAATAATTGCAGAGGGCTCTAATAAAGTTACTTCTACAAATGATCCAACTGCTCATGGAGAAATAGTAGCAATTCGAGAAGCCTGTAAAAATTTAAATACTTTTGATCTTTCAGGATGTGAAATTTTTACATCTTGTGAACCTTGTCCGATGTGTCTTTCAGCTATTTATTGGTCAAGATTAGATAAAATATATTACGCAAACACTAGAGAAGATGCAAAAAACATAGATTTTGATGACTCATTTATTTATACAGAAATTCCAAAAAAGATTGATGATAGGAAAATTAAAATGGTACAAATGCTTAGAGAAGAAGCTTTAAAAGCATTTGAAATTTGGGATAAAAAAGTAGATAAAATAAAATACTGATGGAATTCTTACCTTATACAATTAAATGGTTAGAGGTTATTCTAAGATGGGGTCATGTAGTATTTGCAATATTATGGGTAGGTAACAGTTTTTTATTTAATTACTTAGACAATAATTTAAATAAAAATATAACAAGCGATGATGTCGATGGAGAAGGATATCTGATGCATTCAGGATTTTTTTATAAACTTACAAGATTAAAAACCTCACCACCACAAGATTATTTAAATAGATTAGTAATATTTAAATGGCAAAGTTACCTAACTTTTGTAACAGGAATGTTGCTCTTAGTTGTAATTTATTATTATAACGCTAGTGTATTAATGGTTGATAAACGTGTCCTGTTGATGCCTCCTAGTTACGCTATTATTATCTCACTTTTATCATTAATTATTTTTTGGTTAATATATGATCTATTGTGTAAATCAAAATTGATTGAAAATAATGTATTGTTTATATCTACCGCAATTATTTTATTAGCAGCTGTTTCCTTTGGTTTAACAAAATTGTTTGGACCAAAATTTGCAATTTTGAGTGTTGGATTAATTATAGGAACCAATATGTTTGGTAATGTTTTTACAGTAATTATACCCAATCAAATGAACATTATCAGCAGTAGTGAAAGAGGTGAAAAATTTGATATGAGTCTATCTTTAGCAGCAAAACAGAGATCAATTCATAATAATTATTCCACTTTTTTAGTATTGTTTATAATGCTTTCTGGGCACTCAAGTTTCTTAGTTTATCATCAATATAATTGGTTAATATTATGTGCATTAGCAATCATTACTGGAGTAGCACGACATTATTTTAATTTAAGAGGAAGAAACATTCATAGGTTGTATATTTTAGTATCTTCAATATTTGCACTTATCGTTCTTGCAGTTTTAGTTTTATTATTTAAATAAATAGATATTAAAAATTATGACAGAAAAAATGATTGTTAGTTGGGACGAGTACAACAAGACTGTTGAAAAGCTAGCAATTCAAATTGATGAAAGTGGATATAAACCAACAATACTCATTGGCATAATGCGTGGAGCAGCTCCAATGATAGATGTATTAAGTAGAATATTTAAATTAAAATGTGCCTATCTTGCAGTTGAATCTTATAGTGGTAAAGGAGTAGAAGACGAGCAGGGTGATATTGTTTTTTCAAGAGAAATGAGTTCTATAGCACCTAATATGGGTGGTAAAATACTTTTATGCGATGATTTATCTGATACCGGAATAACTTTCAATAAAAGTATAGACTGGTTAAAAAAATATGAACCGATAAAAGATAAAATAGAAGATATTAAAACTGCTACGTTGTTTAAAAAAAAAAAATCAACATTTGAGCCAGATTTTTGTGCAAAAAAACTTACTGGTAATCCTTGGATCGTGCAGCCCTTCGAAATTTATGAAGAATTAAGAATTGATGAAATAAAAAAAAAACATCAAGTATAAAAAAGGCCAGTTAAAAAAACCGGCCTTTTAAATTTTTATAAGTTTAAAAGTTTACTTAGGTATATCTCCTTCAACACCTTTAACATAAGTCATCATACCTGCTAGCATACCATCATCTGCAGTTTTCCCTTCTGCAACCATTAAATTCCCTTTTTGGTCATAAATTGGTCCAGTGAAAGAATGAACTTTACCAGATGCTAAATCTGCTTGAAGTTTTTTAACTTTTGCTTGAAGGTCACTAGGCATTTGAGAGTCTAAACTTGAAATTACCACCATACCGTCTCCTATACCGTGCCAAGTGTCTTTTTGATTCCATGTACCATTTGCAACAGCTTTAACTCTATCGACATAATATGGTCCCCAGTTATTTTCTACTGAAGTCAACACAGCCTTTGGTGCAAACTTATCCATATCACTTGCTTGTCCAAAAGCATATACTCCTGCTTTTTCAGCCATTTGAACAATAGCTGTACTATCTGTATGTTGAGCAATTACATCAGCACCTTGATCAATTAAAGCTTTTGCTGCTTCTGCTTCTTTGCCTGGATCGTACCAAGTGAAAGCCCAAACAATTTTAGTTTTGATATTTGGGTTAACTTTTTGCGCTGCTAAAGTAAATGAATTGATACCTCTTATTACTTCAGGTATTGGAAAAGATGCAACATAACCAATTACATTAGATTTAGTCATAGTTCCAGCAATTGTTCCCAAGATAGTTCTGCCTTCATAGAATCTAGCTGCGTAAGTAGCAACATTTGGATGCTCTCTTTTATATCCAGTAGCATGTTCAAATTTTACATTTGGAAACTCTTTTGCGACTTTGTTAGTAGGATTCATGTATCCAAAGCTAGTTGTAAAGATTATGTCATGACCAGAATTAGCTAATTGTCTAAGAACTCTTTCAGCATCAGCACTTTCTGGAACACCTTCCACGTATGTTGTTTTAAATCCGGCAGCTTCAACAGCTTTTCTACCTACATCATGCTGATAAGTCCATCCATGGTCACCAGTTGGACCAATATAAACAAATGCTGCTTTCACATCTTTTGCAATTGCAGCCACAGTTAATGTAAATAATAAAACTAAAGAAGAGACGAAAGAACGAATTAAAAATTTATGCATAAATTATTTCCCCTTTTGATTTTTTTATTAATTAAATTTAAATTAAATTATCTAAAAAAAAATGATTATTTTAAAATTAATTGTCTTTATGAAAAGATTTCCCCAAGGAACTAGGAGTACTAAGTCTTATTTTTCTACTGTCACGAGAAATTACAACTAAAACTATAATTGTTACTATGTAAGGTAGAGCTGTTAAAAATTGAACAGGAATTCTTACTCCGATTGCTTGCATATGAAATTGAATAATGGTCAATCCACCAAAAATCATCGCACCGATTAAAATTTTAATGGGGTTCCACGTTGAGAAAACCACTAAAGCAAGTGCAATCCAGCCCCTACCACCCGTCATATTTTCAATCCACTGTGGAGTATAAATCATTGACAAGTAAGCACCTGCTAGTCCACACATTGCGCCTCCATAAAGTATACAAGCGTAACGAACTAACCTCACATTTATTCCTTGATTAGAGGCAGATACGGGAGAGTCTCCCACAGCTCTAACAATCAATCCTATTTTGGTTTTTTTTAAAAAGTAGCTAGTTATGAACGGTAGGGCAAAAGCAAAATAAAAAACTATTGAATGACCAAATAATATTGGACTTAAAAGTGGTATGGTATCTTTTAAACTGTCAAACATAATAGGAAATTCTTTTCCAGGAATACCCACAAAGTTTTTTCCAATCATTGCAGAAATTCCTATTCCAAAAATAGTGAGAGCTAATCCAGTAGCGACATGATTTGTAATTAATGTTTGGGTAAGAAATGCAAAAATTGTTGAAATTAAAACTCCAGCTAACATTGCACCAAAAACTGCTATAATTAAACTTCCAGTAACCGTCATTAGCGCAAAGCCCGAAATAGCTCCAATGATCATCATTCCTTCAACACCAAGATTTAGAACTCCCGATCTCTCTGTAATTAGTTCACCACAAGACGCCAAAATTAATGGAACTGCAGAAGCCATTATTGATGCAATTATTAGTCCTACAAAATTTATATCTACGATCATTTTTTTGAACCTATAAATTTAAATTTGAAAAAGAGTAAATAGTCCGAAGCAAGAAGAAAAAACAAAATCATCCCTTGAAAAACCTGACCTGTATATTTAGGTATTTGCATAAATATTTGTGCTGTTTCAGCACCTAGATATGTAATTGCAACAACTAGAGATGCAAAAATTATTCCCACAGGATGTAAACGACCTAAAAATGCTACAATAATTGCAGTAAATCCATAATCTGGAGATACTTCCCTATGAAGCTGTCCAATAGGTCCAGTTATTTCTCCTACTCCTGCAAGACCCGCACAGGCTCCACTTATTAAAAAAACCAGGATAATCATTTTTTTACCTTTGTAGCCGGCATATTTTGCTGTCTTTAAACTAAAACCCGAAACTTTCATTTGGAAACCCAAATAAGTTTTATAAAAAACAAACCAACTAATAACTACTGCAGCTAATGCTAAAAATATTCCTGCGTGAATTCTAAGTCCTTCAAACAATAAAGGAAGTCTTGCAGACTCGCTGAACTGTCTAGTTTCAGGAAAATTAAATCCCTCTGGATTACTCCAAGGACCTACAACAAGATAATCTAAAATTAATTTTGAAACATACACCAACATAAGACTTACTAATATTTCATTTGTATTGAAGTATGTTTTTAATATTGCAGGTATTGACGCATATATTATACCACCGATTGCACCAGCTAATATTACTATTGGTAGAATATAGAAACCTTCTTGATCATAAAATAACAAAGCAACTCCACCAGAAACTATAGCCCCAAAAGTTAATTGACCTTCTGCTCCAATATTCCAATTATTACTTTTAAAACAAAAAGATAAACCAATTGCTATTAAACAAAGTGGTGTAGCTTTTAATAGTAATTCGCTGAAACCATACTTATCTGCAATTGGAACTATGAAAAAAAATTTAAGAGCTTCAAATGGTTTAAAACCTAAAATAAAAAATATTAGACCTCCCGCTACTAATGTGAGAAAAATAGCTAGGACTGGTGTAAAGAAAAATATAGTTTTTGATGGCTGATCTCTTTTTACAATTTTAATCAATTTCCTCCCCCCATAAGTATCCCAAGTTTCTCAGAGGTAACCTCTTCAGCATTCATTATTTTTGATAATTTTCCTTTATGAATCACTGAAATTTTATCACTTAATTTTAGTAACTCATCTGTGTCTGTTGATATTAATATTATGGATTTATCTTGTTCATTTATATTGATTAATGTTTCATGGATATAATTAATGGCGCCAACATCTAGACCCCATGTAGGATTAAAACAAATTAACAAATCTGGGGATGTTATTAATTCTCTTCCAATAATTAATTTCTGTAAATTTCCTCCAGATAAGAATTGGCTTTTTAAATCTATGTTATCAGTATTTACATTAAAGTCTGAAATTATTTTTTTCGAATGCTCTTTAATTTTGCTTTCATTTATCAATCCATTATTAAAAAAATTTGAGGATTTAAAGTTGTTTAGAGCTACGTTTTCAAAAATTGCCATCTGTGGAATAGCAGCCTGTTCAAGTCTATCCTCTGGAGAGAAGGCCATTAAATATTCTCTTCTCTCTTGAGGATTTAAGTCTCCAATATAATTTTTATTAAACTCTATAGAATTCTTATCAGATATAATTTCACCACTTAATACCTGAAATAATTCGCTTTGACCATTTCCTGATATTCCAGCAATTCCCAAACATTCACCTCGATTAACAGAAAAATTAATACCACTTAAATTTGTTTCAAAAGGATCCTCGCTTATAAAATTAAGATTTGTAATCTTTATTAGTTGTTCCGAAGAAGTTTTTTCTTTTGTTTTCTTTATAGTTTTTAAATTTTGACCTACCATTTTGTTAGCGAGTGACTCTATATTTTCATTCTTGATTTGGCTTACAGAAACTAACTTTCCTCTTCTCATAACAGCAACTTCATCACAAAGCTGCATAACTTCCTTTAATTTATGGGTTATATAAATAATTAAAATTCCTTCTTCAGAAAACTGTTTCAAAGATAAGAACAATTCACTTGTTTCTTGTTCTGTTAATACAGATGTGGGTTCATCCATAATTAAAACTTTTGGGTTCCTTATTAGACATCTTATGATTTCTACTTTCTGTTTTTGACCTGCTGATAAATTTAGAACAGGAATATCAAGATCAATTGAAAAATTGTATTTTTTCATAATTGCATCTATTTTTTCTCTTAAACCTTCTCTTTTTTCATCTGAGTCTATTATTAAGTTTTCAAATACAGACAAAGTTTCGAAAAGGTTAAAATGCTGAAATACCATTCCAATATCATTTTTTTTTGCATCTAATGGGGAATTAAGCTTTAAATTATTTTCGTTTAAATAAATTTCTCCTTCGTCAGGAATGATGACTCCTGATAGAATTTTAACTAATGTAGATTTTCCAGCTCCATTTTCTCCAAGAAGAGCATAAATTTTACCACTGTTGAATTCGAGTGAAACTTTGTCGTTTGCAACGCACCCAGGATATATTTTGGTCACATTTGAAATTTTGAGGTTCGTATTCATTGCTTAATTTAATGGTATAGAATTTCCATCCTTATTTTTTTGATATTGATTTGATAAAATTAGATATTTTTTTTTGATTTCATCTAATTGATTTAAGATTATTTCTTTTTTTGAAGTTGATAAATTTTCAATAAGTAAGTTTATATTTTGACTTTTCCAATAGTAGTTTTCTTTATTATAGTCTCCATCATTAATCTTAAAAACTTCTTTAAGTATATTTAGATCGTGAGGGATATTAAATTCATTATTGGTATCAGCGTATGGAAACAGATAATAAAAATTATCAAATCCAGCAAAAGTGATTGCACTTAAGCACATACTACATGGTTCATGAGAGCTTAAAAACATACAGTCTTTTTCATCAGGTCTTTTGTTTCTATCCATTTCGTAAAATTTTTTAAGTGCATGCATCTCTCCATGCCACAATGGATTTTCTATTTCATTATTTGTTTCTGCAAGTACAAGTGATAAATCATTTTTTTTAATTATAGCAGCCCCAAATATTTTACTACCTTTAGCAACACCTTTTACTGTAAGAGGTAAAACTTCTTTTAAAAATATATTTAATATCTTTTCTAAGCCTTTTTCATTCATATGCTTGAACTATCAAATAAAGAACACAATTGTTACTATAATTAAGTCTAAAGTAATAAGAAATAAATTAATTATACAACTTAAAAGTTAATAATTTATTAAACAAAAAAATGTTAGTTTGAAAATATGTTAAAATTTAAATCAGTATTAAGTCTTTTAATCCTCATAGTTTTTTTTTCAGGGTGCCAAACTGTAAAAGATAAAACAGATGCTATAGTTGAAAAGGAAAATGAAAAATTAAGTAAATTTCTTGGAAAATCAGCTAGCGAACTTCAGATGGAGCTTGGAAAACCAGACGAAGACTTTAAAAATGCCAAAGGAAATTTTGAGCTAGTTTATAATAGTAAAAAATACCTCGTTCCTTGCGAACGAAGGTTTGAGATAAATTCAAAGAACATAGTTGTTGGTTTTGTATCCAACGGGTGTTTCTAAAATTTGTTGTTTAAACAAATCTGCTCATTATAGGTTTTTTAGTAATACAAAACAATCTTGTATAAATTAATCATTTTTAGGATTTATTCATACTTGTGGGGAGAAGTCCCCACAAGCAAGGTTTAAGACTTATTTAATCTCGATAAGCTTCTTTTTTTTGTGCTCTGGAATTATTCTTTCACAAGATATTGTTAAAAGACCATCTTTAAGTTCAGCTCCATTAACTTTTACATCGTCAGCAATAGTGAATGATCTTGCAAATTGTCTTTGAGAAATACCTTTATGAATAATTTCTCCATTAACATCACTGTCCTCAGACTTATTAATTTGTTTTGTTCTTACAGTTAATAAATTGTCCTCGAACTCAACCTCAACATCTTTTTTGCTAAAGCCAGCCAATGCTACTTCAATTGCATAGTTGTCTTTGCCTGTCTTTCGGATGTTGTAGGGTGGATAATTTGACTGCATTGTCAAATTCCCATTTCCTAACATATTTTCAAATTGGTCGAACATATCATCAAAACCAATTGAAAAAGGTCTTAGTGAGTTAAATATAGATAGATCCTTACTTGTCATAATATCCTCCTTTGTTAAGCAAGTTTATTTTTGCAAGCCCCATTAGGCGACTTACTAAACATATATGGTAATTAATTTGTTTTTTTCAAGATTTAAAATGTACTAAATTTTTTTAGAAATCTTTAATGCAAATGCATAGTCAATAGCAATTTCTTCTATTGCCCCATCCCTTCCAGATTTTCCACCATGACCAGCATTCATTTCGGTTTTTAAAAGAAGTAAATTATTATCTGTTTTATAGTCTCTGAGTTTTGCTGCAAATTTTGCAGGTTCGTCAAATAAAACTCTATTATCACTTAAACTTGTTGTAATAAAAATATGTGGATAATCCATTTTTTTAATATTGTTGTAGGGCGCATATGAAAAAATATAATCAAAGTGTTCTTTATTTTCTTTTGCATTTCCAAATTCATCAAATTCTCCAACAGTTAAAGGTAAAGAATGATCAAGATTTGTTGTTAAAGAGTCCACAAAAGGAACAGCCATTATAATTCCTAAAAATAATTCAGGAGATTGATTGACTACAGCTCCCATTAATAATCCTCCAGCTGATCCACCCATTCCAATAATATTTCCTTTTGACGTATAATTTTTTTCGATCAAATATTTTGCTGCGTATATATAATCTTCAAAAGTATTTTTTTTGTTTGTTAATTTTCCTTCTTTCCACCATTTCATACCTTTTTCCATACCACCCCTGATATGAGCTGTAGCCCAAATTATATCTCTATTGATAAGACTTAATCTTGTGGAAGAAAAACTTGGGGACATAGAATTTCCATAAGACCCATATCCATACAATAAAACATTTGCAGACCCATCAATTTTTGTTTTTTTGTGTCTAGTAATTGTTAATGGAACCATTCTTCCATCATGAGATTTAAACTCAACTCTCTCAACAATATAGTCATCTTTGTTATGACCAGATGGGATCTCTTGTTCTTTAACAAGTTCTTTAGATTTTGTTGCTAAATTATATTTAAATACTCTAGAAGGAGTTTTAGGTGATGAGTATCCTAAATGAACTTCATCAGTATTTCTATCTTTTTGAGTTAAGCTTACTCCAGGAACATAAACAGATTCATCAGAAAAAATTAATTCTTCTTCTATATTTGTAGAAATATTTTTGATAAATAACTTATCTAGTGCATCTGATGTTTCACCACGAATAATCCAATTTTTAAGGAATGTTAATCCACCAATTAAAACTTCATCTTTTGCTGAAATATATGTTTTCCAATTTTGATTTTCTAAATTTTCACAAATATCAATTTTAAAGTCTTCAGCATTTTTATTTGTATGATTATAAAATTTACCATCCCATGAATTAACAGAATAGAGAACACCTCTTTCTCTTTTAATAATAAGTTTTGGAGATGGATTTAATTCATTTGATTTAAAGTAATATTGCTCTGAAGTATTATGGTCTGAGGTATTTATAAAGAAATATTTTTCATCTGAGCTTTTTCCAATTCCTACTGTAAAAGCCTCACTTTTCTCCTCAAATATTAATTCATCTTTGCCCTCGAAATCACCTATTCTGTGCCTGTATATTGTTCTTGCTCTATGATTTTCATCAAGTTTAGAATAAAAAATATATTTATCATCCAAACTAAATGTTATTCCCCCGGATGTCTCTGTAATTTCTTTTGAAATAATTTTGTTTGTTTTTATATCTCTTAAATAAATTGTATAATATTCAGATCCTTTAAGATCTAAAGAGTATCCTAGATATTTATCATTGTTACTTACTTCTAAATCTCCAACCCCAAAATATTCAGTTTTAAGTTTTTCTTTTTCTTTATCTCCATTCCATATTTCCTCAATATTTTCTGAACCAATTTTTTTTCTAAGTTTTATGGAATAATTTCCTTTTTTTGTAGTTTTTGTCCAATACTCATAGGTATGATCTTTATAGGGCAAAGATTCGTCATCTAATTTAATTCTTCCTTTAATTTCATCAAATAATTTTTTCTGGATATCTTTTGTGTCTTTAAGATGATGTTCTGTATAAGCATTTTCATCTTCTAAATATTGTTTGACTTCAGGATCTAATTTATTTTTATCTTTGAGAACTTCTAAAATATTATCTTGATGAATCCAGCTATAATTGTCTTCCCAATCAATATTGTGACAAGTTTTTATCTCTAGTTTTTTTTTAAGTTGTGGTACTTTCATTTAAGTAGGAAATATATGAATATTATTATTTATCTAGTTGTAATATTAGTCATTTTATATTTTTTATTGAGGTGGTGGTCAAATATTTCTCCAAAAAAAATGTCTAAAGGAGTGAGGCTGGTAACAATTTTATTATTGGCCTTATTAGCTGTTTTATTTGCTATTGGGGGAAAATTTTTACTTACATTGCCATTAACTCTTGCAAGTCTAGCTTTGGTTAAACTTAAAGGTTTGTCGCTGATCCAATTACTCTCTCTTTATAGACTTATTCAAACTTTAAGAAATTCTGGAAGATTTTCTTTTAATCAGCATCAAAATAATAACTCTTCTACATTATCAATATCTGAAGCATATAAGATTTTAAATTTAGATATTAATAAAAAACCAACTAAAGAGATAGTGAATAAAGCTTACCAAAAAATCCAAAAAAAAATTCATCCTGATATTTCTCCAGAGACCTCAAGATTATCAGCCATTGTTAATGAAGCCAAAGAAATAGTTCTTAAAGATATTTCTTAATTAATTATTGATATTAGTTTTTCATAAATTTTATCTGAATTAATTTTATCTTTACCGAGTGTATTGTGAGAAACTGTTTTTTCTCCATCAGGAATTATTGGATACATATTTGTGCTGTATGAACCATAAATTAATGGTGTATCAGCCATTAATGTAATTGTTTTGACTCCTAAAGCTGAGGATAAATGTGAGAAACTTGTATCATTGCAGATTGCAACATTACAATTTTTAATAATTGGCAGCGTTTCTCTTATATTAAGATTATCTAAGGTAACGCATTTTTCTTTAAATTTTGAATTATATAATTCTGTTAAAATCTTTTGTTCATCATCATTTTTGCCTGTTGCTAAAAAAAATCTACATTTTTTAAAAGTTTCTAATTTTTCCATTACTTTTAAAAAAGTTTTTGAGGGTATTCTTTTAGTTGGACCTGAACCGCCAATACCTAACAAAACATTCAGTTCATCATTATTTATATTATATTTAAGAAGTGATTTTTGAACTAGATCATTATCAATTTGAATTTCTGGATTATCATTAATTTCAATATCTAAATATTTTTTAATAATAGCTTTAGCCGGCTTTGTAATGTGTTGATTTTGTTTTTCAAACAATGGGTATTGAAATATTTCTTTAATACCCGCCAATCTAGAAATTAAGTTATATCTTAAAGAAGAATTAAATATAAAAACTTTATTGAAATTATATTTTTTTATATCACTTGCTAATCTGAAAAATCCTTTTAAACCATCATGCTTTTGATTTATTTTGTTGTCTCTTTCCAAGTGAATTATTTCATCAATATAATTTGTATAACTTAAAAATTCATTAGCTCTCGAACTTTGTTTTACAAGTAAACTTACGGGCACATGAAATTTTTTTGAAATAGCTTTAATAAAAGGCAGGAAAATCACCGTATCACCTATACCCATCTTGCTTTGAATAGCTAATATTTTCATGTTTAATTTATAAACTTTACTAATTAATATTTTTATATAAATTTTTACAATGAGTAAAATTAAAGGCATTTATGCGGCTTCAATGTCGATCTTAAATGATGATTTGACGCTCGATATTAAAAAAACCATTCTGCACGCAGAAATGGTTATAGACAATGGTTGTCATGGAGTGGCTATATTTGGTAGCACTGGACAGGCCCAACTCATACCTGTTTATGAAAAAATTAATTTGTTAAATCATCTGACTTCAAGCAAACATAAAGAAAAGTATATTATTGGCACTGGTTTAAATTCTTTGGGTGAAACAATTAATTTGATGAGAGTTTCAAAATCTTTGGGATTTAATAGATTTTTAATTATGCCACCTGCTTATTATAAATATGGAGATAAAGAGGTAATAGAATTTTATAGTAAAATAGTAGATGTAATTTCTGATTGTGAAATAGTGCTATATAATTTTGAAAAACTATGTGGTTATAAGTTCAGTATTGAGTGTATTGAAGAGTTAGTAAAAAAATATCCAAAAAATATAATTGGACTAAAAGATAGTTCTTATAATCTTTTTGAAAACTTAAAAATAGATAATTTTTCAGTTTTACCTGGATCTGAAACCAAATTATTTAAAGGACTTCAAGTAGGTTGTTCTGGAATTATTACAGCAACATGCAATGCTACTTCTACACTGGCAAGAAAAGTTTATGATGATTTTAATGATGGAAACGAACAGACAGTAAATCAAAATCTTTGTGATGTAAGAGCAGAATTTGAAAAATATAATTTGATTTCAGGTTTACATACTTACTTTAGTAAAAAAGAAATATATTATAAAAATCTTTTGCCACCACTAAGTATTTTAAACTCTAAAGAGGAATCAGATTTGATAACAAATTTAGAGAAATTAAATTTTTCATTAAATAATACTAAGGCAGCTTAGATGCAATTAGCTAGATTTTTAAATAATGTTTTTAAAAAAGATGGATTTATCTTAATTGATGCTAATTCTAAAAGCTATATTATTGGTAACCCAAAAAGTGAAAATCCTATTAAACTGAAAATATTAAATAAAAACCTTCATTACAAATTATTATTTCATCCTGATTTATATTTTGGTGAAGCTTACACTGATGGAGAAATAATTATAGAAAATGGAACATTAACAGATTTTTTAGATCTTTCTTTAATGAATTTTGGTAGAGGTGAGATAAATTTTTTTAGTTCTTTAATCAATAAGTTAAGAGGTACTTATAGATATTTCACTAATTTTAATTTTATAAAAAAGTCTAAGATGAACGTTTCACATCATTATGATATTTCTGATGATCTTTATGATCTGTTTTTAGATCCTAAAAGACAGTATTCATGCGCATACTTTAAAAACGAAACAGATACACTTGAAACAGCACAAAATAATAAAATCCAACATATAATTAAAAAACTTAATATAAAACCAAATCAAAAAGTCTTAGATATCGGGTGTGGATGGGGATCTTTAGCAATTGATATAGCGAAAAGTGCAAATTGCGAAGTTACGGGAATTACTCTTTCTGAAAATCAATTTAATTACTGTAAAAAAAGAGCAAAAGAACTTAATTTAGAAAATCAATTACATTTTAAATTAATTGACTATAGAGAGCTAAATGAAAAATTTGATAGAATAGTAAGTGTTGGAATGTTTGAGCATGTAGGAAGAAAATTTTATAGAAAATTTTTTTCACAAGTCGAAAAACTTTTGAAAGATGATGGAGTATCTTTAATTCATACAATAGGATCAGTGAACCCCCCAAGAGACCCACATCCCTGGATCACAAAATATATTTTTCCCGGTGGATATACTCCAAGTTTGAGTGAGGTAAGTCCTCATATTGAAAAGTCTGGATTGATCGTTGCAGATATTGAGGTTTTAAGGCTTCATTACATGCACACTTTAAGACATTGGAAAGAAAATTGTCTTAAAAACAAAGAAAAAATAATTCAAATGTTTGATGAAAGGTTTTTTAGAATGTGGGAATTTTATCTTGCAGGTTGTGAGATGGCATTTAAATGGGGCGATCAAGTTGTATATCAATTTCAATTAACAAAAAATTACTCTTCAACACCGGTCACAAGAGACTATATTTATCAATAAATTATTGATAGATATAAATTTCCTTAAATGAAAAAAAAGAAAAAAAGAACTAAAAAAAATTTTTCTAAAAATAAAAAAAAATCCAAAAAAGCTTTAAAAAGAGTCAAGAAAAGCAATATTAAAAAAGTAAAAGTAAGACAAAAAAAAACTTCTAAAAAAAGAAAAGTTAAAAAATCGAAAAAAGTAATAAAAAAATATAAATCTATTGAATCAAAACAGTCAAATTTTCTTTTAAAGGTAATTAATTTTCAAAATTCTATAAAACCTGAATTAAAGTTTAAATTTAATTTTGGTTTTGAAAAATATATCCAGGCATTTTTTGATAAAATAGCAGAGACAATTTCACAGTATAAAATTTTAAAAAAAGATGAAGCAAGAAGATTAAAATTAGAAAAACAAGAAAAAGAACGATTAGAAAAGATTGAAACTGCAAAAAAAAAGCAAAAAGAGGCTGAATTAAAAGTTAAATTAAAAGAACAAGCTTTAAAAGATGAAATTAGATTAGAAAAGCAAAGAACAAAAGAAATAAAATTATTCTTAAGAAAAGAACAAGCTCTTTTAAGAATTGAACAAGCAGAAAAACAAAAGCAATTTTTACAACAATTAAAATTAGATAAGCAAATTGAAAAATTCAGAGTTAGAGAGGTTAAAGAATTAGAGAAATTGGAAAAAATTTCCTTAAGAGAAAAGAGAGAGGATTATGCTGGCTTACAACAAAGAATAGAAAAATTAAAAGAAAAATATCGAATTATAAGAGATCAAAAAATTAGAGAAAGAGTAGAGGCTTTAGGAGTTAAAATTCAAGGAGATGAGGATAGAGAAACACTTTTACAAAAAGAAAAAGAATATACTTTAGCTAGACAGAAAATTGAGTTTGCTCTCGAAAGTTTTTACAGAAGTGCTAGCAGTTTAGTATTTCAATTAAACAAAAGACACATAACAAGACATATGTCTATTTTTAGATGTATAGACAGAAGATTTGAAACAGGAGAAATATTTGTTAAATGGGATGAAGCCTCAGATGAAGAATGGCTTTTATTAATTTATATAAAAAATAATTCTCCAGATGAAGGAATAGTTATTGAAGACAAAACCAATCCGGAAAAAAATATTTCTCATGAGTTTAAAAATAATGAAATATTTAAGGCCTCAGATACTATGGTTGATGCTCTTACGCAGTTAATCGCGAGAAAAAGAGCCAAAAATATTAATTAAATTATCACACATAATTAAGTATCATTAAGAATGTTACTTTCTTCAATACTAATGTTTATTTTGTATCTAGTATTAAAATATGTTCTTGCATGGATAAGGTATTTTAACAGTCTCGACTCTAGATTAGGCCAATCTACATGGCGATGGAGTTATGATTATCCCGTAGTTGGTGAAAGGGATATTTCAGATCTAGATGATAAAACTTTTGTTAGACTGAGGAGAAAAAGAAATAGAGTTATAACTGTTATGTATTCAATTTTATTAATTATGTTTTTATTATCTATGTCTTTACTTAGTGAATTTTTAATATTTTTTTTAACTTAGTTTTTTAAGTTGTTTTTTATTTTTTAAATATAAAAAAAAAGCAATTATTTCATAACCATATTTAAAGATTGTGAAAATTATTGGTAGTTTGAAAAATTTATATAAAAATTTATATTTTGGGATTTTTTTCCAAACATAAAGAAATGCCTCAGCTCCTTGAATAATTTTACCATTCTCCTTAACATGCAATCTTCTTAATAATTCTTTATCATTTCTAAATGTTTCTTTTTCAGCATCTGAGTTATTTGTTATATCTACCCAGTCAATATCTTTAATATTTTCTTTTTTATATAAGTTAATTTCTGATCTACAGATTTTACAAGAGTTATTAAAAAATACTTTCATTTGATAATCATTAACTTTTAGTAAGAAATTGTACATGCGTAAAATGATCAGTTGAAAAATATCAACAAACCACTATTTAAGATGAATGAGTAATTTCTTTAATAAGTCTGATTTAACAAGACAGGATGCAGATAAATTAGTATCTGAAACATTAAATAGTTGTGATGATGGTGAGCTTTATTTAGAGGAGTCTAAATCAGAATCAATTTTGTTAGATGACAACAAAATAAAAAGCTCGAACTATAGTTCTGATTTAGGATTTGGTTTTAGAGCTATTTCAAACGAGGTTGTTGCTTATTCGTATTCAAACGAAATATCAAAAGATTCACTAAAAAATTCTTCAGAAAATCTTAAATCAACTCTCAAGTCTATTAAAGGCACATATAATCATGAAATTCCAAAATCTAATAAAAAATTTTATAAAGATATAAATCCAATTGAACAAAAAACTTTAGATTCAAAATTAGAAGTATTAAATAAAGTAAATGAATTTTTAAGAAAAAAAGATGGATCAGTAAAACAAGTAACAGCTAGTTTTGCTGGTGAGCAAAAATCAATAGAAATTATTCGATCTGGTGGAGAGTCGCTTACTGATGTACGTCCGTTAATTAGATTTAACGTCTCAGTGATGTTAGAAAAAAATGGAAGAAAAGAAACAGGTGTATATGGAATTGGTGGTAGACAATCTTATGATGATTATTTAAAAAATGACAATTGGAAAAATGTTTGTGAAGAGGCTTTTAGAATAGCATCAGTAAATTTAGAGAGTAAACCAGCACCTGCTGGTGAGATGAAAGTAGTCCTAGGACCTGGTTGGCCTGCCATCTTAATTCATGAAGCGATTGGTCATGGTCTAGAAGGGGATTTTAATAGAAAAAAAACATCAGCATTTCATAATCTTATGGGCGAAAAAGTTGCAAGTGATGGGGTAACAATTGTTGATGATGGTACGATAGATAATAGAAGAGGCAGTTTAACAATTGATGATGAAGGCACACCAACCGAGCGAACAGTTTTGATTGAAAATGGTATTCTTAAAAATTTTATGCAAGACAGGCACAATGCAAGATTAATGAATACAAGATCTACTGGATCTGGAAGAAGAGAAAATTATAGACATATTGTTTTGCCAAGAATGAGAAATACTATGATGTTAAGTGGTAATCAAACTCAAGATGAAATGATCAAATCTGTTGATAAAGGAATTTTTGCAGTAAGTTTTGGAGGTGGCCAGGTAGATATTACATCTGGAAAATTTGTATTTAATTGTACTGAGGCTTACGAAATAAATAATGGTAAAATTGGATCTCCAATTAAAGGCGCAACACTAATTGGTGATGGACCATCAATACTTAAGGAAGTATCGATGGTAGGAAATGATATGATGTTAGATCCAGGAATAGGAACTTGTGGAAAAGCAGGACAAGGAGTTCCTGTGGGAGTCGCTCAACCTTCAATTTTAATCGATAAAATGACAGTTGGTGGAACAAAACTTTAAAGTATTATGGTTAAAGATCAGGAATTTTTAAAATCTAAAGCTTCATATTGTTTAGATTTGGCAAAAAAAATGGGAGCAACTGATGCAAGTGTTACAGTTGGTCACTCAATCTCAGAAACAGTTAATTTTAGAAATAAATCCCTAGAAGCGTCAGATAGATCAGATGGATTGGCATTAAGTATAGAAACTTATTTAGGTAAAAGAAGATCATCAATTTCATCATCAAATTTACTAGATGAAAATATTAAAACTTTAATTGAAAAGTGCTTTGAAACTACAAAAATTACACCAGAGGATGAATTTAATTCTTTGCCGGATAAAAATTTATTAGCCAAACAAATTAGTAGCCTTAATTTGTATGATGAAACAAGATTCGAAAACGATAAAAAAATAAAATATTTAAAAGATTTAGAGGAATCTGCATCGTCAGAAAATCAAATCATAAATACAGAATCTAGTTTCACTGAAAATAAATCAAATTTTATATTAGCTAATAGTGATGGTTTTTGTGACGGTTATAAAACTTCTTCTTTTACTGCTTCTTGCGTAACAGTTGCAAAAGATGAAAATAGCATGGAAAGAGACTACGAATTTTCTAGCAAACGTCATTTGCCTGATATTAAGCAAGCAACAGATCTCGGAAATAAAGCTGCTGAGCAAACTATAAGAAAATTGAGTCCAAAAAAAATTGGAAGTGAGAAGATAAGCATAATTTTTGATAAAAGAATTTCAAAGGGAATGTTAAGTGTTTTTGCAAGTGCAATATCTGCCTCCGCAATTGCAAGAGGTACTTCATTTTTAAAGGATAAAATTGATGAACAAGTTTTTGCTGATTCGATAAATGTAATTGATAAACCAGATATTATTAAAGGAATGGGTTCTCAAAATTTTGATTCAGAGGGTGTAAATTCATCTACATTACAACTCATAGAGAATGGAATACTTAAAAATTATCTTGTCGACACATACAATGGTAAAAAATTAAATTTAAAATCAAATGGAAGAAGTGGTGGAACTACCAATTTATATTTTGAAAAAGGAAATATAAGCTATGAGGATCTTTTAAAAAAAAATTCAAGAAGTCTTTATATTACCGAAACTATTGGTCATGGGTCTAATCTTGTAACTGGAGATTATTCAGTAGGTGCAACTGGTTTTTTAGTTGAAGATGGAGAATTTAAATATCCTGTTAATGAAATAACAATTGCTGGTAATTTCAAGGATATGTTTAAAAATATTATTTTAGCTAATGATTTAGAATTCGAATATTCAGTCAATTCACCAACTATGATGATAGAGGGTATGACTGTTGCAGGAAAATGAGTAGTTATTGTGTAATTGGCTCTGGAATTTCTGGAGCAACAATAGCTAATTTGTTAAGTAAAAAAAATTCTGTACATATTTATGATAAAGCTCGGGGCCCAGGTGGCAGATCTTCTTTTAAAAGATTAAATAAGTCAAAAGGATTTGATCACGGAGCACAATATATTTCTCCAAAAACAATTCAATTTAAAAAATTTATTACAAATTTATGTAAAAAAAAAATTTTAAAAAAATGGAGTGGCAAACATATTTTTTTAAACAAACTAAAAAAAGAAAATAAAAATCATATTAAAATAATTGGTTGCAAAGGCAACAACGATATCAGCAAACATTTAATAAAGAATATAAATTTTAATTTTCAAAGTGAATTAGAGAAGATTAAATTTGTAAACAAAAAATGGAAGCTAGTCTTTAAGAACAATAAAACAAAATATTATGATAAATTAGTATTAACTTGCCCATTCCCACAATTAAAAAAATTATCAAAAAAATTTATTAAGGATCCATTCATTAACCAAAAAATCAAAATGGATGCAAATATTACAGTCATGATCGAAATTAAAAAAACAAATAAAAACATATCAAGTTATTTATTTAACGATAAAATTTTAGGATGGGCCGCTAAAGAAAATAGTAAAAAAAGATTTAAAAGTAAAAATGATTTATGGACTTTACAGAGCACAAACCTATGGGCAAATAAAAAAATAAATAAAAATAGAGAAAATAAAGAAAAAAACTCAAAGATTTTAATTGATCAATTTTTTAAACTTACTGGAATTAAAAAAACAAAAATATTAACTTCATTAAATCATGGTTGGAAATATTCTTCAAATTCTAGACCTTTAAAAATTAAAAGTTATTGGAATAACAAATTAAATTTAGGAGTATGTGCAGATTGGTTTGTAGGTCCGAGAGTCGAGGCTGGATGGATAAGTGCAAACGATCTTTTTAAAAAAATAAATAAATAATTTTATTCAAGATTTTTTAAGCGATATTCCCAATTTCCCATTCTCTCATATGTGATTTTAACAATCACTGAAGTTTTTTTATCAAGCCAAATGTCAAAATTTAATTTTTTATCTTCAGGAAGAGACATATCTTTAGATGTAAGTTTGAAATGATCTGTTTCGTATTGTTTACCATTAATTGAAATGTTTTCCTTGCCAATAAAAGTAACAATTTGTTCTTTAATACTTCCAGAAATAGGACTTATTTGGCTTTCTGCTTGTAATATTCTATGACTCCACCAATTTCCAATAATATTTTTTATAGAAGCTTCACCAGAATATGAAGATCCTTTAATATCAAACTTTTTATTATTTTTATTTAATTTTAATTTTACAAATTTTTCTTTTTTATTTTGAAGTGTTTTTGATTGAAAAGATATTAAATTATCTTTTAAATAAATTTCTTCCCCATATCCCTCTACTTTAAATATTGTTGCAGATAGTAATTTTACCTCAAATTTATATTGATTTTTTACTATTGTTTTTTCTCCATCTCTTTTAAAATAATAATTGTTATATCCAATTACCTCATCATTTCTCAAGATCTCCATTTCTATTTTGTCAAATTTGTTATAATGACCAATATGAGCTAAAGAAATTGATGAGAAAAATACAACAAGTAAAATAATTGCAATCTTTTTCATTTACTGATTACAATATTAGAATTTTTCATTAATAGATATAGCTTATTATAATTATGTTTTTAAAAATAAAAAAAATTCCAAAAGTAAAATGGAGCTCAGAAAAACCATTTAATTTTAAACCAAAGCTTTCTACATTTTTTTTCTTATGTTTCGGTTTGTCTCTATTTGGATTAGGTGAAGGATTATTAATTGTTTCATTCACAGGAGCCTCTCCTTGGAGTGTTTTAGCTCAAGGTATTTCCTTAAATATTAATTTAAGTATTGGAACTATTACATTATTAATAAGTATTGCTGTTTTAATTTTATGGATCCCTCTTGGGCAAAAACCAGGGATGGGCACAATATTTAATGCTTTGATAATTGCAATTATGATTGATCTTTGTATCAAATATGTTCCAACACCATCAAATTATATTCATCAATTATTTTTAGCTGTAATTTCTGTAATCATGGTTGGAATAGGTGGGGGTATTTACTTAGTATCAAATTTAGGAGCCGGTCCTAGAGATGGGCTTATGATAGGATTACAAAAAGTAACAAATTTTCCTATAGCTGTAGTAAGAGCAACATTAGAAATTTCAGTTGTAAGTATTGGATGGTATTTAGGAGGAACAGTAGGGGTTGGAACTTTACTGTTCGCGTTTGGCATAGGTCCTTGCGTTGCTCTAGGACTTTATTTAGTTGATAAAACTTTTGATTAGGCTGCGGCTGTAGCTTTTTCGCTTTTCTTTCTTTCGTGTGGATCAAGAATTGCTTTTCTCAATCTACAAGAGTCTGGAGTTATCTCTAAAGCTTCATCAGTATTAAGCATACTTAATTGTTCAGCAATAGACATTGTTCTGACGGGTGTAAGGACAACATTTTCATCAGTACCTTGAGTTCTCATATTGGTCAATTTTTTACCTTTCATAACGTTGATTATCATGTCACCTGGTTTAGGGGAAAGACCAACTATCATTCCAGGATAAACAGCATCATTATGAGTTACAAACATTTCTCCTCTTGCTTGTAGGTTAAATATCGCGAATGCAACTGCTTTTCCCTGTTCCATAGAGATTAATGCTCCATTTCTTCTACCTTCCATTTCTCCTTCAAAGGGACCATAGCTATGGAATATTCTATTTATCACTCCATTTCCTTTTGTAAGCGTAAGAAATCTACTTGTGTATCCCATTAACCCTCTTGTAGGTGCATGAAAAATTAACCTTTTTTTATTGGTTCCAGTATCTTTTAATTCTATTAGTTTACCTTTTCTTCTGTTCATGGAGTCAATTACTTTTGACGAATGTTCCTCATCAAGGTCCATGGTAATTTCCTCAATTGGCTCAAGTTTATTTCCACTTTCATCAGTTTTATATAATACTTTTGGAGGACTAACTGTCATTTCAAAACCTTCTCTTCTCATTTGAGTTAAAAGAATTTCTAACATCAGTTCACCTCTACCACTTACGACAAAAGAGTCTTTACCTTCGTTTTCAGAAAATGTAATTCCAACGTTGTTTTGAGCTTCTTGAACCAATCTATCTCTTATTTGGGTGCTAGTTAATTTTTTACCTTCTGTTCCAGCTAAAGGTGAAGTATTTACAGTAATTGTAATTGACATTGTAGGAGGATCTATCGGAGTAGCAGGGATCGGCTCATTTACTTCTAGATCACATATGGTATCAGCAACGTTTGCTTTTTCTAATCCAGCAACAACTACAATATCCCCAGCTTCACCAACATCTATTGGAACTTTTTTTGTTCCTTCATATCTAAAAATCTTTGTTAATTTTCCTTCATCAACTTTTTCACCATTTAAATTGATTGCTTTTATAGACTGGTTCGCTTTTGCAGTGCCTTGTGTAATTCTTCCAACTAAGCTTCTTCCTAAAAAACTATCTGCATAAAGTAGCGTTGACAACATTGCAAAAGGTTTAGTTTTATCAAGTTCAGCAGGTTTTACATGATCAACAATTAAATCTAACAAAGGATTTAAATTTTCTCTTGGACCATCAACTTCATGGTCTGCCCAACCTGATCTTCCACTTGCATATAGAACTGGAAAATCTAATTGTTCTTCATTTGCATCTAAGCTAACAAACAAATCAAATGTTTCATCCAAAACTTCATTAGCTCTTTGATCAGCTTTATCTAATTTATTAATAACAACAATTGGTTTTAATCCCTGTTTAAGAGCTTTGGATAATACAAATTTTGTTTGAGGCATAACACCTTCTGCAGAGTCAATTAATAGTAATGCTCCATCTGCCATACTTAAAACTCTTTCAACTTCAGCAGCAAAATCTCTGTGGCCTGGAGTATCGATTATATTTATTCTTGAATTATTCCAATTAATTGAAGCAGGTTTAGCTAAAATTGTAATTCCTCTTTCCTTTTCGAGCTCACCTGAGTCCATTAATCTTTCATCAACAACTTCATTCTCTCTAAATGAACCGCTTTGTTTCATTAAATTATCAATTAGAGTAGTTTTGCCATGATCAACATGGGCTATGATTGTAATGTTTCTGATATTATTGCTCATAAATTCTGGCTCTTATACATATTTAAAAGGATATTAAAACTCAAAAAAACTCATAACTGGCTTGAATAATTTTCAAAATTCAGGATTAATTTGTCTTTTTTTGCTTATCTTTTTTAAGTTTTCTTTTTTCTTTAAAGCTCAATTTAGGTTTTTTTTTAACACTAGAGTCTTTAAATGATTTACCGCTATATCTTTTTGACATAATTAGTCTTCACATAAAAAAAAGGCCATCTTAAGATGGCCTTTTAAATTTTGTTTAAGAAAATGAGGGATTACATTCCCATTCCACCCATTCCTCCCATGCCGCCCATACCACCAGGCATACCACCAGGCATTCCGCCAGCAGCATCTTTTTCCTCTGGTTTGTCAGCAATCATTGCTTCTGTAGTTACTAATAATCCAGCAATTGAGGCAGCGTCTTGTAAAGCAGTTCTCACAACTTTAACTGGGTCTATGATACCCTTTGCAAACATGTCACAATACTCTTCGTTTTGAGCATCGTAACCGTTAGTTTTTTTCTTCTGCTCTAATAATTTACCAACTACCACTGAACCATCTACACCAGCATTTTTAGTAATTTGTCTAATCGGAGCTTCTAATGCTTTTCTTACAAGATCCACACCAGCTTTTTGGTCATCACCTTTTGCTTTAACCTTATCAAGCTCTTGAGCAGCATAAAGAAGAGCACATCCACCACCAGTTACAATACCTTCTTCAACGGCAGCTCTAGTAGCGTTTAAAGCATCTTCAACTCTGTCTTTTCTTTCTTTAACTTCAACTTCGGTTGCACCACCAACTTTGATAACTGCAACTCCACCAGCTAACTTAGCTAATCTCTCTTGAAGTTTTTCTCTATCATAATCAGAAGTAGTTTCCTCAACTTGTTGTTTGATAGATGAACATCTTGCTTCAATGTCAGATTTTTTACCACTACCATTAACGATAGTACTATTATCTTTATCAACTTTGATTTTCTTACAAGATCCAAGATCATCAAGTTTAACATTTTCAAGTTTTATACCTAGGTCTTCAGATATAACCTGACCTCCTGTTAAAATTGCGATATCTTCAAGCATAGCTTTTCTTCTATCACCAAATCCTGGAGCTTTAACAGCCACAACTTTTAAACCGCCTCTTAGTTTGTTTACAACTAAAGTAGCTAAAGCTTCCCCTTCAACATCTTCAGAAATAATCATCAGTGGTCTACCAGCTTGTACAACAGCTTCTAATAAAGGAACCATTGGTTGCAAGTTAGTTAATTTTTTTTCGTGTAAAAGAATAAAAGGATTTTCTAACTCTGTAGTCATTTTATCACTGTTAGTGATAAAATATGGTGATAGATATCCTCTATCAAACTGCATACCTTCAACTACATCTAATTCTGTTTCAATACCTTTATTTTCTTCAACAGTAATAACTCCCTCGTTTCCAACTTTCTGCATAGCTTTTGCAATCATTGTTCCAATTTCTTTATCGCCATTTGCAGAAATTGTACCAACTTGAGCAATCTCATCACTGTCTTTTACTTTTTTTGCAGATGCAACAAGACTATCTTTTACTGTTTCTACAGCTGCATCAATACCTCTTTTTACATCCATAGGATTCATACCAGCTGTTACGTACTTCACACCTTCTTTTACAATAGCTTGTGCAAGTATAGTTGCAGTAGTAGTTCCATCACCAGCTTCATCGTTAGTTTTGCTAGCAACTTCTTTAACCATTTGTGCACCCATATTTTCAAATTTATCTTCAAGGTCTATTTCTTTAGCAACAGACACACCATCTTTAGTAATTCTAGGTGCACCATAAGATTTATCCATTACGACATTTCTTCCTTTTGGTCCTAAAGTTACTTTAACAGTGTCAGCTAAGATATTTACACCTCTAATCATTGCTGCTCTTGCTTCAGCATCAAATTTAACAACTTTTGCCATTATTTTTCTCCTTTAAATTAAATTACTTACCTGAAATACCCATAATGTCAGACTCTTTCATTATGCTGTATTCTTTACCATTAATTTTGACTTCAGTTCCTGACCATTTGCCAAATAAAACTTTATCACCAACTTTAACATCCATTGGAATTATTTTTCCATCTTCAGTTTTTGCACCACCACCTACAGCAACAACTTTGCCTTCTTGAGGTTTTTCTTGAGCTGTGTCAGGGATAATTATTCCTCCTGCAGTTTTTTCACTGCCATCTAATACTTCGATTAAAACTCTGTCATGTAACGGTTTAAACTTCATAAATTCTCCTTTATAAATCTTTACAAATATGAGCCTCATATAGATATTTCACCGTCTATTTCAAGATCAGAAAATGTTTAAGATATTAATATTGCTAGTAAATTCGGGATTTTATGGTTTATACCTTAAATTATGACCAAAAATTTAGATTTAAATGGCCTACAATCAATTGCTGATAATTATGATCTTTTTTATATAGACTTATGGGGCGTTGTTCATAATGGGGTTAATCTTCACGAAAATGCAATAGCTGTTTTAAATGAGCTTTTTAAAAAAAAGAAAATGTTCGTACTTTTAACAAATGCCCCAAGACCAAATAAAACTGTTCAAATTTTTTTAGAAAAGATGGGTATGGATAAAATACTTAGAGATCATGTATTTACCTCAGGAGAAGCAGCATTGAATTATTTGAAAAAATCTTACTTATCAAAAAAGTTTTATCACATAGGTCCACCCAGAGATTTTGATTTATTTTATTTATTTGAGAAAAATAAGTGTGAAAATATTAGTGATAGTGAATATTTATTGTGCACAGGGTTATTTGATGATCACGATAAGGATTTAAAATTTTACAAAGATTTACTTGAAAAACATATTACCAAAAAAATGATTTGTACAAATCCAGATTTAATTGTTGATCGTGGTGAAGTTAGAGAGTTGTGTGCAGGTTCTGTTGCAATGGTTTTTGAAAAAATGGGTGGAGAAGTAGTATATTTTGGAAAACCACATCCAGAGGTCTATAATCAGTCAACTGACAATAAAAATAAAAAAATATTAGCAATTGGTGATAATTTAAATACTGATATCAAAGGTGCAAATCTTTTAAATTATGATTCTTTATTAATTAGTAATGGAATACATAGAAATGAAATAAAAAATAAAGGTATCCAAGATGTTTCAAAAGAATATGAAGCTATAGTTAATTTTATTCAATCAGATTTAAAATGGTAAAACATTACACAAATTTTAATATTAAAAAAATACACAGAGGATCAATTATTTTAATTGGTAATTTTGATGGTTTGCATTTGGGTCATCAAAAATTATTTCAATTAGCACAGTCATATAAGAAAAAATATAATTTAAAGATTGGTGTTGTAAATTTTGATCCAATGCCAAAAATGTTTTTTAACAAAAAATTAAAAAATTTTCGACTTTCTAATATTGATCAAAAAATTAAATTACTAAGTAACTTAAAAGTAGATTTTGTTATAACAAAAAAATTTGATAAAAAATTTTCTAAAACTAAAGCGCTAAATTTTATTTCTCAAATTTTAAATAAAAAATTAAGCTCCAAATTTATTTTTGTTAGCAATAATTTTAGATTCGGAAACAAAAGAGAAGGTAATGTTAATTTACTAAAAAAATACGAAAAGTTATTTAATTATAAAGTTGTTAAACCTGAACCATTAATTAAAAGTAAAAAAATCGTATCATCATCTTTAATAAGAAATCTTTTAGAAAAAGGGTTGTTGGACAAAGCTAATAATCTCTTGAAAAGAAACTGGACGATACAAGGAATAGTTAAAAAGGGAAGACAAGTAGGAAAAAAAATTGGTTTTCCAACCTGTAACATAGACATCGGTGATTATGTTTTAGCAAAACCAGGAGTTTATGCCGTAAAGGTTTTAAGAAAAAATAGTGATAAATATCTTAAAGGAATTGCCAATCTTGGATATAGACCAACATTTAATCAAAAAAAAATATTATTAGAAGTTCATTTATTTAATTTTTCTGGAAATCTTTATAATAAACTTTTATCAGTAGAGTTTTTAAAGTTTATAAGGAAAGAAAAAAAATTTAATAATGTTAATCAATTAAGAGCTCAAATTAAAAAAGATTTAAATATTGCACAAAAGACTAAATGACTAAATCACAAATAAATCTACCAAAAACAGCTTTTTCTATGAAAGCTAACTTGCCTACTAGAGAACCAGAAATTCTTGAATATTGGAAAAAAATAAATCTTTACGATGAATTAAGAAATCAAAGTAAAGGAAGAGAAAAATTCGTTTTACATGATGGTCCCCCATATGCAAACGGAAATATTCATATGGGGACAGCTCTCAATAAAATTCTTAAAGATATAATTGTAAAATTTCATCAAATGGATGGCAAAGACTCCATTTACGTTCCAGGTTGGGATTGTCATGGCTTACCAATTGAATGGAAAATTGAGGAACAGTATAAAAAAAATAAAAAAAATAAAAATGAAGTTCCGATAGTTGAGTTTAGGAAAGAATGTAGAACATTTGCTGAGAAGTGGATTGAAGTTCATAAAAGTCAATTTAAAAGATTAGGTGTTGTCGGGGACTGGGAAAATTATTACTCAACAATGAGCTTTAATGCAGAAGCTCAAATAGTTAGGGAGCTTGGTAAATTTTTAAAAGAAGGAAGTTTATATAAAGGTTTTAAACCTGTGTTATGGTCAACAGTTGAGAAAACTGCACTTGCTGATGCTGAGGTAGAATATCAAGATCATAAATCAGATACAATTTACACATCGTTTAAAGTTAAATCATCTAATTTAAAAGATTTAGCTGGATGTGAAATAGTTATCTGGACAACAACTCCATGGACAATACCAGCCAATAAAGCTTTAGCATATAACGAGTCTCTTGATTATATAATATTAGAAATAAATGATGAGGGTGATTTTAAAAATAGAAAAATTGTTATTGCAGATGCTTTACTTGAATCAGTCGTTAAAGAATGTGAATTAAAAGAATATAAAAAACTTCTCACGTTTAAAGGTAAAGAATTTAAAAATACTATTTGTAGCCACCCTTTTTCAAATCTTAGTTATGATCATGATATTCCAATGCTTGAGGCTAGATTTGTAACTACTGATCAAGGAACCGGAATAGTTCACTGCGCACCAAGTCATGGACCTGATGACTTTAATCTTTGTCTAAACAACGGCATTAAAGCGATAGAAACAGTTGATGGAGATGGAAAATATACAAACAATGTGAAATTGTTTGAAGGAACTCATATTTTTAAAGCAAATCCAATTGTAATTGAAAAACTAAAAGAACAAAAAAATTTATTATTTAACAGTGAGTTGGTGCACTCTTATCCACACTCATGGAGATCTAAGGCTCCACTTGTTCATAGAGCCACTCCTCAATGGTTTATTTCAATGGAAAGTCATAAATTAAGAGATAAAGCATTAAAGGCCATTGATGAAACTACTTTTTATCCACATAAAGGTAAAGAAAGATTAAAATCAATGATAGAAACAAGACCTGATTGGTGTGTTTCAAGACAGAGAGTCTGGGGAGTACCTCTTCCAATTTTCGTAAATAAAAAAACAAAAGAAATATTAGTTGACGATCAGGTTACTGAAAATATTGCCTCTATTTATGAAAAAGAAGGTTCAGATTGTTGGTTTTCAGATGATCCTCAAAGATTTTTAGGAAATAAGTATAAAGCTGAGGATTTCGAAAAATTAAGTGATATTGTTGAGGTTTGGTTCGATAGTGGTTCAACTCATTCATTTGTTTTAGAAAAAAGAGATGATTTAAAATGGCCAGCATCGATGTATCTAGAGGGTTCAGACCAACACAGAGGTTGGTTTCATTCATCATTATTAGAGTCTTGTGGAACAAGAGGAAGAGCACCATTTGAATCAATTTTATCTCATGGATTTGTTGTAGATGGTAAAGGTTTGAAAATGTCTAAATCTTTGGGAAACGTAATTGCTCCTGAGGATATTTTAAAAAAATATGGTGCTGATATTTTAAGGATATGGGTAGCATCATCAAATTATGCAGAAGATTTAAGAATAGATTATTCAATCTTAGATCAACACGCTGACTCATATAGAAAGATTAGAAATACATTTAGATATTTGCTTGGAAATATAAATGATAATTTTGAAAATATAAATTTAGATGATTTAGATTTATCTGAATTTCCTGAATTAGAGCAATTGATGTTACATAAAATTTTTATATTAAATGATAAATTTAAAAAATATTTTAAGAATTATGATTTTCATAATTTATATAAAGAACTACTAAATTTCTGTACAGTTGATTTATCTGCTTTTTATTTTGATATTAGGAAAGATAATTTATATTGCGATACTAAAGACTCGAAAAAAAGAAAATCGACTATTTTACTACTTAATATAATTCTAAATGCACTATTAAGATGGTTTGCTCCTATTTTATCTTTCACAACTGAGGAAATTTTTAAGTTATTATTTAAAGATCAAAAAAGTATTCACTTTGAAAAATTTCTAGAGTTTCCAGATAAATTTAACAATGAAAAACTAAGCGAAAAATGGAGTGAATTAATTAAAATTAGAAATATTTGTAATATTAGTATTGAAGAAAAAAGAGCTAGTAAAGAAATAGGATCAAGCTTAGAAGCAGATTTAAAAATAAATTTAAATCAAAAATTACGAGATTTAACAAATAATATTGATTTTTCAGAACTATGTATTACTTCAAAAGCTGAGGTTAGTTATGCCGAAGAAGTTGAGACAACTGCAATCACTAGCAAAGCAAAGGGAACCAAGTGCCCAGTTTGTTGGAAAATAAATGAAGGTCCTTGCCCTAGACATTCTTAATGGTTGAAAAAATTTTAAGAAAAAATTTTATAATTAATTTGTTGTTAGTTTTTTTAATATTTTTACTTGATAGGATTTCTAAAATTTATGTAATTTATTTAGATAAAAAATATAATGGAGCTGAAATATTTTCCTCTAAATTTTTAAACATTAATTTAATCTGGAATGAAGGAATAGCTTTTGGTCTATTTTCATTTGATAACAATTTTTTTTATAATTTTTTAACCATTTTCATATTTATTATTATTTTGATAATTTTATTTATGATATTTAAATCTGGAGGTAAAAAAAAATACGCATTAATAGCAATATTAGGTGGAGCCATAGGAAACTTTTATGATCGTATTTATTACAGAGCGGTTCCTGATTTCATAGATTTTCATTTGGGTGGATTTCATTGGTTTATATTTAATTTTGCAGACGTATTTATCTCTTTAGGAGTAATTTTTATGATTTTAATGGAATTTATTGGTAATAATAGAAATAATGTGAAGTATGAAAAACTTTAAATTTTTAATTATATATTTTTTACTTTTTCTTAATCTGAATTCTTGTGGAACAATAAAAGAAGGTTTTTCTGCTCAAAAAAAAGACAATACTGACGAATTTCTAGTGGAAAAAAAAAATCCTTTAAAATTACCACCAAACTTTGATGAATTGCCTGTACCCAATAACTCAAACAATTTAGAGCAAAATAATGAAAAGAATCAAATAAAAGATATGATTAAAAATACCGAAAATCCCTCTGACAATTTAAACAATTCTGGTACTCCCAAAAAAACAAGTTTAGAAAAAATTTTATTGGATAAAATAAAAAAAAATTAATGCTAACCGAAGGGATAAATTTAACAAATTTTAAGAAAGTTTATAAATATTCAAAAGTATCCAAAATTTTAACAAAAATTTTAAAAGAAAATAATGAGATAATTAAATCTTTAACAAAAAATTATAAATATTCATTTAAAAAAAAAGACATCAAAAAATTTAAGAAAAATTTGAATTTTAGAATTATTGGTATGGGTGGATCTTCTCTTGGAGCACAAGCAATTTTCAATTTTTTAAAACATAAAATAAAAAAAAAATTCGATTTTGTGGATAACTTAACTCCAGATTATATTAAAAATAAAAATAAAAATTTTACAAATTTAATTATTTCTAAGTCTGGAAATACAATAGAAACTATTATTAACTCAAATTTAATTATTAAAAAAGGAGATAAAAATATTTTTATAACTGAAGATAAAAATAATTACCTATATCTTTTTGCTGAAAAGTTGAAAGCAGATATAATTCATCATAACAATTATATAGGTGGAAGATATTCGGTATTGTCTGAAGTAGGAATGCTTCCAGCTGAATTAATGGGTTTAAATCCAAATAATTTTAAAAGATATAATAATTTGATAAAAAATAAAAAATTTACTAAAGCGTTAATCAGTAATGTTGGTTCAATTCTTTATTTCTCTAGAAAAAAAAAGTTTAATTCAGTAATTATCAATTACGATGAAAAATCAGATAGTTTATTAAAATGGTATCAACAACTAGTTGCAGAAAGCTTGGGTAAAAAAAATAAAGGAATCTTACCAATTATTTCTAATATGCCAAAAGACAATCATAGTTTAATGCAATTGTACTTAGACGGATTTAATAATAATTTTTTTACCTTTTTTTATGTAAATGAAAAAAATTCAAATAAAATTAAAAATAATTTAATTTTATCAACTCATAAGTATTTAAAAAATAAAAATATATCTGAAATTATCTTCGCTCAAAAAAAAGCAAGTGAAAATGTATTTAAAAAAAAAAATATTCCTTTTAGAAGTTTTGAAATTAAGAAAAGAAACGAAACAATCTTAGGAGAGCTTTTTACTTTTTTTATTCTGGAGACAATATTACTAGGAAAATGTCTTAGATTAAATCCTTATGACCAACCTGCTGTCGAACTAATAAAAAAAGAGACTAAAAAAATATTAATTTAAGCAAGTTAAAAAAAATATTCTAGAGATACCATACTTTTTATTCTCCAAAATTTTAAATTTTTTTGGAAAATCATCTTTACTATTCACATGTCTATGCAAAATAATTACTCCATTTTTTTTTAGAATTTTTTTTAAGTAAATCGTTTCTAAAATTTTACTAAAATTTTGATCTTTGTATGGTGGATCTAAAAATATTATGTCAAAATTTTCTTTTAAATCTAAGAAGATATTTTGATCATATGCATTTTTTTCTATAATTTTAAAATTTTCTATATTTTTTAAACCACTTAAGTTTTTTTTAAGAATCAATAATACCTCTTTATAATTTTCAATAAATATTACTCTTCTTGCACCTCTAGAAAAACATTCCAAACCAAATGATCCAACA
This sequence comes from Candidatus Pelagibacter sp., assembly GCF_052049855.1. GTDB lineage: Bacteria > Pseudomonadota > Alphaproteobacteria > Pelagibacterales > Pelagibacteraceae > Pelagibacter. The sequence continues at coordinate 183,215 of NZ_JBNGZE010000001.1, forward strand.
CCTGCAAAAATATCTAAAACATTAGACTCTTTTATAAAAATTTTAAACTTATTTGAATGATCAATTATATTAAAAATAGATTCTTTTGTTAAATCTCTTAATGGTCTTGTTTTGAAATCTTTAGGTTGAAGAATTTTTTTTCCTTTAAATAAACCAGATATAATTCTCATTACTTTATAACTTTATATCCTATATCTTTTCTATAAAATCCTTCAGACCAATCTAATGCAGAAATATTATTAATAATATTTTTTTTAGCACTAGCAAAATCATCAGAAAGCGAGACAAAATTAAAAACTCTACCACCTATAGCATAAATTTTTTTATTTTCTAATTTTGTACCTGCATGAAATAAGAAATTACTTTTATCAAGTTTTAAATTATCTAAATTACTTATTTCAACATTTTTTTTTATTTTTTCTGGGTAGCCTTTTGAGCAAAGTACAATACATAGACTTTTTTTGTTAAGCCATTCGATTTTAATTTTATCTAAACTATGTTCACAACAGGCAATAAATATTTCGTAAAGATCCGTTTTTAAATTTGGTAGTATAGTTTGGCACTCAGGATCACCCATTCTCACGTTGTACTCAATAAGATAAGGTTCATTATTTACTATCATTAATCCGGTATATAAAAAACCTTGATACTCAGTTCCTATTTCAGACAACGCTTGAAGTGTTGGTTTGATAATTTTATTTAATATTTTTTTTTCTAATTCATCTGAAATCAATCTTGATGGCGAATATGCTCCCATGCCACCTGTATTTTTGCCTCTATCACCCTCCAGAACTCTTTTGTGATCTTGCGCAGTTCCAAAAATTTTAAAATGTCTTCCATCATGAATAGTAAAAAAACTCATTTCCTCTCCCTTCAAGAATTCCTCAATGAGTAAATTTTCTGCTTTGCCAAATTTCCCTGTAAATATTTCCTCTACTGCATTAATTGCTTCATTGAACTCTTCACAGATGTACACTCCTTTTCCAGAAGCTAAATTGTCAGCCTTAATTACTATTGGGAAGTTAGTTTTTTTTAAAAATTTTTTTACATCATCAATATTTTTAAAAATACCAAATTTAGCTGTAGGAATATTGAATTTTTCACAAATTTGTTTTGTAAAAATTTTAGATCCTTCTAATTGTGAAGCTATTTTATTTGGTCCAAAAACTTTTATTTTAAATCTTCTTAGATAATCCACTATACCTTCTACTAATGGTTTTTCAGGTCCAACAATAACTAAATCTATTTCTTTATTAATAATTAAATTTTTAATATTTTCAAAATTTTCTAAATCAATATTAATATTTTCTGCTATTTGAGCAGTTCCTGCATTTCCTGGAAAGCAATAGATTTTTTCAACTTTATTTGATTTTTTAATAATTTGACATATCGAATGTTCTCTTCCACCACTTCCTATAATACCAACTTTCATATAAAACTATATAAACTAAAAATGACAAAAAAATTAGCAAAATTAAAATATTTACCAAATAATTTCCAAATCATAGAGGAAGGAGATTATGTTGAATGTGCTATGACAGGAAAAAAAATTAATTTAAATAATTTAACTTATTGGAATGTTGATTTACAAGAAGCTTACTATTCTTATGCAGAAGCTTTCAAAAAAAGGGAAAAATTAGATAAAAAATAATTTTATTTCCAGCGATTATGAGACCAAATCCACTGCCCAGGATTTAAAATTATCATTTTTTCTAACTCCATATTTAATTCATCAGTTATATTCTTTATTGTTTTTTCTTTTGAAAAATAGATAGGGTTTTTAATTTTAATTTTAAAATTAATTTGATTAATCCTTTTAATGTAAACAGGTACAACTGGTATATTAAATTTTTTGACCAATTGAGCTGGTATTGTTGTTGTTAGAGCTTCTTGGTTAAAAAAGTTTGACAAGATTCCTTCCGAAACTCTTTGATCAATCATAAGTGCAGTAGAAAAGTTCTTTTTTTTTAATTTTATCAACTTTTTCATTCCACCAATTCCTTTTTTAATTTGGTTTTTACAGATATATTTTTTTCTTATTCTTTCCATTAATGGATTAAGAAAAATGTTATTCAAAGGACGATATATGGCTGCAACATTGATATTGTTTTTTTCCAAACTCATAGCCATTAATTCAAAATTACTAAAATGTCCTGAAATAAAAATTACCTGCTTATTACTTTTTTTGATTTCATCAAGTGTCTCTTTTCCCTCGATATTAATATTTGTAGCAAGATTACCTGTTCTGAAATTTTCAATAAAAATATATTCAGCAAAAATTCTGCCATAGTTATTCCACATTGAATTAATTATTTTTTTCTCATTTTCAAAATTAATATTTGGGATTGCTTTCCTTATATTTGAGCGAATAATCTTTTTGGATCTAAATAATGGTCCAATTTTTTCAAAAATTTTTCCACCAAGTTTTGAGGACAAATTTGGACCTAATAATTTGAATAATGAGAAGATCAAAATAACAAATATGAATTGAATAAAATATTTTAAATACTTCATTATCTATAATATTAAATTTTCTATTTCTTGTTCATTAATTATTTTTAATTCAGATTTAATAAATTTAATCTTCTTATCATTTATATTTTTTAATCTATAGAAATCTTTTTCTGTTGTAATTACTTTGCAATCAATTTTATTTGCATTTTCTAAAATTTGATTAATATCATTTTTTGTGTATTGATAATGATCTGGAAATTCTAAATCTCGAATAATTTTTAGTCCATTGCTCTTTATCATTGAGACAAAAGTTTGATGATTCCCAATACCTGAAAATACGAAATAATTTTCGTCCTTGCTAAATTCGTCTAAATTTATTGGTTCATATTTTCCAAAATAAATTTTAATTTTTGAATTAATTTTGAGTATTTGTTTTATTAAATCTTCACTGTTTTCAAGATTTCCATTTATAAAAACATGCTCATATAATTTTAAATTTTGAATACTCTCACGAAGTGGTCCTGATGGAAGAGTCATACCATTTCCAACCGAATTTATTGAATTAAAACAAACAAATTTAAGATCATATTCAACAGAACTATCTTGTAATCCATCGTCACATATTGCTATTTCATAATTTTGTTTTTCTGCTTCAATAATAGCTTGCATTCTTTTTGATGATAAAAATAGTTCTCCTTTTTTTTTTAATAATTTTTGCTCATCAACTTGTGCATTGTAAAATTTTTTAATAAAACATGATTTTATTTTTTTTTTTTTCAAAATTTCATGAATTTTTAAACATAATGATGTTTTACCAGTTCCACCAACATAGATATTACCGATACAAATAGTTTTGATTTTTCTTTTTTTATTTATCCGAGTGCATTTTTTTTTTAAAAAAACTAATACTTTTATAAGAAATGCTATTGGATAAAGAATATAGGCATAAATGTTTGGTTTTTTATAGTCCCAAAATTTAGGTTTTCTTATATTCATTATTAATAAATTTATTCAATTCTTTTATAGTTTTATTTTGGATTTTTTCTCCAATATTTTTAATTTTAATACCTATTTTTTTATTTTTCTTAAAAGATATCGATGTAGCCAATTGTTTAGGTGTACTTATTTTCTTTGATATTTTTAACATTTTTAATAATTTATAAACATCTTTAAAATTTTCTACGTTTGGACCATGTAATATTTTTGCACCATATCGTGCAGCTTCTAATGGATTTTGGCCACCTCTTTTTATTATAGACCCACCAAGAAAAACTGAGTTACTTATTTTATGGAATTTGCCTGTTTCACCAAATGTATTAACAATATATATGTCGGTACCATTTAAACTTTTCTGCTTGTCACTATGTAATACAGTTTTTAAGTTAAGTTTATTTATTTCTGTTACAATTTTATTTACGCGATGTACGTGTCGTGGGATTATAATAGTAAGAAGATTTTTAATTTTTTTTTGGAGTTCAATGTGCGCTTTCGCACAAAAAATCTCTTCTATTCCATGAGTACTTGATGCAATCCAAATTTTTTTTTTATTAAGTTCTGATTTTAATTTTTTTGAAATTTGATTATAATATTTATCAGGACTTTCAGTAAATTTTAAATTTCCTATTAAAGAAATTTTTTTGGTTTTGAGTTTTTTTAAATATTTTCCAGTTTCAAGATTTTGGGGGTAGGCAATGTTTATTTCATTAAAAATACTTTTTGAAAAAAATTTTATTTTTAACCATTTGTTAAATGTTTTTTTGGTTATTCTTGCATTTAATAAAATTAAAGGAACATTCAATTTACCCATATTTTTAAACATGCAAGGCCAAATTTCTGACTCTATAAATATCGCTAGGTGTGGTCTCCAAAATTTTAAAAATTTATTAGTAAAGTAAATATGATCTATTGGATAAAATTGATGAATTGTTTTTTTAAATTTAAATTTTTCAATCACTTTAGATGAACTTAAAGTGCTGGAAGTGACAAGAATTTGACTAATATCTTTTTTTTTTTCGTAGTATTTAATTATTGGAATTATACTTAAAATCTCTCCAACACTAGCTCCATGAAACCATATTAATTTTCCTTTTGTTCTTTGATCTGAAGGTATGCTAAATTTTTCAATAAAACGAAATTTATCTTCCTTGTTTTTAAAAATTCTAATAATTAGTATTAATGGTGAAATCAGCAGAAGAATTGAGATAATAATTTGATACAAAAAAAACATTTTTACTTTTGGATTTGTTTTTCATAAAAGTTTTTATATAAGTCAGATTTTATTAATAATTCACTATGCTTTCCGTTATCAACTACTTTTCCTGAATTGATCAAATATATATTATTTGAATTCAATATAGTAGAAAGTCTATGCGCAATCACAATAGTTGTTTTATCAGTAGTCAATATTTTAAGTGCCTCTTGAATTTTTTTTTCTGTTTCAGTATCTAATGCCGATGTTGCTTCATCTAATAAAATTATACTACTTTTTTTAATCATAGCTCTTGCTATAGATAATCTTTGTTTTTCTCCACCAGATAATCTCACTCCATTTTCTCCAATTAAAGTTTCATATTTATTGGGCAATTTCTCAATAAAATCATGTGAATTGGATAATCTAGAAACTTCATACACCTCCTCGTCTGTTGCATTTTCATTTGCATATTTTATGTTATTTTTGATTGTGTCATCAAATAGAGTCGTTTCTTGACTTACTAGAGAAATATTTTTTCTCAAAGAACTTATCGTTGCTTCATTAATAGAGGTTTTGTCAATTGTAATGTCACCCTTATGAGATTGATAGAATCTTGGTATTAAATTTAAAATTGTAGATTTACCCGATCCACTATGTCCTACAAGTGCCGTCATTTTGCGACCTTCAAAAACTAAATTTATGCCTTTAAGAATATTTTCCTCTTCTGAATTATATTTAAAAAAAATATTTTTGAATTCAATAGTGCCATCAGTGATATTTATTGGTTGAGAAGTTATTTTATCTTTAATGTTGTTTTCAGTATCAACAATTGGCAATATTCTTGACGCTGCAGAAAAACCTTGATTAATAACGATATTTAGAGTTGATAATGATCTAACAGGTTGATATGCCAACATCATCGCTGCTAAAAAAGAAAAAAAATTATTTACTTCTATTTCGTTTTTAATAATCAATTTACCAGAGTAATAGATCAATATTGCAATCATAATTCCTGTTAACACTTCCATAATTGGTGACATTCTAACTAGAATAGTACTTATCTTTTTACTTTTCTCTTTTAATTGATTTAAATGATTATTTGCTCTTTTATTCTCAAAGTTTTCTTTTTGAAAAATTTTAATTAGCTTATGATTTTTAAAAAGTTCTACTAAATAACTCGTTAAAAATCCAGATTTTTCCTGAGCTTCTGTAACTACTTTACCCATTCTTTTTCCTAAGCTTCTTGCTGCAATACTTGCTAGTGGTATCATTACAATTGAAACTAGAGATAACTTCCAATTCTGTAAAAACATTACAGTTAAAAGACCAATTAAAGTCAAACTATCTTTAAATAAATTTAAAATAGCATTACTTAGCAGGTTGGTAATATGTGCTACATCATATGTTAAATTAGAAATAAATTTTCCTGAATGTTTGTTGTCAATGAATTGAGTATCAGCACTAATTAAAGATTTTAACATGTCAGATTGAAGTTTCATTTTAACTTCTTCGCCAACATTAATCATTAATATCTTTGCTACATACAAAGAAACACCTTTTACTGCAAAAGCAATTATGATTAGCAGAGGTATAATAAATATTAATGTTTGATCTTTTTCAATAAATATTTTTTTAATTGCAGGATCAAGTAGCCACGCAATTGATGAAGTGCTTCCAGCAACCAAAATAGAAAAAAATACAGAAAATAATATTTTGTCAAGATATTTCTTAGTATAATCATTATAGAGTCTTTTAAAAATTTCTATTTTATTCATCAAAAAATTTTACAAATTAAAAAATTAAGAAATATTATAAATCCAAATAAATTATTACTTTTAAATGCCCTCAAACAGCTTGAAGGGTTATCTAAATTAAATATTTTGATTTGATAAGCAAATAAATGTAAAAAAGGAATTATTGTCAAAAAATAGAATATTATATTAAATTTCATTTTATACCCACCTATCAGAAAAAAGATTAACAAAAATGTGTAGCATAAAAATAAAAATTTTTTAGCATTTCCTTTAAATTTAATTGAGGTTGATTTTAATCCTATTATTTCGTCATCTTTTATGTCTTGATATCCATAAATCGTATCGTACCCCAGTGTCCAAAATATGGCTCCAAAATAGAAAATTATAGCTACAAAATCTAATTGATTTTGTACTGCAGTCCATCCAAGAATTAATCCATAATTAAAAGTAATACCTAAAAATAATTGCGGCCAATAAGTGTACCTTTTCATTAGAGGATAAGTAAAAGCCAATGGCATTGAAGCTAAAGCTAAAAATATAGTTAAAAAATTAAAATTAATAAGGACAATTAGTGCAAAAATACATAAAATTAATGAATAAAATATTCCTGTTTTTATTGAAACTTTTCCTGATGCTATAGGACGATTTTTAGTTCTAGAAACTCTACTATCAAACTCTTTATCTAGAATATCATTTACAATACAACCAGCGGATCTCATTAAAACAGATCCAAAAAAAAATAATATTAAATATGATATATAATTTTTTAAACCTGAGGAAAAATCGTATGCTAATGTTAATCCCCAGGCGCACGGCCAGAATAACAACATAAAGCCAATTGGTTTTTTCAATCTAGCTAAATCGATAAATAGTTTTAATTGGTCCATATTATTTTACTTGTAAATAACAAAGCCTAGTTTCATAATCAAATTGATTCGTATGAATATAGATTACACAGTCACTGCTCTAATGTTTCCTGCAATCCCTTTGATGATGGCTGTATATAGTAATAGGTTTCATTCTTTAAGTATATTAATTCGCCAGCTTCATGATGAGCATGTTTATGAAAAACATATCCCACCAGAATGGAAAAAGCAGTTTATAAATCTTAGTGGTAGAATAACTTTGCTAAGATGGACAATACTTTTTTCATCATTTGGATTCCTTTTTAACATGTTGACAGTATTTGCCTTGTATCTTGATGAGTTTTTTTTGGCTCGTGTAATTTTTGGATCTTGCTGTTTATCTATGATTATATCTATAATTTTTTTTATAAGGGAAATTCAAATTTCAACGAATGCACTCAAGCTACATATGTCTGATATGGATGTTGATGTTAATTAGGGATTATAACAGCTGGACCTAAAATTTTTCTTCCTTCAAGATCTTTATGCGCTTGAATAACATCTTCTAGATTATATTTTTTAAAAATTTTGATTTTAATTTTATCAAGGCTAATTTTTTCAAACATTGTTTTGGATGCTTCATTTAACTCTTCTCTTGTTGAGAGGTATTGTTGCATGGAAGGTCTTACAAGATAAAGACCTTTTGGCTGAATAACTTTAGGCACATTAATATCTGACAAAGGTCCAGATGCATTTCCAAATGAAACCATCATTCCTCTAATAGCTAAACATTCAATAGAACCGTCTAGTGTATCTTTTCCAACACCATCATAAACAACAGGTACACCCTTGCCATTTGTTATTTCTAAAACATTTTTAGCAAAGTTTTCTTTATTATAATTAATTACATGATCGTAACCATTTTCTTTAGCTATATTTATTTTTTCATCTGATCCAACCGTACCTATAACAGTGCAACCTAAACTTTTAGCCCATTGTCCAAAAATTTGACCAACACCGCCAGCGGCCGCATGAAATAAAATTGTTTCACCTGATTTAACTGGATAAGTTTTATGTAAAAGATAAAAAGTTGTTAGTCCTTTTGTCATTAAAGTTGCGGCTATTTCAAGATTAATATCATTGGGTACTTTTACTAAATTCTTAGTTGGATAATTTCTGTGCGAACAATAAGAACCTAAAGGAGTCCCCGCATAAGAAATTTTATCACCAATTTTAAAGTCTTTTACATTCTCACCAACATCTGTAATAACTCCAGCACCTTCCAAGCCAAGACCAGTAGGTAGTTTTAAAGGGTATAGACCTGATCTATGATAAGTATCAATGTAGTTTAAACCAATTGCTTTTTGTTCAATGGTTACATGATCAGGACCAGGTTTATCTAAAGTAATATTGTTTACTTCCAAAACTTCAGGTCCACCATTTTTATTAATTTCTACAGCTTTCATAATTTATTTTACAAACGTACCATTATGATAATCTTGAACTGCTTTCAAGATTTCTGCTTTAGTATTCATAACAAATGGTCCACCTCTAGCTATTTCCTCATTTATTGGTTTACCTGAAATCAATAAAAACTTAGTATTTGATTTTGCTTTAACACTTAAATCTTCACCTTTAGTTAATAATATTAAAGTACTATCTGTAACTTGATCGTGTTTATCCTTTCCAATTTCAATTTCACCATTAATTAAATAAACAAAAGTATTGTGGGTAGATGGTAATTTAAAATTAAATTCTTTACCTTTGTTGAGCTCAACATCAAAATAAACCGGTTCAACGTTATGACCTTTTACTGGTCCTTCAGCACTCTTGAATTTACCAGCAATTACTTTTACTTGTTTCTCATCATCTTTGTGAACACTCATTTTATCAGCATCAATATAAAGATATTCAGGCTTACTCATTTTTAATTTAGCGGGCATGTTAATCCACAATTGAAAACCATGAAGTCTTCCTTCTTTCATAGCAGGCATTTCTGAATGAATGATCCCACTTCCTGTTTTCATCCATTGAACATCTCCCGCTGTCATTCTACCTTCACCACCTGAACTATCTTTATGCTCAAAGTCGCCAGCCAACATATAAGTCACTGTTTCAATTCCTCTATGAGGGTGGGGTGGGAAACCCGCGATATAATCCTCACTATTTTCTGATCCAAATTCATCAAGCATTAAGAAAGGATCAAAATAATTTGGCTCAACACCAATACTTCTTTTTAATTTAACTCCAGCACCGTCAGAAGCTGGAATAGGATCAATGATTTTACTAACTTCAATATTTTTCATATTTTATAAATAAGAATTTTTTATATTATATCAAGTAACTTACTAAGATCTTTAATTTGATGTTTTGGTACATAATCTAGATTATCAAAAGTATTATTGTTTCTATTAACCCAAATAGAATTATAACCATAATTTCCACCACCAGATATATCCCAAGTGTTAGCACTTAAAAAAGCAACCTCATTTTTTTTAATATTATATTTTTTAATTGGTATATCGTAAACTTTAGAGTCTGGTTTATAAATACCAACTTCTTCAATTGAAAAGAGATCATCAAACAAATTATCTAAATTATTGCTTTTAACTAATTGATTGAGAAGAGCGGGTGTACCATTTGAAAGAATAGCAAGTTTTAAATTTTTATTTTTTAAAGATTTTAAAACTTCAGGCACTTCCTTAAATGGTGATAGAATTTTGTAAAGGTTTAATAATTCATTTCTCATATGAGAATCTATTTCATAGGTTTTCATTGATTTATCCAAACTATCCTCAGTCACTTGCCAAAAATCCTTATGACGTTTCATTAAACTTCTTAGCCAAGTGTATTCTAATTGTGTAGTTCTCCAATGATTAGCAAAACTTTCCCACTTATCACCTATTTTGCCTTTACATTTCTCAGCAGCTGAATTGACATCAAATAAGGTGCCGTAAGCATCAAAAATTATTGCTTTAATATTTTGCATAAACTAACTTATCAATATGAGTAACATTAGATTATTTTATTCAAAAAGTTTATCTCTTAATTTGACTGACAAACTTGATAAATCTCAATCTCATTATGTTTCTAAAGTAATGAGAATTAAAGAAAATGAAGTTTTTTCTCTTTTTAATAGTAGTGGTGAATGGGAAGCTAAAATTTTAAATATAACCAAAAACATAGTTGAGTTTAATGTTACGAAGCAATTAAGACAGAAAGAAAATATAAAAGAACTCTGGTTAGCTTTCTCTCCAATCAAATTAAATTACTTAAATTTTATGATTCAAAAAGCTACTGAGCTTGGTGTAACTAAGTTTTTACCAGTTATCTTTGAAAGAACGATTGTTAGAAAGATCAATAAAGAGAGATTGGAAAAAGTAATCATAGAAGCAACCGAACAGTCAAATAGAATAAGAGTTCCTCCAATTGAGGATCCTCAAAATTTAAAAAGCTTTTTAAATAATGATATGGATTTAATATTTACTGACCTCAACACTACTAATACAAAAATTGACATTAAAAAGTTAACTACAAAGCCTACTTGTGTAATTATAGGACCTGAGGGAGATTTTTCTGAGGAGGAAAGGGAAGAGATTCTTAGTTTTAACGATGTCCAACCAATTAAAATCAATGAAAACATCTTGAGATCTGAAACGGCTGTAATTTCTGCCTTATCGATCATAAATTACGCCATTAATTGATATTTTGTCGCTAAAAGTAAAAGTGTATTTTTTTAAAAGACACTCTATATAAGGTAAAAAAATGAAAAAATTTTTATATATATTTCTAACATTCTTTATCACTTCAAGCGCATTCGCTAATCAACCAGTCGATTGGCAACTAGGTTTTCAAAAGGCTGCTTCCGAGACTATGAGAGATATAGTTAATTTCCATGATAAATTGTTGTTACCTATTATAATAGCAATTAGTGTTTTTGTTCTATTTTTAATGGTTTATGCTTGTATAAGGTTTAGAGCTTCAGCAAATCCAGTTCCATCAAAAAGAACTCATAATGTTGCTGTTGAAGTTTTATGGACTTTAATCCCATGTTTAATTCTTATCGTGATGGCAGTTCCATCATTTAAAATTTTATACAAACAAGATGCAATTCCAAAGGCGGATATAACAGTTAAAGCTATAGGATATCAATGGTACTGGGGATACGAGTATCCAGATGAAAATATTTTCTTCGACTCATATATGATCGAAACTAAAGATTTAAAAGAAAACGAGCCTAGACTTTTAGCCGTAGATAATGAACTGGTTGTTCCAGTAAATAAAGTTGTTAAGGTAATGATCACTGCTAATGATGTTCTTCATGCTTGGGCACTTCCTTCATTTGGAGTAAAACGAGATGCTGTGCCTGGAAGAATAAATGAAACTTGGTTTAAAGCAGAAAAAGTTGGAACTTATTATGGTCAATGTTCTGAACTGTGTGGAATTAAACACGCATTTATGCCAATAGAAGTTAGAGTTGTTACTGAGGAAGAATATCAAGAGTGGTTGTTAGACGCTAAAGTCAAATTTGCAAAAGAAATTAATGAGCAAGATCAATTTAAAAAATTAGCGAGTAAATAATATGTATACACAAACGGCATCACACGACGATCATCATACTCCATCTGGTTGGAAACGTTGGGCTTATTCAACTAACCACAAAGATATTGGAACTATGTATCTAATATTTGCAATTATTGCAGGTGTGATTGGTACTGCATTTTCAGTTTTAATGAGAATGGAACTGATGCATCCAGGTGATGGAATTTTAGGTGGAAATTATCATTTATATAATGTCTTAGTTACTGGTCATGGTTTAATAATGATTTTCTTTATGGTTATGCCAGCAATGATAGGTGGCTTTGGTAATTGGTTTGTTCCAATAATGATTGGTGCACCTGATATGGCTTTTCCTAGAATGAATAATATTTCATTCTGGTTACTGCCTACATCTTTCATATTATTAATTATGTCAATTTTTATGGATGGCCCTCCAGGTCAAACAGGAGTAGGAGGAGGATGGACAATATATCCACCATTATCATCTACAGCAGGTCAACCAGGTCCAGCAATGGATTTTGCAATTTTAAGTCTACACTTAGCTGGAGCTTCTTCAATTTTAGGTGCAGTAAATTTTATTACTACAATTTTAAACATGAGAACACCTGGTATGACATTGCACAAAATGCCATTATTTGCTTGGTCAATATTAGTAACTGCTTTCTTATTATTGTTATCATTACCAGTTTTAGCAGGAGCAATTACTATGCTTCTTACAGATAGGAACTTTGGAACAGCTTTTTTTGATGCGCAAACTGGAGGAGATCCAGTTCTATTCCAACATTTATTTTGGTTTTTTGGTCACCCGGAAGTTTATATTTTGATTTTACCAGGTTTTGGAATGATCAGTCATATTGTTTCAACATTTTCTAGAAAACCAGTTTTTGGATACTTAGGAATGGCTTATGCAATGGTCGCAATTGGAATAGTTGGTTTCGTTGTTTGGGCTCACCACATGTATACAGTTGGTTTAAGCACAGATACTAAAGCGTACTTTTTAGCTGCAACTATGATCATAGCGGTTCCAACTGGTATAAAAATATTTTCATGGATAGCAACTATGTGGGGTGGTTCGATTTCATTTAAGACTCCAATGGTTTGGGCTTTAGGATTTATATTTTTATTTACCGTTGGTGGAGTTACCGGAGTAGTACTTGCGAATGCTGGAGTTGACACTGCAATGCATGATACTTACTACGTTGTTGCTCATTTTCATTACGTGCTATCTTTAGGAGCTGTATTTGCAATCTTTGCAGGATTTTACTATTGGTTTGGAAAAATGACTGGTTATGAGTACTCAGAGTGGATGGGTCAATTACACTTCTGGTTAACGTTTATCGGAGTTAACTTGGTTTTCTTCCCACAACACTTTTTAGGGCTTGCGGGAATGCCAAGAAGATATGCTGACTATCCAGATGCTTTTGCAGGATGGAATTACATTTCTTCAATTGGTTCCTACATTTCTGTAATTGGATTGGTAGTATTTTTTATAAACCTTGCTTATGCGTTTTATAAGAAAAAGGCTGCAGCACAAAACCCATGGGGAGAAGGCGCTACAACTTTAGAATGGACTGTACCATCTCCACCGAATTTTCATACTTTTGAGGAATTACCAAAGTTTGAGGATGAAGAGGGTGTTGAAAAATCTACTAGCTAAGTATAACAAACAAGATTTTTCAATTTTAAATTAATGATTAAGTCTAAATTAAAAAATAGAAACCTATCTCAAGAAGACGCCTTTAATTTATCTGAATTATTTAAATTAATGAAACCAAGAGTAATGTCTTTGGTTATCTTTACATGTGCAGTTGGATTGTTAATGGCTCCAAATATAATTCCAACAAAAGATGCAATCATTGGAATAATTTTAGTTTCAATTGGAGCAGGAGCAGCTGGGGCTTTAAATATGTGGTACGAGTCAGATTTAGATGCCCTTATGACAAGAACTTGTTTAAGACCAATTCCAACAGGGAAGGTAAATAGAAATCAAGCACTAGTATTTGGAATTTCTCTTTCGATTTTTTCTGTAATTGCGCTTGATTATTATTCAAACAGAATATCAGCTAGTTTGTTATTTTTTACTATTTTGTTTTATGTATTTGTTTATACAATTTGGTTAAAAAGAAAAACTCCGCAGAATATAGTAATTGGAGGAGCAGCAGGAGCATTACCCCCGGTGATTGGTTGGACTATAGCTACCAATTCTTTAACTTTTGAGCCAATTACATTTTTTTTGATTATATTCTTTTGGACGCCTTCACATTTTTGGGCTTTAAGTTTGTATAAATCAGATGATTACAAAAAAGCGAATATACCAATGCTTCCACTTACAAATGGCGTTGAGAGTACAAAATTAAACATATTTGTTTATTCTTTAACGATGTTACCTGTAATTATCTTGCCTTACGCAATTGGATTTGTAGGTATAACTTTTTTAATACCATCTTTAATTTTGACAATTTATTATAATTATTTATGTTTCGATCTTTATAAATTTAAAAAAAATAAATTTGATGCAAAAAAAGCAAAATCTATTTTTGGATATTCAATTTTGTATTTATTTTTAATTTTTGTTCTTTTTTTAGTTGATAAAATTATATGATAACACCTGACAAAAAAACGAAGAAAAAAAATATTATAACTGCTATAGCAATTTTAGCGTTTATGGTATTTTTATTTATATTTACTTTATACAACGTTGGAGTATTTGATAGACAGATATGATTAAAGGCAAAACATTAACTCCTTTACTTTTAGCTGGGATTTTTATCCTTATGTTGGGATTGTCTTTTGCGGCAGTACCTTTGTATGATTTGTTTTGTAGAGTTACAGGCTTTGGTGGAACAACACAGGTATCTAAAGAAGCTCCTAAAATAGTATTAGATAAGGTTGTTAGTGTGAGATTTGATACAAATGTGAACAACCTTGATTGGAATTTCAAAGCAAAATCAAACGTCATTGATGTGAAAGTTGGCCAGGTTAACAGAATAGAATTTGAAGTTGAGAACTTAGGAAATGAAACAACTCATGGTGTGGCTAGTTTTAACGTGTCACCTGCAAGTTTCGGTAAATATTATAGTAAATTAGGATGTTTTTGTTTTGAAAAACAAGAGTTGAAGGCAGGAGAGAAGGCAACTTACGTAATGACTTTCTATTTAGACCCTGACCTTGTGAACGATCCAACTACAAAAAATCTACAAGATGTAACTATGTCGTACACTTTTTTCTCGACAGATTACTATAAACAATCATAATCACGGAAAATGTCAGCAGAAAAAAAACACGATTACCACTTAGTTGATCCAAGTCCCTGGCCAATCTATACATCTTTTGCATGCTTAGTATTAGCTATAGGTGCAATTTTTTATATGCATAACGGTATTTCTTGGGGGATGTATCTTGGTTTGGCTTTATTAATCTACGGTGCATATATGTGGTTTAGAGATGTTGTAATTGAGGCCGAACATCAAGGACATCACACTCCTGTTGTCCAAATTCATCATAGATATGGAATGACTTTATTTATTGCTTCAGAAGTAATGTTCTTTGTTGCATGGTTCTGGGCTTATTTTGATATAAGTTTGTTTCCAAATGAATTTGTTGGAAATGTGTGGCCACCAAAAGATATTGAAACATTTGATCCTTGGGACATTCCTTTGATAAATACTTTAGTTTTATTACTATCAGGGACAACTGTTACTTGGGCCCACCACTCTTTATTAGAGGATGATAGGAAAGGATTTATACAAGGGTTAACTTTAACGGTAATCCTGGGTTTCTTTTTTACCTTATTACAAGCATATGAATACCATCATGCCACTTTTACCTACTCGGGTCATATTTATGGAGCAGTTTTTTACATGGCGACAGGTTTTCATGGTTTCCATGTGATTATTGGAACAATATTTTTGGCCGTATGTTTATGGAGAGGAAGACTTGGTCATTTCACAAAGGATCATCATTTTGGGTTTGAAGCAGCTGCTTGGTACTGGCACTTTGTTGACGTAGTGTGGCTTTTCTTATTTGCTGCAATTTATATTTGGGGAAGTTAATATTTATCCTTGAAGAATAAATTATTATTTTCGGTTTTTGTTTATTTTATTATTTTAACTCTTCTCTCGTTGGGGTTTTGGCAAATTTATAGATTAAATTGGAAATTAGAATTAATTGAGCAAATTGAAAATTCTTTAAAAAATAACCCTGTAGAATTATCCAATGTTGAAAAAAAAAATTATCTTAGAATAAAGACAAGTGGAGAAATTGATTTTGATAAACAAATTTACTTATATAACTTAAATGATGAAGGCAAACCTGGATTTGAAGTTGTTAATCCAATAAAAATTGGTGACGAAAATTATTTAATTAATAGGGGCTGGATACCTTTCGAAAAAAAAGGTCTAAATGAAATAAATTTAGTTGATCAAAATCAAATAGTTGGCACTCTTATGCTGCAAACCAAACCAAGTTCATTTAAGCCTGAAAATGATATTGAAAAAAATTATTGGTTCACTTTGAATAGAGAAGATATTTTAAAATTTACTGGTAGAAATTTTTCAAATTATGTCATTTATTTAAACGGTGAATATAAAATTCCAAAACCAAGAGTGATAACTGCTAAAATTTCAAATAATCATAAGAAGTATGCAATTACTTGGTTTTCTATGGCGGTTTCAATCCTTTTAATATATTTATATTTTAGAAAAAAAAATTATTAAATGAGATACTTAAGTACAAGAGACACATCAAAAACCTTTGAATTTAAAGATGTTTTTATTAAAGGTCTTGCTGACGATGGGGGCTTATTTATTCCTGAAATATTAGTGAAATATAATGAAAATGAAATTAAAGATTTAAAAAAACTTAGTTATTCAGATTTAGCTAAAAGAATTATTTATCCATTTATTGGTAATTTTATGTCTCAGGCTGAATTAGCTAACATTATTGATAAATCTTACTCTACATTTAGAAAAGATAATGTTGTAGATTTAATTAAGCTTGGAGACAAAACGGTATTAGAGCTATTTCATGGTCCTACTTTAGCTTTTAAAGATGTTGCCATGCAACTTTTAGGTAACTTTTACGAATATTATTTAAATAATGAAAATCAAAAAATTAATATTGTGGTTGCAACATCTGGAGACACCGGTGCTGCAGCAATTGATGCAATTAAAGGCAAAAAAAATGTTAATATTTTTGTTCTTCATCCAGATAATCGTGTTTCACCAGTGCAAAGAAAATTAATGACAACAGGTAAACATGAAAATGTATTTAATGTAGCTATAAAAGGAAATTTTGATGATTGCCAAAATCTAGTTAAATCTATGTTTGCAGATAAGAAGTTTTCAAATGAAATCAAAATGTCAGGGGTAAATTCTATTAATTGGGCAAGGATTATTGCTCAAAGTGTTTATTATTTTTATAGCTATTTACTAGTTGAAAATACTGAGGAACCAACAAATTTTTCAGTACCAACAGGAAATTTTGGAGATGTTTATGCCGGATATTTAGCTAAAAAAATGGGCTTGCCTATTAATAAATTAATTGTTGCAACTAATCAAAACGATATTTTACATAGAGCAATATCAAAAGGTACTTATGAGGCAGAAACGGTCTCTGAAACTATTTCTCCTAGTATGGATATTCAAATAGCTAGCAATTTTGAGAGACTTATATTCGACCTAAATAATGAGGACGATAAACAGACTTCATTAGATATGAAAAATATTAAAGATAATGGAAAATATTTAATTAGTGAAGATAAATTAAATAAAATTAGAGAAAATTTTCTATCAGCTAGAATGAGTGAGGATGAGACTTTAGAGGTTATCAAAAAGGTGTATGAAAAATTTTCTGTAGTTTTAGATCCACACACAGCTATCGGGTATGGTGCTTTTGACAAACATAACTTAAAAGGAAATAATATTGTACTAGCAACAGCACATCCTTGTAAATTTCCTGATGCCGTTTCTAAAGCTATAAATTTAAGATCTGAATTACCAAAAAAACTGGAGTTTATTTTGAATGAAAAAGAAGATTATGATATAATTGAAAATAATTTAGAGAAAATTAAAAACTACATTGTAGGTAAAACAAAATGAAAATTAAAGAAGGGGAACAGCTTCCAAATTCTGAATTTTATTATTTAGACTCAAGTGGAGTAGCCAAAAAAATAACTACAACAGAAGTTTTTAAAAATCATAAAACAATTGTGATTGGTGTTCCTGGGGCATTTACAAAAGTTTGTTCAGCAAAACATCTACCAGGTTATGTTGATAATTATGAGACAGCGAAGAATAAAGGGGTTACAAAAATTATTTGTGTTTCAGTCAATGATCCAAATGTTATGAAAGCATGGGGTGAAAGTCAAAAAGCCGAAGATAAAATATTTATGGCTGCAGATCCATACTGTGAATTTACTAAATCAATTGGAGCAGAAATTGATAGATACGATCGGGGTCAGGGAATGAGATCAGCAAGATATACAATGTTAATCGAGGACAATATTGTAAAGAAAATACAAGCAGAAGAAGATACTGCTACTTGTGAAATTTCAGCAGCTCAAAATTTTTTAAATTTAATCTAAATTTGCTGCTTTTTTAGCTAGTAAGTCGACCTCTTCATTTAAAGGGTCTCCGTTATGAGCTTTAACCCAATTCCATTGAATACTAAGTGATTTATTTAAATTATATAGATCAATCCACAAATCTTTATTTTTAACATCTTCTTTTTTTGACGTTTTCCAATTATTATACATCCAAATATTAATCCACTCAGTTATTCCATTTTTTACATATTGAGAGTCTGTATATATTTTTATTTCAACACCAGGTTTCATATCTTTCAATGCATTAATTGGAGCCAGCAACTCCATTCTATTATTCGTTGTATTTTTTTCGTTACCACTAATTTTTCTTATTTCTTTTCCATCATTTATAATTGCAGCCCATCCACCGTTACCTGGATTTGTTAAACAAGAGCCATCTGTATAAATTGTAATCATTAATTTAAATAATCTTTAAATGAACTCAAATTGTTATGTGAGAGTAACTTTTGATAATACTCATTAGGATCTTTAATTTTAATCAGCGCTGTTTTGGGCGTATTTGAGTAGTCATACAGTCTAGTTAACAAATATCTTAATGCAGCTCCTCTACACAAAGTATTTATAGATTTTTTTTCCTTCAATGAAATTTTTTTAACACTTTCATACCCTTTGATTAAATTTTTAATTTTATTGTTATTCATTTTGAATTTCCCCTTTTTATGGTCAAAACAAAGAGCATTTATACATATAGCAATTTCATACATAAAATAATCACTAGCAGCAAAGTAGAAATCAATAATTCCAGAAAGCTTCTTTTTTTTGAAGAAGATATTATCTATAAATAAGTCACCATGGATAATACCTTTGGGTAATTGTTTAGGCCAATTTTTATTAATATCCTTTAGGTTGTTTTTTAAAAATATTTTTAAATTTGAAAATTTTTTTGATTTAAATTTAATACTTTCTAATAAAGGCTTTAAATTTCTAACTCCCATTGAATTTTTTCTGTTAAGTTTCATTTTTTTTGTAACTATATGCATTTGAGCAATAGTTTTACCAATTGCATAACAATCATTTACTTTTAATATTTTTTTATCCCTACCTTCCAAAAATGAAACGATACATGCAGTTTTATTTCTTAATTTAATAAGATATTGATTATTTTTGGTTTTAAGTGGTTTGGGACAATTTATGTTTGAACTATTCAGACTATCCATTAATTTCATAAAAAAAGGTATTTCTTTCTGCAAAACTCTTTTTTCAAATATAGTTAATATATATTTTTTCTTTTTTGATTTAAGAAGGTAGTTTGTGTTTTCTATACCTTGCTTGATACCCTTAAAGCTTGTAATCTTCTCTAAATTAAAATTTTCATTAATAGTATCAATTTCCTTTTGCTTTATTTTAGTATAAACAGCCATATTTTAGTTTAACTTATTAGGAACTTTAAATACTACATCTTCTTTAATTATTTCAACTTCATTGATACTTATAGAAAATTTATTTTTTAAATCATTAATAAAATTTTCGACTAAAATTTCAGGCGCAGATGCTCCTGACGATATACCAATAGTATTACAATTTTCAATTTGATCAAATGGTATTGAGCTTTCTGAGTGGATAAGTTGTGAATTTTTACATCCTGATTTTTTTGCCACCTCAACAAGCCTAACAGAATTTGATGAGTTTCTGCTACCAATGACAAAAAACATATCACAATTTTTTGCAATATTTTTTACTGCCATCTGACGGTTAGTAGTTGCATAACAAATATCTTCTTTCATTGGTTCTTTTATATCTGGAAATTTATTTTTCAAAATTTTGATTATTTCTTTAGTATCATCAACTGATAAAGTAGTCTGTGTAATATATGATATTTTTTTATTTACATAATTTTGATAGTTAATAGCATCTTCCTCACTTTGAATTAAATCTATAGAACCTTCAGTTAATTGACCCATAGTTCCTATTACCTCAGGGTGGTTTTTGTGACCAATTAAAAGTATGTGATAACCAGCTTTATTTAAATTTTCAGCTTCCCTATGAACTTTAGATACGAGTGGACATGTAGCATCAACGTAAGTCATCTTATAATTTTTTGCTTCTTCAGGTATTTTTTTTGGTACTCCATGTGCGGAAAAAATTACTGGTCGAGATTTATCCTGTATTTCCTCTAGCTCTTCTACAAATATTGCTCCCTTATTTTTTAAATTATCCACAACGTGTTTATTATGTACAATTTCATGACGTACATAAACTGGAGCACCAAATTTTTGTATAGATTTTTCAACTATTTCGATTGCTCTCTCTACTCCAGCACAAAATCCACGAGGTGCAGATAACAATATTTTTAATTCTTTATTTTTCATTTTTTTCTAAAAAATATTCCAGCAATATATGTGGAAAGGTTAAAGACGCCAAACCTATAAATATTATTTTTAAAATTGCACTGTCTAAATTGTATGAATTACTAAGCATGTATAGTGCAATAAAACAAAGGACAGCTGTTAAAATTGTTAAAGGTAAAGCTTTTTTTACAAATAATTTAAATCCATTTGTTATACTATATGTATCAAGTTCGAAAGCTAGTGAAATTGAATGTCTTATTGAATGTAAAAAACAGAAATACACAGTGAAGGCTAGCAGCGGAGATAAATAATAGTTTAATATTAGTATTGAAAAATAATCTAAAAAAATTACAAACTTTTTAATTTCAAAATTCTTTAAGAAAAGATAAATACTAGATAAAGTGCTACAGATTATTCCTATTTGAATTACTCTATTTGTCTCAATAAAACTTAAACTTGAATAAAACACCTCATTATCAATTAATAACAATTTAAATATTTCTATAGTTTCTTGAAAATTAAAATATAAAGGAGCAAGTATAATTAAAATTCCTTTAAAAAAATAAAGTAAATGATTTAAATAAGATTTATCATTTATTAAAAAATCTGTATCCTCTTTACCAAAGTGATAGGAAGCAACTATTAAAAAAAGAATTAAAGTCATTGATGGCAATAGCATCCAAGTCACTATCACCATTACAGAAATTAAAACATAAATAATATAGAATATATAAGTTGATTGAATTTTTAATTTATCAAGAATTTTTTTTCCTTTAATATGGTCTAATGATCCGTGAGAGACACCTATAATTAAAATTAAAAGTAAACATAAAATTGATGAAATTTTTAAATTACTAAATTTAAAAGATAAAATACAAAAAATATTTATTAAAAAGAAAAAAATAAACGAATGATTAAAATTTATTTTTTTTTTATTATTGCTCATATTAAATCAATTCTTTTAAAAATTTCCACTTAGGCATTTTTAGAATAACTTCTAAATCTTCAAAAAAACTACTTTTGTTTGATAAAAAATTAATGGCTGTTTTAGGTTTTGAATTAAAAACTTTTAAAAAAATATTACCCATTTCATACGGGTTATTTTTAAGAACTTTTAAAAAAATTTTATCTAAAAAATCATATTTTGAATTAATTTTAAATTGATTAACATTTTTTATATTTTCTAAGTTTTTTCTTATATATCTGCTTTGTTCTTGAATATTTAGGAAAGTATAACCTGTACTAAGTCTAGTCATACCCCCAGCCGATCCTATGTTAATTTCATTTAATTCATTTTTATTTTTTTGTCTAAAAAGAGGAATTGCTCCTTTTTCTTGAAAATATACTTTACATTGTCTTAAGTTTAAATGATTACATAAGTAGTCATCAATTTGTTCTTCATAATCAGTCAAGGAGCTATTATTTAGTTCAGATATCCAAGTAGTTTCAATAAGTGCTGTCTTTTTTGTAAATGGCAGAGTATAAAAAAAGTGCACTCTACTTCTTTGATCACAATTGAAATCCATTAAGTTAAATATTTCTTCATCAAAAAAATCTTTTCGAGTTTCTATTTCTACGCCACAAAAGTGTTGCCATAACTCACTGGGCCTACTCTCGAAATTATGTACACTATTAAATACAATTGATTTTGACTTATCTATGTTATCCATACTTTTAGAAAAAGTAATATTTTTATTTGATTTAAGTTTTCGAAGTATTTTTTCATAAAACATACCACTATCAATCGTCTGGTACGGGGTAGATTTACAATTTATAAATTTTGTTTCACTTGTTGTATTTATTGAAAAACTAGTCCAACTTTTTTTTACACAATCATCAAAGTTATGAGGAAAAACTTTCCAAAAAGACCAAGTTTTGTCTCTTTTATAATCCTCCCTTGGATCAACAATTGCTAAAGTTTTATCTTTTAATTTATTATAAATTTCTAGCTCATATGCTAATGAAAGACCCGCACAACCTCCACCTATAATTATATAATCAAATTCTTTCATTTAAATTTATTTCTTCATTAATTAAATTATGATCGTGATTAATATTATCATCGTTTATACTTATAAGTGACAACCTAATTAAGTCAAAAATAGATAAAAAAGTTTCAATAATTTTTTCAATATTTGAAACATAAATTTTTCCTGATTTTTTATAATTTTCTATGTTTTGTTTATTTAAAATTTTATAACCAATTTTTCTATAAACTCTTCTTGCAACCAAAATAGAAAATCTAAAACTGAATGGTATTTCTTTAATTGAGTAAAATGAATTGTCATAAAACTTTTCTGAAAGCTTTATTGTAGTCTTTATTTCCTCAAAATTTTCATTGATATAAAATCTATTATTCTTTTTATCTTCTATAACGTCTCTAGAAATATTTGTTAATTGCATAGCAATTCCAAGATCGATAGCTGATTTTAAAGATTGTTGTTTGTGAACATTCAATATTTTAGCCATCATTAATCCAACAGTTCCAGCTACCCTGTAAGAATAAATTAATAATTCTTTTTTTGAATTAAGTTTAACATTTTCTTTTATATCAGAATTAATACCTTCAAATAAATCCTCAACAATTTTCGTAGAAATATTAAATTCATTAATTAAATCCCACATGTTTTTAATAACTGGATTATCATAATTTTTATTTACAAAATTATTTCTAAATTTATTAAAATTATCTTTTTTTACTTCCATCCTGTTTTCATCATCAGCAATATTATCTGCTTCTCTGCAAAAATCATAAAGTGCAGAGCATTTTTCGTAAGTTTTTTTTGGTAAAAAAAAACCAGCCCAATTGAAAGATTTGGCGTAAAGAGTTAAATAATTTTTAGTTAACATTAAAATAATTTATCTAAAACTTTTGCTGAAGACAGAACACCCGGAACCCCAGCTCCCGGATGTGTGCCTGCGCCAACAAAGTATAAACCATCATATATTTCTGATTTATTATGAAATCTAAAATATGCTGATTGTGTAAATTTGGGTTGAACTGAAAAACCTGATCCAAATTTTGTATTTAACTCTTTTTCAAAGTAATCAGGTGTAAGATAAAAATCTTCAATTATATTTTTCTTAAGATCTGGCATTAAGTCTTTTTCCATTTTTCCAATTACTAGATCTTTCATTTTTTCACCTTCAATTTCCCAATTAATTTTTGACTGATTGTTAGGAACAGGCACTAAAACATAAAAACAATCATTTCCCTCTGGAGCCATAGCTTTATCTGTTGCTGTAGGTCTGTGAAGATAATAGCTGATATCATTATTTAATTTTTTTTTATCAAATATATCATCAAGATGTTCCTTGTACTTGTTTCCAAATTTTATTGTATGATGTTCAACATTCTCATAAATTTTTTTTGTTCCAAAATAGTAAACAAATAAACCCATAGAATATTCCATTCGATTTTTTTTCCAATTAAACAACATGGAACTCTCGTTGCTTCTGCTTAACATTTTCTCATAAAATGCTGGTGGATCTGCATTACAAACAACATTATCTGCATCAATTTTATTTTCATTATTTAATTTTACACCACTTATTTTATTATTTTTTGTTATGATTTCCGTTACTTCACTGTTTTTTATTATTTCAACACCAACCTCATTCATTAACTTTTCAAAACCTTTAATTATATTTCCTGTTCCTCCAACTGAATAATGTATTCCCCATTTTTTTTCTAAATAAAGAATTAATCCATAAATAGAAGTGGTGGTAAAAGGATTTCCCCCAACTAGCAAAGGATGCATACTAAACATTCTTCTTAATTTTTCATTTTTTACGTAAGATGAAACAAGTGAGTATACTGATTTATAACTTTTAAGTTTCAAAAGGGCAGGCAATTGCTGCATCATTACAAAAGGTTTATTAAATGGCACATCTGCAAGTTCTGAAAAACCTTTGTCGAAAATCTTTTTGGTGAAATTAACTAACTTTTCATATCCATTTACATCTTCTTTACTTAGCTTCTCAATTTGGTTTTTCATTTCTAATTCGTCACCCGAATAGTTAAATTTTGTTTTGTCTTCAAAAATAAATTGGTACCAAATTTTTAGTGGGGTTAGTTCTATATAATTTTTTGGATCTTTATTGAATAACTCAAACAATTCATTAATTAAATAGGGTGCAGTAATTACTGTTGGTCCAGCATCATAGATAAACCCATTTCTTCTAAAAACTCTAGCTCTACCACCTAGGTCTGGATGTTTTTCTATTAATTTTACTTTATGACCTTTAGCTTTAAGTCTCAGCGCTGCTGCGATTCCACCAAATCCTGATCCGATGACTATAGAATTCATTTTAATAATTTATAGCTTTTTTTGAAAATTGTAAGTGTATTATGAGTTAATTTTTTTTAACTCTTCTTTAGTTTCATCTAAATTTTTTTGAAACACAGCATCTAATTTTGCCTTATCTACAGATGTAGTTATTATTTTTTTTACTGAGTCTACGGCAATCTTTATTGAAGTGTCCTTAATTTCTTTTAAAGCAGCCTCTTTCATCTGACTTATTTTATTTTCAGTTAAATTTTTTTTAATTTCTGAGGATTTATGAAATTTATCATTCATTTCAATTATCAATCTATCAGCATCTTTTTTAGCGTTTTCAAGGATTTCATTGCTAACAGATTGAGCTGTATCTAATTTTTTTTGTGAATTATCTAATAGTGTTTTTGCTTCAGTTCTCAATTTTTCACTTTCGTCAATTTCATTTTTTATGTCAGATATCAATTTATCTAACATTTCAGAAATTTTTTGAGGTATCTTAAGATAAATTAAACCTCCAAAAAAAATAACAAATGATACGGCTACCCAAAATGTTGCATCAATTGCCATAGTATTTATCTCCATTTTTTTTAGATAGATCGTCAACAATTGCAGATATACTGCTGTTGTTTACTTCAGTACCAATAAGTTTTTGTAATAACTCAGATGAAGTCTCAATAGCTATTTTATTTATTTTATCTGGCGCATTCTTTCTTAATGTATCTATCTCTTTTTCAGCCTCAGCAATTTCATTATCAATTTGCTTATCAAGAATCTCTCTTTTTGCACCAATGTTTTTAAGTGCTTTCTCTCTTGCTTGATTGAAAATGCTATTAGCCTCTAGTTTGCTTTTAGAGATAATTTCATCATATTCTTTTAGCTTCGCATCACTATCTTCTCTTTGTTTCTCAGCAGCCTCAATGTTTTCTAATATTTGGGATTTTCTTGACTCTAAGTTATTACTAATTTTCGGTAATATTAGTTTAGATAAAACTAAATACATAATACCAAAAGTAAGTATTAACCAAAAGATTTGAGAAACCCAAAACTCTGGATTTAATTGAGGCATACCTCCACTTTCAGCTGCAAAAGCTTCTTGAATAAATAAAAAGCTAAAAAATATCGTCTGAAAATATATTTTTTTAATCATCAATTTAAAACGCAAAAAGAATGATTAACGCAACTACCAATCCGAATAATCCTGTAGCTTCTGCAAGTGCAAAACCTAAAAGCAAGTTAGGAAATTGTTTTTGCGCTGCAGATGGATTTCTCATTGCTCCAGACAAATAATTTCCAAAAATTATTCCTATACCAACACCAGCTCCAGCTAAAGCGATTGCCGCTAAACCTGCTCCGATCATTTTTGCTGCTTCTAATTCCATTATATCCTCCTCTGTTATTAATGGTGTAAATTTAATGCATCATTTAAATAGATGCAGGTTAAGATTGCAAAAACATAAGCTTGAAGAAAAGCAACTAAGATCTCCAAACCAGTCAACGCAACCGAAAAACTTAGTGGAAGCCACCCACCAACTATTCCAAGGCTAATTACAAAGCCTCCGAAAACTTTCATCATAGTATGACCAGCCATCATATTGGCAAATAATCTAACTGATAAACTTATAGGTCTACTTAAATAGGAAATAATTTCTATAACAACAATTAAAGGTAGTAATACTGCAGGTACTCCACTTGGAACAAATAATTTTAAATACCCAAATCCATGTCTAATAAACCCAATTACAGTCACTCCAATAAATATAAATGCTGCGAGAACAAATGTTACAATGATATGACTGGTTACAGTGAAAGTATAAGGTATCATTCCAAACATGTTACAAAATAAAACAAACATGAATAGAGAAAATATAAATGCAAAGTATGGTTTCGCTTTTGATCCAGCTGTATCGCTAATCATTTTAGATACAAAGGTATAGCTAAGTTCTGCTAATAATTGAATTTTGTTTGGTAGTATTGAATTTTTTTTTGATCCTAAATTAAATATTAACAAAATAGATACAGTACTTAAAATCATAAACAAACTTGAGTTCGTAAACGATATGTCGAATGCTCCAACTTTAATTTCTGGTCCAATTCTATAAACATTGAATTGAGACATAGGATTTGCTGCCATAGTACTTATTTATTTTTGCATTTTTTTTGCAGATCTTATCACATTGGTTATTCCAGCAACTACACCAACAAAAAAAAATATTAATATAAACCAGGGTTTAGTACCAAAGGTCTTATCAAAAATAAACCCAATAATTGTCCCCACAGCCACTGCAGAAACCAGTTCTGTGCTCAATTTGAATGCAATTCCTAAAGGTGAGGGGTCATTCTTCTTATTGAAGAGATTTTTCTTTGAAATCTTGCTTTTTGCAATCTCTAAGCGATTTTTGAAAGTGTCTTTTGGCATTTATATAGTTTATGCAACCATACTCTCTGCTTTTTGTAAATCAACAGCCACAAGCTGACTAATTCCTTTTTGAGGCATAGTCACCCCATATAGTCGGTTCATTTTTGACATAGTTAAAGCATGATGAGTTACAATTATGAATTTGGTGTTGGTGATTTTAATTAGTTCCTCAAGTAAACTACAAAATCTTGTTACGTTAGCATCGTCAAGCGGCGCATCAACTTCATCCAATACACATATAGGTGAAGGTTTTGTTAAAAATACTGCGAAGATTAAAGAGAGGGCAGTCAATGCTTGTTCACCTCCAGATAACAAAGTTATAGATTGAAGTCTTTTTCCCGGAGGACTAACCAACATTTCCAAACCCGCTTCAAGTGGATCATCAGAGTCCACCAATTCTAGTTTGGCATTTCCACCATTGAAAAGTTTTGTATAAACTTCATTAAATTTTCTATTAACTTTTTCAAAAGCTTCTATCAATCTTTCTCTTCCTTTTTGATTAAGTTCATTGATACTATCTTTCAGTTTCACGATAGCAGTAACAAGGTCGGCACGATCCTGTTCCATTTTTTTTATCTCTTCTTCATATTTACTTGTTTCCTCGTCCGCTTTTAAATTTACAGATCCTAATTTTTCTCTTTCTTGTTTTTTCTTGTCTAAAGCATCTTCTTGATCAACTGGATTTGGAAGCTCTTCTACTCCATTTAAATTTGAATTTTCTAAAATATTATCTTCATTCAAATTTAACTCAGAACTAATTCTATCAAGGAGATCATTTTTTCTTTTTTGTAGGCCTTCAATTGTAGCTCCTGAGCTTGCCTTTCTTTCTCTTATTTGAATTGATTGTTCTTGGATTTCATTTAACTGTGCTCTTAACATTTCAATTTTTTGATCCGTTTCATCAATAATAGCTTCATTATCAATTTTTTCTTTATTTGATATTCTTAAATTTTCTGAAATTTGACCTTTTCTTTCTGCTTGTGCTCTAGGTTGGTTTTCTAAATCACTTAGGTGTTTTGATAATTTATCTTTTCTTTGTGTTAATTCATTAACCATTTTTTCTGAATTAGTTAGTAAATTTTTCCAACTTTCAATTTCCGTTTCAATGGTTTTAATTCTTTCATTTCTTTTAATAGACTCATTTTTAATTGATTGATTTTTACTATATGCATCGGCATATTTTTCTTGTAATAATTTTATATTTTTTGATTTTTCACTAACTCCTAATAACTCATTTCTAGATCTTTCATTTTTTAAATCATTTAAAAAACTATCTAGTTCCATGTTGCATCTATCTAGAAGTGTCACAGCTTGATTTATTTCATTACTATCTATTAATTCTTTTACCCTTGATATAGTATTTTTTACATTTCTTATTGGACCAACACTTATATTTACAGTTTCTTCAGCTAAACTGTTTACAATTTCATCAACAGCTTTTTGTTCTTCTTTAAGTTTATTTTTTGCATTTTCTAAATCTTCATTAGATAATTTTTCTGTTTCAAAATACTTCGAGTCTGTCTCAATTAATTCAGTTTTTTCTTCCTTCAATCTTTTTTCATTTGAGTTAGCATCTATAATAATTCCTTTTTCTCTCGTGATATCATCATCAAGTGTTCGACTTGATTTTTTGATGCTTTCTATTTCATCTTGAATTCTTGTATTTTCCTCATCTAAACTTTGAAGTTCTAGATTAAGTCTTTGTATTCTTGATAAATTTTCTATATTTTTTTCTCTCAATGGATTTACTTTATCTGTAAAAGTTTTAATTGAATTTTCTAATTCAGATATTTTACTATTAAATCCTTCTACCTCTCCTTCTGCCTCAGTATTAATTTCATTTTCAATTCTAATTTCTTTGTCTATCTCTAATAATCTTAAATAATATAAACCTGCTTCAATTTTTTTAATTTGATCCGAAATGAGCTTATATTTTGTTGCTTCTTCAGCTTGTTTTTGAAGATTTGCCAACTGTTTTTCTTGCTGTCTTCTTAATTCATCTGCTCTTTTTAAATTATTCTCAGCCGCACCTAATCTTAATTCAGCCTCATGTCTTCTAACGTGCAAACCAGATATTCCTGCAGCTTCTTCTAAAATAGCTCTTCTATCGGTTGGTTTCGCAGTTACTAATGAACCTATTCTTCCTTGACTAATCATTGATGGAGAGTGCGCACCAGTCGAAAGATCTGCAAAAAACATTTGAGTATCTCTTGCTCTAACTTCTTTATCATTAATGTAAAATTTAGATCCTTTATCTTTTTCTATTTTTCTTCTAATTTGTATTTGTTCCAATTCACGGTATTGGATTGGACCTTCTTTATCTTTGTTTTCAACTTCGATTGATACTTCCGCAATATTTTTTGATGCTTTATTAGATGTTCCTGAAAATATGACATCCTCCATACCAGATCCACGCATACTTTTTGCTGAGGTCTCTCCCATTACCCATCTTAAAGATTCTACAATGTTAGATTTTCCACAACCGTTAGGACCCACTATACCTGTAAGACCATCTTCAATTAAAAAGTTGGTTTTTTCAGCAAAAGATTTAAATCCGTTTAATTGGATTTTTTTAAACTCCATGCACAAACTTATATCAGTTTTTCTAGTGCTTTTTTTAAATTTTTATAATTAAGAGTTTTTTCAAATTTTTCGTTGTTAATAATAATCGTAGGAGTTGCGTTCACTTTAAAGTTCTTTGCTCCATCGATTCGGTCGTTTAGTACGAAATCTTCAATTTCCTTATTATTTATACAAGCATCAAAATCAATACTAAATCCCTCACTTTTTAAAAATTTTTGTAGATTTTTATTTGCCTCCTGTATTGAATTTCCCTTTACCCATTTTTGTTGATTAGTATATAACCTTTCAAGAATATCTGAATTTCCATCATTCTTACACTGAGAAACTTTTGATGCATTAAAGGCCGCTATGTCTAATGGAAAATGTCTAAATTCTATTTTAGCGAGTCCAGTATCAAGATACTCTTTCTTTAATTGAGGATAAACATTTTTATGAAAACTAGCACAATGACTGCAAGTTAATGATTCAAAAGCTATAATAGTTATTTTTGCATCTTTGTTACCAACAGTTATCCTTTTAATTTCCTCAGCTTGTACATTTAAAACTGTAGTTAAAAATATTAATATTAAGAATATAATTTTTTTCATTTCTCTCTAAAAACCCTGGTTAACTCTGTTAATGATTTTTTAATTTTTTCGTTTTTAACACTTTTTATCTTATCTTGATATTTACCAATTGCCACATTTTTAACTTTTGTTTCACTCGAGCCCGTCATTTCATGCTCATCATCAAAACTTATAAATTTAAGTTTTTCAACAACAGAATATTCAAAAAAATTATTCACTTTATTCAAAATATCTTTTTTCGAATATTCTACGTCAACTTCATGTCCTCGCTTGACCATAACCACTAAGGTGCTAACACCAAATTTATTTGAATTTTTAAATGTTTTTGGATAGCAAATTTTAAATAATTCGCTTCCAACTAAATATTTCCAATTGCTCAACGTTTCTGAATATACATGACCTTTTTTATTTATTATTTTTTTGACGTTTTTTGGCAAAGTGTCTTTGAAAGATCTTAATCCTTGAATGCTAGCGTTTCTCTGCTTAGTATTATTTTTAGATTGCATATGAAAGATCCAATAATAACAAATAATATTCTTAAATGGTATGATTTAAATAAAAGATCTTTACCTTGGAGAAATAATGTTTCTCAAACAAAAAAGCAATACTACACTTTAATAAGTGAATTTATGTTGCAGCAAACCCAGGTTGCAACAGTAATACCTTACTTTAACAGATTTATAAAAAATATTCCCACAATAGAAAAATTATCTAAATATGATGATAGAAAATTAATTAAACTTTGGGAGGGTCTTGGATACTATTCAAGAGTAAGAAATTTAAAAAAAACAGCTCAAATAGTTGTTAATAATTTTAATAAAAAAATACCTAGAAATTTTGTAGATTTAAAGTCTCTCCCAGGAATTGGAGATTATACAGCAAGTGCAATTTCTGCAATTGCATTCAATGAACCAATAATTCCTCTAGATGGTAATATTGAAAGAATACTAAAGAGATACTTATTTTTAAAAAAACAAGATCAAATAAAAAAAGAAAATTTACACGAGAAGAAAAAAATTTTTGGAACATCAGTCAAAAGGTCTAGTGATTATGCTCAAGCTTTAATGGAATTAGGAGCACTAATTTGTAAACCTGTTAGTCCTAATTGTAAGAACTGCCCATTAGTAAAAAAATGCAAATCATTTAAAAATAAAAATTTTGATTTAATAAAATTTAAAAAAAAAGATAAGGAAACTTTTTACAAGCTTAATGTTTATAAAAAAAATAATCATTATTTATTAATCAAAAATAATAAATTTAATTTTTTGAAAAATTTTAATATCTTCCCAATGGAGGAAGTAAATAATCCTAAAAATTTTGTTAAAGATTTGAATTTTAAAATGTCTAATATGAATATGAATATAAAAATTGAATTTAAAAATAAATATAATTTAAATAAAAATAGTTATTGGATTGATCCAACAAAACTTCAAAATTATATACTGCCAACATTTACAAAAAAGATAGTTAAATTTTTAGAAAGTCATAAATGAAAAAAATTGCAATAATTGGTGCTGGAATTTCTGGTTTGTATATTGCCAATTTATTCAAAGATCATAAGGATTATCAGGTTACGATTTATGAAAAAAGGAATTCATTAGAAATGGAAGAAGGCTATGGAATTCAGTTGTCAGTAAATAGTGTAAAGTTTTTAAATAAAATAGGCTTCTCTTCTTTCACTGAAGAAGAAAAATTTAATCCAAAAAAAATTGATTTTTATGAAATTAAAAATTCAAAAAAAATTTGTGACTTAGACATTTCAAGATTTAATTCAGAAGATTGTAAATACACAACATTGAAAAGATCAAAATTGCTTCAATTTTTAAAAAAACAAATAAACGAAGATATAATTAAATATAACCACAGTATTGAACAGATTGTTTACGATAAAGAGTCAATAAAATTAATATTTGATAAAAATAATATAACTTGTGATTACTTAATTATTTCAGACGGTGTGTTTTCTAAAGGGAAGTTATTAATTTCAACCAATAAATCAAAACCAATTTACAATGATACGATTGCTATTAGGGGAACTATATCGAGAGAAAATTTTCAAAATATAAATGAAGAAAATATTTCCTTGTTCTTAGGACCGAATTTTCATTATGTTATTTATCCAATTAATAATGATAAAAATTTAAATTTTATCGGCATTTTAAAACATAAACTAAATTCAAATGAGCAAGAGAACTATAATCTTTTAAATGAGAGTTTTTTTATAGAAAATATTAAATTTATATTATCTCAAAAAGTTTCCCAAAGTTTTTTGGAAAGTCTTCAAAATATTAAATTATTTCCAATATTTGTAAGTAAAAATTTATACAATCCTCCAAAAAATATATTTCTTGTAGGAGATGCATTTTTTGCTTTTTCACCTTCATTTGCGCAGGGAGCTTCTCAATCAATAGAGGGGGCTAATGAATTATATGAATGTTTAATTAATAATAATAATTTTTATGATATCAGATCAAAGAGAGTAAAAATGATTAACAGTAGGTCTAATTTCAATCAATTTGCCTTCCATTTATCAAATCCAATTATGATCAAATCTAGAAATATTTTTTTAAAACTTTTAACTAAAAATAAAAAATTTTTAGAAAGTTATTTGGGTAAAATATATAAAAGTTAATTTTTAGAAATTAATCTTTGTCTTAGATAATCAATAGGATAAGTTCGTCCATTTATATCACAGTGCCAAAAAGTCCATCCGTTGCAACTTTCAGCTCCTAAAATAGTAGCCGCAACTTTGTGTATAGAACCCTCTGCTTGATTATGTTTTATACTGCCATCAGCCATAATTCTGGCTGTTATTTTTTTCTTATTATCAAAAATATTAGTTCCGGGTTTAATTATTCCAAGCTCTACTAATGAACCAAAAGGAATTCTTGGTTTTGATCTATTGTTTTTTAACGTATCTAATAGATCGTCTTCAATAGGCTTTGTAGTTTTTATACGTTGCTCAGCAGCTTTAAAATAATTTTTTTCTTTTTCTATTCCGAAATAATTTCTCCCTAGTTTTTTTGCTACTGTGGCTGTTGTTCCTGATCCTAAAAAAGGATCAAGTATGAGGTCATTTTTATTTGATGTAGCTAGTAAAATTCTATGCAATAGTGCTTCTGGTTTTTGTGTTGAGTGAATTTTTTTTCCATCCTTTTTAAGTCTCTCTGAACCATTGCATATTGGAAGATCCCAATTAGATCTCATTTGAAGATCATCATTTAAACATTTTAAAGATTGATAATTAAATGTGTATTTTGATTTCTCACTTTTAGAAGCCCATATTAAAGTTTCATGAGCGTTAGTAAAACGTGTACCTCTAAAGTTTGGCATTGGATTATTTTTATTCCAAATAACATCATTTAAAATCCAGAAACCTAGGTTTTGTATTGCTGTGCCAACTCTAAAAATATTATGGTAGCTTCCTATAACCCAAATAGCTCCATCTTTTTTTAAAATTCTTTTACATTCACTAAGCCACTCATAGGTGAAATCATCATATTTTTTAAAATTTTCAAATTGATCCCATTTATCATTTACTGCACTTACCTTTGATCTATCTGGTCTAGTTAATTCACTTTTTAATTGTAAGTTGTAAGGAGGATCAGCAAAAATTAAATCAAAAGTTTCACGTGGAATTTTTTTTAATTCTTCGAGACTATCTCCATTAATTATTTTATTTTTGAAATCAGTTTTCATTTGTAAAAATTAATTAGACTCCAAATGGATTCCTCGGTCAACCTGAGATTGAAAAATTTGGATTCGATTAGTGTTTCTTAGTTAGAAATTAACTAGATGTAGTGTTAATTTATTTTGAAAATAGGTGAAAAAGTTTTTCTATGATGTTTAGTAATACCTAATTTTTTCATAGCTTTTAAGTGCTGTTTTGTTCCGTACCCAAAGTTTTTATCCCAATCATAGCCTTTATTTTTTTTTGATAAAGTGGTTATAAACTTATCTCTTGATACTTTTGCAATTATAGAAGCTGCCGATATAGAGGGAATTTTTTTATCTCCTTTAATAACTGATTTTAAATTATAATTTTTTAACTCTGGAGTTTTGTTTCCATCTACCAGAACATGTGTTGGTTTTCTCTTAAGTTTTTTGATGGCTCTTTTCATAGCTAGCAAACTTGCTTGAAGTATATTCAGTTTTTCTATTTCTTTTACAGAAGCTTTGCCTATGGACCAAGTAGAATTTTTTTTTATATATGTACACAGATACTCTCTCTCTTTTTTACTTAATGATTTTGAATCTTTTAATAACTTTGAATTAATTGATTTTTTTAAAATTACTGCTGAAGCATAAACAGGCCCAATTAAACTTCCTCTACCAACCTCATCAACCCCAGCAATTATCTTCATCAAATTTTTAACTTAAGATCTTTGATTTTGTCTCTTATTTTCTTTAAATCTTCCCATGAGTGTTTTTTATTTTCTGGAAAACGGATTAAATAAGATGGATTAAAAGTTATCATTAAAGGGAATGTTTTGTTTTTTAAAATCACTTCCTTCCAATGCCCTCTTTCAGTAGTTATTTTTTCACTCATTCCTGTTATAGCCTCCATTGCCGAACTACCCATCAAAACAATAATCTTTGGGTTTATAATCGATATATGCTCCTTCAAAAATACTGAGTATCTTTTAATTTCTGTTGAGGTTGGTTTTCTGTCATCAGGTGGTCTAAAATTGATCGCATAACTAGTGTAAATATTTTGTCTCTTAATATTGATGGCTATAAGCATTTTGTTAAGAAGTTCGCCAACTTCACCTCTAAATGGGACACCCAATTTTTCTTCTTCAGCCCCAGGAGATTCTCCAATTAACATTAAAGGGCTATTTATATTTCCCTCACCTAAAATGATTTTAGTTGAATTTAGTTTCAATTTACAATTTTCAATTGAATTTATTTGATCTTTTAAATTTTTAAGTAATTCTTCTTTATTAATTTGCAGTGTACCATTGTTCGTTTCTAAAACATTAAATCTATTTATTGGCTTATCTGTGAATATAAATTTTGGCTCGATAGTATTAATTAGTTTTTGGTTTAATTTGGTATTTTGATTTATCACTTTTTTAGTCATAGTATGGTCACATGTTCCTAAAATTTCTAAAATTAGTACTAATAATATTCATATCTTATCAGACACCTTTGTATTCTAAAAGTGCTACTTTCGATGATTTCAACTCAAGAGATTTATCAAATTATTTTTCTGGAATTGTTGCATTTGAAAATCGAGATAATTCTGAAGCATTAAAATTTTTTAACTTAACCAGAGTATTAATTAACAAACATGACAGTTATTTAAAAAGATATGTTAACTCTTTAGTTTTAGATAACAAAGTACCTCAAGCAATTAATGTATTAAATAACAATGTAAACAAATCTAATTCAGATTTTTATGATGCCTATATAATTTTAATAATTGATAGTTTAAAGAAAAATAATTTTAAAAAAGCTGATGAATATTTAACACAAAGTTTAAAATTTCAAGATAAAGATAGGATAAACCTAGTTATATTTGAAACTCTAAAACAGTACATTTATACATTTAAAAATAAAAAAATATTAGATAACAAAAAAAATTTTGGAAACCTGTCTCTTATAGCTGAGACATTCCAAAGATGTTATATTGGAGATAAACGAACCACATCATTTTTTCTTAATTTAATAAATAATCAACAAGGTGATTATTCAAGATACATTTTCTTTTATCTTAATCATTTAATTGACAACAACAAATTAAATCAAGCAAGATCAGTTGTTGAAAAAATTGATTATATAAATTCAACACTTTTACTTTCACAAAGTAAAAGTTGGGTAGACAAAGAAAAATTCGATGATTTTGGAAAAATTTTTTCATGCAAAGATCACAATGATCTTGTAAGTGAATTTTTATTTTTAATCTCTAATCTTTATTCTTCTCAGGATAATTTTGAAAAATCAAATTTTTATTTAAATTTGTCAACCTATTTAAATCCTAAGTTTGAATTTAATTTGTCATTGGTTGCAGAAAATTTTTATCTTAATGATGAATTTGATAAAGTAAAAAGAATTGTAAAAAACTTTAAAATAGAAGATGAATTTTATTATTGGTTTAGATTAAAAAAAGAAGCTCAAATAATAATTCAAGAGCAGGATTATGAAAATGGAATTAAATACATAGATTCAAAATTAAATAAAATTGAAAATCCAAATATAAAAATGATTTTTGATTTAGCCAATTTTTATAAAAATTCTAAAAATTATGAAAAGGCAATAGATCGATATACAGAAATTATTTTAAAGCTGGATGACAATTCACTAATCAAATCAGATGTATTGTATCGTAGAGGTGGCAGTTATGAAAGAATGGGCAATTATGAAAAGTCAGATGAAGATTTACTGCATGCGCTTAAAATTGATCCTAGTGATGCATATATTTTAAATTACCTTGCTTACTCTTGGTTAGAGCGTGATTATAAAATTAATGAAGCAATGGATATGTTGAAAACAGCATATGATTTAAAAAGCAATGATCCATATATTATTGACTCAATTGGATGGGCTTATTTTTTAATAGAGGATTATGTAGTGGCAGAAAAGTATTTAAAAAGAGCTGTAGAATTGATGCCAGATGACCCAATCGTGAATGATCATTATGGAGATATTTTATGGAAATTAAATCGAAAAATTCAAGCAAGATATTTTTGGAACAACGTATTAACTTTTGATGACACCGAAGATGATATGATAGAAAAAATCAACATTAAAGTAATTGAGGGTCTTAAAAATTCCTAAATGAAAATTGATAAAGTTAAATCTAATGCAAAGTTAAATTTAGCACTAAATATCACTGGAAAAAAAAAATTTTTACATAAAATTGAAAGTATAATTGGTTTCTTAGATTTACATGATGTTATTTCAATCAATCAACATAATGGAAAAAAACATCATATTTCTTTTTATGGAAAGTTTTCTAAAAATATTGGAAAAAAAAATACCGTTCAAAAATTATTTCAAATACTAGATAGAGAAAATTTATTAAAAAATAAAAAATTTAAAGTTAAAATTAAAAAATTAATCCCTCAACAAGCTGGGTTGGGTGGGGGATCGATGAATGCAGCTAGTGTGTTTAATTATCTGGTTAAAAAAAAAATTATTAATCCTAATTATAAAAAAACTCGAAGTATCTGTGACTTCGTTGGTTCTGATGTTATTCTAGGCACCATTTCATCCAACTGTGTGTTGTCATCAGGTGGCAGAATAAAGAAGATTTATAATATTCCACAATTTTACTCTACTTTAGTAAAGCCTGATTTTGGGTGCTCAACTAAAAAAATATACTCAGCTGTTCGAAAGTATACAAAATCAAAATATAATAAACCTAAAAAAAACATGTTTGGAGTAAAATTTTTGATTAATCAGCAAAATGCCTTTGAAAAAATAGCTCTCAAAAAATATCCAAAACTTAAAAAAATTAAGTTGTTCTTAGAAAGTGTAAATAATCCATTATTTGTAAGAATGACTGGTTCAGGATCAACAATTGTTGCCTATTATAATTCATTAAAGAGTTGTAAATTAGCAAAAGCTAAATTTAAAAGAAAATATAAAAATTATTGGTGTGTTACAGCAAAAACTATATGAATTTTATATTTTTATGTTATAGGAAGCTAGTATTGGGGCGTAGCCAAGCGGTAAGGCACGGGTTTTTGGTACCTGCATCCTAGGTTCGAATCCTAGCGCCCCAGCCATTTATGAAAAATTTTTTAGATAAATTTTTTTCCCGATCAAAGAATCTTGATTATGTCAGTCAAAACTTAAAACAAATTACTTTAACAACACCCACAAATAAAATTTTTGAGGCAATTAATAATTTTTCAGAGAAAAGTGAAATCAGATATGTAGGTGGGTGTGTAAGAAAAGTAATAAAAAAAGAAAATGTTGATGATATTGACCTAGCAACAAATTTAACTCCTCCTCAAGTTTGTGAGGCTCTTAAAAACAAACAAATAAGTTATTATGAAACAGGAATTGAACACGGAACTATAACCGCAATAATCGAGGAATATAAATATGAAATTACTTCTTTAAGGAAAGACGTCTCAACTGATGGAAGGCATGCTGATGTAGAATTCTCTTTAGATTGGAAGGAAGATGCCTCTAGAAGGGATTTTACTATCAACTCAATTTATGCAGATAGCGACGGTAATTTATTTGATCCATTTAACGGTAAAAAAGATTTAGAGGAGGGTTATATTAATTTTATTGGCAATGCGGAAAAAAGAATTAAGGAGGATTATTTACGTATTTTGAGGTATTTAAGGTTTTATTTAAATTACTCAAATCATAAGCACCAGCCAGAAATAATTAAAAATATAAAAAAAAATATTGATGGAATTTCAAATATATCATCTGAAAGATTAATAGATGAATTAAAAAAAATAACTGGTTCAAATGGATTTTTAAAACTCTTTAAAGATAAAGAAAGTTTAGAACTCGTAGAAATAATTTTCCCCCAATTAAAGAATATTAAAAATTTTAAAAAACACAATTCTTATGCTGCTGAGAATTTTTTAAAAATTGACTTTATATTCTTAATTGCGCTTTTAGTAATTGATGGGACTGATAATGCTGATTATTTTCTTTATAAATTTAAAATATCTAACAAAGATAAAAAAAGATTAAAATTGATAGATATTTTTTATAGAGAAAAAGTAACTTTAAATAACTTTACAGAGAAAAACTTAAATAAATTTTTTTATTTTAATGGACGACAGGCTGTAATGGATGTTATTAATTTTAAAATTTTTACCTCAAACAAGGTAGAAAAAAAATTAATTAAACTATTAGATACTTATAAAGAAAAAGAAATTCCAACTTTGCCAATAGGAGCTGATCTACTAATGTCTAAATTTCAAATTCCTGAGGGTAAAACTTTAGGAAATAAATTAAAAAAGATAGAGGAAACTTGGGTTCAAAACGGATTTCAAATTTCAGATAAGCAACTACAACAAATAGTCAAAAGTTAAATATATTTTACGTCTTTGATTTCAAAATTTTTTGTACCTGATGGTGTATTTATTTCAACTAAATCACTTTTATTCTTTCCAATTAAACCTTTGCCAATTGGTGATTGAAAGAAAATTAGTTTTTGTTTTAAATCCGCTTCATCTTTTCCAACAATTTTATAATTAATTTTTTCACCTGTATCTAAATCTTCTAAATAAACTGTTGATCCAAAAATTACTTTTCCCTCATTATTTATTTTTGTAACGTCAATAACATTTGCTCTTGCGATAATGTCGTTGATTTCGGTTATTCTTCCCTCATTATGAGATTGTTCTTCTTTAGCTGCATGATATTCAGCATTTTCTTTAAGGTCTCCATGAGATCTTGCTTCAGCAATCGCGGCTACTATTTCAGGTCTTTTTTTTTCTTTTAAAAAAACTAATTCTTCATTTAGTTTATTTAATCCATTTAATGTTATTGGCTCTTTATCCATTTTTATTTCCATTTTGCAATCGGAGGTAATGACATCAAAATTGCTTCAACATTACCACCAGTTTGTAGCCCAAATTTTGTTCCTCTATCATAGAGTAAATTAAATTCTGTATATCGACCTCTTTTAATATACTGAAACTCTTTATCTTTTAAAGTCCATTTTCTTTTTATTTTTTTTTTAATAATTTCATTAAATAGCATTTGAAATGTAACACCAACATCTCTTACAAACTTAAAGTCATTTTCAAAATTATCATTTTTATAGTCAAAAAAGATTCCACCTATACCTCTTGATTCTTTTCTGTGAGGTAGATAAAAATATTCATCACACCACTTTTTATATTTTTTATAATAATTTTTATTATGTCTATCGCACATTGCTTTTAATATTTTATGAAAGTTTTTCATCTCTTTTTCATCTTTTATTGCTGGGGTTACATCCATACCTCCACCAAACCAATTCTTTGTTGTACAAATAAATCTGGTATTAAAATGCATTGCAGGAATATGGGGATTTTGCATGTGCATAACTATTGATATTCCTGATGCCCAAAATCTAGGATCTTTACTTGTGCCTGGTATATTCTTTTGAAATTGCTTAGGAAATTTTCCATAAACTTTCGAAAAATTTACTCCTACTTTTTCAAAAATTTTTCCATTTTTAAGAATTCTATATTCACCACCACCCTCATCTTTTTTATTGCTCCTTTTCCAAGAAGTTGATTCAAAATTTACTTTATTTTTTTCAATTTTTAAAATGTCGTCGCATATTGCATTTTGTAATAGTTTAAACCAGTTACCCGCTAAGTCTTTTTTGATTGAAATGTCCATTTTATAATAATTCTATTTGACGCAAACTTTCTGCCAAAACAATGGCAACTGACGATGCAATATTAAGAGATCTTACTTGGTTATTCATTGGTATTTTTAAACGATTTTTAATAATTTTATGAACCTCTTCGGGTACTCCAGCACTTTCTCTTCCAAACAAAATAGTATCATCAGGCTTAAATTTAAATTTAGTATAATTTATTGAACTCTTAGTTGTCATCAATACTATTCTCTGTTTCTTTTTTGCCTCAAAAAATTTTTCTGAACTTTGATAAAACTCTATTTGACTATATTCCATATAGTCCATAACCACTCTTTTAAAGCGTTTGTCTGATAATAGAAAGCCACATGGTTCAATTATTTCTAGTTTAGCACCCAAACAAGCACAGGTTCTAATGATTGCAGCAGTATTCTGAGGTATATCAGGCTCATACAAAGCTATTTTGGGTCCTAAAATTGTTGAATTCTGTGTCATTCTTTCAGTAGTAAAATAATTATTTTATATTATATGAATTCGTATATTAACTATTTTAAATCAAAAAGAGATAATAATAAAAGCTACTAAAAGTGTCTGAAAAAAAAACAAAAAGAAGAGATTTTTTATTTACAGCTACTACAGCTGTAGGAGCTGTTGGTGCCGCTGCAGTAGTGTGGCCAATGATAGATCAAATGAATCCAGATGCTTCTGTTAAAGCATTAGCTAGTACAGAGGTTGATGTAAGTTCATTAACACCTGGAAACACATTGACTGTTTTATGGAGGGGAAAACCAGTATTTATAAGAAGAAGAACTCAAGAAGAAATTGATGAAGCAAGATCTGTGAAGATGGAGGATTTAATTCATCCTGAAAAAGATGAAGATAGAGCAAAAAACCCTGAGTGGCTTGTTATGTTAGGTGTATGCACCCACCTTGGATGCGTGCCTTTAAATGATAAAGGTGATTATAATGGTTGGTTTTGCCCATGTCATGGATCTCATTATGATACATCTGGAAGAATTAGAAAAGGACCAGCACCTTGGAATATGGAAGTGCCTAAATACGAATTCGTTAATGCAAATACAATTAAAATTGGATAAAGAAAAATGAGTGACCACGATTACACACCAAAATCGAAAGTAGGACAATGGTTTAATGATCGATTGCCACTATTAACTCTTGCAAATCATTTAACAGATTACCCAACTCCTAAAAATTTAAACTATTGGTGGACATTTGGTGGAATTTTAACTTTTTGTTTAATTACTCAAATTGTAACAGGATTAACTCTTGCAATGCATTATATTGCTCATGCTGATATGGCTTTTGAAAGTGTAGAGCACATTATGCGTGATGTTAATTATGGATGGCTAATTAGATATATCCATGCAAACGGTGCTTCAATGTTTTTCCTAGCGGTGTATATTCATATATTTAGATCATTGTTTTATGGTTCTTATAAATCTCCAAGAGAAATAATATGGATTTTAGGGATAATAATTTATTTATTAATGATGGCTGCAGCATTTATGGGTTATGTGTTGCCGTGGGGTCAAATGAGTTTTTGGGGAGCAACAGTTATCACAAATTTATTTAGTGCTATTCCTCTGGTAGGAGAGGGAATAGTTACTTGGTTATGGGGTGGTTATTCAGTTGACAACCCTACATTAACTAGATTTTTTACTTTGCATTATTTAATTCCATTTTTAATTTTAGGATTAGTT
This sequence comes from Candidatus Pelagibacter sp., assembly GCF_052049855.1. Lineage (GTDB taxonomy): Bacteria > Pseudomonadota > Alphaproteobacteria > Pelagibacterales > Pelagibacteraceae > Pelagibacter. The sequence goes on from NZ_JBNGZE010000001.1 coordinate 225,771, forward strand.
GTTTTACATATATGGGCTTTACATGTTCCTGGTAACAACAATCCAGTAGGAATAGATATAAAAAAACCATCTAAAGACACTGTACCTTTCCATCCTTACATCGTAATTAAAGATGGTTTTGCTTTATTAATGTTCATGATTGTGTTTGCTTTCTTTGTATTCTATGCACCAAATATTTTAGGACATGCAGATAATTATATAGAGGCTAACCCAATGGTAACACCTGCACATATTGTTCCTGAATGGTACCTATTACCTTTTTATGCAATATTAAGATCAGTTCCTGATAAATTGCTAGGAGTTGTGGCTATGTTATCTGCAATATTAATCTTGGCAGTTTTACCTTGGTTAGATACCTCAAAAATAAGATCAGCAGTATTTAGACCTTTATATAAACAATTTTACTGGATATTAGTTGCAGATGTTTTGATACTTGGTTATGTGGGTGCAATGCCAGCTGAAGGACTTTATTTATTGATAGCCCGAGTTGCTACGGCGTATTACTTTTTACATTTCTTAGTTATTCTTCCCGTTTTAGGGTTTAAAGAAAAAACTTTACCAGTGCCTTTAAGTATTACCGAATCTGTTCTCGGTGGTTCACCAAATTTAGCTGCTGCCAGAAATAAAGAAAGTAAAATAGAATAGGGTGAAAAATTTATTTAAATTATTTTCTATAATTATCTTAATTATTGCCTCAAATTCATATTCTTTTGCTGCTGAAAAAGTAGAATATCTTAAAACTGATTGGAGTTTTAAGGGTTTATTTGGAAAATTTGATAGAGCTTCTCTTCAAAGAGGTTATCAAGTTTATACTGAAGTATGTGCTTCTTGCCATTCGATGAAATATTTAAGTTATAGAAATTTAGCAGAGCCAGGTGGGCCAGAATTTTCAGAAGCTCAAGCCAAAGCTATAGCAGCTTCTTTTGAAGTAACTGATGGTCCAAATTCTGATGGTGAAATGTTTACAAGGCCAGGTAAATTATCTGATAAATTTGTTATGCCTTACGATAATGTAAAAGCAGCTCAAGCTGCAAATGGTGGCGCATATCCTCCCGACATGTCTGTTTTGGTAAAAGCAAGAGGTGGAGGTGTTGACTATATTTATTCCTTATTACAGGGATATGAAGAAGCTCCTAGCAATGTGTCTTTAGATGATGGAGTCTATTATAACAAATATATGTATGGTAATAAAATTAGAATGTCTGCTCCATTATCGGATGGATTGGTTGAGTATGGTGATGGAACAAATGCGACAGTAGAACAGATGTCAAAAGATGTTACGACTTTTTTAATGTGGTCAGCCGAACCTCATTTAGAAGCTCGACATCAAATGGGCTTTAAAGCAATTGTCTATTTAATTATTCTGACAATTCTAGTTTACTTTAGTATGAAAAAAATATGGTCACGTGTTGAATCTGAAGTTTAGTACATCTCCATCTTTTACAATATAATCTTTACCTTCTAATCTCATTTTTCCATTAGCTTTAGAATTTACCCATCCATCATTAGCTAAGAAATCTTCATAGGATATAGTTTCAGCTCTAATGAACCCTTTTTCAAAATCTGAATGAATTTCTCCTGCAGCTTTAGGAGCAGGACAGTTTTTTTGTATTGTCCAAGCCCTTGTTTCTTCAGGTCCAGATGTAAAATACGTATCAAGTTCTAATATTTTATAGCCCTTTTGAATTAACATACTTAGACCTGTATCTTTCAAACCAATCATGTCCATATAATTTTTTTTTTCATCTTTTGCTAATTCATTTATTTGGTTTTCTATATCTGCAGAAACAATCAGAGTGTTATCTTTTCCAAATTTTTCAATAAAGTTTTTAGTATATTTATTTCCATCCTGTACGCTTTGCTCATCTACATTGCAAACAAAAATCTTTGGTTTTATTGATAAAAGGCCACTTTGATTTAGTTGTTTTGTTTCAAATTGAGAATTTAATATTGATATATCTTTATCATTATTAATGCAGTCTAATGCAATCTCTAAAATCTTAAGCTGATCTTCTTCTACATTTTTCTTATTATTTTTTTCAAGTCTTTTTTGGATAGACTCTAGGTCAGCTAACATCATTTCAGTTTCAATGATCTCAAGATCTCTTATAGGGTCAACGTCTGGATGAACATTTTGAATATCGTCTGAATCAAAGCATCTAATCATATGAATAACTGCATCAACTTCTCTTATGTGAGACAGAAATTTATTGCCTAATCCTTCACCTTTAGACGCGCCTTTTACAAGACCAGCTATATCAACAAATGAAATAGTTGTATTTATTGTTTTTTTAGATTTTGACACTTCTGATAATTTGTTCAATCTTTCATCTGGAACGGGGACTACTCCCACATTGGGATCTATTGTACAAAATGGAAAGTTTGCTGCTTGAGCTTTGCTTGAGTTTGTTAGAGCATTGAAGAGGGTAGATTTACCCACATTAGGCAAACCAACAATTCCACATTTAAAACTCATTATTTATTATTTACAGTGCTAGAGAATAAATCTAATTTTTTGTCGATAAGTATTGAAATAGAATCTGTGATGTTATTGGTAATTTTTTCCAATCCAAGCATTTCATCCTCATCAAAATTTTGAAGAACAAAATCACTAACTTCCATTTTATCTTTTGGTTTGCCAATTCCTATTCGCACTCTTGAATAATCTTTACCAATAAATTTATCTATTGATGCAATTCCGTTGTGTCCTGCATCAGAGCCACCAAATTTTGCTTTTATTTTTCCAAATTCTACATCTAGATCGTCATGAAATACGATAACATCCTCAGCATTTATTTTGAAATATTCAATTAATTCTCTAATACAAATTCCAGAATTATTCATAAATGTTAAAGGTTTAATTGCATAAACTTTTTGGTCTCCCACATTACCAGTTGTAAGAAGTCCCTTGAATTTTGGTTTTTGTTTTGAAAGTCCAAATTTTTTATTTATTGCATCTATAATCTTGAAACCAATATTGTGTCTATTGTTTTCACTGTCTGGGGTTGGATTGCCTAATCCTACAAGTAGAAGCATAAAATATTAATATTGGAGGATAAAATTCAATTTAAATTAACTTATTTTTTTTCTTCAGCAGGTTTTTTATCTTCACCTTCTTTTTTATCACCTTCAGCTGCTGACTTATCTCCACCTTCAGCTGCAGCGGCTTCTGCTCCTTCAGCACTTTCTCCCTCAGCCTCCTCAGCTTCTGCAGGTTTTTCAGGTTCTTTCATAACAGTTGGAGCTGCTAGAGTTGCAATTACGAAATCTCTTCCCTGAATTGTAGGAGTAACTTCACTGTCAAGATTTATAGAAGAGATCTTAAAACTCTCTCCGATATCAACTCCATCAAGATCTATTACAAGATTTTCAGGAATTTTTTCGCTTGGACATTTAAGCTCAACTTTTCTTCTTACAATATTTAAAACTCCACCTCTTTTCAAACCAGGAGATTTTTCATGATTTAAAAATTTTACTGGAACTTCAATTCTAACTTTTATGCCTGAAACTATTCTTAAAAAGTCTACATGAATTGGTTCATCTGAAATAATGTCATATTTTATTTCTCTTGGTAGAACTTTTTGAGTTTTACCATCAACATTTAAAGTTATGATACTTGATAAAAAATTTTCTTTTTCGATTAGTGATTTAAGTATTTTCTTCGATATAGAAATCTTTTCATTTTGAGCTTCACCACCATAAATTATCGCAGGCACATTGCCATCACCCCTAAGTGAGTTAAGCTCACCTTTAGTCTTTGTATTTCTGATGTTAGCGTTTAATGAATTCATAAAAACAAGGGTTTTTAGCTCAAGTTACTTAATAACTCAAGGTATTTATTTGAATAAATCTGATACTGAGGTTGAATTAGATATTCTTTTAATTGCTTCACCCATCAGGCTTGAAATTGACAAAACTTCGATGTTTTTTACACCTTTAACTCTACTGATGTTATCAATTGTATCAGTTATTACTAAATTTTTAATTACTGATTTTTTTATTTTTTTTACAGCTTCACCACTAAGTACTCCGTGTGTTATATAAACATAAACCTCTTTAGCTCCTCTATCTTTAAGTGCTTTTGCTGCATTTACTATTGTTCCTCCAGAATCGATGATATCATCAACAAGAATACAAGTTTTTCCTTTCACATCTCCAATAATATTCATTACTTGTGATTGACCTGGTTTTGGTCTTCTTTTATCAACAATAGCCAATCCAACATTTAAAATTTTTCCAAGTGCTCTAGCTCTTTCAGTACCACCCACATCTGGAGCTACACAAATTAGGTTTCTACTTTTTATCTTTTTTTTAACATGCCTTGCAAAAATAGGTGTTGCAAATAAGTTGTCTACTGGAATATCAAAAAATCCTTGAATTTGACCAGCATGTAAATCAACAGTTACAACTCTATCCGCGCCTGCTTTAGTGATAAGATTTGAGACAAGCTTAGCTGATATGGATGTTCTTGGTGCAACTTTTCTATCTTGTCTAGCATAACCAAAGTAAGGGATAACAGCAGTAATATTTTTTGCTGAGGATCTCTTAAGTGCGTCAATACATAATAATAGTTCCATTAGATTATCATTTGCTGGAGATGAAACAGATTGAATTAAAAAAATACTATTCCCTCTAATATTTTCATTAATTTCCACATAGATTTCCCCATCAGAAAAATTTCTAATACTAGAATTGACTAATTTAGATTTTAGAAATTTAGCGATATTCTTACTTAATGGTTTGTTGCTATTTCCGGATAATAATTTCATTAAAAAAACCTAATTAAGCATAATTATTGAAATATTTCTACCATAATCATCATGATTTAGTCTTAATGCTCTCCTCGCACTAAAAAAATTATTATTAATATCAAATGTGTCAATATTTAAAGACTCAATATTTTTTATTTTATTCTTTAAAAGACATGATTTTACATATTTAGGTAAATCAAAATAAAGCTTTTTGTACTTAATTTTAAAAAATTTATTATTTTTTTTATTCTTCCTAATAAATTTTCTTTTAAAATCTTGTTTGACTTCATAATTTTTAGCTGAGATGGCAGGTCCGATAGCTGCAGTAATATTTTTAGGATTAGATCCTTTTTTGATCATAAATTGGATCACCTTGGTAATTATATCTTTGTATGCACCTTTCCACCCTGCATGAATTGCTGCAACTAACTTAGTTTTTTCATCACAGATTAAAATTGGCACACAGTCAGCAGTTAAAATACCAATAGGTATGTTTTTTTGGTTTGTAATTACTGCGTCTGCTTTTGGTTTTGATCTAAATAAATTTTTTTTATTAATATAAAATAACTTATTACCATGTATTTGATGAAGTAAAAAAATACTTTTAGCGGTGCTTTTTATTTTTTTTTTTACTATTTGTAAATTTTTTTTAACATTTGAGGGATTATCTTTAGAACCAGGACCACAGTTTAAACTTTTATAAATTTTTTTTGATTTACCACCAGTTTTATCAAAAAAACCATGTTTAATTATTTTTATTTTCGAAAGTTTTTTTGATTTTATCAATTTTGAAAACCTGTCTTAAAATTGTTTCTCTTATTTTTTACAAGCATGACTTTGAACAATTCACCCATTTGCTTTTCATCTATCAAACGTCTTACCCGATAAAATAAATCAGCTTTTTTAGAAAATGCTACATTTTTGCTGATTATTTCTGCTCTTTGAAGAATACCCATACTTGTTAAAAATTTTTTTTGATTTGTAAAAATTAAATTAATTTCTTTAAACTGATTTATAAATTTTTCAAAGGAATGAAAGTTTATATTGTAAGTAATATCAGACTCTCCAATATTTTCTAAAATGTTAGAATATTTATGATTATTGATTGCCTGAAGAGTTTCATGCATCTTGCTATCAGCATAACCATAATCAATCACCAACATTCCCCCATCATTTTTTTGTATCAAATCACAAATTGTTCTTAAATATTTAAATGTATCTGGTGAATATTCTATAATATTTTGATCTTTTGATATTTCGAAATTTAGATGTTTTTCAATTTTTTCTATATCAATTTTTTCTTCTTTAAACTCAGCTTTTTTTGGATCATTCAAACTCACAAATCTTTCAAACCATCCATCTTTTTTTTTGAAAAATTGTTTAATTGGTATGGCATCAAAGAATTCATTAGCTAAAAAAATTGTTGGGTTAGAGTTTATTTTTTTAATATCTTTTAACCATGAAAATTTTTTAGAATTTAAATTTTTTTTTTGTTCATTAATTAAAAAATCACTTTTTTCATGTATTACAAAACTGCAGGCATTGTAACATTCGGGAAAATTTATAAGTGTCTCATCTATGACTTTCATCATTTCGCCATTTCCAGCTCCCAGTTCTAGCAAATTAAATTTTTTCGGAGAGCCAATACTTTTCCAAAAAGTAATTGTCCAAATTGCAATAATCTCTGAAAATAGCCTTGTGATATTTGGAGCAGTAATAAAGTCTCCATCTTTACCAAAAGGATTCTTTTTCATATAAAAACCTTTATCCTTATCGTAAAGAGCAAAATTTATAAACTGATCTAATGGTAAATTAATTATTTTAGCGACTTTCATGTTTTAAATAAAATAGGATTACACCTGATAATATAAATATTAAACTTACTACTTGCCCCATCGTTAAGTTTAAAAATATATAACCCAACTGTTCATCTGGTTCTCTATAAAATTCAACAATGAATCTGAAGATTGAGTAAATTATTAAAAATAATCCTGAAATTACACCAGTTTTATTTGAAAATTTATTTTTAAAATAAATTAATAATAAAAATAAAAATAAACCCTCTAATAGTGCTTCATATAATTGCGAGGGATGTCTAGGAAGATTATCTATTTGAACAAATGTTACTGCCCAAGGCACATTAGTTATAGTTCCATACAACTCTGAATTTATAAAGTTTGCTATTCGTCCAAAAAATAATCCGACTGGTGCTACTAAAGAGACAATATCTAAATATAAGAATGGATTTTGATTATTTTTTTTAGCGAAAAATATAGATGCTAAAATAACTCCAATTAAACCACCATGGAAGGACATTCCTCCTTGCCAAATTTTAAATATATCTAATGGATTATTTAAATAAAAACTTAAATTATAAATAAAAATATAGCCAAGTCTTCCCCCTAATATTATACCTATAATTAAATAAGTTAAATAATCATCAAATTTATTTTTAACTTCTATATCTTGGATAAATAATTTTTTAGCAAGGATCCAGCCTAATATAATTCCAAATATATAAGCTAAAGAATACCACCTGATTTCTAAAGAAAATATTACAAAGGCTACTGGGTCAAAATTATTAATGAACATTTTTAATAATACTTATAATGTATATCTTAAATATGAAAAATTCTAAATTTATAATTGATAAGTTTGCTAAATTTATAGAGCAGGGACTAGTATCTTCAAAAGACTTTACTAATGAATTATTTAATATCTTAAAATCTAAAAGAGATGAGTTTGTTTTTAAAATGAAACTTACAAGTAAAGAGGAGTTTGAAGTGCTTTCAAAACGTGTTGAGAATCTTGAAAATAAAATAAATAAACTTGAAAAAAAAAAAAGTAAAAAAGTTAAACAGGCAAGAAAATCTTAACTCTTAAACCATACATTTTTGATTTTTCTAACATTATATTTCCCCCATGAGATTTGATAATATCTGATGAAATTGATAATCCAAGACCAACACTTGATTTAGAGTCTGCTCGACCCTTATCTATTTTATAGAAAGGTTTAAATACATTTTCATACTCATTTTTTGGTATTCCAGGACCATCATCATCAATCATAATGAATAAGTTCGTATTTTTTTTATTTAAACTTATATCAACTTTATTTGCATATTTCAGTGAATTATCAATTAGATTATTTAGACATCTGTTAATTAAATTTTTCCTACCATTAAAGTAAATTCTTGGGGTTAAGTTTTGTGAAATATTTTCATTATTATATTTTTCGATAACATCTGAAATTAATTCAGATAGATTAAACATTTCATCTTTTTCAACATATGATGAGCTTGTGAATTGTAAATATTCATTTAACATTTTCTCCATTTCATTGATGTCTTCAGTTATTTTATTAACAGTTTCTTTATCTTTTATAAAAGCTAATTGTAGTTTCATCCTTGTTAAAGGTGTCCTTAAATCATGACTTATTCCAGATAACATTTCTGTTCTTTGATTTATGTGTCTTTCAATTCTCTTTCTCATTTTATCAAATTCATGTCCTGCTTGTCTTATTTCAAGGGCTCCAGAAGGTTTGAACTCTTCAATATTTTCTCCTTTACCAAACCTTTCAGCCGCACGAGCTAGGTTAGTGATTGGTCTTGTTTGATTTTTTAAAAATATTAGAGAAATGATCACCATTATAATTGCAGGTACTGTGATCCAAAGTGCAAATATTCTTGCTGAGGAACTTGCAACCCTATCTTTAGGTACTAAAAATTTAAAATAACCATCTTCATATTTAATTCTTAAATCAATTAATTCTTTATAACCTGTTGTATCAAACCAGTATTCATTTAATCCAAATTTAGATTTTAGTTCTCTTCTTAAAGTTCTATCTATAGGACTAAACCATCTTTCATTATCGGTTTTTTTTAATTTTTCATTATCAGTGAATTCAATATTTAAATCTAAAAATATAGAAAAAAGATCTAGTAACTCTTGTTTGTTTTCTTGCTCACTTCCATAAGCTTCAATAAATGTACTAATTTCATTTACTAAAGTTCTTGTCATTCCTTTGTTTGTTTTGATCCAAAGGCTATCAAAAAAAACAATTGTAATTACTAGTTGCAGAACTAAAACTGGAATAGCAACAATAAGTAGCGCTCTATAAAATAATCTTTTAGGTAATATTTTTTTAAAGTAATTACTCAATCCAGAGAACATATCCCGCACCTCTTATTGTTTGTAAAAATTTTGGATTTTTTGGGTCAATTTCAATTTTTTTTCTAAGTCGAGTAATAATAACATCTATTGATCTCTCTTTATCTAGATTGATTAATTGACCAATATCTTCCCTAGAAAATGTTTTGCCTGGGTTATTAATCATTTTTTCTAAAATCGTTTTTTCAGTTGCATTAATCTTAAATTCTTTATCGCTTTTAAATATTAAAAGTTTATTCAAATCAATTTTCACATTTTCAAATTCTAAAACCCTTTTCTGATCAGTTTTGATAGTTTTATTTAATATGTTTTGTATTCTTAGAATTAATTCTTTTGGTTCAAATGGTTTTGGCAAATAATCATCAGCACCAATCTCTAACCCTTCAACTCTTTCACTTGCTTCACCTTTAGCAGTCAGAAGTATAACTGGTGTATCTAATTTTTTTTTATTTTCTTTTAAAAATTCAAGCCCACTTTTACCAGGCATCATGATATCCAAAACAATTAAATCAAACTTAATTATCTTTATTTTTTCTAATGCATTTTCTGCATTTTCAGCAGTAGTGACTAAAAATCTATTTTCATTTAAATACTTTTTAACAAGAGATCTAATTCCATCATCATCATCAACCACTAATATATGTGAAATAAACTTATCCATTAATTATTTTATTTAGTACATTATCAAAATTTATAACTTCTTCGGAACTTGAATTTAATAAAGCATTATAAATTCTCTTTTTTTGTAAATTGAAAATTTCATTAAAAATTTTTTTACCTTTTTCATTAAGAAAAACATGCTTTACTCTAGTATCCTTATCATCTTTTTTAAAAATGATGATTTCAAGCTTAATTAAGTCTTTGAGAACTCTATTTAAGCTTTGTTTTGTCACCTTTAATCTCTTTAGCAACTCAGAAATTGAGATTCCCTCATACATTGACAGTAAATGTATTACTTTGTGATGTGCTAAACCAATTGAATATCTATCTAATATTTTTTTTGAATCTGAAAAAGTTTCCCTATAGCTTACAAATAGTTTTTCAATTAGATCTTTAAGCTGGTCATCTTTTAAATATAAAAGTTCTTTCATTATAGGTAAGTTATATTGACATATTAAAGATACAAAGTTATTTTTCATTTATAAATAAAAAAAATTTTCATACATGATACCTTACGATAAGAGATCTGGAAAAATTTGGTACAACAACAAATTAGTTGATTGGGCAGACGTTAAATTGCATGTATTAAGCCATGGTATGCATTATGCTAGTTGTGTATTTGAGGGTGAAAGAGTTTATGATGGTTCAATTTTTAAATTAGAAGAGCATACATCAAGATTTTTTTATTCTGCAAAAAGAATGGGTTTTGAAATTCCATATACTGAGAAGGAAATAAATATTGCATCAAACAAAATTGTTGCAACGCAAAAAGTAGAAAATGGTTATGTGAGACCTGTAGCTTGGAGAGGAAGTGAGATGATGGCTATTTCTGCGCAACACACTAAAATTCATGTTGCAATAGCAACTTGGGAATGGGGATCATATTTTGATCCTAAACTTAAAGTTGAAGGAATAAGATTAAATATTTCAAATTGGAGAAGACCAGCGCCTAACACGATACCGTGGGATACAAAGGCTTCTGGTCTTTACATGATTTGTACTCTTTCAAAACACGAGGCTGAAAAGCAAGGGTATACAGACTCTTTAATGTTAGATCACGAGGGAAATATTGCAGAGGCAACTGGAGCGAATATTTTTTTTAAAGATAAAAATGGAGAAATTCATACCCCAATACCCGACTCATTTTTGGATGGTATCACAAGAAGAACTGTTATTGGAATAGCAAAATCAAAAAGTATAAAAGTCCATGAAAGAAAAATTAGTCCAACTGAACTTCCAAATTTTGATGGATGTTTTTTAACAGGAACTGCAGCAGAAGTAACCCCTGTATCATGTATTGCAGAAAATCAATTTAAAGTATGTGATACTATTATTGATTTAAATGAAAGTTATCAAAAATTAGTTAGAAAGAAAAAAGCAGCTTAATCTTTACTGTCTTCTGACATAGCGTGATCAATACCTTTTCGCATATAATCATATGCAGTAAATAGTGTTAAAGCAGCTGATAACCACAAAAGAATTATACCTATTGTTTGTGCGTTATAATCTTGGAAATTAATTATTTTATTTCCTGTATCTCCAGATAATAAAAGAGCTATCGATACCATTTGTAATACTGTTTTAAGCTTAGCAAGGTTTGAAACAGGAAGTTTTATTTTTCCCTTTGCTAAAAACTCTCTCAAACCTGAAATTAAAATTTCTCTTGTAAGTATTATGATTGCTGCAATTACCTCGTAATTTCGAATAGTACCATCCATTACTAAAAGTATTAATGCCGTAGCGACAATGATTTTATCAGCTATAGGATCTAATAATTCACCCAGTTTTGACTCTACACCAAAAATTCTGGCCAACATACCATCTAAAAAGTCTGTAAATGATGCAACAATAAACAATATTAAAGCAGTAAGATCACCATAAAATCCTGGAAGATAAAAAGCTAAAACAAAAAAGGGAACAATTATTATTCGCCCTATCGTTAATATGTTTGGAATTTTTTTTAACATAATTATTCGTGAAAAAAGTTATATATTTTTTTTGCTACTTTTTCTTCAACACCTTCTACGGATTTAATTTCATCTAGGCTAGCTGACTCAACTGATCTTGCAGATCCAAAATGGTTTAATAAAGCCCTTTTTCTTATAGCTCCAATGCCGTCTATTTGATCCAATAAAGATTTGCTAATACCTTTCTTTCTTTTAGCTCTGTGAGCGCTGATAGCAAATCTGTGTGACTCATCTCTAATTCTTTGAAGAAAAAATAGGGTAGGATCGTTTCTTGAGAATTTGTATTCTTTGCCATTATGAAAAAAGGTTTCATTACCACTATTTCTAAATTTACCTTTTGCTATTGCAATAATTGGAATATCGTGAAGTCCTAGTTCATTAAGGCTTTCTCTAGCAACAGAATATTGACCTTTTCCTCCATCTACTATAACCAAATCTGGGAAAGCAAGGTAGTTGTCTTTTTCTTGAACTGCTCTTTTAAACCGTCTATTCAACACTTCTCTCATCATTCCATAGTCATCTTGCTCATTTTTTTTGTGTTTAATATTAAATTTTCTATATCTTTTTTTAATAAATCCTTCATCACCGTACGCTATTAAAGCTCCAACACTATTCGTACCTTGAATATGACTATTATCGTAAACCTCAATTAAATTTATATTGTTTTCTAAATTAAATTTTTGAGCTACTGCATCGAATAATTCTTTATTATTCTGACTTTCATAAAGTTTTCTATTAAGACTATCTTTAGCATTTTTTATTGCTTGATTAATAACCTTGAGTTTTGATCCTTTTTTTGCAACTGAAATATTTATCTGTTTACCTTCTTTTTGTGTCAGCGTTTTTTCAATTAGTACTTTTTCTTTTATTTCTTCTGAAAGAATAATTGATGAAGGAACACTTTTGTTTTCATAAAATTGAGAGACAAATGAATTTAGGATTTCACTAAATTTTTCATCTGGATCATGTTTTGGAAAAAAAGCTTGATTACCCCAATTTTGTTTTGATCTATAAAAAAACACTTGAATACAAGTTTTTCCAGATTCTTTATACCCAGCAATAACATCTGCCTCAACTAAATTTGCTTCGTTAATCCTCTGCGAAGATTGAATTATGTTCAACGCTTTAATTCTATCTCTTAATATTACAGCTTTTTCAAAATCAAGATCATCACTTGCTTTTTCCATCTGATTAGAAAGATTTTTTTGAATTTTCCTAGATTTACCTGAAACAAATTCAATAGCGTCGTTTACTGTTTGATTATAATCCTCTTTTTTTACGTAACCAACACACGGTCCAGAACATCTTTTTATTTGATACAAAATACATGGTCTTTCTCTATTTTTAAAAACGGTATCATCACAAACTCTTAAATGAAAAATCTTTTGGATCATTTTGATTGTCCAATTAGCAGAACCAGCAGAAGCAAAAGGTCCAAAGTAAAAACCTTCTTTTGTTTTTTTACCCCTATGTCTTTTTATTTGGGGCCACTTATCTTTGTTGCCTATAAATATAAATGGAAATGATTTATCATCACGAAGCAGGATATTGAATTTTGGTTTATACTTTTTGATTAAATTTGCTTCTAAAAGCAGTGCTTCACTTTCATTAGATGTTGTTGTTATCTCTAGCTTTCTAGTTTGAGATAACATTCGTTCAGTTCTAATTATGTGATTTTTTTCAGCAACGTAACTCTTTAATCTGTTTGGTAGATTTTTAGCCTTACCTACATAAAGAATTTCATTTTTCTCATTTAGCATCCTGTAAACTCCAGGAAGTTTAGGCACTAAAGGCAACTCTTTTTTAATTACGTCTTTTCCTAATTCAGAACTTATCATTGCTTCTCTTTTTGGTAATTTGAATACCAACAGATGAACACTGTTTTAAGATTTCTAATTTTTCAATTTTTAACATTATTTTAGCAATTCTTTTGTCTTTAAATAATTCATCAAAAACAGCTTCTGCCAAGGTTTCTAAAAAGTTATAATGTTTCTTTTTTACAAGTTTAGTAATCAATTTTACAATTGTTCCATAATTTACAATAGATTTTATATCTTTATCGCTAGAAGGTTTTTTATCCTCATAGTCTATTTCAAGACTAAATTTTACTTTTTGTGATTTTTCTTTTTCAGAGTCGTAATAACCAAGTTTTAAATCTAAAATTAACTCATTAATTAGTATTTTTTTCTCATAATTAAATAAAGTTTTATTTTTATCTATTTTGACAATTTTTAAATTATTTTTTTTCATTATTTAGTTCCAAAAATAGTAAGACTCCAACATGCATTCCCATCCTCAATACGAACATAGCAACCAAAAAATGACATTATTTTAAATGCAAAAAAACCACCAATTAAAATTATTGCTGCCGCAAGAAAAGGATTAATTTTTTTCATTCTTTCCCTCTCATTATATCTGGTGTTTGCCAGTTTAAACTCTGTCCACTATCTATTGCTAAAACTTGTCCTGTAATAGATATATTTTTTATAAAAAAGTCAACAGCATTACATATTTGTTCTACATCAACTTGTCTTTTTAAAGGAGTTTCTAAGTATTGTTTTCTAAAATGTTTTTCAGATTGTCTTTTATTTTTAATAGTTGGACCAGGTGCTATACCGTTTACTCTAATCTTTGGAGCCAAACTCATAGCACTAGTTTTAGTTAAAGTATAAAGTCCAGTTTTACTAATTGTGTAAGAAAAAAAATAGGGAGTTAGTTTAAATACTCTTTGATCAATAATATTAATTATATTATTATTTTTTCCTTTAACATTTTTTGCAAATTCTTTAGACAATAATGCAGGTGTTCTTAAATTTGTTCTTAAATGTTGCCCCCAACTATCTGTTGTAAAATTTTCTAATTTATCATTTTCAAATAAAGAAGCGTTATTAATTAAACAATCAAAATATTTAAGTTTTGATTTTGCATATTTTACAATTTTATTTACATCATTTTCTTTACTCAAGTCACCTTTAACTAAGTAAACTTTAGTACCACCATTTGATAGTTCTTTTTTTAACTTCTCAGCTCTTAATTTTGACTTATTAAAATGAATGAGAATTTCTTTATTAGGGCCAGATAATTTTTTTGCAATCGCAGCACCAATTCTTGTTGCTCCACCTGTAATAATTATTTTCCGTGCTTCCATTTCTTATCTTTTTTTTTTGTGACTTTAGTGCCTGGCATACCCATAGTTGATCTGCCTTTTGGATAAAGCTTATTCTTTACATCATACTGTCTTATTTTTGGATTTAATGTAATTTCTAATTCGGTGCTTTCTAACTTTCTTATTTCATCTCGTATTTTAGCTGCTTCCTCAAATTCTAAATTTGATGCTGCTTCTTTCATTTTTTTATCTAAACCTTTAAGATGTTTTTTAAGATTGCCACCAATATTTGAACCTTCACTTATTTTGACATAGTCCTTTTCATAAACACTCTCTAAAATATCGCTAATTTCTTTTTTTACTGACTTTGCATCTATTTTGTGTTTCTTGTTGTAAGCTAATTGAATTTTTCTTCTTCTTTCAGTTTCTGCAATTGCTTTTTTTATACTTTTTGTCTCTTTGTCGGCATACAAAATGACTTTACCTTCAACGTTTCGTGCTGCTCTTCCTATTGTTTGAATTAAGGATGTTTCAGATCTTAGAAAACCTTCTTTATCAGCATCTAAAATCCCAACTAACGCACATTCAGGAATATCTAATCCTTCCCTTAACAAGTTAATTCCAACCAAAACATCAAATACACCCATTCTTAAATCTCTCATTATTTCAATTCTTTCTAATGTATCAATGTCTGAGTGCAGGTATCTTACTTTTATGCCGTTCTCATGAAGGTATTCTGTTAAATCTTCAGCCATTTTTTTAGTTAGTGTTGTTACTAATACTCTATGATTTTTTTCAATAACTCTCTTACATTCATGCATTAAATCATCAACTTGATTTTTTGCAGGTCTTATTTCTACAGGAGGATCAATTAATCCTGTTGGTCTAATTACTTGATCTATAAAATTACCTTTTGTTTGTTCCAACTCCCATGGTCCAGGAGTTGCTGAAACAAATACTGTTTGGGTTCTCATTAAATCCCATTCTTCAAATTTTAATGGTCTATTGTCCATACACGAAGGAAGTCTAAATCCATATTCTGCTAAAGTACTTTTTCTTGATCTATCTCCTTTATACATTCCATTCAGTTGAGGGACTGTGACGTGACACTCATCTACAAATATCAAAGTATTATCAGGAAAATATTCAAAAAGAGTAGGAGGGGGTTCTCCTGGTTTTCTTCCTGACAAAAATCTTGAATAGTTTTCGATACCAGCACAAGACCCAGTTGCTTCAATCATTTCAAGATCAAATTTAGTTCTCTCTTCTAATCTTTGTGCTTCCAGTAATTTATTTTCAGAACGGTGTTTTTTTAAAGTTAATTCTAATTCTTTTTTTATATTAATTACTGCTTGCTCTATTGTAGGTTTTGGGGTGATGTAATGACTATTAGCATAAACTTTTACTAAACTTAATTCTCTTACTTTATCACCAGTTAAAGGGTCAAACTCTTCTATGTGTTCGAGCTTATCACCAAACAAACACAATCTCCAAGCTCTGTCCTCTAGGTGTGATGGAAAAATTTCTAAGTATTCTCCTCTTGCTCTAAATGTTCCTCTATAAAAATTTTGATCGTTACGTTTGTATTGAAGAGCAACCAAAGACTTAATTATTTCTTCTCTGTTATAATCATAATTTTTCTGTAGCGTTAAAGTCATTTTGCTATATGCTTCGACAGACCCAAGACCATAAATGCAAGAAACGCTTGCAACAATTAATACATCATCTCTTTCTAAAAGAGATCTGGTTGCTGAGTGCCTCATTCTATCAATTTGTTCATTAATTGAGGCTTCTTTCTCGATATATGTGTCTGATCTCGGCACATAAGCCTCAGGAGTATAATAGTCATAGTATGAAACAAAATATTCAACAGCATTGTCAGGAAAAAAGGTTTTCATTTCCCCATAAAGTTGAGCAGCAAGAGTTTTGTTTGGGGCTAAAATCAAGGCAGGTCTATTAGTAGCTTCAATAACTTTAGCCATGGTAAAAGTTTTTCCAGACCCTGTTACACCAAGTAAAACTTGGTTAAATTGATCTTTGTTTGCACCATTTACTAATTTTTTTATTGCTTCAGGCTGATCACCAGCAGGTTTAAAATCAGATTTAATTTTGAATTTTTTTCCGCCTTCAAGTTTTCCACCTATTTTAGGATTTTTACTCTGAATATCTGTAATTAAATCTTGATAAGTATTTTCCATATATTAAACAACGTAGTAGAATTTATTTATATTTCAATGAGCATAATATCAGACAGTTTAAAGAAGATTAAACCATCACCTACTATTGCTGTTACTCAAAAAGCAAGAGAATTAAAAGCTGCAGGAAAGGATGTTATTGGACTTGGTGCAGGAGAACCAGATTTTGATACTCCAGATAATATTAAGCAAGCAGCTATAAAAGCTATTAATGATGGTGATACTAAATACACTGCAGTAGATGGAACTCCAGCATTGAAAAAAGCAATCGTAGAAAAATTTAAAAAAGAAAATAATTTAGATTATACAACTGATCAAATTACAGTTGGTGCAGGAGGAAAGCACGTTATCTATAATGCTATGATGGCAACACTAAACGATGGAGACGAGGTAATAATTCCAGCTCCTTTTTGGGTGTCTTATCCAGATATAGTTTTATTGGCTGGTGGAAAGCCAGTTGTTATGAAATGTGACGAGAAACAAGGCTTTAAAATAAATCCATCAGACTTAGAAAAATTTATCACTCCAAAAACAAAATGGATAATTTTAAATTCGCCATCTAATCCAACTGGAGCTTGTTATTCTGAAAATGATATTAAAGCAATTGCTGCTGTTTTACAAAAACACAAGCATATTTACATTTTAAGTGATGATATTTATGAACACGTCACCTACGAAGGGTTTAAATTTTTTACCATTGCTCAAATAGAAAGTTTAAAAGACAGGGTTCTTACAATGAATGGTGTAAGTAAAGCTTACTCAATGACAGGTTGGAGGATAGGGTATGCAGCTGGTCCAAAAGATATTGTTAAAGCTATTGCTAAAATTCAATCACAATCAACAACTAATCCTTCATCAATTAGTCAAGCAGCATCAGTTGAGGCACTAAGCGGGACACAAGATTTTATAAAAAAAAGAGCCGACTCTTTTCAAGAAAGAAGAGATTTTGTAGTAAAAGCATTAAATGATATTGATGGCATTAACTGTTTAAATCCTGACGGAGCATTTTACGTTTTTCCCAGTTGTAAAGAATTAATGGGAAAAAAAGATCCTAGTGGAAAAGAAATTAAATCAGATACTGATTTTGTTCAATCTCTTTTAGAGAATAGTGGTATTGCTGTTGTTCAGGGCTCTGCATTTGGTTTAGAAGGATTTTTTAGAATTTCATATGCGACTTCAATGGAAAATCTAAAAAAAGCTTTAGAAAAAATTTCCTCTTTTTGTAAAAGTTTATCTTAATGAAAACAGCTATAGTATTTGGTTCCACTGGATTAATCGGTGGCCATTTAGTTAATCAATTAATTCAAGATAATTATTACACTAAAGTTAAGGTTTTTGTTCGTTCACAAACTTCAATTAATAATGAAAAAGTTGAGGTTATAAATATTAATTTTAATAATTTAGGAAATCATAAAATTGAAATTACAGGGGATGATTGTTTTTTTTGTATTGGTACTACAAAACAAAATTCTCCTAATAGAAATGAGTACCAAAAAGCAGAGCTAGATATCCCAAAAGAAATTGGACAAATCGCAAAAGCTAATTCAGTCAAGTCATTTATTTTTATCTCTTCAATATATGCTAATCCAAATAGTTCAGGGAATTATGTGAAATTTAAAGGTTTAGTTGAAGAAGAATTAAAAAGATTAAACTTCTCTAAATTAGGAATATTAAGACCCTCTTTTTTACTGGGTAAAAGAAAAGAAAACAGAGTGGGTGAAAAAATAGGTATTTTAATTTTTAGCCTATTGTCGCCTTTATTATTTGGACCGTTTAAAAAAATGAGACCTATCAGTTCAGAAATAGTTGCAAAAGCTATGATCAAAATTGCCAAACAAAATTTACAAAAAATTACGTTTGAATCTGATGAAATTTTAAAATTATAATTAAACCAAACCTAATCTCACAACAGATTTTGCATTCTCCGCCATACAATCTTTTGCAGCTTTAAATTTAAACCCCAATAATTCTTCAGCATAAGAGGGGTCGGTTTGCATTAAAATTCCAAGATCAGGTATCATCATTTTGGCACTTGAGTCTAAATAACTTATCAACTTAACCATGAAATTTGGAAGCTCTTTTTTTGGAAGCTTTTTTGCATAAGCAGGCATTGCTTCAGCTATCAATTGGGATAATTCGACTAATTTTTTTACTTCTTTTCCAACAATTAATCTTCTACCTCCAACTTTATCATTTCCAATGCAAGCTACATGTGCTTTTGCAATATCTTTTACATCAGAAATTAGAACAGCAAATTTAGGTGCTCCAGGGAATTTACCAGCCATGAATTGTCTAACATACTCAATTGAAGTACCTCCTTTTTTATCCAGAGCATCACCAAAGACTCCACCAGGACAAATTGTTGTTAATTTATTTTTTAATCCTTTGCTTTCCATCAATTCCCAAGCAACTCTCTCAGCTTTCGTTTTTGATAAAAAATAATCATTTACTCCTTCTACCCAATTTTCATCGGTCCAATCTTGTTCTCCAAATGTATAAGGATTAGTTCTGTTAGGTTTTCTAAACATAGCAACAATAGAAGAAGTTTTAACAATTTGATCTACTCCAGCATTTATCCCTGCATTTAATACCCTTAAAGTACCATCTACTGCAGGAGGTAATAAGCTTTCTCTATTATTTGAAACTTTTATTGGAAAAGGAGATGCAATATGAAATATATATTTACATCCTTTAGCCGCATCATTCCATCCATCATCTTTCACAAGATCTAATTTAATAAAAGATAATTTATCTATAGAAGCGTATTTACTAATAGTATCTTTGGTTTGTTGAATTAAAGTTTCATTCCTTACTGTTCCCAGGACCTCGTAACCAGAATTTAATAATTCTATTGCTGTGTGTTTTGCTATCCAACCGCTTACTCCAGTTAGCAATATTTTTTCTGGCATTTAATTATGAGAGAGATATTTTTCTGCTTCAAGAGCTGCCATGCATCCCATGCCCGCAGCTGTAACTGCTTGTCTGAAAATTTTGTCTTTTACATCTCCAGCAGCAAAAACTCCAGGCACATTGGTTTCAGTTGAATCTGCTTTTGTGATTAAGTATCCTTCTTTATCCATTTCCAGTTGATCTTTAAATAGCTGAGTTGCTGGATCATGGCCAATAGCAATAAATACACCGTCAAGATTTAATTCTTGTGTTTCATTTGTTTTGACATTTTTTATTTTAATTCCCTTAACATTTTTAGGATCTTTGTCACCCAATACATCTTCAACTACAGAGTCCCAAATAATTTCAATTTTTTTGTTTTCCATTAATTTTTTTTGAAGCATTTTTTCAGCCCTTAAACTATCTCTTCTATGGATTAATTTTACTTTGGATGCAAATTTTGTAAGAAACATTGCCTCTTCAACAGCTGCATTGCCACCTCCAACTACTGCAACTTCTTTATTTTTAAAAAAGAAACCGTCACATGTTGCGCAAGCAGAGACGCCAAATCCTCTAAATTCTTGTTCTGAGTCTAAATTTAACCATCTTGCCTGAGCACCAGTAGAAATTATTATGCTGTCAGCAGTATATTTTTGACCACTATCTCCAGTTGCCTCAAAAGGAGAAGTTTTAAAATTAACACTACTAATGTGATCCTCTATCATTTCTGTACCAACAGCTTTAGCTTGTTCTTTCATTTGATCCATTAACCATGGACCCTGTATAACCTCTGCAAATCCTGGAAAGTTTTCAACATCAGTTGTAGTTGTTAATTGACCACCTGGCTCAGATCCATGAACTAGAATTGGATTTAACATAGCTCGAGCAGCATAAACTGCAGCTGTGTATCCGGCAGGACCGGATCCAATTATTAACACTTTTGTGTGTTTAGTTGGATTTTGACTCATATGAAAGCTATATAGTGATTAATGACTAAATTAAAAGGTATTTTATTAACTCAAGGCATGCATGGAATGATTAGTCAAGTTGAGGGATTGGCTAAAGCTCTAGAAATTGAATTCATACACCATAAGGTTGAACTAAATAATTTTTGGAATTTGCTCCCACCAAAATTTACTCCTGTTTCACAAAATGTTTATAAAAAAATAGATCATTTAGATTTTGATATAATTATCTCTTGTGGAAGAAAAAGTGTAATTCCATCAATTCATTTAAAAAGTATTTCAAATAAAAAAGTATTTAATATTCACATACAAGATCCAAAAGTAGATTTAAATCATTTTGATTTTGTAATAGCTCCTGAACACGATGGAATAAAAGGCTCAAATGTAATTTCCACTAAAGGCGCCATACATTATCTTACCAAAAATGAAATCGAGGAAAATAAGAATTATTTATACTCGTTTATAAAAAGAGATGATAGAAAAATTTGGTCTTTAATTTTGGGTGGGCCTACGAAATATTATGATTACTCAACAAAAAACATGAAACATATCTTTTCAATATTTTATAAATTGTTAAAAAAACATAATTTTCAACTTGTTGTAATTCCATCAATGAGAACACCATTGAATACGATCCATTATGCAAAAGAATTTTTTGGAGAAAATCACACCATTATAATGAATGTTGATAAAAAAGCTTATTTATCAGCACTTGGTTTATCTGAAAATATTGTGGTCACATGCGATTCTAGCTCAATGATATCCGAAGCAGCTTTGACTGGTAAACCCATTTATGTAGCAAATATTTTACCGAAAAGAAATGATAAGAGATTTCAAAATTTTAGAAATTTATTTAGAGAATTAAATATTATAAGAAATTTGGGAGAAGAAATAGAAAATTGGAACTATGAAAAACTTGATGAAACTAATAGAGTAGCAAAAATATTAAAAAGTAAAATTCAAAGTTAATGTCATTTTTAAATTCAATTAAAAATAATTCGAAACAATACAATTTCCCTTTTAATCATTGGGAATATAGCAATGCTTTATCAGAGGAAGCAATTGATGAAATAGTGAAAGCAGATATTCCTGATGTGAGTAAACACAATCTTAATTATGATGGCACTAGAGCAATAGATGGTGGAGCTGCAGAATTTAGAGAAGGAATAGCATCAGGTGGAAAAGCAATAAAATTTAGATGTTTTATAAATAAAGAAAACTCCACACAATTTCCAAATTTAGTAAAATTTATAAACGAACTTCAGTCTAAAGAAACATATGAAACAATTTCTAAAATGATAGATAAGGATTTATCAAATTCTTATGTAAGAGTTGAAGTTATATGTGATCGAGAAGGTTTTTGGCTTAAACCTCATTGCGATATAAAAGAAAAACTTATGTCGGGGTTGATATTTGTTAATAAAACAAATGAGTCTGAGGACTTAGGAACAGATTTTTATAATGAAAAATTAGAGAAGGTTAAGACACTTCCTTATAAACATAATTATGGTTATATGTTTACCAGTGGACCAAACACTTGGCATGGAATGGAAAAGAAAAAAATAGTTAAAGAAAGACGATGTATACAAGTAAACTATGTGACTTTTGAAACCGATTGGAAGGTAAACTCTTAAATATCTTGGAGTGAAGTTACTTCTAATTTCATAGTTTTTAATGATCTGATCGCTTCCAAACAGGCTTGAGCAGTAGACATATTAGTACAGTACGGGACTTTATTCTTTAATGTTGCTCGTCTTAAAGCTATTGCATCACTCAGTCGGTGTTCACTATTTCCACCCCCAGTGTTTATTACTAGCGCAATTTTTTTTGAGTCTAAAACATCGACTATATGGGGAGTTCCACTACTAACTTTATTTATAATTTTACATTTCATTCCATGTTTTCGAATATATTCAGCAGTTCCTTTAGTTGCACATAATGTAAATTTAAGCTTTAAAAGATCTTTTGCTAAATCCAACCCTTCGTCTTTATGTGAGTTTTTAAGAGATATGAAAGCCAATCCTTCTTTTGGTAATGAGTTGGCTGCCGCTATTTGACTTTTCGCAAAAGCCATTCCAAAATTTTTATCAAATCCCATAACTTCTCCAGTTGATTTCATTTCTGGTCCCAACAACAAGTCACTATTTGGAAATTTATTAAATGGGAATACAGCCTCTTTAACCGCATACATACCTTTGGATCTATCCTTTAAATTGAACTTAGATAATTTTTCACCAGCCATTACTCTTGATGCAATTTTAGCTAGAGGCAAACCTTTTGCTTTTGATACAAAAGGAACAGTTCGACTAGCTCTTGGATTAACTTCAATCACATAAATTTCATCTTTTTTTATTGCAAATTGTATATTCATAAAGCCTTTAACATTTAATGCTATTGCTAATTTTTTTGTTTGATTTTCAATTTCTTTAAGAAGGTATGGTTTAATTGATACTGGGGGCAGGCTACACGCAGAGTCTCCTGAATGAATTCCAGCCTCCTCGATATGCTGCATAATACCCGCAACATGAACCTGTTTTCCATCTGATATGGCATCCACATCTACTTCCATTGCATGATCAATAAATTTATCAATTAAAATTGGATTTTCTTCTGCAGCTTTAAATGCTTCTTCAACAAATTTTTTAAGTTGATTTTTTTCATGAACAATTTCCATTGCTCTTCCCCCTAAAACATACGAAGGTCTTACCATTAATGGTAATCCTATTTTATCTGCAATTTTTATTGCCTGATTAAATGTTTTTGCAACTCCACTCTCCGCCTGCTTAAGTTTTAATTTGTTTAATAAATTTCTAAATCTGTCTCTATCCTCCGCTAAATCGATAGAGGTATATTGTGTTCCTAAAATTGGAAGTTTATTTTTATGTAAAAATTTAGCAAGTTTAATTGGAGTTTGTCCACCAAACTGAGCTATCACTCCTATTAGGTTCCCTTTTTCTTGTTCTTTTTTAATTATGTTAAAAACATATTCTTCTTTTAAAGGTTCAA
This sequence comes from Candidatus Pelagibacter sp., assembly GCF_052049855.1. Lineage (GTDB taxonomy): Bacteria > Pseudomonadota > Alphaproteobacteria > Pelagibacterales > Pelagibacteraceae > Pelagibacter. The sequence continues at coordinate 249,480 of NZ_JBNGZE010000001.1, forward strand.
AGTATAATCGATCACTCGTATCATAGTCTGTTGATACTGTTTCAGGGTTACAATTAACCATTATAGTCTCAAAACCTGCATTTTTTAGTGAAAAACTTGCCTGGCAACAACAATAATCAAACTCAATTCCTTGACCAATTCTATTTGGTCCTCCTCCAAGAATAATTATTTTTTTCTTATTGGATGGATTAGCTTCACATTCTGAGTTAATTGAAAAATTTCTTTGGTAAGTTGAGTACATATAAGGGGTGAATGATTTGAATTCAGCCGCACAAGTATCTACTTTTTTATAAACTGGAAGTATTTTTAGCGCCGATCTTTTTCTTCTTACAATTTCTTCAGAGGTTTTAGTTAATTCTGAAAGTTTTTTATCTGAAAATCCTATCGATTTTATTCTATTAAATTCTATAAAATTCCCAGGAAGTCCTTTGGTTTTTATCTGTATTTCACAATCAACTATCTCTTTAATTTGTTCTAAAAACCAAGGATCAATTTTAGATAAATTATATATTTTCTTTAAGTCTATTTTTTTTCTAATTGCTTCGGCTACTAGCAATATCTTATTTGGAATAGTTTCTTTAAGCTTCATTTCAATTTGTTTTTTATTAAAATCAAAAATTCTATCTAAACCTGAAAAACCAGTTTCAAGAGACACTAACGCCTTTTGCAGAGACTCCTTAAAGTTTCTTCCAATAGCCATTGCTTCACCTACTGATTTCATAGATGTTCCTAAAGTTGCAGGAGAGGTTGAAAATTTTTCGAACGTAAATCTTGGAATTTTAGTTACAACATAATCTATACTTGGTTCAAACGAAGCAGGTGTAACTTTAGTTATTTCATTTTTTAATTCATCCAGAGTATAACCGACTGCTAATTTTGCAGCTACTTTCGCAATTGGAAATCCAGTTGCTTTTGATGCAAGTGCTGATGATCTTGATACACGTGGATTCATTTCAATGATAACCATTCGTCCATTTTTAGGATTTATAGCAAACTGAACATTTGATCCTCCAGTTTCAACTCCGATCTTTCTTAAACATGCAATAGATGCATTTCTCATTACCTGGTACTCTTTATCAGTAAGAGTGAGAGCGGGCGCAATTGTGACCGAGTCACCTGTATGAATTCCCATCGGATCTATATTTTCAATAGAGCAAATTATGATACAATTATCTTTCTTATCTCTTACCACCTCCATTTCAAATTCTTTCCAACCTTCCAAACATTCCTCAACAAGAACTTGGCTTACAGGAGACTCGTGCAACCCATTTTTAACAATCTTAAAATAATCTTTTTTAGTTTTAGCTATTCCTCCACCGAGTCCACCAAGTGTAAATGCAGGTCTTATAATTGCAGGTAAACCAATTTTTTTTAATACTTTTGATGCTTGGTTGTTGCTATTAACAATTTCAGATTTTGGTAAATCTAAACCAATATCAATCATGTTTTTTCTAAATTTCTTTCTGTCCTCAGCGTTAGAAATTGCTTTTGAATTGGCTCCTATCAATTCTATTTTGTATTTTTTTAGAATCCCTTTTTTTTCTGCTTCCATTGCAAGGTTAAGTGCAGTTTGCCCACCCATTGTTGGCAGAATTGCATCTGGTTTTTCTTTTTTGAGAATTTTTTCTAATACATCTGGTGTAATTGGTTCAATATAAGTTTTATCTGCAACATCTGGATCAGTCATAATTGTTGCAGGATTTGAGTTTATTAAGACTACTTTATATCCCTCATCTTTAAGAGCTTTACAAGCTTGCGTTCCTGAATAATCAAATTCACATGCTTGTCCTATAATTATTGGACCAGCACCAACGACTAAAATTTTTTTAATATCTTTTCTTTTTGGCATTTTTTTTCATGTTGTTAATAAATTCTTCAAACAAATAAACACTATCTTGGGGTCCAGGATTAGATTCTGGATGATATTGAACTGAAAATATTGGTTTATTTTTAAGCTTTATTCCTTCAATAGTATTATCAAAAAGAGATTTATGAGTTACTTCAATTTTTTTTGGTAAAGTTTCTTCAACTACTACAAACCCATGATTTTGACTGGTAATTTCAACTTTGTCATGTACTAAATTTTTAACAGGATGGTTTGCACCTCTATGTCCTAACTTCATTTTTTTTGTTTTGCCACCTAAAGCTAATGCCAAAATCTGATGACCTAAACAAATACCAAATACAGGTAAATTGTTTTTTATAAGTTCATTAATTATAGCGATTGAATACTTTCCTGTTGCAGCTGGGTCTCCTGGTCCATTGGATAAAAAAATTCCATTTGGTTTCAAACTTAGTATTTTTTGTGCAGTTGTTTTACAAGAAACAACAGTAACCTTACAGTTGTAATCAGAGAAATATCTTAATATATTTTTTTTTATTCCATAATCAACTGCAACTACATGAAATAAATTTTTATTATTCTTTTTATATCCTGTCTTTTTTTTCCAGGTTTGAAGACCTTTCCAAGTATAATTTTTCTTAGTTGAAACTACTTGTGCAAGATCTAGATTTTTTAATCCACTCCATTTAATTGTATTATTAGTTAGTTTACTAATATTAAACTTTCCATTTTTTGAATAAGATACTGTTCCCTTAGGTGCCCCTTTATCTCTTATAAAGTTTGTAAGACTTCTGGTGTCTAAGCCAGTAATTCCAACAATTTTATTCTTTTTTAACCAAGAATCTAAATGCAGGAATGATCTATAATTTGATGGTGAAGTTATTTCAGAGTTAATAATCACTCCTCTGGCCCATATTTTATCTGACTCATGATCTTCTTTATTAGTTCCAACATTTCCTATATGTGGAAAGGTAAAGTTAATAATTTGACCTGCATATGATGGGTCAGAGATAATCTCTTGATAGCCTGTTAATGATGTATTAAAACAAACTTCACCAGTGGCTTCTCCTTGGTGTCCAATTCCAATTCCCCTAAATACCTTTTTATTTTCAAGAACTAAAATGCCTGTATTGATTTGAGATTTTTTTGAGTTAGTTTTTTTTGCTTTTTTGATCAATTACAACTCATGAGTTAAAGGTTAATACAATAATTGCTTTATTATCGCAACAGAGATGTATTATAAAATTGTAAAAAAACAATTTTTCTTTTGAAGAATTTTTTCTTTAAAGTAGATTAAAAAATTATGTCATTAAAACAGACTATCGAAAACGAATATAAAAATGCTTTAAAATCTAAAGATAAAAATAAAATATCAACCTATAGGTTAATATTATCTTCTATTAAGGATTTGGATATTGTTAACAGGTCAGGCCCTAATAAAAAAGAAACTGATGATGAGGATATTAAGAAACTTTTGAAAAAAATGGTCAAGCAGCGAAGCGAATCAATAGATATTTACAAAAAAAATAATAGAACAGATCTTTTAGAGGTTGAGCAAAATGAATATGATATTTTAACCAGTTTCTTACCCAAGCAGCTAGGTGAAGAAGAAACAAAGAAAATTTGTTCAAATGTTATTTCAAAAATTGGAGCAAATTCATTAAAAGATATGGGAAAAGTTATGGGTGAACTTAAAAAAACTCATGCCGACGAAATCGATTTTTCCAAAGCAGGATCAATAATTAAAGAATTGTTAAACAAATAATGAAATATCCAAAAGAATATCTTGATGAAATTAAAAATAGGTTGAAAGTTTCAACGGTAGTATCAAAAACTGTTTCTTTAAAAAAAAGAGGTAAAGAATTTTTAGGTTTATCACCTTTCAAAAATGAAAAAACACCTTCATTTACCGTAAATGATGAAAAAGAATTTTATCATTGTTTTGCAACTTCAGAACATGGAAATATTTTTGATTTTGTGATGAAAACTCAAAATTTAAAATTTGGTGAGGCAGTTAAATATTTAGCTCAATTAGCAGGTATGCAGCCATATATGTTTTCAAAACAAGATGAAGAAAGAGAGAAAAAATGGAATGAGTATAAATCTATTTTTAGCAATTATGTAGATTTTTATCACAATGAACTTTTAAAAAATGAGGATTATTCAATTGCTAGAGATTATTTAAAAAATAGATCACTAGGCAAAGATGAAGTGAAAAAATTTAAAATAGGGTACATAGAAAAAAACCCAAATTTTTTTGAAATATTAAAGAAAGATTATACTGAACAAACTTTAGTTGAAACTGGTTTATTCTATTTAGATGAGAAAAAAAAAATTTATATGGAAAGATTTAGAGGTCGATTAATATTCCCAATCAATAATATTTCAGGTCAACCAATAGCTTTAGGTGGAAGAATAATTGAAAATTTAGATTACTTAGCTAAATATATAAATTCGCCTGAAACAAATTTTTTTAAAAAAGGATCAAATTTATACAATTTAGACTTAGCAAGGAAACTCTCTAATAAAATCGATCACATTTATCTAGTCGAAGGATATATGGATGTTGTAGGTCTGAGTAAAAACGGAATTGAAAATGTAGTAGCAAATCTTGGTACGTCTTTAACTGATAAGCAAATTTTAATTTTAAACCAATTTTTTGATGACATCATAATTTGTTTCGATGGTGACGAAAGTGGATATAAAGCTGCCTTAAGAGCTGCTGAAAATTCAATTAAGGAACTTAAACCAGAAAAACAAATTTCGTTTTTATTTTTGCCAGATAAAGAAGATCCAGACAGTTATGTTAATAAAAAAGGTAAGGCTAATTTTGTAGATTTTACAAAGCAGAGCAAATTATCAATTCATCAATTTATTTTTAGTCATTATAAAAAACAAACTAAAAACAATCCATCATCGATGGCTATTTTTGAGAAAAAACTAAGAGAAATTGCAAATACAATTAAAGATGATTTTATAAAAAAATATGTTTTAGAATATTTTTTAGAAAAAATTTCTGAACTAACACCATATTCCAATCAAAATAGTAAAAGATTTTATATAAAAAAAATCAAATCTTTAGATAGTACGAAAAAATATTTTAAAGAAAGTCAGTCATTGACTGGAGTTGAGTTAAAAGAGTTTTCTTTATTATACTTGATAATAAACAAATTAGATTTGATGCAAGCAAACATTCATTTGCTTGAAAATATTAAATTATTTACTGAATTTAATAAAAAAATATTTGAAATGATTATCGAAAAATTGAAATCTAGTTCTCAAATCACAATTCAAGATCTTGACTTAGATGTTCAATTAACTGAAAAAATAAACAAATTTGCTCCAATCAAACATATTTTAAAAAATCAATCTGATGATGATCAAAAAATAATAGAATTATTAGAGGACATCTCTAGAGATTTGATGAATTATGATCTTGAGTTCAGAATCCAGGAATTAGAATCGAAGTTTTCTGTGGATATGAGCGAGTCTACATTTAATGAGTTAAAAGAGCTTAAAAAAAAGCAGAATCTCAATTAAACCGACCAAATTAGTAATGGATTTTTATATAATTGACATTATATAAGACATCCTAACTCTTAATACTGTGGAAAGAATTATTACAAAATCATTTGCTAGACTTATGGGTCGAGGAACTCATAGAGGTTTTATAACTTATGAAGAGTTAAGCAAATCTCTTGGCAAAAGAAATCTTTCGGATGCAAATTTATCCCAAGCATTTATTCATATTCTAGATGAAAATATCTCTTTGGTAGAAAAAAAATCTGATTTTAAAGTTTTAAGAAAAAAAGAGAACTTAAACAAAGAAGAAGGAAAAACAATAGAAAAAAGTGACGACCCAATAAGAATGTATTTAAGAGAAATGGGAGGAGTTGAATTACTTTCTAGAGAGGGTGAAATAGCAATAGCAAAAAGAATTGAAGCGGGGAAAGATGTCATGCTTATAGCACTTTCTCAAAGCCCAGTTACTGCTCAACAATTTTTTGAGTGGAACGATCAACTTCTTAAAGATGAAATTTTAGTAAGAGAAATTATTGATATTGATACCAATTATATGGAAGATGAAACCACTGGTCCAAGTGCAAAACAAAAAAATGCAGGTGAAACTGATAAAGATGAAGGTTCATCAGACGAGGATGAGGATTTTAATCCTACTTTGGCTGCAATGGAGACTGAAATTAAACCCAAAGTTTTAAAAACAATTAATACTCTTACAAAGGAATACACAAAATTGATTAGGTATCAAAAAGAAAAACTTCAATGTGTTTTAGATGCAAAAATTTTCTCTCCAGCAAAGGAAAAAGGATATGAGAAAATTGTAAATGATATCTTAGAAAATATAAAATCTTTGCAATTATCACCATCAGTTTTAGAAGAATTAGTGCAAAAGCATTACTTAGAAAATAAAAAAATAATATCCCTAGAAGGTAATTTACTTAGACTAGCAATGGATAGCAATATACCAAGAAATGAGTTTATTAAATTTTATTTAGGTAATGAAATTAATCCTAATCTTAAAAAGTTTTTAGATACTAATTCAATATGGAAGCAGTTTTTTAATAAAAATAAAGATGAGTTTAAAAATATAAGAGAGAGGCTAGTTGAAATAAGTTATAAACTTGGAATTTCAGTGACAGACTTTAAGAAATTAGTTAGTAGAATTCAAAAAGGAGAAAAAGAGTCAAGAATAGCAAAAAAAGAAATGGTAGAGGCTAATTTGAGATTAGTTATATCAATTGCAAAAAAATATACAAACAGAGGGCTCCAATTTTTAGACTTAATTCAAGAGGGAAATATTGGATTGATGAAGGCAGTAGATAAATTTGAGTATAGAAGAGGTTATAAATTTTCAACTTATGCGACATGGTGGATAAGACAAGCGATAACAAGATCAATTGCAGATCAAGCTAGAACTATTCGTATTCCTGTTCATATGATTGAAACAATTAATAAGATTGTGAGAACACAAAGATTAATTTTAAGTGAATTTGGTAGAGAAGCCACCCCAGAAGAATTGGCTCAAAAACTTCGAATGCCATTAGATAAAGTTAGAAAAGTTTTGAAAATATCGAAAGAACCTGTTTCACTTGAAAAGCCTGTGGGAGATGAAGAAGACAGTAGTTTAGGTGATTTTATTGAAGACACAAAAGCTTTGGCGCCTCTTGAACAAGCAATTAAATCTAATTTAGGAGAAGCAACTACAAAGATTTTATCTACTTTAACCCCTAGAGAAGAAAGAGTTTTAAGGATGAGGTTCGGTGTTGGTATGAACACAGATCATACATTGGAAGAAGTTGGATTACAATTCTCTGTTACAAGAGAGAGAATAAGACAAATTGAAGCTAAAGCTTTAAGAAAATTGAAACATCCTAGTAGATCAAAACAATTAAAAAGTTTCTTAGAAAGCTAGTTCTGGGCCGTTAGCTCAATAGTAGAGTACTGCATTGACATTGCAGGGGTAGTTGGAGCGTAACCAACACGGCCCACCATTTTAATTATCTTTAATTGATTACTTTGAAAAAATGATATAACTAAACTAATTTGATGGGCCTGTAGCTCAGTTGGTTAGAGCAGTACACTCATAATGTATTGGTCCCAGGTTCGAGTCCTGGCGGGCCCACCACTAACTTAACTAATTTTTGGAAAATTCCTCTAATGTTTTAAAAAGAGCATTAATATCATTTTCATTAGAATTTAGTATTGACGAAAATTCCTCTTTTTGAGTTCTAGCTAAACTAAGGCCCTCAATTATTAAATCTCTTATTAATGGATTATCAGGATTTTTTGTATAAATTCTCCAATCAATTTTAACTTCTGGCCTTTCTGAGGTACCAACTAGTATACTATTTACTATTGTATAATTTTTATTCAAAACTTGCTTATTGTTAACTTCTATTTCTGGATTAGTATACTCAGCCAACCTGCTTGAGAAACTTTTTAGAAAATAAGCTTCAAATAATTTAGAGTATTTTTCTTTTTGATCTTCATTTAAGGTTTTTCTCGCAGATCCTAATGAATAATATCCAACACCTTTTATATCCACAGTTTTTTTTGCTATTTCTTTTAATTTGTTTATTTTCTCAATTCTTGAAATGTTTTCTGAAAGTATTTGAGAAGCTCTATTTACAGTTGATTGCACAAAAACATCCGGTTCAATTGAGTAAACAAAATTTGAATTAATATTAAAAATAAAAATAATTATTAGAATTTTTTTAAAATTCATTATTTTAATAATATTTATTGGGACTTTATTTCTTCCCAATCACTATCATCTTGGGTTTGAATGATTTTGTTTGCATTTATAATTTTTTGCTGCCTATCTTGTAAATATAAACTTTTTACTGAAGCATAAAAATCAATAGAATTTTTTTCTAGATTTTCAATTGCATCATAATTTTTGGCTCTAAAATCTATTCCAGACATAACTCCTGAAGCATAATAATCAAAGTCACTGAAATGTTGTGTGTCATTCTTAACTGTAACATTATACCAAGCATCTCCTCCCATAAAATTTGCAAGTGATGCAGTTGCATCACGAACTGTACTTGGTCCTAAAACTGGTAAAACCAAATAACAACCTGGTCCAACACCCATTGTTGCAAGCGTTTGACCATAATCTTCTTTTTCATATTCTGGAAACCCCAAGTGTTCAGCAACGTCTATCAACCCCAAGACACCTACAGTGCTATTAATAATAAATCTTCCAGAGTTTACTCCAGCCATTTTTAAATCTCCCTGTAAAATATTATTAGGAATTGTTATTAGGTTTGATAAATTATTTAATGAATTACTTACTCCATTTTTAACTGGTGAGGGTAAAACTCTGTACATTTTTGCAACAGGCTTAAACAAAACTCCGTCTAAAGCTTGGTTAAAAGCAAAAGTAGTTCTATTTAACGTCTCAAAACAATCTTTAATTTCAGAGGGTTGATTTTTTTTTAATACTAATTCGCCATCTGAACCTGCATTAGCTTTAAACCCTGACAATAAAATTATGGCAGAAATTATTAGTAATTTTTTAAACATAGCTGTTTATATAATATATAAAATTTTAAAGTAAATTAAGAAATATTTTACAAAAATGACAACAAAATGTCTATAAAGTAGCCTAAATTGTTATTTAAATTGAAAATGAATACAACTCTGAATTACTCACCAAATTTTGATAAGAAAAAAAGAAAAGGAAAACAAATAAAATTCATCATCTTTCATTACACCGGAATGAAAAGGGAAAATGATGCAATAAATAAATTAACTGATAAAAACTCAAAAGTTAGCTGCCATTATTTTATTAAAAATAATGGTGAAATATTAATTTTAGTTCCTGAGTCATACACCGCGTGGCATGCAGGTATTTCATGTTGGAAAAAATTTAAATCAATAAACAAGTTTTCAATTGGAATTGAGTTAAGTAATCCGGGTCATGATAATAAATACAAAAAATACTCAAAAAAACAAATTAATTCTTTGCTAAAATTAAGTAGATTATTAATTCAAAAGTATAAAATTAATCCATACTCTTTCTTGGGGCACTCAGATATTGCACCAAATCGAAAAAAAGATCCTGGTGAAAAATTTCCTTGGAAATATTTATCAAAATATAAAATTGGAATTTGGCATAATTTAAATCAAAACTTAATTATAAAAAAAAGAAAAATACAGATAGAAAAAAAAGATAAATTAAAATTTTTTAAAAATTTATCTAAAATAGGATATCCTTTAATAAAATCTATTTATGATACTAAATATACAAGATTGATAATAGAAGCATTTCAAAGAAGATTCAGACAAGAATTGATTAATGGTATTGTTGATTTAGAGTGCTTGGTCATAAGTAATAACTTAGTGAAAAAATTAAAAAAATTAACTTGAAATTTTAAATTTTATTTATAAGTTGTATTTGCCAGATAAATGACTTATCGCTTTAAAAAAAATTTAAAGAGGAAAGTCCGGGCTCTACAAGGACACAGTGCCAGGTAATACCTGGCGGGGGAAACCCTAGGGATAGTGCCACAGAAAATAAACCGCCATAACATGGCAAGGGTGAAAAGGTGTGGTAAGAGCGCACCGGTTCTATTGGTAACAATGAACGCTGGAAAACCCCACTGGGAGCAAGACTAAGTAGAGACGACACTGTTGAAAAACAAAAAGCCGTCCTTGGCTAGTCGTCAGGGTTAGTTGCTTGAGCTTTAGAGTGATTTAAAGCCTAGACAAATGATAAGTTTAAAGGACAGAACCCGGCTTATAGTTTATCTGGCCTTCAACATATACAATCTAAAATTAGTTTATTAAATTATCGAATATAAGTTTCTTTGTTTGTTCTCATTTTTATACTTTAGAGCCAATTTTCTTTCCATATTAAAGAATTATAGCATCAAAATATTAGCTATTGACGTATGGTTATAAAACCCATAATATCCCATAAATTCCCAATATAATGGGAAAAAAATTTATGTTTTATGTTTTTATCAACATACGAAAACAAATTAGACAAAAAAGGGAGAGTATCTGTGCCTGCTAGTTTTAGGTCACACTTATCAAATTTAGGATACAACGGAGTTATTTGTTATCCGTCTTTCAATAATTTTTCATTAGAAGCTTGTTCTCAAGACAGAATTGAAAAAATTTCTTCGGTAATAGATTCCTTAAACCCTTTTGAGGAAAAAAGAGATTATTTTGCTACATCTATTTTAGCTGAGAGTATTAATTTACAATTTGATAGTGAGGGTAGAATAACACTTCCATCTAAATTATTAAAACACGCTAAAATTAAAAATAGCATATTGTTTGTTGGGCAAGGTCAAACCTTCCAAATTTGGGAACCAAAAGCATTTGAAAAATTTAAGATAACAGCAAGAAAAAAAGCTAATATTAATCGAGCAAGTCTTAAATGGGAAAAACGCTTAAACAACAATGAGGGGTAATAAGATGACAATTAACTTTAAAACACCAGAGATAAAAGAATTACAACCACGACTATTAGTATTAGGTGTTGGTGGAGCAGGTGGAAACGCAATTAATGAAATGATTGAAAACAACATGCAAGGAGTAGAATTTATTGCAGTTAATACAGATGCTCAGGATTTAAAGTTAAGTAAAGCAAAATCAAGAATTCAAATAGGTTTAAATTTAACAAAAGGTTTAGGAGCAGGTGCAAAACTTGATATTGGTCAAGCTGCAGCTGATGAGTCTTTAAATGATATTGTTAATACACTGCAAGGTGCAAACATGGTTTTTATCGCAGCCGGTATGGGTGGTGGAACGGGTACTGGTGCTGCCCATGTCATCGCAAGAGCTGCTAAAGAATTAAATATACTGACTGTAGGTGTTGTGACTCTTCCATTTTTATACGAAGGCCCCTCTAGAATGAGAAGAGCACAACAAGGGTTGGAAGAGTTAAGAAAACATGTTGATACAATAATTGTTATTCCTAACCAAAATTTATTTAAAATAGCCAACGAACAGACAACTTTTGAGGAGTCATTTAATCTCTCAAATAATGTTTTGATGCATGGTGTTCAAAGTATAACAGATTTAATGGTTAGACCTGGTTTAATTAACCTAGATTTTGCTGATGTTGAAACTGTTATGGCAGCGATGGGTAAAGCTATGATGGGAACAGGAGAAGCTGAAGGAGAAGGTAGAGCTCTTAAAGCAGCAGAGATGGCAATTAGCAATCCATTAATAGATGACTATACTTTAAAAGGTGCGAAGGGTTTATTGGTAAATATTACCGGCGGTAAAGATCTTAAACTTTTTGAAGTTGATGAGGCTGTAAATAAAGTTAGAGCTGAAGTTGATCCTGAAGCAGAATTAATTATTGGTGCAATTACCGATACAGAACTTGATGGAAAAATGAGAGTTTCAATTGTTGCAACATCATTAGATGGGCAACAGCCTGAGTCAAAATCAGTAGTAAATATGGTTCACCGAATTCAAAACCGTAATCCTGGTTACTCTGATTTTTCAAATATTGGATCCTCTCAATCTTTCAATTTTTCAAACACAACAAAATCAAATCCAATTACACATGGTGCTAATGCCTTAAAGCTTGAAAATGAGATTATTCAAGAACAGCAAACTGAAAGCTCTCATAATCAAATGATGAATGAAGAAATTGTTCAAAATGCTAGCATGGAGAGCGAAAGTATAGTTGAAGATAGTTCAGTTAATGAAATGGAGAAATCTTTTGCTCAAGAAGCTATGGAAACTACCCATGAAGATCATCAAGATATTAACAACGAAGAAGAAACTTCTAATGATTTAAAAGAATTCGGAGTTGACTCAGATGCACCAGATTTATTTAGTTCAGAAACTGATAATTCAAGCCCTAAAGATTTACTGACATCAGATGAAGAGGAAGAAGATGATCTTGAAATACCAGCATTCTTAAGAAGACAAAAAAATTAATGGTCTTCAAAGAAATAAATGGACGCCACCATAGTATCGAAAATGCAAAAGCATTATCCGGTGCTGCTAAAAGAAATTATTAGCGTTATTTCCCCTCAACATGGTGGCACATTTATCGATTGTACATTCGGTCAAGGCGGTTATACCAAAAAAATTTTAGATTTTGAAAATACAAATGTAATAGCTCTTGATAGAGATAAAGAGAGTGAAAAAATTGCTACTCAATTAAAAAAAAACTTTGAAGATAGATTTATTTTTAAAAATATTAAATTTAGTCAATTAAATAATTTAAAGCTTAAAAATGAAAATATAAGAGGAGTAATTTTTGATCTCGGTTATTCCTACACTCAAATTAAAGATCCAAAAAAAGGATTATCTTTCGATGCTGATGGTCAATTAAATATGCAATTGGGATTAAATAGTTATTCAGCAGATGATGCAATTAATAAACTTGATCAAAAGGAATTAGAAAAAATTTTTAAATTTTTTGGAGATGAAAAAGAAGCAAAATATATTTCAAGAAATATTATTAAAGAGAGATCTAAAAATAAAATTGATACTAAATCATTAGTAGAAATTATTGACAAATCAAAAATAAGGAAAAATTTCAAAGTTCATAATGCAACCAAGGTATTTCAGGCTCTTAGAATATTTGTAAATAAAGAAATAAGTGAGCTAATTTTTGGACTTATTAATGCTGCTAAAGTGTTAAAAAAAGGAGGGATTTTAGGGGTAGTTACATTTCATTCTTTAGAGGATAAAATAGTAAAATATTTTTTTAAAAGTCTCTCCGAAAATAAAAGTATTTCACGATATAGCCCTGTTGTAAAACAAGCAGATACATTATTTAACTTAATACAAAAAAAACCAATAACTCCTTCGGATGAAGAGATAATTGAAAATCCACCATCCAGATCTGCTAAATTTAGATATGCAATAAAAAAAACTGATTTTTATAATTTTGATACTGATATAGAGGAGCAGTTTAAAAATTATATTGAAATTGAAAATTATGGATACAAATTATGAAAAAATTTGTTCTAGCAGCTGTAATTTTTTTTTTAGTCTTATCAACTGCAATAATAAAAAATACGACTAAACAGATCGAAGATGAAATATTTACAGCAAAAGAGAATATTAGAGTTTTAAAGTCTGAATTTGAAAATATATCCTTGGAGTATGATTATTTAAGTTCTGCAGAAAGATTACTCGAATATCAATCACAGTATTTTGAGGATGAGTTAATTCAAAAAAATATTAACGACATAAAAATCTATAATATTTCAGATGATATAAATAAGATCCAAAATTTTAAAATTATTAAAGAGTAATGGCTGATAATAAATCTAGATTAACCATAGAAGACTATAAAAGCGATTTTATATTTAAGAAAAAAGAGAATGGGTTAAATATTCAATTTAATCGTGTAGCATTTATTTTCTTTGTTTTTTTTATTATATATTTGATTTACACAATACACCTTGTTCACTTAGGTTCACGAAAGAGTAAATTTGAAAAAATAAATAATCTTCCTGCATCAAAAAATCAGCTTTATCGAGCAGACATCATTGATATTAATGGAAATTATCTAGCAAAGACAGTTAAATCGATTGATATTGGTTTAAAAACTTCAGATATAATCAATGAAAAAAAATTACTTCTAAGTTTAAATATTATTTTTCCTGATAAAAATTTTGCTGAAGTTAAAAAAAAAATAAAAACTAAGAAATTTTTTTATTTAGAGAAGAAAATTTCAGAAGAAAATTATGAAAAAATAATGAAATTAGGGGACAAATCTTTAGTTCCAGAGGAAAGAGTTTTAAGAATGTATCCACAAAAAAATCTTTTTAGTCATGTTTTAGGTCAGATAGATAATGATAATAATGGTATTTCTGGATTAGAAAAATCTTTAAATGATGAACTTAGAAAATCTAAAGAGTCAATTAAACTTACTTTAGATAAAGATATTCAATTTTTAATTAGAAAAGAATTAATTAAATATCAGGAAATTTTTAAAAGCAAAGGTAGTGCAGCTATTTTAATGGATGTTAATAATGGCAATATTTTATCGTTAGTTTCTTTGCCAGATTTCAATCCAAATGAAAGACAAAATATTACAGATGTAAATTATATTAACAGGGTAACTAAAGGGACATATGAACTTGGGTCTGTATTTAAAGCATTTACTTTTGCTAGCGCCTTAAATGAAAAGGTAATTAAACCAGAGACTGAATTTTTAGATTTACCCAAATCAATTAAATGTGACAAATACAGGATAGGTGAGTACGACAATGAAATACCATCAGATTTAACTGCTGAGCAAATTTTAGTTAGATCTGGAAATATAGGATCTGTCAGAATTGCTCAAAAAATTGGTGCAGAAAAATTCAAATTATTTTTAGAAAAAGTTGGCGTGTTAAGTGATATTGATTTTGATATTGAAGAAGTTGCTCCTCAAAAAAATTATGATTTTGGAAAATGCAGATTGGCTACAGCTTCCTTTGGACACGGAATAGCAACTACAATTCTTCAATTAGCAAAAGGTTATTCTGTTCTATCAAATGGTGGTTATGAAATTAACCCAACATTAATTTATAAAGAAAACAATTTTAATAAAAAAAATGAAAGAATATTAAATAGAGGTATTTCAGAACAAGTTGTTAGCGCGTTAAGAAAAATTGTAAATACTGAGGAAGGAACAGCTAAATTTGCAGACGTTCAAAATTATGAAATTGGTGGAAAAACAGGAACCGCTGATCAACCTGAGGGAGGAGCATATTCAGAGGCAAAAATAAATACTTTTGCTTCTATTTTTCCAACATCAAATCCACAATTTGTTTTTGTTGTTATGCTCGATACGCCAAAAAAATCTAAAGATTATTATTATAAGTATAGACATAGAAAAGGAGGGTGGAAAGGTACACTTTATAATACTGCTGGTTGGACCTCGGTAGAGGTAGCTGGAAAAGTTATGGATAAAATTGGGCCTATTTTAGCCACAAAATATATAGAGGTTAATTAATTATGCTTCTAGGAAATTACTTTCATAACATAAATAAAAATTATAGAAATTATTCTTTTTCAGGAATTTCATTTGATACGAAGAGTATTAAAAAAAATAATATTTTTTTTGCAATCAAAGGAAATATTATTGATGGTAATAAATTTATTCCTAAAGCAATTAAAAAAGGATCTAAAATTATTGTAACTGAAAAAAAGGTAAATCAATTCCAAAATGGAATTTTATATATTTATACAAATAATATTAGAAAATTATTAGCTGAAACTGCTTTTAAAATTTATAATAAAAAACCAAAAAATTTAATCGCAGTTACAGGTACAAACGGAAAATCGTCAGTTGCTGATTTTTATTATCAAATATTAAAATTAAATAATAAAAAGGTTGCTTCAATTGGCACATTAGGTGTTAAATCAAAGAGAATTAATTTGAATTTATCTAATACTACAATAGATCCAATTAAATTGGCTAAAATTTTGATTAAGTTAAAAACTAAAAAAATAGAAAATGTAATTATGGAAGCCTCAAGTCATGGGTTAAAACAAAATAGATTAGATGGTTTGAAGTTTAATTCAGGTATATTTACTAATTTATCCCAGGATCACCTTGATTATCATAAAAATTTAAAAAATTATTTAAAAGCAAAACTTTATTTATTTGAAAATCTAATCCAAAAAAGAGGCAATGTAATTACGGATCAATCAATACCAGAGTTTAAAAAAATAAAAAAAATTACAATTAATAAGAAATTAAAATTGCATACACTAAATGATAAGAAAAATAATCTGGAGCTTTTATATCATAACTTTAAAGGAGAGGGGCAATTTCTAAGAGTTAAATTAAATAATTCAATAAGGGACCTGAATTTAAATTTAATTGGAAAAATACAATTTAAAAATGTTTTGATGGCAATAATTGCAGCAAAATATAGCGGTGTTAGTTTGGATAAAATTTTAAATACAATTCCAAAATTAAGACCAGTTGAGGGAAGGTTTGAAAAAATTGGTAAAATAAAAAATCAATCTAAGGTAATTCTCGATTATGCTCATACACCTGATGCTCTAAAAACTTGTCTTTTAAATCTTAAAGAACAATTTCCAAATAAAAAAATCACACTTCTATTTGGTTGTGGCGGAAATAGAGATCAAAATAAAAGATCAAAAATGGGAAGAATAGCGAGTGATTTTGCAGATAGCATTATGCTTACAAATGACAATCCTAGATTTGAAAACCCTCAAAAAATAAGAAGAGATATAAAAAAAGGAATTAAAAAAAAAAGAATTACTGAAATATCTAATAGAGCAGAAGCAATAACAAAAGCTATTCATAATTTGAATTCAGGTGATATTTTGTTAGTCGCTGGAAAAGGCCATGAGAAAACGCAAGATATTGGAAATAAGAAAATTTTCTTTTCAGATAGAAGAGTAATTCTAAATGCCATTAAGAATAAAAATAATAATTTATCAGATAATTTAAAATTTAATTTGGTTAAAGAAGTAGCTAAAATTAAAAAATTATCTCCCTCTATATCTTTAAAAACGGCTAGAATTAATTCTCAAGAAGTTACTAAAAATGATATTTTTTTTGCTTTAAAGGGAAAAAAAAATGATGGTAACAAATTTGTTAAACAGTCATTCAAGAAAAAAGCATCCTTAGCTGTAGTAAACAAAATCCAAAATAGATTAAATAAAAGTCGTCAGATTAAAGTAAAAAATACCTTAAAATTTTTAACAGACATTTCAAAAACTTTTAGAAAAAGTATTGATACAAATATTATAGCTATCACAGGTAGTTGTGGCAAAACTACACTTAAAGAATTATTGGGCAATACATTAAGCAAAATTTCAAAAGTAAGCATTTCTCCAAAATCCTATAACAATAAATTTGGAGTTCCTTTGAGTCTTTTTAATTTAAAACAAAATGATGAATTTGGAATTTTAGAAGTTGGAATGGATAAAAAAGGTGAAATTGATTATTTATCAAAAATAATAGAACCAGATGTTGGAGTAATAACAAATATAAATTATGCACATGCTAAAAATTTTAAAAATATTAAACAGATCGCTTTGGCAAAATCTGAAATTATTAACAATATAAAATGTTTTGGATATCTTGTATTAAATGCAGATGATAATTTTTTTCAATTACATAAAAAAATTGCCAAAGAAAAGAAAATTAAAGTAGTTTCTTTTGGTATTGAAAGTCAGAAAGCAAATATAAAATTAATTAATATAAAACCCTTTGGAAAAAAATTTAGAATTCAAATTAGATTAAACAATAAAAAAAAGTTTTTCACTTTATCAAACGATTTCCAAAACAATGTATACAATACACTTTCTGCTCTAGCAGTTATTAGTATTTATAAAAATATATTTGAACTTAATGAAAATATTTTTCTTAATTTCAAAACTCCCAGAGGAAGAGGGGATCATTCTGTGGTAAAATTTAATAACAAAAAAATTAATTTAATTGATCAAAGCTATAATTCGAATCCTTTATCGTTGAAATCAGCAATAAAAAATTTTGATAAAATAAACTCTAAAAAATCAAATAAATATTTATTAATTGGTGACATGTTGGAGCTGGGCAGTCATTCAAAAAAACTTCATAAATCTATTGCTCCAATAATTAATCAAACCAAGATAGACAAGGTATTTGTCAAAGGTAAAATGGCATCCATAATATTTGCAGGTATCTCTAAAGCCAAAAAAGGTAGGATTTTATTAAACAAATCTCAAATTATTGAATTGATAAAAAAAGATTTAAATAATAATGATTATTTAATGATTAAGGCCTCACTTGCGACAGGATTCAACGACATAGTTAAAGATCTGAAAGGATTGCATTAAATGCTTTATCAATTTTTATTAAATTTTGTTGATATTTTTAGTTTTTTAAATGTATTTAAATATTTAACTTTTAGAACAGGTTTATCTTTTTTCACCTCATTGGTTATTGTACTGATTATTGGAGGTCCTTTCATTAAATTTTTTTCAAAACAAAAAATTTTAAATCCAATCCGGGATGATGGACCCAAAGATCATATAGTAAAAAAAATTGGTACACCAACAATGGGAGGTTTAATAATTTTATTCGGCTTATTGGTATCAGTAATATTTTGGGCAGATTTATCAAATATTAATATTTTATTTTGTATCTACATAGCAATAACTTTTGGTTTATTGGGAGCATATGATGACTTTAAGAAGATTAAATATAGCAACTCATCAGGAATTTCTTCAAAGTTTAAAATAACTTCACAAATAATATTAGCAATTGTTGGAGTTAGTATTTTTATTTATTTAAATGATTATCAAGATTTAAATAATTTATATTTTCCATTTTTTAAAAATTTAATCATAAATCTTGGATGGTTTTTTATACCATTTGCAATATTTGTAATTATAGGCTCATCAAATGCTGTAAATCTTACTGATGGATTAGATGGTCTAGCAACAGTGCCTGTAATATTAGTTGCAGCCTGTTTTGCCTTTATAAGTTATGTTACTGGAAACATCGTATTTTCAAATTATTTACAAATTCCATATATTGAAGGAACTGGAGAAGTAGCAATTTTTTGTGGAGCGATTATTGGCTCTTGTTTAGGTTTCTTATGGTTTAATGCTCCACCTGCTAAAATTTTTATGGGTGACACAGGCTCTTTATCTCTTGGTGGTTCTTTGGGTGCTGTAGGTATTATTACAAAGCATGAGATTGTCTTGGCAATTACGGGTGGACTTTTTGTATTAGAGGCGGTTTCAGTAATGGTTCAGGTAATATCTTTTAAGCTTACCGGAAAAAGAATTTTTAAAATGGCACCTATTCACCATCATTTTGAAAAAAAGGGATGGCCAGAGTCAACAGTTGTAATTAGGTTTTGGATTATCTCTATTATCTTAGCAATGATTGGTTTAGCTACATTGAAATTAAGATAATGAAAATATTTAATAATATTTTTTTAGGAAAAAAAATATTAATTTATGGTTTAGGAAAGAGCGGCATTTCATCTTATAATTTTTTAAAAAACAAGTCTTATGTATATTTGTATGATGACAATCAAAAAATTAAATTAAAACTTAAAAATAAAATAATTAGTTTAAAAGAAATACAAAAAATTAATTTTGATATAATTATTATTAGTCCAGGTATTGATATTGCAAAATGTAAATTATCAAATTTTTTAAAGAAAAATTTTCAAAAAATTCATACTGATCTAGATGTTTTGTTTTCATTTTATGACAATGAAAATATTACGATTACAGGAACTAATGGTAAATCTACAACTGCCAAAATATTACATGATGTTTTGATTGATCAAAATAAAGACTCTAGGCTTATTGGGAATATTGGTAATCCAGCATTATCAGAAAAAAACATTACAAAGAAAACAGTTTTCGTAATAGAGGCTTCTTCATATCAGCTAGATTATAGTAAAATTTTTAAATCAAAATATGCAGCAATTCTTAATATTACTTCAGATCATATTGAAAGACATAAATCTTTTAAAAATTATATAAATGCAAAATTTAAACTATTAAAATCTCAAACGAGTGGATCTTTTGCTTATGTTAAAAAAGATGATGATCTAATTATTAAAGAAATAAATAAAGGTAAATATAAAGCGAAAATTTATAAAGTTGATGCTTCGAATTTAAATAAAGAGATTAGTAAAATTACTAACAAATATTTTATCTCTGATGGTAATAAAGAAAATTTATCATTCATCCTAAAAATTGCTTTAAAATTAAAACTTAATAAGAAAAAATTAATTAAAACTATTAATAAATTTAAAGGTCTAGATTTTAGACAACAAATTATTTTTGATAAAAATAACTTAACAATTATTAATGATTCAAAATCTACAAGTTTTGCTTCCTCAGAAAATGTATTAAAAAATTTAAGTGATGCCTATTGGATCTTAGGAGGAATTCCCAAAAAAGGAGACAAATTTAAGTTATCGAAAATAAAGAGTAAAAATTTAAAAGCTTTTGTATTTGGAGTACATAGTAAGAAATTTTTGAAAATTTTAAAAAATAAAATAAAAGTAAAAAGCTTCAGTAATTTACAAAATACACTTAAAGCTATTTTTTCAGAAATTAATAGTCACAACCTTAAAAAAAATATTATTTTTTTTAGCCCGGCTGGAGCTTCATTTGATAGTTTCAAAAATTTTGAAGATAGAGGGTATTATTTTAATCAAATAATTAAAAAGTATATAAATGCAAAGCGATAGAATTGTTTACAAATTTTATTATCAATGGTGGAAAAACATAGATAAATCAATTTTTTTTCTAATAAGCTTATTATTTACTATTGGATTATTTTTTTCTTTAGTATCAACTTCTCTAATAGCTTCTGACAAATTAGATACGAACAATTATTTCTTTTTTTTTAAACATTTGATTTATGTGTTAATTGGAATATTTCTTATTTTTATATTCTCCTCTTTAAATTCAGACCAATTATACAAATACTCTATTTTTCTTTTTTTTATTTCACTTATTTCTCTATTTTTAGTGCCATTTCTCGGTATTGAAGTTAAAGGCTCTAAAAGATGGATAGACTTATTTTTCTTACCAAGATTTCAACCCATAGAAGTTCTAAAACCATTTTTGGTAATAATTTTAGCAATTATTTTATGTGACATTAAAACAAATATTTTATTTAAGTATTTGATATCAATTATTTTGATATCTATCATTTCTTCACTTTTAATAGCTCAACCAGATATTGGTCAAACTTTATTAGTGGTATTTTGTTGGGCAACTCTAATCTTCACATCAGGAATTAATATATATATCCTTTTAACAATATTTATTATTGGCGCATCTTTGCTTGCTTATCTTGTTATTTATGTTCCCAGGTTTGATTATATCCAAGCACGTATTTTTTCATTTTTCAATAGAGAAACAGGTACTCATAATTTTCAATCTGATAAAGCAATAGATTCAATTACAAGCGGAGGTTTCTTTGGAAAAGGCATAGGTGAAGGAATTCTTAAAAATAGAGTTCCTGAAGCCCATACTGATTACATTATTTCGGTAATTTCTGAAGAGTTTGGTGTTGTTGCCATAATGTTGATATTGTTATTATTTCTGATCTTAATTTATATGGTTTTTAAAAAAATAAGTTTTGAGACAAATGACAAAGCTAAACTCATTTTAATCGGATCCAGTAGTTTAATATTAATGCAAGCCACTATCCATATTGGCGTTAATATAAGATTATTTCCAACCACTGGAATGACATTACCTTTTCTAAGTTATGGTGGTTCATCGATAATAAGTACATCAATATTGGCTGGTATAATTTTAAATTTAACAAAAAGAAAAATAACCCAATAAATGACAAAAAAAGTTTTAATTTCCACAGGCGGATCCGGCGGTCATGTGGTTCCAGCAATTACAATTTATAATCACTTAAAGAATACTCATGAAATTTTAATTTCTACTGATAAAAGAGGTCTTTCTTATATAGATCAGAATTTTAACGTATTAGTAATCAATACTCCAAAATTAAATAATTATTTTCTGTTTCCTTTTTCCCTATTAAAAATATTATTTCTAACTATCAAATCTTTTTTTGTTTTAAAAAAAAATAATATTTCAATTTTAATTTCAACAGGTGGCTATATGTCTTTGCCAATATGTTTAGCAGCAAAAATATTGGGAATTAATATTTTTCTAATTGAACCCAATATGGTTCTTGGAAGAGCAAATAAATTTTTTTTAAATTTTTCAAGAAAATTAATATGTTATTCAAAGAATTTAATTAATTTACCATCTGGAATTAATCACAAATTAATTACTATTAAACCTTTGATACGAAAAGAATATTATGAGACTAGTAAGCATCAAAAACAGGATAATTTATTTACAATTATAATTATAGGAGGTAGTCAGGGTGCAAAAATCTTTGATGAGCTTTTAAATAAATCTTTTGTTGCTGTAGCAAAACAAGCATCTATAAAAATTATTCATCAAACAAGTGAGAAAAATATAAATTTTTTAAAAGATTTCTATTTTCAAAATAATATTGAAAGTAGAGTTTTCAGTTTTGATCACAATCTTAGTGAAGTTTTAAAAGAAGGAGATTTATGCATAACAAGAGCTGGAGCATCAAGTTTAGCCGAACTATCTTTTTTAAATATTCCATTTATAGCAATACCACTTCCATCTTCAAAAGATAATCATCAATATGAAAATGCAAAATACTATGAGGAACAAGATTGTTGCTGGATAATTGATCAAAAAAATTTTGATGATCAAAAATTTGAGAAATTTTTGCTAAAATTGACAAATAAAAGTCAGGATTACATGACAAAAAAAAATAATTTACAGAAATTAAATTATCAAAATACTTGGAATAATGTTAATCAAAAAATATTAAAAATTATTAATGAAAATTAAATTAGCAAAATCAGAACTGATACACTTCGTTGGAATAGGTGGAATAGGTATGAGTGGCTTAGCATTAATAATGAAGGGCAAAGGTTTTAGAGTTCAAGGAAGCGATATTTCAAATAATAAAAATATTGAAAGATTAAGAAAAGAAAAAATAAAAGTTTTTATTGGACACAAGAAACAAAATATTAATAAAGGAACTATACTGGTTATATCTTCAGCTATTAAAAAAAATAATCCTGAGCTTGTTGTAGCAAAAAAAAAACAATTACCCATTTATAAACGAGGAGAAATGCTTGCCAATATTGTTTCTTTAACAAAAAATATTGTGGTAGTTGGATCACACGGTAAAACCACGACAACTTCTTTAATAGCATCTATATTTCAAGAAACAAAAATTGATCCTACAATAATCAATGGTGGAGTAATAAATTCAATTAATAATTCTGCAAAGCTTGGGAAAAGTGATTGGTCTATATTAGAGGCAGACGAGTCAGATGGAAGTTTTGTTTTCATACCACCAACATATTCAATCATCACCAATATAGATCGAGAGCACATGGATTATTATGGTAGTATGGATAAATTAAATAAATATTTTGAAAACTTTGTAGGTAAGGTTCCTTCATTTGGAAAATCATTTATTTGTTTAGATGATAAAAATAACAAAAATTTGATTAAAAATATTAAAAATAAAAACTTCTATACATATGGTTTGGATAACAAATCAAATTTTTGTATTAAAAATATAAAACAATTAAAACAGTACTCTGAGTTTGACCTAAATATAAAATTACCTAATAAAAAAAATCAATTAATTAAAAATTTTAAAATTCCTTTATTAGGAACTCATAATATTAAAAATTCTGTAGCTGCGGCTGCATTAGCTTTAACTGTCGGTCTACCAATAAATAATATAAAAAAAGGACTTAAAAATTTTAAAGGAGTTCAAAGAAGATTTAATAAAATTTTCAACTTTAATAATGTAGATTTTTATGATGATTATGCTCATCATCCCACAGAAATCAAAGAAGTGCTGGATGGTGTAAAAAATGTTTATAAAGATTATGAAAAAATATGTATTTTTCAACCGCATAGAGTATCAAGATTAAAAGATTTAAAAAAAGAATTTACCTACGCTTTTAAAAATGCAGATAAAGTTATCTTGTTTCCAATTTATACTGCTGGAGAAAAATTAAAGCTTGGATTTAGTTATATAAATTTTGCTAAAGAAATAATTAAAAACTCAAGAGTCCAGTTATTTTTAGTAGATGATAGATTTCAATTAGCAAAATTTATTAAAGCAAACATTTTTGGAAAAAAAATTGTTATAGGAATGGGGGCGGGTACAATTTCAAGCTGGATGCGAGAATTACCTAAATTATTATAATGAAGATTGATTTAAAGGAGCTGGTATCAGAATTTAATAATAATTTAAAGTTAGATTATGATCTAAAAAAAAAAAATTGGTTTAATATAGGAGGTAAAACTAAAGCTTTCTATAAGGCAAGTGATTTAAAAGAATTGATTAAATTTCTTAAAAAAATTCAAGATAAAGAAAAAATATTTGTATTAGGAGCGGGTTCCAATACCCTTATATCAGATAATAAATTTGATGGAGTTGTAATAAAACTTTCGAAAAATTTTAACAATATTTCTTTGCATTCTGAAGAAATTATTGTGGCTGGTAGTGCAGTTACAGATAAATCATTATCTGAATTTGCAATGAAAAATAGTTTAGGTGGTTTTGAATTTCTTTCGTGTATACCTGGTACAATAGGTGGAGGCATTAAAATGAATGCAGGTTGTTTTCAAAGAGAATTTAAAGATATTCTTATTTCAATTCAGGCAGTCAATAAATCTGGTCAAGTTATCACTATACCTTCGAAAGAGATTAATTTTAAATATAGAGATAGTGGTTTATCTGATGATCTTATTTTTCTGAGCGCATCATTCAAGGGTTTTAAAAAAGATAAGAATGTTATCAAAAGTGAGATGAGTTTATTAAAAGAAAAAAAAGAACAAACCCAACCAACAAAAATTAAAACAAGTGGTAGTACTTTTAAAAATCCAAAAGATCTAACAGAAAAAAAAGTTTGGCAACTAATCAAAGAGTCTGTACCGTTAGAAAAATCTTTTGGAGATGCGTCAATTTCTGAAAAACACTGTAATTTTTTTGTAAATAAAGGTAATGCTAAGTTTGAAGATATGAGAAAATTAATAAATTTTGTCTCAGAGTGTGTCTTTAAAAGGACAGGAATTAAATTAGAAACAGAAATTAAAATATTAGAATAAATTGAAAAAAAAAATATTAATATTGTCAGGTGGAATTTCTAAAGAAAGATTTATTAGTCTTGATACGGGGTTGCAGGTTGGCAAGGAACTTAAAAAAAATGGTTATAAAGTTAAAATTTGCGAGCCAGATAATAATTTAACAAAAATTATTAAAATTTTTAAACCTAGTGTAATTTTTAATGCATTGCATGGTCAATTTGGTGAGGATGGATATATTCAAAGCATCTTAGAAAGATTTAAAATTCCATACACTCATTCTGGAGTAATCTCATCTTCAATAGCAATGGATAAGGAGATTTCTAAAAAAATTTTTATTAAAAATAAAATTAAGACTCCTAAATACATTATTTATTCTTATGACATATCTACATTTAAGTTAATTAAAAAAATTAAAAAAAGCTTTAATTTTCCAGTAGTTGTAAAACCTTTAAACGAGGGATCCAGTGTAAATGTTTATATATGTAAAGAAAAAAATATTACTAAGATTATAAATTTAATTAAAAACTATAAAAAAATTATGGTTGAAGAGTTTATCGGTGGTAGAGAAATACAGGTTGCAATAATGGGGGATAGAAAATTAGGTGCTATTGAACTAAAACCAAAGAGAAAATTTTATGATTATAAAGCTAAATATGATGCTAAAGCAAAAACTAAACATATCATCCCTGTGGATTTGCCCAAAGATAAATTAAACCAAGTAATGAACATAGCTTATAAAGCTCATAAAAAAATCGGTTGTTCTGGAATTACACGCTCAGATTTCAAATATTTCAATGGAATTTTTTATTTATTAGAAATTAATACACAACCAGGAATGACAAAACTTTCTCTAGTACCTGAGATTGCAGCTTATAAGGGTATAAACTTTATAAAGTTAGTTGAATGGATGTTGAAAGATGCATCGGAAAAAAAGTAAAATAATTTTTATTTATTTTTTTTTACTACTATTACTAGGTTCAATAAATAATATTGATTTAAAAAATATTAAATTTAGTGAAATCAAAGATATTAACATTAGTGGTTTAAATGATTATGAAAAAAAAATTATTTTACAAAGTTTGCAAGATATAAAATTAAAAAATATTTTTTTTATTAATGACAAAGATATAAATAACATTTTTAGCAATTTTGCTTTTATTGAGAGACATGAAGTATATAAGAGATATCCATCTACATTAGATATTAACATCGAAAAGACTGAATTTTTAGCTAGAACAAATCATGAAGGGAAAATATCAATTATTGGTTCAAATGGAAAATATCTTAAAAATGAGAATTTAAATACACAGTTGCCATTTATCTTTGGTAATCCTGAAGCAAAAGATTTTTTAAATCTAAAGTATTTAGTTGATGAGTCTAAAATTTCATATGATTTGATTAAACATTTTTATTTTTTTCCATCAAAAAGATGGGATTTAGAATTAAAAAACAATACTTTAATTAAGTTACCTAAAGAAAATATTAAACAAAATTTGAATAATGTTTTTGAATTTATCAATAATAAAAATTTCAAAGATATTAAAGTAATAGATGCAAGAGTTGAAAATAATATAATAATAAATGGTTGATGAGTTAAAAACATATTTATCTGTAACCCCAAATAGATTTCAGATATTTTTATATGACACAAAAAAACTAATTAACCTATATAAACAAAGTATTAAATTTGATAATCAGTCGGAAGAAATCAATTATATTTCTTTAAATAAATTTCTTGAAGAGAACATATTTAAAGTTGAAAAGTTAAGTGGTAATTTTATAAATAATGTATGCTTAATAATTAATAATAATAAGGTAAATAATATTAGTCTTAGTATTAAAGATAAAAATTACAATAAAATCCTTGATAAAAAATATATTCAAAAATTACTTACCAATGCAAAAGATATTTTCACAGAAAACTATCCAGAGGAGAAAATTTTACATATTCTTCTGAATGGTCTAGTAGTTGATAAAAAATTTTTTTCATCTTTTCAAGATAATCTAAATGGGGATAAAATTAGTATTGAGGTGCAATTTAAATCTATTTCAATTAAATTATTAAAAGAGATAGACAATATCCTTGAAAGATATCAAATTAAAGTAAGTGATTGTATAGATCAAAATTATTTGAAATCTCTCTCAGAAAGTGAAAATTTTGAGTTAGATGAAATAGCTCACAAAGTTCAGAGTGGTTTTAATGATAATGAAGTAAAATTAATTCCAAAAAATCAAAAAAAGAAAGGTTTTTTTGAAAGATTTTTTCAATTATTTAGTTAATCTTGTTTTTTCTCGTAACATTTGTTGTTTTTTAATTCAGTAAATTTACAATTAAAAGTTCTTTGTGACATATTTAACTCAAAAGACAATTAAAAATTCAGCTTCATTTAGTGGTGTGGCTCTTCATAGTGGAAAAAATGTAAACGTTTGCATTAAACCAGCTGAACCTGATTTTGGTATAGTATTTAAAAGGGTTGATGTTAAAAAGAATAATATTGTTTATCCAAATTTTGCTAACGTAACTAACACTTCATTAAATACGACTGTATCAAATGAGTTTGGAGTAAAAGTTTCAACAATTGAGCATTTAATGGGTGCCCTTTTTTGTCTTGGTATAGACAATGCCTTGATAGAAATTGATAATGAGGAGGTTCCAATTTTAGATGGCTCCGCAAAAAAATTTATTGAAAAAATTTTATTAGCAGAAATTCAGGTGAGCAACTCACCGATTAAAATAATTAAAATAAACAAAGAAGTTGAGTATTCAGAGGGAGACAAATTTATTTCTGTAAAGCCCTCTACTCTGAGTTTAGATATTGATTTCCAATTGAAATATAAAAATGAAATCATTGGAAATCAAAGAAATAAAGTTAAGGTATACGAAGATGATTTGAAAGATGTTTATAATTCTAGAACTTATTGTTTATATGAAGATATTGAAAAAATTAGACATAATGGTTTTGCAAAAGGAGGGAGTTTAGATAATGCTGTCGTTGTTAAAGGTGCAGAAATATTAAATCCAGAA
The DNA here is from genome assembly GCF_052049855.1 of Candidatus Pelagibacter sp. GTDB lineage: Bacteria > Pseudomonadota > Alphaproteobacteria > Pelagibacterales > Pelagibacteraceae > Pelagibacter. Next base: position 277,475 of record NZ_JBNGZE010000001.1, read on the forward strand.
GGGTTGAGGAACAAAAAAGAATTTGTAAACCATAAAATACTTGATTGTATTGGAGATTTATATACTTCAGGTTACAGAATAGTAGCATCGGTAAAATGTTCTCAAGGAGGACATTATCTAACCAATCAGTTATTGAGAAAAGTATTCCAAAATAAAGAAAATTTTTCTATATTGGAAATTAAAGAAAAAAACCTTTCACACACACTAATTAACAGACAACTGTTAAAGTCAATTGCATAAATATAAAGATATCTTTAAAAAATAATATTAAATCAGTATAAATTTAATATGAATATTTCTAAGTTTTTTCTGTTAATAATTGTTCTTGTACTTTTAGTTTCATGTGGAAAAGATAATTCAAAAAAATCTGTTATTTTAGAAAAAGACTTAGATCTTCAAGTTTTAGAGGCTTACGAAGAAGGTTTAAAATCTTTAAAAGAAGGCGATGTTATATTTGCCGCTAAAAAATTTAATGAAGCAGAAACTTTATTTCCACAATCGGAATGGGCCCCAAAATCTTCTCTAATGGCCGCATATTCTTTTTACTCACAAGACTATTATGAGGATGCGATATTGGAATTACAAAGATTTATAAAAGTTTACTCTTATCATGAAAATTTAGATTATGCTTATTATTTGTTAGGACTTTGTTGGTACGAGCAAATAATAGATGAGAAAAAAGATTTACAAACGATAGTAAAAGCAAAAGACACATTTTCTTTAATAATAAAAGATTATCCAAATACAGAGTATGCTTTAGATGCTGAGTTTAAAATTGATTTAATAAACGATACTTTGGCATCAAAAGAAATGTATATAGGAAGGTATTATTTTGAAAGAAAAAAATGGATACCAGCAATCAACAGATTCAGAACTGTTATAGATGATTATGATACAACAATTTATACGGAAGAGGCATTGCATAGACTAGTGGAGGTTTATTATACTATTGGATTAAAAGATGAGGCCAAAAAATATGCAAGTCTACTAGGATATAATTATCAGTCATCAGAATGGTATGAGAAATCATACTTGGTATTTAATAAAAAATATGAAAAACAAAAAAAAAATAAAAGTAAAAAAAATAAATCAATATTAAAAAAATTTAAATCTCTACTAGAGTGAGATGAAAAAAAAAGACATACAAAATATATACAAAAATTATATTAAAAAATTAAAAAAATATAATGAGAACTATTATGTAAAAAGCGAACCACTTATTTCCGACAGGGAATATGACAAATTAAAGTTAGAAATCATTGATTTAGAGAAAAAATATAACTTTTTAAAATCAAAAAATTCACCTGCTGTCTCTGTGGGCTATAAACCTTCTAAAAATTTTAAAAAGGCCCTACATAAAGTTCCAATGCTTTCTTTGGCAAATGCATTTACAGAGGAAGATTTATTTAATTTTGAAAAAAAAATTTTAAATTTTCTTTCAAAGGATAAAAACTATAAAATAAGCTATAGTGCTGAACCAAAAATTGATGGAATTTCTGCTTCATTAACTTATAAAAATGGAAATTTTAATAGAGGATTATCTCGAGGAGATGGTAGAGAGGGTGAAGATATAACTTTAAATTTAGCAACAATAAAAAATATTCCAAAAAAAATTTTAAATAAAGATTTTCCAAAAAATATTGATATTAGAGGGGAGGTATTTATTCAAAATAGCGATTTTGAGAATTTAAAAGAAAAGTTTGCTAACCCAAGAAATGCTGCTTCAGGCACTTTAAGACAAAAAAATCCTGAAGACACAAAAAAAATACCATTAAATTTTATAGCTTATACTTTTGGTTTTGAGGAAGGTTTACAGCAAAAAAAACAATCTGATTATTTAAAAAAATTAGATGAATGGGGATTTGAAACCAACCCTCTAAACAAAACTATCACTGGTATAAAAAATTTAATTCAAAATTATATTGAAGTTGAGCAGCAAAGAGCGAATTTAAATTTTGACATTGATGGTATTGTTTATAAGGTTAATGATTTTGAACTTCAAAAAAGACTAGGTAACGTCGCTAACGCACCAAGATGGGCAATCGCACATAAATTTTCCTCAAATAAAGCAATATCAAAAGTCTTAGATATTGATATTCAAATAGGTAGAACAGGCGCGTTAACCCCAGTAGCAAAAATAAAACCTATAAATATTGGAGGTGTATTAGTTTCTAATGCAACTTTACACAACGAAGATGAAATTATAAGAAAAGATATTCGGATTGGTGACACAGTAACGTTAGAAAGGGCTGGTGATGTAATACCGCATATTCTTTCAGTAGATTTAAAAAAAAGGTTAAACTCAAGCTCAAAATTTATTTTTCCAATCAAGTGTCCTTTTTGTGGTTCAAAAACAATAAAAGAATTTAATAAAGTTACAAAAAAAATTGATGCAGTAAGGAGATGCTCGAGTGAAGGATACTTTTGTGATAAAATTACAATTGAAAAATTGAAACATTTTGTTTCTAAAGAGGCATTGAATATAGATGGGTTTGGAAAAAAAAATATCGAACAATTCTGGAAATTAAAATTAATAAAATTTCCACAAGATATATTTAAATTAGATTATAAAAAAATTGAAAAAATTGAAGGATGGGGATCTTTGTCTGTTGAAAACTTAAAATATTCTATAAACCAAAAAAAAAATATTTCTTTAGAAAGATTTATATTTGCTTTAGGTATTAGACATATAGGATTAGAAAATGCAAAATTATTATCTAAACATTTTAAATCTTATTCGACATTTCAAAATTTTGTTAAAAAAGAAAATTACAATGATTTATTAAATATTGATGGTATTGGGGAAACACAGGTCAGTTCAATAAAAAGTTTTTTTGAGAATAAAATAAATGTAAAAGTTCTAGATGAATTAGGAAAAATTTTGGTTATAAAAAATGTAGCAATCATAGAGCAAAATGGATTATTAAAAAACAAATCTTTCTTAGTAACAGGTAAATTAAATGGAATTAGTAGAGCCGAGGTTAAATCATTAATTGAGGAAAACTCGGGAATTACAGTTAGTAGTGTTTCAAAAAAGCTAAATTATTTAATTATAGGCGAAAATCCTACAAGAAGAAAAGTAGAGAGTGCTAAAGATTTAAAAATTAAAATTATTAACCAAAATGACTTTTTAAAAATGCTAAATATGACTAGCTAACCATTTTTTTTCATTTGGTTTTAAATATTTTGATATGCTTGTGTAAACGTGTAAATGATATTTTAATAGATATTCTTTTTCATAAAAAGTTAGTAAATTATAATTAATTAATTCTTTTTCAATAGGTACCATTGTAAGGTTTTCAAAAAATATTTTTCCATTTTTTTTGTTAACATAAATCAAATTTTCTATACGAATTCCAAAATGGCCTTTTTTGTAGTAACCAGGTTCATTACTTAAAACCATTCCAGGCTTTATTTTAACTTTATTTATCTTAGTTATTGATTGAGGTCCTTCATGAACATTTAGAAAAAAACCAACACCATGGCCGGTGCCATGTGAATAATCTAAATTACTTTCTCTTAAGAATTTTCTTGCTCTTTTGTCAATTTTTTTGCCAATATTGTCTTTACTGATATTTGTTGTGGCGACAGCAATATGTCCTTTTAAAACTTTTGTAAAAATGTTTTTTATGATTAAGCTTTGATTAGAAAAACAAATCGTTCTTGTTACATCTGTTGTACCATATTTATATTGTCCACCTGAATCACATAGAAAAATATCTTTTTTATTTAAATTTCTACAACTTTCTTTTTTTGCACGATAATGCACAATAGCACCATTTTTTCCAGAACCTGCAATTGTATCAAAACTAGGATAAAGGAAATTTTTATTCTTTTTTCTAAATTTTTCTAATTTTTTTGCAGCCTCTACCTCAGAAATTTTTTTTTTGTTAATCTTTTTTATCCAATAAATAAATTTTGTTAAAGCAGCACCATCTAAAATATGTGCTTTAATCATATTTTTAATTTCTACTTTATTTTTAATTGCTTTTAAAAGGTAAGTAGGATCCTCTCTACTTAAAATTTTAAACTTTGAATTGATTAAATTTTCATAAAATATTGAACATGATTTATCATCAATAATAAATTTTCTACCTTTAAGTTTGAATATTTTGCTTGGTAATTCGTTAATATCTAATAACTGATTTTTTTTTATAATTTTGTTTTTTAATAAATTTTTACATTTAATTTGATTACAAATTAAGAAAATTTTTTTTGTTTTACTTATTATTAATCTTGAATTTGGTATTGGACTATTTGGACCATCACCGCCTCTAATATTTAATATCCAGGCTACGTTTTCAGGTGCACTGATAAAAATATAATCAGATTTATTCTTTTTAAGATATATAGAAATTTTATTAATTTTTGAACTAACGCTTTCTCCAACTATACTTTTACTTAATGAAAAAAAAGGGATATTATTATTTTCTCTTTGTTTTCTTATTTCATCTATAAGATTTTTATTAATGTATTTTATTTTATTATATTTCAAAAAAAATTTTTTTATTTGGGAACTTGTGAATAATTTGGGGTCAATACCTAGAGTTAAATTTTTAAATAAATTACAATTTATTAATTTTTCGAACCCATAGATTTTAAAATTTTTCCCACTTTCTAACTGACTTTGGATTGTGTATCGTCCATCTGTGAATAGGTAGTTTTTATTTTTTAATATTATAGCTAATCCAGCTGAGCCACTAAAATTAGATATGATTTTTAACCTATTAATTTTTGAATATTCAGTAAAATAGTCATCATTTTTTGGTACGACATATCCATCAATTTTATATTTTTCAAATTTTTTTCTTAATTTTAGTAAATATTGTTTCATTTAATTCTTTTCTGGTACCTTATCCAGCCAGGACTCCTTGTACCTTCCTCAATTTCAAAATCTTGATTAAATTCAAAATCGTTATCATTATTTGTTTCTTCATCAAAAAATGAGTTTTTTTCTAAATTTTTTTCAGGTAATTCATCTAAAAATCTTGAGGCTATACTGTCTATCCAATCTCCTTGATAAAATCTATTCAAAGAAAAAGATATTATAGCTTTTTTCTTAGCCCTGGTAATCCCAACATAAGCCAACCGTCTTTCTTCCTCTAAGCCACTTTGTCCTTTTTCTTCAATAGATTTTTGATGTGGAAATAATCCTTCCTCCCATCCTGGTAGGAAAACAACATCAAACTCTAATCCTTTTGCAGCATGCATTGTCATCATATTAATTTTTTCACCGTCCCATTCTTGATCTACAGAAGTTGCTAAAGATACATGCTCTAAAAAACTTTCTAAATTATCAAATTCCTTCATGGCACTTAATAACTCTTTAATATTTTCTAATTTATTTTCGTTATCTAAGTCTTTTTTGTTTTTTAACATTGCTGAATATCCAGACTCATCCAAAACGGTTTGTAATAATTTAATATGATTTGATTTTTTAAATGTTAAATCATTTCTCCATTTAGCTAAACAATTTACAAACAAATTTAAACCAATTTTGGCTTTTGGCTTGATTAAATTTTGTTCAAGCATTTTAATTGATGCTCTTTCTAAATTTAAATTATTTTTTTTAGAAAATTCATGAATATATTTTAAAGTGCTTTCCCCAATAGATCTTTTTGGGTTGTTTACAATTCTTTCAAATGCAAGATCATCCTGTTCCTGATAAATTAATCGTAAATAAGCTACACAGTCTTTGATTTCTGCTCTTTCATAAAATTTTGTACCACCAAGTATTCTATAAGGCATTCCAATTTTAAGAAAGCGTTCTTCAAATTCACGAGTTTGAAAAATGGCCCTAACTAGTATTGCAATATTATTGTATGAAAATTTTTTTTTTATATTTTTTTCTATTTCATCTGAAACCCCTACAGCTTCGTCTTTACCATTTTTGAAACAATTTAATTTAACTAAATCACCCTCTTCCATAGTAGTTATTAACGTTTTACCAACTCTATTCTGATTATTGGAAATAAGATTCGAAGCTACAGATAAAATATTTTGCGATGATCTATAATTTTGCTCCAATCTTATTACTTTTGTGTTTTCGTAGACTTGATCAAACTCTAAAAAATTTTTTATTTCTGCTCCCCTCCAGCTATAAATTGATTGATCATCATCGCCCACACAACATATATTTTTATTTTTTTCAGATAGAAGATTAAGCCATTTGCTTTGAATAAAATTCGTATCTTGATACTCGTCAACAAGAATATATTTAAAATTTTTCGAATACAATTCTCTAATATCAGAATTTAACTCTAAAACTTTCACTGTGTGCAGAATAAGATCACCAAAATCACAAGAGTTTAAGTCCGTCAGTTTTTGTTGATAAATTTTATAAAGTGGTAGAATTGTTTTCTCATAAATATCTTTTTTATTTATTAATACTTCATTGGGATAAAATCCCTTATTTTTCCATCTATCAATTATTGCTAATATAAATTTCGGTGATAATTGTTTAATGTCGATATTTTCTGCTTTACAAATATTTTTGATAAGTCTGATTTGATCATCTGAGTCTATGATGGTAAAATTGTAATTTAAGTTCGCTGCAGATGCATGTTTTCTTAATAATTTTGCGCAGATTGAGTGAAATGTCCCGAGCCATGATAGACCAACAGCTGCAGAGCCCAAAATACCACTAACTCTATTCTGCATTTCTTTAGCAGCTTTGTTTGTAAAAGTTACTGCTAAAATTTGATTAGGAAATGCCTTTTTTTCTTTAATTATATTCGCAATTCGAGAGGTTAACACTTTCGTTTTTCCAGATCCAGCGCCAGCAACAATTAAAAGAGGTCCTTCTAGATGCATAACAGCTTCTTTTTGGGCCTTATTTAGATTTTTAAGATAATCTTTGTTTATCATTTTAAATTATACTTTATAAGCTCTCTTGGCTGTTATGAGTAAAAAAAACTTTTTTTTAAAATATTTAAAAAACATTGGTAAATTAATTAATAGTCTTTTAGAAAAAAATTTAAACAAGTTAAATTTACAAAACCTTATATATTTATCAAAAAATAATAAAATAATTTTAACTTTTGTCGCACTTTTTGTTATATTTCTATCTTATCTATTATTACCTACTTTTTATAATCAATCCGATATTTCAAATAAGTTACAAACTGAACTTAGAAATAAGTTAGATTTAAATTTTGAATTTTCTAATAATATTAAATATAATTTTTTTCCCAAACCCCATTTTGTAATAAAAAATTCAACTATCTTTTTTGACCAAAAAGAAATTTCAAAAATAGACAAATTGAAAATTTTTATTTCATTTGATAATTTTTTCTCTTTTAAAAAGACTCAGATAAAAGATTTAATAATTGAAAATGCAAATTTCAATATTTCTAAAAATAATTATAATTTTTTTATAAAACTTCTTAATAAAAATTTTAAATATGGAAAGTTATTAATTAATAATAGTAATGTTTTTTTTAAACATTCATTTGAGGAAGTTTTGTTTATAAATAAAATATTCAAAATAAAATATTATTATAATATCAAAGAAACAAAAAATATTTTTTACTCAGACAGTGAGATTTTTAATGTACCTTTTTCCATTAAAACGTTTTTTAATGAAGATAAAAGTAAAATTTACTCTCAAATAAATCTTGATTTATTAAAATTAAGAATTGAAAATGAGTTAAGTTTAAATAATAAAAAAAAAATTGGAAAATCTGAATTTTATTTAAAAAAAATAAAACGATTTGTGGAATATAAAATTGAAGAAAATATCTTCAATTTTCATATATTTGATAAAATCGAAGATCCAAACACTACTTATAAAGGGCAATTTAATTTAAAACCTTTTTATGGAAACATCGAGGGTGATTTAAATGAAATAAATCTAAATCATTTATTTGGTTCTAATCCATTAATTGTAGAACTTTTGAAATCAGAAATATTTAATAGCAAAAATATTGACTTTAAATTGAATATAAATGCTGAAAATGTTTATAACAATGTCAACTTTAGAAATATTTATTTAAAATCCAAAATTCAGGACGGTCTAATTGATACTGATATGACAAAATTTCAATGGAGGGACTTCGCAGACTTTGAATTATTTGAAAGTTTAATTTTCGTTAAAAATGGAGAGTTAGTTTTAGATGGAAAATTGAAGATTTACATTAATGATTATAATAAAGTATACAAATTTCTTCTAACTCCAAAAAATTATAGAAATAAGATCAAAAATATAGATTTAAATTTTACTTATAATTTTGATAAAAAAACAGCTGAACTTAAAGATATTAAAATTGACAACAAAATTAATAACGCCGTTAACGAAATCTTAAATAATGTAATTTTAAAAAAAGATGACCTACAGAATAAAATTTATTTCAAGAACTTATTAAATGCAGCAATAAAGAATTATGCTGGGTAGATCATCTTTCTAGGATCCACTATTTTATTGTAATCTTTTTCCTTAATTAATCCTGTTTTAAGAGTTTCATGTTTTAATGTTGTATTATTTTTAAGAGCTTTTTTTGCAATTTTTGCAGCATTATCATATCCAATGTGTGGAGCTAGTGCTGTTACTAACATTAGTGAATTATCCAAATGATCTTGAATTTTCTTTTTATTAGCTTTTATTCCTTTAACACAATATAGAGCAAAGTTCTTAGTACTGTCAGCGATTAAGTCAATTGATTGCAAAATGTTATGAGCAATTAATGGCTTAAATACATTTAGCTCAAAATGTCCGTGCGAACCTGCCATTGTGATACCATTATGGTTACCTATGACTTTAACAGAAACCATAGTAACAGCCTCACACTGAGTTGGATTTACTTTTCCGGGCATTATAGATGAACCTGGTTCGTTCTCAGGTAAAATTAATTCTCCATAGCCAGCTCTTGGTCCAGAACCCAGGAAACGAATATCATTCGATATTTTCATTAATGCTACTGCACATGTATTTAAAGCACCAGAAAAATTTACTATTGAGTCATGAGCTGCAAGTTCTGCAAATTTATTTGGTGCTGGTTTGAATTTGATTTTTGTAAGTTTGGCAATTTCTTTTATAATTTTTTTATCAAAATTTTTCTTTGAATTTATTCCGGTACCTACAGCTGTACCACCTTGAGCGAGAAACAATATTTCTTTTAGAGCATACTCTATTCTTTCAATGCTTTTTTTAATTTGAAAATGATATCCAGAAAACTCTTGTCCAAGAGATAATGGAGTCGCATCTTGTAAATGGGTTCTTCCAATTTTAACTATATTTTTAAATTCATTAGATTTTTTTTTCAATTCCTTTTCTAGAATTTTTAAACTTGGTAACATTTTAGAAATAGTTTCTTTAGCAACAGAGATGTGCATAGCAGTTGGAAAAACATCATTTGTAGATTGAGATTTGTTTACATGATCATTTGGATGAACAGGTTTTTTTGTACCTTTTTTGCCACCTAAGATTTGAATGGCTCTGTTAGCAATAACTTCATTTACATTCATATTAGTTTGAGTACCAGAACCTGTTTGCCAAACTTTTAAAGGGAAATTTTCATCTAATTTACCCTTGATTACTTCATCTGATGCTTTGATTATTGCTTTAGAAATTTTACCATCAATTGATTTGTCTTTAGCATGCACAATTGCAGCTGATCTTTTAATAATTGCTATTGATTTAATAATTGAAATATTAACTAAAATTTTTCCAATATTGAAAAATTTATTGGATCTCTGAGTAGATGCTCCCCAATATTTATCATTTGGGACATTTATGCTTCCAATACTATCAAATTCTTTTCTTAATTTCATTGATTAATTTTTAAGTAACAAATAATTATTAACATACAGTAATTTTTTAAAAACATACAGGAGCATTATGTCGAATTTTAGTAAAGTTGGCACTTTCATGAAAACTTTTGGCCAGGAAGTTAAAACTAGACCATCATTTAGCACTGATAAAATAAATAAATTAAGAATAGATCTAATTAAAGAGGAGTTAGAGGAGCTTACAGAAGCCATGAATAATAAGGATTTGTTGGAAGTAGCTGATGCGCTAACAGACATATTGTATGTCACTTATGGAGCAGGGCACGCCTTTGGAATTAATTTGGATAAGTGTTTTGATGAGGTCCAAAATTCAAATATGAGCAAGTTAGATGAAAATGGCAAACCAATCTACAATGAGTCTGGAAAAGTTATGAAAGGACCAAATTACTTTAAACCCGATCTTTCTAAATTTGTAAATTAGATTTCTAACTTAAAGTCAACAGCAGGAGCGCTATGAGTAATACTTCCAATAGAAATTCTATTGACACCAGTAGATGCAATAGCTTTGACGGTTTTTAAATTAACATTACCAGAAGCTTCAGTTTGGTAATATTTTTTTGCAATTTTTACACTTCTTTTTAAATTTTTAATACTCATGTTGTCTAGTAGAACAGTATTAAATTTAAGACCTAAAATTGATCTAAGCTGCTTGATTGTATCAACCTCGACAGTAATTTTTTTTCCTTTTTTATTTTTAATAGCTTTTAAAACCAAACTCTTTAAATCTGAACTAGCAATATGGTTATCTTTAATTAAATATTCGTCACTTAAATTAAATCTATGATTAGTACCACCACCCAAGTTAACAGCATATTTTTGTACAACCCTTAAATTTGGAATTGTTTTTCTTGTGCAGCAAATTTTGCTTTTATTTTTAACTAATTTAACAAACTTATTTGTTTTAGTTGCAATTCCAGAAATGTGAGATAAAAAATTTAAAGCAACTCTTTCTGCAATTAAAATATTTTTTGCTTTTCCTTTAATTGAAGCAATTACAGAACCTTTCTTTACTCTTGAACCATCCTTTTTTTTAACAATGAAATTTATTTTACTATCAATTAATGAAAAGGCTTCTTTAGCAAATAATAACCCCCCAACAATTGCACTTTGGTTCGATATTAATTTAACTGTTATTACGTTATCATTATTTATCAGACCTGAGGTAATATCTCCTGAAGGATAAAGATCTTCATTTAATGCTAGCTTTACAGTGCTTTTGATAAATTCTTTGCTAAGTTTTATTTTCGACACTTATTTATCTGCCAATAGCTGCCATTCTTTCTACAGATATTCTGGCTTTATCAATCGTTTCCTTGTCCATGATAATTTCACCAGTCTCATTTTCTAAACAATCTAAAATCTTTGGAAGTGTAATTTTTTTCATGTGAGGGCACATATTACACGGTTTAACAAAGTCTACATTCGGATTTTCTATCTGGATATTGTCACTCATTGAGCACTCAGTGACCATCATTACTTTTTTTGGTTGATTATCTTTTACATATTTTATCATTCCAGATGTTGATCCAGCGAAATCACTTGCTTCAATTACATCAGGAGGACATTCTGGATGCGCAATAATTTTAATTCCTGGATTATTTTTTCTTATATCCTCTATTTCTTTTTTATTAAATTGATCATGGACAATACAAATTCCTTTCCAAGAAATAATTTCAACATCAGTTTGAGAAGCAACATATTTAGCTAAATAATCATCAGGTAAAAATATTACTCTTTTTACTCCAAGTGATTTAACTATTTTAACTGCGTTCGCAGATGTACAACAAACATCTGTTTCCGCCTTAACTTCTGCAGATGTATTAACATAAGATACAACAGGTACGCCTGGGTATTTTTCTTTTAATAGCCTAACATCTTTTCCTGTAATAGATGATGATAAAGAACAGCCTGCATCCATATCAGGAAGAATAACTTTTTTATTTGGGCTCATTAATTTTGCAGTTTCTGCCATGAAATGTACTCCAGCCATTAAAATAATATCAGCTGAAGTTTTTGATGCTTCAATTGCTAAAGCTAAAGAGTCTGCAGAAAAATCTGCTACACCATGATAAATTTCTGGTGTTTGATAATTGTGAGCAAGAATTACAGCATTCTTCTCTTTTTTTAATTTATTAATTTTATGAATATAAGGAGCATGCACTGACCATTCAATTTCAGGCATAACCTTAGAAATTTTTTGATAAATAGGATCTGTTGCTTTACGCACTTCTTGTGTAAATTCCATAAGGATTTTTACCAATTTGAATCATGATTGTCATTCATTTATTATGGGACATATCGCGGTCGTGCTGAAATTGGTAGACAGGCACGGTTGAGGGCCGTGTGGACCCAGTCCATGAGAGTTCGAGTCTCTCCGACCGCACCAAAGTGAATTTTATTGAGGAGATTTTGATGGATAAATTGCTTTCTGTAATATTTATGATCGGGGTTTTAATTTTAGTTCTACCAAGTTTTTTACAATCAAATTCTCAATTAAAGCAATTTCTTAAAAATCTCAGTATATGGATTATTATAGTTTTTGTTATTTTAATGATTATTTATTTATTTAAATAAGAAAATTAGTTTTTTATCCAATCAGGTTTATTGATATTTATTGAGGCCTCTTTAGTTTTAAAATTTGCTTTTTCATCAAAGTTTTCGTTTAAATATTTAATTAAAGCAAAAGGGTAGTCGCTATCAATTAAAACCTTACCTATTTCAATTTCATTATTATATATACTTTCGCCTTCGTGCAGTGTTCCATTAATTATATTTATTGGAAATAATCTTTTTGAAAGTTTGTTCTTCAATTTAATTCGTGCTGTATTTTCTTGACCAACATAACAGCCTTTTCTGAAATCAATTCCATTTAATTCTTCAAAATTACATTCAATACCAAATAGTTTGTCCTTCAATTTATTTAAATCTTTTGGAACAATTCCAAGGCTATGACTTAATGAATAATATTCTTTAAGATTAGCATCATGAAGATCTAGTTTTTTTAAAGATAAATAAAGTTTTTCTAGATTAATAATTAATCTAGCACCCAAATTCTTATTTCTTGGATCTAAAAAAATTGGATCTTCTCTATATTTAATTGTGCATCCTGGTTGATCTTCTGCTCCATCAAAAGTTAAGAATTTTTTATGAGAAAATGCTGCTACAACAAATTCATTACTTAAATTTAGTATTTCAACTTTTGATCTTAATTTATATAGGGATAATTGTTTGAATAACTCCTCTGCCTGAGGTTTTTCACAATCCAAAAGATATCCAGACTTATGTTTTACAATTATAAATTCATATAAAAATTTACCTTGAGGTGTAAGTAATGAGCTAAAACAACTAGTTACATCACTTACTTTGTTTATATCGTTAGTAATAAGATTTTGAAGAAACTCTTTTGCATCTTCTCCGTTAATATAAAGAATTGCTCTGTCATCTAAAATGTAAACGTTTTTGATATTCATAATTGATTAATTATAGAATGTAATATAATAACAATTTCTCAAAATGTTAGATCTTATAATTAAAAACGGACAATGTTACGTCGATGGTGAATTAAAAGATGTTGATGTTGCTATAAAAGATGGAAAAATTCAACAGATTGGACAAATTTCAGAGGAAGCAAAAAAAACAATTAATGCAGAGGGCCATACAGTATTACCTGGTTGTATAGATACTCAAACTCACTTTAGAGAGCCAGGATCAACGGACACTGAAGATCTTCATTCAGGTAGTAGAGCGGCAATAGCCGGAGGTATAACCAGTGTATTTGAAATGCCTAACACTAATCCGCCAACTTCAAATATGAAAGAATTTCAAAGAAAATTAGATCTCGCTAAAAATAGAATGTATTCCAATTATGCTTTTTATTTTGGAGCAACAGCAGATAATGCAGATGATCTAGCAAGTCTAGAAGGTTTAGAAGGTTGTTGTGGAATTAAACTGTTTGCAGGGTCATCAACTGGTAATTTATTGGTTGCCGAAGAAGAAGATATTGATAAAGTTTTTCAAAACGCCTCTAAAGTTGTGGCAGTTCATTCTGAAGATGAGGCAATTTTAAAAGTAAACAAGAAATTAATAAAAGAGGGTGATGTTCATACTCATCCAGTATGGAGAAGTGCGGAATGTGCAATAGCATCTACAAGAAGAATTGTTCGAATTGCGGAAAAGCACAATAAAAAAGCACATGTGCTTCATATTACTACTAAAGAAGAAATAGACTTTTTATCTCAGCACAAAGGAAATATTACATTTGAAATAACACCACAGCATTTAACTCTTTATGCTCCAGATTGTTATGACAAGCTTGGAACATACGCTCAAATGAACCCACCATTAAGAGATAAATCTCATTATGACAGATTATGGTATGGAGTTAGAAATAATTTTAATGATACAATTGGATCAGATCATGCTCCTCATTTAAAAGAAAATAAAGACAAGGTATATCCAAACACACCCTCAGGAATGCCAGGAGTTCAAACTTTAATGCCTGTTATGCTTAATCACATAAATGATGGAAAGTTATCTCTTAATCAATTGATGAACTTTGTTTGTGAAAATCCAGTAAAGATTTTTGGAATTAAAAATAAAGGATTTATTAAAGAAGGCTATGATGCTGACTTTACAATTGTTGATATGAACAAAACAATTGAAATTAAAAATGAAAACATTGAAAGTAAATGTAAGTGGTCACCATTTAATGGTTTCGAATTCAAAGGAACACCTACTCATACAATTATTGCAGGTAAAATCAAAATGCAGGATGGAAAAATTTTAGGTGATCCTGATGGTACACCTTTACAGTTTAGTTAAGCTTTCCGGTAAAACTATTTACAAGTATCACACCAATTACTATTAGGAATAATCCAACAATTGCTTGCCAAGCCAAAGTTTGTTTAAAAAATATATATCCAAGTATTGCAATGGTAAAAATTCCTAATCCACTCCATGTTGCATACACAATTGCTATTGGTAGCTTATTAACTACAAAAGTTAATAGATAGAATGCTGTAAGATAAAAAGCAGATAGAGCAAATGTTGGTATAAGTTTTGTGAAGTTTTGAGAAACAGGTAGTAACATTGTTCCAGCAACCTCACAAAATATTGCAGCGATTAAAAAAATATAAGTTTTAACCATCGTTTAAGATTTTGTGATTAATTAAATCTTCTTTTATTTCTGTTAAAATTGCAGGATCATCTATTGTTGGAGGTACTTTATATTCAACACCATCAGCAATTTTTCTTATAGTTCCTCTTAAAATTTTTCCCGATCTTGTTTTTGGTAATCTTTTAATAACAATAACCACTTTAAATGCAGCAACTGGTCCGATTTTATCTCTTACCATTTGTACACATTCTTTAGATATAGTGTCATTATCTTTATCTACACCAGACTTTAAAACTACTAATCCAATAGGTAATTGACCTTTTAATTTATCTGCAATTCCAAGAACTGCACATTCAGCAACTGATTGATGTTCGGACAATACTTCTTCAATTGCACCTGTAGACAACCTATGACCAGCTACGTTAATTATGTCATCAGTTCTCGACATGATCCAAATATAACCATCATCGTCAATATGGCCCGCATCATACGTTTGATAGTAACCATCATAATTAGACATATAGTTTTCCTTATATCGTTGGTCTGCGTTCCATAAAGTAGGGAATGTGCCTGGAGGCAAAGGTAGCTTTACTACTATATCTCCCATTTCATTGGGTTTTGCTAAAGATTGATCTGGCTTGATAATTTTTACGTCGTACCCTGGTACTGCCTTACATGCTGAACCATATTTTGTTTCCATCATTTCAATACCAGTGCAATTTGAACTTATTGCCCAGCTTGTCTCTGTTTGCCACCAATGATCTATGACTGGAACTTTAAGTAAATTTTCAGCCCATTTTATTGTGTCTGGGTCAGCTCTTTCCCCAGCAAGAAATAAACTTTCAAAACTGCTTAGATCATATTTTGAGAAAAATTTTCCTTCAGGATCTTCTTTCTTGATAGCTCTAAAAGCAGTTGGAGCAGTAAAAAGAGATTTTACTTTATAGTCAGAGATAATTTTCCAAAAGGCACCAGCATCAGGAGTTCCCACAGGCTTTCCTTCAAATAAAACTGTAGTGCAACCTTTAAACAATGGTGCATAAACTATATAAGAGTGCCCAACAATCCAACCAATGTCACTTGCAGACCACCAAATATCATCTACATCAATATTGTAGATATTTTTCATAGTCCATTTTAGAGCAACAATGTGACCTCCAATATCTCTAACTATACCTTTTGGAGTTCCAGTTGTACCTGATGTATATAATATGTATGCAAATTCATTTGAGTTCATCTCAACGCAATCAGTATCTTTAGCATTGGAGACAACTTCTTCCCAACTAACTTCATTTGGGGCATTTAATTTGACTTCATAACCAGGTCTTTGAAACAAAATCATCTTTTCAATTTTGTGACTAGCTATTTTTATAGCTTCATCGACAAGCGGTTTGTACTCAACTGTTCTACCAGGCTCAAAACCACACGAAGCTGTCACTAATAATTTTGCTTTACTGTCATCTATTCTACTTGCAAGCTCGTTTGATGCAAATCCACCAAAGACTACTGAGTGAATTGCACCAATTCTTGCACAAGCAAGCATAGCAACCACTGCTTCAGGGATCATTGGCATATAAATAATCACACGGTCACCTTTATTAACCCCTTGAGTTTTCAATGCTCCAGCAAAATTAGAGACCTTTGTCCTTAATTCCTCATAAGTGAACTCACCCTTGTTCCCTGTAATAGGACTATCGTATATTAAAGCTGTTTTTTGACCTCTTCCTTGATCAATATGAATGTCCAAAGCATTATAACAAGTGTTTGTTACCCCATCCTCGAACCACTTATAGAAAGGCGGGTTAGAATTATTTAAAATTTTTGTAGGTTTTTTAAACCAAAAAATTTCTTCTGAAGCTTCCTGCCAAAATTTTTCAGGATTTTTAATAGAATTTTCATAAATTTTATCAAACTTAGAAGACATAAATATTTGATTCGAATTCCTTATTTTTTTTGATTTTTAACTTATAAATTGTATTTAATTTTAAAAATTAAGTAAAATCAATGAGAATTAGTCGCAATTAAGTCTTCATTTATCTAATTTAATTTGCTATTAAGCGCGGAATTGGCTTAGGGAAACTTAAGTCTAGTTTATATAAACTAAAATAAAAACTAACGAAGAGGGAGTTTTTTATGAATAAACTTAAACTGTTTGCTTTAGCAGCTATGGGCTTGATTGGTTTTTCAGGTATAGCTATTGCAGCAGACGCAACGATGTTGATGCAAGATGACTTCGTAGGAATTTCATTCTGGGTTATCTCTATGGGAATGTTAGCAGCTACTGCTTTCTTTTTCATGGAAGTAGGCAACGTCGCAGCTGGTTGGAGAACATCAGTAATTGTTGCTGGTCTAGTAACTGGTATTGCATTCATACACTACATGTACATGAGAGAAGTATGGGTTGCTACTGGTGACTCGCCAACAGTATACAGATACATTGACTGGTTAATCACTGTGCCATTACAGATGGTAGAATTCTATTTAATTCTAGCAGCTATTAACAAAGCAAATTCTGGAATGTTCTGGAGATTGTTAATTGGTTCATTAGTGATGCTTATCGGTGGATACTTAGGTGAAGCAGGATATATCAATGCTACACTAGGTTTCATCATCGGAATGGCAGGTTGGGTATACATTCTTTATGAAGTATTCTCAGGTGAAGCTGGTAAAGCTGCATCGAAGAGTGGTAACAAAGCTCTTGTAACTGCATTCGGAGCAATGAGAATGATCGTTACTGTAGGTTGGGCAATTTACCCACTAGGTTATGTATTTGGTTACTTAACTGGTGGTGTAGACGCTGACTCACTAAACGTCGTTTACAACTTAGCTGACTTCATTAACAAAATTGCATTTGGTCTAGTAATTTGGGCTGCTGCAACTAGTTCTGCGGGAAGAAGAGCTAAGTAATTTAGCTAAAATTTAAATTAAGGGCAGGTACATTTTTGTACTTGCCCTTTTTTTTTACCTTTATTAACATTATGTATAATAATTATACATAATTTTTACCTATGGATGTGAAATTAGAAAAATGGCATAAATGTCAAGTTGATAAAGAAGTCCTTAAAGAACTTTCAAAAAAATCTGATTTAAAAGGACTTCAGCATGTTTCATTTTTTTTTGGACTATTAATGATAACCGGAATTCTAGCTTATCAAACTTGGGGAACATGGTGGTCAGTATTTTGGTTTTTAGTTTATGGAAATATTTATTCCTTCTCTAATCCTTTATGGCATGAGACAGGCCACAAAACTGCTTTTCAATCGAAATTTTTAAACGAACTTTTTTATTATATCTCCTCTTACATGGCCAACTTTGAGCCAACAAGATGGAGATACACACATTTTGTTCATCATGGAAACACTTATTCAACAGAAAATCCTTTTGATCATGAAATTGAATACGGAAATGATTTAAAAGAAACACCAAAAAGATTAATTATAAATATAATTCCATTTCTAGATTTAGTTTTTTTTAAAAAACATATTTCATTTGAAATTATTCAGCATGCCCTTGGAATTAAAACAAAAGTAATGAAAGACAGCATTCCAGAAAATGCACAAGCAAAAGCAATTTTTATTTCAAGAGTATATGTTGCTATTTGGCTATCAATTATTTTATGGTCTATACTAGTTTCATCTTGGATGCCTTTATTATATTTTGTGTTACCACAATTTTATGGAAAAACTTTACATAAACTTGTTGCATTTACTCAGCATGCTGGTTTAGCTAGAAATATAAAAGACCATAGAGTTTCATCACGTGAAATGTATTTAAATCCAATATTAAGTTTTTTATATTGGAAAATGGAATATCATTTAACTCATCATATGTTTCCAACTGTTCCTTCATATAATCTTGATAAGCTGCACCATCATATAAAAGATCAACTACCTAAACCAAATGATGGATTAATAGACGCATATAAAGAGATTATCCCTGCGTTAATGAAACAAAAAGAAGATACAAGCTATTTCATAAAAAAAGAGCTACCTAAACCTCTGAATATTTAAAAAATACCAAGTATGATTTTACTTACTTGTCCTATTTAGATAAGAAACTATATATAACGCATGGCAAAAATTACATATCACACACACAATAATAAAACCCATACAGTTGATGTTCAAAAGGGATTAACTGTAATGGAAGGTGCTATCCAAAACGATATTCCAGGAATAGATGCTGATTGTGGAGGAGGTATGGCATGTGCTACTTGCCATGTTTACGTCAAAGAGGAATGGTTAAATAAGCTTCCAGCAAAAGAGGATGGTGAAGAAGACATGCTTGATATGGCGTATGAGCCAAAAAATAATAGTAGATTAAGTTGTCAGTTAATAGTTTCAGACGAGTTAGATGGTTTGGAAGTTAATATTCCATCAAAGCAAGGTTAAATGAATAAATCAGATGTATTAATTATTGGAGCAGGGCCAACGGGTTTATTTTGTGCACATCAACTTGGGATAATTGGTTTAAGTTGTGAAATAGTGGATAACCTTGATAAAGCAGGTGGCCAATGTATCGAACTTTATCCTGATAAGCCTATTTATGACATCCCAGCCGTACCTGAGTGTACTGGGGAAGAGCTAACTAATAATCTTTTAAAGCAAATTAAACCTTTCAATATTAAATTTCATTTAAATGAAAGAGTAGAAGAATTAAAAAAAAACAAAAACAGATGGCATGTTAAAACTTCTGCTGGAATAGAATTTGATGTTGCAGCAATTGTTATTGCTGGTGGTGTTGGATCTTTTGAACCTAGAAAGTTTCCAGTAAAAGAATGCGAAAAATTTGAAGGAAATTCTTTATTTTATTCAATAAAGGATAAATCAATTTTCAAAGATAAAACTATTTCAATTTTTGGAGGAGGGGATTCCGCTTTAGATTGGGCTATTGAGCTATCAAATACTTCTAAAGTAAATTTAATTCATAGAAGAGATGGTTTTAGTGGAGCAGAATCCAGTGTTCAAAAAGTAAAAGAACTTAATGATCAAGGAAAGTTAAATTTATTTACAAAATATCAAATGGATTATGTAAGCGGAGATAAACAAATTCAATCTGTTAAAATTAAACATGACGAAGGTGAAATTAAAGAGATTAAGTCTGATTATGTATTAGGTTTTTTCGGTTTGATTATGCAGCTTGGCCCTATTTTAGATTGGGGATTAAATATTGATAAAAAAACTGTTCAGGTAAATACTGAAAACTTTGAAACCAATGTACAAGGGATATTTGCAATTGGAGATATTTGTTCTTACCCAGGCAAATTAAAATTAATTCTTTCAGGATTCCATGAAGGTGCCTTAGCTGCAAGAGGTTGTTTTAAATACGCAAAACCAGATGAGAAATTAAGATTTGAATTCACTACAACATCTAAGGCCGCACAAGAAAGACTTGGTATTAAAAAATGATAGAACTTTTTTCTGCTAATACTCCTAATGGCTGGAAAATTAGTATTATGCTTGAAGAAATCGGTTATGATTATAAAGTTACTAAAATTGATTTAGGTAAAGATGAACAATTAAAACCAGAATTTATAAAGTTAAGCCCTTTCGGAAAAATTCCTGTAATCATTGATCATGAAAATAAAAAAAGTATTTTTGAGTCTGGTGCAATATTAATCTATTTAGCTGACAAAAGCGGAAAGCTTTATAATCAAAAAGATAGACTGGTTATTAATCAATGGTTGATGGCTCAAATGGGAACAGTAGGCCCAATGATTGGCCAACATCATCAGTTTCATCACTATAATCCCGGCAAAAGTGAATTTGGGGAAGAAAGATATTTTAAAATTACTAAAAGAATTTATGGAGAACTAGATGCTAGATTAAAGGATTCCAAATTTCTTGCAGGTCACGATTATACAATTGCAGATATTGCAACTTGGCCATGGATGGCAAGACATGAATGGCATGATATTGGTTTAAAAAATTATAAAAATTTATCTAGATGGTATCTAGAAATAGCTGAAAGAGAAGCAGTTATTAAAGGTTATAAGTTTATGGACAATGATATTAAAATTCCAAAACCTTAGGAATTTGCTATATATCAAATTTAATATAACCATTAATCTTTTCAAAATTTATTTTGATGACTTTAAATAATTTTAACCAAAATAAGTATCTTAAAATTTATTTAGTTACCTTAGCAGCTTTATCAATTTACTGGTTATATTATAAATCATCAGTAGGAAATGATTCCACAATATCAGAATGGATTATTAATTATCAAGGTGGATTTACGAGAAGGGGTTTACCTGGTGAGATTGCTTTTCATTTGGCAAAATATTTTGATATAAGCCTTAGATTTACTATATTTATTTTTCAGTCCACAACATATGTACTTTATTTATACCTTGTCTATCTTTTTTTCAAAAAAATAAAATTAAATTTAATTTTCATTTTTGCATTTTTTACTCCAATATTTCTGATTTATCATCTCGCCGAGCTAGAAGTACTTGCAAGAAAAGAAATATTTATGTTTATTGGAATGATCTGGTTCTACCAAATATCTAAAAAGGATAGCGGAAATCTAAACCCTCTTATTTGGATATTTTGTATTTTACCTTTAGTCACAATTTTATATGAACCAGCAGCTTTTTATTATCCTTTTTTTGCCGCTGTCTTAATTATAAAATTAAGAAATTTTCATATATTTAAAATTTTAATCTCTTTAATTATTGTATTTATACCAGCTTTGGTTGCCTCTTGGTTAAGTGCATTTGAGCTTTTATCAAATGATGGTTTTGAAATGATGAAAAATTCTCTCAAAGAGAATTTTGGTGAAGAGTGCTATATGTCTTGTGGTTTAATGGGAAGTAAAAAAGAGGCCATAGTCCATATAAGTCATACAATTCAAAAACTTAAAGAAGGTGGAGAATATAGTATTTATATTTATTTATTTAGATATTTTTTAATTATGTTTATCGGTTCTTTGCCATTAATTTTAATCATTGCTTTTTCTAAGCTAAAAATTAAAATTTTAAATTTCAATTATCTTGTTTATCCATTTATATTATTAAATTTATTTGTGCCTCTTCATTGGTTAATGTTTTTAGACTGGGGACGTGCTGTGAATATTACATATGTCTCATCATTTTTATTTCTATTTTATCTTTATAAAAATAATTATATTGATGTTGATGAAAATAAAATTTACGAAAAAGTAAATTTTTATTTTGATTTGATAATTAAATATTCATTCTTTAAATCCAAAAGAAAATTAACTATATTTATTTTTATTATTTATGCTTTTGGATGGAGCCCACCAACTTTACTTTCTGCAGATGTAAATTCTTTTCCAGGTTATAGAATACCTTACAAGACTATTAAAACCTCTATACCTAAAGTTAAAAATTTTTTTCAACTACCCAAATAATCTATACAAAGTACTAAGAATACCGTATCCAGAAAATTCTATAGCGACTATTATTATAATAATTAATATTAATTTTTTATTCATTTGAGAAATAGATATAATATCAACACAAGCCAGAAAAAAGGGTAATAAAAATAAATATATTTTTTCGCAAAAAGAAACGAAATCGAATTTCTCTTGAAATTTTTTTTCCTTTTTTGTTTAATCATCTGCATGAACCTTTTCATCTTTTTCATGCTTTTCTTGAGCAGCAATAGTATATTTAGCGACAGGTCTTGCCATTAATCTTTTTAATCCAATTGGTTCCGCAGTATCTAAACAGTAGCCATAAGTATCTTCTCTAATTCTTCTCAAAGCCTTATCAATTTCTGATATTAATTTGATCTGTCTATTAATTGCTTTCATTTCTACATTACTATCAATATACGAGTTCGCTTGATCTACAATATCTGCAGAAATATTATTGTCATCCATGCTACCATTGTAGAGGGCTTCATTATTAGCTTTGATAAGTTCTTTTTTCCATTCAGTTAATCTTATTCTGAAATAAACCTTATGTTTTTCACACATATATTTTTCAGTATCTTTTGGAACGTAAGCTTTTGAGATTTTTACTATACCTTTAGATGCAACCTTGGCCTTTGTTGGTTTTGGTTTACTTGCAACTTTAGTTTTTGGTTTTGATACTTTTTTCTTTGCTTTAGCAGTCTTTGGCATAGCTTAAATTTAATCGCTCGGAGTATATTCAGCAAAATAGGGGTGTCAAGCAAGCTTAATTAATATAAATATTTATAAATGACCATTAATAACAAAAATATCAATAATGTTTTTTATATTTTTGTTATAGCTCACCTAATTTTTTGGACTCTGATTCCATCAATTACAAATCACAATCTGCCACTGGACACGATCGAAGCTTTAGCTTGGGGAAGTAATTTAGATTGGGGATTTAACAAACATCCCCCGATGAGTGCCTTCTTTGTAAAAATATTTTTTCAAATTTTTGGATCTCAAGATTGGGTTTATTATTTATTAAGTCAAATTTTTGTAATTATCTCTTTTTATTATGTTTTTAAATTTTCAAATGAAATAGTTAATAATAAATTGTTAGGTTTAGTTTCTGTATTATTAATTGAAGCTATTTATTTTTATAATTTCACCACTCCAGAATTTAATGTGAACGTTTGCCAGTTACCTTTCTGGTCTTTAACAATTTATTATTCTTGGAAAATTTATAGCGATAAAGAAATAAAATTTTTAGATTGTTTTTTAGTAGGTTTGTTTGCTGCTTTTGGTTTTTTATCAAAATATTTATTTATTTATTTGTTAGCATCAATCGATCTTTTATTTATTTATTTAATTTTTTTTAAAAAAGAGAGAAAGTTCGATTTTAAATATCTAATCACTATCGAAGCTTTCTTAGTAGTTTTAGTCCCACATTTTATATGGTTATATAACAATAATTTTATTACTATTACATATGGATTGGCCAGAACTGGTTTAGAACAGACTATTTTATTAGATCACATTAAATATCCATTAATCTTTTTACTAAAACAAATAGGAATATTAGTTCCATTTTTTATTTTAATTTGGTTATTAGTAAAAAAAATATACTTTAAGAATAACTTTAAAGATAAAAAATTACTATTTTTATTAGCAATTAATATTTTGCCAATTGTTTTAATGTTTTTAACATCATTAATTACTGGATCAAAAATAAGAACAATGTGGATGACACCTTTCTACCTATATTTTGGCACACTGTTTGTTTATTTGTTTCAAGCACAAATCAATTTAAAAAAATTAAAGCCATTTATGATTGGATTTGTTTTCTTTTTCTTTTTATCACCAGGACTTTACGCTTATGTTTCAATTTCAAAAGATGACAAGAGAACTGATTATCCAGGTAAAGAAATTGCAATCAAAACTCAATATGCTTGGGATCAACAATTTAATTCAACTATAAACGTAGTTTTAGGAGATGAATGGAACGCTGGAAATTTATCATATCATTTAAAATCTAGACCTGTTTGGGAAGGTTTTGTTAAAAGAGAAAAGCTTGACCAATTGAAAGATTATATGTGTCTTGATAGTGTTTGTGTAGGGTCAAGATAGATGAAATACGTAGTTTTAATTCCAATTTACAACGACAGACAGTCTTTAAAATTAGTTATTGAAAATATTAACCATGAAATAAATGATTTAAATCATGAAATATCAATAGTTGTTATAAATGATGCTTCTTCTCAACAGATAGTTGATACTTACTCAAATATTGAGAATATCAATTCAATTGAGATAGTTAACATGAAAGAGAACAGAGGTCATGCAAGATGTATTGCGTCAGGCTTGAAATATATCTTTGAGAAAAAAGAATTTGATTTTGTAATTCCTATGGATGGTGATGGAGAAGATAGACCTGAAGAAATCAAAAATTTTATTGAACTTTCTAAACAATCTATTGAAAAATCTTTTATAGGAGAGAGGGTAAAAAGATCTGAGGGTATAATTTTTAAAACTTGTTATCAATTTCATAAATTTCTAACCTTAGCATTTACTGGACAATCAATTAAATTTGGTAACTTTACATGTCTATCCAAATCAACTGTAAAGAAACTATTAGATGAAAAAGCTACGTGGAATAGTTTTTCTGGTTCACTAAAAAAAGTAGAGAAAGAACTTATTTCAATGCCATCTATTAGAGGAAAAAGATATTATGGCCCATCCCAGATGAGTTTTTTTAATTTATTAAAGCATTCACTTTCAATCATTAGTGTATTTAGAAAAACAGTTTTAATTAGATCAGCTTTGTTTATTATTTTTTATATCTTGCTTATAAAAAGCAACGCCTCAGTTATCACCTCATTGCCATTAGTTTTGTTGATGATAATGATTTACTCAATTTCTAGTTTAGCTTTAAGAGAAAATATTGAAGATTTTAATAATTCCTTAACAAATATTCACGATATTGATAAAATAAAATAATTATGAAAAACTTTTTTAGAAAAGTTGCATATGGAATTGGACCCAATGAAGCTATTCCCTCAGATCCTTTAAAATGGGCGCTTGATCAACTTAATGATGTCCCAGAATTATCTTGGCCAGGCAAAATTTATACTGAAAAAGAACTTAGGGGTTATTACAGAGATTGGGTTTATAATGACAGAAAAAAATTAAGAAAAAAATATAAAGACAATAAAACACTTTATAAAACTCACAAAGATATTTTAAGGCGAAATACAGGTCAAAAATTTTGGGAGTCTTTAGAAATTTCTATCAGACACAATGAGGCTGTTAATAGCCAACATCCTGTACTTGCAAAACTTTGGATGTTTTGGGGAAACTTTTTTGCAATTAGTGAAAAAGACTTTTTAGCAAATTATTCAACTGGTCCCTATCATAGAGAAATTATTAGACCAAACTTAAATCAAACATTTGAAAAAATGGTTTATGACGTGACTACTTCTTGGGCCATGATACATCATTTAGATAACAGCGAAAGTGCTGGTCCTAAAAGTGTTACTGCTAGTCAGGATTGGAGACGAAAAAAGAAAAGACCTGCAACGATTAATGAAAATCACGCAAGAGAACTTTTAGAACTTCACACAGTTTCGCCAAAAGCAGGATACACCCAAGAAGATGTAATACAACTCGCATACATTATGACTGGCTGGCAGCAAAGATGGAGCAAATCAAAATTAGAAACAGGGAATGTTTGGTTTAATTCAGAGTACCACCAGCCAGGCAAAAAAAATGTTTTAGGAAAAGAATATAAAAAAGGAAAAAAAACATTAGCTATAGTTATAAAAGATTTAGTAAACCATCCTAATTGCAGAGATTTTGTTGCTGAAAGACTTTGTAGATATTTAATTACAGATGAACCTACCAAAGAAATGAAGCAACCAATTATAGATGCTTTTAAAAGGTCTGATGGAAATCTTACAGAGATCCATAAAGCAGCTATAAAAGTTGCATTTAATTACAATGATAAATATAAAAAATTTCAAACTCCTGAAAATTGGTTTATTCAAGTTGCAAAATTAGGGGATCTACAATGGCCTCCGTCGCCCGAAATAATGGAGTCTTATGAGCTGGGAACACAACCTACAAGAAAACAAAGATCACCTGAGAGATTATTAAGAAATATTGGACATCATCCTTATAGAGCCAAACAACCAAATGGTTGGTCTGATCATTCTGACGATTGGATTTCACCAGAACTAATAATAAGAAGACTTGTTTATGCTAAGCTAAGTCACTCTTTCTCAAAAATGCAAAATAATAATGAGGGATATTATCAAAATATAGTTGAAAAAAATTTTGATAATCATGATAAAATAATGAAATATTTAAATCAAAAAAATAGAATTGTTGAAAAACAAACTCTTCTTTTTAACCATCCGGAGTTCTTAAGATCATGAAAATAACTAGAAGAGATTTTTTAAAAACTACGGCACTTACTTCATTGTATTTTGCTGGTTTTAGTGGAACAACTTATGCAAATGCTGAAATAAAGAAAAATTTAGTAATAATTATGCTTCGTGGTGGAATGGATGGTTTATGTGCAATTCCTGTTAAGGGAGACAAAAATTTTGAAAAATTAAGAAGTAAAATTAATCTTGATAGAACTTTAAAACTCACATCAGATTTTGATTTACATCCAGCTTTAAAAACATTCAAAAATCTTTGGGATGAAAACTTGAGTGCGGCAGTTCATGCAACAAATATTCCTTATACAGGTAGATCACATTTTGATGGTCAAAATTTAATGGAGTCGGGTGGCAAAATACCTTACCAAGAAAAAACTGGTTGGCTTGGAAGAGGAATGAAAATTGCTGGATTAACTGGAAATGGATTAGCTTTAGCATTGCCCATGCCTTTACTAATCAGAGGTGTTCCAATGAATAACAATTATTTTCCAGTGGGTCATAAATTGCCATATCCATCAACTCTAAAGATGATTCAAGAAGTGTATAAAGAGTATGATGAAAAATTATTAAGTGAAAATTTAGAGATCATTCAAACAAGAGAATTAAGCAATACATCAACTGATAGTAGCTGGGTACTTGCTTCAAATGCAGCTAATGAATTATCAAAAGTTGATGGGCCAAGAGTAGCAGTATTTGAAGTTGATGGCTTTGATACCCATGCAGCTCAAGGTGCTACCAATGGAGCTCATGCAGATTGTCTTTCAGATTACGATAACATTGTTAAATCTCTTAAATCTTCAATGAGCAAAGAAGCTTTTGATAACACTTTAATTTTAACATTAACTGAGTTTGGAAGAACTATTAAACAGAACAGCAGTAATGGAACAGAGCACGGTTACGGCTCAGCTATTTTAATGGCAGGTGGATTAGTTAAAAAAGCACAAGTCCATACTGATTGGCCAGGATTAAAGAGAAAAGAGTTATTTGAAGGAAGAGATTTAAATTCTACAATAGATTCAAGAGCAATTTATGCGTCTGCAATGTCTACAGTTTTTGATGTAGATTTCAAAAAAATCACTAAGGACGTTTTCTGGGGTGAAAATTTACCAAATTTAACTGATAAGCTTTTTAAAGTTTAGCAACAGCTGCAGCTTTTTTTAGCAGCTTTTGGTTGTTCGTTATCTTTTGCAGCTTCTAATTCTTTCTTTTCATTTTCAACAGCTTTTTGTTGCTTTGAAATCTTATCTTCAAAGTAATCATAAAGAGAGGCAAATCCTAATTTAGAGGCTCTTTTTTCCTCATAATTTCTTCGTCCTTTAAGATTTTCGATTATTTTAACTATTTCTTGGTTCTGCATGCTCTCTTTTTATTTAAAAAGGTAAATAATTCAAGCTCTAAAATTCGCAAACTATAAACAGGTTTTTTTGTGTTAGGATGATGTGATGAATATAAGTCAAAAAAAATTAGAAAAATCTAAAGGCAGATTAGAAATAAAAATAAAAGACCAAAACTTACAAAAACTTTATCAACAGGGATCTTCAAAAGCTTTGATGCCAGATTTTCATGAAAATTTAAAACAATTAATGCTTATCAATACTGCTGGTGGAATTACTTCTGGGGATGAATACGACCACAAATTTGAAATCGATAGTTCAAATCTTTGTATTTCAACGCAGGCGGCAGAAAAAATTTATAGTGGTTTTGGTAATCCAGCTAATCTAGAATTTAATTTAAATTTATTAAACAGTTCTAGTTTATTTTGGTTACCTAAAGAATTGATTTTATTTAATAATTGTAATTTAAAAAGAAAAATTAATTTTAATTTATCAAAAGATTCAAATTTACTTCTTTGTGAAAATATTATTTTTGGACGAACTTCTATGAAGGAGGAGTTTGAAAAAGGGTATTTTTCAGATTTTTGGAAAATTAATGTCAATAATAAATTAATTCATACTGAAGCAATAAATACAGGTTTATTCGAAAAAAAATATATGAATAGTTTTTCGACATTAAATAATAGTTCTGCAGTTGCGACAATAATTATTGTAGGAAATAAGTTTTTGAATAACGTTAATAATCTTTCTGAAACTTTAACTAACAATGAAAATACAACTTCAAATTATTCACATTGGGACAATAAATTGATCGTAAGACTTTTATCTAAAGATAGTTATAATCTTAAATTTGCAATTGATAAAATTTTGTCTTATTTTTTTGAAGGTTCAAAGATACCAAAAGTATGGAATATATAAATGAAACTTACTCCAAGAGAAAAAGATAAACTTTTAATAAGCCTTGCAGCGATTGTCGCTAAAAATAGATTGTCAAAAGGTATAAAATTGAATTATCCAGAGGCTATCGCTTTAATAACAGATTTTGTTGTAGAGGGAGCTAGAGAAGGAAAAAGTGTTGCAGAACTAATGGAGGCAGGAGCTCATGTTATTAAAAAAAAGGATTGTATGGAAGGTATTCCAGATATGGTGAAGGAAGTTCAAGTAGAAGCTACTTTTCCTGATGGAACTAAATTAGTAACAGTGCACAAACCTATTAGATGATAATATTATGAAGCCAGGTGAAGTAATTACAAAAAACGAGGAAATAGACTTAAATAAAGACACCAAGGTTACTAAGATAAAAATTTCTAATTCTGGAGATAGACCTGTACAAGTTGGAAGCCATTATCATTTTTTTGAAACAAATGAGTATTTAGTTTTTGACAGGGAATTATCATATGGAAAAAGATTAAATATACCTTCAGGAACTGCTGTAAGATTTGAGCCAGGTCAATCTAAAGATGTTGAGCTTATAGAAATAAATGGATCAAAAAAAATATACGGGTTCAATAAGAAAGTTATGGGGAAATTATAATGGTTAAAATTTCTAGAGCAGCTTATGCGGATATGTATGGGCCTACAACAGGAGACAAAGTAAGGCTCGCAGATACTGAATTAATTATTGAGGTTGAAAACGATCTAACAACTTATGGTGAAGAGGTAAAGTTTGGTGGTGGAAAAGTAATTAGGGATGGGATGGGCCAATCTCAAATAAGCAGAGAAAAAGGAGCTGCTGATACTGTTATTACAAACGCTTTAATAGTTGATGTAAATGGAATTTATAAAGCTGATGTAGGTTTAAAGGATGGAAAAATATTTGAAATTGGTAAAGCTGGTAATCCAGATACTCAATCTAAAGTAAATATTATTGTTGGTCCAGGAACAGAGATAATTGCAGGTGAAGGAAAAATTTTAACGGCAGGGGGTTTTGACAGTCATATTCATTATATATGTCCCCAACAAATTGATGATGCTTTGCACTCAGGTATTACAACTATGCTTGGAGGAGGTACTGGACCAGCTCATGGAACACTTGCAACAACGTGTACACCTGGACCATGGCACATACAAAGAATGATTCAATCTGCTGATGGTTTTTCTATGAATTTAGCTTTTGCAGGAAAAGGAAACTCTTCATTACCAGAAGGACTTGAGGAACAAATTCTAGCAGGAGCTTCAGCTTTAAAATTACATGAGGATTGGGGAACCACTCCTGGAGCAATTGATAATTGTTTAAATATTGCTGACAAAAATGATGTGCAAGTAATGATTCACACAGACACTTTAAATGAAAGTGGGTTTGTTGAAAATACCATCAAAGCAATTAACAAAAGAACTATACATGCTTTTCATACAGAAGGTGCTGGTGGCGGACACGCACCAGATATAATTAAAGTTTGTGGAGAAGAATATGTTATTCCTTCTTCCACAAATCCAACTAGACCATATACAGTCAATACAATAGAAGAACATTTGGATATGCTTATGGTTTGTCATCATCTTGATAAATCTATTCCAGAGGATGTTGCATTTGCTGAAAGTAGAATAAGAAGAGAAACAATAGCAGCAGAAGATATTCTCCATGACATGGGAGCCTTTTCAATTATTGCATCAGATAGTCAGGCAATGGGTAGAGTTGGAGAAGTTATCATTAGAACTTGGCAAACTGCACACAAAATGAAAGTTCAAAGAGGTAGTTTACCTGAGGAAAATGGAGACAATGATAACTTTAGAGTTAAAAGATATTTAGCAAAATACACAATTAATCCGGCAATTGCCCATGGAATTTCAAAACATATTGGTAGTATTGAAAAAAATAAACGTGCAGATTTAGTTTTATGGGACCCAGCATTCTTTGGTGCAAAGCCAGAAATGATATTGATAGGAGGTAGTATAGCTTGTGCGCAAATGGGAGACCCAAATGCATCAATTCCAACTCCACAACCAGTATATACTAGACCAATGTTTTCATCATTTGGGACGTCGTTAGAAAAATCCTCGGTAATTTTCACAAGTAAACTAGCTCTTGAAAAGAATTCTTTAAAAGATGCAAGAATTAGAAAAGACTTATTACCTGTAGAAAACACAAGAGCCATTTCTAAAAAAGATATGATTTTAAACAATAAGTGTCCAAAGATTGAAGTTAATCCTGAAACTTATGAAGTAAAGGCTGATGGTGAAATAATTACTTGTGAACCAGCCAAAGAACTCCCTTTGGCACAAAGATATTTTATGTTTTAGCTTATGGATAATTGTTTTTTAATAGTTAATAAAATTACCAAAAATAAAGCAAAAGATCACATATCTTTATCATATGATGAGAGATTTTTAAGAAGAAAAAAACTTGTTTCAGATAATGGTTTTGAATTTTTAGTAAATTTACCAGAGACAAAATCACTGTCAGAAAATCAAGCATTTAGACTTCAAAGTGGAAATTTGATTTTAATCAAAAACAAAAAAGAAAATTTATTAGAAATAAAAGGAAAAAATTTAATGCAATTGATTTGGCATATTGGAAACAGGCATATGCCATGCCAAATTGAAAATGACAGAATTTTTATTCAATACGATGATGTAATAAAAAAAATGATATTAAAACTAGGTGGAAAGGTTAAGAAAGTTTTAAGACCTTTTAAACCAGAGGGAGGAGCATATGGAATTGGTAGAACCCATAGCCATAGACACTAAAATAAAAAGTAAAAAAGATTTAAAAGAATCTTTACAAATTCTTCAAACTTGGTTTTCACCATCATTTCCTGTTGGAAGTTTTTCATATTCTCATGGTTTAGAGGCAATGATTAATGATAATTTTATTAAGTCAAAAGAAGATATTCTGGATTATTTAAAATGTATCTTAAAATATGGAACAGGTAAAAATGATATAATTTTAATGAAATATACTTATCAGGGAGAAGACTTAAATGAACTGGCCTTATCTCTTTGCCCATCCAAAGAAAGAAAAATAGAGTCTATTGAAATGGGTAATGCTTTTAGAAAAGTGTTAGCTGATAGTTGGGATTTTAAAATTCTTGAAAATACTGCTTATCCAATTGCAGTTGCTAAAGCAGCTAAACATTTTGATATACCACTTAACTTAACAATAGTATCTTATCTACAATCCTTTGTATCAAATCTAATAAATGTTTGCATTAAACATATACCAATTGGGCAAAAAATTGGACAGGACTGTATAATTAAGACTTACGAATTAATAAGAGAAATAGAAAATGAAAATCAAAATTTTAATTTAGAAGACTTAGGTGGAATTTGTTTTAATAGTGATATCTACAGTATCAAGCATGAAAATTTGAAAACGCGAATTTATAAGACATGAAAAATATAAATGGACCATTAAAAGTTGGAATAGGTGGACCCGTTGGTGCAGGGAAGACAAGTTTAACAGCTGAATTGTGTAAATTTTTATCAAAGAAAATTTCTATGGCCGTAATATCAAACGATATTTATACAAAAGAGGATGCAGAATTTTTAATGAAAGTCCAAGCCTTACCTTTAGAGAGAATTAAAGGAGTTGAAACAGGAGGATGTCCACATACAGCAATTCGTGAAGATGCTTCAATTAATATGCTTGCTGTAGAAAATATGAAAAAAAAATTTCCTGATCTTGATTTGATTTTAATCGAGTCTGGCGGAGATAATTTAGCAGCAACTTTTAGTCCTGAATTAGTTGATCTATCTATATATGTTATTGACGTTGGTATGGGTGGAGATATCCCTAGAAAAGGTGGCCCTGCCATTCAGAAATCAGACTTGTTAATTATTAACAAGACAGATTTAGCTCCTCATGTAGAAGTTAATCTCGAAACCATGAAAGAAGACGTAAAAAAGGCCCGAAATGGCTTACCTTATGTTTTTTGTCAGATGAAAAAACAAATTGGAGTCGAAGATATTGCTAAATTCTTATTTTCATCAGGCGGATTATAGAGTTTTTGATCTAAGCCCTAATCGTTGGCAAACAATAGAAATCAGCTGTATCAATTTTAGAAGAATATTGTCTTCGCATATTCCATTTTTTATGAACGCCTGCACTAGCGACACTTAAAGTAGATCTTCCGTATCGATGATTAGTATTATCAATTGATCTCATTAAGCTATTTATTTTTTCATCCTTTTCAGAAGTAAATAAATTTGTTTTATCACTAGCATTAGATAGTCCTGTTAGCATCACACCTGCTTTTTGATAACGATAACCATTTTTGAAAATACTTTCTAATATTGAAACTGCTGTCTTAACTGTTTCAATACTGTTGTTTGTTGCAATTGGAAAATCAACGGTCTTTGCATTTGAGTAATAACCAAAGTTTCTCTGGAAAGGACTAGTTCTTACAAATACAGTAATTGCTTTTGCAACTAAAGACTCTGATCTAATTTTTTCAGATGCATTTAAACAATAGTTTGCAACTGCTTCTTTTAATTCTTGGAACGTTTCAATTCTTTTTCCAAATGATCTTGAAACCACACAGCTTTTTCTTTTAGTTGTAGTGGTCTCTAATCCAATACAAGAAATTCCTCTAAGCTCCATTGCGGTTCTTGAACTTAGAACGTTTGAACTTTTCTTAATCCATGTATTAGATTTATTTTTTAATTGTCTAGCATTATAAATTCCATGCTTTTGATAAAATTTAGTTAATTGTCTTCCAACTCCCCAGACATCATTGATTTCGACTTTTTCTAAAATAGGATCCAAGTTTTCAATCCCAATTAAACTTGTGACCCCTGATTGTTTTTTCTTTGCAATGTGGTTTGCAACTTTACTTAATGTTTTTGTATTTGCTATTCCAATACTTGTTGGAATACCAGTCCATTGTAAAACTGTTTCTCTAATTTCTTTTCCAACTTTTTCTACTTCACTATCAGGAAAGTTCGATAAGTCTAAAAAGGCTTCATCAATTGAATAAACTTCTATTTCTGAATTAAATCTTTTAAGAGTTCGCATCACTCTTCTTGATAAATCTCCATATAAAGAATAATTAGATGAAAAAACTTCAACTTTATTTTTAAGAATAATATCTTTTGCTTTAAAGTAAGGTTCTCCCATTTTAATACCCAAAGCTTTTGCTTCATTTGATCTTGAAATAATACAGCCATCATTATTCGATAAAACAACAACAGGTTTTCTTCTTATTTTTGGATTAAATAATCGCTCACAGGAAACGTAAAAAGAATTACAATCAATTAATGCTATTTTTTTAGTACGTTGAATGGATGACATAAGTAACAACCCCCCAAATAAAAATATCTTGTTCTTCATTAATTAAAATTCTGTCAGCAAATTCTTTAGATCCAGAAGTTAAAAATTTTTTATCTCTTTCTTGAACTAAAGTTTTAACTACAAGCTCGTCATGAACATTCGCAATCACCGTTGAAAAGTTTTTTGGTTTTAAACTTTTATCGACAACTAATAAATCACCATCATTAATTCCAACATCGACCATTGATTTACCCTGAACTCTGATGATGAAAGTTGCTGGAACATTTCTTATTAAATGCATGTTCAGATCAATATCTTCTTCGATATAATCAGTAGCAGGGGAAGGGAAACCAGCGCCTGCTTTATGTAGATAATAAGGGATTGTTAGTTTCATGTTCTTGTTTTGTTCTACTTTATAGACCATTTATACAATACACTCAAGAGGTTGTATTTTGAGTCCGTAATTGAATCAAAAGTGAATCAAAACGTGAACATCCAAACTACATTTTGTATGCTTGTGGATAACTTCAACCACTAGTAGTTTAAGTTGGTTATTAAGTTATATAAATTTTAATTTGATTATGAGTATTTTAGATTTTGTAATGGTTGGTTCTAATGATTATAAAAAATCAAGCGAGCTATATGATGCTGCTTTTGAACCATTAAATTTAAAAAAAATTCTAACAACAGAAAAATATATTGGTTATGCTCATTCAAGCGAACCTGAGAAAGTAATATTTTATATAACTAATCCAGTTAATGGTAAACCAGCGACCATGGGTAATGGATCACAAGTAACACTGTTAGCAGATAATAAAGAAGCAGTTGAAAAATTTTATGAGATTGCAATTTCGAAAGGAGCAATAGATGAGGGAGCACCAGGGGTTAGAAAAGATGGAAATTATTACGGATACATTCGTGATTTAGATGGAAATAAGATTGCAGCAAAAAGTGTTTTAAAATAAAAAAGGAGTTATATGAAATTAAATTGTCATTGTGGAGCTGTTGAAGCAGAAATTAATGCTACAATTAATGAATTAGCAAAAATTGTAAGATGCAATTGTTCAATATGTAAAAGGAAAAATGCAACAATGGGAATGGTTAAAAACGAAGATTTTAAAGTTACTAAAGGACAAGATAAATTAAAACTTTATCAGTACCATACTAAAGTTGCTAACCATTACTTTTGTACTGAATGTGGAATTTACACCCATCACAATCCAAGAAGTGCACCTGCTATGACTGGTTTTAATATGGGATGTGTAGATGAAGTTAAAGTAGAAGATTTAAAAGAAGTAGCAAACTTTGATGGTTTAAACCATCCGATGGATCAAGAAAAATAAAAGTCTAATGAAATTATCTGAAGAGTGTTTTAAGAAAGTTAAAAAAGATTGTTTTAAATTTATTAAATCACAAGAAACTTCGACTGAAAAGTTTGGCAATAAAGAGGGGATGATTAAGAATTTTTTAATCCCAATATGTTTTTGGATTGCAAAAAAAGCTGATAACAAAAAACCTTACTTTGTTGGTTTAGCTGGAGGACAAGGAACAGGCAAAACAACAATAAGTTCAATAATAAAGATAATATTAGAAAAATATTTTAAATTGAAAGTATTCAAGATCTCTATTGATGATTTTTACAAAACTAGAAAAGAAAGAATAGCTTTATCAAAAAAAGTACACCCAATGTTACTTACTAGAGGAGTTCCTGGAACTCATGATATCAATATGATGTTAGATTTCTTTAAAAAATCAAAAAGTAAAAAATTCAAAAAATTAAAATTACCAAATTTTAATAAGGCAATTGATGACAGATTTCCTAAAAACAAATGGAATAAAATTAACAATAGACCTGATGTTATTATTTTTGAAGGATGGTGTGTTGGAGCAAGAGCAGAAAATAATAAGACATTAAAAAAATCTATTAATTCGATGGAAAAAGCTAATGATGGTAAATTAGTTTGGAGAAAATATGTAAATCAGCAATTAAAGACCAAATATAAAAAGCTATATTCTCAGTTAAATTGTATGATTTACTTAAAAGCAAAAAACTTTAGTTTATTACAAAAGTGGAGATTAAAGCAGGAACACAAACTATGGTTAAAAACAAAGAAAAAAGGTGGTCATAAAATAATGAGCAAAGGGGACGTAATAAATTTTATGCAAACTTACCAAAGAATAACTCAAAACATGTTCAAAAATATGCCCAAACACGCCTCTATAATTTTAAATTTAAACAGTAACCATCAAATTAAAACTGCTGTATATAAATCGAAATGAAAAAAATATTTATAATAATAATCGCATCAATATTCTATTTTAGTAACGCTTTCGCAGTCACTCTTCTCGATGCATTAAATCAAACATATAAAAACAATATTCAATTAAACGCTGAAAGAGAAAATATTAAAGCATCAGAGGAGGATGTAAATATTGCTAAAAGTTATTATAAACCTTCTTTAACTTTGAGTGGATCTCAAAGTTTTGAGGATACAAATAAACTTACAAACCAAAGTGGGGGAGATGCAACTATCAGTGATGTAGATCCATTTTCAACTTCGATTAAATTAGATCAAACTTTATTAGATTTTGGAAGAGGATTAACTCTTCAAAAAAATATTACAGCTTTAGATTTAGCAAAAGCACAGTTAGTAAAAAAAGAACAGGATATTCTCCACAATGCTATTTATGCTTTCACAAACTTAATTTTTGCAAGAGAAGCATTAGATATAAATGAAAAGAATTTAAATTTATTAATTAGGCAAGTTGAAAATGATAAAATTAGAAGAGACAGAGGTCAAATTACTAACACTGACTTAGCACAATCCGAGTCATCACTTGCAGGTGCACAAGCTGAGTTTGTAAAAGCTAAAAGTGATTTGTTAATTAGCAAACTTAATTATGAAAATATAATTGGCAAAATAAGTGATCCAAATCAGTTACAAAAGAATACAAATGCAATTGTCTCTTTACCATCAACTTTAGATGAAGCATTAAATCTTTCTAAACAAAATAATCCAGATATTTTAATTGCAAAATTAGACTTAGAAAAATCAGAAAAAGATTTAGCAATTTCAGAATCTGATTTAAAACCTACCGCATCATTATCATTACAAAGAACCTACACAGATGATTTAAGCTCTACTGTTGATGAAAAAGAACAAGATGTATTAAAAGCTACTCTTAGTTGGCCTTTTTATTCTGGTGGAAAAAAACGATCAACAATTAGCAAAAATTCAAATCTAACAACTCGAAAAAGATTACTTTTAGATGATGCAGTTAGAACAAATGAAACTAATGTTGCAAGCGCATGGTCAAGTTTGCAATCTTCTGAAAGTTTTCTAAACTCTGTGAAAGTTCAAGTAAGTGCTGCTGAAATAGCTAACGAGGGAATTGCAGCAGAGTACGAAAGAGGATCAAGAACAACACTTGATGTTATTCAATCAAATTCATTATTACTTTCTGCTCAAATTTCTCTAGCAAGTTCTGAGAAAAATTTCCTAATGGCTCAATACGGCTTGTTGAAGGCAGTAGGACTTCTCAATAGCCAGTATCTAAAACTTAAGTAAATATTTGATTTTTTTGACTAAAAAATAAATATATTGCTAATGAGAACAAAATGTGTACATTTATTTCATGATTCGAGTGTTAAAAAATTTAAAAAAAGAGGCAAAAAATGACGAAAAATAACCTAAAAGTAGTTAAATCTACTAAAGATCAAGAAATGGATGTTAAAGAAAAGAACAAAGCGTTAGACGCTGCGATAGCTCAAATTACAGATAATTTTGGAAAAGGCTCTGTAATGAAGCTTGGTGAAAAGAGAGCGATGGATATTGAGTCTGTTTCAACAGGTTCTTTAAGTCTTGATTTAGCTTTGGGTATTGGTGGATTACCAAAAGGAAGAATTATTGAAGTTTATGGACCAGAGTCATCTGGAAAAACAACATTAGCATTGCAAGTTGTTGCTGAAGCTCAAAAATCTGGTGGAATTTGTGCGTTCGTTGATGCAGAGCATGCATTAGATCCAGTTTATGCAAAAAAATTAGGTGTAAACACTGAAGAACTTTTAATTTCTCAGCCAGACACTGGTGAGCAAGCTTTAGAAATTGCTGATACACTAGTAAAATCAGGCTCTATTTCAGTAATTGTTATCGACTCTGTTGCAGCTTTAACTCCAAAAGCTGAAATTGAAGGAGAGATGGGAGATCATCATGTTGGTCTTCAATCAAGATTAATGAGTCAGGCATTAAGAAAATTAACTGGTTCAATATCAAATACAAATACGATGATGATTTTCATTAATCAAATCAGAATGAAAATTGGAGTTATGTTTGGAAGTCCAGAAACAACATCTGGTGGTAATGCACTTAAGTTTTACTCATCTGTAAGAATGGATATTAGAAGAATTGGTGCAATCAAAGATAAAGATGAAATTATTGGTAACTCTACAAGAGTGAAAGTAGTTAAGAATAAAGTTGCGCCACCATTTAAAGTTGTTGAGTTTGACTTGATGTATGGAAGAGGAATTAGCAAGATGGGTGAATTAGTCGATCTTGGTTCTAAAGCAGATATAATTGAAAAATCAGGTGCATGGTATGCTTACAAAGGTGAGAAGATTGGTCAAGGTAGAGAGAATGCTAAGACTTATCTAGCTCAAAATCCTAAAGTTGCTGCAGAAATTGAAATGGCAATTAGAGAAAAAGCAGGTGTGATTTCTAAGAAAATAGAAGGAAATCCAATCGATCCTGAAAAATTGGAAAAAGAAAAGAAAGTAGCTGAAAAAGAAGAGGCTGATAAAGCAGAAGCTACTCCTCCGTCTAAAAAGAATTAATAGGTCATCTTTATTAATAAAAGGCGCTTAATTTAAGCGCCTTTTTTCCCTACAGTATCTAGACATAGAATAAAAAAGCTGTATTTTAAAAATATGGCAGACAAAACGCTTAATGAAATAAGAAATACTTTCTTAAAGTATTTTGAAAAGAACGATCATAAGATTGTGGAATCTAGTAATTTGGTTCCAAACAATGATCCCACCTTAATGTTTGCCAATTCAGGGATGGTCCAGTTTAAGAACGTTTTTACAGGATTAGAAAAAAGAGATTACGTTAGAGCCACAACTTCACAAAAATGTGTAAGGGCAGGTGGTAAGCACAATGATTTAGAGAATGTTGGTTACACACCAAGACATCATACATTCTTTGAGATGTTGGGAAATTTTTCTTTTGGTGATTATTTTAAAGAGCAAGCAATTCATTATGCCTGGGATTTGATAACCAAAGATTTTGGAATAGATAAAAACAAGCTTTATGTAACTGTATTTCATGAGGATGATGAGGCTTTCAATTTTTGGAAGAAAATAGCGGGTTTTAGCGATGATAGGATTATAAGAATAGCAACTTCTGATAATTTTTGGTCAATGGGAGAGACAGGTCCTTGTGGTCCATGCTCGGAAATATTCTTTGATCATGGTGATCATTTACCTGGAGGATTACCGGGAAGTAAAGATGAGGATGGAGATAGATTTATCGAAATTTGGAACTTGGTCTTTATGCAGTTTGAACAAGTTACTAAAGATAAAAGAATTAATCTTCCAAAACCATCAGTTGATACTGGAATGGGATTAGAGAGAATTGCAGCTTTATTGCAAGGTTCACATGATAACTATGAAACAGATCATTTCAAAAAAATAATTAATTCTGCATCTGAAATTACAAAAGTTAAATCAGACAAATCTAATCTTGCAAGTTTTAGGGTAATAGCAGATCACTTAAGAGCAAGTTCGTTTTTAATAGCTGAAGGAGTTTTACCTTCAAATGAAGGAAGAGGGTATGTTCTTAGAAGAATTATGAGAAGGGGAATGAGACACTCTCATTTACTTGGATCTAATGAACCAGTTTTTTATAATTTGTTTGACACTCTTAAAAATGAAATGTCAGGAAACTATCCAGAATTAGTTAGAGCTGAGTCTTTAATTAAAGAAACTTTAAAAATGGAAGAAGAAAAATTCTTAGTTCTTTTAGATAGAGGAATAAAAATTTTAAATGATGAAATATCTAAAATAGATAAAGTGTTGCCAGGTGAGGTAGCTTTTAAATTATATGACACTTATGGTTTCCCGTTAGATCTTACCGAAGATATTTTAAGAAACAAATCAATGTCAATTGATACAGAAAAGTTTAATTCTTTGATGAAGGAAAGCAGAGAGCTTGCTAAAAAAAATTGGAAAGGTTCTGGTGATGCAGCGGTTGAAGATATCTGGTTTGGAATAAAAGATAAAATTGAGCCAACTGAATTCTTAGGATACGAAACTAATCAAGCAGAAGGTGTCGTGTTATCTCTTTTGAAAGACAACAACGAGGTAGATCAATTAAAAGAAAATGATGAAGGAATGATTATAGTAAATCAAACTCCTTTCTATGGGGAATCTGGAGGACAAGTAGGTGATACTGGTGAAATAGTATCGAATAATTTTAGATTTGAAGTAACCGATGTTCAAAAAAAACTTGGAGATTTATTTGTCCATTATGGAAAGGTTAAGAGTGGATCTATAAAACTTCAAGAAAGTGTAGAGTTAAAAATTGATGTGGAAAGAAGAAATAATACTCGTGCTTATCATTCAGCAACCCATCTGCTACATGAATCATTACGAAGAGTTCTGGGAACTCATGTAACTCAAAAAGGATCTTTAGTAGAGCCAAGTAGATTAAGATTTGATTTCAGCCATATGAAGCCAATTTTGAATGAGGAAATCGATAAAATAGAAGAGTTTGTAAATACAATGGTCTCTAAAAAATCTGATGTTAAAACTAGATTAATGACACCTGATGAGGCAGTTGAAAATGGTGCTTTAGCATTATTTGGCGAAAAATACGGAGATGAAGTAAGGGTTCTTTCAATGGGAGACGAGGATGGTAAATATTTTTCAACTGAATTATGTGGTGGAACGCACGTCAAAAACACTGGGGATATTGGTAAATTTAAGATTGTAAGCCAATCATCTATTGCTGCAGGGGTTAGAAGAATTGAGGCTTTAAGAGATAAACAATTAGAGGAATATTTAAAAAATAAAGAAAAATTATCAAACTTATCTGCCGAAAAAGACGAAGAAACAATTAAAGATTTAAGTCAGCAAATTATAAAACTTGGTGGAAAGCCAAGTTTAGAAGAAGCTGACCAAAAAACTTTAATAAAAAATTTAACTAAACAATTAGAGACCATCTCAGTAAATGCAATTTTAGAGGATAAATCAAAAAATATTATTAAAGATGATGAAATTAATGGAGTTAAGTTGAGACTTCAAAAAATAGATGGATTACCTCCAAAAGAATTAAGAAAACTTGTAGATAAAGGTAAAAAAGATTTAGGCGAAGGTATTGTTGTTGTGTTTGCAAATAAAGATGACAAGGTTGGCTTAGCAGTTGGAGTAACAGATAATTTAACCAGCAAGTTTGATGCAGTAAAATTTGTTAAAGTTGGATCAGAAATAATCGGTGGTAAAGGCGGTGGAGGAAGAAAAGACTTTGCTCAAGCTGGTGGACAGGATCAATCAAAAATTGAGGAAGCTTTTGAAAAGCTTAAGAGTTTAATTTAATTTCTTTTTTAAATTACCATCAATTTCATCTAAAAACTGATTGGTAGTTAAATACTTGCTATCAGGACCAATAAGAATTGCCAAATCTTTTGTCATTGATCCACTTTCCACACATTCAATACAAACTTTTTCTAAAGTTTGAGCAAATTTAATTAGTGCATCATTATTATCTAACTTACCTCTGTGAGCTAATCCTCTAGTCCACGCAAAAATTGATGCGATAGGATTGGTTGAAGTTTCTTTTCCTTGTTGATGCATTCTATAGTGTCTAGTTACTGTTCCGTGTGCAGCCTCTGCCTCCATTATTTTTCCGTCTGGTGTTAACAATGTACTTGTCATTAATCCTAAAGACCCATAACCTTGAGCCATAGTATCTGATTGGACATCTCCATCATAATTTTTACAAGCCCAAATATATTTACCACTCCACTTCATTGCACATGCAACCATATCATCAATTAATCTATGTTCATAAGTCAAATTATTTTTTTCAAATTCACTTTTGTATTCTTTGTCAAAAATTTCTTGGAAAATATCTTTAAATCTTCCATCATATTGTTTTAGTATCGTATTTTTTGTAGACATGTAAACAGGCCATTTTTTAATTAACCCATAACTGAAACAAGATCTTGCAAAGTCTTCAATAGATTTATCTAAATTGTACATTGATAAAGCAACACCGGGGCCAGTAAAATTAAAAACCTCATATTTGATTTCATCTTTTCCATCTTCTGATGTCCACTTTACTTCCATTTTTCCTTTTCCAGGAACTTTAAAATCCGTTGCTCTATATTGATCACCAAATGCATGTCTTCCAATAATTACTGGATCTGTCCAAGAGGGTACAAGTTTAGGAATATTTTTACAGATTATTGGCTCTCTAAATACTGTTCCCCCAATTATATTTCTTATTGTTCCGTTAGGAGATCTCCACATTTTTTTTAAATCAAATTCTTCTACCCTTGCTTCATCAGGGGTAATTGTTGCACATTTTATTCCAACACCAATCTTTTTGATTGCATTTGCAGAGTGTATTGTGATCTGATCGTCTGTATTATCTCTGCTTTTCATTCCTAAATCATAGTATTCAATACCAAGATCTAAATATGGAAGAATTAGTTTGTTTTTGATGAACTCCCATATAATTCGTGTCATTTCATCACCATCTAGCTCCACTACCGGGTTATTTACCTTGATTTTGCTCATTAAATAAAAATTATCTTAATAATTGAATTTGACCATTTTATATACATATTAATCGAAATTTAGCAAATAGAAGAATATGTTTAGTAAGATATTTCCAAAGATTCATACTGAAGGCTATAAGTTTATAGTAATAGCTGTATTCATTACTATTATTTTTTTAATTATAAATAATTTTTTAGGATTTATAGGAATATTACTAACGATCTGGGTTTATTATTTTTTTAGAGATCCAGAAAGAATTATCATTGGAGATGACAGTTATTTAGTTAGCCCTGCAGATGGTGAAATAATTAAAGTTGAGGAAGTAGATGGTCCAAAAGAACTTGGATTAGAAAACAAAAAATTTAAAAAAATAAGTATTTTTATGAATGTCTTTGATTGCCATGTAAATAGAACACCATGCTCAGGTATGGTTGAGGATATTTTATATAAACCAGGTAAATTTTTGAATGCATCTTTAGACAAAGCAAGCGAAGACAATGAGAGAAATTATTATAAAATTAAAGATAAGCATGGGAATGATATTGTAGTCGTTCAAATCGCAGGATTAGTTGCAAGAAGAATTGTTTGTGAAACAAATAAAAATCAGGAAGTAAACCAGGGCGATAGAATTGGGATGATTAGATTTGGTAGTAGAGCAGATGTTTATTATGAAAATTATGAACCTTTAGTCAAAGTTGGTCAAACAGCGATTTCAGGAGAAACTTTGCTGGCTAAAAATTAATTATGGAACAGCCAAAACACAATTTAAAAATTGTTACAGATAAAAAAACTAACGCAAGAGTGATTTTACCTAATATGCTTACTCTTATTGGAGTTTGTATAGGTTTATCTTCGATCAGATTTGCATTGGATGGAAAATTTGAATTTGCAATTATAGCAATTATGTTTGCTGCTCTTATTGATGGATTAGATGGAAGAATAGCAAGATTAATTAAAGGGACATCAAAAGTTGGTAAAGAGCTAGACTCCTTAACAGATATGATAAGTTTTGGAGTAGCCCCAGCATTCATTATGTATTTCTGGAAATTAAATACATTAGGCAGATTTGGATGGTTGTTATGTTTAATATATGTAATTTGTGTTGCATTACGTTTAGCTCGTTTTAACGTAAATACAGGTCAAGTACCTTCTTGGAGAGATAATTTTTTTGAAGGAGTTCCATCTCCAGCAGGAG
Source organism: Candidatus Pelagibacter sp. (assembly GCF_052049855.1). Lineage (GTDB taxonomy): Bacteria > Pseudomonadota > Alphaproteobacteria > Pelagibacterales > Pelagibacteraceae > Pelagibacter. The sequence continues at coordinate 321,700 of NZ_JBNGZE010000001.1, forward strand.
GTATCTTAGTTCTAACTCCATTAATCTTTAGTCTTACAAGCTTTGATTTTATAAATATTAATTATGATATAGTTGTCCCGGTCTTTTTTATTATTACATCTTTATTATTAATCAGTAAATTTCCAAGTTATTCGTTTAAAAAAATTGTAATTCAAAGAAAAGCAACCATTTTTCTTTTATTTGGAATAGTTTTATTTTTTGGATTACTTCTAATATATCCATTTAACGTTATATCTATTAGTGCAATCATTTATTTAGGTATGCTTCCAATTAGTTTTTTTCATTATCAAAAATTAAAAAAACAAAACGAAGATCAGAATTATAAAGACGAAGATGATGATCTCGAAGATATTTTATAATGAAAAAAAATGTGATTGTATCATTAGCTGATTCAAATTATTTCCCTTTATTAAATGAGTTAATAGACTCTATAAAAGAATTTAAAGAGAGTTCTGAAGTTGCAATCTGTATTTTAGATGCTGGTTTATCAGATGATCAAAAAACAAAATTATCAACAAAAGTAGATCAGATAAAACCAGCAGAGTGGGATATAAAAGTTCCAGATAGTAAAATTAAAGGACGTGAATGGTTAAAGAGTCAAGTATCTAGGGCTTTTTTACCCAAATATTTTCCGAGCTATGAAAAATATTTATGGATTGATTGTGATGCTTGGGTCAATGATTGGCAATCTGTTGAGCTTTATTTTAAAGCTTGTGAAAATGGTAAATTAGGAATTACACAAACTATCGGACCAGGTTACAAGATTACTTCAAGGGTAAATTGGGTTTTTGGAAAACTAGCAATTATTAAATCTCAAAATTTTAAACACGCAATAAAATCTAATATTAGTCTAGAAAAAGCAAGAAAGTTAGCCTTTGCACCTCACATCAATATCGGTGTTTTTTCTTTAGAAAAAAATTCAGCGTGCTGGAATTCATGGCAGGAAAATTTAAAACAAACACTTATGGGTGGAGAAATATTTGGCTCTGAACAATTAGCGATGAATATGTCTGTGTACGTTGATAATGTCGAAACCGAATTCCTTCCATTAAACTGTAATTGGATCACTAGTAATTTATTGCCAAAGTTTGATGAGGATAAAGATACATGGGTAGAGCCTTATTTACCAAATTATAAAATTGGGATTATGCATTTAGCTGCTGGTATCTGGATAGATAATGAGGATATGAGGCTAAACAAGAGTATTAAGATAGATATTCAAACTCTTACAGGTAAAATTTTAAATAAAAGTTTAAGATTTAATAACTAATTGAAAAAAAACAAAATATCCAAGAACTGGGTTAATAAACAGCGTAGAGATATCTATGTGAGACAATCCAAAGTAGATGGTTATCGTGCTAGATCAGCTTACAAATTAATCGAAATTGATCAAAAATTTAAAATTTTTAAAGGTGGATTATCAGTAATTGATATTGGTGCAGCTCCTGGAAGCTGGTCACAATATGCTCTTAAATCAGCTAAAAGTGGAAAGTTGATATCGATAGATTTAAAAAAAATGCAGCCCATCGGTAATAGCATTCAAATTCAAGGAGATTTTACTGAAGAAAAAACTCAAGAAGAAATTAAAAAAAATATAAACAGCAAAGTCGATGTCGTAATGTCTGATATGGCAGTAGATACAACTGGTATAAAAAATATAGACTCAATACAAACTGGAGAACTGTGTAAAGAAGCGATGCTTTTTGCAAAAGATTTAATGAAAGAAAATGGATATTTTATTTCAAAAATTTTTATGGGTGGAACATTTAACGAAATCGTCGCAGAAGGAAAAAAATATTTTAAAGAAGTTAAGGTTTTTAAACCAAAATCTAGCAGAAAAGATTCAAAAGAAAGTTTTATAATTTGTAGAAAAATTCGATAGAGACTTTTAATTTAGAAGGAATCGTATATAAAAGATTATGGTTCCCATAAAAGAAGCACTTACCTTTGACGATGTTACATTAGCTCCAAAGTATTCAGAAATATTACCTTCTGATGCAGATACTAGTGTATCTTTAACAAAGCATTTGAAACTTAAAATTCCACTATTATCATCTGCAATGGATACTGTCACAGAGAGCAGAATGGCAATAGCTATAGCTAAAGCTGGTGGTATTGGGGTAATCCATAGAAATCTCGATATAAAAAAACAATTATCAGAGATAAAAAAAGTAAAAAAACAAAAACAAATTGTTGGAGCTGCTGTAGGTGCGGCACCAAATGAGTTTATTAGAGCTAAAGAAATAATTAAAGAAGGTGTAGATTTAATCGTAGTAGACACAGCACATGGCCATACAAAGAAAGTTGCAGAAATAATCAAATATATAAAAAAAATAAAAACTAAAAAAATTGCTTTATGTGCAGGAAATATTGCAACACTAGAAGCTGCAAAATTCCTAATAAAATTAGGAGTAGATATAATTAAAATCGGTATAGGACCAGGTTCTATTTGTACAACAAGATTGGTTGCTGGAATAGGAGTTCCCCAATTAAGCGCAATTTTAGCTGTAAGAAGTGGTTTAAAAAATAAAAATGTAAAAATAATTTCAGATGGAGGAATAAAATATTCTGGTGATCTAGCAAAGGCTTTTGCTGCAGGAGCTGATGCTGTAATGATTGGCTCGTTATTTGCAGGTACAAACGAAAGTCCTGGAAAATTAATTAAAAAAAATGGACAACTCTTTAAAAGTTTTAGAGGAATGGGCTCCGTAGGAGCCATGAATAAAGGTTCAGCTGATAGATACTTTCAAAAAAAACAAAAAGATTCTTCAAAATACGTACCTGAGGGTGTTGAAGGTTTTGTAAAATATAAAGGGGATGTTGGAAATATAATTTATAAATTAATTGGTGGATTAAAATCTTCCATGGGGTATCTTGGATCAAAAACCATTATTAAATTAAGAAATAAACCAAAATTTGTGAAAATTACAAAAGCTGGATTTTATGAAAGTATGGTTCATAATGTAGATGTGGTAAAAAAAGATAGTAAATATTAATGAGCAAATTTTTTAAATTTATAGGATTAATACTTTTAATAGCTTCTTTTAATAGTATATCTTTTGGTAAAGAAAACTTTTTTAATCAAGCTTTAAAATTATTTAAAAAAGAAAAATATGAAGATGCACGTTTCTTATTTGAGAGAAATATAGTTTTTAATCCAAAAGATGCAAATTCATATTTATATTTGGCAAAAATTTATAACCACGAAAAAAATCAAAGAAAAGAAGAGCAAAATTTAGAAACAACTCTTTTAATTGAGCCTGATAATGAGGAAGCTTTATTGATGTTAATGAAAATTGCTTTAGAAAAATCAAATTATGAAAAAGTCAAAGATCTTTCAGATACGTTTGTGAAAGTTTGCAAAAATTTATGCAACGAAAAAAAGGATATTCAAGATTCATTAAAAAATATAGAACCTGAAAATAATGAGTCCTGATCAAAATCTTAATAAAGTATTAATAATAGATTTTGGCTCTCAATTTACCCAATTAATTGCAAGAAGAGTAAGAGAATTAGGCGTTTTTTCAGAAATAGTTAGCCACAAAAAAATAAAACTGAAATACATTAATAACAACACTAAAGGAATAGTATTATCAGGTGGTCCATTAAATGTTTATCAAAAAAACAAGTATTCATTTGATAAAAAAATTTTACAACTTAATATACCAGTCCTTGGAATATGTTTTGGGCATCAAATTTTATCAAAACTTAATGGTGGAAGAGTAAAACAATCAAAACACAGAGAATTTGGTCTAGCTAATGTTTACAAAAAAAATAACAGTCCCTTAACAATTAATTTTTTTGGAAATAAAAAATCCAAACAAGTCTGGATGAGCCATGCTGATCAAGTTTCAAAACTACCTAAAAATTTTAAAGTTGTTGCATCAAGCACTAATTCGAAATTTGCAATTGTTGAAAATAAAATAAAAAAATATTATGGAGTACAGTTTCATCCCGAAGTAACTCACACAGAGAATGGAAAGAAATTAATAAGTAATTTTATATTTTTAATTTGCAAACTTAAAAAAAATTGGTCCCCTAGGGATCAAAAAAATCAGCTTATTAAAGATGTTAGACAACAAGTTGGAAATAACAAAGTTATTTGTGCATTATCTGGTGGTGTAGATAGTAGTGTAGTCGCTCAATTATTGAATAAAGCTATTGGTAAAAAACTTTATTGTATATTTGTAAATACTGGACTTCTTAGAAAAAATGAGGAAGTACAAGTAGTTCAAACTTTTAAGAAGCGTTTAAAAATGAATTTAATTTATGTAAATGCTGAAAAAGAATTTTTAAAAAAATTAAAAAATGTTTCTGACCCAGAGAAAAAAAGAAAAATAATTGGTAATTTATTTATTAAAATATTTGAGAGGTGTGCTAAGAAAATTAAAAATGTTAAATTTTTAGCTCAGGGCACTCTTTATCCAGACCTAATTGAAAGTAAATCAGTTACTGGTAGTCAAACTTCTAAAATAAAATCACACCATAATGTTGGTGGCCTACCAAAAAAAATGAATTTAAAATTAGTAGAACCATTAAAATTCTTATTTAAGGATGAGGTAAGAAAATTAGGATTAGAATTAAAATTAAGTAAAGAAATTATTTCCAGACATCCTTTTCCTGGACCAGGCTTAGCAATCCGAATGCCAGGTATAATAACTAATGAAAAAATTAAAATTCTAAAAGAGGCTGATAATCATTTCATTCAATCTTTGAGAGATCATGGTCTTTATCATAAGATTTGGCAAGCTTATGCTGCATTACTCCCAGTCAAAACTGTAGGGGTAATGGGTGATAATCGTACATATGAGTATTTATGTTTATTGAGAGCAATTACGTCTGAAGATGGAATGACAGCAGATTATTATGAATTTAAAAAGTCTTTCATACAAGCTGTATCAAATAAAATAGTAAATAGTATAAGGGGTATAAATAGGGTAGTTTATGATGTTACTTCCAAACCACCTAGCACTATTGAATTAGAGTAGTTTTTAATTATAAATCAATATTATGAAGTATTTACATACAATGATAAGAATTAAAGACGTAGATGAGTCATTAAGATTTTTTTGTGAAGGGCTTGGCTTGAAGGAAACAAGAAGAATGGAAAATGAAAAAGGAAGATTTACTTTAATTTTTCTTGCGGCACCAGATGACGAAAAAGCAGAAATAGAATTAACATATAATTGGGATGGTGACGAGCTTGGTGAAGGTTCAAGAAATTTTGGTCATCTTGCCTATAGAGTAAATAATATTTATGAAACCTGCCAAAGACTAATGGATATGGGCTATACTATTAATAGACCTCCAAGAGATGGTCATATGGCTTTTGTTAGATCACCAGACAAAATCTCAATTGAAATACTTCAAGAGGGAAATCTAGAACCTAAAGAACCTTGGGTTTCCATGGGAAATACCGGCTCTTGGTAGGTCGATGAAAAAAAAAATTTTAGATTTTATAAAAAAAAAGAATAAACAAAAAATTGTAAGTTTAACTGCTTACTCAAAAAACGTAGCATCAATTTTAGACAATTATTGCGATATAATACTTGTCGGAGACTCTCTTGGATCTGTTTTATACAATTATAAGTCTACAAGAGATGTAAGTTTAAATACCATGATTGAACATTCTAAAAGTGTCAGATTGGGTATAAAAAAAAGTTTAATGATCGTTGACATGCCACACAACACCTATCGAAATTCTAAAGAGGCTTTGAAAAATGCAAAACAAATAATGAGTAAAACTAAATGTGATGGAGTGAAATTAGAAGGTGGAAAAAAAATTTATAAAATAATCAAAACTTTAGTACAAAATAAAATTCCAGTTATGGGACATTTAGGTTTACTTCCTCAGTCAGATAAAACTTTCAAATTTAAAGGTAAAAAAAAATTAGAGAGAGATAATATTATAAGGGATTCAGAATTATTACAAAAAGCAGGCGTGTTTTCGGTTGTTTTAGAATGTGTTGAAACTTCTTTGGCAAAGCTTGTGACTCAAAATTTAAATATAATTACTATTGGCATTGGAGCATCTAAATATTGTGATGGTCAAATATTAGTAATTGATGATCTAATTGGCTTGAATCCAACGAATTATAGGTTTGTAAAAAAATATGCTAATATTAGAAATTATATATCTAAAGCTGTCTCAAATTATTCAAAAGAAGTTAAAAAACTTAAATTTCCAAATAAAAAAAATTCTTATTAATTAAAAATATTTTTTAAATTCTTCATTAATATTTAATATTTCAAGATCGACCAATCCACCAATTACTAGTTGAAGACCAACAATTAATATAAATACCAAGCCAACATAAGCTATCCAAATATGTCTTTGTATGTAATGAGCCATATATGTCGCTAAAGCGCCGGTTAAAACAACTGATAACATAAGTCCAAATATCATAAATCCAAAATAGCCTTTTGCAGCTGCAACTACACCAATAACATTATCAAAACTAATCATGATATCTGCAAACAAAACTTTTCCAATACTGCTTATGTAAGAAGGTTCTTTTCCTTTTTTTGTAGTGGGCTTTACTCTTTTAATGTCTAATAAATCTTTTCTTAAATCATTTACAATCCAAATTAACAATAAACCACCTAAAATTTTTATAAAATAAAATTCAAATAAAAAAGTTGCAAAAATTGCAAAAAATATTTTGAAAACAAAAGCTCCAATTACACCCCAAAGAATTATTTGTTTCCTATTTTTTGGAACAAAATTTGAAGCGATAGATCCAACAATCACAGCATTATCTGCTGTTAATATAATTGTTATAAAAATTATATTGGTTAAAATTATGAGTTCTTCAATCAAGATGGGATAATATTATTTCAATTTGTGAATTTTTCAATAAATACTATTTTTAAGCTGGTGATTTTAACACCAGCTTATTTTTATATTTAGTGTTTAAATTAATATTTAGACTTTTTAGTACCTTCAATAACTTCTTTTAACTGGGTATATTCTTTGCAGTTACAGTTTTCTAATATTTTTAATCTTTCTTTTGCTAAGTTTAATCTATTTGTTGCAACATACAGTTCACCCAAATATTCGTTTATACCTATATGATTAGGTTCAATTTTCAGACCTTGTAGATAATATTTTTCACCGTTCTCGTAATCACCAAGTTTTCTAGTAGTAAAACCTAAATAATTTAAAGTATCAGCTTTGTTAGGTTTTTCTGAGTTTGATTTTAAAAGTAGTTTTTGAGCTTTAGCATATCTTTTTTTTGCCTTTTCAAGTTTACCTTTTGACTCATATTTTTTTGCAAATTTAATTGACTCTACTGCTTTATCATAATTTGATTTTACTTTTGAAGAAGTTGAATCTGATCCTGCAGAAAAAGAACTTGTCGTAAACAATGTTAAAATTAAAATTATAAATATTTTTTTAATCATTTATAAATTTCTCCATTTTATTTAAAGGTTTTAATTGTAATCCATTTTCTAACAGGTTTTCTCTTATTGATTTTGCTGTAGATAACGAACTTTCGTTATCCCCATGTATGCACACAGAGTCAATTTCACAAGGTATCTGCTTTCCACTGTGACAATTAAGCGACTGATTTTTAACCATATTTAGCACATGTTTTTTCGCTTCTTCTGGATCAGTAATAAGAGCGTGTGGTTTTTTTCTAGAAACCAAATTGCCATCATCCTCATAATTTCTATCTGCAAAAATCTCACAAGCTATACGCATGTTCATTTTTTTTGCTGCTTGTTCCATTTTAGATACCGTAGGAACCAAATAAATTAAATCTTTACTAATCTCATTTATTGTTTTTGCTAAAGTAGTAGCTAAATCAATATCTTCACAAGCCATATTATTTAAAGCGCCGTGTGGTTTAATATGAGTAACATTTTCTCCATGATCTTGAGCAATTTTTTGAAGAATTTCATATTGATCAATTATTAATTTTCTCACCTCTTTTGACGGAAGATTCATTCTTTTTCTTCCAAAATTTTCTGGATCTTTAAAAGATGGATGCGCTCCAATACTAACACCATTTTTTTTTGAAATTTGAACTACTTGTTTCATAGAATCATCGTCACCTGCATGGTAACCACATGCTACATTAGCTGAATTTACTATTTCGAGTAAATTTGGATCATTCTTATTTGAATGATGTTTTGATTTTTCCCCTAAATCACAATTTATATTAATTTCCATAGACTATAATGTTGAGTATAACATGGCATGATAAAAAATATATCAAATCTTGGTGACGCAGCTGTATACTGTGATTTTGGTAATGAAGTAAACAAAACAATCAATTCAAAAGTAATAAAATATTTTAAAACTATTAAAAAAAATAATATTGAGGGAATTAATAATTTAACTCCTTCTTATAATAAATTAATTATTTCTTTCGATCTTAATAAAACAAGTTTTAAACAGGTTAAAAATTATGTAGAAAATATTGATCTTGAGGACTCTCAAAACATAAATTCTAAAAAATTAGAAATACCAGTTTGCTGTGATGAAAATTTCTCAATGGATATTAAAAGATTGGAAAAAATATTAAAACTAAGTAGAGAAAAAATTTTAGAGAAATTTTTGAATAAAGAGTATTTTTGTTATATGACAGGTTTCATCGCTGGTATGCCTTTTCTTGGTGACTTAGATGAAAATATGCAAGCTCAACGTTTAGAAACTCCAAGAGTTAAAGTTCCTAAAGGATCAGTAGCAATCACTGAGCAATTTGCAAATATTTATACATTTGAAAGTCCAGGTGGGTGGAATATTTTAGGAAATACACCTTTAGAGGTTTTTGATAGTTCGAAAGAAGATAAACCAAATCTAATTAACCCAGGAGATACAGTAATTTTTAAGGAAATTACCTTAGACCAATACAAAAATTTTAATGAGCGATAATCATATAAATATAATTAGATCTGGAATTAATACCACTTTTCAAGATAAGGGCAGGGATCATCTTTATCATATTGGCATACCATTTAGTGGTGCCATGGATAATAGAAATTTTCTTATAGCAAACAAGCTTGTTAACAATAATTTAAATTCAGCAGTGATTGAGTTTGCTTACCAAGGTCCTCATATTAAATATTTAGGAGAAAAAATTAATATTGCTATCACTGGAGATGTAATTTTTTCAATAAAAAAAAAAAATGCTGAAATTGAAGGTCATTGTTACAAAAGTTATCAAATTGAAAATGGAGATGAAATAAATATCATTTCTACAAATAAGTCAGTCTATGGCTATTTAGCTCTAGGTGGTGAATTTGATCTTAAACTTCAATGGAATAGTTGTTCTATAAATACTAAGGCAAATATTGGATCTAATGATGGAAAAAAATTAGAAACAGATCAAAAAATTAATTTAATAAAAATAAATGCAAATAAAGATATTAAAAAAACTAATTACACTAATAGCAAAATAGAAAATATAAGAGTGATCAAAGGTACTAATTTTGAGTACTTTTCTGAGGAAGGTAAAAAAATATTTTATGATAAAGAATTCACAGTATCGAAACTTTCAGACAGAATGGGTATGAGATTAGAAGGACCTAAAATAGATAATATAGTGAATACTAATATTAAATCTGAGGGATTGATTAAGGGTGTAATCCAAGTCCCTCCAGATGGAAATCCAATCATAATGCTTTCAGATCACGGTACTATTGGTGGATATCCAAAAATAGGAGTAGTTGCTAGTGTAGATTATGACCGATTAGTGCAGATGTCACCTGGTTCAAAAATAAAGTTTAAAGAGATTAATTTATCTGATGCAGAGACTTTATTTAAGTTATATGAAATGGAAACTCAAAATCTACTTTCACAAATCTAATGGATTTTTTATCAAAAATACCAGGTCCTTTTTTAGTTTTTTTGGGAGCATGTGCATTAAGTTTTGGAGGTTTAATTGTTAAATCTTTTGATGGATCTACTCTTTGGCAAATATTATTTTGGAGATCACTCTTTTTTATAGGTGTCATTACAATTTTTCTAGCAATTTCTTATAAAGGAAATATTTTTAAGGTTCTTTATAAATCTGGAATTCCAGGTTTATTTGGTGGCATAATTTTATCAATTGGATTTGCAAGTTACGTATTTGCTATGTATGAAACAACTGTAGCAAATGCAAACTTTATAATACAAACTCAAGCATTGTTTTTAGCAATTTTTGGCTATGTATTTTTAAAAGAAAAAATTTCTAAAATCACTTTACTTTGCATTCTTACTGCAGTGGTTGGAATTATTTTAATGTTAGGAAGTACACTAACACCTGGACAAATGACTGGAAATCTAGTTGCATTTATTATGCCAATCTCATTTGCAATTTTAATTTTAATTGTGAGAAAATATCCTGAAGTAGATATGATTCCTTTACAATTAGTTGCTGGAATTTTTGCAACATTAATAGGTTTGATTATGTCACCAACTATTATTGTTTCATCACATGATATTTTTCTAGGTTTTATTGCTGGATTTTTTCAAGTCGGACTTGGCTTCATACTAATAACAATCGGAGCAAGATCAACTCCTTCAGCAATAGTTGGAATAATTATGTTAACAGAAGCAGTTCTAGGGCCCTTTTGGGCATGGATGTTTGTAAATGAGAATCCACCACTCTCAGTATTAATAGGGGGTGCTGTGGTTATATCAGCTGTAGTGACGCAGTTTTTGTCACCATTAATTGTTAAAAAGTTAGCTAAATAATTTCACATTAAAATCTAAAATGTGCTATAAATAATTATACGGGAGAGACTACTCTTGTAGCGCCGAAGGAGCAACCACCCCGGAAACTCTCAGGCAAAAGGACCGTACATATTAACTCTGGAAAGAGAATTATTCTCGCCGAAGGAGCAAATCTCTCAGGCACCAAGACAGAGGGGGCAAAAAAGAGTTAATATGGAAATTAAAAAAACATCACTGAATAAACTACATCAAAACAATCAAGCTAAATTTGTTGAATTTGCTGGTTATGAAATGCCTATCCAGTATAGCAAAGGTATTATTGAGGAGCATAAATTCACAAGATCACATTCTGGAATATTTGATGTATCTCATATGGGTCAATTATTCATATATGGCGATGAAAGCTTAACAGAAGAATTAGAAAAAATTTTTCCTTTAGATTTAAAAAATCTAAAACAGAACAACTCTAAGTATAGTTTTTTGATGAATGAAGACGCTGGAATTTACGATGATTTAATCATTACCAAAATTGAGGAGGGATACTTAATTATCTTAAATGCTGCATGCAAAGAAAAGGATTTTGAGATTTTATCCAATCTATTAGGTAAGAAATTTAAAATGATTTTAGACAACAATAGATCTTTGATAGCAATTCAAGGACCCAAATCAGTTGAAATTTTAAATTCAGTTATTAATGGGGTTGATCAATTAAATTTTATGACAGGAAATTGGTTTGATGTGAATAATCAAAAATTATTTGTCACAAGATCTGGTTATACAGGAGAAGATGGATTTGAAGTTTCAATCTCAAATGATAAAGCTGAGGAATTTGTTCAAAATTTAATTGAAAAGGGTGCACAACTTATAGGACTTGGGGCAAGAGATACCTTAAGATTGGAAGCTGGATTATGTTTATATGGTCACGAATTAGATATTAATAAAACACCAGTTGAGGCAAATCTTAAATGGGCAATTTCAAAATCTAGATTATCAAATGGAGGTTTTATTGGATCAGAGAAAATTAAGAACCAAATGCAAGATGGAGCAAATCAAGTAAGAGTAGGCATTAAACCTGAGGGAAGATTGATTGCTAGAGAAAAAACAAAAATATTTAAAGATTTAGACACACAAATAGGCGAAATAACAAGTGGAACTTTTGGACCAAGTGTAAATGGCCCTATAGCCATGGGCTATGTAGATAAAGAATTTTCAAAAATTGATACTAAGATTTTACTCGAGGTAAGAGGAAAAAAATATCCAGCTAATGTTTGTGCATTACCATTTTATAAAAAAAATTATGTGAAAGGAGTAAATTAATGAGCGAAGTAAAATTTTCGAAGGAACACGAGTGGATTACTTTAGAAGGAGATGTGGCCACAATAGGAATTACAAAACATGCAACAGAAATGCTTGGTGATATAGTTTTTGCAGAACTTCCTGAAAAAGGATCTAATGTTGAAAAGGATGGTACTGCAGGAGTCGTAGAGTCTACAAAAGCTGCTAGTGATGTTTATACTCCAGTTAGTGGTGAAGTGGTAGACACCAATCAATCTATTGTAGATGATCCTGCCAAAATTAATGAGGACCCTGAAGGTGGTGCATGGTTTTTTAAATTGAAAATTAAAGACTCATCTGAGCTAGATACTTTAATGAATAAAGAAGAATACGATAAATTTGCAAAGGAGACATCAAGCTAATGTTACATAATTCACAAAAAGATTTTATAAGACGACACATAGGTCCATCGAAAAAGGATCAAGAAAAAATGCTTAAAGCTCTAAACTTTAAGTCATTAGAAGAATTTATTAATAGTACCATACCAGAAAAAATTCAGTTTAAAGGCGAATTAAATATTGGTGAACCAAATTCAGAATATGAAGCTTTAAGAAAATTAAAGTCAATTTCAAAAAAAAACCAGATTTACTCAAATTTTATCGGAATGGGTTATTATGGAACCTACACACCATATGTAATTTTAAGAAATATATTAGAAAATCCGGGTTGGTATACATCTTATACACCTTATCAGCCTGAAGTAGCTCAAGGTAGATTAGAGATGCTATTAAACTTTCAACAAATGATTGTTGATTTTACAGGAATGGATATAGCAAATGCGTCTTTACTTGACGAAGGAACGGCAGCTGCTGAGGCTATGGGTTTAAGTCATAGACTTAATAAAAGTGATAGTAATTTAGTTTTTGTTTCAGAGAATTGTCATCCCCAAACAATTGATGTTATTCAAACTAGAGCAGAGCCGATGGGTCTTAAAGTCCTTGTTGGAAATGAGGACAAAGTTCTTGAGCAGTTAAAAGAAGATATTGTTTGTGGAGTTTTACAATATCCAGGAACTTTAGGTGATATTAAAGATCCTAGCGAGGCTATAAGCAAAATTCATAAAAAAAACGGAAAAGCAATTTTAGTTTGTGATCTTCTTGCACTATCTATGCTAAAAACACCTAGAGAGCTTGGAGCTGATATTGCAGTCGGTAGCTCCCAAAGGTTTGGTATTCCAATGGGATATGGAGGACCTCATGCAGCCTTTTTTGCAACAAAAGATGAATATAAAAGATCTATGCCAGGTAGGATTGTTGGCGTTTCGGTAGATAGACATGGAAACAAGGCTTATAGATTATCATTACAAACTAGAGAGCAACACATTAGAAGAGACAAAGCCACAAGTAATATTTGTACTGCTCAAGCCTTACTGGCGATTGTTTCAGCAGCATATGCCATTTATCACGGTCCGGATGGAATTAAAAGCATATCTGAAAGAGTATCTCAACTAGCAAAAAATTTTGCTGATAAAATAAAGCAATCTGGATATGAATTATACTCAGACTATTTTTTTGATACTGTAACTATTATCACCAAAGAAAAGACTGATCAGATTTTCAAAAATGCTCTAGATCAAAAAGTAAATATTAGAAAAGTAAATTCAGAAATGCTGTCTGTTTCTTTCGATGAAAGAAAAAATGTTTATAGAGTAAATCAACTTCTAAAAATTTTTAATGCCGCAGAATCAATTAAAAAAGAAGATCCTACTGTAAGTTTACCAAATTTACCTAAAAATTTATTAAGAACTTCAAAATATTTAGAACATCCTGTTTTTAATTCATATCACTCAGAGACAGAGATGCTTAGATACCTTAAAAAGTTAGAAGATAAGGATATAGCCCTTAATAGAACAATGATCGCCTTGGGTTCATGCACTATGAAATTAAATGCCACTGCAGAAATGATACCTATTTCGTGGAGAGAATTGGCAGAGCCTCATCCATTTGTACCAGTTGAACAAATGGAGGGATATAGAGAAATGTTCACTGATCTTAAAAATTGGCTAAGATCTATAACTGGTTTTTCAGGTGTTTCACTTCAGCCAAACGCAGGAGCTCAAGGTGAGTATGCAGGCTTAATGGTAATAAGAAAATATCATTTAGATAGAGGGGAAGAAAATAGAAATATATGTTTAATACCAAGCTCAGCACATGGAACCAATCCTGCTAGCGCACAAATGGTAGGAATGAAAGTTGTCGTTGTTGATTGTGACAAAGAAGGAAATGTTGATTTTGAGGATTTAAAGAAAAAAGCAGAAATGCATTCTGAGAATCTTGGAGCATTAATGGTCACTTATCCGTCTACTCACGGAGTATTTGAGGAAAAAATTAAAGATATATGCGAAATAATTCATCAACATGGTGGTCAAGTTTATATGGATGGAGCAAACTTAAATGCACTTGTTGGTGTAGCAAAACCAGGAAATTTTGGTCCTGATGTTTGTCATATAAACTTGCATAAAACATTTTGTATTCCGCATGGTGGAGGAGGACCTGGAATGGGACCTATCGCATGTAAAAGACATCTACAAGTTTATCTCCCTAATCATCCGGTTGTAAAAGATTGTGGACCAGCAAGTGGAATAGGTGCGGTTTCAGCAGCTCCATGGGGAAGCTCAAGTATTTTATCTATTTCTTGGATGTATATTAAGATGATGGGATCAGAGGGTGTAAAACTTGCAACACAAATTGCAATCCTAAATGCAAATTACATTGCATACAGATTAAAAGACCATTATCCAATTCTTTACAAGGGTTCAAATGGTAATGTAGCACACGAATGTATTATTGATATTAGATCTATTAAAAGTGACACAGGTATTTCAGAAGAGGATATAGCTAAAAGATTAATAGATTATGGATTTCATGCACCAACAATGTCATGGCCAGTTGCCGGAACAATGATGATTGAACCAACAGAAAGTGAGAGTTTATCTGAACTAGATAGATTTTGTAACACTTTGATTAGCATTAAAAAAGAAATAGATATGGTCAAGTCAGGCAAGTTTGACAAAGTTGATAACCCTATAAAAAATGCACCTCATACTGATATAGAATTAGCTTCAGATGAATGGAATCATAAATACTCAAGAGAGCAAGCTGCATATCCAGCAAAATTCTTAAAAGTAAATAAATTTTGGCCTCCGGTTGCAAGAGTTGATAACGTATATGGAGATAAAAATATTTTTTGTACCTGTCCAAGCATGGATGAGTTTAAAGAAGATGCAGCATAGTAATTAATGAAAATTGCTGTTGTTGGCTCAGGTATTTCTGGACTAAGTTCTGCTTATTATTTATCTAAAAAACATCACGTAGATCTTTTTGAGAGAGAGGATCACTTTGGTGGACACTCTCATACAATAGATTTGTTTTTTGATGAAAAAAAAGTTTCAATAGATATTGGTTTTATTGTTTTTAATTTTCAAACTTATCCAAATTTAATTAATTTTTTTAAGGAAAATGATATTCAAATTGAAAAAAGTAACATGTCTTTTTCAGTTTCAGTAGATAATACGGAATTTGAATATTGTGGAAAAGGATTAAGTGGGATTTTCTGCAATAAATCAAATCTATTTAACATTGATTTCTTAAAAATGTTTTTTGATATAATTAAATTTTATAAAAAAAGTGATCAAGTATCCATATCCAATGACAAAATTACCTTAGGTGAATATTTAAAAATTAATAAATTATCTAAAACATTTGTTGATTATCATATAATACCAATGGTATCTGCAATTTGGTCTATGCCCCCTTATGAAGCAAGTAAAATGCCAATTAGTTTTTTTCTTAGATTTTTTCAAAATCATGGTTTGTTTAAATTGAAAAATAGACCACAGTGGTACACAGTAACCAATAGAAGCAGAACCTATGTTAGTAAAATAATTTCACAATTAAGTGGGGAACATTATAAAAATTATAAAGTCACAAAAATTAAAAGAAAAATTTCAGGACTAGATTTATATTACGGTGGAGAAAGTGAATTTTTTGATTATGACAAGGTTATTTTGGCAACACATGCTGATGAAGCCTTAAAGATAATTGAAAATCCAACTGAGGATGAGAGAAATATTCTTTCGAATTTTAGCTATAAAGAAAATATAGCTTACATACATACAGATCAGCGGGCCATGCCAAAAAATAAAAAAGCATGGTCTTCTTGGAATTCATCAATAGATGACAAGAATTTAGAGAAAAATTCAATAACCTACTGGTTAAATTTATTGCAAAATTTAAAGTGTGATGAAAATATTTTCTTAACACTAAATCCTTACTTCAATATTGATGAGAAAAAAATATTGAAAAAAGTAAAATTTACACATCCATATTACGATCAAAAAGCATTAGATGCTCAATCAGAGCTTATTAAAATACAAAATCAAAAAGATTTACTTTTTTGTGGCAGTTATTTTGGTTACGGATTTCATGAAGATGGAATAAAATCATCTCTTGAAATGCTGAAAAACCTTAATGATTAGTTCTTGTATATATAATGGAAATGTAATCCATAAGAGATTCAAACCAAAAGAACATTTTTTTAAATATAAAGTATTTTCACTTTTAATTGATCTATCAGAGCTAAATGAGCTTAATGATAAATTAAAATTTTTTTCATTAAATAAATTTAATCTTATTAGTTTTTACGAAAAAGATCATGGTGACCGTGATGGGTCATCTCTTTTTGAGTGGGTAAAAAAAAATCTAATTAATAACGAAATCAGTACAGACAAAATAAAAGTTAAACTTTTATGCTATCCAAGAATATTTGGCTATGTTTTTAATCCATTAAGTATTTTTTTCGTATACAATAATAATGATAATTTAATCTCTATATTATATGAGGTTAAAAACACATTTGGTGAGCAACACACTTATGTTTTTAAAGTAGAGGGACAAAATAAATTAATTCAAAATAATTGCTCAAAAAAATTTCATGTTTCACCATTTATTGAAATGGATTGTAATTATTTTTTTAGAATATTAAATCCAGAACAGAAGTTGTCAGTTGTAATTGATCAATATGATCAAGAAGGAAAAATTCTTTTTGCATCTCAAGATGGTGAAAGATCTGCTTTAACAAGTAAAAACTTAATGAATTCTTATCTTAAACACCCTTTAATGACATTTAAAATTATCTCTGCGATACATTTTGAAGCGTTTAAATTGTGGTTTAAAGGAATTAAATTTATTAAAAAAAAATTTAAAATTAAAAATAATATAACAGTAGAAAATTAATGTTTTTAAATAACACTGCAGATAAATTAGTTTTTAAATTCCTTAATAAATTAAATTATGGTTATCTAGAGCTTACTACACATGATGGAAAAGTTTTAAAGTTTGGAAATCCAAATGAAAAATTGCATGCAAATATTTCAATCAAAAAACCAGATTTTAATTATAATTTAATTAGAGGTGGTAGTATTGGATTTGCTGAGAGCTACATGAGAGGTGAATTTGAAACTAATAACTTATCAAATTTAATTGAATTAACTGCAAGAAATATAGAAGTAATACATAAATTCTCAGGCCTTCTTGATTTTCCAATAATTAATTTTGTAAAAAATAAAATTATTAAAAATACAAAAAGTAGAAGCAGAGAAAATATTGCTAAACATTATGATCTAGGTAATGATTTTTTTTCTCTTTGGTTAGATGACACACTTACATACTCTAGCGCTATTTTTGATGATAAATCAAAAAATCTATCTGATGCTCAAAATAACAAATATCAAAAATTAATTGATCTAATTAAACCTAATAATGGTGACAAAATTTTAGAAATAGGATGTGGTTGGGGAGGTTTTGCCGAGTATCTAGGTAAAAAATACGATGTTAAACTAGACTGTATTACAATATCAAAAAAACAATTTGAATACGCAAAAGAAAGAATTTTTAATTGTGGTTTAAACGAAAAAGTAAATATTGAAATAAAAGATTACAGAGATCTTAAAGGCAAATACAATTCAATTGCTTCTATAGAGATGATTGAGGCAGTTGGTCAAAATTATTTAGAGGGTTATTTTAAAACTATTAAAAATAACTTATCTGATGGTGGCAAAGCAGCTATTCAAGCAATTACTATCGATGATAGGTTATTTGATAGATATAAAAACAAACAAGATTTTATTCAAAAATATATTTTTCCAGGTGGTTTTTTGCCAAATAAAAATAGCATTAATCGATATGTTTCTGACAACGGTTTAACTGTTAATTCATATATTTCTTATGCTGATCATTATGCAAATACATTGGCTATATGGAGAAATGAGTTTTTAAAAAAATGGGATTTAATAAAAAATCAAGGTTTTGACTCAACATTTAAAAGAATGTGGGAGTTTTACCTTTCTTATTGTGAAGCAGGATTTAAGTCAAAAAATATAGATCTAATTCAGTTTTCAATGCAAAATAAATAAAATGATGGAGATATTTATGCGACATATAAAAATTATTAAGCCAATTTCGTTGATAATTTTATTATTCTTAATTACAAGTTGCTCGAATAATAGCGCTATGAAACCAGAAGATTTTAAAAATAAAGAACCGAGATTAATCATTGAAGAATATTTATCTGGAAATGTTAAGGCTTGGGGTGTTTTACAAAACAGATCAGGAAAAGTTACAAGACAATTTTCTGCAGACTTAAATGGAACTTGGGATGGAAAGCAGCTAATTCTTAAAGAAAAATTTAATTGGGATGATGGTGAAGTTCAAGACCGAGAATGGACAATAAACAAAATTGACGAGCATAATTATGAAGGAACAGCAGGTGATGTTGTAGGTAAAGCAAAAGGTTATTCTTATGGATCAGCCTTTAAATTTGAGTATGTTTTATTAGTCCCAGTCAAAGGTAAAGAGATAAAAATTACTTTTGATGACTGGATTTTTAAGCAAGACGATAGGGTTGCAATAAATAGAGCAACCATGACTAAGTTTGGTTTTAAAGTAGCTGAGCTTACAGTTGTGTTTGTAAAGGATTAACGATTTACGTACTTAGAAATTAAGTAATTATAGATTTTGTTTGGCAGTATTTGAATTATTTTATAGATTAATTTTATTTGATTAGGAAAAATTATTTCAAAATTATTTTTCTTAGTTAATCCATTAAAAATTTCATCTGCTGCATATTCTGTAGACTTTAAAAAAGGCATTTTAAACTCATTTTTATCTGTCAGAGCTGTTTTAATAAATCCAGGAGTTATTAGTGTAACCTTGATATTAAATTTTTTGAAATCAAAATAAATTCCTTGAGTGAAATTATTAAGTGCAGCTTTAGAGGGGGTATATCCCGATGATTTTGGAAGACCTCTATAACCAACTGGCGATGAAACAATTGCAACATGACCGTTTTGTTTGGTTTTATAATATTTTTCAACCACACTCACACAATTAATTACTCCAATAAAGTTTACCTCCATAACATGTCTGATATTTTCTACTATTAATTCTTTCTCAGATTTTCTTTCATAAGTTCCTGAGCTAAACAAACATAGGTCAATATTTTCATGATCATTGATTATTTTACTAAATACTTCTTTAGTTTGTGCCATATTCGTAACATCTAAAGGATATGAAAAAATATTTTCATTTTTTGAAAGTTCATTTAATAATTCAGCTCTTCTAGCTGAAATAAGAACCTTCCATCCTTCATCAGCAAATTTAATTGCAGATGCTTTCCCAATGCCACTACTAGCTCCTGTAATCCAAATAGTTTTTTTACTCATTTTTTGTTATGTATATATTTATCATGCTTAAAAATAAATTTTTAACATTTCTATCGTTTCTTGCTATTACATTCTCTGCCTCATTGATTGGAGGGTTAGCTACTATTAAATTTAAAGAACCTTGGTACTCACTACTAAATAAACCAACATTTAATCCACCAGATTGGATATTTGGTCCTGTTTGGACATCTCTTTATCTAATGATGACCGTCGCTATATGGCTTTATTGGCATTCAAATTATAGTGATAGGAATACAGTTTATATTTATTTTATTCATTTAGTTTTCAATACAACTTGGAGTGTAGTTTTCTTTGTTTTTCATAATATGGCCTTGGCTTTATTAGTATTAATCATTCTAATAGCACTGATAATTAACCTAATTTTAAGGTTTAAACGCGTCAAGATGTTGAGCGCCTACTTAATGATTCCATATTTACTTTGGTGTAGCTTTGCACTAATTCTGAATACAGGCTTGATTATATTAAATTAGATATGGACGATGTTGTAGTAATTGGCGGTGGAATAATTGGGGCAGCAACAGCCTATTTTTTATCTAAAGAGGGAAGAAAAGTAA
Source organism: Candidatus Pelagibacter sp. (assembly GCF_052049855.1). Taxonomy (GTDB): domain Bacteria; phylum Pseudomonadota; class Alphaproteobacteria; order Pelagibacterales; family Pelagibacteraceae; genus Pelagibacter. The sequence goes on from NZ_JBNGZE010000001.1 coordinate 341,996, forward strand.
AAGTTATTGAAAGGGATCCTACTTATAAAACAGCTTCATTTCCATTATCCCTAGGTGGATTTCGTAGACAATTTTTCCAAAAAGAAAATATTCTGTTAGGAAAATTTGCAAGAGAATTTATTTTTCAAATACCAGAATTATTAAAAACAGAAAAAAATCCTAACCCTACAGCTAGTATGGTAACAAATGGATATCTTTTAATGTTTGGACCCGAACATGCTGAAGAGCAATATAGAGCATTAGAAAATCATAAAGATTGTGACGCAGGAACAAAAAATATTAAAGGCTCAGAATTATCTAAAGTTTTTCCTTATGTTAATAGTGAGGGAATTGAAACAGCAACTTATACAGATAACCAAAGTGAAGGATGGATTGATCCATTTATGTTTCATAGTGCCCTAAAGAGCAAAGCTATAGAGCTTGGAGCTGAATTTATTAAAGGTGAAGTAAAAAGCATTTCTGAAATTAATGCTAAAACAATTGTTTCTGCTGCAGGGTGTTGGACAAAAGAATTATTAGAGGATATACCAGTTGTTCCACAAAAGCATACAGTTTTCAGAGTTAAATGCCCAACATATATAAAAGAGATGCCTCTAAGCGGAGACTTAACCACAGGTGTTTACTGGAGACCAGAAGGAGGAGAATATTTAGCAGGATCACCTATATCCGTATTTGATGCTGAAGATTTAGAACCAGCTTGGAATGATTTTGAGGAGTTAGTTTGGCCAGCTCTAGCTAAGAGAATACCTGCCTTTGAAGAATTAAAGTTAACTGGTGGATGGGCAGGTTATTATGATTGTAATAGATTAGATAATAATGCAGTCGTTGGTAAACATCCAAAATATGAGAATGTCTACATGGCTTCTGGATTTACCGGTCGAGGATTAATGCAGGCACCAGGTATTGGTAGAGCCTTAACTGAGCTTATTACAACAGGAGCATACCAAACAATTGATATAAGTGATTTTGCAGTTGAAAGAGTTTTAGGCAAATCAGCTAGGCCAGAGCCCTACGTCCTATAATTTAAGTTCCACAAAAAGTTTGATATTTTTCATTGCTCAATGGAGCAGGCGCTTGATATTCTTCAATATTATTCTGATTATCATAAGGTTTTTTTAAAATAGCTAATAACTTTTTCATTTTATCTAAATTTCCTTTGTCTGCTTCAGCTAAAGCTTCCTCTACTTTATGATTTCTAGGAATAACTGTTGGATTGTTTATTTTCATAAGTTTACCTTGTTTTTCCTTAGTTGAATTATTTAATTTAGATCTTTTTTTCCATTCTTTTTTCCAATTGATAAAATCATTATTTTTGTAGATTTCATTAGAATTGATATCCATTAAATTACAGAAAGTATTTGTATAATCTGCTTTATTTTTTTCCATCCAATACAATAAATCAATAATTAATTTTTTGTCTTTATAGTCCTCACCAAATAAACCAAGTTTATTTTTCATCATCTTTAACCATTTATCCTCATAAATATTTTGGAAATTATCTATTAAATCAGTAGCTAATTTTATTGCATAGTCCTCACTTTTATCAATTAAAGGGACTATGCACTCAGCAAATCTTGCTAAATTCCATTTGGTGATTGGTGGTTGATTAGAAAAAGCATATCTTCCAAATTTATCTATTGAGCTAAATACAGTTTTTGGATCATAATGATCCATGAAGGCACAAGGTCCATAATCTATAGTTTCACCAGATATTGACATATTGTCAGTATTCATTACACCATGAATAAATCCAACCCTCATCCAGTCTACTACTAGGCTGCATTGTCTTTCTATTACTAAATTCAATAAATCATAAGCTTTAAACTTAGATGAGGTTAATTGAGGGTAATGCCTTTGAATTGTATAGTCTACAAGTGTATTTAAATTTTCAATATTTTGAGTTGCCGCAATATATTGAAAAGTTCCTACCCTTATATGACTAGATGCTACTCTAGTCAAAATAGCACCGTCTAAAAGATTTTCTCTTACAACTTTTTCTCCAGTTTTAACAACCGCAAGGCTTCTTGTTGTTGGAATTTTTAATGCATGTATAGCTTCACTAATTAAGTATTCTCTTAACATTGGTGCTAAAGCTGCACGTCCATCACCTTCTCTAGAAAAGGAGGTCCTTCCAGAACCCTTAAACTGAATATCATAACGATTTTTTTTATTATCTAAATGCTCTCCTAGCAAAACTGCTCTACCATCTCCTAGCATAGTGAAATGACCAAATTGATGACCTGCATATGCTTGAGCTAAAGTTATAGTTTCTTTTGGCAAATCATTTCCAGAAAAAATATTTGATAATTCCTCATTATTTAAACGAGAAAAATCTAAATTTAAATCTTTAGCAAGTTGATGATTAAATATTATTATTTCTGGTTTATGAACAGGAGTAGGTTTTATTAACTCCCTAAATGACTTAGAAAGTTTTGAATAAGTATTATCAAATTTCCAATTAACTTTATTCATAAAAAAAGCGATTTATACGAATATAAACCGCTTTTTTTTTTAAATTAAATTTATTTTTTCTTATATTTTGCAGCTTCTTCTGAGCCGCTTGTAGCAGATCCTTTACTATAAGAGTGAGCACCCATACCTGCTAATTGCCCATTCTGAACAATTAAGTATTGGTTTCTTATCTCTCTACCTTCAAAGAAACACTCTAATATTTCCCTTACACCATCAGCATATCTTGCTTGAGCTGATAAAGAGGTTCCAGATGTATGAGGAGTCATACCATGATGAGGCATGCTTCTCCAAATATGATCATTTGGTGCTGGTTGTGGGAACCACACATCACCAGCATAACCACTTAACTGACCACTTTCTAGAGCTTTGGCAATCGCTTCTCGATTACAAATTTTACCTCTAGCAGTGTTGACTATGTAAGCTCCTTTTTTCATTTTACTTATCATAGCTTCATCAAACAGATTTTCTGTTTCAGGGTGAAGTGGGCAGTTGATAGTTACCACATCACAAACTTTTACCATTGACTCAACAGATTCATGAAAAGTAAGATTTAATTCTTTCTCAACACTTTCAGGAAGTCTATGTCTATCAAAATAATGTAAATGTACATCGAATGGTTTCATTTTTCTTAAAGCATCCAAACCAATTCTACCAGCTGCAACTGTTCCAATATGCATACCCTCTACATCATATGATCTTTGAACTGCATCTGCAATATTCCATCCACCTTCGTTAACAATTCTATGTTGATTATGATAATCTCTTACCATAGATACAATCATCATAACAATATGTTCAGCAACAGATCTTGAGTTACAGAAAGTAACTTCTACAACATCAATTTTGTGATCCATTGCAGCTTGTAAGTCAACATGGTCTGAACCAATACCTGCAGTAATTGCCATTTTAAGATTTTTTGCTTTTTCTATTTTTTCTTTTGTTAAATAGTATGGAAAAAACGGTTGAGAGATTACTATATCTGCATCAACAATATGTTTGTCTGCTTCACATCCATCACCATCTTTACTATTTGTTACAATTAATTCATGTCCGTTACTCTCTAAAAATTTTCTCAGACCCAATTCACCAGAAACACAACCAAGTAATTCTCCAGGTGTAAAATCCCTTCCCTTAGGAGATGGTAGTGTCATTCCATCTGGATACTTCTCTAGTTTTGGAAGATCCGAAAGTGGATAAGTTTCAGGCATACCGCCCTTAGGATCATCATATAATACACATAGTATTTTCATTAATACTCCTTTAATTAAACTATTTTAATAAAATCAGGGATATCTAACACACTAATCGAGTTGCTAGCAAATAAATAATTTAACTTGGATATTTTTTCTTCAAGATTAGGCGATTTAGAATTATTGCAAAAATTATTATTATTATTGATCCTGAAATGACTGGACTTAGTAAGTATTCGATAGAAACGCCGCCAATAATAACAATTATTGGGTTTCCTCCTGCTGGAGGATGAGTAACATTAAATAGTATCATTAAACCAACTCCAAAACCAACGGCAAGTGGAATTATTATAAATAAAGGTAGTGGAATAAAGTGTAAGAAAAACAGTCCAACAATAGCAGTTAAAAGATGCCCAAAGAAAACATTTTTAGGTTGAGCAAACGGACTTTCTGGATAACCAAAAAGCAATACCATTGACGAACCAAATGAAGCAATTAAAAATATACCAAAATCTGTTTTGTAAGTTAGTAAAGTTAAAATCCCAATAGTAATTATTGAGAATATTCCACCAAAGATTGATTGTTTTAAATTTCCCACTTATATTTTAGATACTATTTTTTCTAACGCATTAAAAGGTAAAAGAATACATTGTTTTCTAGATGCGTTTTTTTGACTTAATAATTTAGTTAAAAATCTCCATTCTTTCTTCAAATTATTCTTATTTCCATCAAAATAAGCGTTAGCATAGTCACATAAATCTTTAATTTTTATTGTTTCAAAATTTACTAATTTATTAGACAAAATACTCGCAGTTGCTTGACAATAAATACAGGATTTACCCTGATAACCAAAATCAGTTAATTTTTTATTATTTATTACTAATTTAATGTGTATCTCATCACCACATAATGGATTTTTTGATTTAGAATAATGAGTGTAATTTTTTATATCTTTAAAATTCTTAGTATTTGATGCAATTTTTAATATTTCTAAATTCATAAAAATTTTCTATGTTAAATGTATAATATTTATAAATGAAATCATATAACGAAGCACTTAAAATTTTAAAAAAATCAAAAATAAAAATTTCTAATGAAATAATTAAAAGTATGAGTGGATTAAATAGGGTCAGCTCATCTAATATTTATGCAAAAAATAATTATCCTTCTGAGAATAATTCTTCACTAGATGGTTTTGCTATTAAATTAAATTTCACCAAAGGTATTTCACATAAAAAATACAAAAAATTTAAAATTATAGGATCTATTTCAGCTGGATCAGAACCATATAGAAAAATTTTAAAAAAAAACGAAGCTATAGAAATTATGACTGGAGGCATTATGCCAAATGGTAGTAATTCAATAATACCTATCGAAGACTGCACTATACTTAAAGACGGAAAACAAAGATATATTCTAATCAAAAAAGCCTATAAAAAATTCGCAAATGTGAGATTGAAAGGATCTGACTACAAATTCAAAGATCTTGTTATTAAGAAAAATACTTTAATAAACTCTAGTCACATTAAGGCTTTAAAAGTACTTGGTATTGAAAAAATTAAAGTAAAAAAAAAAATAAATGTTGTTTATTTTTCATCTGGCAATGAAATTTCAGAAAAAAACCAAATTAGTAAGTGGAAAATAAGAAACTCAAATCATTATTATTTAAAAAGCTTAAATAATAGCTTTTTATTTAATTTTAAAAATTTAGGAATTTTAAGAGATAATGATGAAGATAAATTTCATAAGAAACTATTAAAAATTTTCATGTCCAAAACTAACATAATAATTACCTCAGGAGCAGTTTCAAAAGGTAAATTTGATTTTATTCCAAAAGTAATAAATAAATTAAAACTATCTCACTCATTTAAAAATGTTTCAATAAGACCAGGGAAACCAATATTATTTGCAAAATTTAAAGGTAAATCAAAAGTAATATTTGGTTTACCTGGAAACCCAATTTCCACCGCAGCATGTTTTAGATTTTTTGTGTTTCCATATATACAGAACATTCTAGGTTTAAATTCTGAAAAGTCGATTAAAGCTAAATTAAAAAATAATTTTATAAAAAAAAAGATGTTTACTAGATTTGTTAAAAGCAAACTAAGCACAACTAAAAATGGAAAATTAGAAGTTGAAATTTTAGAAGGACAGGAATCTTTTAGGATTAAATCATTTGTAGATTCTAATATTTGGGTTTTGTTGCCAACTGGCAAAGCAAAATTTAAAAAGGGAGAGATAGTAGATTGTTTTTTCCCCAACCACTACAACCAAACTTTAATTTAGAAACGTATTTTTGTTGTAGAAAAATCTTTTTAGAATTAGATTTCTGAATATGTTAGAGTTGAGAAATCCAAAAATTGCTATTCCAGTAGTTCTCTTTGCAGGTCTATTATGGTCTTTTGGTCCACTAGTTGTCCGATATATGGATAATCCTCAATTTGTGCCTTGGCAGTATATTTTTGGAAGAGGTTTAACAATTTTTATTTTATTAAATCTTTATTTATTTTTTGAGGAGGGAAAAAATTTTTATAAAAACTATTATAAAATAGGTTTATCTGGAGTAATCGGTGGATCTGGATTGGGGATCGCTATGATTACATTTATTTATTCAATTACAAATACTAGTGCTGCAGTTACATTACTTTGTTTAGCAGCAATGCCTTTTTTTACAGCATTATTGGCATTTTTATTTTTGAGAGAAAAAATTTCTCTCAATGTGTGGATATCAATAATAATTGCAACAGTTGGTATTATTATTATGGCACTTGGAAGTACTGGTGAAAAACCATTAATTGGTTTTTTATTTGGTTTAACTTCTTCAATTGGTTTCTCGATTTTTTCTGTAACGCTAAGATGGAGAAAAGAAACACCAAAATTCACAACCGTAGCTTTTGCAGGTTTCTTTTGTTTTGTGTTTGCAACAATTATGATTATATCAAACAACTTAGTTTTTTTTTCGTCTAGCTATAATGGAGCTTTGTTTTCTTTGCATGGGACGCTAGTTTGTTTTGGTTTAATTTTATATTCAATTGGATCTAAAGCAATACCAGCGGCAGAATTGACTTTATTATCTTTAACTGAAGTTGTAGGTGGAATTTTTTGGGTTTGGTTACCATTATTTGGTATTAATGAAGTGCCATCCACAAATACTATAATTGGTGGTTTTTTTCTTTTTGTATCTATATTTTATTACAGTTTAATAATTAGATGGAACAAAAGATATATTGCTTTAAATTAATATGGAACGGCCAGATTTTTTTGAACTTAAAAACGGTGAAAAAGTAAAATTACCATTTACTGATAAAGAATATAACGATCGAGTAAGGAAACTTAGATCAGTGATGGACCAAAGTGGTCTTAATATGGTTATCTTAACCTCAATGCATAACGTTGCATATTACACAGGTTTTATTTATTGTTCTTTTGGTAGACCATACGGATGTGTGATAACTCAAAGTAAAATTTCAACAATTTCAGCTAATATTGATGCAAGTCAACCTTGGCGTAGATCTCATTGTGATAACGTAATTTATACTGATTGGAAAAGGGATAATTTTTTAAGAGCAATTGTTTCAATTATTGGAAGAGATGAACCTCCAAAAAATATTGGAATAGAAAATGATCATGTCACGTTAGATATGCGAGAAAAAATAGGTTCTATTTTTACTTTCTCTGTTTTTAGTGATGTTTCAAAAGATCTTATGAAACTTAGAATGATTAAATCGAATGAAGAAATTGAGATCATCAAAAATGGTGCAAGAATTGCAGACATTGGTGGTGAAGAAATAGTTAAAAATATTAGAGAAGATAATACAGAGATCGAAGTAGCAATTGCAGCAAGAGATAGAATGGAAAGAGAGATTGTTAAAAGTTATCCAGGGGCAGAGTACATGGACACTTGGGTATGGTTTCAATCTGGTATCAACACAGATGGAGCTCACAATCCGAAGACTAATAGAAAATTAGTTAAAGGAGATATTTTATCTTTAAATACTTTTCCAATGATCTCAGGATACTACACTGCGCTAGAGCGAACTTTATTTTTAGATCATGCTAATGATGAATCACTTAAAGCATGGGAAGCAAACGTAAAAGTACATAAGCGAGGATTAGAATTGATTAAACCAGGTGTTAAATGTTCAGATATTTGTCATGAGTTAAATGAATTGTTTGCTGAACTTGGTTACCTTCATTATAGAACTTTTGGTTATGGACATTCATTTGGTATGCTTTCTCACTTTTATGGAAGAGAAGCAGGTTTAGAATTAAGAGAAGACATTGATACCATTCTTGAGGAAAACATGGTGGTTTCTATGGAACCAATGATAATGATTCCAGAGGGTAATCCTGGTGCAGGTGGATATAGAGAACACGATATTTTGGTGATTGGTAAAGATGGAGTAGAAAATATTACAAAATTCCCTTTCGGCCCTGAGCATAATATTATAAAAAACTAATCCTTATGAATGAGAATAAAACTATTGTTAATAGTTGGAATGAGTGGGATCCGTTAAAACATGTAATTGTTGGTAGAGCAGATGGCACATGTATACCAGCGCCTGAACCAGCATTAGATGCAAAAGTTCCAGAAGACAGTGATATGCGAGGTCAGTTTGGACCAAGAACCAAAGATACTGTCGATAAAGCAAATGAATTATTAGATAACTTTTCAAATATTCTTGAAAAAAGAGGCATTAAAGTTGATCGACCAACAGCAATAGATTTTAATCAAAAAACATCCACTCCAGATTGGGAAGCTGAAACAATGTTTGGCTGCATGCCTCCAAGAGATGTTTTGTTAACAGTAGGCAACGAAATTTTAGAAGCAACAATGAGTTACCGATGTCGTTGGTTTGAATATTTATGTTACCGACCACTTTTAAAAGATTATTATAATCAAGATCCTAATATGAGACACGAGTCTGCTCCAAAACCAAGACTCACTGATGCAGATTACAGAAAAGATTATTTATCAGATAAAATTGGTGTTCAAAAAAGATTAGAGTGGACTGAGAAAAAATATTTCGTAACTACTGAAGAAGAGCCATTGTTTGATGCAGCAGATGTATTGAGATTTGGAAAAGATTTAGTTGTTCAGCATGGATTTACAACAAATTTAAAAGGAATAGATTGGCTTAAAAGACATTATAAAGATCACAGAGTTCATGCTGTTAACTTCCCAGGTGATCCTTACCCAATTCATATTGATGCAACTTTTACACCAATAAAGGAGGGTTTAATTATTAATAATCCACAAAGAAGACTTCCTAAAGAACAACGAAAATTATTTGAGGATAATGGTTGGGAAATAGTGGACAGTGCACAACCAGCGCATAACGAACCACCACCGTTATGTTATTCATCAACATGGCTATCAATGAATGTTTTAGTATTAGATCCTAAGACTGTATGTGTAGAAAAAAGTGAAATTTATCAAGCTGAACAATTGGATAAATTAGGAATGGAAGTTATACCAGTTGAACTTAGAGATGCATATGCTTTTGGAGGAGGCCTTCATTGCTGTACAGCTGATGTTTATCGAGAAGGCGATTTAAAAGATTATTTTCCAAAGCAATAATTTATTTGAAAATAAGATTAACCTGGATTTTGTTTTAAAAATTCAATGTATTTAATTACATCATCGTATTTTTCATCAGGAATATCTTTATAGCTAGCATTGAATTTGCTTTTCACACAAATAGCAACATGAGCATATGGGTTTCTTCCTTTTGGGTGATTTGGGTGATCAGGTAATTGACCCACCAAATAATCGCCAGCTTCCTGAATAATTTTCCAGAGTTTACTTGCGTTTTCTTTATTCATGCTAATAAATTTTATCTAAAAAATAAACTTTTTCTAATATCTATAATTTCTCTGATCTTTTTTTCTTTAATAGCATTCCAAGAAACAAATAGAGTACACAATTGATACAATGCAAATATCTCATTTTTTTCATTTTGGGATAAATCACTATCTGCCTCTACATAGTCTTCAAAATGAGAAATATTATTTCTTGCACATTTTAAATAATATTTACAAGCATCTGTTACTGTAGCAGTTGACCACCAGTTTGCGTCTCTGAAAAAATTAGATATTTCTTGATAGAAAGAACTTGATTCAGAAATAAGCAAATCCTTTTGAACATTTTCTGAAAACTGATCTAATTCAAATTGAATTAAAGCTAATATCTTTTTTTCACTACTTCTCTTAACATGTAGTTCAATTACATTTTTATATAACATGGAATTAATTTTATTCCAATTATTGAAAAAATCGTTTGGTGCTTTGTTTAGATCGCTCACGTTTAATAATATCTTAAAATTTTTATTGAAATTACACTAAATTAACTATGCCAATATTAACAGTTTTAATTTTTAATTTTTAGTCTAGTTGGAAATTAAATGAAAAAATTATTTATATTTTTATTAATATTTTTGAATATTGTTAATTATTCAAAGTCAGAAGATTTCTTTGAAGATATAACTTACCAAATATTAGAAAATCAACCTAGATTAAGTTATGGTGTGTCCGTTTCAGATGTAAACAACGATGGAAATTTTGAATTTATTGTAACTGGATTTGGATTTAATAATTTAGCATTAGCTCATAAAAAGGGTGTTTTGTTCAATTCAATTAACCAAAGTATATTTATAGACAAAAATCGTAAAACTATAGGAGTAGCATCGTGTGATATTGATCAGGATGGTTATGAGGAAATATATTTTTTAAATACAGACACTTACAGTGGAAACAAAAGATATTCAGACAGATTATTGGATTTTGATGGAAATAAATTTTTTGATTTATTTGAATTAGAAATAAACCAGGAAAATTTAAATCTTACAGCAGGTAGATCAGTTGTATGTGTAGATAGAAATGGAAATGGAGCTTATGGGATATATGTTGCAAATTATGGAGGGCCTACAAGATTTTATGAAAAAGATGGAAATGAAATAATAGACAAAGCTTCAGAGCTAGGTATTGATAAAATTACTGGAGGTAGAGCGGTTATTTCAGGTAATATTTTATCTGGAAGATCCGACATTTTTGCTGCGAATGAAAGAGGGGAGAATTTTTTATATTATAATAATAATGGAAATTTTGTTGAACTAGCAAAAGATTATGCTGTTGATGATATCTTTCAAAACGGTCGTGGAACTGCGCTAAGTGATATTTATTATAGAGGTAGATTAGATATATTAACTTCAAATTGGGAAGGACCTCATCGAGCATTTGTTTTAAAAAATAATAAGTTTGTAGATATAGCTGACAAACAATTTAGCGCCCCATCGAGAATTAGAACAGTAATCTCTGCTGATTTTGATAATGATGGTTATGACGAAGTATTCATGAATAATATTGGCGAGCCAAATAAATTATTTAAAATTTTAGATAATGGTGAGTTCAAAGAAATAAATATTGGAAATGCTTTAGAAACTAATGGATTAGGAACAGGAGCTGCAGTAGCCGATATAGACGGTGATGGAATACTTGAGCTTTTAATATCTCATGGAGAATCTGGTTATCAGCCTTTAACTTTATATAAGGCAAATTCAAAAAAAAATAATTTCTTAAGGATTAAGCCAATTAATATGCACGGTGCTCCAGCAAGAGGTGCTACTGTAACTCTTGTATCAAATTTAAGAACTCATTCTAAAACAATAGATTCAGGCTCAGGATACTTGTGTCAAATGGAGCCAGTGGCACATTACGGAATTCGAAAAAATGAGAGAAATATTAAGATTATTGTTACTTGGACAAATGGAGAAAAAAACACTTTTGAAATAAATGAATTAAATAAAACATTGGAAATTAAACAAAATGATTAATGTTTTTATGAAAAAATTTTTTTTTATAATATTTACTGTATTTTTAGTTTTTTCTTATAACTCAAGTTTAGAAGCGCAAGAAAGAAATTATTATCAAGAATTAGTAAATGAGTGGAGTAAAATATTTCCAGATAGAAATAGAAACGCTGCTGGTCCAAAATTTTTTAAACATATATTAAATAAAGACATTACTTATCAAGAATTTGTAGAGTTTAATAAACTTTATTGTGCTGTATCTGGTTCTTTAATAGATCCTAACGCCGAGCCTGAAAAGGTATATTTACAAGAAGTCAACACAAATAAAAAAATTTGTGGGGATTATTACAGATGCTGTATTCCATGTTCTTGTGATGTAATGAAATATTCAAAAGTTGATAAAATGAAATATAAATTTAAAGATGTAGAAAAAGACTTTTATGTTTTAACCATTAAAAACCCGTGTGGTAAAAAAAATTTTCCTAATCAAGTAAATAGAGATTATTTTTGCGATGGTGTAAGTATATCTAAAGATCAAGTTGTAGAACTAAATAATAGGCTGGTTATTGGATTATTCCATCAAGCTAAATCTTGTGATAAATCCGAAATTATCAAAATAGATAATCATCAGGTGACTGGTTTATTTTGTGAATTTAGAAACAATACGCCTGATGAACAATTGCAAAGTGGGATGGGAGATATTTTTATAAAATTGGCAAGATAAATTTAGAAAAAAATGAGTAAAGAAAAAAATATTAAAACCTATGAACTTTTTAAACAAGATAGATTTCTTGGTATTCTTGTTCACTTATTGACTGGATTAGGAATTGTTGCTGGTTTTTTTGCTTTAATTGCTGTTATGAATAATAACCAAAAAGCGGCTTTTCTTTGGCTTGGGTTTGCATTTTTAATAGACAGTGTTGATGGAACTTTAGCTAGAAAATTTAATGTGAAAAAAAATTTACCACATATTGATGGTAAAATGCTGGATAGTATAATTGATTTTTTTAACTATGTTATAATACCATCAGTAATGATTTATTGGTTTAGGTATGTACCAGACCAGTTTATTTTATTAATTCCTGTAATTTTGATTTTTATTTCTATTTATTCTTATGTGAATTTGAATATTTTAACAAATGATAATTACTATAATGGTTTTCCAGCAATTTGGAATGTAATCGTACTTTATTTTTATATTTTTGGCACCAGCCAAAATTTTAACTTAGTATTTTTAATTTTATTAATATTATTAAAATTTTCTCCTTTAAAATGCATTCATCCTTTAAGAGTTAAAAAATTTAAAAGTTTATCAATTATTTTTGCAATATTTTGGTTCATTACTTCAATTTTGTTAATTTTAATAAAGGATTTAAACATAAACCCAGTATATGAGGTTTTCTTAATGTTTTTATGGGTTGTTTCAAATATTTATTTTATATCAGTAAGCATATTTAAAACATTTAAAAATTAATTAATTTAATTAGGGAGCCAGGAATTATAGAGTTTATTTTTTTTATCTATTGGAATTTTAATTGTTTTATTTTGTCTTGATGAAGCATAGACTGCGGTGACAAATTCTAAAGAATTTCTAGCGTCCGTTAAGGTTACTTCATCACTAGGCAAACCATTAAGTTTATTTGCTATTTCCTCAAACATACCAGCATACCAGGATTTAGTTTGTTTTACTTTTGATAATACATCTTCAATTTGACTTTGTGTTATTGGTGCTCTTGGTAAAAAAGTCCACTCATCATCAGCTGGGCTATAGGGTTTTTCAGGAGAAGCAGCAGACTCAGCTGTTAATCCCTCAAAACAAAATCTGAGTCTACTAGTGTTGTTTGCAGCACCCAATGTAATAGAACTTGTAACAAGAGCTCCAGTTTCCATTTCAATTGAAAGAGCAGCACAATCCTCAACCTGAATATCATTTACTCTAGTTGTTAGTTTTGCAAAAACATTTGATACAGGACCCAGGATCATACTAACTAAATCATGAATATGAATAGAGTGACTTAAAATTGCTCCACCTTGTTCGCCTTTCCAGGTTCCTCTCCACGGTTTTGAATAGTAATCTTTTCCTCTATTCCAGTGAGTTTCTAAAGATGCAACTAATGGTTTTCCTGCTAAACCAGATTTGATTAATGCTTTTAACTTTGAAAATCCTAGACCATATCGATATTGAAATACTGGAAAAATCATTTTACTAGTTTCTTTGCTAATTTTTTCTAATTCATCTATTTCTTTAAGACTAGAGACTAAAGGTTTTTCACAAATTACATGCTTTCCAGCCTCCATGGCTTTTTTACAAGCAGAAAAATGTAAGTGAGGTGGAAGACAAATATCAATTATATCAATTTCTTTAACTTTTAATACATCTTCAAAATTTAAAGAAACTTTTGTTTCTGTATTTGACTTTAATATTTTATCAATAGCCTCTCTGGTTAAACCACATAAGGTGTGAACATTAAATCTCTGAGATATTTTCTGAAAATCCTCGAAATGTTTTGCTCCTATATTAGTTCCAATTATAGCTACTTTATATTTTTTCATTTTTTTTCAGCTTGCTCCTGAGCTTTAATAGCAAGTTCCATTGAAAGATAGGTTAGTTCTTGAGGACATGCAGTTTCAGTTCTATTCAAAACATCGTTTATTAAATTACTAAAGTAGGGTAACTTAACATTAGAGCAGTCGATATGTTTCACTTCATCATTATTTGCTATAAATAAATGATTACCTTTTTCAGATTTTGCTAAATCCGTATACTTTCTTATTTCAATAAAGCCTTTGTCTCCAAGTATTAATAATCTTCCATCCCCCCAAGTTGGAAGAGCATCTGGAGTAAACCAATCTAAGCGCACATATCCATGTCCACCATTACCTGTGATATTAACTTCACCAAAGTCTTGAAAACCAGGCATTTCTTTCTTTGTTGTATTTTCTATTAAAGCATGGTTGATTTTTGCCTGATTTGAATTTGTAAAAACTAAAAATTGATGAATTTGGTGGGAACCAATGTCTGTAATAATTCCTCCATAACTTTGACGATTATAAAACCAATCAGGTCTTTCATAGTTTCCTTGTCTATGTGGGCCTATGCCAATAGTTTGTTTTATTTTTCCTATTTTGCCTTCATTTACTAATTCTTCAGCTTTAGCAACTGCAGCAACGTGAAATCTTTCAGAAAAATTTACTGACCAGATCTTTCCAGTGTCTTTAACAGTTTTTTTCAAATTATTTAATTGATCTAAGGTAGTACAGCCTGGCTTATCAACCATAACATCCTTACCAGCTTTTAAAGCATCTATTGAATGATCAGCCCTATCTACAGGGATCGAGGATATTAAAATCATATCAATAGATGAGTCATTTAATATTTCCTCTTTATTTTCTTTTCTCTTAATATTAGGGTATTTTTTATTGAATTCTTGAAGAGTTAAAGGATCTCCTTCTGTCCAAAAACAATTACAATTACAACCTTCTGTAATCATTTCATCTAACATATCAAAAATATGTCCATGATCTATTCCAATAACCCCAAGGTTGAGCTTTTTTTTCATCAATTAATAAGAACCTTTTTGTTTTGCACCTTTGTAAAAAATTTCTTGTAAGTGATCATTTTCTTTTTTTCTAAGTAAAATACCTTCATCACTCATTAAAGCGTTAGTTCTATGTATAACCTCATGATAATGATATTTATCCTCACCTCTTGCAACCTGAACACTATTTTTACCTAGGGTTTGTTTTACATTTGTGCTTATATAACTTTGGATAACAAATCCTATTCTTCTATCATCACTTTTATTTATTCCTGATCCATGTACTATTCTTGGATGATGCAAAGACATTTGACCAGCTTTAAGTTTTATAGATTTGACTTTATCTTCAGGCACATTTTCTACTGTTTGACCTCTAGTAAGTAAGTTTCCTTCATTAAATTTCTCATTATGATCCTTAATATTTAAATGTGATTTAGGCCACATTTTCATACACCCATTATTTTCATTTGAATCTGTTAAAGCTACCCATGCTGTAACCCAATTGTGTGGCTCTAATCCTATGTACTTTGCATCTTGATGATAGCTTACAAAACTTTGCTCGCTAGGGTTTTTAATGAATAAAGTAGTGCTGCAAACTAAGATATTTTTTCCAATAATACTTTCTACCGCATCTAAAATTTTTGAATTATGAACAATCGAATCAAGTTTTGGTGAAATTAGATGGACATTATATCTTCCTGCATTATCTATTTCATTTGGCATTTTTTTTTCAATTAATTCTATTTCTTTTCTTGCCTCTAATGCTTCACTACTAGACAAAATTTCAATAGGGGATATGTACCCTTGATCTTTATACTGTTTAAGTTGATTTGATGATAGATAAGTCATATTATTCTGAAAAGATTATATGAGCTTAATCATTTCTTCAATAATTTATGGCCGAAGTATTTAAATTAGGAATTGCTGCTGACAATAATCAACCTATCATGGAAGTGCATTCAATTGAAGTCTTAGCAAATAAAGGAATAGTAGGTGATCGACATTTTCATGATTTTAATGATCCTTACAATCAACTATCATTAATAGAGTCAGAGAATATAGATGAATATAATATTAAATTTGGCCTTGATATTCCTTATATAGATTTCAGAAGAAATATAGTTACAAAAGGCATTAAATTAAATGATTTAATTGGAAAAAAACTTAAGGTTGGAAACGTAGAATTAGTGGCGATTGAATTATGTCGTCCATGCAGACATTTAACTGAAATGCTTGACAAAAAAAATATACTTAAAGAGTTTATGAGGAAGGGTGGACTAAGGTGTCAAATTCTCACTTCTTCAAAAATTAATATTGGTGATAAAATAGAATTAATTAATATTTAAGTTTTCGCTGTTTCATTAACATGAGTTTCATCAAGTGTTGCAGGCGCATCAGGATCTAGCTCCAATCCAGCAGGTGTAATTGTTGCTGGAATTGGTGTGAATGTTGAGTCTGGATTTTCAACAGTGCTTCTAACCTTCATTCTATACAAACCAAATACACCAATTATTGAGTGTGCTATAATTAAAAATACAAACAAACCATTTAATCCAAACCATTCCATGAAAATTGCACACAAAATAGGACCACTAATAGCTCCTACACCAAAAATTAATTGTAATCCACCACCTGCAGCAACAAATTTAGATTTTGGAACGAAGTCATTTGTATGTGCAAGGTTAAGTGAGAATAATGGTAGACATAAACTTGTATAAAGTCCAACAGCTATAAAAAAAATTATTTTTCTAAAAGCAAATTCATCCATATAGTAAATATTTTGTATAGGATCATTTGAAGTTAAAATTGCAATTAATGCTAAAAGAGAACTTCCAAATGTTGTTATGACTATCACTCTCCTTCTGTCAAAAATATCTGAAAAATAACCAATAGGACCCTGACCCAAAACTCCAGCAATTGTTGCAACAAACAAAAGTATAGATGTTTCAAATAAAGTAAATTTTGCGATCGTTGCATAAACAGAAATTAAAGAAAAGAAAGCTGCATGAATAATTCCTGTAAAGAAAGAGCTTAAAGAACCAAGAGGTGAGATTTTATAAAGTTCTAGAATACTTATTGTCTCAATTTTTTTAAATTTAGGAGCGGGTCTTTTTGTTAATAAAATAGGAACTAGAGCAACAGAAAGTAAAACAGAAACCAAAATAAAGGGTTCATAAGCTTCAGGTTTACTAATATTAAGTAGAAGCATACCAAGAGCTAAACCAAAATAAATTACCATCATATATGCAGATAATAGTTGTCCTCTATTTTTATTAGTTGCTCTATCGTTTAACCAGCTCTCAGTAACCACATAACAACTAACTAAACTTATACCTGTTATAAATCTACTAATTGTCCACATGAGTGGATTTACATAAACAACTGCTACTAAAGCACTTAAAGATGCAAGCGAAGCGAATGCAGCAAATACTCTTATATGACCAACTTTTGAAACAAAATTAGGAGTAGTTTTTGAACCTATAAAGTAGCCAACATAATATCCTGACATAAAGATACCAGTTGTAAAAACACTAAAATCTTCAAGTACTGACCGAATACCCATGATTTGCATTTGCAATCCATGAGCAATCATCATTACACCTATCCCAATAAATAGAGCCCAAGACTTTTTTACTTCTTTTTGCATGTTTTGTTTTTAAAATTTAATAATTCTTCGCTAGGTAGTTTTGGTTTGTGTTTTTTTTATGGCTAGTAAAGAATGAATTGCTATCGTGATAATGATAACAATGCCCCCATAGATCGTTTCAGAAGAGGGCTGTTCTTTTATTACCATCCAAACCCACAAAGGTCCAAGAATTGTCTCTAAAAGAAAAAAAAGATTAACTTCAGCAGCAGTTATAAATCTTGGTGCTATAGTTACCAAAACAAAAGGTATAGCTACACACATTACACACATTAAAGGTATATAAAAAAGATCATTTCCCACTAAAGCAAAGTCTTTTACAAAGAAAAAGGCAAATATAGCGACACATGATTTTCCAATTACAGCAGCAGGCACTAAGTCGGTTGATTTTGCATATCTTGCTATGTTTGCGTTACAGGCTAATCCAAAGGACGTTATTAAGCCAAATAAATCACCATAAAAATTACCAAGACTTAAAGAGTCGTAAAAAATATAAACACAAGCAATAAAGGTGATTATAATAGCGACCCAAGTCTTATTATCCGGTTTTTCTTTTAGGAAAATAGCCCCCAATATTGCTGAAAGCATAGGCGCAAGAGCTACCATTAATAAAGTATTTGCTACATTGGTATTTTGTATTGAGATAATAAAAGTAATATTACAAATAGAAAAACTAATTACATAAAAAATACCTGGGTAACCAATTTTAAATAAAGCTTTTAGGAAATTATTTTTATAAAAAAAAAGAAGACCTACTAAAACCACAAAAAATGGTATTGCTCCTCTGTAAAAAAGCATTCCCCAAGTATCAATATTTGATAATCTAATTAGTAAAGAGTCAGGAGTTATAAACATAATAGCAACAAATGCCATTAAAGAGCCTTTTTGTTGATTAGTTAGATTTTTCACGCTTTCAGCTGTTTCCAAAAAGTTTTAGCTAAATTTTTTCCTGATAGATCATAAAGTGTTTTAAGTCCAGTTGGAGATGTAACATTTATATCTCCATTGAGTTTATGATCTATAAAGTCAATTCCCGCAAAAAAAATATTTTCTTTTTTTAAATCTTTTGCAATTAACTTTGAAATTTGAATTTCTTTACTTGTTAATTTTATATTAGCTGGTTTTGCTCCTTTACTCATATTGCTTAAAATTGAACCTTTCTTTGGAACCCTTGAAATTGCACCACATACTTTTCCATTAATAATAAAAACTCTTTTGTCTCCATTACTTATTTTAGGAAGAAATTTTTGGCACATGATATGGTTATGTTTTTTTATAAATTTATTAACTAATTTTTGATTAAATTTATTTAACAAATGAATATCATTTCCACCGAAACTATGGATAGGTTTTAAAATGACTTTTTTGTATTTTTTGAAAAATTTTTTAATTTCATCCATATTTTGAGTAAAAATAGTAGCTGGCATGTATTTTTGGTATTTAGATGAATATAATTTTTCAGAAATATTCCTTACAGAGGTAGGGTTGTTAATTATTTTAACTTTAGTCATAATTGTATCCAAAATGTATGTTGTGGAAATATATTCAAGATCAAAAGGTGGATCTTGGCGAATAAGAATAAATTTACATTTACTTAATTCTAGATTTTGTTTTTTTGTTATTTTATAAAATTTTTTATTACTATAGTTAAATTTAATAAAAAAACCTTTAGCTATAACTTTTGAATTAATAACCGATAAGTCTTTTGGATCATAATAAAAAATCTTATATTTTTTACTCTGAATTTCGTTAGCTAAAAAAACACTTGTATCCGTTAAAGGATTAAGTTTAGAAGGATGGTTTCCTTGGACAGCAACAATTTTATTTATCATATAATTCGTCTAAATTTTCGTTTTTTGAAAATTTACTAATCATATGATCTGCGTTTGTTGTCTTATTATCAATTACTTTTTGTAGGTGATTAAGGAATATAGTCTCGTTATTACCTTTTTTACTTAAAACATCTCTATTTTCTAAACCTTTTCTTGAAAGATCTAAAAGTGTAGATGACCAATGAAGAAGGTCCTTACCCATTAATTGAGTATTAAATCCCTTTTGTGGTGCCTCTAGATAAGCATTAATTATTTTATCGATCTCCCATGTTGAAATTAGTTCATGAACTTCGTCTAAATTTCCATAAAGCATTCCAATGTTGAAAGCTGGTCCTGCACATAAACAATCCCAACCACAGGCATCCATTGATCTTAATTCAATATATTTTTTAACTCTATTCTCAGTAAATATTGTGCTTAAGTGAGTTGTTAAGTCTGCTTCAGTTGGAAGTTTATTTCCAATTTCTTGGATTTTTCCTTCCATAAAATCCTTAAAAATATATTTCCTACCTGAAATATACTGATCTTTATTTTGAATAAACAATATCGGAAAATTAATTACATAATCTGCATATTTTTCAAAATTCATATTTTCGAAAAATAATTTAGGCAATCCACCTCTAGAAGTACTTTGCCATACTTTAGATCTATAAGATAAATAATTACTATTTTTTTTCTCTACAATTGATGAATTAGCAAACAAAGCAATTGCAATGGGTACGATTGAGTTTGCTACTCTAAACTTCTTAACAAAATCTTCCTCTGATTTAAAATCTAAATTTAATTGAGTACCACAAGTTCGATACATCATATCTAAACTAAGCTCACCACCTAGAGGCATTTCCTTAGTCATTAATTCATATCTTTGCTTAGGATTATCTGGGATTTCATTTAATTTAGATATAGGATCAAATCCTGCACTTACAATTTTTAAGTCTAATTTTTTTGTCACTTGTTTAAGTTCAAATAAATAATCTTGTGACTCTGCACAAGCTTCGTGCATATGATTTAATTTATCCCCTGACAATTCTATCTGATTACCTGGTTCAAGAGTTATATTTTTTCCACCTTTATTAAGAGCAATTATATTTTCTTTTTCAAAAACCGGATTCCAGCCAAACTCAAGTAAGGCTGTAAACATTTCTTTTATTTTTGGATAATCAATCCTTTGATTGTCTAAATTGTTAAATAAAAACTTTTCATGCTCGATCCCTATTTTAAAATTTTTAGGTTCCTTAATACCTGATTTAAAGTAATCTATAATTTTTTCTTTTGAATCAATCATGCGCTGTAATTAGTGATTTATAGATAAATTTAAAGATAATAATAAGGCTCTTTTGCGAATATTTTTTTAACTAATGGCTTAAAATCATCCAAAGTCATACTTTTGTATTCAGGGTCAAAAGAGCACTGATCATATTTTTCACAAAAATCTATGGTATCTTGATAATACTTGTGGTCTTTAAATTTATCTCTTGCATTTCTATCACCACCTAAATGATGAGCACTGTAATAAGTTTGAAAAAGACCATGGTGTAGAATAATCCAATAGGTTCTTTCTGAAACATAAGGTCTAATTATGGATGCAGCATATTGAGAATGATTCATTGGCGCTAAATCGTCTCCAATATCATGTAGTAAAGTTGCAACAACCATTTCATCACTTTCTTTATTTTTAAAAGCTCTTGTTGCAGCCTGTAAGGAATGTTCTAATCTACTGATTTTGTAACCTTCTAAAGTTGAGGTCTGTTTGCTCAAATAACTTAGAATTCTATCTGCTGTTTGTCTTTCAAATTTCTTTTCTAGTTTTTCTAAAAGCTTATAGTCATCGTTACTACCATTTTTCATTTCAGTAAATTTAACTGTTTTCATAGTTTAATTATTTGATGCTGAACTTAATAATGATAATTGAGTAATTTTATTGTCTCCTAACTCATCAACCAATTTTACTGGATAATCACCTGTAAAATAATGATCTGTTAATTGTGGATAAGTTTTACTTCTATTTTCGAAACCTATTGCTTTGTATAATCCATCTACAGATAAAAAACTTAAAGATTTCGCGCCGATATATTTACAAATTTCTTTATTAGTTTTGTTTGCAGCCAACAATTCTTTTTTAGTTGGTGTATCTACCCCATAGAAATCTGGGTATCTTATTTCAGGACAAGCAATTTTAACATGAACTTCTTTTGCACCGCCATCATAAAGCATTTTTACAATTTTATGAGAAGTTGTTCCTCTAACAAGTGAGTCGTCAATTAGAATTATTTTTTTATCTTTAATAGTTGATTGATTTGCATTTAGTTTTAATTTAACACCTAAGCTTCTTATTTTCTGGCTTGGTTCAATAAAAGTTCTTCCAACATAGTGATTTCTAATTAATCCATGCTCAAAATTCATTTTTAGCTCTTGAGCAAAACCCATAGCAGCAGCATTTCCTGAATCTGGAACTGGAACCACAATATCCGCATCAATTTTACTTTCTTTTGCAAGTTCTCTACCTAGGTTTTTTCTGTGTTCATAAGCTGTTTTGCCTCCAATCAAGCTATCAGGTCTTGAAAAATAAATATATTCAAAGACACATGGTCTTACTTTCTTTTCTGGAAAAGGCTTAATACTTTTTAATTCATTTTTTTCAATTAAAACTATTTCACCATTCTCTACTTCTCTTATAAATTTTGCACCTATAATGTCGAATGCGCAAGTTTCAGACGCAAGAACATAACTATTACCAAGTTTACCAATAACCAGTGGCCTGATCCCATAAGGATCTCGTACTCCTATCAATGAGTTTTGAGTTAGCATTACTAAAGCATAACCACCTTGGATTTGAAAAATTGCATCAATAACTTTATCAATTGTTTTTGGTCTTTTTGATTTAGCAATTAGTTGAACGATCGTTTCAGTATCTGAAGTTGTATAAAATATTGCTCCTTCTTCGACCAGTTTCTTTCTTAATGATATTGAATTAGTAAGATTTCCATTATGTGCTACCCCAATTCCACCTGCGTTTGTGTCAGCAAAAAAAGGCTGAATATTTCTTAATATATTGTTTCCAGTTGTGCTATATCTGTTATGACCAATTGCATAATTTCCCTTAAGATTGTTAAGCACTTTTTCTTTGTTGAAATTATCTCCAACTAAACCAAATCTTTTTTCAGAATAATATTTTTCTCCATCAAAAGTTACTATTCCACAACCCTCTTGACCTCTATGTTGAAGAGCATGCAATCCAAGTGCTGTCAGAGCTGAGGCATCCTTTGAATCACTTATGCCAAAAACCCCACATTCCTCTTTAAGTCTAGGATTATAAATCTTTAATTTTTTCTTTACTATCTCTATATTTTTTTTCATTTGGAAGTTCTTCAATTAAATAACTACTACCTTTTTCTAAATATGGAAAGACGTATGATTGGTCAAAATTTATCGGCCATTTATCATAATTATATATGATATGAGCACCTGAAAAAATACAAACAGAAATAATGTATGCTCTTATAAAACCAAAAAAGAATCCAAATGTCGTATCTAAACCACCGATACCTGTAAACCTGACACCTTTACTGATACCTTTGTTAATTAATAAAACCAAAAAGATAACAACAATAAATATTAATGTACCCAAACCAATATCAAGCACATACTCATTATCAATTATATCTCTTACATATGGTTTGATTTTTGGAAATAGATTTAATGTAATTATGTATGCAAGCAACCATTTTGCCATTGAAAGAATACTTAAAATAAAACCCTTCTTGTAACAATTTATCAAAGAAAGGATTGTTAAAATTAAATAAATTAAATCAATGATTGATATTGCTTCATAAAAATCTCTTATGATTTCTAACATTAAGATGATTTACCAAAAGGTTTAATAATTAAAATTAGTGCAGGAAGCAGTGTTAATACTGATATCATAGCCAACAACATAGCAAGTCCCGTAAACACACCAAAATAAATTGTCGGAATAAACTTTGATAAGACCAAAATTGAAAATCCAAATACAATCGTAATTGAAGTATTTAGTATAGCAACACCAACGGTAGAATGACACGTTTTTAATGTTTTGTTATAATCCTTTATTTTATTAAACTCTTCTTCAAATCTGTAAATATAGTGAATGCTGTTATCTACTGCAATTCCTATTGTAATTGCTGCAATAGTTATGGTCATCATATCTAATGGTATTCCTAATATTCCAATTATTCCTAATATAAAAAAAGCAGCAATAAAATTTGGAACAACACCAACCAATGAAAGCTTAACATTTCTAAATAAGATTATAAACATTGAAAATATTCCAATCATAACTAATCCCAATGTTAAAATTTGAGATTTAAACAGGCTTTGTAATAAGTTATTAAATAATATCAAGACACCTGCTAGTTTGTAATCTGATTCCTCTAAACCAAATTTATCTTTTAGATCAAAATTAATTTTGTTAATTAAATCATTTCTTCTTAAATTTTTCTGTGAATCAATAATTCTTAAACTAATTCGTGCCTCATTATCTTTAATTGAAAGATATGGGTCAATGATTTCTGTTTTAATACTCTCAGGAATTTTAGAGTAAAGCACCCCCATTTCTAAAGTACCTAAAGGTTTATTATTATTTAATTGAGTAGCGACTTCAATAATTGAAGAAAAAGATAGAACTTTACCAATTTCTGGTAAGCCATCTAAGTAATTATGAACAGAAGTAATTAGATCAATTTTATCTTTTGTAAACCAGTATTTTTCATCATTAGTATCTTCTTCATCACTCCAATCCTCAAATTCATCATCTTCATCAGATTTTTTCACCTTTTCTTTCTTAGGAAATTTAATAATAACTTCTAAAGGAGTTGTTCCACCCAGTTCCTCATCTATAAGCTTCATACCTTTGTAAATTTCAGTATTCTTATTAAAGTAATTTATAAAACTATTTTCAACTTCAAGCTTACCTATTCCAATAATACTTAATATTATAACTGTTCCGGTTACTAAGAGGATAGAGTTTTTATTATTTATAGAAATTAAACCAAGTAAATTTGTGATTTTAGATTTCTGTTCTCTTTTAACTGAAATATTTTTTGTTGGTGCAAAATTTAAAAGGGTAGGTAGTAAAGTAAATGTGATTATAAATGATGTAATTAAACCAAAAGTCATCATCCAGCCAAAATCGATAATAGGTTTTATTTCACTAAAAATTAAAGATAAGAACGCAAAAATAGTTGTTAGAACCGTATAGAGAATCGGCCAGAACATTTTTGAAGTTGTTAAAGAAATAATTTCAAAATTATTTTTTGATGGATAATCTTTTTTAAGTTGAAGAAACCTTGTGCTCATATGAATATTCATTGCCATTGTTAAAATCAACATAAGTGCAATAAAATTTGATGAGATAACTGTTACCTTCCATCCTAGCAATCCAAGTAATCCGATCATTATTATCACAGAAAAAAGGCAACTACTTAAAGGAACAATAATCCAAAGAAGATTTCTAAAAACAAACCATAATGTGGCAATTATAAATAGAAGAACTCCCAAACCAAAAACAATTATATCGCTTTTGATAAAAGTCATCATATCATCAGCAATCATTGGTATTCCTCCAAGATAAATCTTTCCAACATCACCATAACTTTGAATAACTTGTCTAATTTCTAAAATATTCTGATGGTTTTGTTTTTTAATTTGATCTTTAATTAGTTCAACTTCATCTTTTGATTTATTTTCTATATCTTCTAATTTTTGAGACTTTTTAATGTTAACAATAATCCCACTAGTTTTACCGTCTTCACTAATGACAAAATTTCTAAAAACAGGACTATTTAAGATTTCTTTAAAACCTCTATTTCTATCAACATCTTCATCTTTTAATGTTTTAAAGCTTTCTAGTCTTTCCTGAAGAGGAGCATCAGAATTGTTTAATAGTGGAATGTCTAATAATGTAATTACACTATAAACCCAATCAAGACTTTGAATTTTATATTTTAAACTTAATAAATTATTAATTGATGAGTCAGTGGCCATTCCCTCATTTGGTGTATATGTAAGAATTAAAAATTCTTTAGATCCATATCTTTCAGAAACTTCTTTTAAATATGCTAAATCTGGGTCACCCTCTATTAATAGAGTTTCTGATGAAGCATCTAGCCTAAAATTTTTTGAGTAGTATCCAAAACTTAAAATAGCAATAATTAAAAATATAAATATCGCTTTAGGATTTTTAAGGATAACGTTTTGATAAAAATGAGCTATCATTCAAGCTCTTTATATTTGAATTTAACTTAATTGAGTATCCTTAAATTTTGTAAATCTTTCTTCAAATTCAAGAGTTACATTGCCAATAGGACCATGCCTTTGTTTTCCAATAATAATTTGTGCCAAATGAGCAACCTCATTCATTTTTGCTTGCCATTCCGCATGTTCAACTGTTGCTTCTCTTGGCTCTTTTCTTTGCAAATAATATCCTTCTCTATAAACAAACATTACAACATCTGCATCCTGTTCAATAGATCCGGATTCTCTTAAGTCTGCCAATTGTGGCTTGTGATCATCCCTTTGTTCTACTTGTCGAGAAAGTTGCGAAAGAGCAACCACAGGAACTGAAAGCTCTTTAGCTATTGCTTTAAGTCCTTGAGTAATTTGCGATATTTCTTGAACTCTGCCATCTTTGTTAAATGTAGTTCCTCTCATTAGCTGAATATAATCAACTACAATCATATCTAGACCAAAAAGCCTTTTAATACGCCTCGCTCTATTACTCAGGGCAGCAATACTTATTGCTGGAGTTTCGTCAATATAAAGAGGCAGTTCAGAAATATTTTTTGATGTTTCTAAAAATTTATCAAATTGATCATCTGATATTCTTCCTCTTCTTATGTCATTAGAGCTTATTCTTGCTTGTTCAGATATAATTCTTGTAGATAGTTGTTCTGAAGACATTTCAAGTGAAAAGAAAGCTATGGATGATTTTTTACCACTCTCTTGTAGTTTTTGAGCAGCATTAAATGCAATATTTGTTGCTAGTGAGGTTTTACCCATTGATGGTCGACCAGCAATAATAATTAAATCTGACTGATGTAAACCACCAAGCTTATCATCTAAGTCTCTTAAACCAGTTGGAACACCAACGATACCTTCTTCATTCTTATAAGCAGCTGAAGCCATTTCAATTGTTTGTTTCATTGCTTCATCAAATTTTACTAAAGAAGAATTGAAAGAACCTCTTTCAGCTAAATCAAATAATAATCTTTCAGAACTTTCGATTATAGATTGTCCATTAGTATCAAGATCATTTAATTTTGCGCTATCAATAGTTTGTTCAGAAATTTTTATTAATTCTCTTCTTACGAACATATCGTAAATGATTTTTGAGTACTCTATTGCTTGCCTAACCGATGTAGAAAACTTTGTGATTTTTACCAGATATTCTGGAACATTTAGATCATCTTTTTCATTTTCAAAATAATTTTTTAAAGTAATTGGGTTAGCTAACATTCCCTTGTATATGAGACTTTCAATTGCCTCAAATATTCTTTGATGCATAGGATCATAAAAATTAATACTAGAAATTATTGTATTTATTTCATCAAAAATATCATTACTTACAAGAATAGATCCTATAACTGCTTGTTCTGCCTCAATGTTATTTGGAAGCTCTTTAAATTGATCTTTGACTATACTTAAATTATTTTCCACGAAAATTAATTTACATGAAAAATAACTAAATCAAATTATATATTTCTGATGGGGAAAAGAATGTATAATTATTGAATTGTATCAGCTGAAGAAACATCGATTGTAATTTCAGCATCAACTTCTGAGTGTAAAGAAATTTTTACTTTAAATTTTCCTAAAGCTTTTATTTCTTCAGCTGGTTGTATCATTGAGGGCCTTATATCAATTTTGTTTTCTTCTTTAATAAGTTTTGAAATTTCTGTTGGTTTAACCGAGCCATATAATTCATTATTTTCTGTACTTAGTTTTTTGACATAATAATTTTTTCCATTAATTTTCTCAGCAATTTGATAGGCTTGTTTTTTCTTTTCATTATCCTTTTTAGATAACTCAGATTTGATTTTTTCAACTTCTTTAATATTTTCTTTTGATGCATAAAGAGCTTTTTTATTAGCAATTAGAAAGTTTCTTGCAAAACCTCTCTTAACATCTATTACTTCGCCAATAGAGCCTATTCTTTTTACGTTTTCTAATAATATTACTTTCATTTTATATTAATGCTAAGTTTCTTGCTCTTTTGATTGAAAGAGAAAGTTCCCTTTGCTTCTTTTGTGAAACATTTGTTATTCTTGAAGGTAAAATTTTACCATTTTCAGATACATACTTTTTTAAAAGCTTAATATTTTTGTAATCTACTTGAGGAGCACCCTTAACTGATAATGGGCAAGTTTTTTTAAATTTATATTTATTAGGTTGGAAAATACTTAATTTTGCAAAGTTACTCTGTTTACCCTTTTTATTTCCACTTTGTCTTTTTGGCATTAATTTTTAACACTTTCTTTTTTTTCACTATCTTCTTTTTTTCCAAAATAATTTGTCTCTAAATCAAATTTCTTTACTCTAACAGTTAAATATCTTAGTAATTTTTTATCAATAGCTTCATTTTTTTCTAATTCATTGATTACATTGCCTTTACCTTTAATTTTAAAGTGTATGTAACTACCTTTTTTATTCTTTTTAATAAGATAAGATAAGTTTATTAATCCCCAGTTTTCAGTTTTAACAACTTCACCATCATTTTTTTCAACAATTTTAGAATATTTCTCTGTTAGTTGCTTTAATTCACTTGGAGAAGTATCTTGTCTAGCTATAATAGTATGTTCGTATAAATTCATTTAAGTTCTTTAATAAAAAGTGAGGATATACTATTATAAAAGTTCAATTACAATAGTTAAAAAGGCAAAAATTTTAGTTTTTTTTATATGTTTTCAGTAATTTTTCCAGGTCAAGGGTCTCAGATAGTGGGAATGGGAAAAGAGATTTATGATAAATTTAATATAGTAAAAGACCTTTTTAAACAAGCAGATGATACACTAAACTTTTTTATTTCTAAGCTTATCCTGGAAGGACCAAAAGAAGAGTTAGATTTAACAGTAAATACACAACCAGCAATATTTTTAATTAGTTATTCAATATTTAATTTAGCAAAAAATGAATTTAACTTAGATTTAAATAAAGCGAAATATTTTGCAGGACACTCTTTAGGTGAATATTCAGCTTTATCATGTGCAGGATATCTTGATTTTTCGGATACTTTAAAAATACTAAGAATAAGAGGAGATGCAATGCAAAACGCTGTGCCTAAAGGGCAGGGAGGAATGGTTGCAGTATTAGGTTCGTCAATTAATGTGATAGAAAAAATTTTGACAGAAAATAAAGAAAATTTAAAAGTAGAAATTGCAAATGACAATTCTGAAGGTCAAATTGTTTTAAGTGGAAAAACTGAAGATTTAGAAAAATTAATTAAAATTTTTAAGGATAATTCAATTAAAAATATTAAACTTCCTGTAAGTGCACCTTTTCACTGTGAATTGATGAATAATGCCACAAAAATTATGAAAGAAGAACTAAATAAACTGAATTTTAAAAATGGGCAAAATAAATTAATTTCAAACGTTACTGCTAATGAGATTAAAGACCCAGACGAGCTTAAAAATCTCTTGATTATGCAAATAGAAAATAGAGTTAGATGGAGAGAAAGCGTCATTAATATGATAGAAAATAATGTAGATCATTTTATAGAAATTGGACCTGGGAAAGTTTTGTCAGGTTTGGTAAAAAGAATTAATAGAGATGTGAAAATTGACACAATAAACAGTCAAAGTGAAATTGAAGGTTTAAAAATATGATAGATTTAAAAGGTAAAAATATCATCGTTACAGGTGCTTCAGGTGGGATTGGAAATTCAATAATTAAAAAATTAGATCAATCTCGAGCAAATATTTTAGCTTCAGGTACAAGATTAGAAAAACTTGAGGAACTTAAAGGTAAATATGAAAATATTAAAATATTAAAGTTTGATATTTCTCAAAGTGATAAAATTGAGGAGTTTGTAGAAAATGCAACTAAAGAACTTGGTGGCAATTTAGATTGCATAGTTAATAATGCAGGCATTACCCAAGATAATTTAGCAATTAGGATGAGTCTAGATGAATGGAAAAAAGTAATTGACGTTAATTTAACTTCAACTTTTTTAATGAGCAAATCAGCAATAAAAAAAATGCTTAAAAATAAATCTGGAAAGATTGTTAATATTACATCAGTTGTTGGACATACAGGTAATTTAGGACAGTCCAATTACACTGCTTCTAAAGCAGGTATAGTTGCAATGTCTAAGAGTTTGGCAATAGAATATGCTAAGAAAAATATAAATATAAATTGTATTTCACCTGGTTTTATCAAAACAGCTATGACTGATAAATTAGATGACAAATTTAAAGAGGCCATAATATCTAAAATTCCATCAGCACGTTTAGGAGAACCAGATGATATTGCAAATGCAGTACTTTTTTTATGCTCTAATCAATCAAGTTATATAAATGGTGAAACACTACATGTTAATGGAGGCATGTATATGGCTTGACAAAATAGGTTTTTAAACTATTAAGAATTTATAACAAAAAGGATCAATATGTCAGAAGACGTTTCGAGTAGAGTAAAAAAAATTGTAGCAGATCATTTAGGTATCGATGAAGCAAAAGTTACTGAGGAGTCAAGTTTTATTGATGACTTAGGCGCTGATAGTTTAGATACAGTAGAATTAGTGATGGCTTTTGAAGAAGAATTTGGATCTGAAATTTCAGATAGTGAAGCTGAGAAAATTTTAACTGTTGGAGACGCAGTTAAATTTATCGAAGGAAAAGCTAACTAAAATTTTAATGCCATCAGAAAAAGATGGGATAATGATAATTTTATCCTCTCCTTCAGGAGCAGGCAAGACCACTCTGGTTAAGAAATTATCTAAAAAAAGCAATTTTGAAATCTCAATTTCACATACAACCAGGCAGCCCAGACTTAACGAAAAACAAAATGATGATTATTTTTTTGTTAATGAGTTAGAGTTTAAAAGATTAATTAAAAACGAAGAATTCTTGGAATACGCAAAAGTGTTTAATAATTTTTATGGTACAACAAGAACTCCAGTTATAGATAAATTGAACAAAGGTAAGAATGTTCTTTTTGATATTGATTGGCAAGGAGCTGATCAAATAAAGAATAAAAAATTAGATTATAAATTAATTACATTTTTTATTTTACCCCCTAGTAAAGAGGTTTTATTTGAAAGATTATCCAAACGTCATTTTAATGACAAATTAATTGCCGAAGAAAGAATGAATCAATTTGAGAGAGATGTGTTGCATTGGATTAATTATGATTATGTTGTAATAAATAACGATTTAACAGAATGTTATAACAAAATATTTAATCTTATTGATGCAGTAGTTAATAATGGTTCTAAAGATTATGATTTAGATTTTATTAGAGATCATATTGATAAATTAACCTCTTAAATTTTCATATTCACAAGCTAACTTATAGTAAGTTTCTAAATTTACGTTCTGAGGGCGCATAGTTAACTTAATTTTAAGTTTATCCAAAACTCTATGATCTCCATTAAATAATTGGTTAAATGGTTTTTTTAACATTTTTCTTCTTTGATTAAAAAAAATTCTCGTTATTTTTTCTAAATTAGATGGATCTTTAATTTTTACAAAATTTTTTTTAGGAAGAAAAAACAACAAAGAGCTGTTAATTTTTGGTCTTGGAGAAAATGCCTCTGGTTTTACATCGCATATTTTTTTTATATTAAGTTTCCAATTAGAGATTATAGATAACCGTCCATAGTTTGAGGTATTACATTCGGCAATAATTCTATCAGCAACTTCTTTTTGAAACATTAAAACCAAACATTCAAACCAGAAGTTATCTTTTAAATTAATAATCCACTTATTAAGAATTTCGGTTGAAATATTATAGGGTAGGTTACCAAACACCGTGACTTTATTATCGAACATTCTTGTTTCATCTATTTTTAGAATATCTTCGTTAATTATTGATATTTTATTATTAAATTTTTTCATTAAATCATTTGATAATTGATTATCTTTTTCAATAACAAAAATTTTTTTGGGTTTTCTTTTTAGAATATAAGAGGTAAGGTTTCCAGTTCCTGGACCAATTTCGAGAATTGTTTTATTTTCAATATCTGCTGCATTTACAATTTTCTCTAAAATATTTTTATCAATTAAAAAATTTTGACCTAGACTTTTTTTTGCTCTAATCAATTATTATCCAAAAATTCTAAAGCTCTAATTAAACTTAAGGGGTTTGATTTATTTTTCCCAATCATTTTTTCATTTGGACCATGGTCTGGTGAAATCCTCATAAAAGGTAAGCCTAAAGTTACATTTATTGCATCATATTCAAATATTGTCTTTAAAGGTGTTAAAACTTGGTCATGATACATTCCTAAGATTACATCGTATTTAGATCTATTTTTTTTTAAAAACATAGTGTCAGCAGGAAAAGGTCCAGATACTTTATATTTTTTTTTAACATAAGATTTAATTAATGGTTTTAAAATCTGCTCATCTTCGTTAAATTTATTTGTACTTTCACAATGTGGATTTAAGCCTAAGACAGCTATTCTGGGCTTAATACCGAATTTATTTTTATAAAAATTATTTATTAAAATTATTTTTTCTGAAATATTTTTTTTATTAATATATTTATAAACATTTTTTAAGGGTATATGAGTTGTTAATGGACATACAGATAATTGTTTATTGAAAATTAACATTGCATATTTTTTTGTATTACTTTTAAATGAAATATACTCTGTAATTCCAGGAAATTTCTTATTTAAAAAATTTTTTTTTGAAATAGGCCCATTTATAAATTTATTTGTAAAACCAATTTTTATTAATTGAAGAGCTACATCAAATGATTTTTTTATAAAGTTATTAGATTTGTTTGTAATTTTTTTGTAATTTTTATCAAAGTCTAAATCTATATTAATTAAATTTATAGTTCCTTTTTTCAAATTTTCATTTTTGATTAATTTATAATTAATAATAT
>NZ_JBNGZE010000002.1:0-635019 GCF_052049855.1 Candidatus Pelagibacter sp.
CTTCAAATTAATGGAGAAATAAAAAATGATAAAAATCTTAATATAAATAGTTTTATCATTAATGAAGAAAATAATAACATTAAAATTAAGAATTTATCTCTTAATGCTTCTAACCAAATAATAAAAATTGATCAAGCAAATTTTAATTATTTAGATACAGAAAATAAAAAAAATAATTACAATATAAAAAAAGTAGAAGGCCAAAATTATTTAATTGATGGTATCTCATTTAATGCAAATTCTTTAATTTCGAATTTACTAGATGCTAATGATAAAAAAAAAAACAATCTTTTTGAAAATAACTTAAGTATGGACCTAAATTTCAAGGAAGTTTATTTTGATGAAATACACTTTGTTAAAGATTTAAATGGAAAGATAAAAATTATTGATAATAAAGTAGAAGAAGCAGATATTTTGGCCCTTTATAATAATTCGCAAAATATTAAATTTACAATTAGAACAAATGATCGAGGTGAAAAAATTACGACCCTTTTCTCATCTAAGGCAAAACCATTAGTAGATAGATATAAATTTATTAAAGGTTTTAAAGATGATAGAGATGGATATTTGGACTTTTACTCTTTGAAAAAGGATGGAGTTTCAAATTCTAAATTAGTAATTGATAATTTTAAAGTTAAGGAAATTCCAGCGTTAGCAAAATTGTTAGCGCTTGCATCCCTTCAAGGAATAGCAGATTTACTCACAGGAGAGGGTATAAGATTTACAGATTTTGAAATGAATTTTACTAATCAAGATAAACTAATGAAAATTCAAGAATTATATGCAATTGGTCCAGCAATATCTATTTTATTGGAAGGATACATTGAGGAGGATAAATTAATTAGTTTAAGAGGAACATTGGTTCCAGCGACAACAATTAATAGATCTATTGCTTCAATACCTTTACTTGGAGATTTATTGATTGGAAAAAAAGTAGGTGATGGTGTTTTTGGAGTTAGTTTTAAAATTAAAGGTCCTCCTAAAGATTTAGAAACTACTGTAAATCCTATAAAAACTTTAACACCTAGGTTTATAACTAGAACTTTAGAGAAAATTAAAAAAAATTAATTTAATTCTATTTTAATATGCCTTTTTTTTCCAAGGGAAAGTTTAAGATAGTTATCTTTAAATAAATTTTTATTGATTTCGAATTTTTCATCTGAAATAACATTGTTATTAATTTTTACCGCATTCCCTTTTATAAGTCTTCTGATTTCGCTTTTCGATTTTTCTAGTTTAGATAATAAAACAAGGTCTACTATATTTATTTTTTTTTCTATTTTATTTGATTGAATATTAACTTTAGGTAAGTTCGAACCTAGAGTTTTTCCAAAGAAAGCTTCTTTTGCTGCTTGCTCAGAATTTTTAGCTGCCTCCTTTCCATGCAACATTTCTGTAGTTTTATTAGCAAGTAGTATTTTTAATTCATTTATATCTTTATCTTTTATTTTTTCTATTTCCTTAATTTCAATCTCAGTAAACATTTTTAAAAATTTAATTACATCTCTATCGTCTACGTTTCTCCAAAATTGCCAATAATCATAGGCTGATAAGTATTTTTCATCCAACCAAATAGCCCCACTTTCAGTTTTTCCCATTTTAGCACCAGTTGCTAAAGTAATTAAGGGTGTTGTTAAACCAAAGGTTTGATTATTAGAATATCTTTTAATAAGCTCAACACCATTAACAATGTTTCCCCATTGATCTGAACCTCCCATTTGCAACACACAATTTTCTGTCTTGTTTAATTTAAGAAAATCATATGCTTGTAAGATCATGTAATTAAACTCCATGTAGCTTAGCGACTGCTCTCTATCCAATCTAAGTTTTACACTATCAAATGTTAACATTCTATTTATCGTGAAATGTTTTCCTATATCTCTTAAAAAAGAAATATAATTTAAATCTTTAAGCCAAGTATGATTATTTACAAATATTGGTTTTGTATTTGGATCATTATTATCTAAAAATTTTTTTAAAATATTTTTTATATTTTTAATATTTTTCTCAATCTCTTCTTCGCTTAATATTTTTCTAGTTTTGTCTTTACCAGATGGATCCCCAATTCTTGTAGTTCCTCCACCAAGTAAAACTATTGGTCGATGTCCATTTTTTTGTAGTAGTCGCAAACACATTATTTGTAATAAGCTACCCACATGTAAGCTTTCAGCTGTACAATCAAAACCTATGTAACCTTTAATCTTTTCTTGATCTAATTGTTTAGATAATTCATCTTCACTTGTACACTGATAGAAAAAACCTCTATCTTTAAATTCTTTTAAAAATTTATTCATAAGTTTATAGTTACAATATACAAATTTTTTTTAAAAAGCATATCAATGAAAAAAAAATTATATACTGCAATTGGACTAATGAGTGGAACATCTATGGATGGTATTGATTTATCTATAATTAGCTCAGATGGATACGATGAATTTTCAAATATTTTAGATGATTATTATGAATATGATAAAAATCTTCAAGATCAGTTAATTCGATTAAGAGATTTAGTCTTAACAAAGAAAGATCTTTTACAAAATTCAGAAAAATTAAGAGAATTAGAGCGTAATTTAACTCTTTTTCACGCTTATGCAGTTAATCAATCATTAAAAAAATACAGAGAACCCATTGATTTGATAGGTTTTCATGGTCAAACAATTTTTCATAACCCAAAGGAGAAAATTACCAATCAATTAGGAGATGGAAAATTGTTATCTCAAATGGTCAAAAAAAAAGTCATATATGATTTTAGACAAGCAGATATTCAAAATAATGGACAAGGTGCACCTTTAACTCCAATTTTTCATCATATTTTATCAAAAAAAATTAATAGAAATTTTAATATTAAATTTCCAATAGGTTTCTTGAATATTGGTGGTATCGCAAATGTTACAAAAGTTATTAATGATTCAGATAATTTTCAAAATAATCTTTCTGCTTTTGATATAGGCCCTGGTAATTGTTTAATTGATGAATGGGTAAGAAATAATTCCAATAAAAAATTTGATAAAAATGGTGAATTATCTAAAGCAGGGAAAGTTGATCAATTAATTTTAAATCAAGCAATAGATAATTTTAAAATAAATTCTTACTCCCAGTCATTGGATATTAAAAACTTTGATGTATCTTTTGCAAGAGGTTTATCTTTAGAAGATGGTTGTGCCACTATAACAGACTTTACAGCATATTTAATTGCAGAAGGATTAAAATATGTTAGTCAAGAACAAAGTATTATATTTTTACTCTGCGGTGGTGGTAGTAAAAATAGTAATTTAATTAATCGTATAAAAAATTACATATCAAATGAAAATTATATCAATTTGGAAAGTATAGATAATTATAATTTAAACGGTGATTATATTGAGTCACAGGCATTTGGATTTCTAGCTATAAGGTCTTTTTTGAATTTACCAATTTCTTTTAACACAACAACTGGATGCAAAGAATTTACAGTGGGTGGAAAACTGGTAGAAAATTTTTAATATAGTGCTGTTTCTTTTTTTATATATTTATCAAGATGTTTAATTAAAGAGTCACTTGTTTTTGAAAAAAAGTGATTGGCCTCTGATATTGCATTAAATTCTACTTTAATACCTTTTTGTGCACTTAATCTTTTGTCAAGTTCAGTAATATACTCTACTGGTACCAATTCATCTTTTTTACCATAAGCAACTAAACCAGAAGTTGGACATGGAGATAAAAAAGAAAAATCATAAACATTTGGTTGAGGTGAAATTGCTATAAATCTATTTATTTCTGGTCTTCTCATTAATAATTGCATTGCAATCAAAGATCCAAATGAAAATCCAGATACCCAACATTGAGAATTATCAAAATTTTCTCTTTCCAACCAATCTAAAGCTGCTGCTGCATCAGCAAGTTCGCCTTGCCCATTATCAAATTCCCCATCACTTTTGCCAACACCCCTGAAATTTACTCTGCAAACAGAAAATTCGTTATCCATAAATGCATGAAACGTATCCACCACTACTTTATTATTCATAGTTCCTCCATATTGAGGATGGGGCTGTAATACTAATGCAATTGGAGAAGTATTTTTTTTACTTTTATAATATTTAGCCTCAAGTCTTCCTGCAGGACCAGGTATAAATATTTCTAAAATTTTGTTATCCATAAGCGATATTGATTATTATTCTCAAAAAAAAAGTACGTTTATCATATGTCAGCGACAATATGTTAGTTTTTTTTTATACTCTAAACTTGACCATTTTGGTCAAGTATGTATAAAAACCCAGATTTTAAGGGTAAAAATGAAACTTACATCAAAAGGTAGATATGCTGTGATGGCATTAGTGGATTTAGCTAGGTTTAATAACATCAACCCAGTATCACTAAGAGATATATCATTGAGACAAGGCATATCCTTAGATTATCTAGAACAAATTTTTTCTAAATTAAAAAAAAACGAAATTGTTAAAAGCATTAGAGGTACTCAAGGAGGATATGTTCTTAATAAAAACCCAAACGATATTAAATTAACAAATATCTTTCATGCAGTTGATGAGAAAGTAAAAACTGTTCAATGTAAAAAAGAATCTAAAAAAGGATGCAATGGCAAAGCTACAAAGTGCATTACTCATAATTTATGGGACGAATTAGAGATACACATAAATACATTCTTTGAAAATAAAAGTCTAAAAGATTTATTAAATAATAATAAAGAAACAAGAGTTTAGAATGGACAACAGACAAAAAGAAATAAATAATTTAAAAGACTATAAATATGGTTTTTCAACGGATATAGAAAATATTCAAGCTCCAAAAGGTTTGAATGAAGATGTTATTAAATTTATTTCAAATATAAAAAAAGAACCTGCATGGATGCTTGAATTCAGACTAAGAGCTTTTGAGAGATTTAAAGTATTAAAAGAACCAGATTGGCAGAAACCTAAATTTCCAAAAGTAGATTATCAAGATTTATATTATTACTCTGCTCCTAAAAGTATGAAAGATAAGCCAAAAAGTTTAGATGAACTGGATCCTAAACTTTTAGAAACTTATAAAAAACTTGGAATTCCTTTACAAGAGCAAGCGAGATTAAATGGAATAGCTGTTGATGCTGTATTTGATTCAGTTTCTGTAGCTACTACCTTTAAAGATGAATTAACTAAACAAGGAATAATATTTTGCCCTATATCAGAGGCAATTCAAAATCACCCTGAATTAGTCAAAAAATATTTAGGATCTGTAATTCCAACAAGTGATCATTTTTTTGCAACATTAAATTCAGCAGTTTTTACAGATGGTTCTTTTGTTTACATCCCAGAAGGTGTTAGATGTCCAATGGAACTATCAACTTATTTTAGAATTAATGCTTCAAATACAGGTCAATTTGAAAGAACTTTAATTATTGCAGACAAAGGAAGCTATGTTAGTTACCTAGAAGGATGTACGGCTCCAATGAGAGATGAAAATCAGTTACATGCCGCTAATGTTGAATTAATTGCACTTGATAATGCGGAAATAAAATATTCAACTGTACAAAATTGGTATCCAGGCGATAAGGATGGAAAAGGTGGAATTTATAATTTTGTAACAAAAAGAGGTTTGTGCAAAGGAAAAAATTCTAAAATTTCCTGGACACAAGTTGAAACAGGTTCCGCAATTACCTGGAAGTATCCTAGTTGTATTCTTAAAGGAGATAATTCTGTTGGCGAGTTCTATTCAATAGCTATTACTAACAATCATCAAAAAGCTGATACAGGCACCAAAATGATCCATCTGGGTAAAAATACTAAAAGTAAAATAATTTCGAAAGGAATATCAGCTGGTAGTTCAGATATGACTTATAGAGGTTTGGTTGATATTTCATCAAAAGCAAAAAATTCAACTAATTATACTCAGTGTGACTCTTTATTAATGGGTAACAAATGCGGAGCTCACACTGTGCCTTATATAAAAAATAAAAATTCTGAGTCCAATATTGCGCACGAGGCAACCACGTCCAAGATAAGTGAAGAACAGTTACATTATTGCCAACAAAGAGGTTTAAATCCAGAGGAAGCCGTCGGCTTAATTGTTAACGGTTTTTGTAAAGAAGTGTTGCAACAACTGCCAATGGAATTTGCTGTAGAAGCACAAAAACTTGTAGGTATCAGCTTGGAAGGAAGTGTAGGCTAATGCTCAAAATAAATAATTTAAATGCAACGATTGATAATAAGTCTATTTTAAATGGGCTAACCTTAGATATAAATCCTGGTGAGGTTCATGCAATTATGGGTCCTAATGGATCTGGAAAAAGTACTTTGTCCAACATTTTATCAGGAAAAAAAGGCTATGAAGTTTCAGGGGAGGTTCTTTTTGAAGAAAAAGATTTATTTGAACTCGAAACAGAGGAAAGAGCACATAAAGGTATATTTTTAGCTTTCCAATATCCTTTAGAAATTCCTGGCGTAAATACAAATATATTTTTAAAAACTTCTTTGAATGCTGTAAGAAAAGCGAGAGGTGAGAAAGAGTTGGATGCTATTGAATTTTTAAAATTAGTTAAAAAAAAATCTAAAGAATTAAAATTTGATGAAGAAAAACTAAACAGACAACTAAATGTTGGTTTTTCTGGAGGAGAAAAAAAGAAAAACGAAATTTTACAAATGTCGTTGTTAGCTCCAAAGCTATCAATCCTAGATGAGACTGACTCTGGTTTAGATATTGACGCTTTAAAGATTGTTGCAGATGGAGTTAATACGTTGAGAGATAAAAATAATTCATTTTTAATTATTACACACTACCAAAGATTACTTGATTACATAAAACCTGACTTTGTTCACGTTTTGATGAACGGAAAAATTGTAAAATCTGGTGGCCCAGATTTAGCTTTAGAATTAGAAAAAAAAGGATATGAAAATTTTAATTAAATGAAAGAACAATTACAAAAAGATTTTGATAATAGTATAAAAAATTTAAGTTTATCTCAAAAAGATATTGAAATAAAAAAATTTTGTTTAGACAATTTTATAAACAAAGGTTTTCCAAATAGAAAAGAGGAAGATTGGAAATTTTCAGATTTGAACCAAATAATAAAAAATAATATTGGAGAACTTAGTTTTTATAACGACCAAACTTCCACTAATAAAGTTGATACATCTGTATTTGTAGATGGATTAGAGCATAACAAAATAGTTTTTATAAATGGTAGAATTGAAAAAATTGATTTTGAATATGAAAAAAAAGATCAAATAGAAATAATTGATCAATCAGAAACTATTAATGAATTTAACAATAGTAATTCATTATCTGACTTGAACAATGCTTTTACTAATAAATGTTTTAAAATATTAGTAAAAAAAGGTTATCAGCTAGTAAAACCTCTAATTATCTACCATACAACAAATTCAAAAATTTGGTCTAAAAACATTAATTTACGACTTAATTTTGAACTAGATAAAGATAGCTCATTAAGATTAATTGATTTGTTTAATGATACATCTGAGAAGAATTTTTTAAATATATTTTATAACTTTGAGTTAAAGGAAAATGCTGTTTTAAAAAATTATAAAGTAGATAAATTTGAAAATAAAAATATCAAGTATTCTTTTAATAATCTTGATCAAGATAAGAACAGTATTTCTGAAACATTTATTTTATCCTCTGGATCAAATTTTTTCAAAAGTGAGATAAATTGTAATTTAAATGGAGTTTACGCATCAGCTTTTGTAAATGGTATTTTTTCATTAAATAATGATAAACATCACGAAATCAGATCAATAATAAATCATTTAACTGAAAATACAAAAAGCTATCAATTAATTAAAAGTGTTTTAGATGAAAGTTCTAAAGCAGTATATCAAGGAAAAATTTTTGTAAATTCGGATGCTCAGAAAACTGATGGTTATCAATTGAGTAAAGCAATATTGTTAAATAAAGAATCAGAATTCAATGCAAAGCCAGAACTAGAAATTTATGCTGATGACGTTAAATGTTCGCATGGTTCAGCTTCAGGAAGTTTAAATGAAGATTCTATATTTTATTTAATGTCTAGAGGTTTAAGTTATCAGCAATCAAGAGAACTGTTAATCAATGGTTTTCTGCTTGATGTTGTCGAAAAAATTACTGACTCAGAAATAAAAAACTTAATAAAAAATATGATTGGAATTAAAGAATGAGTATTGATCAGATAAAAAAAGAATTTCCAATTTTTGATGAAAAAATTCAAAATAATGATCTAGTTTATCTAGATAGTGCGAATTCATCTCAAAAACCTAAGATAGTTGTGGATAGAATTAATGAATTTTATACCAAACAATTTTCAAATGTTGGTAGAAGTGTTCATTATC
This sequence comes from Candidatus Pelagibacter sp., assembly GCF_052049855.1. Lineage (GTDB taxonomy): Bacteria > Pseudomonadota > Alphaproteobacteria > Pelagibacterales > Pelagibacteraceae > Pelagibacter. The sequence continues at coordinate 8,295 of NZ_JBNGZE010000002.1, forward strand.
TCGCAGTTGCTGCTACTAATTTGTATGAAAATACAAGAACATCTGTTCAAAAATATATTAACGCTAAAGATAAAAATGAAATTGTCTTTACAAAAGGTGCTACTGAAGCATTAAATTTAGTTGCTAATACATTGGGTCAAAGCTACTTACAGGAAGGTGACGAAGTATTAATTACAGAACTAGAACATCATTCAAATTATGTACCATGGCATTTCTTGAGGAAATCCAAAAATATAAAAATTAATTTTGCTGAAATAAATGAAGAAGGTGAAATCACTCTTGAGGAAATAGAAAAAAAAATAACTCCAAAAACAAAATTAATTTCTATTACTCATCTGTCGAATGTAACAGGTGCAATTTTACCAGTAAAAGAAATTACCCAGCTTGCACATTCAAAAGGAATAATTGTTGTAGTTGATGGATGTCAGGGGGCGCCACATTTAAAATTAGATATGCAAGATTTAGATTGTGATTTCTATGCAATTTCATGTCACAAAATGTATGGACCTACAGGTTTAGGAGTTCTTTATGGTAAGAAAAAATGGTTAGAACAATTACCTCCATACCAAGGTGGTGGAGGAATGATAAATGAAGTTAAAAAAGATAGGATTTCTTATGGTGAATTGCCAAACAAATACGAGGCAGGAACTATGGCCACAGCACAAGTAATTGCTTTCGACCAATCAATAAAATTTTTAGAAAGCATTGGCATAGAAAATGTTATGAAACACGAAGCAGACCTAGTTGAATATGGACAAGAGCTATTACAAAAAAATAACTCAGTTAAACTTATTGGGAATCCAAAAAATAAAGGAGGGGTTTTATCATTCACTATAGAAGGAGTTCATCCTCATGATATTGCAACTATCTTGGATGAGGACGGGGTTGCGATAAGAGCAGGACATCATTGTTGTCAAATTTTACATGACAAACTAAATATTCCAGCAAGCGCTAGAGCATCAGTTGGTATTTATAATACAAAAGAAGATTTAGATCAGCTAAATGAGTCGATAAACAATTGTAAAAAAATATTTAATTTATAATGAATTTAAAAGAACTTTATCAAGAAATTATACTAGAACACGGTAAGAACCCTAGAAATCTTAGAAAGACAGAAGGTTTTAATAAAGACGCTAAAGGGAACAATCCTCTATGTGGTGATAATGTTCATGTTTATTTAAAATTAAATGGACAAAAAATTGTAGAAGATGCATCTTTCGAAGGGAGTGGTTGTGCCATTTCAATGGCTTCAGCTTCTATAATGACTGATTTGATCAAAGGAAAAAATGAACATGAGGCTAAGGAAATAGTTGAGGATTTTTTAGGCATGATTAAAGAAAATCCTGAATTAAATTCTGAGTATTTGAGTGAAGATGAAAAAACTAAACTGATGTGTTTATCTGGAGTTAAACAATATCCAATGAGAGTTAAATGTGCAACCTTATCTTGGCACACAATGGTTTCTGCTTTTGATGAAAAAACTGACGAGGTAAAAACAGAAAATTAAATTATGTCTAAAAAAGATCAGATAATTGAAGAAATAAGAAAAATTTATGATCCAGAGTTACCTGTAAATATCTACGAATTGGGTTTGATTTATGATATTAAAGTAAAGGATGAGAAGTTTGCAATTATTAAAATGACTTTGACAACACCAAATTGTCCAGTTGCAGAAAGTTTACCAAAAGAGGTAAAAGAGGGCGCAATGCAGGTAGAGGGTATCGAGGATGTTGATCTTGAGCTAGTTTGGGATCCACCATGGAATAAAGAGATGATGTCGGAAGCAGCTAAATTGGAATTGAATTTGTAATGAACCCTATAATTAAATTAAGTAATAACGCAGCATCAAGAATAAAAGAGATAATGGCAAATGCTGAAAATGATTCTATTGGTGTTAGAGTATCAGTAAAATCTGGTGGTTGCGCAGGGATGTCATATGTAATGGAATATACAAAAGAGTTAAATCCTAATGATGAAGTTATTGAAGATAAGGGTGTAAAAGTATTCGTTGATTCAGCTGCTATTATGTATCTGCTAGGAACTGAAATGGATTATAAAAAAGAGGAATTATCCTCGTCATTTGTATTTAATAATCCAAATGAAACTGAGCGATGTGGCTGTGGAGAATCCTTTAAAACATCATAGGTTGTATTATCCTAACATTTGCATATCTGAATTGCATTTTATGCATATCTAATGTATAGATTCGTTATGAATAAATTTGAGTTTAAAAATCTAGTTAAGAACCTAAAAGATTCTTTAAAAGAAAAAGCTTTCTTTAAGGATTTACGAAAAGAAGTTGAAACTGGTGCTAACGGTACCCAAGATTACGTCGTAAAAAAAGGTATTAACAAGAATACAATTGCAACAACAAAACAGTAACTAAGTTTTTAGCAGCTGTAATACATCTCAAACTCAACAGGATGAGGTGCATGTTCAAATTTATGAATTTCCTCGAACTTTAAAGCAATATAAGCATCAATTTGATCATCAGTAAAGACATCACCTTGAGTTAGAAATTCTCTGTCTTTATCTAAACTTTCCATTGCTTCCCTTAATGATCCGCATACAGTTGGAATAGATTTAACTTCCTCTGGTGGTAATTCATATAAATCTTTGTCAAATGATTCACCTGGATGGATTTTATTTTTAATACCATCAATTCCAGCCATTAACATTGCTGCAAAAGTTAAATAAGGGTTACCTGATGCATCAGGAAATCTAATTTCACATCTTGCTCCTTTTTTACTTAAGGTAATAGGAATTCTACATGATGCAGATCTATTTCTAGCTGAGTAAGCTAGTAATACTGGAGCCTCAAAACCAGGAATTAATCTTTTATAGCTATTTGTCGTAGCATTTGAAAATGCATTGATTGCTTTAGCATGTTTTAAAATTCCACCAATATAATGCAAAGCTGTTTCCGACAAACCTGAATAAGCATCACCAGAAAATACTGGTGTATCACCTTTCCATATTGATTGATGAGTATGCATTCCAGAACCATTATCACCCGCAACTGGTTTAGGCATAAACGTTGCTGTTTTTCCAAATGAATGAGTTACCATTTGAACAACATATTTGTATAACTGAACATTATCAGCTTGATCAACTAAAGTTCCAAAATACATTCCCAACTCATGTTGACTTGGTGCAACTTCATGGTGATGCTTTTCAACTTTAATACCTACTTCTTTTAAGTTTTTTAAATATTCACTTCTCATATCCTGTTCGCTATCAACAGGCGGTACAGGGAAGTATCCTCCTTTTACACCAGGTCTATGACCCATGTTTCCATTTTCATATTCTTTCCCAGAATTATATGGACCTTCTTTACTGTCTAGGGCAAAGCCGCACTCATTCATATCATTTTTAATTCGTACATCATCAAATACAAAAAATTCAGGCTCTGGACCAAAAAATGCTTTATCTCCAATTCCAGAGGATTTTAAATATTCCTCTGCTTTTTTTGCTATACCTCTAGGATCTCTCTCATATGGTGTTTTTTTTATCGCATCAAGAATATCACAAAACAAAACTACTGTATTATGAGACGTAAAAGGATCCATAAACATTCTTGAAGTATCAGGCTTTAAAATCATGTCAGATTCATTAATTGCTTTCCAACCTGCAATAGAAGAACCGTCAAAAAATACTCCTTCATTTAACATTCCCTCATCAACTACCGTTGAGTCCATAGTTAAATGCTGAAGTTTACCTCTTGGGTCTGTAAATCTTAAATCTACAAATTCTGCATCCTTTTCTTTGATATATTTTAAAACTTTAGCTGCACTCATTTTGTCTCCTATGTAATTTTGTTTGGCCTAATTACCAAAAAAATAATGGAAAATATTGCTTATTTAATAAATAACACCTATGCAATTTTCACATAAGTAGTGTAATTAGTCACTGAATTTTTTAAAGATATTAAAACAATGAATTCAATACTATTTAAAGAGCCGGTTAAAAGAGCAGAAAAAGCAATTAAAGAATTTAATCCTAATCTGAGAGTTATAGTTTTAGAGCAAACAGCAAGGACAGCACAAGATGCTGCTACAGCTTTAGGTTGTAAAGTTGGAGCAATTGTAAAAAGCTTACTTTTCAAAGCAGGAGAAGAATTTATTCTTTGTTTAGTTTCAGGAGACAAAAGATGTTCTTTGAATAAGTTAAAAAAAATCTTAAATGAAAAAGACGTTTCTATGGCTAATCCTGAAGATGTTAAAAAAATTACAGGTTATACAATCGGGGGCGTTTCTCCAACAGGTCATTTGATAAAAATAAAAATATTTATTGATGAAAATTTAAAAAATTTTGACTCTATATTTGCAGCAGCTGGGCATCCAAATGCAGTTTTTAAAATAGATTTTGAAAGTTTAAAATCATTAACATCAGGTATAACACAAGAGATAACTCAATGAGAAAACCTAAATTAATTGATTATTTGTTGTTGACTTTATTATCTCTTATATGGGCCTCAGCTTTTTTTAATATTAAAATTGCCACATATTCTTTTGGACCTATTACCATAGGTTTCTTAAGATCTTTTTTAGGTGCTATGCCTGTTTTAATATTATGCTTTTATAAAAATATTAAAATCGAAGCATTTTCAAAAGATTGGAAGTGGTTTGCAATTATAGGATTAATTAATTTAGCTATACCTTTCATGCTAATATCATATGGAGTAAATTATGTACAAAGTAACTTAGCAGCTATTTTAATGTCCACAACACCTTTGAGCTCAACAGTTTTAGCTCACTTTTTTTTAAAGGGAGAAAAATTTAATTTATTAAAAACAATAGGTTTATTGATAGGTTTTTCAGGAATAGTATTCTTATTTTCAGATAATTTTTTAATTAATAAAAATAACTTTATAGCTGCACTTTTAATTTTGCTTGGATCCACTTGTTATGTAATTGGGGGAGTAATAACCTTAAAAATCAGTAATAAGGAAAATGAAAATGTTACAGTTTCTATTTTAATTTGGTCAACAATTATACTTTTTCCGTTTACCTTAATTTTTGAAAAACCTTGGATGTTAAATCCTTCAACAGACTCAATTATATCTGTAATATATTTAGGAATTTTTCCAACTGGAATAGCATGGTTATTAAGATTTAGAATTTTAAAAACAAATGGATTAATTTTTCATTCACAAGTTTCATACATTATTCCAATATTTGGAATTATTTTAGGTTATATATTTTTAAATGAGATAATTACTTCAAAAATTATTGTTGCCCTAATTGCAGTATTTATTGGAATATATTTAGCAAGAAAAGCAGATTATAAAAATGTTACTTAAGGTTTGCGATTGCTTTTATGTGTGAAGGACTTGTTTCACAACATCCTCCAAGAATAGTTGCCCCAGTTTCTTTAAATTTTTGAACAATTTCTTGAATTTTAATGGGTGTTAAATCTTGTCTTTTTCCTAAAATTTCATTTGGATTAGATTTTTTACCTTTAAAAACAGATGTATAACTTTCCTTTAGTTTAGTAGTAACAAAGCCATTCAATTTAAAACCAAAAGGTATGTTTAAACTTCTTAATTCCTCTAAATTTTTCTCAAAATTTTCAGGAGAAACACATGACAACATCACTCCAAGATTATTTTCGTCAATTATATTTTTTATATCTTTGATTTTTTCCCCACTTGGTAGAGTTGTTCCTTCAGATATATGTAATCCAACTAAATAAGGTTTTTTAAATTCTTTCACTGCATCAATCCCACATTTAACCTCTTTAATACTACTCCAAACATCAAAGTAAAAAAAATCAACATAAGGATTTAACGTCTTTGCTTGACTATGAAAGTTTTCAATAATTTCAATTTCATCTCTATTATCTGCTTCATATGTTAAATTTTGAGGGGGTATACCACCAGCAATATAAGTATTAGGAAATTTTAGTTTTGCAGCTTGGGCAATTTCACCAGCTTTTTGATTTAAATACTCAAATTTATCTAAAAGGTTATTCTCTTTTAAACGTTTTTGCCGTGTTGCAAAAGTTGTAGTGACAATAACTTCTGCCCCTGCTTTTATGAAATCAATATGGGTATCTAAAACAAGTTGATGATAATTTGCATCCAATATAGCATTAGCACTCCATAGTGTTGAATTTGGCTTCATCCCTCTTGCAAGTAATTCTTGACCCATTCCTCCATCTAATATTCTTATTTTTTTAAAAAAATCTTTGTTAATCATTATTTTTTAAAAATGATTTTAGCATTAAAAGAAAAAGATCTTCTTTCAGAATTTATATTAAAAGGATATGCAGTATGCATTAAGTAGTTTGGAAAAATTATTAAGTCTCGTTCTTTAGGTACAATATTGAAAATGCTTCTGCTTAAAAAACCTCTTTGTCCATTTATAAAATCAATTGTGCCATTTGTCTGATCTTTTTTATTTTTTAAAAGTTTATTTTTAGTCATATCTTTTGGAATTTTTAAATATCCTACACCAGATAAATCTCCATCATGATAATGAATAGGATTATATTCATCTTTAAATTGGCTAACTACCCATAAATTTAATATTTTTATATCTTTAACTTTTTTAATTTTTTCATTTTTAAGAAAATCTTTGATATTTTTTTTTATTTCTCCTTCTAAATTTTTTTTTATAAAATTATTTGAAATTTTAACTTCTTTTTTTATTTGACTAGCCAGTTTGGAGCTATAATCGTTTTTTTTTGTTAAATCTTTATTGTCAATTTCTTTATTTAAGATATCTAAAAATTTCTTAGAAATTTTTGTTTTTCCTATAGATGGACCAAAAGGCTTAATATTTTTCACAATTCTCTAAATATCTTAAAAGCAAATTTATTCAACATTAAGCTACAACTTTAATTCCTATTCTTATTGCGACAAAAATTACAAGAAAAGAGGTTAGTAGAGCTAATATTTTGTTTGGTAGAAATTTAATGTTTAATACGCTACCAATTTGTCCTCCAATAAGCACCGATAAAAACAATGGCCAATAAATGATAACCTGATCTAAAATCTGATCTTTTGTTAGCTGTCCTGCTATTCCAAAGATAGAATTGATTAATATAAATAAAGATGCACTACTGGTAATATGTCTAGGGTATCCAGCTTTCATTAAAAAAAGAAGAGGGCTTAAAAAAATTCCTCCACCAATTCCTACTATACCCGACATAAAGCCAATTATCGATCCAATAGAAATTGATATTAATTTTGGTATTTGGTTAATTTTAATTTTTTCTTTATTAAAAGATTTACTCTGAATTAGTAAAAAAATACCTGCAACTAACAAAACACAAAATAATAAAATCTCAAATAAATTTTTTTCTATTTTTATTGATCCTCCAACAAATGCAAAAGGAACAGAACCAATTAAATAAGGAAAAAGTAAATCAAAGTTTATATTTTTAGATCTTATAAAATTGATAGAATTACCAGATACAACAATAATATTACATACAAGAGCTATAATGGGAAATATTGTATAAGGTACACCCCAAATTAAAAGTATTGCAAGATATGTTGAGCCTCCACCAAAACCAACACTTGAGTATATTAATGCCGTTACAAAGAAAAAAATTGATAATATAATCATTTATAAATTATGGATGTAAATATAGCTTTATTAACTGTAACAGATACAAGAACTTTTGATAATGATAAATCAGGTACAATCTTGGTTGAAAAAATTAAAGAGGCTAATCATAAATTGATCGATAGAAAAATTTGTAAAGATAATAAAGAGGATATTGTTAAAATTTTAAAAGAATGGACAAATCAAAAAGATATAGATGTCATAATCACTACTGGAGGAACAGGTCTAACTGGTAGAGATATTACTCCAGAAGCAATAAATGAAATTGCAGATAAACATATACCTGGATTTGGAGAGGTTTTTAGAACAATAAGTCTAAAAACAGTTGGAACTTCTTCTATACAGTCTAGAGCGTGTGCTGCATTATCAAATGGCAAATATATATTTGCATTACCTGGTTCATCAGGAGGTGTGACTGATGCATGGGACGGAATTTTAAAACATCAATTGGATGTCAATCACAAACCTTGTAATTTTGTTGAATTGTTCCCTAGATTAAAAGAAAAATAATTATTTTTGATATTTCTCTTTCCATTCAGAATAAGGCATTCCATATACATGCTCCCTTGCATCAGGATCTGATATTTTCACACCTTTTTTTTCTGCTTCTTCTCTATACCATCTAGATAAACAGTTTCTACAAAAACCAGCTAAATTCATGAGGTCAATATTCTGTACATCTTTTCTTCCATCTAAATGTTTAATAAGTCTGTCAAGAGTAGCTGATTGAATATCTTTTTTGAGGCTTTCATCCATAATTAACATTTCTTTTTTTTATTTTTATTCTAAACGCCAATAACACTATTATTATTATAAAGTATATTAAAGGCTTAAAAAAAATTGTTTTTGATAACCATATATAATGAAGAGATCCAAAAATGGCTATTATATAAACTAATCTATGTAATTTTTTCCAGTTATTTTTAAGCAACTTTACCATTTTTTTTGATGATGTAATCACCAGAGGAATTAATAACAGCCAAGCAGTAAAACCAATGAATATATATTTTTTTTTAACAACATCATCTAATATTGGTTGCCAATCAAATCTATAATCTAATCCAACATAAGTTAACAAATGAAGTGTTGCATAAAAAAAAACAAATAATCCCAATGTTCTTCTGAAACTTACCCATGCAGATAAATTTGTAAGTCTTTTAAGTGGGGTCATAGAAAGTGTAAGGCAAAGAAAAATTAATGTCCACTCACCTGTAAAATGTGTGATTTCTTTAACTGGTTCAGGACCTAACTTGTTTAAAAAAATTTTATATAAGATAATTAAAAAAGGGATTACGCTTAAAATAACTACACTAAGTTTAAAATATTTTTGCATTAAAAATATTTTTTAAGATCCATACCAGTGTATAAACTCGCAACCTCATCTCCATAACCATTAAACATTAAAGTTTTTACTCTAGGTTTCCAGACTCCCTCTCCTATTATTCTTTCAGTTGCTTGTGACCATCTTGGATGATTAACATTAGGATTTACGTTAGAGTAAAATCCATATTCTCTTGGTGAAGCCCACATCCATGAAGAAGTAGGCATTTTTTCAACAAATTTTATTTTAACAATTGCTTTTGCACTTTTAAAACCATACTTCCACGGAATAAAAATTCTTAACGGTGCCCCATTTTGATTTGGAAGTTTTTTACCGTACAAGCCAGTCACAACAGTTGTTAGAGGATGCATTGCCTCATCAATTCTTAAACCTTCATTGTATGGCCAGTTTAAAACCGGGTATCTTTGACCTTTCATTTGCGCAGGATCATATACACTTTCAAATTCAACAAATTTTGCTTTATTAGTTGGATTAACTTTTGACAGTAATTTGCTTAAAGAAAAACCCATCCAAGGAATTACCATTGACCAACCTTCTACACACCTTAATCTGTAAATTCTTTCCTCGGATATAAACGTTTCAGAAATTTCTTGCATCGATAGTTTAATTGGTTTTTCAACTTCACCTTCAATACTAATATCCCATGGTGTAGTCTTAAATATTTGCGAGTTTCGATAAGGATCACTTTTTGATGTGCCAAACTCATAATAATTATTATATGTAGTTATATCTTTATAGCTTGTTAGTTTATCTCTATCATTTGCTAGAGATTTACTTGCAAATGGAATAGATGATATCGCAATAGAACTAGCACCTAATCCAATAGATTTAATAAAAGATCTTCTGTTTTTATAAATTTTTTCTGGTGTGATATCTGAGTATTTAATTTTTTTCATGAACTATAGGATTTCCTTTTAACCAATCGCTTTGATTATTTGTGTAGTGTTCTTTTTTCCATATAGGAGATCTTTTTTTAATTTCTTCTATAATATATCTAGATAATACATATGCTTGATCTCTGTGTTTACATGCAACAGCAATTATAATACTTATCTCTCCAAGATTTAAATAACCTTTAACATGTTCTATAAAAACAGCTTTTTCCTGAATATTAAGTTTTTTATCGGCTTCTTTATATATTTCTTCAAAACTTTTTATCACAAGCTCATCATGACTATCGTACGTAATACCAATTACACTTTTGTTATTATTAAGATTTCTTACAGTACCGGTAAAAAATATTGATGCCCCAAATTCAACAGATGATATAAATTTTTCAGCATCATTTATTGAAAGTTTTTTATTTTTACTATCAACAATTTTTATATGAAGCATTAACCCCCTCCTATAGGAGGTATGATACCAATTTTTTCGTTATTTGTTATTTTATAATTGTCGCTAACAATATTATTTTTCTCTGAACAAAAAGCAGAAGAATTGACAATTTTTTTATATTTTTCATTTCCATTAAATTTTTCCTCTAAATATTGAATTATTTTTTTTCGAATATCCTTTATGGTTGATTTTTGCTCTAAATCTAGTTCTAACAAATGTTGTTCACTAAAATCTCTTGCAGCTCCAAACAACTCAATTCTAACTTTCATTATATTTTTAAAATAAATCTTTTAAAAAGTTTGGTAGACCATCAGGGTTTTTCCATAATCCATTTTTGCCACCTTCTTTTATTAATAATTTTATATTATCTATCTTTAGGTGTGGATTAATTATTTTACTCAAATCATAAATTGTGATTAGAGCAGCATTAACACCCATGATTGCTTCCATTTCAACTCCAGTTTTTGCATACGTTGAGACTACACAAAATACTTCTAGAGATTTATCATCTTCATTCATGATAATTTTTGTAGCAGTATGGTCAATTTTTAAAGGATGACAAAGTGGAATTAATTCACTTGTTTTTTTAACACCTAAAACCGCAGAGACCTCTGCTGAGGTTATTGGATCACCTTTTGGCATTTTTTTATTTTTTATTAGTTCAAAAACATCACCACCGACATAAATTTTTCCAGAAGCTAAAGCTCTTCTAAAAGTTTCTTTTTTTTCTGAAACATCTATCATTTTAAAAGAATTTTTTTTAAAAATTTCTTTTGCCCAATCTTTTAAATCTTTATCGCTTACAATTTTTAAGTTTTTCACATTATCCACCAGTAGTTGATAAATTTTTAGTCAAACCCGTTTCTCCTAGTTCCAAATGATGAGACTCTTTTTTGTAATTAAGTTGTTTTAATATTAGATCTTTAAGTTGATCTATTTGATTATCTTTTTGCATTAAATGTCTAATGTTTATTCCTGTATTTCCAAACAAACATAATCTTAAATCCCCTTTGGCGGTTATTCTTAATCTGTTACAACTTTTACAAAAATCTTTAGAGTAGGGAGCTATTACACCAAATTTACCTATATATTCAGGATTTATATAATTTTTTGCGGGGCCTGAGTCTTTTCCAAAGGTTTGTATCACCCAATTGTTTTTAATTAAATATTTAACAAATTTATTTGCTGATACATGATATTTTTTAAAATAATCAATATTATCTCCTGTTTGCATTAGTTCTATATATCTAAAATCAATTTTATTTTTCTTAATAAAATTACTCCAATCTTTAAAATCCTTTTCAGTATCATTAACTCCTTTGAGAAGCACTGCGTTAATTTTTATATTTTTAAAGTTTAATTTTTGCAACTTTTCAATCCCACTGAGAATCTCTTGCAATCTATTATGACCTGTTATTTGTTCAAAAATTTTAGGATTTAGACTATCTATACTAATATTAATTCCATCTAGGCCACTTTCATTTATTTGTTCTGCTATTTTATCTAATCGATAGCCATTAGTTGTTATAACTGTTTTTTTTATACCTGAATTTTTTTTTATAATTTTAACAATATCTAAAAAATCTTTTCTAACTGTAGGTTCTCCACCAGTTAATCTTATCTTAGAAACACCAAGTTCTGACAAAGCTTTTGCAAGCCTTCCGATTTCTTCTATGTTTATAAAAGTTCTATTATCACTTTTGTCAATCTTATAACCATTTGGTAAACAGTAGCCACATTTAAAGTTGCATACGTCAGAGATTGACAATCTAATGTATGGAAATTTTCTCCCAAAACTATCTTTAAGAATATTCATAAATATAAGTCATTATATTATACTCTAATATTAACAATAAGAATTAAAACTTAATTTTTATTTGTTTTTTTAATTTTAATGAACTTGAGGCGGCATTAGCTATAATTAAAGCTCTTCTTCCATCTTCAAAACTTGATATTGGTGATTTTTTTGTTCTTGAATAAAGAGCTAATTCGTCAAGTTGAAGTCTGTAGGCATCAACATATCTATCTATAAAAAAATTTAAAAGTGGTTTTCTCTGTGATGTATTATTTTTTGTAAAGATTTCTGTTTCATTTTCACTTTTATTTCCAGATATTAACATTCCTTTTGATCCAAATAATTCAACTCTTTGATCATATCCAAAACTACAGTGTCTTGAATTTGTAATTATACACTGTACACCTTTTTTTGATTTTAAAAGACATGAGGCTAATTCATAATCTTTAATTTTATCAAATTTTTTATCTGAAATGTTACTAGCTGTAGTAAAAATATTTTCTATCTCATCTTTTTCTAAGTAAAATCTAAGTAAATCAAAATCATGAATCATCATGTCTTTAAATATACCTCCCGATACTTTTAAATAATTTAATGAGGGTGGCGCAGGATCTCTGCTAGTAATAATTATTTTTTCAAGTTTTCCAATCTTTCCTCGACTTAGTTCTTGTTTAATTGAATTATGTCCGGGATCATATCTTCTATTAAAACCTAATTGAATTTTAGGTTTGTACTTTTTAATTTCTCTTAAACATTTATTAACTTTATCAATATTTAAATCTAAAGGTTTTTCGCAAAAGACTATTTTTTTGAATTTTACAGCCTCTTTTAAAAATTTTATATGAGTAGAGGTACTAGATGTAATAAATATTAAATCTATATTTTTGTCTCTAAAAGCCTTACCAGTATTATTAATATTAATTGTATCAAATTTTTTTGAAAATTTTTTGGCTAACTTTTTATTGATATCAAAAGTATATTTTAAATAAAAACTTTTATGGTTAGTTAAGTTTTCAGCATGCATTTGACCTATTCTACCTAGACCAAATAATGCTACGTTTATTTGATTTTTACCCATTTTTTACTTTTTGATGAAACCTTACATGCACTAATAAATTTTGCTGTCTCTAAACCCTCATCTTCATTTGGATAAAAGTATCTTTTTTTAGTTTTGTTTTTCAAGGAGTCTGCAAACTCTTTATAAATATTTGCAAACGCATCAAGGTAACCCTCTGGATGACCAAATTTTATTCTAGAGAATTGCTTTGAAAATTCTGAATTATGAAATCCTCTTTCTAATAATTTTACAGCACCTTTTTCAGGATTTAATTTAAGATAATTTGGATCATTTTGAACCCATTCTAAACTACCTTTAGAACCAAATACTCTAATTCTTAAACCATAAACACCACCTTTGGCCATTACACTTGTCCAAAACATTCCTTTTGCGCCATTGTTAAAATTGATCATAACCTGTGCATTATCATCCATTTTAATTTTTTTTGATATTTGTTTTATATCTGCAAAAACTGTTTGCCCTTTCAAACCTGAAATATAAGAGGCTAGATGGTACGCATGAGTTCCAATTTCATTTAAAACAGCAGATGTTCCAACTATTTTATTATCAATTTTCCATTTAAGTTTTCTTTTTGCATTTTTTGAATTAATTTTTGTTCCACCGGACCAATCTTGAATATATTCAACATTAATATATTCAACTTTACCAATTTTACCCTTTTCAACTAATTTTTTTGCTTCTCTCACCATTGGATAAGCAGAATAATTATGAGTTAGCGCATATTTTATTTTTTTATTTTTTTTAATTGATTTGAAAAGTTTTTTTGCTTGATCTAAATTTCCTGCAAAAGGTTTATCAGAAATTATATTTATGTTTTTTGAAATAAATTTTTCAGCAATAATTTGATGACTTGATGGTGGTGTCATTATAGCAACTACATTAATTCCATCTTTTCTCTTAGCTTCTTTCTTAGCCATATCTTTATAATTTGAGTAACATCTATCAGATGAAATCCCTATACTCTTTCCAAACTTAGTAGAAATTTTTACATTTCTTGAAAAAACTCCTGCTACTATTTCATATTGATTATCAAATCTAGATGAGATTCTATGTACATGACCAATCCATGATCCAGGACCACCCCCAACAATTCCTAAACTTAATTTTTTAGTTTTATTTGATTTAAACATTGAATATATCTTAGCAAAAAAAATATTTATGTCAGTAAAATTAGGAATAGCACCAATAGCATGGAGTAATGATGACATGCCAGAACTAGGGGGTGATACACCTTTGGAACAATGTTTGTTAGAAGCAAGTCAGGCAGGATTTATAGGTATAGAGTCGGGTGGAAAATTTCCAAACAAGTCAGAGGAATTAATTCCAAAATTAAATGAGTTTAACTTAAACCTTTGTTCTGGTTGGTATGGTGCAAATTTAAGAAAAAATACAGTGGAAGAGGAAAAAAAAGTTATACAAGATCAATTGAAATTATTTAAAGATTGTAACGCACCTTGCATTGTTTTTGCAGAAGTTGCTGGATCAATTCAAGGAGATCCAGACAAAAAACTTTCGACTAGACCAAAAATGGATGAAGAAGAGTCTAAAAATTACTATAAAAAAATTTCTGAAATGGGTAAATATTTACAAGATCAAGGCATGCCACTTGCTTACCATCATCACATGGGAACAGTTATAGAAACTGAGGAAGATACTATAAAATTGCTAGAGAATACTGATGATAGTGTAAAGCTTACTTTAGACACTGGTCATATGCTCTTTGCTCAAGGTAACTCTCTTGAAATATTAAAAAATTTTAGTGATAGGGTTATTCATATGCATTGCAAAGATATTAGAAAAAATGTTTTAGATAAATCATTAAAAGAAGATTTAAGCTTTAGAGGTGCATTTTTAGAGGGTGCTTTTACGGTACCTGGAGATGGCTGTATTGATTACAAACCTTTATTTGATGTGTTAAAAGAAAAAAATTATTCAGGTTGGCTGGTTGTTGAAGCAGAGCAAGACCCAGCAAAAGCAAATCCTTTTGAATATGCAAAGATTGGTTATAAGTATTTAACCGAGACCTTAAATAAAAGTAATATTCAGATCTTTAAAAATTAAAATCTGTTTATTAAAGTATGTTTGTTACTCTGTAGTGTTTATAATTTTACAATTTTAGACTTTTCTAATTTTTCTTCAAAAAAATCAATAATGTTTTGAATTGTTTCTTTTCCCATTCTTGTCATACACTCATCAGTAAAAGCTGCAGTATGTGGACTTAAGTAAACTTTTTCATTTTTAAGAAGAGGATTATTGTCATCAGGTGGTTCTTTTTTAAAAACATCAATACCAGCCCCAAAAATTAAATTTTCATTGAGCGCTTTATCGAGATCTTCTTCATGAATAATTCCACCTCTTGCTGCATTAATAATAATGCAAGTTTTCTTCATTGTTTTTAGTAAATCATAATTAATTAAATTTTCTGTTTTGTCCGTTAAAGGCATATGGAGTGAAATAACATCCATAGTTTTTACTGCTTCAGCTAGATCTTCTATTTTTTTTCCTCCTAATTCTTCAATTTTATCTTTGTCTACAAATGGGTCATAAACAAAGACATTCATTTCAAAGCCCAGACATCTTTTGATTAAAGCTTTTCCTATTCTTCCAAAACCCATTATCAAAAAATTTTTTTTCCAAACTTCTATTGTTTTTGGTAATTTATTTCTGTCTTTAAAATTTCCATCCCTTACTGTCTTGTCAAATAAGCCTTTTCTTTTTGCAATATTTAACAAAACGAACATTACATGTTCTGCAACTGTAACAGCATTAGCATTAGCTGTTATTGCTATTTTTATATCTTTTTCTTTAGCTTTTTTTAAATCGATATTGTCGTAACCAACACCATGCCTTGAAATAATTTTTAAATTTTTTGCTTCTTCAAAGGTTTCACCAGGAAGCTTTGCAATTCTTATTGATGCACCATCGCAATCTTTTAATTTTGATTTTAAATTTTCTATTGAAGTATCATCAGTTACTTCAACATCAAAATTGGGATGGTTATTTATTAATTCCATACCTTTTTCATGGACTTTTTGAATAATTAATATCTTTTTTTTATTGCTCATAATTATATATCAATTTTTTAGAGAGCATTTTTAATACGAGAATTATTCTATAAAGTAAATTAGTTTTTTGATTAAAGTTGTATTTATTAAATATTTAAAATAAATTTAGTTGTGAATTTGACAATTAATATCCTACTATCTTTTTTTAAGATCCTTGAGAAAATAAATACTTTTTTTTTAAGAATTGGAAGACAGTTTGCATGGATAGCAATACTTTTGATGGTGATTGTCATCTTAGTACAAGTATTTTTTAGATATGTATTAAATAACGCACTGCCATGGCCCGACGAGGTTGCTAGATTTTTGATGTTATGGATGACAGGATTGATTGCACCATCTGCGTATAGATGGGGTGGATTTGTTTCTATTGATTTATTAGAAAGATTTTTACCAAAATTTATCTCCACATTATTAACTTTATTTTTATTAATAGTATCTCTTTTTGTCTTAGTAATAGGTTTAGAATTAGGATTTAAACATATTAATGCTGGATGGATATTTAATTCTTCATCGATAAAGATTCCTTTTCATTTAATTGGTGGTAAAGCAGAACCAATAAAATTAGCTTGGATGTATATGTCATTACCTGTGGGGATTATTTTTTTAATTTCTGTGAATATAGAATTAATTTTAAGAAATATTCTGACTAATTTTTCAAAGTTAGACTTGCCTGAAGATTACGATAAACAAAAGTTGGAGACACAATAATGTTAGTTTGGTTTCTTCCTTTATTTTTATTATTTTTGTTAATTGGTTTACCTGTTTTTTTTGGATTGTTAGCAGCACCAGGAATTTTGCTTTGGTTAAATGATCAAGCTAGAGATGGAGCTATGCTTTATAGAAATATATATAATGGAATAGATAGCTTCCCTTTGATGGCAATTCCATTTTTTATGTTAGCAGGGGAGTTAATGAACAGAGGAGGAATAACTCATCGACTTGTTGAATTTAGTCAAGCGATGATGGGTCACTTAAAAGGTGGATTGGCTCATGTCAATGTACTAACTTCAATGTTGTTTGCTGGTTTATCTGGTTCAGCTGTAGCTGATACTTCAGCAATTGGATCAATGCTTATTCCTGCAATGGAAAAACAAGGATATACAAAAAAATTTGCAGCTGCTATTACTGCAGCTAGTTCAGTAATCGGACCTATAATTCCACCCTCAGGGATAATGATTATTTATGCGTATGTAATGGGTGAGAGTGTTGCGGCATTATTTTTAGCAGGAATTGTACCTGGTATTTTAGTAGGAGTTAGTTTGATGGTCACAATAAAATTCATGGCCAAGAGATATAATTTTCCAGCAGTAACAGAAAAAACAACCTGGGGTCAAAGAGGTAAGGCATCTCTAAAAGCTTTTTTTCCTTTGATGACACCAGTAATAATTTTAGGTGGTATTCTTGGTGGAATTTTTACACCAACAGAAGCATCAGCTGTAGCAGCTGCTTACGCAATGTTTATCGGTCTATTTGTTTTAAAATCATTGAAATGGAAAGATGTTCCTAAAGTGATGACAAAAGCAGCGATGGTATCTTCTGTTGTACTTCTTTTAGTTGGTGCTGCAATGGCTTTTAAAACTGTAGTTAGCTTATCTCATGCACCTGAGCATCTTGCTGCGTTCGTTTTAGGATTAACTGACAACCCGTATGTTTTATTGTTTCTTATAAATATTTTATTATTTGTTGTTGGAATGTTTTTAGATGCAGGTCCAGCTATAATTATTTTAGGACCAATTCTTGGACCAGTTTTTGTTGAACTTGGAGTTCATCCTGTGCATTTTGCAATTATTATGTCCGTTAATTTAACAGTTGGTTTAGCAACTCCACCAATGGGTCTTGTGTTATTTGTTGCATCTTCTGTGTCTGGGGAAAGAGTAGAAACAATAGCAAAAGCTATATTGCCATTTTTAGCAGTAGAAGCTATAGTAATATTTTTAATAACATATTTTCCATCAATTTCGATGACGATACCTTTGCTTACTGGATTCGCAAAATAAATTTAATTTTTTTTTTACTAGTCGATAGACTCTCTAATTCAATTTAAGTATAGTTTTCATACATAAATATTTAATGAGAGGGAAATAATTATGAGTAAATTAATTAAATCATTTTTTTCATTATTATTCTTAATTAGTTTTACTGCATCTGTTTCAGCTGCAGATTATAACTTAAGAATGACAATGAACTCTAATGATCAAGATGAAGATTATGATGGTGCTGTGGTATTTAAAAACTACGTAGAAGCAGCTTCAAATGGAAAAATAGCTGTAGAACTATTTGTAGGTACGCAGCTTTGTTCAAAGGGTGCCGAGTGTTTACAAGGTGTATCTGATGGAAGTATAGATATTTACATTTCTACTTCTGGAGGTGCAGCAGGTGTATTCCCATATGTTCAAGTTTTAGATTTACCTTATCTAATGGCTGATGACAGAATTGCTGAAGATGTAATGCAAGGTGATTTTGTAAGAACAATGAGAAAAATGGCACTAAAAGATTCAAATGACTCAATTAGATTGATGACAATTGGAAATACTGGAGGATGGAGAAATTTTGCTAATACAAAAAGAAGAGTTGCAAATCCATCTGATATGAAAGGTTTAAAAATCAGAACGGTTGTAGCTGATTTACCTCAGGAGCTTGTAAGAGCATTAGGTGCATCCCCAACTCCTATTCCATGGCCAGAATTATTTACATCATTTCAAACTGGTGTAGTTGAGGGTTCTAAAAATGGAATTACTGACATAATGAACATGAAGTTTCCTGATGCAGGTCTTAAATATGTTACTTTAGACGGTCATGCATACATGGGAGCATTATGGTGGATGAATAATGCAAAATACGAATCTATGTCTACGGATCTTAAAAAGGTTGTGACTGATGGTTTTTATGCTTTACAACAAGCAACTTTTGCATCTCCTAAAAGAAAATCAATCAAAGCTTATGAAGACTTTGTAGCAGGTGGTGGAGATTTATATGTTCCTACGCCTGATCAAAAAGCTAGTTTTAAAAAAGAAGCTAGCCCAGTGTATGATTGGTTTAAAGCTAATGTTAAAGGTGGAAAAGAGATTTTCAACGCTTTAACTAAAGCGGTAGCGAGTGCAGAGAAAAGAGCATCGAGCGCATACAAAAAAGATTTGTAATTTCAAATGAATATAATGGGGCGGATTTTAGTTCGCCTCATTATCTAAAAGGATATATCCAAGATTTATAATCTTTTATGAGAATATGAGCTTTTTCAATTTGTTCAGGAGTCATTTTTTTAATAACTTCTTCCTGAGAAATTGCAGCATCAGGATCTCCACCAATAGCAGACAAACCATACCACATATAAGCTCTAACAAGATCGGGAGCAGGAAGTCCTCTACCAATTTCGTAATACCACCCAACACCAGATTGAGCACCAGGATGACCTTTCATGGAAGATCTGAGATACCATTCAAAAGCTCTAACATCATCTCTTTCAACACCGAGACCCATAGCGTACATAATACCAATAAGTTCTTCAGCATCAGCATTACCAGATCTAGCTGCTGGCATAAGTTCTTCCATAGCTTCTTTAAATTTTCCATCTTCCATCAAATCTCGAGCATTTTCTATTTCTGCAAAAACTATGGATGGAAGAAACAAAAGTATAAAAAGATATTTAAACATTTAAAAATAATAATATTTATAATTCCATTTTTAATTTCAGTAAATAAAACTTACGCAACTGATTTACCAAAACCATTAAAGATTGAAGATTTCCATCAAGTTGATATAGAAAAAGTTAAAATTGGAAGACTTTTATTTCACGATAAAATTTTATCTGCAAATCGAAATATTGCTTGCGCAACCTGTCATAGTCATGATCTAGGAGGTTCAGATGGACTTTCGTTAGGCATTGGTGAGGGAGGTCAAGGTATAGGATTAGAGAGAACTGCAGGTGAGGGCGATGATAAAATAAAAAAACGAATTCCAAGAAATGCTTTAGCTTTATGGAATTTAGGATTTAAAGATATTACAACATTGCTTCATGACGGAAGAGTGACTAAATCTGATATATTTGGTAATGGTTTTAATACCCCAGCGCAAGAACTACTTCCAAAAGGACTCGATAATATAGTTGCAGTTCAAGCTTTGTTTCCAATGACTAGACAGTTTGAGATGGCAGGAAATCCAGGTGAAAATGAAATTATAGGTTTAGTCTCAAAAGTTGGCAAAGATAGTATGAGAATTGATAGGGTATGGCCTGTAATTACAAACAGGATTAGAGGAATTCCAGAGTATGTTGAGTTATTTAAAAATGCTTTTGATGATGTTAATAGTCCTTTAGATATAAACATTACACATATTGTTAATTCAATTGCTGCATTTGAAATTCATGAATGGACATCTTTTGACTCTCCCTTTGATGAATATTTGAATGGAGATAAACAAGCTTTAACTTTAAAGCAAATAAATGGCATGAACTTATTTTATGGAAAAGCAAACTGTAGTTCTTGTCACTCAGGATCTTTGTTGTCAGATCAAAAATTTCATTCAATAGGAATTCCCCAATTTGGTCCTGGAAGAACCCGGCCTTTTGATCCCTATGCACGTGACGTTGGACGAATGGTTGAAACTGACAATATAAACGACATGTATAAATTTAAAACACCAGCATTAAGAAATGTTTCTTTAACAGCTCCTTACGGTCATAATGGTGCTTATCCAACTTTAAAATCAATAATTAAGCATCATTTAAATCCAATTAAAATGAATAAGAATTGGAAACCTGAATATGCAAATTTACCTAAGGCACCTTGGTTAGAAAAAATTGATTTTGTAACTTTTTCAGACAAAAGAGAACAAGACAGAATTCTATCAAGTATTGACATACAGCCTATAGAGTTGAATCATAAAGAAATAGATCAACTTGTTTCTTTCCTAGAATCATTAACTGGCAGAAGTGGAAATCAGAGACCGCTAGGTAAACCTGATAAAGTGCCAAGCGGGCTAAGTATTGATTAAGTTTTTAAATTAAACTGATACAAACAGAATATGAAAAAAATAAAATATGGAATAATTGGAGCAGGGACAATGGCTCGAGAACATATTTTAAATATATCTTTAATTGATAATGCTGAAGTAGTTGCACTTGCTGATCCTCATGAAGAATCATTAAATCAATGTAAAGAAATTATAAAAACAAAAGTTTTTTGTTTTAAAAATCATTTAGAAATGATTGAAAAAAATATTGTTGATGTATACTTAATTTCATCTCCTAACTTTACTCATATAGAAATCTTGAAAGATGTAATCAAAACTAAAAAACACATATTGGTAGAAAAACCATTATGCACTAATACAAAAGATTGTTTAGAAATAAAAAAACTTACAAAAGATTATCCTTCAGTATTTTGGACTGCGATGGAGTATAGATATATGCCGCCAGTTTCAAAGTTTATTAATGAAATTCATAATAATAAAATTGGGGATTTAAAAACTTTAACCATAAGGGAACATAGATTTCCTTTTTTAAATAAAGTAAATGATTGGAATCGTTTTGAAGAAAATACTGGTGGTACACTTATTGAAAAATGCTGCCATTTCTTTGATTTAATGAGGTTGATTATCCAAAGTAAGCCACTCAGTGTTTATGCAAGTGGTGGTCAAGACGTTAACCATTTAGATGAAGTATATAATGGAAAAAAACCAGACATCATTGATAATGCCTATGTGATTGTAAATTTTGAAAATGGAGCAAGAAGTTTGCTTGAGCTTTGTATGTTTGCAGAAAATTCTGACATGCAAGAAGAGCTTGTAGCCACAGGAAATAAAGGAAAAATTGAAACTTCAGTCCCCTCCGATGATTCAGGTAAAACCTCATCAAATATAAGAATTGGGATGAGAGATGGCAAAACACATGTTGAAAATATTGAAGTAGATAAAAAAATTCTTGAGGCGGGCCACCATCATGGATCTACTTACTACGAACACTTAGCTTTTTTGAAAGCTATTGAAAATAATTCAGATCCAGAGGTTTCATTAGAAGATGGTTTAATTGCTGTTTCTGTGGGAGAGGCTGCAGAGCAGTCAATAAAACAAGGTCGATTAATAAATCTAGAAGAAATAATTAGTTAAAAAAATCTGTAATTTTTTTAACTATAAAGTCACTTACTCTAATGTTTGACTCAGTTGTTACACCAGAAATATGAGGTGTAAGTATACAATTCATACCAGGTTTTATCATGTTGTAAAATTCACTCTCTATTGGTTCTTTTTCAAACACGTCTAGAGCAAAGCCAGAAATATTATTTTTGTTGTAAGCTTCAATTAAATCACTCTCATTTATTATACCTCCTCTAGAGGTATTTATTAAAATCGGTTTATTTTTCATTTGAGAAAATGACGATTTATTAATCAAATTTTTAGTTTCATCTGTTAAAGGCAGGTGTATGGAAATGATGTCTGATTTTTCATATATCTCCTTTAAACTTAATAATTTAGCATCAATTTCTTTATTATTTATTTCCTTAACATAAGGATCGTAAGCTAAAATCTTTAAACCATTTTTTGAAGAATACTCAGCAACTTTTTTCCCAATTGTGCCAAATCCTATTATTCCTAAATATTTTTGTTTTATTTCTATAGATTTAATGGTTGTTCTTGGCCATTCACCCTTGATAGTTCCATTATGAAACATTGGAATTTTTTTTATAAGAGACATTGATGAAGAAACGACATATTCAGCAACAGAATCTGCATTCATTCCTGTAGCTGGTTGAACATGAATATTTTTATTTTTGCAATATTCTGTATCAATATTGTCTAAACCAACACCCAGCCTTCCAATAAATTTTAATTTTATTGCATTTTTTAAAATATTTGAATTTAACTGAGTTTTATTTCTAACAATCAAACCATCATAATCTTTAACCATTGTTATTAGTTTTTTTTCATTTTCACATAATTTTTCATCATACATAACATCAAATTTTTTATTTAAATTTTCTAGACTATTTTGGTTGATGAATTCTGTAATTAAAATTTTAGTCATTAATTTTTTTAGATATTAAACTAAATTAGACAAGTCTCTTTTATTATTCTTGTACGTTGGCAAAGGATACTTAAATGCATGTTTTCCAATACGTCTTTCTTTAGCGTTCTCCCACAGAGATAACCATTGTTTAAAATTTTGAACTTTAAGATTTTTTTTATTTTTACTTCTAACATAAAAGTTTGGAAGCGGCTCCCTGCCTGATGGTTGTCCTGCAACATTATATCTTAAATCAGCACTAATTCTAAAATCATTTGATCTATTTGGTAATGAGCAATGAATAGAATGCTTGTGCAATAATATTATATCACCCACATTTGCCTCTAAATAAATGTGTTCCATTTCATCAAGCAATTTACTGTTTTTTAATTCCACCTGTCCTCTATATCCTGATACGTGGTTTAATAATCCCATTTTATTAATTTTTTTTACTGTAATCATACATCCATTCTTTTTAGTAGTTTTGGTGAAAGGAATCCACACTGTGACCATATCAGTTAATTTTTGTCCTTTAGAATTTAAAACGGCAGCGTCTTGATGCCATGGTGTTCTACCACTTAAGCCGTCATGAATTGATCCTTTTGGTAATTTTTTTTCAGGTTGTTTAATTCTAGTATTTTGAACAGGGTTAGACATTATTTCTTTACCTAAAATTTTTTCTACAACATCTAAAATTCTTTTATTTGTAATTAAATTCCATAATGATTGAGTAGCGAAATAATCACTATCTCTTTTAACATGGTCTCTAGGTAATCTTGTATTAAAATATTGATCTAGATCATAAATATTAAGTTTTGATATATATGAATATTTTCTTTTAAAATTTAGATTAAGAACTTTTTTAACCTCAGTTTTTTTTGCATACTTTTGAATGAGACAATCCATAACAAATTCCATATCATTAAGAACTGGTTTTAAGTCTCTTCTATAGTTAAGTACATTTTTAACAATTAAGTACCCATTCTCATATAATTTTTTTTGAAAAGTATTTGTCATTGTTAAAATTTATTTTATCATTGAAATAATTTCAATGGTTTGGTGCTGTGGTTAAATAGTTCGCGTCATGAAAAGAGGTCAACATTCTTTTTTTGTTGCTAACTATATGAGGATAATACGAGATTCCTTTATAATTCCATACAACTGGTTTGTTTAAAGCATAACTTCCATAAATAAAAAAACGTTTTGGACAATTTTTCTCTATAAAGCGCTTTACTCCATGATAGGAATTTGGAGTAGATTGAAAAAAAACAACAGTTCCTTTTTTGGGTGTAAAAGACTTAACTATTTCTAACTCGTTTATTTTTGGAAATCTTCTAAAACTCTTTCTTAAATTTTTTTTAGCCTTTTTCCTGTAGATAGTTAGAGAGCCGCCATTTTTTTTTGGTATGTCTGTTAGATAAATTAAGAAATTATATAACCTAGTTATATCATCCCTATGAGGCCTTAATCTATATCCTCCTTTTGATACCGAAAAATCAATATCTAAATTTACTTTAGGATTAGTATAATTATTACCCAATATTTTTTTTAATTCATTAGAATTTAATTTTTTTTTAATAGTGAACTTTTTAGGATTAAAAGATTTTGGTTTATATAAATTAACCCACGATCCATCTTTAAAATTTTTTGTAAAAAGATTTTCAATTTTTTTATAAAAAGTCTTGCTATTAAAAAGCTTAAAAAGTTTTGCAGAGTAAACAGAGTTTTTGATATATGAATTAAAATTTTTCGAACCTTTATTTATCCTACTTCTACCACCCATAATCATATCATCAAATGATTTAGAGTTACTTATTTCTTTAATTAATAAATTACAAATACCTTTAGAAACAACATTTTCACCAACTAAAACTGGAAAGTTACTTTTGATTTTTTTTAATTTATTTGTACCAAGCATTTAGCTGTACATACCTTCTTTCACTTTAATCATTTTATACATAAGGTCATTTAATGGTGTCTTAACACCATGTTTTTTACCTATCTTTGAAACCGCACCACTAATAAAATCTATTTCAGTTTTTCTCTTGTATTGAACATCAAAAGCCATTGATGACTTATTAGTTTGCATTGAATCTACAATTTTATTAAACATAAATAAGCATTCATCTTCAGAAACATTTACACCATCAGCAAGTGCAACTTCTCTAGTTTCTAAAATTATTTCTTTACCTAAACCACGAGATAATTCATTTGCTTTGTTGTTTATATACAAGTCCGTATGATGAAGATCAAAAATTGCAGACAAAGGTCCAATTGCTGTTAGAGCAAAAAGCTTCATCCATTTTCTTTTTTTTACATCTTCAGCCGCAATCATTTCCAAATTATGTGCAGTAAAAGTGTCAGCTATTTCTGTAATTCTTTCTGTTATTCCTCCTTCATATTCACCAATCCAAGATGGTAACGAACCATGATTCATTATATGACCTGGTCCTAAAATATTTGAAGCTTGAGTAGTTGTCCCACCAATTACTTTTTCATTACCTACAATACTCTGAATAATTGCTTCATGACCAATACCATTTTGAAAAGACATGAAGACTGTTTTTTCACCAATAATATTTTTAATACTATTTAGAGCTGGTTCTAATGCAGTTGCTTTACACATAACTATTACAGCATCTACTTTATCTAACGAAGATGGATCTGAAGTAGCTTTAACATTGATTACTCGGTCACCACCATGTCCATCCATTTTCAAACCATCTTTATTAATTGCATTTACATGTTCTTTCCAAACATCAATTAAAATTACATTTAAACCTTTTTCAGCAAGTAAACCGCCAAACAAGCAACCCATTGCTCCTGCACCAAGGACTGCTACCTTCAAATCTTTGTTAATCATCGTTACCTTTTTTAAAATTATTTATGTATAGAAATTATATATATTATCTATAGACAATATGCAAAATAAATTATAGCTTATTATCATCATGCAATTAAAAATAGAAAAAGGAACTTTTAAAAATTATCTACTAGAAGATATTTCAGATGCGTTAAGAAAAGGGTTGTCTGAAAATTTCAAAAACGTTGAGGTAGAAGTGGTAGATTGCCCAAATCTAAGAGATTGGGATTGTCCATCAGAAGGAATTAGTGGAAATCAGAAAATAATAGATGTTGGCGGAGAGCCTTATATGCATGATCCAAAATTTATTGGTGCAGAGTTTGACTATCAAGAAATATCTAAAATGATTGATTCTGAAAAATCTTATGCTTTAGGAGCTGGATCAGGTGCAATGTCATGTTTAGATGGTCATTGTGGAGAATTAGTTATTAATGAAAATTTAATAACTGAAGAGTCTAAATCAATAATAGCAAGAGTGAGTCCAGACAAAAAATGTATTGTTGAAAAGTATTCTGCAAAAAAACACGGTGGACTTGGAAACATTTATTATACAGACGGCAAACAAGGAAAAGTTATCAAAATTAAAATTAAAGGTAGAAATGGAGAACAAGGTTCTTTGCCTCAAGCAATGAGGTCTTCTTTATCAAAAAATTTAAAAATTAAAGATAATGAACATTTGTCTCTTGCTGGCGTATTTAGAGTATTAAATGGAAAAATAAGATCGCATGTGCAACCTGATTATAAAGATATTAAACACGAGTATTATGATCCAAAACAAATGAAATGTGTAAAAGATTTTCTTCAATTTTATGAGCCAGTTGGACCAAAATTACAATGTTATTCTATTCTTTGGACTGGTGATCCTACTGGAGGAGAATTGAATCTAAGAGAGTCTGGTGAACATACTCATTTTCATTCTTACGAACATGACAGAGATGCAGGACATTATCATTTTGATGTATCACCTGAAGAAATAGAATATGAAGGTTATTTTAATACCGCAACAGAAGTACATAGAGTTAATAACATTTATAAAGAACTATTAAGTAAAAATAGTATTGAATAGAAAACTCAATGAGTTTAAATTTATTTAAATGAAAAGACAGTTCAAGTATCCTAAGCACTTTGAAGAACAAAAAAAAATCCCAAAACTTACTCAAAAAAGAATTCAATTAGCAGAAATATCACTTGGAGATTTTGAAGGAAGATTAGCTAACGAATTATTGAATTGGTTTTCCTTAACCCCACAACATTGGATAATGTTACATATGGTTATGCTTGCTTATTACAAAAATAAATCAATAACTAAAAATCAATTACTTAAAGTAATTGAAAAATCATATTTAACCTCAAATGTTTACATCGATACTGCAATTAAAAAAGGTTATTTTAGAATTATAAGAAATGAGAGGGACAAGAGATCTATATTTATTTTACCTTCAGTAATTACCATTAAAACCTTTGAGGAGTTTATTGATAGGAGAGATATTCTATATAGAGGAATTAAATGAAGAATATCTATACTTGGGCTGCTAAACCGGCAAAACGAACTTTGACTGTTAGGGATTTAAAAGCAGCAAAAGGAAAAAGAAAATTTACACAAGTTACAGCGAATAGTGTTGAAGAAGCTGAAGCAGCCGAAAAAGCAGGCTTTGATATGATTATATCAAATGCAAAAAATGTACTTCCTGTAAGAGAAGGTTCAAAAAATTTATTTTTAACAGCTGCTTTGGTGTTGAATGAGTTTGTCACTGCAGAAGATATTATGCGTGGAGCTTTTAAAGCATTAGAGAATGGTGCGGATGCAGTTATGACACCAAGAAGTATGGACATAGTTGAACTGCTGGCTAAGGAAGATGTTCCAGTAATGGGGCATTTAGGTTTAGTTCCAAGAAAATCTACTTGGATTGGTGGCTTAAGAGCAGTTGGCAAAACTGCTGATGAAGCTTACGAACTTTTTCAAAAATTTAAAAGATTAGAAGATGCAGGTGCGTTTTCGGCTGAGTGTGAAGTAATACCTGAAAATGTAATGGGTGAAATTTCAAAGCGAACAGACATAGTTACTATTTCATTAGGTTCAGGTAAAAACGCTGATGTAATGTATTTATTTATGGAAGATATCTGTGGTGACACAGAAAATCCCCCAAGACATTCAAAAGCATATGGAAATTTATTGAAACTTAGAAATGAAATAAAACTAGAAAGAGTAAAGGCTTTGAAGGCTTTTAAAAAAGATTCTATGAATGGAAAATTTCCTGGAAAAAAACAATCCTCTAATTTAGAAGAAAAACAATTAGAGGAATTTTTAGAACAACTTGATTAGTAAGTTGAGTTATCTTCTTTTTTTGATAAAGAACCCTTCATTTTGTCTACTGTGGCTTTAGCACCAGCACTTAAAGCTCTCAAATCAGATGCTATAGTCACAAAATCAAAACCTTTTTCAATCATCTTGGTAGCATATTCTGTAGTACCGTTATGAATTCCTGCAAAAATATTATTTTTTTTAGCATGTTCTAAAATTCTTAAAATTTCAGAATAAGCTTTTGTAGTCTCTGACCTATCAAAACCAGGTTTTTCACCTATTGCTAAACTTAGATCTGCTGGGCCAATATAAATACCATCGACACCTGGTGTAGACATTATCTCATCAAGATTTTCTAAAGATTCTTTTGTTTCGATCATTGCTAATTTTAGTATTTCTTCATTAGCGTGATCAGCATAATCAGCTCCACCATAAATTAGACCTCGTATAGGGCCAAAACTTCTGTAGCCATCAGGTGGATACATGCATGCTTGAACAAAATTTTCTGCCTCTTTTTTATTGCTTACCATTGGACAAACAATTCCATAACAACCAGCATCTAAAATTTTCATAATTTGACCTGGTTCATTCCAGTTAACTCTAGCTAAAGGAGTTACATCTGTTGTTGATATTGTTTGCATCATTGGAAGTGCATTACTGTAATCAACTAAACCATGTTGCATATCTACTGTAAGAGAATCCCATCCTTGATGAGCCATTGCTTCAGCGGAGGCTGTGCTAGGAATGGCACACCAACCATTGATTACAGGCTTACCTTCCTTCATCATTTGTTTGATTTTATTTTTTCTCATTTTCTAGATTTTTAAACCCATGTGAGTGTATTTCACATTTAGATAATCTTTTATCGCACCTGAACCACCTTCACGTCCATAACCAGTTTGTTTTATTCCTCCAAACGGTGCCTCAGCAATAGCAACAACTCCAGTGTTTACTGCAACACAACCTGACTCTAATTTTTCAGATCCAATGTGAGCTTTGTCCATAGAGTTAGTGTATAAATAACTACATAATCCCAAGTCATTATCATTTGCTCTTTCAATTACTTCATCGAAAGTTTTAAAAGTTAAAATTGGAACTAGTGGACCGAAAGGCTCTTCTTTCATGATTGTAAAATTATCTTTAACGTCATCAAAGACTGTTGGTTCATAATAATATCCCTTATTGAAACCAGAGGGTTTTTGTCCACCCATTAACACTTTAGCTCCCTCCTTTTTAGTAGTTTCAACTAGTTTTTCTATTTCTTCCAATCTCTTAGCAGTAGTTAAAGGGCCCAGATCCACACCTTGGTCCATACCGTTTCCAATTTTTAATTTTTTTGCTCTTTCAATGAAAGCATTAACAAAATCCTCTTTTCTGTTTTCTTGGATATAAAATCTATTAGGTGAAATACAGACCTGACCGTTATTTCTAAATTTACCAGTTATTGCTATATCAGCTACTTTGTTCATATCTACATCTTCACACACAATAAAAGGCGAGTGTCCACTAAGTTCCATAGTAACTCTTTGAACTTTATCAGCTGCTTTTTTTAAAATAATTTTACCCACTCTTGTTGATCCAGTAACTGAAACTTTTTTAATTATATCCGACTCCATTAATTCATTTGATATTTCAGCAGGATCGCCTGACAAAAGACTAACGACACCATCTGGCACACCTGCTTCTTTGCAAATATTTACTAATTCCATTACAGCGCCAGGAGTAATTACATCTGGTTTACAAATTACTGAACATCCTGCAGCTAGGGCAGTAGAAATTTTTCTAGATGCTAAAACTATTGGGAAATTCCAAGGAACTAAAGCAGCAACAACTCCCACGGGCTGATAATAAACATGAACTCTAGTATCTGGAAATCTACTTTGTTGTGTTTGACCATAAATTCTTTTTGTTTCTTCAGCATTCCACTCAAAAATATCAGCTCCACCACCTACTTCACCAACAGCTTCTGCAAGAGGCTTTCCAACTTCAAGAGTTAACCATTTTGCTATTACATCCTTTTTCTCTCTCATCATGTCTGCAATTTTTCTAAGTACGTAAGCTCTTTGCCATGGCGCAGTATTTTTCCAAACTTCCAAACCTTTTTCTGCAGACTTTAATGCTTTTTGTACTTCAATAGATGAAGCTTTTGATGCTTTTCCAATTACTTCTTCTGTTGCAGGGTTGATTACGTCGTAAGTTTCTTTTTTTTCTGCTTGTTGCCACTTACCATCAATGAATTGTCCAAATTTTTCGTACATAGAATTTATTTTTAAGTTTACTTAGTTAGGTTTTTTAATTTATAAATAGAATTATATATAAACACTATACATATTAAAAGATAAACATATTAATGAAAAAAATTACTCTCACATGTGCTCACGCGATAGTAAAATATTTGATTGCTCAGAAAATATTAATTAATGGTAAAAAAGAACCGTTATTTCCAGGTGTCTTTGGGATCTTTGGACATGGAAATGTAGCTTGTTTAGGTCAAGCACTAGAAGAAAGTAAAAAAGAACTTCCAACATACAGAGGACACCATGAACAAAATATGGCTCTTACTGGAATTGGTTATGCTAGGGCAAAAAGACGACAACAAATTTTTGTAGCAACATCCTCTGTTGGGCCTGGTGCAACAAATATGGTTACAGCTGCAGCAGTTGCCTTGAGTAACAGATTGCCTATTTTGTTTCTACCAGGAGATACTTATGCAAACAGAATGCCAGATCCGGTGTTGCAACAAGTTGAGCATTTTAATAATCCTGGAATAACAGCTAATGATGCGTTTAAACCAGTTACAAGATATTTTGATCGAATAACTAGACCAGAACAGATTATTCAATCATTCCCAGCAGCAGTTCATACAATGTTAGATCCTGCAGACTGTGGTCCAGCATGTATTGCTTTAAGCCAAGATGTACAAGGTCAAACCTTTGATTATTCAGAAGAGTTTTTTAAAGAAAGAGTACATGCAATTAGAAGACCAAGACCAGATGAATTTCAAATTAAAGAGGCAGCAGAAAAAATTAAGTCATCTAAAAATCCAATTATAATTTCAGGTGGTGGGGTTTTTTACTCAGATGCAATGGAGGTGTTGAGTCAGTTCGCGATCAAACACAATATACCAGTTACACAAACTGTAATGGGATATTCTACAATGAAAAGTGACCATTCTCATTTTGCAGGTCAAATTGGTGGTTTAGGTGGAAAAAATACAAATACTTTAGCAAAAGAAACAGATTTAGCAATTGCAGTTGGAACTAAACTTGCAGATTTTACAACTGGATCATGGGCAAATTTTGAAAACAAAAATTTTAAACTAGTTTCAATAAATGTATCAAGATTTGATGCTAACAAACATTTAGCGCAAGCTGTCATTGGAGATGCTAAAGTTTCATTAACAGAGCTTTCACAAGTATTAGGTAGTTGGAAAGCTGGAGAAGAATGGAATAAAAAATCTCAAATTGAACTCAAATCATGGAATGACCATATAGATAAAGAGAGTGCGCCGACAAATCAAGAAGTTCCAAGTTATGTCCAGGTTATTGGTGCAATTTATAGAAACTCTGACCCAACAGATATTGCAGTTACCGCAGCAGGAGGCTTAGTTGGTGAAGTTGTTCAAGTTTGGAGACCTAGAGAATTAAATACTCATGAAACAGAGTGGGGTTTTAGTTGTATGAGTTATGAAATTTCAGGAGCACTTGGAATAAAAATGGCAAATCCAGATAAAGAAGTAATTTCTTTTGTAGGAGATGGCTCTTATCTTTTAAATAACACAGATATTTATTCATCAGTTATTACAAAAAATAAATTAATAATTATAGTTTGTGATAACGGTGGGTTTGCAGTTATCAATCGACTTCAATTATTTAAAGGTGGTAAAGAATATAATAACTTATTAAAGAGCTCTAATACTCCTGGATTAGTTGATGTTGATTTTGCAAAACACGCAGAAAGTATGGGAGCTAAATCTGAACATGTTAATTCAATTTCAGATCTTGAAGCTGCATTTAAAAGAGCAAAAGCATCTGATGTAACATACGTTATTTCAATTAAAACTCATGCTTATAAGTGGGTTGAGGGTTCTGCTTTTTGGGACAGTCCAACACTTGAAATTCCTAAAACTAAAGAAAATGAAGAGGCTTTAAAACTTTATAAAGAGGGAAAAGATAAACAAAGACAAGGCGTATAAATCTTTATGAATAAAATTTTTAAGGTCGGTCTTATAGGCTGTGGTCACATTGCCGAGACATACTTTAGAGGGCAACAATATTTTAATAATTTTAAAATAATTGCTTGTGCAGATATTGATCAAAAAGCAGCCAATAAATGTGCAAAATTATACAATATTAAATCTAAAACAGTTTCAGAAATTTTAAAAGATAATGAAATAGAAGTTATTTTAAATTTAACAATTCCACAGTCTCATTATTCAGTATCAAAAAAAGTTTTGAACTCAGGTAAACATGTTTATTCAGAAAAACCACTAGCAACTTATTTTGCAAAAGGTAAAGAACTTGTCTCACTAGCAAAAAAAAATAAACTTTATCTTGGAAATGCTCCAGATACATTTTTAGGTGGAGGAATTCAAAAAGCTAGAGAATTAATTGACTCAGATTTGATTGGAGAGATTAAACTTGGTAATGCAATTTTCGCATTTCCTGGAGTAGAGTCTTTTCATCCAAAACCTGAGTCTTGGTATAAAAAAGAAGGAGGCCCAGTAATCGATATGGGACCATATTTTTTTACAACATTAGTTAATTTACTTGGACCTGCAAAACAAGTTCAAGGAAGAACATTAACTGCTTTTAAAAAGAGAATTTATGGAGTGGGACCTAAAAAAAACAAATCATTTAAAGTGGAAACACCTACAACATATTTAGCGACAATCCAATTTCACAGTGGTGCTATAATTCAGGTAACACTCTCATTTGATGTAATTAATCATCAAAGAAACCATATGGAGCTTTATGGTACAAAAGGATCGATTATTGTTCCAGATCCTAATATGTTTGGGGGTTCTGTTTTTATTTCTGTTACAGAAGGTGGAAAATGGGGTGAACATAAAACAGACAAGATGCATTTAGGAAAAATAAACATAACATCATCTAGTGGAAGATCAAATGAAGCTGCTACAAATGCAAACTATCGGAGTGTTGGTTTATCTGAAATGTTATATTCTATTCAAAAAAACAAAAAACATAGGTGTTCAGGTGATTTATCTTTACATGTATTAGATATAATCGAGTCAACCATGAGGGCAGCTAACACAGGAACTCCTCAAAAAATAGAAACAAAATGTGATAGGCCAAAAAAATTTACTGAAGAAGAAGTAAAAAAAATTTTAATTTAGATGTCAAAACCAATTGTTATATCTGATCCTTTTCCAAGAACATTGGATCTGATTTTTACAAAAAAAAAATTAAAAGAATTAAAAACAAAATATAAAGTTTTAATAGCACCTAATAAAAAAAAAAAACAATTTTATGAAAACTATATTAATAAAGCTACTTTCATTATGGGTCAGCCAGACTTAGATAAAAAAATTTTGTCAAAAGCAAAAAAATTAAAAGCAATAATAAATGTTGAAAGTAATTTTATGAATAATGTTGATTATACTTATTGTTCTAAAAAAGGAATCCATGTAATTGCAACCTCTCCAGTATTTTCAAAGCCTGTAGCAGAAATTGCATTAGGAATGACACTTTCTTTATTAAGAAATATTCATAATGCTCATTTTGAT
This sequence comes from Candidatus Pelagibacter sp., assembly GCF_052049855.1. Lineage (GTDB taxonomy): Bacteria > Pseudomonadota > Alphaproteobacteria > Pelagibacterales > Pelagibacteraceae > Pelagibacter. Next base: position 42,392 of record NZ_JBNGZE010000002.1, read on the forward strand.
TTTGTAAAAGGTGAAGAGAAATACGGATTAGAAAGTAATTTAAAAGCATCACTTTTATCAGGAAAAAAAATTGGATTGTTAGGATTTGGCGACCTAGCAAAATCGTTATATCCACTGTTGCTGCCTTTTACAAAAGATATAAATGTTTATGACCCTTGGTTGTCTAAGAACAAAATTAAAAGCTTTGGATTTAATCCAGTTAGCTTAAATAATATGTTTAAAACGTGCGAAATTATTTACGTATTAGCAGCAGTAACAACTAAAAATAAAAATTTAGTAAATAAACGTTTAATTAATAAAATGAAAACAAACTCATTATTTATATTGATGAGTCGAGCAGCAGTTGTAAATTTTAAAGACTTGATCACGAGAGTTAAAAAGGGAGATATTTATGTAGCTACAGACGTTTTTCCTGAGGAGCCAGTGAGAAAAAATGACCCAATCAGAAAAGTTAAAAATATTTTGTTTTCATCACACAGAGCTGGAGCTTTGACTGAGGCTTTTTTTGCCATGGGGGACATAGTTTTAAAGGACATGCATTTAATATCAAAAAATTTAAAACCTAAATTTTGTAAAAAGGCTGAATTAAAGACAGTAGGATTATTAGCTTCAAAACCAGTTGCAATTAATTGATATTTTAATAATTTTATAACTTATGTCACCAACTAGCAATCCACTACTAGAAGCAAGAGGAATAACAAAATATTTTGGAACCATAACAGCATTGGAGAACGTAAACTTAAAAGTTCACGCAGGAGAATGCTTAGGTGTTGTTGGAGATAATGGAGCTGGAAAATCAACTTTGATGAAAGTATTATCTGGTCTTTATAAACCTAGTGCAGGCTCATTATTCTTTCAAGGCAAAGAGGAAATTTTAGAAAGTCCAAGAGACTCTCAAAACTTAGGATTAGAAATGGTTTATCAAGATCTTGCACTAGCAGGCAACTTACCAATAGGAGAAAATATATTTCTTGGAAGAGAACCCACTAAAAATTTAGGATTTATAAAATTATTAGACTTTAATAAAATAAAAGAATTAACAAATGCTCATCTAGATAAATTAAAAATTAATGTAAAAAGTGCAGATCAAAAAGTAGAGGAACTATCAGGTGGTCAAAGACAAGCTGTTGCAATAGCCAGATCTACAGCTTTTAATGCTAAAGTAGTAATTATGGATGAACCAACTGCTGCATTAGCAATCAAAGAAGTGGGTAAAGTATTAGATCTGATTAATAGTTTAAAAAAAACAGGTGTTGGAGTGATTGTAATAAGTCATAGAATGGATGATATATTTACAGTATGTGACAGAGTAATGGCTTTGTTTCAGGGAACAAATTTTGCAGAAGCAAGTCTATCAAATACTTCTAGAGATGAAGTGATTGGTTGGATTATGGGAAAAAAATAAATATGGAAGATAAAGATAAAAAAATTGTAAGTCTTCATTTGAAACTAATGCCATATTTAGAAAAATATGGAATTCTTCTTTTATTAGTAATTATGATTTTGGTTATGCACATATTACAACCAGATGTTTTTTTATCTTGGAGAAATGTAACTAACGTTTTTAAACAAATATCTTGGCAGTCAATGTTAGCTTTAGGAGTATTTATGGTAATTGTGACTGCTGGAATAGATCTTTCAGTCGGTTCAATTATGATGTTATCTTTAATGATTTTAGCTGTAGTTGCTAAAGCTGGAGCACCTTGGTACATTGTGGTTATTACACCTTTGATTGCAGGGTTTTTGTGTGGTCTATTTAATGGTCTTGGTATCACCTTGCTTCGCATGCCTCATCCTTTTATAATGACTTTAGGTACACTTTATATATTTAGAGGAACTGGAAACCTAATCTCTGGTGGAACCCCTATAAGTGGTTTTACAGACGAAGTTAGGTACCTTGGTCATGGAAGAATTGATCTTCAATGGTTAGGATTAGAAAAATCGCAGTACCTTCCTGTAAGTTTAGTATTAATTGCAATTGTATATATAATTTTTTGGATTTTCTTAAATCATAGCAAAACTGGAAAATGGATTTATGCAATTGGAGGAAACCCAAATGCTGCTAGGGCATCAGGAATAAATGTTAACAAAATTTTAGTTATAGTTTATTCATTATGTGGATTTCTATCTGGCATTGGTGCTTTAATTTTAGCTGGCAGAACTGACTCGGGTTATCCCAACGCTGGACTTCAATCTGAACTTGATGCGATCGCTGCATGCATAATTGGAGGTGCAAGTTTTTTTGGTGGTAGAGGTACAGTTTTAGGAGTATTTGCAGGTGTAATGATCATGGGAATTTTAAGAAATGGTCTCAATTTGATGGATGTTAGTTCTTTTTGGCAGCAAGTTTTAATAGGCTCAATAATAGTTCTTGCAGTTTATATAGATGTATTAAGAAGAGATTTGGGAACTAGAAAGTAAATTATACGTACTTACACGCGTTAGTTGTATTCAAAATTGTCTTAACACCTTTATAAACAGTTGAACTCTTCTCATTTTTTTTATTTAATTTAGTTTTTAAATAACAATAGGGGAAATAAATGAAAAACTTAACACGAAAAATTGTTGTTTTTTTTACAGCAATTTTTTTATCAATCAGTTTAGGTTCAGTATCTTTTGCTGATGGACATGGTAAAAAAATCCTATTCAGTATTAAAGGTCCTGGATCTGGAAATCCTTTTTGGGCATCTGTAACAAAAGGTGCTGAAGAGGAAGCTAAAAAACTAGGCGTTAAATTAATTTTAATTGCACCTCCTCAAGAGGGAGATGTTCAGGCACAGATAAACCAAGTTGAAGACCAATTAGCGAAAGGTGTTGATGCTTTAGCGCTAGCACCAGGAGATCCAAATGCGTTTGCTCCGATCGTTGATGATGCTATCAAAAGTGGAGTTCCAGTTGTATTCGTTGATACAAAGGGAATTAACGAAGGAGTAACTTTTATTGGAACGAACAATATGAATGGTGCAGAGTTAGCTGCAAAATTTATTTGTGATAAAACTCCTAAAGGTTCAGATGTTGCAATTTTAACTGGTATCGAGTCACAATCTACAGCGTTGTTAAGAAGAGATGGCGCTATAAAAGGTTTTAAAAATTGTGGATTAAACATTGTTGCAACCCAAACTGCTGAGTGGGATACTGCAAAAGGTAGATCTGTAACAGAGTCGATCATTTTAAAAAATCCAAACATCAAAGCAATATTTGCTTCAAATGATAATATGGGCTTAGGTGCTATGCAGGCTCTTAAAGATGCGGACATGAATGATGTGGTTGTGGTAGGATTTGATGCTACACCAGATGCAGCTACAAGTATCTTAAAAGGAGAGATGACAGCAACAATTGCTCAGTTTTCTTATAACATGGGTGCATATGGGGTTAAATATGCGCTTGAATTAGCTAATGGTGGAAGTATTGATCCGAATATCGATACTGGAACACAATTAGTAACAAAAGAAAACGCTAACGATTTTAAATAATCGATAGATATATAATTTAAAAAAAAGGGTGGAATTTAATTCCACCCTTTTTTTTTATGTAATATAATAATTCATGCTTATTAAAATTGATCCAGTATTAAGCCCAGATTTACTTTTTCATTTAAGATCTATGGGTCATGGAGAAAAACTAATATTAGCTGATGCTAATTTTCCAGCAAATACTACAAATGATAAAGTGATAAGATTGGACGGAGTTGGTATAAAAGAAGCAGCCTCTGCTATACTTTCAGTTTTTCCACTTGATAGTTTTATAAATTCAAAGGGAGGGTCTCCAGCTTTGAGAATGCAAGTAGATGACAAACCTGAAGAGTTAACTGAAACACATAAAGAATTTATTGATATTGTAAAAAAAGTCTCTGGTGAAAATTGGAATGTAGGATCAATTTCAAGACAAGAATTTTATGAAGAGGCTAAGAAGGCTTATTGCATAGTTACAACAACAGATGCTAGACCATTTGGTTGTTTTATAATTACCAAAGGAGTCATTTTACCTGACGGAAACGTTTGGACTTAAAAAATGAAAACCATATCAGTATTTGGTGTATTTGTAGCAGATCTTTGCTTTATAGCTAATGCAATCCCTGAAAAAGGTCAAACAATTCTTGGTTCAAAGCATATTGTTGGGCCAGGTGGAAAAGGGTCAAATCAAGCAATAGCTGCCGCTAAATTAAAAGGGAAAGTAAGTTTTATAACAAAAATAGGTAATGATAAAAATGGTGAGATGGCTTTAAATTTATATAAATCATTGGGCATGGATATTGCTTCTATTATTAAAGATAAAAATAACTCAACTGGAGTTGCAGGAATAATGGTCAATGAAAAAACAGGAGATAACGCAATAAATATTATACCTGGTGCTGCTGGAACACTAACTAATGATGATATTGAAAAAAATTTAAATTTTATTGCAAATACAGATATATTTTTAACACAACTGGAAACACCATATGATGTTACGAAATATGCATTAACTAAAGCTAAAGAAAATAAATTGACCACAATATTAAATCCAGCACCTGCATGCCAAATTAATGATGATGATTTTAAATTAATTGATTTTTTTACACCTAATGAAACTGAGGCTGAATTTTATTTAAATAAAAAAATTGAAACTGAAAAAGACATAAAAATTGCCTCAGAAGAATTTTTAAAAAAAGGCACTAAAAACGTGGTTATAACTTTAGGGGAAAAGGGATGTTATTTTGCAAATAATAAAGAAAACTTTTTCATGGATGCATTTAAGTTTAAAGAACCAGTACTAGATACTACTGGTGCAGGAGATGCTTTTAACGGTGCTTTGGCTGTTGGGTTATCAAAAGATTTAGATATTAAAGAAGTGTTAACTTTTGCGAATAAGGTTGCAGCAATTTCAACCACAAAACAAGGTGCAGCTGCCTCAATGCCATCAATGGAAGATTTAAAGAATTATTAATATAATTTCAAAATGAAAACCGAATATTTTGATCTTAAAAATAAAAGAGCGTTAGTATCAGGTGGAGCCTCAGGAATAGGCGCATCAATTGTTGAGCATCTTTGTGAGCAAGGAGTTGAAGTTTATTTTTTTGATATAAATAAAAATGAAGCCAAAAAAACTATAAACAAAATTAAAAAGAAAAAATTTAAAACCCCTTCATTTGTAGAATGTAATATTAAAAATATTAAAAAATATAAATTATCAATTTTTGAAATTATAAAAAAAAAAGGTCCTATTGATATTTTAGTAAATAATGCTTCTAACGACCAAAGACATAGTTTAGAGAAAATTACAGAAAAATATTGGGACGATAGAATGGCGATTAATTTAAAGCATTATTTATTTGCAATTCAGGCAGTTAAAAAAAGCATGATAAAAAACAATGGAGGATCAATAATTAATTTAGGTTCAGTTAGTTGGTTAAGAGGTGCAGTGATGTTTCCAGCTTATAGCACAGCAAAGGCTGGTATCCACGGTTTAACAAGATCTTTAGCAAGGGATTTAGGGAAATATAATATAAGAATTAATTCAATTGCTCCCGGTTCTATTGCTACTGAAAGACAATCAAAATTATGGCTTAATCCAAAATTTAAAAAAGAAATATTAAAAAATCAGGCTTTAAAAAAACAACTTTTACCTAAGGATGTTTCTAAAATGGTGCTATTCTTAGCTTCAGAAGTATCATGGGGTTGTACAAAGCAAAATTTTACAGTAGACGCTGGTTTGATTTAAAATAAGTTTTTAAAAAATATGATTAAATTTGATCTAAACAATAGAGTTGCAGTTGTAACTGGTGGAGCCCAAGGGTTTGGGCTAGCAATAACAGAAAGATTTATCGAAGCAGGTGCTAAAGTTGTGATTTGGGATATTGACAAAAGTGCTGCTAAAGAAGCTCTTGATAAAGTAAAATCAGAATATCTTAGTCATGAGGTAGTAGACGTCACTAATTTTGAATTAGTAAATAAAAATTTAGAGGAAATAGAAAAAAAACATGGAAAAATAGATATTTTTGTTAACAACGCAGGTATTGCAGGAATGAACACTACAGTGGCCGAATATCCTTTAGATGAGTGGAAAAAAGTAATGAATTTAAATTTAAATTCTGTTTTCTATTGTTGTAAAGCAGTTGTTCCATTTATGTTAAAAAATGATTATGGAAGAATAGTTAATATTGCATCAATTGCTGGAAAAGAAGGCAATCCTAATGCAAGTGCATACAGTACATCTAAGGCAGGAGTTATAGGTTTAACAAAATCTCTAGGTAAAGAACTGGCACAAAAAAATATAGCTGTAAATTGTGTAACTCCAGCAGTAGCAAAAACAAGAATATTTGACCAAATGACAGAAGAACATATTAATTACATGTTATCAAAAATTCCTAGAAATAAATTTGCTAAGGTTGAAGAATTAGCCTCCTTAGTAACTTGGTTAGCTAGTGAGGAGAATTCTTTCTCCACAGCAGCTGTTTTTGATTTGAGTGGTGGAAGGGCTACTTACTAATATGCAAGTAGGTATTGATGTTGGAGCTACTAAAATTGAAAGTGTAGTTCTTGAAAATGATGGAGAAGAAAAACATAGATCAAGAATATCATGTCCAAAAGATTATACTCAAATTGTAACTGCCATAAGAGATATACATAAAAAATTAGAAAAAGAATTTAAAAAAGAGCTCCCAATTGGAGTTTGTCATCCAGGAGTACATTCACCCCAAACAGGATTAGTTAAAAATGCTCCAAATATAACATGGTTAGAAAAAAGACCTTTTCAAAATGATTTACGTAAAGCACTTGGAAAGGAAGTTTTTTGTGAGAACGATGCTAATTGTTTTGCTTTATCTGAGGCTATAGATGGATCAGGAAAACATTATAAAATTGTCTATGGTATTATTTTAGGATCTGGCGTTGGGGGTGGATTAGTAATAGATAAAAAAATTGTCAGCGGCCCTAACGGCGTTGCAGGTGAATGGGGCCATAATCAAATACCATATTTTGCTGCTAAGAAAGAAAAATTTGACTCCAGCAACACACGTGAAGCAGAGATTGAAAGTTTTTTATCAGGTTTAGGTCTAGCTAAAAGATTTAATAAGATTTATGGAAAAAGTTTAAAAGCTAATGAAATTTTTGAATTAAATAGAAAACATGATTTGGATGCAGAAAGATTTATTGATGATTTCAAGGTTAATTTAGCAATGTCACTTTCAAGCATCATAAATATTTTAGATCCAGATGCTTTTGTTTTTGGAGGTGGTGTTTCAAATGAAATTGATTTTTTACATGAAGTAGATTCATTGGTAAGAAAATTTGTAATAGGACGGGAATATGAAGGAGTCTTTTTAAAACCAAAATATGGTGATGCTAGTGGTGTTCGTGGTGCTGCAAGATTAGGAAGAAGCGCGACATATTAAGGCTTCAACTTTTAATTGAATTTATCTTTTTAATTATTTTTTTTAATTAAAAAAAACATTGTAAAATATAGTTAAAAACCAATATCAATCTTTAGTTGTATAGCGTTTTTTTAATTATCAATTGAGAATTATTCTACTTATAGTTCCCTATTTAAAAAATAGTTAACTAAATAAAAGAGGAAGAGAAGATATGAAAAAACTAATAATTGCTTTAATTACATTAGCCTTCACATCTACTTCATCAATTGCAGGACCTAAGATAGAGGTATTGCACTGGTGGACGTCTGGTGGTGAAGCTGCTGCTCTTAAAGTTTTAAAAGATGATTTCGCTGCAAACGGCGGTGAATGGATGGACATGCCTGTAACAGGTGGTGGCGGAGACGCTGCTAACGTTGCCTTAAAAGCGAGAATAGTTGCTGGAGATCCTCCGTCAGCATCTCAAATTAAAGGTCCAACAATTCAAGAGTATGACCAAGAAGGTGTTGTTGCTCCATATAACATTGATGCAATTGCGCAATCTGAAGGTTGGGATAAACTTTTAGATCCAATGATTGCTGCTGTACACAAATGTGAAAATAACAGTGGACCATATTGTGCTGCACCAGTTAACATTCATAGAATCGACTGGATGTGGGCTAACAAAGCTGTATTTGATGCTAATGGTATTTCAGTTCCAACAACTTGGGACGAAGTAAATGCTGCTGCAGAAAAATTAAAAGCTGCAGGAATAATTCCATTCGCTCATGGCGGTCAAGCTTGGCAAGATGCTACAGTATTTGAAGCAGTTGCTATGGGTATTGGTGGAAATAACTATTACAAAAACTGTTACGTTGATCTTAAAGAAAGTTGTTTAAGAAGTGAGACTACAGTTAAAGTTTTTGATCAAATGAGAAAACTTCAGAGCTATACTGATGAAGGTAGTCCAGGAAGAGACTGGAACGTTGCTACTGGTATGGTGATTGAAGGAAAAGCTGGTTTCCAAATTATGGGTGATTGGGCAAAAGGTGAATTTACAGCTGCTGGAAAAGTTCCAGGTGTTGATTACTATTGTGCTCCTACTCCTTCAAATAATGGATACTTATACAATGTAGATAGTTTCATATTCTACAAAACTAGCGATCCAGAAAAACAAGAAGGTCAAAAACTATTAGCAAAACTAATGATGGGTAAAAATTTCCAAAAAGTCTTTAACCTATACAAAGGTTCAATCCCAGCTAGACTAGATGTTCCAATGGATGAGTTTGATAAATGTGCAAAAACTTCTAACTCTGATATTAAAACAGCAGGAGCTAGTGGTGGATTAGTTCCAAGTTTTGCTCATGGTATGGCCCAAGGAAATACTATGAAAGCTGCACTTCAAGATATAATCACAGAACACTTTAATTCTGATATGTCTTCAGTAGATGCTGCTAATGCATTGGCTGACTCAGTTTTAGCAAATATGTAGTTCATAAAAATTAAAAAGGCCACTTTTGATTAAGTGGCCTTTTTTTTAAATCAAAATAGAAAATATTTATAATGTTCAAGTGGTTAGAAAAAAATTTACCTAAAATTGTTATGGCTCCAGCAGTGGGTTTAATTGGCTGGTTTGTTTATGGATTTGTACTATGGACTTTATATATATCTTTTACGAATTCTAAAATTTTACCAAAGTATGAACTATGGGGTTTTGGACAGTATGAGAAACTTTGGGCATCAAGAAAATGGCTTATTGCAGTAGATAACCTACTTATATTTACAGCTTTGTTTTTAATTTTCTGCGTAGTGATTGGGATTATTCTTGCAATATTTTTGGATCAAAAAATTAGAGCGGAAGGTTTATTAAGAACAATTTATTTATACCCAATGGCTCTGTCATTTATTGTAACAGGAACTGCGTGGAAGTGGATATTAAATCCAACTTTAGGAATACAAAAAATGTTCAGAGACTGGGGTTTTGAAAACTTTACTTTTGATTGGCTGGTAGATAGGGAAATGGCAATTTATACCATTGTAATTGCAGGTGTTTGGCAATCCGCAGGGTTTGTAATGGCGCTATTTTTAGCAGGATTACGATCAGTTGAAGACGAAATTGTAAAGGCAGCAAAGATAGATGGTGCAAGTCTATTTACAGTTTATTGGAAAATATTATTACCGATGATGAGACCAGTATTTTTTACAAGTTTTGTAATTTTAGTTCATATTTCTATTAAAAGCTATGATCTGATCGTAGCATTGACTCAAGGTGGACCAGGTATTTCTACGACTATGCCAGCCTTATACATGACCCAAACTGCATTTCACAAAAGTCAGGTTGGTTTATCCGCTGCGAGTGCAATGATGATGTTTATGGCTGTAGCAGCTGTGATTATTCCATATTTATACTCAGAGTTAAGGAGAGAAAATGCAAGATAATTTAAAATCAGCCTCTTACCAGCAGCTAGAGCAAAAATCAAAATATACAAATCTGTTTTTGAGATGGTTTTTATATTTCATATTAATAGTTTTTGCTTCTTATTTTATTTTTCCACTTTACGTGATGGTAGTCACCTCTTTAAAGACAATGGAAGAAATACGTCAAGGAACACTTTTAAGTTGGCCAAGTGGATTAAATTTAGAGTCTTGGGCTGTTGCGTGGGGCGGTCGAGGTTATGGAGCCGGTGACACTTTTTTAAGACCATATTTTTGGAATTCAATCAAGATGGTTATTCCAGCGGTATTTTTTTCAACATTCATTGGAGCGATGACAGGATATGTTTTAACTAAATGGAGATTCAAAGGAGATCAGTGGGTTTTTCTTTTTCTATTATTTGGATGTTTCATACCTTTTCAAGCAATATTACTACCAATGGCAAGAACACTTGGAGTATTAGGAATTTCAAATTCAGTAGTTGGATTAGTTTTAGTTCACACGGTTTATGGAATACCTTTTACCACACTATTTTTTAGAAATTATTATATTTCGGTACCTACAGAATTAGTTAAAGCTGCAAGAATAGATGGAGCAGGATTTTTTAAAATATTTTTCAAAATTTTACTTCCAATATCAGCACCAATTATTGTTGTAACTGTAATTTGGCAGTTCACACAAATATGGAATGATTTTTTATTTGGATCAACCTTCTCATTTGGAGAAGCAGCACCTATACAAGTAGCATTAAATAATATGGTTTTATCAAGTACAAGTGTGAAAGAATATAATGTAGATATGGCTTCAGCTATTATAGCCGGCATTCCAACACTTATAGTTTATGTATTAGCAGGTAAATATTTTATTAGAGGATTAACTTCAGGAGCAGTGAAAGGATAAAAATGAAAACGTTAAAAATTGAAGAACTATCGAAAAACTTTGGATCGACTGAGGTTTTAAAAAAAATTAATTTAGAAATAGATGAAGGAAATTTCCTAGTTCTTTTAGGACCATCTGGTTGTGGAAAATCAACTTTATTAAATATTATTGCAGGATTAGAAACGATTAATGAGGGCGATGTTTTTATTGATGATTATAATGTTAGCAAAGTAGAGCCAAAAGACCGTAATATTGCTATGGTTTTTCAATCTTACGCTCTATATCCATCAATGAATGTTAAAGAGAATATGATTTTTGGCCTTAAACAGGCAAAAACATCAAAAGAAAAAATAGAAGAACAGTTAGAAAAAGTCTCAAAATTTCTACAGGTGGATCAATTGTTAGAGAGAAAACCTTCTCAATTATCTGGAGGACAACGACAACGTGTTGCTATTGGAAGAGCTCTCGTAAGGGAACCAAGAATATTTTTGTTTGACGAACCTTTATCTAATTTGGATGCAAAGCTACGGGTTGAAATGAGGAGAGAAATAAAAAAACTTCATCAACAGCTAAAAACAACAGTTGTTTATGTGACACATGATCAAACAGAGGCAATGAGTTTAGGTACTAATATTGCGATTATGAATCACGGAGTAATTCAACAAAATGATACTCCTGAAAAAATTTATAATAAACCAAGCAATACTTTTGTTGCAGATTTTATTGGATCACCATCAATGAATCTTATTAAGGGAAAACTAAAAGAAAATTCAGGTGACTTATTTTTTACAGTCAGTGATTCAAATTTAGAAATTCCAATAAAAGATTATGATTTTAAAGATAAATCAAATTTAAATAATAAAGAGGTTTTATTTGGTATTAGACCCGAACATATTTTCTTTAAAAAATTTAATGAAAGCGATTTTGAAGTTAATTTAAGAGCAGATCTAAGTGAATACATAGGTCATGAGCAAATAATGACTTTTGATTATGCAAATCAAGAAGTGTTAGCTAAATTTCCATCTACAATTAAAATAGATTTTGGTAAAGATACAAAATTATACTTTGATTTAACTCAAACATCTTTATTTGACGCTCAAACAGAGGAGAGAATTTAGTATGAAAGTAAAATATTCAGATTTAAAAAATAAAAGAATATTTATAACAGGAGGAGGTTCAGGAATTGGAGCATCAATTGTTGAACATTTTTGTGAGCAAGGAAGCGAGGTTCATTTTGTTGATATTAATTTAAAAGCAACAAAGAAATTATTAAACAAAATAAAAAAAAATAAATTTAGATTACCAACTTTTATAGAGTGTAATTTATTAGATATTGATAAATTAGAAAAAATAATAAAAAAAATTATTTCTACCAAAGGACCAATACATGCTTTAATCAACAATGCAGCTAACGATGATAGGCATACCACAGATCAGGTTGATGAAAAATATTGGCAAAATAGAATGGATGTAAATTTAAAACACTATTTCTTTGCTGCTAAGGCAGTTATAAAAGGAATGAAAAAAATTAAAGCAGGATCTATTGTAAATTTGAGTTCAGTCTCATGGATGTTAGGAGAGGGGGATAAAGTAGTTTATGAAACTGCTAAATCTGCTGTTGTAGGTTTAACAAGATCATTTGCTCAAGAATATGGAAAATACAATATTAGAACAAATTCAGTTGTCCCTGGTTCAATTGCAACTGAAAGACAAATTAAGCACTGGTTAACACCAAAATACAAAAAGCTTATCTTGGACAGTCAAGCTTTAAAAAGACAGTTAAAACCAAACGACGTAGCTCAGCTAGTAATGTTTTTAGCATCAGATCAATCTTCCGGATGTACAAAACAAAGCTTTATTGTTGATGGTGGTATAACTTGATCTAAGTGAAAGTTGAAAGCTCTACAATTCAAAATAAATTTTTAAGAGTTCAAACTCTTAATTATGGTGCCAGTCTTTTTGAAGTTTATCACAAGAAAAAGAAAATAAATTTAATCCTAAATTTAGGATCTAAAGAAAACTATCGATACAAACACCCAAGTGTTGGATCCACCTGTGGAAGATATGCAGGTAGAATTTCATATTCGAAATTTAAGATAAATAATAAAAAATTTTTTTTAAATGCAAATGAGGGAAAAAATATAATTCATGGTGGTAAAGTCGGTTTCTCAATTCTTCCATGGAAAAAAATAAATCAAACAAAAGATAAAATAGTATATCAAATCCATTCAATAGATAACGATCAAGGCTTTCCAGGAAATCTAGTTGTTAATTGTATTTATCAATTAAGAAATAAATTTCTGATAATAAAATATGAATACAAATCTAATAAAAGTACCCATGTTAATTTAACAAATCATAGTTATTGGAATTTAGAAAAAAATAAAAAAAATATGATTTATAATCATCAATTAAAATTAAACTCATCTAAATATCTTCAAATAAATAAAAATTTAATCCCAACTGGTAAATTCAAAAATGTAAAAAAATCTATTTATGATTTTTCTAATTTTGAAAACATCGGTAAAAAATTGGATTACTTTAAAAATAAAAGGCTTAATACAAAATTTAAAGGTTTTGACACAACTTTTGTTGTAAAGAAAAACATTAGAAATTTAGTTGGAAATTTAAAAAATAATAATACCAATATCCAAGTTGATTTTTTTTCAAATTTACCCGGTGTTCAACTTTATTCAGCACAAAATCTGAACTACAAAAAAAAATTATTTCCTTATCAAGGCATTTGTTTAGAAACACAATATTTTCCTGATGCACCTAATAAAAAAAATTTTCCTAGCACTTTAATAAAGCCTAATAAAAGATATACATGCTTTACAAAAATCAAAATAAATTAATTTATGAGTAAAAAAATTAATATTTCAATCGTTGGAACTGGTTTAATGGGTTTACAACACATAAAAGCTATTCAAAAATCTAAGAAAGCAAATCTTCATTCAATAGTAGATATTAGTAATAATTCTAAAAACTTATCAAAAAAATATAAAATTCCATTGTATTCAAATGTATCAGAGCTTTTAAACCTAAAAAAACTCGATGCTGTAATAGTTGCTACCCCCAATCAATTGCATGAAAAACATACTGTAAGTTTTTTAAAAAAAAAAATACCTGTCTTATTAGAGAAACCTATTTCAGACAACATTCATTCTGCAAAAAAAATTATAAGTAGCGCTTATAAGAATAAAACCCCATTACTGATTGGATATCATCGTAGACACAATTCAATAGTCTCTAAAGTAAAAGAACTAATTAACAAAGGTAAATTAGGGAAAATTGTTTCAGCAAACGTTTTGTGTTGGTTGTATAAACATAAAGAATATTACAAAGAAAAATGGAGAGTTAGTAAAGGTGGGGGGCCTTTAGGTATCAATTTAGTTCATGACATTGATATGATTTGCTATTTATTGGGTTCAATTAAATATGTCCAAGCATTTACAACGAATAAAACGAGAAAATTTCAAGTAGAAGATACAGCTACAATAAGCTTGATATTTAATTCAGGAGCACTATGTACACTAAATTTGTCAGATACAATTGTTGCACCGTGGAGTTATGAATTAACCGCTGGAGAAAACCCTGTATACCCAATTACAAACCAATCTGCATATATGATTGGAGGTACAAAAGGTTCTTTACAGTTTCCTAATCTTAAATATTGGTTCTATAAAAAAGAACGAAGCTGGTGGAACAAGATTTTTGTTAATGAAGATAAAAACAAAAAGGATGACAATACATTAGTAAATCAAATTGACCATTTTGCTGATGTAGTGACCAAAAAAACTAAACCAAAAGTGAATGGTAATGATGGTTTAATTTCTCTCAAAATTTTTGCAGCAATAACCAAAAGTGCAAAAACTGGTAAAAAAATAAGAATATAAAATTTTTATTAAAATTAAAATCATTCATTGTTTTGACATATTTTATTTGTTAACTTTTTAAATGAAAAAAATTATCTTACTTGCTTTATTTAGTTTGTTATTTTTCACAAATTCAAATGCTGCATGTGATGATCCTTTAACAGAAGGTGTAGATTATTCTAATTGTAGATTTTCAGACTCTCAAGATTTACAAGGAAGTTATCTTCCAAACTCAAATCTTTCATTTGCAAGTTTTATTCAAGTAAATTTTGATAAAAGTATTATGATGACAACAAATCTATCATTTGGTACGTTTCCAGAATCTACATTTGTAAGAGCTAACCTTTATGAGTCTGTTTCGATTGGTGCAAATTTTGAAAAAACTAATTTTTCTGGAGCCAATTTAACTAGAGTAGATTTTATGGGTGCAACATTAATTGAAGCTAATTTTCAAAACTCTAATTTGATGGAAGCCAACTTTACATCTTCAAATATTACCAACGCTAATTTCGATGGAGCAAATTTAACCGGAGCCACATGGACTAATGGTCAAACTTGTGGTCCAGAGTCTATAGGTACCTGTAAACAATAAAGAATGAATACTTCAGTTAATACTGATGATGTTATCTTTAATTTTTTCAAACAAATTTGTGATGAAAAAGATGATCAAAAATGTGTTGAGCTTGGAAAAGAATGGATAAAAGCAATGGAATCAAACTTATCTAGTATGGAGTCAAATTTAAATGGTGCTGATTATATTAAGCATAAAGATGATATACAAAGTAACAGAAATCATCTTGAGAGCTTGAAGAACAAAACATCAACTGAGTGGAGAGAGTATGCTACACAATGTATGATCGAAATAATGAACCATAAAAACCAGAAATAACAATATTTTAAAAATACTTTCCATAATAAAAAAAATAGACTAAAAATACTTAAAAGGGGTGTCTTAACAGACTGAGATCATACCCAAAGAACCTGTCCGGTAATTCAGAAAGGGAAAAAATGGAAAAAACATATTTTTTAACTCAATCAACGTCATTAATATTAGTTATCTCAATTAGTTTAATATTTGCTTTCTTGGGAATTTTTCATTCTAAAAAATTTAAGGGAATTAACAATTATTTAAATGCAAATAGAAACATTGGTTTATTTTCACTTACCACAAGTCTTGTAGCATCAGCTTTAGGAGCTTGGATTTTATTTGGTCCCGTCGCGGCTGCAACTTGGGGCGGAGTAGGTGCTGTTATTGGTTATGCATTAGGTACAGCTTTTCCAATGATTTTCTTAATTTATTTTGGAAAAAAAATTAGAAATGAGTTTCCAAAAGGATCTTCTTTGGTCGAGTTTATGAGAAAGAAATTTGGCAAAAGTCTATTTAAGTTAATTTTGTTAATGACAATCTTTTATATGTTTATTTTTCTTTGTGCAGAAGTAACGGCAGTTGCTGTATTAATTAACTATATATCTGGAACAGAATTGTGGATTACAGCATTAATAGTCTTGGTAGCTACCTTAAGTTACACTCTTTATGGGGGATTAAGAGCGTCAATATTTACTGATAATATTCAAATGATTGTAATTGGTGTTTTATTATTTATTTTAATTTCAATTATTAGCTCATCTTCAGGAGATAATTTTTCTTTTTCATTTATTAATGAGAAAAACTCTCAACTAATAAGTTTAAATTATATTCCAGGATATACTTCTGGGTTAACTTTCTTTATAGCAGTTGCAGCAACTAATTTATTTCATCAGGGAAATTGGCAAAGAGTATATGCAGCGAAAGATTATCAAACACTAAAAAGTGGTTTGATAATTTCTTTCTTTATTATTGTTCCAATAGTTTTTTTAATGGGTTTTATTGGAATGGTTTCATTTTCAATTGATTCATCTGGTAGACCTGATTTAGGATTTTTTAGTTTATTATTAAAAGAACAAACAGAAATTTTATCCTTTTTGATTGTAATCCTTGGTCTTGCATTAACAATTTCTACTGTTGATACTTTGGTTAATGCTATTTCCAGTTTGTTTGTAGTTGATGGCAAAGCAACTTTTAACTTATATAAAAAAATTGATTACTTAAAAATATCTAAATATTTTATTTTAATTTTGTCTGTCATTGCTTTTGGAGTTGCTTCAAGAGGATTTGATATTTTATATTTATTCCTTCTTGCAGATTTATTTTGTTGTGCCTTTGTAGTGACTGTTTTTTACAGTTTCTATAATAAAGTGGATGAAAAAACTGCTTATGTTTCAATTATAGTTGGTCTAGTTGCTGGATTTTTAATGTTTCCATTTCCAGACTTTTCTAAAAGTTTATTAGTGGGAGTATTTTTGTCTAAAAACTTGTTTTCACCTCTTTTAACTCAATCTTTATTATTTTTATCTTTTTTAATTGCAACATTTTTGCCTGCAATAATTTTAAAAATTAAATTTAGATAGAGGATTTTAAAGCATCATAAATAAGTTCTTTGGTAGTCTCACCGATACTTCTGTAAACTTCTTTATTATCTTTGAAAATTAAAAGTGTTGTTTGATATTGAACCTTAAAAAATTGAGCAATTTCTTTATTTGTTACATCAAAAGCAAAGTATTCTATATTTTCAAAATCTTTTTTTGCTTTTTTTAACACTTCCATTTGACCTGCGCATGATGAGCAATATTTAATCCAAGAACTTACCACAACAACTTTTCCTTCCGATAGAGCTTTATCAAATAATTTTTTATCATAAGTCGTTTCTTTGCTAGTTGCTTTGGAAGTTAATGCCAATACAAAACAAATAAATATTAGAAATTTTTTCATAGATGATTTCATTTAGCGGAAATTTTAATTTATTGTAATACATTAAATTGTCTCTATATATGATTATCAAATGTCTAGTGATCAAATAACCATAAATAACTTATCAAAAGTCTATGACAATGGATTTGAAGCATTAAAAAACATAAATCTTAATATTAAAAAGGGTGAAATTTTTGCGATGCTTGGACCAAATGGCGCAGGAAAGACTACTCTTATAAGTATTATCTGTGGAATAGTAAGACCATCTTCAGGAAAAGTTACCGTAGACGAATTTGATATTATTGATGATTATAGAGAAACAAGATCAAAAATTGGTTTAGTTCCACAAGAGCTTACTCTGGAACAATTTGAAACCGTATTTAATAACGTTTCCTACTCCAGAGGTTTGTATGGAAAGAAACCTGACTCAAAACATATTGAAAAAGTTTTAAAAGATTTGAGTTTATGGGATAAAAAAGATTTAAGACTTAGACAGTTGTCTGGAGGCATGAAAAGAAGAGTTTTGATTGCAAAAGCATTATCTCATGAACCAACTATTTTGTTCTTAGATGAACCAACTGCAGGGGTAGATGTTGAGCTAAGACAAGATATGTGGAAAGTTGTTGAAAGTTTAAGAAAAACTGGTGTTACAATAATCTTAACCACACACTACATAGAAGAAGCAGAGGCTATTGCGGATAGAGTGGGAGTAATCAATCAAGGAGAAATCATAGTTGTTGATGAAACAAAAGAATTATTGAAGAAAATGGGTCATAAAAAACTTACAGTAGACTTACAAGAAGAGGTCAAAGAGATACCAAGCAGTTTAGAAAAATATAATCTTGAAATTGGAAAAGATAAAATATCCATTGATTATACTTACAATGTTCAAGCAAAACAAACTGGTATTACAAATTTACTTCAAGATTTAAAAGATGCAGGATTTAAATTAAAAGATTTAAAAACCGAACAAAGCACTTTAGAAAAAATTTTTGTAAGTTTAGTAAAGGAAAATAAAAATGTTTAATTATTATGCTTTTAAAGCAATTTATCTTCATGAGATGGATAGATTTAGACGAACATTGATGCAATCTTTATTATCACCAGTATTATCTACTTCTTTATATTTTATTGTTTTTGGTTCAGTAATCGGAGGCTATGTTGAAAATATTGATGGCATTAGTTATGGATCATATATTGTACCTGGTTTGTTGATGCTTACATTATTAACTCAATCAATAAGCAATACATCTTTTGGTATTTTTTTTCCTAAATTTAATGGAACAATTTATGAAATTTTAGCAGCACCAATATCAACATTAGAAATAGTTCTTGCATTTGTTGGCGCAGGAGCAACTAAAACTTTAATTGTAGGTTGTATGATATTTGTTACTTCAACTTTTTTTGTTGAAGTTGAAGTAAAATTCCCAATATTAATGATTTTTCTTTTAGTATTAGTTTCATTTACTTTTGCATTGTTCGGTTTTTTAATTGGATTGATGAGTTCTAATTTTGAACAGATGTCAATTATACCTACTCTTGTTATAACTCCCATGGTTTTTTTAGGTGGAAGCTTATATTCTTTAGATATGCTTCCTGAGTTTTGGCAAATAGTTACATATTTTAATCCAGTAGTATATTTGATTAATGGACTAAGATTTTCATTTTATGGAGTATCAGATTTTAATATATGGATAAGTGTTGGTTTAATGTTAAGTTTTTTGATTATTTGTATAGTGATAGTAACAAGTCTTCTTAAAAAAGGTTATAATATTAAAGCATAAATAATGATTAAATATATTATTCCAGCAATTATTATTTTTTTGATTGTTTTGTTCTGGGAGAAAATTACAGAATTTGTAGAAAAAAAATTCAATATTAAGCTTAATTATGTTGTCGTAAGCTCCATAATTGCTGCAATTGCGGTAATCCTGTTGCTCCTGAATTACTAGGATTTATGAACAGTCTTGATGTTTCAAATTTTGAAATAAAGGAAACAGATGGAGTTTTTACCTTTAAAAATGAAAATACAACAATAGGCTTTGTTAGATTTAATGATAAAGGCGAGGTAGAGTATATTTTTGTTAATCCAATTTTTAGAAAACAAGGTTTGGCAACTAAATTATTAGAATTAGTAAAACAAAAAACCAAAAAAGAAATTATTCTTCAAGAACCAATTAGTCCTTTAGGGTCAAAATTATTAAAATCGTTAAATAGATGGAAATAAACCTCTTATTTTTCTTAACTGTTGTTCCTGCTATTATTTTATATGGAATTGCAAAATCAGGTCTTGGTGGCTCAATGACTTTAATTTCTGTTCCATTAATGACGATAGTGATGCCATTAAATCAAGCTTTAGGAATTATTTTACCAATATTAATATTTTCAGATTTTATCGCTGTTTATAAATATAGAAAAGAATTTGACTTAGGAACTTTAAAATTAATGGTTCCATTTGCAGCTATTGGGATATTTATTGGATCATTAACTTTTTCATATTTTTCAGAAGAATTACTAAAATTCATTATTGGAGTTATGGGCTTCTTGTTTGCAGGACATTACTTTTTTTTTAAAAAAAATAAGGAAAAAAAATCAGAAAAAAGCTTTTTTAAAGGTGGTACATGTTCAGCCGTGGCAGGGTTTACAAGTTTTTGTGTACATGCAGGAGGAACTCCAACTAGCCTTTATTTACTTCCACTTAGAATGAAAAAAGAAATTTATGTAGGTACAAGAATATTCTTTTTTACTTTCGTAAATTTAATTAAACTTCCATTGTACGTTAGTTTATCAATGACAAACTTTGAGTCTTTTAAACAGTCGGCAACATTGTTTCCAGTTGCATTATTGGGAATATTAATTGGATATCAATTACTTAAAATTATTGAAGAAAAATTATTTTATAATATTTTATATGCTTTAATTTTTGTTACTAGTGCAAAGCTTTTGTATGATTATCTGGTATGATTTAATAACGCATTAAAAATTTAAAATAAATGATAGATAATTATTATTAAAATGAAAAAAAAATTTAATCCGAGAATTAAAGCAAGATTAAGAAAAAATAGACAAGTTTTAACTAAAAATATTGATAATTTTTTTGGGTGGGTTAAAGGTGCAAAACTTGTTGAGCTTAAAGAATGTAATCCCGAAGAGGATCCAGTTAGACCAGAATTGGATAATATGTTTAGAACAGGATATGGAAGAAAAATATTTGGTGTTGAATATCAAGGAGAAATTCATGCGGTAATGTGTTTTGCTTACACAAATGAAATTCCAAAAAGTGTTGAAGAGTTAGAGAAGTTAAGCACAGATGCATTTCTACAAACTGCTATGAGGGATCAATCAGGTGGTCAAATAGCTGTTGCTTATACTGTCTGGTCCAAAAAAAAGGGTGGGGGAAAATTAATTGTAAAAGAAGTGTTTAAAAATATAAAAAAATCCAATCATTTAAATAGATTGGTAACCCTTTCACCACTAACAGAAATGGCAACTAATTTTCATGAAAGAAATGGAGCTAAATTAATTCAAATCAATGAAACTACACAAAATTTTGAATACAAAGTTATGTAACAATGAGAATTATTAAACTTTATTTAATAGTATTTTGTACTTTATTTATTTTACCATATTCTACGGTTATGGCTTATGAAGAAGCAAATTATGAAGTTGTCTCAAAAAATGAGGTATATGAGATTAGGAAATATTCTGATCGTTTAGCGGTAGAAACAATGACATTTGGAATAGATAGTAACTTTAGAAAATTATTTAATTACATTTCAGGTAGAAATGATACCCAGGAGAAAATTAAAATGACAACTCCAGTTACCCAAGTTGAGAAAAATGGAAATATGAGTATGCAATTTTATTTACCTTCAAAATTTAACTCAGAAAATGTACCAAATCCGAGCAGGAAAGATGTTAAAATAGTTAATATTGAAGGGGGATACTACGCGGTGTTGAAGTATTCTGGGCGAGCATCAAATGGAAATTTTCTTAAATATAAAGAAATTTTAGAAAAAGAGTTACAAAAAAATAGTATATTTATTATAAGCCCACCTATTAGAGCAACATATGACAGTCCATTTACCTTACCAATGAATAGAAGAAATGAGGCCATGTTTAAAGTGAAATTAAATTGAAGAAATACAAATTTAAAGCAATGGTATTGTCTTGTATGGATCCAAGATTTCAACATTTAGTTCATAATCACTTAAAGAAAAAAAAATTGACAGGAAAATATAGTGCATTCACAATTGCAGGTGCGGCAGTTGGAGTTACACATAATAAATTTAAGCAATGGCATAAAACTTTTTATGATAATTTAGGAACCTCTATTCAATTACACAAAATAGAAAAATTAATTGTTATTAATCATAAAGATTGTGGTGCAGCTAAAATTGCTAATGGAAAAAAAGAATTTAGTCCGGCCAATGAAAAAAAAATTCATAAAGATTCGTTTTCTAAAATTAAAAAACAAATAAAAAAAAGATTTCCAAAACTTAAATTAGAATTAAATCTGATTTCTTTAGATAGTAAAATTACTAAATTCTAATTATTGATTTCTTATTAGAGGATAAACTTTAGGATTTAGATATTTTAAGTTTGTTAACAATATTAAAATTAAAGTAACAAATCCAATAGAAAATCCTAAATAAATTAAAACTTTAAAGTCAAACATCCATTCTAGCTCAAAAATATTTTTCATTATAAATTTTGAACCAATTATTGCAAAGAATATTGCAATCAAAATTACAGATTTAAAAATAATAATGAATTCAATTAACGATGAAAAAACAATTTGTTTTTTTGAAAAACCTAAAATTTTAAATACTAAATTTTGATATTCTTTAACTTTTCCTTGAACCATGATTGCACTTGAAATTACAATTAAACCAATAACAATGGTAACCGCTGAAATTAAAGTAACTGCAATAAATACTTTATTTAAAACAGCTGTAACTTTAGATAAATAATCTGCAATTTTTATCATTGATAAACTTGGCATGATTTCAAGCATTTCAGTTTCATCAAATTTATTTGAATTAAATTTTGCAGTAGCCAAATATTCGTGTGGAATATTTTTTGCAAATTGAGGATTAAATAACATTACAAAGTTGATGCTCAAATCTCGATAATCTACTTCTCTAAAATTAATGACCTCTCCTTCAATTTCTCGTCCATAAACATTTAAAGTGAAAATATCACCTAACTGAATATTAAAATCTTTAGCCACTTTTGCATCTAAAGATATTTGAAGTTGATTTGGGTTTGATAAATCCCACCATTTACCTTCTAAAATTGGATTATCATCAGGTATATTTTCCACCCATGAAGATCTTCTTTCACTACCAATTACCCAGTAACTATCATTATCTGGTTTAATATAAGTGTTAGGATCCAAACCATTAATTTTCACAATTCCAGATGATACCATTGGTACGATTTCAATAGATGCATTTGGATCCATATTTAAAATACCTTGTTCAAATTTATCTCTTTCTCCATTTTGAATACCAACAAAGAAATAATCAGGTGCAATATCAGGAATAGATTTAGCAATTTCTCTTTGAAAATTTGTACCAACTAAGGCTAAGGTCAGTAACAAAGTAACCCCTAAGCCAAGTGACATAACGGTAATGGGAGTTATACTTTTTGTTTGGGTAATATTTTTAATTGAAACTTTTAAAGAGATTATTGGACTCGATTTGAATTTTTTTAGAAAAAAAATGATTAATTTTGAAAGTAAGAAAAATACAATTAAACAAACAAAAAAAGCAGCAAAGTAACCTAAGCTATAAGAAGGTTGCTCAGATCCAACTGTGAATAATAAAATTAAGATAGATAATAAAATAAAGCTTAAAAAAACTGATTTCTTAGAATAATAAAATTGAAGATTTTGAAATACGTTTCTAAATAAATTAGAAGCTTTAACTTGGTCAATAGAACTGATTGTTGGGATAGAAAAAATTACAAGCACCAATAATCCTACTAAAAATATTTTAAAAAAATTAAGAATTGAAAATACTGGATAAACATTTAATCCCAATCCATCAGATAAATATTTATCTACTATTGGTACAATTAAAAAACTCGATCCATAAGCAATAACAGTTATAATAAATAAAAGTATAAATAACTGAAGGTAATATAGTGTTTTAATATTGCCTGAATAAAAACCAACTGCTTTACGTACAGCTATCGACATATTGTTTTGATTAATAAATGAAAGTAAAGTATTTGCTATTCCAATACCTGCTATCAACATAGCACTGATAGATACAAGAGATAAAAATTGTGAAAAATTATTAATAATTCTTTTTATTCCACTTGCAGAATTTTCAGGATATCTAAGTTTTACTTTTTGGTCGTCTTTAAAGATTTTTTCAATTCTTTGTTCAATTTCTTCTGGAGTATCATTTTCATTAAACTTTACTTTGTATTCATAATTTAAAAAGCTTCCAATTCCGTTTAGTTTTAAAATTTCTAGAGTTTGTTTTCCTGCTAAAGCCCAATCGCCAAATGCAACAAATCCACTTACATCTGGTACTGATTTAATA
Organism: Candidatus Pelagibacter sp.; assembly: GCF_052049855.1. Lineage (GTDB taxonomy): Bacteria > Pseudomonadota > Alphaproteobacteria > Pelagibacterales > Pelagibacteraceae > Pelagibacter. Next base: position 66,252 of record NZ_JBNGZE010000002.1, read on the forward strand.
ATTCCAATTACTGTAAAATTTTGTTCTTGAACTTTTACTATTTCATTAATTTTAATATTTAGAGTCTTTGATAAACTTTCATTGATCAGGATAGTATTAGGTTCTTTTTGCATTCTTTCATAAGCATCAATTGGCTCATAAATAACATTTCCATATAATGGATATTTTTCATCCACAGTTTTAATTCTAGTAAATAATGATTTATTTTTTTCTCTGCCAGTAGTTGACAGCATAGTACTGAACTCAATCATTTGAGAAACAGTTGCAAACTCTTTTACTTGGTTAATTAAATCTAAATTTCCCTGATTACGATTATAATCAATCTCTAAATCTCCACCTAAAAGTGCTCTTGCATTATCATTTAGTTCTTTTTTAAGACTATCTTCAATTGTGAAAATAGCACTTAAGATAAACAGACTTATAAATAGCGTAACAATAATACTTGAAATTTTATGATAATTTCTGCCTAAGTCTTTTAAAGCATATTTAAAAATCAAACTAAATTCTGAAGGATTATTTAATTTTTCCATCTTTAATTTTTATCTTTCTTTTAGCTTTCTCAGCAAGCTTGGGATCATGAGTTACCATGATTAAAGAAGAATTTTCTTCTTTAACATACTTAAATAAAATATTTGCGATCATAATAGAATTTTCAGTATCTAAGTTTCCTGTTGGTTCATCAGCTAAGATTAGTTCTGGTTTCATCGCAATTGCTCTAGCGATTGCAACCCTTTGTTGTTCACCGCCTGATAATTGACTTGGTAGATTGTTAAAACGATGTTTCAAACCAAAACGGTCTAATAAAATTTTTGCTTCTTTTTCTGGATTTTTAAAATTATTAAGCTCAAGTGTAAGCGCAACATTTTCGACCGCTGTGTAATTAGGAATTAAATAAAATGACTGAAATATTATTCCAATATTTTTCTTCCTTATCTCAGATACTTCGTCCTCACCCAGACCTGTTATTTCTTGATCATTAAAAATTATTTTACCAGAGGTTGGTTTTTCTAAGCCTCCAATTAACATTATTAAACTTGTTTTTCCTGAGCCACTTTCTCCAACAACAGAAACTGTTTCTTTTTTCTTTATATTTAAATTAATATTTTTTAAAACACTGATACTATCTTTACCAGTTTGGTATTTGAGATTTATTTTTTTTAATTTAAGAAGATTACTCATGAATAAAACTATATTTATTAAAATTATGATAATCTTTCTAGTGCACATAAATGCAAGTGCAATAGAAAAGATAGTCTTATTTGGTGATAGTTTGATGGCCGGATATGGATTACCTAAAGAACATCATTTATCAATAGTTTTAGAAAATAATCTCAAGCAAGCTGGTTTAAACATTAAAGTCATTAATGGAAGTGTTTCTGGAAGCACTTCTTCAGGTGGATTAAATAGAGCTGATTGGAGCTTATCCGAACCAGGAATAGATTTAATTATTTTAGGATTAGGAGCCAATGATATGCTCAGAGGAATTCAACCAGGTGAAACTGAAACAAATTTAAAACAAATAATAAATATTGCCCAGAATAAAAAAATAAAAATTATTTTAGCTGGAATGGTAGCACCAAATACTCATGGAGAAACATATAAAAAAGAATTTGATGCTATTTATCCAAAGTTATCAAAAAAGTACAATATACCATTAATCCCGTTTCTTCTTGAAGGTGTGGCACTTAATCCAAGTTTGAATCAACAAGACGGCATACATCCCAACAAAGAAGGAACAATAAAAGTAAGTGAAACAATAAAAAAAAGTATTATTAATATAATAAATTAAATGAAAATCTTTCTATCAATATTTAGCTTATTGTGTTGCTTTAGTTTTGCTCAAGCTCAAAATACAAATATTACACTAAATTCTAATTTGAACTTAAATTGTAAATTTGAAAAAGTAATTTTAAAAAATCCAGAACATAACTTTGAATCTTTCACAAAAGATCAAATTAAAAGAAAAGATATTAATAAGTTAATAATTGAGTCTAAAACACCAGATGTTCTAAATGTTAAAAATTTATCGGAATTTTTTAATAAAATTGATTTAGAAGTAAAAATTTCGAATAAGGATATATTCTTAATTCAAGCTTTCGATAAAGAGAGAAATTACTCTGAGTCTGCAGTCTATACTAGAAAAACAGGCGAACTTATTCACGAAATCACAACCAATATAAAACAAGAGGAAAAAGAAAAAGACATTTCTTTTTATAGTTGTAAAAATAACAACAAAGACACTTAAGACCAAAGACTCTAATTCTAATATTTGATAGAATCTCAATATGAAGAAGTTATTGTTAGTAATTTTGGTTTATTTATTTTCACAGGTTAGCTCTTTAGCAAACGAAAGGGATAATAGACTGAACCAATTGTTTAATGAGTTAAAAGCAAATAAATCGAAAGTAGCTTTTATAATTGAACAAGAAATTTGGGCTTTATGGAGTACCCATCCAACAGATGAAAGACTTACTGCAAGATTAGAAGAGGGCTCTCAATTTGTAAGAGAACAAAACTATATGAAAGCTAAAGATATTTTTACTGAAGTTATTAATCTTGATCAAAATTGGGCTGAAGCTTGGAATAAAAGAGCAACTGTACTTTATATGTTAGGAGAATTTCAAAAATCTCAAGATGATATAGATCAAGTATTAGCCTTAGAACAAAGACACTTTGGAGCTTTAGCAGGGCAAGGTTTAGTAAATATTCAACTTAAAAATTATGAAAAAGCAATTAGAAGTTACAAACAAGCGCAAGAAATTTATCCTGCTATGAGATCACCAAAAATTATGATTAAGCAAATAGAGGAATTAATGAAACAGCAAACAATATAATGTGTGGAAGATACGTAGTAAAAAACCCTGTAACAAAAACAAATAAATTAATTAAATCTGCAATTCAAGTTGAAGATACTGAAAACTATAATGCACATCCATATCAAAAACTGCCTGTAATTAAAAAATATAAAAATGGAAATACTTTAGAAAATTTACAATGGGGTTTAATTCCAGCATGGGCTAAAGATAAAGATTTTAAAGCATTGATTAATGCAAGATTAGAGACTATTGATGAAAAAGTTTCTTTTAAAAAATTGATTAAAAATAATCGATGTGTTGCAGTTGCTGATGGTTTTTTTGAATGGAAAAGAGAAGAAAAAGAAAAAATTCCACATTATTTTATTCGTAAAGATTCCAATCCTATTTATTTAGCAGGTATTTTTGAAGATAATCAATTTTGTCTAATTACTGAGGATGCAAAAGATAACATAAAAGAAATTCATCATCGTCAGCCAGTAATTCTTAACCAAACAGATATTAATAGTTATTTAAATATAGAACTTCAGGGATCAACTTTTTTGAAGGAACGTAAAATACCTGATCTTATTTTTCATGAAGTTTCAAAAGATGTTAATAAACCAACTAACAATAGTGCTTCATTGGTCCAACCAATTTAAAATGGCGTCAATTTAGTTGTTTATTGAAGGTTGTTAATAATAAATAAAATTATAAGATAAAGTATGTTAAGTTATTTAGTACCTTTTTTAATTTTAATTCTTGTTGTTGTTTTTATTCATGAATATGGACATTACTATTTTGCGAGAAAATATGGAGTAGGTGTTACAGATTTTTCAATTGGTTTCGGTAAAGAATTATTTGGATGGAATGATAAATCAGGCACAAGATGGAAAATATGTGCAATTCCTTTAGGTGGATATGTTAAATTTTTTGGGGACAGAAATGTTTATTCTCAAGCTGATCATCAAGAAATTTTGGAAAAGTACAATGAGGAAGAGAGAGAAAAATTATTTATTTTAAAACCATTATATCAAAGAGTTTTAATTGTATTTGGTGGTCCTTTAGCTAATTTTTTGTTAGCCTTAGTGATATTTTTTTCAATTTACACTTTTATAGGTAAAGATTTTACTCCCGCAGTCATAAATGAAGTTCAAAAAGATAGTCCTGCAATGATAGGAGGACTAAAAGCTGAAGATATAATTTTAGAAATAGATGGAAATGAAGTTAAAAGTATTATGGAAGTTTCTAAATTTATTACCATGTCTACTAGTGATTTTATTGATTTTAAAGTTAAGCGATCTTACGAAGAATTAATCTTAAAAATTAAGCCAAACATTGTTGAAGGTGATGATGGATTGGGAAATAAAATTAATAAAAGAATGGTTGGTATTAAGCTTGGTGCCTATAATAATAAAGTTAACCATGTTAAATTAGGACCTGCTCAGGCTTTATACCATGCAGGTTATGAGGTTTATTTTGTGAGCGTTTCCTCACTAAAATACATTGGAGGAATGATTTTAGGTAAAGCTGACACCTCTCAATTGGGAGGCCCAATAAGAATTGCTAAAATTTCTGGACAAGTGGCAACGTTTGGGGTGTTGGCTTTCATTAGTATGATGGCTTATATTTCAATTAGCTTAGGGCTTATTAATCTATTTCCAATACCAATGTTAGATGGAGGACATTTAATGTTTTATGCATTTGAGAAAGTTTTAGGCAGGCCTCTGTCTCAAAAAACTCAAGAAGGTTTTTTTCGAATCGGATTGTTTTTGTTGCTATCATTGATGTTTTTCACCACATTTAATGATCTTAAAGACCTAGGGTTATTTAGATAATTAATAAATTTTAAAGCTTCAAAAAGTTAATAAAATCAAGGTTTATTTAAGCTTTTACAAGATATTGTGTGTATTTAAAAAATTAACACTAAAAAAAAGCTTGATTTATCAACGTTTATGATAAGTATAAATATAACCAACAAAACCGGAGCTAAAATGAACAAAAAACAACTAATTGCTAAGCTTTCTGGCTCATTAAATTTGAGCAAGGCAGATGCTGAGCGAACTTTTGATACAATTACCAACACTATTTTAGATGCTCTAAAAGGTGATGATTCTGTTAAAATTGCAGGATTTGGTACTTACAAAGTTGCTAAAAGAAAAGCAAGAGTTGGAAGAAACCCTAGAACAGGTGAGCAAATTCAAATCGCTGCTTCTCAAAAGGTAAAATTCTTACCAGCTAAAGCTTTAAAAGAAGTATTCAACAGATAATATTTATTTAACAGCCCTAACGTTTTAGAAACACGTTCAGGGCTGTTACTATATGCAAAAAATGCATAGCCACTTTTCCTAATCAGCGTTACTTTTAAATTATATTAAAACTATAAGACATCTCTTTAACAAGTGGAGGTCTTATGACTAAATTTATAAAAAAAATGTCCGCACCAATTCTTAGTTTAATATTTTTATTAAACATGAGCAGCGCGGGTATGGCAGAAACTACAGTTTCTGCTGAAGTTCAAGCTATATTCAACTCACTATTATTTTTAATGTGTGGTTTCATGGTCATGTTCATGGCAGCAGGTTTTGCGATGCTAGAATCTGGAATGGTAACTTCTAAAAGTGTTTCTGTGATTTGTGCAAAGAACATCGGTCTTTACTCAATTGCTGGGATTATGTTTTGGTTATTTGGATATAACTTAGCGTACGGGATACCAGAGGGTGGATATATAGGAACATTCACACCATGGTCAGATGCAAGTTCAGTTGATACTGGATATGCTGATGGTTCTGACTGGTATTTTCAAATGGTTTTTTGTGCAACAACAGTTTCAATTTGTTCAGGAGCAATGGCTGAAAGAGTAAAACTTTGGCCTTTCTTTCTTTTTGCAGCTATCTTATCAGGAATTATTTATCCAATCGTTATGGGTTGGCAATGGGGTGGAGGCTGGTTAGCAGAACTAGGCTTCTCAGATTTTGCTGGTTCTACATTAGTACACTCAACAGGTGGTGCAGCTGCTTTAGCAGGTATCATGTTGTTAGGTGCTAGATATGGCAGATTTGGAAGCAAAGGTGAAGCAAAAGCTATTAGACCTTTTGCTGCTTCTTCAATTCCACTGGTAACAGTTGGTGTATTCATCTTATGGTTAGGTTGGTTCGGTTTCAATGGTGGATCTCAACTAGCTATCGGAACATTTGATGATGCAGTTGCTGTGTCAAGTATTTTTATAAACACTAATCTTGCTGCTGCTGGTGGTGTAATGGCCGCTGCAATTATTACAAGATTAATGTTTGGTAAAACTGACGTTATTCAAATGTTAAACGGAGCAATTGGTGGTCTTGTGGCTGTAACAGCTGAACCATTAGCACCATCGCCTTTAGCAGCAATTTTCATAGGAGCTGTGGGTGGTTTAATCGTTGTGTTTGGAACAAAATTACTTTTTAGTTTCAAACTTGATGATGTTGTAGGTGCAATTCCAGCTCACATGTTTGCTGGAATATGGGGAACACTGGCAGTGCCATTAACAAACTCAGATGCATCGTTTAGTGCACAATTAATTGGTGTGCTTTCAATTAACATTTTTGTATTTGTGGTGTCATATATCGTGTTCTCAGCTATGAAAGCTACTTTTGGAATAAGACTAAGTAAAGAGGCTGAAGCCAAAGGTACCGACGTAACTGAAACAGGAGTAATAGCATACGCAATACGAGACTAATTGCATGCAATATAGAGGCTCTTCGATCTCCATGTCGTTATCTCATTGAAGAGCCTCTAATAAAAAGAATTAACTATAATCTCTCTCTCTAGTTAGTTAACCAAAGGCCCCTTAGAAATAAGGGGCTTTTTTTTTATTTTTTTACAATGCTTTGAAGAGTTTTAAATACTTCCTTAGCATGATCCTTAACTTTAACATTATTCCAAACCTTAAGTATTTTACCTTTTTTATCGATTAAATAAGTCGACCTAATTATTCCCATAAACTCGCGGCCCATAAATTTTTTCTTACCCCAAACTTTATACTTTTTAAGAACTTTAATATCCTCGTCAGCAAGTAAATCAAACTTAATTTTGTATTTATCTCTAAATTTATCATGACTTTTTAAACTATCTTTTGATAGCCCATAGACTTCACAGTTTAATTTTTTAAATTTAGATAAGAGCTTATTAAAATCATTAGTTTCCATAGTACATCCAGGAGTATCGTCTTTTGGATAAAAATACAAAACAACATATTTTCCGATCGAATCTTTTAATGAGTATTTATTATTTGTAGTTGATGTAACTGTAAAGGAAGGAGCTTTGGAATTAATTTTTAGCATAATTTGATAGCAATATAATATTTTTCAGGTAATTTAAAATAAAATTATGAATGTAAAAACAATTCAAAATTTAGTTTCTGAAGCTATGAATGAAATTAAAACGATTGATGCTGAAGAAGCTTATCAAATGGTCCAAAATAAAAATTGTAATCTTATTGATATAAGAGAAAGTAATGAGTTAGAGAACACAGGTAGGGTTGAGGGAGCAAGTCATATTCCCAGAGGAATGCTTGAGGTATATTTAGATCCTAATAGCCCAATATTTGAAAATGGAAAAATAGACCAAAATAAAGAATTTGTTTTATTTTGTGCAGGAGGTGTAAGATCGGCTCTAGCTGTAAAATCATTAAAAGATATGGGATATCAAAAAGTATCACATATTGATGGTGGGTTTGGGTCTATAGCTAGTAGTAAATTTAAAATAATTTAATTATTAGCAAATTCTTCTAAAGCATATTCAAGTCTATCTTGTCCCCAGAAAATTTTATTATTAACTATAAAAGTTGGGGTTCCAAAAACTTCTTTTTGAAAAGCATCAGTAGTTAATTTAATCAATTTATCTTTAATTGATTGTTGTTTTATAAATTGAAAAAATTCTTCAATATCTATATCTAGATTTCTTATTAATTTAGAAATATTCTCAACACTTGATAAGTCACGATCATCTTTCCAGTAAGCATCAAAAAAACAATTTAAGTAATCAATTTTTTTATTCTCTTCAACATAAAGATATCCTCTCATAATATTTAAAGAATTTATTGGAAAATTAGAATTCCATTTGAATTCAATATTATTTTTTTCAGATACTAAATTGCAATCATTAATATTATTTCTCAATTTATATTTATTAAACGCAGGAGAATCTATACCAGCAAGCTTATGAAGACCACCTAAGTAAATTGGTTTATAATTAAATACTATATTTTTATGTTTAAGAATTTTTTTATGTGCAATATATGCATAAGGGCTAATTATATCGAAATAAAAATCTATATGATTATTCATATAAATTTATTCTTTTGGCGTAAAAAATTCTAATTATCCAATATAAAAATAAACCTATTGGACCAATTAAATATGTCACAATTAAAGGAACAGCTATTAAAACTTTATTAATAGTAAACTTTTGAGAGTCTTTAACAATCCAGCCACCAATAAATAAGTTAATTGCTATAAAATGAGTCCAAAATATCATTATGTACAAATGATCCTCAAACAATCTAGAAAGCTCACTTAGACCTAAGTAAAGAGTGAAATTTCCATCAAAATCATAACCAATTAAATAAGATTGATATAAAATGAAGATATACACACCGCTTAAAATGAAAAAAGGAAAAATTGATGTTACGAAAATTCTACTTAAATGTGATTGAGGAAATACTATCAAGATAAACCAAAAAGGTAGAACTCCAAGGTTGATCCACATGTAAAGTGTCTCAATGGAGAAATAAGTATAAATTTGTTCAATCATATAGATATATTATATTAAATCTATTAATGATTCCTATAAGAAATAGAAAAAAAACACTTCAACTAACTGTAGATGAGATGCGTAATTTTGCCTATGCTTATGTTGAAAAGTACGCTCCTTCAAAACAACAACTCAAAACTTATTTATTAAAAAAATACATGAAACTATCAGCATCTGATGTGAGAAAAAAAGATGTAAATAAATTGATTGATATTGTTTTGTCTGACTTAGAAAAAAACAGATTTATAAATGATCAATTTTATTCCGAAAGTAAAGCTAAAAGCATGATTCAAAGAGGAAATTCAATTAACAAAATTAGAAATTATTTAATAGGAAAAGGAATAGATGAAACATTTATCAAAGATACAGTTGATAAAATAAAAGAAGACAATTCTGACCAAGATTTTTTTTCTGCAATAAAATTATGTAAAAAGAAAAGAATTGGCCCAGCTAGAGTAGAAGATAACAGAACTTTATTTTATAAAAAAGATATATCTTTGCTTGCAAGAAATGGTTTTGATTTTGAAACATCAAAAAAGGTAATGGATATAAAAAAAGACGAATATCTAAAAATAATAAACCTACTTTGAATTTTTATCTTTTTCTTCTTTTACAAGCTGATTTATTTTATTTCTTATGTAATTTTTTACGAAAACAAACACCAACAACCCAAAAATTGAAACAGCAACAATAATTATTAGTATTATTCTTAATTGATCATCCATTATAAAATATTTTTATTTTTCAAAATTATACTTGGATTTTTTAAATTTTTTTTACCATATAAAATTTCATTTCCTTCAAAATCTGTTACATTCCCACCTGCATGTTCCAAAATTGCATGACCAGCTGCTATATCCCATTCATATGCCCTAGGTTCAGCAACATAACCATCATATTCACCAGCAGCAACGACACAGAATTTCAAAGAACTTTTCATTCTAATGTTTTCTTTTACCCCTAAATCATCATAAATCTTTTGAATTTCAGGTTTTATTTTATTTGAGTATGAAATAAATTTTAAATTTTCTGACTTATTAAAAGGCTTATTGCTTAAGTTAATTGTTTTACCATCACTAAATTCAAATGAATTGCCTTTTTCATATGAGTAAAACATCCTTTTTTTTGCAGGAGCATTTATTAATCCTGCAACTGGTCTATTGTTAATTATTAAACCAGCATTAATTGTAAATTCTTCTAATCCATTAATATAGTCATAAGTTCCATCTATTGGATCAATGAGCCAGAAATTCTTTAAATTTTTAATAGCCTTATTATCAGATGTCTCTTCAGATATTATAGGTAAATCAGGAGTAACTTTAGAAATTTTGTTTGATATAAATTTGTTTACTTCCAGATCACCATTACTTACTGGTGTATTATCTGATTTTATTTTTTTAACCAAACCTTCTTTTCTTAATTGAATTGCCAAATCTCCTGCCTCTAAAAAATTTTCAACTAAACTTTCTACAATCTCTTTAAATTTCACCTTTATTTTCCAAGTTTTTTAAGTTCTACGTTTTTTGCGTTAATCACTTTTTTTCCAGCATTTTCAAAATTAACTGTCACTTTGTCGTTAATTATAGATTGTACTTGCCCAATACCCCATTCTATATGTTGAGGATTAGTGACTTTGTCACCTGGTTCATAATCTAAAATCATTTATTTTAACTTATATTGTAAATAAGTATAAATATCACCCAATGAATAAAAATTTAAATTCTATCGGTTTGAATAAAAAACCATCAGATACTACTGTAGTTGTTGCAATGTCGGGGGGAGTAGACTCCTCTACTGTTGCAGGTATTATGAAAAAAGAGGGTTATAAAGTAATTGGAATTACCTTAAAACTTTATGACGCTGGTAAAGAGGTAGCAGTATCAAAACAGTGTTGCTCAGGTCAAGATATAATGGACGCAAAACGTGTCGCTCATAAACTAGGTATAGAGCATAAAATTTTATATTACCAAGATAAGTTTAAACAAGGCGTTATAAATAATTTTGTTGAGAGTTATTTAAAAGGTGAAACTCCAATTCCGTGTGTTCAATGCAATCAAACTGTTAAGTTTAAAGATTTGTTTGAAGTTTCGAAAGAACTTAAAGCGGATGCGTTAGTAACTGGACATTATGTAAAAAGTGTTACAGAAAATAAAACTACAAACATGTATAGAGCTATTGATGAAAATAGAGACCAAAGTTATTTTTTATTTAATACAACTAGAGAACAACTAAATTATTTAAGATTCCCATTAGGTGGAATGATGAAAGACAAGACAAGAGAAATTGCAAAAAATTTAGATTTAAACGTTGCAGATAAACCTGATAGTCAAGACATTTGTTTTGTTCCAAATGGTGATTATGCTTCTGTAATACAAAAGTTTAGGCCCGACTCTTTTCAGAAAGGAAACATAAAAAATTTAAATGGTGATATAATTGGTGTTCATGATGGAATTATAAATTTTACCATTGGACAACGTAAAGGCATTAAAGTTTCAGATAAAGAGGCCCTTTATGTATTAAAGATTAATTCTGATAAAAATGAAATAATAGTTGGATCTAAAGAGATGCTTGGAAAAAAGGTAATAAATTTAAAGGAAATAAATTTATTAACTAATATGGAAGATTTACAGCAAAATGTCTTGGTAAAAGTTAGATCAACCGGCACTCTATTAAAAGCAAAAGTTGATTTATTAAACGATGGTAAAGCAATTGTTAATTTATTTGATTCAGAAGATGGAATTTCACCTGGTCAGGCATGTGTATTTTATAATAAGGATGAGTTTGGTTATAAAGTTTTAGGCGGCGGATGGATTGAAATTTGATTTTTTTTTATCATTATAAAAGTTAAAAAATAAAAAAAAAGTAAAAATGTAAAAAAATTCCACTCAAATATATTCTCAAAATTTGTTTCAGTAACTCTAATTATATAAATGGCAAATACGGACAACACACTAACAATTGTTATAAAATAAATTTTTAATTTAAGAATTTTTAGATTAAAAAAATTAAATGTTATTTCTTTTATTTTATAAAGTCTTAAGGTAAGAATTATTTGAGCTAAAATTTCAAAAAATATAAAAAAAACTATAAAAAATGATTTTATTTTATTAAACAATTGAGTTTCAAATATCACTCCTAAAAAAAATATATGAAAAAACAAAGAAACTGCTGATATTAAACCAAAAAAATAAAATAGTTCTGTTCTTTTATTTTTTTCTATTAAATTAAAAATCGTATTAAATTTTCCCCAATATAAAAACAAAGTAATAGATAAAGCAAACATTAAAGTTTTAAAAAAATAGTTAACAGGATATCTTTTAGCAATGTTGCTTATTGATGTTTCACCATAAAAAAATGGATTTACAGTATTAGATCCAGTTGCTGATATATAATTAATATTTTTTTTGACCTGATTTATTTTTTCAAAAGGATATGGAAAAAATTTGTATAACCAATATATTTCAAAATTTTTAATACAGCTTTTGTTAATTTCTCTAAATATATAAGGCTCAATAGTTATTTTTTGATTTGTTAAACTTTCAAAACTGTTTTTCAAAAGTTGTTCAATATATGCTTCATATCCCCCAGGATATTTTTCATCATTAAGTCTAACTTTAATTCTAAAATGTTTTTTAGAACATTTATCTAATAATGAAATTTTGTTTGGTATTAATATATTTTTACAAAATTTATTTTTTTTGTCACAAGTAATTTTTAGATGTTTTGAATCTGAGTAAGGGAAATGAGATTTAAAATTAAATGAACTTATTGAATTATGCAGTATTAAACTTCCAATTAATCCTAAAACTCCAGTAACAAATATTATAATGCTGTATATTCGAAGAAGTGATCTATTATTTTCAAAGCCGAGCATTTGACCAGAAATTAAACTATTTCTTTTTATTTTTTCTTTTAGCTCTTCTTTTTTTGGAGCCCTGCTTTCTTCGGCCCCTATGTTTTTTTGGGTAACTCATTTAGTTCCATTTAATTTTATTGACGTTTTTATTGGGATATAGCATTGTCTTAATAACATATCAAATTTATTATGGGCAATTCTTTAAAGACTTTCCTTAAACATACTGCTAAAGATTTTCATAATCAGTCAGTAAATCCTCCTGTTGTTCGAGCCTCAACTATTATTTTTAAATCATTACAGGAAATTAAAAAAACACAAAACAGGTATTTAAAAGATCCAGTTAGTGGAAATTTTGATTATGGCAGACAAGGTACCCCAACCACTTATGCACTTCAACAAATTTTAAAGACAATAGAAGACTGCTATAAGGTATACTTAACCCCAACAGGGTTTGGTTCTATTTTTTTAGCGGTGATGAGCGTTGTAAAGCCAGAAGATGAAATATTAGTAACAGACTCTGTATACTCTCCTTCAAGACTTCTTACAGAAAAATATTTAAAAAAATTTAATATTAAAGCTGTATTTTATAATCCAAGTGATTTAAATGATTTAAAATCTAAAATTACAAATAAAACCAAACTTATTTTTGTAGAAAATCCTGGGAGCAACACTTTTGAATTCCAAGATTTATCTAAAATATTACAATTAGCAAAAAAAAATAAAATTTATACAGCAATAGATAATACATGGGGAACACCTTACTTTTTAAAACCAATTAAATTAGGTTTTGACATGTCAATTGTATCTGCAACAAAGTATTATTCTGGCCATTCTGACGTAATGGGTGGTAGTTTAGCTATTAATAAACGTGTTTTTAATTTAGTTGAATCAACAAATAAAGTTTCGGGATTAAGATTAGGTCCAGATGACGCATATTTAATTTTAAGAGGTATTCGAACATTAGATATAAGATTAGAAAAACATCAAGAAAATGCACTAAAAGTTTCAAAGTTTTTATCAAAACAGAAAAAAATAATTAAGGTTTTTTATCCCTATAAAAAAGGTAGTCAAAATTATAAGTTATGGAAAAAATATTATTCCGGAGCTTCTGGTTTACTGGGATTTAAAATTAAATCAAAAAATAAAAACTCAGTTTTGAAATTTATTAATTCTTTAAAACTTTTTGGGTATGGATTTAGTTGGGGAGGTTTTGAAAGCTTAGCTCTTTATCAAACACACCAAGCACTAGGTAAGAGACAATTTACACGTATAAATAAGGATGAACATATAATAAGGATGCATATCGGACTTGAAGATCCTAAAGAGTTAATAAATGATATAAAACAAGCATTAAAGTTTTTAAAATGAGTTCAGAAAGTTTTACTATAAGTAAAAAAGCACTAATTACTTTAATTGCAGCATCTATAGTTGTAATTATTTCTTTAGGAATAAGACAGACCTTTGGTTTGTTTTATTTTGATTTTAATACTGATTTAGATATTTCAATCTCCCATTTTGGATTTGTTATGGGATTGCAGTTATTACTCTGGGGAGTGTTTAGTCCCTTGTTTGGTGTAATTACTGATAAATATGGAGGGGCAGTTGCAATCTTTATTGGTTTTATTTTTTATTTAGTTGGAGTTTTGTTTTTTTATTCTGGCTATAATACTGGAGGTTATTTTACTTTAACTATAGGAGTGATGATTGGAATTGGCTTAGGCTCCACTGCAATCGGTATCCCAGTATCAGTAGTTGCTAAACATTTTCCTGCATCCAATAGAACTATTGCAACAGGAATTGTTACATGTGCAGGTTCATTTGGATATTTTGTATCACCTTTACTTGTAAGATATTCTTTAGTTGAAACAGGCTGGGAGAATACTCTTTTATATTTTTCTCTTCTTTTAGGAATAGGATTAGTGGTAGCTTTGTTTATTAGCACACCAAAAATACCTGTAGGAGTTAACCAAGATAATAATCAAACAGTAAGGGAGGCTCTAAAAGAGGCATTTGCAAACAAAAGTTTTATTTATCTCACTTTAGGTTTTTTTGTTTGTGGTTGGCACATTGCTTTAGTAGCAACACACATTCCTACTTATATGGCAGATAAAGGTTTGCCTGACTGGACCCCTGCAATGGTTTTAGCTTTGATTGGTGTATTTAATATGGCTGGTACTATTACAAGCGGTTATTTAGCAACAAGGTATAGTAAGAAAAAAATTTTAAGTGCCATTTATCTATTAAGAGGAGTTTCTATAATTTATTTTATTTTCTTACCACCAAGTATTTTTAATTCAGTAGTTTTTGGAGTTACTTTTGGTTTTTTATGGCTATCAACAGTTCCTCCTACAAATGGAATTGTTGCGCACATATTTGGTACAAAATATGTTGGACTTTTATATGGAATAGTTTTTGTAAGCCATCAAATTGGTTCTTTCCTAGGGGCATATCTAGGTGGTGTATTCTATGAATTAAATGGAAATTTTGATTATGCATGGTACGGATCTATCGCATTATCAATTTTTGCAGGTCTGATACATTTACCTATAGTAGAGAAAGCAATTGAAAGAACTCAACCAGCATAAATTTAAATTTAATTATTATTTAGAGGATCTGTATCAATCAGATAAACCTCTAATAATTTACAAAGTAGAAGAAGGGTATAATATTTATACAGATTTTTCAAAAAAGATTATTTTAACAAAAAAAAATATACATAAATTTCTAAATTCTTTTGAGAAAAAAAAATACAAAAAAGAAACAGATTTATATCTTGGTTTTTTTGGTTATGAGATTTTATGCAATTTAATTGGTATTAATTTAAAAAAGAAAAAAAGGATAAATTTTTATAAAGGAATTTTTTATAAACCTGAGACTATAATTAAAATAAGAAAAGATATTAAAGTTATATCTAATATTAAAAAACATAAATTCAATTATCAATTTAACAAAACCCAAATACTAAGTCCTTTTAAAATTAATATTTCTTACAAAAAATATAAAAAAATATTTGAATTATTTTCAAAAAAAATAAGAGAAGGTGAGACTTATCAAATTAAAATTTGCACAAAATATAAGAATAAATCATTAATTAATCCGGTTAATTTTTTTTGGAAATTAATGCGTGTTAATGCTTCTCCAGAGTCATTTATGATAAAAGATAAGGATTACTCAATAGTAAGTTGCTCTCCCGAAACATTAATTGATAAGATAAAAAACAAAATAATTACTAAACCAATAGCCGGTACATTTAAGAAAAAATTATTATCCAATAAAAATGTGGCTCTTAAATATTTTAAAAATAATGAGAAAGAAACCAAAGAACACAACATGATAGTTGATATGGAAAGAAGTGATTTATCAAAAATTTGTAAACCTGGAAGTGTTAAAATTATTAAAAAAAAATACGTTGAGGAATATAAGCATCTTTTTCATTATGTTACTTCGATAGGTGGAATAATAAATAAAAATATAAAATTGATTGATATCATCAAGGCAATGATGCCAGGAGGATCTGTAATTGGCTGCCCCAAAATTAGAACTTTAGAACTTTTAAATAACCAAGAAAAAGAAAGTAGGAATATTTTTACAGGAAGTTTTGGATTTATTAAATTTAATCAAGATATGAAATTTAATATTATAATTAGATCTATATTAAATTATAAAAATCAATCGGAGATTTCTGCTGCATCTGGAGTTGTACTAGATAGTTCACCAAAGAAAGAGTTTAATGAAAATTTTATTAAAGCAAAATCTTTACTGGAGTTATTTAAATGATTTACATAATTGATCATCAAGACTCTTTTACCTGGAATGTTGTTCATCAATTTGCAAAATTTGATAAAGTAATTTGCTCAAACTATTATGAAGTAAATGTTAAATTACTTGATAAAAGTGATGTGATCGTTTTATCACCAGGACCTGGATCACCAAAGGATTATTCTACCACTTCAAAAATTTATAAAAAATACAAAGGGAAAAAAAAAATTATTGGCATTTGTCTAGGTTATCAAATGATTTTACATAATGAAGGTGGCAAAATCATACAGCAAAAAAAAATTTATCATGGCTTTCAATCCAAAATAAAAACAAATAATCAAAGTAAAATTTTTAAAAAAAATCAACAGTTCAAAGTTGGAAGATATCATTCATTAAAATTAATGGAGCCATTTAAATCGAATTCAATTAAAATAACTATGAGATGTAGTAAAACAAAAATACCAATGGGTCTTGAAGACAATCAAAACAAAATATATGGATTTCAATTTCATCCAGAATCTTTTTTAACAGAAAATGGTAACACTCTTATTAAAAAAATCTTATCAGCTTAGTAATCTTAAAGAAGTTACTTTCAAAGATCTTTGGGGATCTCGAGGAGTATTTACTACAATGAGAATGATTGGAAAACCTCCTAAGTTAATACTTTTAAAACCACATCTAGAAAATTTAATAAAATCTTCAAAAAAATATGGAATAAGAAAAAAAAATTTAAAAAATATTGTTAAAGATTTAATAGACAAAAATAATTTATACAAAAGTCCTGACACTTTATTTCGTATAGCGTTAAATAAAAAATTAATATCAGTCTCAATCAGAAAAAGACCAAAACCAAAAAGCAATTTTAGTCTATTATTATTTAAATATAAAAGAGTAGAGCCAAATTATAAAAATCTTTATTATAAAAAAATATTAGCAAAATTAAGCAAAGTTGACTCAACTAAATTTGATATTGCTCTAGTCGCCAATGATAAAATTTTAGAAACTGGTACTTCAAATTTAGTTTTTGTGAAAAATGGAAAGATTTTTTCTCCTAAAAAAAATTGTTATTTTGGAAATACACTTAAATTTATAAGCAAGAAAATTAAAATTAATTTTAAAGATATTTCTATTAAATCAATTGATGATTATGATGAAATAATTCTTATTGGATCTGGTAAAGGAGTAACATCAGTTTCAAAAATAAATGATCTTAAATGGAAGAGAAGAAAGACTGTTTGCTACACTAAGTTAAATAAAATATATAGTTCTCTTGTTTAAATATGAAAGATCCAAACAATCCTTGTATATTTTGTAAAATCAGAAAAGAAGAGCTTCAGTTTGAAAACCAATTGGCTTATTCATCCATAGATAGCTATCCAGTTTCAGAATTTCATAGTCTTATCGTTCCTAAAAGACATGTAGAGACATACTTTGAGCTTACTAAAGAAGAAATTCAGGCCTGTAACGATTTAATTTTAAAAACTAAAGAAAAAATTTTAAAAAAAGACTCTAGTGTTAAAGGTTTTAATATAGGCACAAATGCAGGAAAGTCTGCAGGCCAATCAATTATGCATTGTCATATTCATCTAATTCCCAGAAGAGAAGGAGATGTGGAGAATCCGCAAGGAGGTGTTAGGTCTGTGATCCCAAAAAAACAACATTACAAAAGAAAGTAAATATTTTTTTAGTTGTTATTAAAGACAAATTTATCCATAGTTTTTGTTGATATGATGAGTTAACTAGACTAGAAAACTTTAAAATTATTTAAAATAATTTAACATAAGGGTAAAATGCTTGAAACAAATCCATTTTCGTTATTATCAGAAGTAGTTCCTACTGTTGTTATGCAAGGTTTTATAATTGCAATGGTACTTTTAATAGCTATTGGAACAATTATTCAGATGATACATCACAAAAATTTAACTTATTTCTTTAACAATGCGAAAAAAGCAAAATTGCAGGCAACAAGAGAGGTTGGAGCTGCCGAGAAGGCAAAAATTATTGCTAAGACTACTGTTTATGACATTGGAACAACATCAGAATTAGGTTTTGGAAAAAGAAGATTGGCACATGTTCTCGGTATGTATGGAACTATAATCTTTTGGATTGCTTCAACAATGCTAGTGTTTTGTTACACAGGTGTAGATAAAACTTCTTCTACATTGTGGTCAATGCTATGGCATATAGGTGCAATACTTACATGTGTTGGTGGGTTTTGGTTTTGGTTTTTTTTAAGAGTAGATGTTTCTGCTGAAGCACACCCTTGGTATAGAATTATTAAAGCTGATTTGTTTGTTTTAGCATTATTAGCATGTTCAACTTTTGGACTAGCTTGGTCTTACACTCAATTTAATGGTCAAGTGGGTTTGTCATTCTTATTTTTTGCATTGTTTGTAGTTTCAAATTTAGTTTTATTTGGTGGAGTTTATTGGTCAAAATTTGCTCATATGTTCTACAAGCCTGGAGCAGCAATACAAAAAAATTTAGCTGAAGCAGACGGTTCTAGAGATAATTTACCACCTCCTGCAGATGCCCCTGAGCAATTTGGCCTAGGAATAAAAAGAGAAGAGCCAAAACATTATTAATATGATATCAAAAAAGGAAAGAAAATAAATTATGTCAACTTTTGTATATATGACTAGATGTGATGGATGTGGTCACTGCGTAGATATTTGTCCATCTGATATAATGCACATTGATGAAAACATTAGACGTGCGAAAAATATAGAACCTAATTTTTGTTGGGAATGTTATTCATGTGTAAAAGCATGCCCAAATCATGCGATTGACGTAAGAGGTTATGCAGATTTTGCTCCAATGGGACATAGTGTTAGAGTAAGACGTGAAGAAGAAAAAGGAACTATTTCTTGGAAAATTAAATTTAGAAATGGAACAACAAAAGACTTTGTTTCGCCTATAACAACAAAACCATGGGGAAAATTTATTCCTAAACTTGCAGACGGTGAAAAAATTAAACAAGGAGAATTAAACTCACAAAGACTTTACAGTGAACCTGAAGGACTAAACATCGATGGTGAACTCCCTGCAGTTCCAAAAGAGTCTTTTAAAAAAGGAGTTTATTACTAATGGCTAAGCATAAAACTCATTATGAAGACTGCGATGTACTAGTTGTTGGTGGAGGTATGGCTGGTACAGGTGCAACTTTCGAAGCAAGGCACTGGGGCAGAGATATGAAAATTGTTTGTGTTGAAAAAGCAAACATAGATAGAAGTGGGGCAGTGGCTCAAGGTCTTTACGCAATTAACTGTTATATGGGTATGCAGTGGGGCGAAAATCAACCTGAAGATCATGTCAGATACGCAAGAAATGATTTGATGGGAATGGTTAGAGAAGATTTAGGATTTGACATGGCTCGTCATGTAGACTCAACTGTTCATATGTTTGATGAGTGGGGTCTTCCTATGATGAAAAATGAAGAGACCGGAAGATATTTAAGAGAAGGTAAGTGGCAAATAATGATCCACGGTGAAAGTTATAAACCAATTGTTGCAGAAGCAGCAAAAAAATCTGCGGATAAAATTTATAATAGAATTATGATTACTCACCTTTTAATGGATGAGGCTCAAGAGAATAGAGTGGGTGGTGCTGTTGGCTTTAATATGAGAACAGGTGATTTCCATGTATTTAGAGCAAAGGCTGTAATTGTTGCAGCAGGAGGAGCTTCACACATATTTAAGCCTAGAGCTGTTGGAGAAGGTATGGGAAGAACTTGGTATGCTCCTTGGAGTAATGGTTCTGCATACGCATTACCAATCGCAGCTGGTGCTAAAATGACTCAAATGGAAAATAGAATTGTATTATGTAGATTTAAAGATGGATATGGACCTGTTGGAGCTTATTTCTTACATTTAAAAACATATACACAAAATGCAAACGGTGAAAACTACGAGAAGAAATGGTACGACCAGACTAAGGAATTAGTAGGTGAATATATAGATCACCATCCAACACCTACGTGTTTAAGAAATCATGCTTTTATTCAAGAAACAATAGCAGGTGGTGGACCGATCCATATGGTTACTACTGAGGCTTTTCAAGACCCACATTTAGAAACTGTTGGTTGGGAGAATTTCTTAGGAATGACAGTAGGTCAAGCTGTTGTTTGGGCATCTCAAAATATTGACCCGAAATATACAAATCCTGAATTAACAACGTCTGAACCATACGTAATGGGTTCTCATGCTACTTGTTCTGGAGCTTGGGTAAGTGGACCAGAAGATTTGTCTCCACCGGAGTATTTCTGGGGATATAATAGAATGTTAACAATTGATGGATTATTTGGAGCAGGTGATACTGTAGGTGGTAGTGCTCACAAATTTTCTTCAGGCTCATTTACAGAGGGTAGATTAGCAGCAAAAGCAGCAGTAAAATATATTGAAGACAAAAAAGCTGAGGGTTTAAAAGTATCAGATAAACAATGTGAAGATTTCAAAGTTAAAGTTTACAAACCTTTAGAAAATTACACAGTAGCTCAAAATGAGATTACAGGAGGAACTGTATCTCCAAGCTATATCTCACCTATTCAAGGCTTACAACGTTTACAAAGAATAATGGATGAATATGTAGGTGGAATAGCTACAAACTATATGACTAATGCTAATATGCTAAAAAGAGGATTAGAATTGTTAGCTTGGCTTGAGGAAGATCTTGAAAACGTGGGAGCTGAGGATTATCACCAGCTTATGAGGGCATGGGAGCTTAAACACAGAGCTTTGACATCTCAGTGCGTAACAGAACATACTATGTTTAGAGAAGAAACTAGATGGCCTGGATATTACTATAGAGGTGATCATATGAAACTTGATGATGATAATTGGCATTGCTTAACAGTTTCTAGAAGAGATCCAAAAACTGGCAAATTTAGTATGGAAAAAGTTCCTGTTTACCACATAGTGGATGAGAACGAGAAGAAAAAAGCTTCGTAGTAGAAAATCTAATTAAATTATATGGATATTTTATCTAAAACAGATAATGAAATATATGAATTAGCCAAACCTATTTGGGATAATTTGGTTAGATCATCTAATCTCAAAGATTATGGTGGATTTACCAAAGATTTTTCTACTCAAATGCTTTTTGGGGCTAATGAGGTAGAACTTGGAAAACAGTGGGCTAATAACAAGCTAATCACTAATCTTAAAGAGACTTTTGAACCTTTTGGATGCCTTAGAAGAGGAGATCATATAACTGTTTTAATAAAGCAGACAAATAAAGAGATCCCAGGAGAGTTTCTTGGAAGATTAGTTTTAGGAGTTGAGGACGATACAATTAAAGTTTTTGGGGCTACAATCTACTAGGCAAAAAAAATTGCTTAATAATAAATAATTGTTTGACAAATTTCGTTGTGGGTGTATTGACGAATTTAATGTTGCTTTCTAACGTAAAAATTATCAATAAACTCTCAAATTTTAAAACTACATTTATAAAGGCAGGTATTATAGCAAGCTTAACAGCTTACTGGGGAGTGATTTTAGTTGGAACTTTTATCACTTTTAACTAAGTTGTTTTTTAACAACTTTTAAATTTTTTATGGAAGTATTTTTACCGATAGCTCAAGTTTTTGTTAACCCTATCGAGATACTTTTATTAAGTGCGATTGTTGGAGTGCTTTCAGGTTTATTTGGTGTTGGTGGTGGGTTTTTGATGACACCTTTCTTAATTTTTTTAGGAATACCTCCTGCATATGCAGTTGCTAATGAAGCAAATAATATTTTAGCCACATCAGTTTCAGGATCCACCACACATTATTTAAAAAACACTTTAGATTATAAAATGGGATCTATTATTGTTGTTGGTGGTGTAATTGGGACTTCATTAGGTATTTATATTTTTACTTATTTCAAGGGAATTGGAAAAATTGATACTGTTATATCTTTAGCGTACATGTACATACTAGCAATAATTGGAACTTTAATGTTGGTCGAAAGTTTAGGTGAGATAGATAAAGCAAAAAGAAATATTACAGTTAAAAAAAAATTACATGTACATTATTGGATACATGGTCTTCCATTAAGAATGAGATTTCCAAAATCTAAATTATATGAGAGTATTTTTACCCCAATAATAATTGGACTATTAGTTGGTTTTATTGCTGCTATTATGGGAATTGGTGGAGCATTTATTTTAGTCCCAGCGATGATTTATATAATTAAGATGCCTACCAAGTTGGTTCCTGGCACATCTTTATTTGTAACAATCTTTGTAAGCGTGGTTGTTACTTTTCTTCACTCGTTTAATTATGGATCAATAGATTTATTATTAGTTCTAATGCTAGTTGTTGGCTCAATTATAGGAGTTCAAGTTGGGCAGAAATTAGGAGAAAAAATAGACAGTTCTGGTTTACGAGCTTTATTAGCAATTTTGTTATTGATTGTGGGTATAGCTATTGCATACGATACATTTTTTGCAGATCAAATTATTAACGGTTCCGCTAAAGCAACCAGTGCAAATTTAAATATCTTTTCTCAATTTATAATTGATTTTTCAAATGAGATGCCTTTCTTTTACGGATTATTTACAATTATGTTTGCAATAATTTTAGGAGTTGGAGCGGCATTCATAAGAAGATTTATTTCGAATCTTAGAAAAAATTTAGCAGTTAAAACCTAGTTAAAATAAATCAAATATAATTCTATAGTTGTAATACAAACTATTCCGACAGTTGCCATGCCTATAAAACCAACAACAAATGGTTTATAACCCATATTTTTAATTTCTTTTAAGTTAGTAGAAAGACCTATTGCTGCCATTGCCATTGTTAAAAATATTTTTGATGACAATTGAATACCCTCAATTGTAACTAACCATTTGTAATTATTTAAGTACATTAGATCACCTAAATTTCTAATTATTATCATAGCTACAAAACCTAATACAAAGTAAGGAAAAATATCTATTATTGAGTATTTCTTTTCTGTAGTTTTTCCCCGATTATAAAGAAATGCAAATAAAGGGATCATGATAATCAAAAAGGTATTCCTTATTAATTTCGTTACTGTTGCGATATTTAGAGTTTCAGGACTATTAAACTGCTGGTCATAAATTAATCCTGCAGCTGCAACTTGAGAGGTTTCATGAATAGATGTTCCCAGAAATAATCCTATTAATAATGGCTCACTTTCAAAATAAAAGTTTGCAAAATAAGGATAAATAAGCATCGAAAGTATTCCAAACAATGTAATATTAGCAATTGCATACGACACCTCGTTTTTTTTTGCACCAATGACAGGGGCAGTAGCCATAATTGCAGTAGTACCACAAACAGTACTGCCTATAGATATTAGATAAGCCATTCTTGTTGGTATTTTTAATTTTTTAATAAGAAGTTTGATTACAATTAACACACTGATTATACAGATTATAATTAATGGAATTGCTATTGTTCCAAATTCTAAAAATTCAAATGGCTTCAATTGAATACCTAAGCAAATAATACCCAGTTTAAGAATATATTTTTGTGTAAAATCTAGTCCTCTTAAAAAACTTTCTCTTATTTGAAAAACATTTCCGAAAAACATCCCTAATAAAATAGCAATCATTGCAGTAGATATTGGGCTTTTTTCATAGCCTAATAACTCAATACCAAGAATATTATTGAAACCTTGAGATAAAGTGTAAAGAACGAATGCCAATATAATACCCGGTAGTACAACCAGGTATTTCTTAAATTTCATTAAATACTAAATTAATTAAGCACTTCTGTAAAGTTTAGTCATAACAAATTCTTTATGACCTAAAGCTTCAGCACAAGTTAATCTACCGTTAGCTACTCTAAGTGTCGTTTTAATTAATTCATCACCTGCTTCAGATAAATTCATTTCTCTTGAAAGAATTTTTGAAACATCACAATCAATGTGCTCTCCCATACCTTTTACAGTCAATGGATTAGCTGTTAATTTAACAACAGGTTCAATTGGATTTCCAACAATATTACCTTGTCCAGTTGGAAATAAATGAATATTAAAACCAGCAGCAGCTTGAAGTGTTACACATTCAGCAGCAGCAGATGATGTGTCCATAAAATATAAACCTTTTCCCTTAGTTGGTTCCTGAGCTGGTTCAAGAACATCAATAAATTTACAATTTCCAATTTTTTGAAAATTACCAAAAGCTTTTTCCTCAATTGTTGTAAGTCCACCAGCTATATTCCCTGCTGTTGGTTGACTCTCAGAAAGATCGTCTGTTGCTTCTTTTAAAATAAAATCATTATAAGAGCTCCATGTTTTCATAAATTTCTCAGAAGCTTCTTTTGTAGCTCCTCTAGTGGCACAAACTTGTTCTGCACCAGTTAATTCGGATGTTTCACCAAAACACAAGTGAACACCTAATGGTTCAAGTTTATCCATTAAGTTTCCAACAGTTGGGTTTGCAGCTAGTCCCGATGTAGTATCAGACTCTCCACACTTAACTGAGATCCATAAATCACTTAAAGGACACTCTTCTCTTTGTTTTTCTGAAGCCCACATCACAAATTCTTGTGCTTTTTTTGATGCTTTCATTGTCGTACCAATATCTCCTGTACGCTCAATATGAAATCCTTCAACTGGTTTTCCAGTTTTAGCAATTCCATCTACAATTTTTTTTGTCCATTTCGGTTCAATACCAATGACTATTACTGCTGCAACGTTTGGATTACATCCAGTTCCTATCATTGTTCTAAAATGAAGCTCTAAATCTGCACCAAACTGAAGTCTTCCATAAGAATGAGGAAGAGCGATTGTGCCTTTAATATTATTAGCAACTGCCTCTGCACATGCGTTTGAAATATCATCAACTGGCAAAATAATTACATGATTTCTTGTTCCGGCTCTGCCGTTTTCTCTTTTATAACCTAAAAAGCTCTTTGGGACTTCCATACTATTACCACTTCTTTGTTTTTACATTGTGAACGTGAACGTGTTCACCTTTTTTAATAGACTTAACAACTTTGCCAATATCATGACCATATTTTAAAATTGTATCACCCTCATTAAGGTCAACCATAGCGATTTTGTGACCTAAAGGTATTTCGTCTAGGGATTGAATATTTGTTGAACTGTCGTCTTCCATTATCCAGCAGGCACAGTCTTGTTTGGGAGTGATTTTTTCTATAACAACTACTCCCACGTTGTCTATTTTATCATGTATGATTATATCTGTTGCCATATCGTGTCGATTTGTTTGTTTGAAATTCGTAAAAACTTATATATTAATCGCACAAATTAACAAATGAATTTTATAAATAGTGTAATTACACTTTAGAGAGGTTCTAGTTTTATGACTAAAATGACAACAGAGGAAGCTTTTGTAAAAGTTTTACAAATGCATGGTATCGAACATGCATTCGGAATTATCGGTTCAGCCTTTATGCCAATTTCAGATATTTTTCCAGATGCAGGTATTACTTTCTGGGATGTTGCTCATGAAACAAACGGTGGCTTAATTGCTGATGGTTACACCAGAGCTACTGGTAAAATGTCAATGGTTATTGCTCAGAACGGACCTGGAATTACTGGATTAGTTACACCAATCAAAACAGCTTATTGGAATCATACTCCTCTTTTATTAGTTACACCGCAAGCAGCAAACAAGACAATGGGGCAAGGTGGATTTCAAGAAGTAGAGCAAATGAATTTATTCAAAGACATGGTTTGTTATCAAGAAGAAGTAAGAGACCCATCAAGAATGGCTGAAGTACTAAATAGAGTTATAGAAAAAGCAATAAGAGGATCAGCTCCAGCACAAATTAATGTTCCAAGAGATTATTGGTGTCAAGTTATTGATATCGATCTTCCTCCAATTGTAAGACTTGAAAGACAAGGGGGAGGAAATGATGCTGTAGCTAAAGCAGCTGACTTACTATCTAAAGCAAAGTTTCCAGTAATTTTATCAGGAGCAGGTGTCGTTATTGGAGGAGCTATAGAAGCTACAAAAAAACTTGCAGAAAAATTAGATTCACCTGTTTGTTCAGGTTATCAACATAATGACAGTTTCCCAGGGAGCCATCCTTTAGCAGTTGGTCCTTTAGGATATAATGGATCAAAAGCTGCAATGGAATTAATTTCAAAAGCTGACGTAGTGCTAGCTTTGGGAACTAGATTAAATCCATTTTCGACGTTGCCTGGTTATGGAATTGATTATTGGCCAAAAAATGCAAACATCATTCAAGTTGATATTAATCCCGACAGAATTGGTTTGACTAAAAAAGTTACTGTGGGAATAAGCGGTGATGCAAAATTAGTTGCTGAACAAATTTTTGAAAAATTATCTTCAAATGCTGGTGACACTGACAGACAAGCTAGAAAAGACTTAATTCATCAAACTAAATCAGCTTGGTTACAAAAGCTTTCAAGTTTAGATCATGAAGATGATGATGAGGGAACAGTCTGGAACAAAGAAGCAAGAGAAAGAGATGCAGATAGAATGTCACCAAGACAAGCTTGGAGAGCAATTCAAGCAGGAATGCCTGACGATGTAATTATATCAAGTGATATTGGAAACAATTGTGCGATAGGTAATGCTTACCCAACATTTGAAAAACCAAGAAAATATCTAGCACCAGGTTTATTTGGTCCTTGCGGTTATGGTTTCCCATCAATATTAGGAGCAAAAATTGGTTGTCCAAATACTCCTGTTATTGGATTTGCTGGTGATGGTGCTTTTGGAATAAGCATGAACGAAATGAGCTCATGTGCAAGGGAAGAGTGGCCTGCAATAACAATGGTTATTTTCAGAAATTATCAATGGGGTGCGGAAAAAAGAAATACGACACTTTGGTTTGATAATAACTTTGTTGGTACAGAATTAGATCCAGAATTAAGTTATGCTAAAGTTGCTGATGCATGTGGCTTAAAAGGTATAACTGTTAGAACAATGGAAGAAACAACAAATGCAATCAAGCAATCTTGTGAGGATCAGAAGAAAGGTATTACAACATTTATTGAGGTAATTCTTAATCAAGAGCTTGGAGAACCATTTAGAAGAGATGCTATGAAAAAACCAGTAAGAGTAGCTGGCATTAAAAAAGAGGATATGAAAAAGCAGCCTTCTTTAAATTCTTAAAATCTTTTAAATTACAACCAATTATCGTAATCTTCTTTCATGGAAGTATTGAACGATAATAGCTGTAGTTGGGTTAATGATTTAAGTCCAAGAAATAATATTGTAACACTTTCATCTGATATAGAATGTGAATGGTTAATTGTAGGAGCAGGTTATACGGGATTATCTGCAGCAAGAAAATTAGGTCAACTTTACCCAAATCAAAAAATATTATTAGTTGATGCTCAATTAGCAGGAGAGGGTGCTAGCTCAAGAAACTCAGGGTACTTAGTGGATACAACACTTAATGATGGTTTTAACTCTAATAAAGAATTTGATAATTATAAAAAAAAAGCAGATATCTATAAATTGGGAATAGATGTTATTAAAAAATTTATTAAAGAATATCAGGTAGACTGTGATTGGAATGAATGTGGAAAATATTTTGCATCATCAAAGCAAGAAGATAGAAAAATATTAGAAAATTTTTCAGATACCCTCTCAAAATTAGGTTTCGAACATAATTTGCTATCAAATAAAGAACTTAAAAAAAGATTGGGTACCAATTTTTACAATATTGCTCTTCATACAAAGGGAGGGATTTTATTGCATCCAGGTAAATTGGTTAGAGCTATGATTGACACATTACCTGAAAATGTAAATCTTTATGAAAATTCTTCATTATTAAATTGGAAAAAGAAAAATAGTACAGTCATTTGTAAATTTAAAAATGGTTCAATTAAAACTAAAAAGATTATTTTTGCTACAAATGGTTTTCTGAAGTCATTAGGAATAAAATCAAATTATAATTTTCCAATTACTTTAACAGCAAGCATGACTAGATCTTTAACTAAAGAAGAGTTTGCATCTATTGGTGAACCAAAAGAGTGGGGTGTATTACCTGTTAGACCAATGGGAGCTACTATCAGGATGACTAGAGATAGAAGAATTTTAATTAGAAATACTGCAGAAGTTTTTAATCCTTATCAAATGTCTAAATCTGAATTAACTAAAAGATCATTTAAACAAAAGATTGGAATTAAAAAAAGATTTCCAGAATTACCGGATGATATTATCCAATCTTCTTGGTCAGGTATTGTTTCACGAACAAGAAATAGTTCTCAAATTTTTGAAAAAATAGATGATAATATATTTGTTGCAGGTTGTTATAATGGCTCTGGTATTGGAGTTGGCACTTTATTTGGAGAGCAAATTGCAATTAAAGCAAGTAATGAAAATACGAAAGAGATAGAAATTATTGAAGCAAGAAATAAACCCACTTGGCTTCCTCCAGATCCAATTTTAAGTTTAGGAGTTAGAGCTAGATTGATTTATGAACGTTTAAGAGCAAAATCTGAGATTTAGTTTAGAACAGACATGGGATCTAGTCTCGTTTGAAACCAATTCACTCTAAAATCCAAATGTGGTCCTGTTGATCTTCCTGTTGATCCTACAGTTCCTATAACATCTCCTTGATTAATTTGATCACCAACTGAGACTAGTACATTTTCTAAATGAGAATATATTGTGGATATCCCATGACCATGATCCATTATAACTGTGCCACCAGTATAATATAAATCATCTTCAGCCATAGTAACTACACCCGAACCAGAAGATTTAATCATCGTTCCTTGTTTAGCTGCAATATCTATTCCATAGTGAGGCCATCTTGGTTTACCATTTAAAATTCTTTGACTACCATAAACACCACTGATTATTCCTTCAACTGGCATGATAAATTTTTCTTTAAAAAATTGTAGATCTGAATTAATTGCTCTTGCTTCTCCAATTGCATTATTTTCTTTTTTAATTCTTTTATAAACAGACTCAGGTGGGGTGACTTTACTTTCTGCCAGACCATCTATTCTTTGTATATTATATTTCCTCTTTAAAACCTTTTTTGTAATTATTGATTTTTTTCCATTAATAATTTTTGTAAATGTTAGGTCGTATTTTTGATCTCGATCTATACCAAAAACAAAAAAACCATCTTTTGATACTTTAACCTTTTTTTTTCCAACCAAAATTTTAGCATTAGGGTCAGTTTTACCTAATATAAAATGACCTTGTAGAAATTTACCTTGGAATTCAATAGCGTTTACTGGTGATATAAAAATTAAAAAAACAAAAAAAAATCTATAAATTATTGAGCTGTCCATCCACCATCTATAATTATTGATGTTCCTGTAATCATTGAAGATGCTGATGATGCTAAAAAGCATACTGTTGTGGCAACATCACTTTCTGTAGCTGCTTTACCCATTGGGATATTTCCAAGAGCTAATTTTTTAAATTTTTTATTTTTAAAAAAGTTTTTAACCATTGGCGTTTCAACAAAAGTAGGTGCAACTGTGTTAACTCTAATATTTTTTTTAGCTAATTCGACACCCATTCCTTTTGTTAATCCTTCAATTCCAAATTTAGTCATATTGTAAACATTTCTACCACCCATGCCTACATGACCAAGCTGAGATGACATATTTATAATTGATCCAGGCCTTTTTTTATTTTTAATCATCTTTTTAACAACAAGCTGTGCAACGTTAAATGCTGCTTTTAGATTTAAATCCACTAGGTAATTCATACTCTTTTGTTTAATTTTTTCAAAGGGCTCTGGAATATTAGTCCCTGCATTGTTTACTAGCACATCAATAATTTTAATTTTTTCTAATTTTTGTTTTAAATCTTCATAATTCATTACATCGCACGAAACTTTAATAATTTTACCTTTAACTTTTTTAATATCCTTTTCTAATTTATTTAAATCTGAAGGAGTTCTACTTAGAGCTATAACTGTTGCACCTGCTTCAGCTAATGCAATTGAACACGCTCTTCCAAGTCCTTTTCCTGCACCAGTAACTAAAGCATATTTGTTTTTAAGATTTATTTTTTGAAGATACATTAAAAGAATAATATTTTAATATCTGTGTAAATCAACTCAACTGCTACAACTAAAATGGCTAATAATCCAAGCCAAGCTATCCATCTATATTTTTTAATCCATCCAGAAATTAAAGTTGCTGCGGTTGCCATTAAAACAATTGATAAAACTAACCCAAAAACAAGAAGTCCATAATGTTCACCAGCTGCTCCAGCAACACCTAAAACATTATCTAAACTCATTGTAAAATCAGCTAATAGAACAGTCCAAATAGCCTTTAAAAAACTAGAGCTATCTACTTTAATGTCTTCTTCGGTTTGAGAGCCTTTTATTACGTCCACATAAAGTTTGTAAACAATATAAAGGAGCAGCAATCCTCCTATTAACCTCAAACCTGTAATTTGTAAAAGATATGCGGTAAGCAATGTTAAAATAATTCTTAAAATAACTGCACCACCAATTCCCCAGAAAATAACTTTTTTTCTTTGTTCTGGTGGAAATTTAGATGCAACCATTCCAATTATAATTGCATTGTCTCCAGCTAAAACTAAATCAATAAGAATAATTTGAGTTAATATTGCTATTTGCTCAGGTGTAAAAAATTCTGCAAACATTACTGATGTAGTATCATGTCAGAACCTTTTTCTGCAATCATAATAGTTGGTGCATTAGTATTTCCAGAAGTAATATAGGGCATTACAGATGCATCTATCACTCTAAGGTTTTTAATTCCATGAACTTTTAATTGATCAGACACAACAGCATTTTCATCTTTTCCCATCCTACATGTACTGACAGGATGAAAAATAGTATTAGCATATTTTCCCGCTTCAACAGCCAACTGCTCATTGTCAGTAATATTTATACCTGGTCTTAGTTCTTCTGGTCCATAATTTTTATAGGCTTTGGACTCCATAACTATTTTTCTTACTATTTTAAGAGACTTTCCTGCTATTTCTCTATCTTCATCTGTAGAAAGATAATTCATTTTAATCTTTGGAGGAATTCTTGTATCTGAAGATTTAAGTTCAATAGATCCTCTGCTAGTAGGTCTTACATTTGTAATGGTTGGTGTAAAAGCAGGAAATTTGTGTAAAGATGATTTTCCTAAGAGATCTGTACTAGCAGGAGAAACATGAAATTGTAAGTTAGGAGTTTCTAAATGTGGATCACTCTTAACAAAACCACACAAATAACTAGCACCAACTGTAAGAGGACCAGTTCGTGTTAAGAAAAATTTTAATCCAGTAAATATTTTTTTAGTAAAGCTATAATAAATATCATTTAAAGTTTCTAAATTTTTTATTTTATATACTGGTCTTAACATTAGATGGTCAGTTAAGTTTTGGCCTATATTTTTATTTTCCATTAATACTTCAATACCGTTATCTTTTAATAATTTTGCTGGCCCCAAACCTGAAGCTTGAAGAATATGTGGAGATCCAATAGTACCAGCACTTAAAATTATTTCACTATTTGCCTCAACAGTATTTAATTTATCACCAGTCCAAAAATTGACTTTTTTGGCAATCTTATTTTCAAATTCAATATTTTTGATATGAGCTTTAGTTATAATTTTTAAATTACTTCTATTTTTTACAGGATTTAAATAACCAACTGCTGTGCTACATCTAAAACCATTTTTTACTGTTAAAGGGAAATATCCCATTCCCTCATTATCGCCATTATTAAAATCATCAGTTTTTTTATATCCAAATTCCTCTGCAGCTTCTAAAAATAAGTCTAAAACTTTGAATGTAGATCTAATTTTTTCTACTTTTAATGGTCCACCAGAGCCATGAAATTCATTTTTTCCAAATTGGAAATCTTCAGATTTTTTAAAATAAGGTAGAACATCATCCCATGACCATCCTACATTTCCTAATTGTCTCCAATAATTATAATCATTTGATTGCCCTCGAATATAAAGCATTCCATTAATAGAAGAACTTCCTCCAAGTGTTTTTCCCCTTGGGTAAGTCATCTTTCGATTGTCGCAGAAAGGCTCTTCCTCTGTGTTAAAACACCAATCTGTCTCAGGATTATGCATTGTTTTAAAATACCCTCCAGGAATATGTATCCACGGATTAGTATCTTTACCTCCAGCTTCTAAAAGTAAGACTTTATTTTTAGGATTAGATGAAATTCTGTTAGCAAGAACACATCCAGCTGATCCAGCACCAATTATAATATAATCAAAGTTATCCATTACTTAGAACTCTTATAAATTAAAATTTTTTTATTTGTAACATTTCTGTACACAAAAAAATCAAAATAATCCAATATTAACACTTGTTTTAGATTTCATTCTTTGACAAGCTTTCATTTATAAAAATACATAGAGAGGGAAAAACGATATGAAA
Organism: Candidatus Pelagibacter sp.; assembly: GCF_052049855.1. GTDB lineage: Bacteria > Pseudomonadota > Alphaproteobacteria > Pelagibacterales > Pelagibacteraceae > Pelagibacter. Next base: position 98,736 of record NZ_JBNGZE010000002.1, read on the forward strand.
AAAATCATTTCAATGTTATTTGCAGTTGCGATGGTATTTGGATTTATTTCAAATGCTAATGCTGCAAAAACACTAAAATGTCAGACAGTTCTTAACACTAAAGCTGATGAAGTTAAGATGTTAAAGGACTTTACTGATACAGTAACTGAATTAACTGGTGGATCTTTAAAATTTGAAATTTTACCTGCAGGAGCAGTTGTTGGAGTTAAAGAGACTCTAGATGCTGTTGACAAAGGTTTGATTGACTGTGGATTTGCATGGACTCACTATTGGTCAGGCGAACACCCTGCTGCAATGCTATTTGGTTCTCCAGTAGCTGGTGGTGGAATAGGTATAGATAATTTAGCGTTTTTATCTTGGTTCCAATATGGTGGTGGAAAAGCGCTTTATGATCAATTATGGAAAGAAATGGGAAGAGACATTAAAGGATTTATGCTTCAACCTGTTGGACCAGAGGCTTTAGGTTGGTTTCCAAAACCAATTAAAGATATGGCTGATTTTAGAAAATATAAATTCAGAACGCCTCCAGGAATTCCAGGACAAACTTATAAAGACATCGGTATAGCATCTGTTGCTATGGGTGGTGGAGACATTCTACCAGCTTTAGAAGCAGGAACTATTGATGCTGCTGAATGGTGTTGTCCAAAACCAGACTTAACTTTTGGTTTCCAAAAAGTTTTAAAGCACTATTATTTACAAGGTTTACACCAAGTAGTAGTAAATGCTGACTTTTATATTACTGGAAAAACATATAATGCTATGACTGCACATGAGAAGAAGTCTCTTGAAGTGGCGGCTGATGCGTCTTTGATAAAATCTTTAAGTTATAGAATTTTATCAAATGGTGAAGCTTTACAAGAACTTACAACAAAACATGGAGTGATTTTAGAAGATACTCCATCTGACTACTTCACTGAGTATATGGCAGCTGCTAAAGCAACTTTGAACAAAAATGCTGAAAAAAATGCATTTTTTAAAGAAGTTTATGACTCTATGAAAGTATTTGCTGATAAAGCAGTTCCTTTCTGGAGTGGTGCTCAAATGTCAAATGCTAAGCTAGGAATGGCTCACGCAGCAACATTAAAGTAATCATTAAATAATTAGAACATTAGAGCGGACTTATTAGTCCGCTCTAACTTTTTTAATAAAAATTTTTATGGCTGAAGAACCAAGTAAATTAGATATTTCAGATGAAATGATTGCCGAAAGGCGAGGTGGTTCGGGAAAAATGCCAGAAGACATGCCATCTTGGATGGCAAAGTCTATAATTAACATAGATAAATTTAGCAAGCGAGTTGGTAGTATAGTCTGCTGGATATTAATGCCACTTATTTTTGCTATGACCTATGAGGTACTTGCTAGAAAATTATTTTTAGCACCGACAATATGGGCTTATGATATTAGCAGATTTTTATATGGAGCTCTTTTTATGCTGGGTGCAGGTTATGCACTTTCAAAAGGAATTCATATTAGAGCAGATTTTCTATACAGAAATTTTAAAATTAAAAACCAAGGATTAATAGATTTTTGGCTGTATCTTTTATTTTATTTCCCAGGTCTAATAGTATTTTTTTATATGACTTTTGGATTTGTTGTAGAGTCTATTCAAAGAGGTGAAAGAGGAATGGATACTACCTGGATGCCATATATGTGGCCAATCAAAACATGTTTATTAATTGGAATTATATTTTTACTTATCCAAGGATTTTCAGAATTACTTAAGAGTTACTGGGCAGCTAAAAAGGGTGAGTGGCCAGGAGAGGATAAATGATAGCAGAATTAATTGATCCTGCTATTTTAGGTTTTATTTTGGTTGGAGTAATGCTTTTTGCAATTTTTGTTGGATTTCCAATTTCTTTCACTTTGATTTTTTTAGGTTTTGTATTTGGTTATTTAGGATTTGGAAAATTAGTTTTTTATTTAATGACACTCCAATTTTCAATGGTTATGACTGAACAAACTCTCGCCGCCGTTCCCCTCTTTGTGTTTATGGGAATAATGATGGAACAAGCAGGTTTAATGGAAAGATTGTTTTCAGCCTTCCAGATGATGTTAGCTAGAGTTAAGGGCTCATTATACTACGCAGTATTATTTGTTTCAGTTATTTTTGCAGCTGCAACTGGAATAGTTGGTGCCTCAGTTACTATCTTGGGAATTATGGCTGCAAAATCAATGAACAGATCAAATTACGATGTAAAACTTGCTGCAGGTACAATTACAGCTGGTGGAACTTTGGGAATTTTAATTCCACCCAGTATCATGCTTGTAGTTATGGGGCCAATAATGGAAATTCCAGTTATTGATTTATTTGCAGCTGCAATTATTCCAGGAATTCTTCTTGCAAGTTTATATGCAGGCTACACCACAATCAGATGTATGATAAACCCAAAACTAGGGCCTGTTCTTCCAGAAGAAATGCGAGCTGTTAGCATGAAAGAAGTTTGGATTGAGTTTTTTTTAGGCTTAGTTCCACCCGCAGCATTAGTTTTTGCAGCATTAGGAAGTATTTTATTTGGTTTTGCTACACCGACAGAGGCTGCAGGGTGTGGTGCAATGGGTGCATTGCTACTTTCATTAGCATATAAAAAATTAACATTATCAAAACTTCAAGAAGCTTTAGTTAAAACTTTAGAAATTACAGCTTTGATTATGGTTTTAGTTGCTGCCTCAAATTTTTTTGGAGCAGTATTTGCCAGATTGGGAACACCAACTTTATTAACAGAATTTTTATTAGGTTTAGAAATGAATAAATATCTGATCTTAGGAATGATTATGGTGATGATATTTTTGTTGGGTTGGCCATTAGAATGGGTACCTATAGTTATGATAATTGTTCCAATAATTTTGCCATTAGTAGAGGCGTTAGGATTTAATTTAACTTGGTTTGCAATATTAGTAGCTGTTAATCTCCAGACCGCCTGGCTATCTCCACCTGTTGCACTCTCAGCATATTTTTTAAAAGGTGTAGTACCAGAATGGGATTTAAAAGATATTTATTATGGAATGATGCAATTTATGGTTCTGCAAATAATAGGTTTGGTTTTAATTATTATATTTCCTAAGATTGCCTTATGGTTGCCAACTCTCTTATATGGACAGTAGAATTTATTAGTTTAAAATAAATTTAGTGAATCAGCCAAAAGTAAAATATTCTCTTTCAAATTGGGACCTGGTGACAGTTAACCCAAATTACAAAACTTGGAATTGGAAAGATCTTTTTTGTCTTTGGGGCGCTAATGTACAAAGTCTAATTGGTTTCTCATTAATCTCTTCACTTTACTTAATGTATAGCTTAAACGCATTTGTAGTATTTTTTGGAATAATATTGGGATCTTTTTTTGTTTATTTATTTTCAAATGCAATTGGGAGGCCTTCTCAAAAATTTGGTTTACCTTTTGCAGTATTATTAAGATCTTCGTTAGGATTTAATGGTGCTAAATTATTTGGATTAATCAGAAGTTTGGTTGGGATTTTTTTATTTGGTATCCAAACTTATTTTTTATCTAAAATTTTAGTTTACCTGATAAGGATAACAATTTTTTCAATTGATAATTCTTTATTGGAGCAAGAAGTTTTTATTATCTTCTATTTTGGTTTGAATATTATTGACTGGTTTGCAATAGTGATAACAATTGTTCTACAGACTTTATTTTTTACTGTTGGGATGCAGTATAATAAAAAAATAATTAATTTCTCAGCGATGACAGTCTATGCTGGTATGCTTATTTTTTTCTTTGTTGTTTTATTAAGTGATGTAAAAATAACTACACAAGCTTTTTCAAATATTTTTAATTTAAATAATTTTTTAGATGTTAATAATTTAGCACCTTTATTGACTGTTGCTGGAACAATATTTGCCTATTTTTCAATTTTAATAATTAGTTTTGGTGATTTTTCTAGATATGTAAAAAATGAGAAAGAATTAAAAAAAGGAAACCTAAGTTTAATTTTGAATTTAATTATTTTTTCATTTTTATCTGTTTTCATTGTTATAGGGTCTGATGTTTTTCTTAATCAAAAATTTTCAGATATAGACAGAATTTTTACCAATCCAACAGATATAGTAGGAAAATTTGATAATATACAAATAACAATAGTTGTTCTATTTTTTATTATAATCGCTTCAGCTTCAACAAATTTAGTTGCCAATTTCATCCCATCTCAATACTCTCTAATAAATTTTGCTCCTTCAATATTAAGTTTAAAGAGAGCTAGTTATTTAATTGCTTTTTTTGGTTTGTTGATCGCAATCTTTTGGCTGACTATATTGAGCCAAATAGGAATCTTATCCTTTGTTGATACTTTTGGTGCTTTCTTTGGTCCTTTATTTGGAGTGATGGCAGCTGATTATTATTTAATTAAAAATGAAGAATTAAGTAATAAAGATCTATATTCTTTAGACAAAGATAGTGCTTATTATTATTCAGGTGGTTGGCATATAAAAGGTGTTTATTCTTTAATATTAGGATTTATTTTTTCAGCGTCAACAATTTGGAATACTAATTTAATGTTTTTACAATCTTATGCTTGGATAATAGGTGCATTTGTCGCGTGGATGACATACTACTTGTTAGCAAAAAAATAATTTTAATGCACACATTTGATTTTAAAAATAGAACAGCTGTAGTTACTGGTGGAGCCCAAGGGTTTGGTTTAGATGTTGCAAAAAGATTTTTAGTTTCTGGTGCTAAAGTTTTTATATGGGATATAGATGAAAACCTTCTTAAATCAGCAGTCGATGAAGTAAAAAACCCTAACTTATTTTACAGTGTCGTTGATATATCAAATTATCAAGATGTGGAGAAAAACGTTGCAGATATAACCTCAAAATCAAATATAGATATTTTAATCAATAATGCTGGGATAACAGGTCCTACAGGTCCTTTGTGGGAGTATGATGTCGATATGTGGAATAAAATAGTACAGATAAATTTAATGGGTACTTTTAACTGCTGTCGAGCAATTGTACCAAATATGATTAAAAACAACTATGGAAGAATTGTTAATGTAGCTTCAGTTGCAGGTAAAGATGGTAATGCAAATGCAAGCGCGTATAGCTCAGGAAAAGCTGGCACAATTGGATTAACGAAAGCTTTGGGTAAAGAATTAGCTGACAAAGATATAGCTGTAAACGCTGTCACCCCAGCAGGTGCTAAAACTAGAATTTTAAATCAAATGAGTAAAGAGCATGTACAAAGAATGCTGTCAAAGGTGCCAAGAGGAAGATTTCTTGAAATACATGAGTTTACCTCGCTTGTTTGCTGGCTTTCTTCACAAGAAAACACATTTTCTACAGCTGCGGTATTTGATATCAGTGGTGGTAGATCCACATATTAGTCTCAAAAATTTGAAACTATTTTAAGATCTTTATTTTGATTTTTAATAGAATTTTTACCCATAACTGGTGCTGTGATCATTATTGACCAATATATAAGAAGTATTAACACAGAAATTATTTTCACATTATTCATTTAGCAATCAATCTTGAATTTAGAATGTTTAAATTGTGACTGAATATTGAATTTATAAATAATCTATCTATAAGAAGATGATGTTAAAAATTTTTTATATTTTTATTACATCATTAATCTTTCTTAGCTCCGCACATACAGAAACTGTAAAAGTTTTTGAATTTACTGAAAAAGAATTATCAGCACTAGAGATCCGTAAAGTAAGAGGAGCAGATAACAAAACTTCTTATACTGTTGGATCAAATGAAAATGGTAATTATTTAAAAGCTATAGCAGATAATGCTGCTTCAGGCCTAGGAAAAGTGATCAAAATTGACCTAAATAAAACACCTTTTATTAATATCACATGGAAAATTGAGAAAGACCTTCGTGGAATTAAAGAGAATACGAAAAAAGGTCATGATTATGCTGCTCGTGTTTTTGCTATTAAAAAAACTGGAGCTACACCTTTATCAAATAGAGCAATTAATTATGTTTTTTCAAGTAATAGTGAGGTTGGTGAAAATAGACCCAGTCCATATACAAAAAAATCAATAGACAATGTATTAGCAACTACTAAAGACAACTTAAATGAATGGGTAACAGTAAAAGCCAATGTTAAAGAAGATTTTAAAAAATTTCATGATCTAGATGTGAATGAACTAGATGGTTTGGCTATAATGGCTGATACTGATAATTCTAAAATGAAATCAATTTCTTATTTTCAGAATATTTATTTTTCGGCAGATTAATTATCATTTTACATACTTTTTTAATCCGATACTTAAAAACGATAATAAAATAGCTGCTATAACATCAGCAATTGGAATTGCATTTGGAAATCCAAAGTTCCATATAATTACTCCGATTAACCAAGTTATATAAATTTTCATCTTAAATATTATATCTTAGTTTCTATTAAATTTTTATTTATTTGATATTATTAATTTATGCATAAAAACTTTACTCATAATGTTAAAGTATATTATGAGGACACAGACGCTGGTGGAGTCGTGTACTATGCTAACTATTTAAAATATTTAGAAAGAGCCAGAACAGAAGCGTTATCAACTATTGGATTAAGCAATACAAAAATAAAAAACGATTTTGGTGCTCTTATAATTGTTAAATCGTGCAATATTGAATATAAAAAATCTGCATATTTAGAGGATGATTTACAAATTAAATCTTTTGTATACTCTACTTCAAAAACTTCTTTTTTAATGAACCAATCAATATTTAAAGATGAGGAGTTGATAGTAGAATCTAAAATTCATCTAGTATTTATAAATGAAAAATTTAAGCCAGTTAAAATTCCAGAAAAAATCTTATCAGACTTTAAACCTTATACTTCTAGTTCATAGATATTTTTCTAGCTTTTTTAAATAAATCTACAATCATTCTTTCAGATATAAGTTTAGTATTTACATTTCTGGGGCTAGGGTGATAACAGGCAATTAATTTAATATTTCCTGGTAGTAAATAGGATTTTCCGTGAATAAATTTTATCTTTTCTTTTAAATTGTATTTTTTGTTATAAAATTTAACACAATTATCAAATGCCACTTTTCCTAAAGCAATAATAGTTTTTAATTTTTTTAAATTATAAATCTCACTATCAAAGTATTTTGAACAATTATTAAGCTCTTCTATTTTAGGTTTGTCTCCTGGAGGAACACATTTTAAAATGTTAGTTATATATGTTGATTTTAATTTAAGACCATCATTTAGATTTTCTGAATTTGGTTGGTTTGATATTTGAGCTTTAAATAAACATTTAAATAAAAAATCTCCAGATTTATCACCCGTGAAAGCTCTTCCTGTTCTTGTGCCACCATGGGCTGCTGGAGCTAATCCAAGTATTAAAATTTTTGCATCAATTTCACCAAAACCTGTAACTGGTTTTCCCCAGTAAGTTTCATTTATATTTTGTTTTCTTTTTTCTGTTGAAATTTTTTTTACAAAATCAACAAGCCTTGGACATTTTTTACATTTAAGAATTGTTTTATTTAAACTATCTATTTTAATATTCATAAATGAAAATTTTAAATTATTTAGTCATAATATTTATATGTATTAATCCCTCAGTTAAAGCAGATTCAAATAAAACATTAATTAATGAATTACAAAAGGGCGGAAAATTAATTTTCATAAGACATGCTTATGCCCCTGGTGGTGGTGATCCAGATAATTTCGATATTAACGATTGTACAACTCAAAGAAATTTAAGTGATAGTGGTAGAATTCAATCAAAAAAAATTGGTAATTTTTTTAAGGAAAATAAAATTTCAATTGGAAAAATTTATTCTAGTGAATGGTGTAGATGCAAAGAAACTGCATCTATTGCTTTCAAAAAATACGAAACTAAAAATTTTTTAAACTCTTTTTTTAGTGCAAAATTTTCTGAAAATAGAAAAAAGCAAATAATTGATTTTAATAAATTTTTAAGTACTTGGAATGAGGATCAAAATTTAATTTTCGTCACACATTATGTTGTAATTTCTGAAATTTTAAATTACGCATCCTCATCTGGTGAAATTGTCATATCAGATAAGAGCTTAAAAGTTATTGATACTTTAGAAATTGAATATTAAATTAAATAATTATGTCATCAAAAAGAGCTATGAGACAAGCACAAAAACAAGCTTACACAAAGCATCGTTCAAACGTTATAAATAGCAAATTTGAATTCAAAAAAAAGTTTCAAACAAAAAATAAAGAGGTAAAAAAAAATAAAGATTAACTTTGTTGATCAAATTTTTCTATTTTTTTACAAGTTGACATTTTTGATAAACTTTCAACTTCGTTTAAAACAGCTTTGATATAAATATCTGGTTTATCTTTTTCAAATAATATTTGGGTGTAAAATTGAGGATACCCATGTTTTAGAGTCAGTATTTTCCCCTCCTCCTCATAAATATTTCTGACGTAAGTATTAGATTTTTTTACACTTAAATCTGTTATGCGGTATTTTTGATAAGTTTTTTCATTATAAACATAATTACGTGTCATAATTAGTTCGTTTAGATTTAAAATATATTCATTTTTTAAAAAACCGTCCTCTTTATGATCGCATTTACTCAACACAATTATTTCTGAGTGAGAACTAAAGGATATAAAAAAAAATGATAAAAAAAATATTAAAAACTTATTTTCTCTCATTTTTATCAACAAAAAATAAAGCTATAATAAATATTACAGTCCACACAAATACAGAAATTGTTTTTAAAGGAGTGGTATCTACCCCCCAAACGTCAAAGAATAAAGCACCAATAATTATACCTATAGCATATATAATACTTACAATTTTAACTTTACTCATAGTTTATATTACTCTTTGATTAAATTTTTCTTGAATAAAGACATACCATTTTTAATTTTATAAGAATAAGACTCTTTAAAACTCACAAGCTGCCAACCAGTAAGTCTTTTTTCAATTTGAGTTAAGTTTTCTTTTTTCCAATCATCAGTTGTTTCTTCAAGCTTCCAAATTCTTTTTTCCTCATTACTTCTTCCACAACCATAACAGTAGCCTGTTGATGGATCAGTTTTACAAATGCTTATGCAAGGCGAAATAATCATTTTTTATAAATTAGTATAAATTTTGTTAGATAAATAGATAATTTTTTATTAATTGTCATTGGACAAATAGTTTCAATAATATATAAAACCACGTAATTTGTGGGGCGATGGCGGAATTGGTAGACGCGTTGGTCTTAGGAACCAATATGGCAACATGTGAAGGTTCGAGTCCTTTTCGCCCTACCATTAAAATATTATGAAAGTTACAGTTGAAAACAAAAAAGGACTAAACAAAGACCTTAAAATTTTTATCGATAAAGAGACAATGAACTCTTATATGGATGAAAAGTATGAGGAGATAAAAAGCAGTGTTAATCTTAAAGGATTTAGACCTGGTAAAGTTCCAAAAGAAATTTTGAAAAGACAATTTGGTAAAGCAGTTTTTGGAGAAGTTTTAGACAAAGTTTTAAAAGAAACATCTACTAAAGCATTAGAAGAAAATAAAATTAAACCAGCTGGCCAACCAAAGCTTGACCTAAAGACTTATGGTGAAGACAAAGACCTTGAGTATGTTTTATCAGTAACAGAATTACCAAAAGTAGAAATCAAATCTTTAGAAAATATTAAATTTGATGAATACACAGTCAAAATAGATAATAGTGAAACAGATAAAAGAATAAAAGATATAGCTAAAAACCAACCAAATTTCAAAGAAGTTAGCGCTGATACAAAAGCTAAAAAAGGTGATTTAGTCTCTTTAGATTACAAAGCAACTGTTGATGGTAAGGATTTTAAAGGAAGTGAAGGAAAGAATACTCAGTTAACTTTAGGTAAAGACTTATTTTTAAAAGGCTTTGATGATCAATTAATAGGAGTTAAAAAAGATGATGAAAAAGTTATAGAAGCAACTTTGCCTGAAAATTTTCCTGAAAAAGAATTAGTAAATAAAATAGCTAAATTTAATTGTAAAATTTTGAGCGTCAAACAATCTGAAGAAGTTAAAATTGATGATGATTTTGCAAAAAATTTAGGAGCAAAAGATTTAAAAGATTTAAAAACTTTAATTTCCAAACAAATTAATGATGAATATAAAAATTCTTTAGACCAGCTAGCCAAAAACCAAATTTTAAAAGAAATAGAGAAAATTAAAGTAGACGTAGTACCAGAAAACTTAGTTGAGGAAGAAGTTAAAGTTCTTTCACAAGGTATGTCTGAAGAAGAAGCGAAGAAAAATAAAAAAAGTTTTGTAGAAAAAGCAAAAACAAGAATTAAAACTGGATTAATTTTAAATGAGTTTGGTGAAAAAAATAAAATTAAAGTAACAGAACAAGAAGTTCAAGCTGAAGTGCAAAAACAACTAAGAATGATGCCTGGACAAGAAAAAATGGTTATGGATTTTTATCAAAAAAATCCATCTGCATTAGCGAGTTTAAGAGGAACTGTATATGAGGAAAAAATTTTAAATTTAATTAAAGAAAAAGGTAAAGCAAATAAGAAAGAAATTTCAAAAGAGGAAGCTGAAAAGATTTTAAAAGAAGCTCATCAACATGACCATGATCATGGCCAAGGAGAAGAAAAAAAAGAAGCCAAGAAAAAACCACCCACAACATCTGCTAAAGAAAAAAAACCAGCAACTAAAAAGGTAAAATTAAAGCCAGTATCAAAAAAGACAAAAAAAGTTAGCAAAAAGTAATCTCAAGTTGTATAAGTAGAACGAATCAACTTATGACAACAAAATTATCAGAGCACATGAGCAATCTTGTACCTATGGTTGTTGAACAATCCAGTAAAGGTGAGAGAGCCTATGATATTTACTCAAGGCTTTTAAAAGAGAGAATTATTTTTTTAACCGGTCAGATTAATGACAATGTTGCTTCTTTAATTACTGCTCAACTTTTATTTTTAGAAGCAGAGGATCCAAAAAAAGAAATTTATTTATATATAAATAGTCCAGGTGGTTTGGTTACTGCAGGTCTTGGCATTTATGATACCATGCAATATGTGAAACCAGATATCTCTACTTTGTGCATTGGTCAAGCAGCTTCTATGGGTTCTTTTTTGCTTGCAGCTGGCACAAAAGGAAAAAGATTTTCATTACCAAATTCAAGAATAATGGTTCACCAACCATCTGCAGGTTTTCAAGGTCAGGCAACTGATATTGAGATTCATGCTAATGAGGTCTTATCTTTAAAGAAAAGACTTAATGAAATTTATTCTAAACACACTGGAAAAAGTGTTAATGAAATAAAATCTGCTCTTGAGAGAGATAATTTTATGACAGCAGATGTTGCACAATCTTTTGGTCTTATTGACGAAGTAGTAGAAAAAAGATCTTAATACACAATATATTGAGTCATTATCATTCGAAACTTGATTAGTATGACTCTTCTATAATAGAGTGATTAAATTGATTCGTTAAAAAATTAAAATGACAACAAATAATAAAAATATACTTTATTGTTCCTTCTGCGGCAAAAGCCAACATGAAGTAAGAAAGTTGATTGCTGGCCCAACCGTTTTCATATGTGATGAATGCGTTGAATTATGTATGGACATAATTAAAGAGGAAAGCAAAGATACTTTTGTAAAACATCAAGATGGTCTTCCATCTCCAAAGGAAATTTGTTCAGTATTAGATGATTATGTAATTGGTCAGGCACACGCTAAAAAAGTTTTATCAGTTGCAGTACATAATCATTACAAAAGATTAAATTATGAGAGCAAAACAAGTAAAAATGTTGAGTTATCAAAATCTAATATTCTTTTAGTAGGTCCTACAGGTTGTGGAAAAACTTTGCTTGCACAAACACTAGCAAGAATTCTCGATGTTCCATTTACAATGGCTGATGCAACCACTCTTACAGAAGCAGGCTATGTTGGAGAAGATGTTGAAAATATTATTTTAAAATTGTTACAAGCATCTGACTATAATGTTGAAAAAGCTCAAAGAGGAATTGTCTATATTGATGAAGTAGATAAGATAAGTAGAAAATCTGAAAATCCATCAATAACAAGAGATGTTTCAGGTGAGGGAGTACAACAAGCTCTTCTTAAAATTATGGAGGGAACAGTTGCTAGTGTCCCACCTCAAGGCGGAAGAAAACATCCACAGCAAGAATTTCTACAGGTGGATACTACTAACATCTTATTTATTTGTGGAGGAGCATTTGCTGGTCTTGATAAGATTATATCACAGAGAGACAAAGGAACTTCAATTGGTTTTGGTGCTGACGTTAAAAATACTCAAGATAAGAAAACTGGAGAATGGATGAAAGGATTGGAGCCAGAGGATTTATTAAAATTTGGATTAATTCCAGAATTTATTGGGAGACTTCCAATGATAGCAACACTTGAAGATTTAGATGAAAAATCTTTAATTAAAATATTACAAGAACCAAAAAATTCTTTAACAAAACAATACCAAGAACTTTTTAAATTGGATGGTGCTAAACTTATATTTAAAGAAAACGCATTAAAAGAAATAGCGCAAAAAGCAATTAGCAAAAAAACTGGAGCAAGAGGCTTGAGATCGATTCTAGAAAATATTTTGTTAAAAACAATGTACGACCTACCGAGTCAAGATCATATTGAAGAAGTTATAGTGGATGCTGGAGCAGCGAAAGGACACTCACAACCGATCTTAGTTCATGCTAAAGGTGACGCAAAATCTAAGTCAAATAAGACCACAGCGGCTTAATATCCTTAATAAATAGCAAAAACCTATTGCATTATAAAATATAATATCCATATTATTCTCATGGACGTTAAAATTTCATTACCTTTATTACCATTAAGGGACATCGTAGTATTCCCAAGCATGGTTATTCCTTTGTTTGTAGGTAGAGATAAATCTATTTCAGCTCTAAACGAAGTAATGAAAAAAGATAAAAAAATTATATTAGTTACTCAAAAAAATTCTGAAATCGATGATCCAAAGAAAACAGATGTTTTTATGTATGGTTGTGAGGGGAATATTTTGCAATTATTAAAGTTACCAGATGGTACAGTAAAAGTTTTAGTAGAGGGCATTAAGAGAATAAAAATTTTAGACTTTAAGGATAATGAAAAATTTATAACTTGCGATTACACTACTTATAATGATGTTTTATCTGAGGATGAAGATTTATACCCATTAGCTTCAACTGCACTGAGAAGATTAGAAAAATTAACATCTATAAATAAAAAAATTTCAAATGAGACCATTAATAGTATTAAGCAATTAAAAGACCCTTCACAAATTGCTGATAATATTGCATCCCATATAACAGCTACTATTTCAGAAAAACAACAAATTTTTGAAACAGTAGATGTAAAGAAAAGATTAAACGCCATTATTAAAATAATGGAAAATGAAACAAGCATTATTGGTGTTGAAAAAAGAATAAGAGGTAGAGTTAAAACTCAAATGGAAAAAACTCAGAGAGAGTATTATTTAAATGAGCAACTAAAGGCTATCCAAAAAGAACTTGGAGAAATAGAAGACGGTAAAGATGAAACAGCAAGCTTAAACAAAGCAATAACTAAAGCAAAGATGCCGAAGGAAGTTGAAAAAAAATGTCTCCAAGAGTTAAAAAAATTAAAAAATATGAGTCCGATGTCTGCAGAGGCAACAGTGGTGAGAAATTATTTAGATTGGATGACTGAACTACCTTGGCATAAAAAAAGTGAAGTTGACATAGATTTAACTAAAGCTCTTAATATTCTTGATAAAGATCATTTTGGATTAGAGAAAGTTAAAGAGAGAATTATTGAATTTTTAGCTGTTCAAAAAAGAATGGAAAAAATTAAAGGTCCAATTTTATGTTTGGTAGGACCACCAGGTGTTGGAAAAACTTCATTAGGTAAATCGATAGCAAAAGCAACAAATAGAGAATTTGTGAGAATGTCAGTTGGTGGAATGAGGGATGAAGCAGAAATAAGAGGTCATAGAAGAACATACATTGGATCATTACCAGGAAAGATTATTCAGATGATGAAAAAAGCTGGTACAAAAAATCCATTAATTTTATTAGATGAAATTGATAAAATTGGTAATGATTATAGGGGTGACCCATCCTCAGCATTATTAGAAGCTTTAGATCCTGAACAAAACACAACTTTCAATGATCATTATTTAGAGGTTGATTATGACCTTTCTGACGTGATGTTTGTAACAACGGCTAATACTTTAAATATTTTACCTCCTTTATTGGATAGAATGGAGGTTATTCGTTTGGCTGGTTATACTGAAGATGAAAAAATAAGTATCGCAAATAAATATTTGTTACCTAAACAAATAAAAGATAATGGTGTTAAGGAAAAAGAAATGAAGCTTGATGACGATATTATAAAAGAAGTCATTAGAGGATACACAAAAGAATCGGGTGTAAGAAACCTTGAAAGAGAAATTTCTAAACTTGCTAGAAAAGTTGTTAAGAAAATTGTAGCTGGTGAAGAAAAAGAAGTTGGAATCAACAATAAAAATTTATCAGATTTTCTTGGTGTTCCTAAATTTAAATTTGGAGAATTAGAATCTGAAAATAGAGTAGGTATAGTTACTGGTCTTGCTTGGACAGAGTATGGTGGTGAGATCTTAAAGATCGAGACAGTTACAATGCCTGGAAAAGGTAGAATGCAGATTACTGGTAAGTTAGGCGATGTAATGCAAGAATCAGTAAAAGCTGCGAAATCCTTTGTAAGATCAAAATGTTTAGAATACGGAATAATACCACCAATCTTTGAAAAGAAAGATTTTCATATCCATGTTCCTGAAGGTGCAACACCAAAAGATGGTCCATCTGCTGGTATTGGTATGGTAACCTCAATTGTTTCCTCAATTAGCAATATTCCAGTTAGAAGAGATGTGGCTATGACAGGAGAAGTAACATTAACAGGTCAAGTTTTACCAATCGGTGGTCTAAAAGAAAAATTATTAGCTGCTCACAGAGCTGGAATTAAACAGGTATTGATACCGAAGGAGAATGAGAAAGATCTTGTAGATATGCCTAAAAAAATTATTGATGATATTAAGATCACACCTGTTGAATATGCTGATCAAGTAATAAAAATAGCTCTTACAAAGGAACTTAAACCAACTGAGTGGGTTGAGGTTGAAATTTCAAAAAAAGACGATAAATCTCAAGCTAGTATTCAGTAATAAACAAATTCTATAAAATGGAACTATTAGTAATTTTTTTAGTAATTATATTTTTAGCTATTTATTTATTTAGACCTATTTCAAAACAGGAGAAAGATAGTTTTGAAAATAAGTCAAATTGGAGGGGTGGATTTTAATTTTTACCCTATTTTATAGTTATTAATAAATCTTGACGTTACTGCTCTAAAAGATATAAATCACGTTACTTTTTGGTTATGGGCGGTTAGCTCAGTTGGTAGAGCATCTCGTTTACACCGAGGGGGCCATAGGTTCGAGTCCTATACTGCCCACCAAGAATCAAAAGTGGGGGTGTAGCTCAGTTGGTTAGAGCGATCGCCTGTCACGCGATAGGTCGAGGGTTCGAGTCCCTTCACTCCCGCCACTTTTTTACTAAATTACAACTAATTGTCTAATACATTGAAATTGTTAGCTTTTTTAGTTTACCCAATATAAGTCATTGAAATTGTTAATTTTTTTTTTCATGAAAATGTGACGTATGAGCGCTTCAAGAACAAAAAAAAAGTGCTATATAGACTTCAATGTTATCTGATTTTTTACAAAACTACTTACCTATTATAATTTTTTTGATTCTAGCATTAGGAGTAAGTTGTGCTTTTGTGGTAGTTAATTTTATTCTTTCACCAAAAAGTCCAGATCCTGAAAAGCTTTCTGCATATGAATGTGGATTTGAACCATTTGAAGATTCAAGGATGGAGTTTGATGTAAGATTTTATTTGGTAGCAATATTATTTATCATTTTTGATTTAGAAATTGCTTTCCTTTTTCCATGGGCAATTTCTCTTGGAAATATCGGTTTATTAGGTTTTTCATCAATGATGATTTTCCTCTTCATACTTACAATTGGTTTTATTTATGAGTGGAAAAAAGGTGCTTTAGATTGGGAATAAAATTTAATTACAATGCAAAACAAAATAGATCAGGTTCCTAAAGAATTTAAACAACTTGCAGACGATTTTAGCAAGAATGGGTTTATTACAACTTCTCTAGACAATTTAATAAATTGGTCAAGAGCAGGATCACTTCATTGGATGACATTTGGATTAGCATGTTGTGCTGTTGAAATGATGCAAACATCGATGCCAAGATATGATCTTGAAAGATTTGGAGCAGCACCAAGAGCCTCCCCAAGACAATCAGATGTAATGATCGTAGCAGGTACTTTGACTAATAAAATGGCACCTGCTTTGAGAAAAGTTTATGACCAAATGCCAGAACCAAGATATGTCATATCAATGGGAAGTTGTGCAAATGGTGGTGGGTATTATCATTATTCATATTCTGTGGTGAGAGGTTGTGATAGAATAGTTCCAGTTGACGTTTATGTGCCTGGATGTCCTCCATCAGCAGAAGCATTGCTTTATGGAATATTACAACTTCAAAAAAAAATTAGAAACAAGGGTTCTATAACGAGATAGTTATGAAAAATTTGATTGATCTAGAAAAAAAAATTAACTCGGAATTAACGACTAAAATTAATAGAACTGAGATTAAACATAATCAGATTTATCTTGAAACAGACAAAGATGATCTTATTGATGTGGTTTTGTTTTTAAAAACAAACAATGACACTAAATTCAGACAACTTATTGATATCACAGTTACTGATTATCCTGAAAATAATCAAAGATTTGAAGTAGTATATTTATTTTTAAGCCATGAATTTAATCATAGATTAATTTTAAAATATACAATTGCAGAAAATGAAATCATACCATCCATAACTAGTATCTTTCCAGGAGCTAACTGGATGGAAAGAGAAGTATTTGATATGTACGGTGTTTCTTTTAAAGATCACCCAGATTTAAGAAGAATACTTACTGATTATGGTTTTGAAGGTCATCCTCTTAGAAAAGATTTTCCTTTAACAGGACATACAGAGGTTAGATACAGTGAAGATCAAAAAAAAGTAATAAGTGAGCCAGTCAAACTTGAACAGAACTACAGAAACTTTGATTACGAAAGTCCATGGGAAGGCACTAAATATATTAAAGAAGAATTAGATAATAATGACAAAAAAAATTAAAAACCTTAATTTAAACTTTGGCCCTCAACATCCTGCTGCTCATGGTGTGTTAAGACTAATTTTAGAATTAGATGGAGAAGTAGTTGAAAAAGCAGATCCACATATTGGATTATTACACAGAGGTACAGAAAAACTAATTGAAAACAAAACCTATATGCAAGCAGTCCCTTACTTTGATCGTCTTGACTATGTTGCTCCAATGAATCAAGAACATGCCTTTGCTTTAGCAACTGAAAAAATACTTAAAATAGATGTCCCAATTAGAGCTCAATATATAAGAGTAATATTTTGTGAGATAGGAAGAATTTTAAGCCATATATTAAACGTGACTACACAAGCTATGGACGTTGGTGCTCTAACTCCAACTCTATGGGGTTTTGAGGAAAGAGAAAAGCTAATGGGTTTTTATGAGAGAGTTTCTGGTTCAAGACTTCATGCAAATTATTTTAGAGCAGGTGGAGTACATCAAGATTTACCTCAAGGTTTGGAAGAAGATATAGGTGAATTTTGTGAGACATTTCCAAAAATAATTAATGATTTAGAAAGTTTATTAACAGAGAATAGAATTTTTAAACAAAGAAATGTAGATATAGGAGTTGTTACCAAACAGGATGCTCTAGACTACTCTTTTTCAGGCGTAATGATCAGAGGTTCAGGAGTTCCATGGGATTTGAGGAAATCTCAACCATATGATTGCTATAAACAATTAGATTTTAAAATACCAGTTGGAAGAAATGGAGACTGTTATGACCGGTATTTATGCAGAATAGAAGAAATGAAAGAGAGTGTATCGATAATTAAGCAGTGCCTTTCTAAAATGGAAAAGGGTCCGATAAAATCTTTAGATGGTAAGATAAGCCCACCATCTAAAAAAGAGATTAAACAATCAATGGAAGCACTTATTCATCATTTTAAACTTTTTACAGAGGGCTATAGAGTTCCTAAAGATGAAATCTATACAGCAGTAGAAGCTCCAAAAGGAGAATTTGGTGTTTATCTGATTTCAGACGGATCAAATAAACCGTATAAATGTAAAATTAGAGCTCCTGGATTTTCACATCTACAATCAATGGACTATTTAATTAAAGGACATATGTTAGCTGATGTACCAGCAGTATTGGGTTCATTAGATATAGTTTTTGGTGAGGTAGACAGATGAGCTTAAGAAGACCTGCAAAAGATCAACCTGAAACTTTTGAGTTTACTTCTTCCTCGATGGAGGAAGCAAATAAAATAGTTTTAAAATATCCTGAAGGCAAACAGCAAAGCGCTGTGATGGCTTTACTTTATATTGCTCAAAAACAGAATGATAATTGGATACCATTGGCTGCTATGAAATATATCGCAAAGTTTTTAGACATGCCTTACATAAAAGTTTATGAGGTAGCAACTTTTTACACCATGTACAATTTATCACCAGTAGGAAAGTATTTTGTCCAGGTTTGTACTACTACTCCTTGTATGATTAGAGGAGCAAATAAAATAGTTGAAGCTTGTAAGGAAAAAATTTCGGATAAAGAAAATGAATTATTAAATGATAAAAATTGTTCTTGGATGGAAGTAGAATGTTTAGGAGCATGTGTTAATGCACCCATGATGCAAATTAATGATGATTATTATGAAGATTTAGATAAAGAAAAAACAATAGAAATATTTGATAAAATTTTGAAAGGTGAGGACCCAAAACCAGGATCATATCGAGGACGATTAAATACTGAACCTGAAAATAATAGAAAAACACTAATGGATGTAAAAAATGCTTAAAGATCAAGATAGAATTTTTAAAAATTTGTATAACGATATGGGTTCGGATGTTAAATCTGCTCAAAAAAGAGGTGACTGGGCAAATACATCAGAATTGGTAGCAAAAGGAAGAGATTGGATAATAAATGAGGTAAAAGATTCACAACTCAGAGGAAGAGGAGGTGCAGGATTTCCTACAGGTTTAAAATGGTCTTTTGCTCCTAAAGAAGTAGGATCTAGGCCTCATTATTTAGTTATTAATGCAGACGAGTCTGAGCCAGGCACTTGTAAAGATAGAGATATTTTGAGATTTGAACCCCATAAATTGATTGAAGGTTGTTTAATAGCATCATACGCAGTTCAAGCTCATGTTTGTTATATCTATATCAGAGGTGAATATTTTATAGAGGGTCAAAAATTACAATCAGCTATTGATGAAGCTTATGAAAAAAATTTAATTGGTAAAAATGCTGCTGGAACTGGATGGGATTTAGATATTTACATTCACTACGGAGCAGGTGCTTATATTTGTGGAGAAGAAACTGCATTATTAGAGAGCATAGAAGGTAAAAAAG
This sequence comes from Candidatus Pelagibacter sp., assembly GCF_052049855.1. Lineage (GTDB taxonomy): Bacteria > Pseudomonadota > Alphaproteobacteria > Pelagibacterales > Pelagibacteraceae > Pelagibacter. The sequence goes on from NZ_JBNGZE010000002.1 coordinate 118,206, forward strand.
GGCAACCTAGATTGAAACCACCATTCCCAGCTTTAATTGGCCTTTATGGATGTCCAACAATTATAAACAATGTAGAGACTATAGCAGTAGTTCCAACAATTCTTAGAAAAAGTGGAAAATGGTTTGCCTCTCTTGGAAGAGAAAAAAATACTGGTACAAAAATATTTTGCATATCTGGAAATGTTAATACACCATGTAACGTTGAGGAAGAAATGAATATTCCTTTAAAAGAATTAATAGAAGTTCATGCTGGAGGTGTAATTGGTGGATGGGATAATTTACAAGCTGTTATACCAGGAGGCTCATCCATGCCTCTTATTCCCAAAGAAAAATGTGAAACATTAACAATGGATTTTGACTCACTTATGGCTGAAAAAAGTGGTTTAGGCACGGCTGGTATTGTTGTCATCAACAAAGATCAAGACATAATTAAATGTATGGCAAGAATTGCTAGATTTTATAAACATGAAAGTTGTGGTCAATGTACACCTTGTAGAGAGGGTTCTGGTTGGATGTGGAGAATGCTTGAAAGAATGGCAAAAGGTGATGCAACAAAAGATGAAGTTGATATGTTAGGTGATGTTACTAATCAAATTGCAGGACATACTATTTGTGCTTTTGGTGAGGGATCATCATGGCCAGTTCAAGGACTTTTAAGACATTTTAAAAAAGAAATAGTTAAGAGAAATAATTTGGAACCTATTGTTCAGAAAAAAAACAACATTCCTTATTTAGTTGATCAACACTTATTGGAAAAAAAAAATGCTTAAATTAAAAGTAAACGATGTTGATGTTGAAGTAGAAGAGGGATTAACAGTGCTTCAAGCATGTGAAAAGGCGGGAGTAGAAATTCCGAGATTTTGTTATCATGAAAAATTATCTATAGCTGGTAATTGTAGAATGTGTTTAGTCGAAATGGAAAAATCACCTAAACCTATAGCTTCCTGTGCCATGCCAGCAGCAGAAGGAATGAATATAAAAACAAATACTGAATTTGTAGAAAAAGCACGAAAAGGAGTGATGGAATTTTTGTTAGCCAATCATCCTTTAGACTGTCCAGTATGTGATCAAGGGGGTGAATGTGACTTACAGGATCAATCAATGTATTACGGTGTAGATAAGTCAAGATTTAAAGAAAACAAAAGATTAGTTACTGAAAAAAATATGGGACCATTAATTAAAACCCAGATGACAAGATGTATACATTGCACAAGATGTGTAAGATTTGCAACTGAAGTTGCAGGTGTACCAGAGCTAGGAGCTATTGGTAGAGGCGAGGATATGCAAATTACTACATATTTAGAGCAATCTATGCAATCAGAACTATCAGCTAATGTAGTAGATCTTTGTCCAGTAGGAGCTTTAACCTCTAAACCTTATGTATTTGAGGCAAGACCTTGGGAACTAAAAAAAACAGAGACAATTGATGTAATGGATGCAGTTGGATCTAATATAAGAGTTGATACTTATGATTGGGAAGTAAAAAGAGTTTTACCAATTATTAATGAAGATATAAACGAAGAATGGATTTCTGATAAAACTAGATATGCATGTGATGGACTTCTGTATCAACGATTAGATACTCCATATATTAAATATAATAAAAAATTTGAGAAAGCTTCTTGGGAAGAAGTATATAAAATAATAAAATCCAAATTTGAAAACACAACAAAGGAAAAAATTTGTGGATTTGTTGGAGATTTAACCAACATGGAAACTAGCTATATATTTAAAGAATTTTTTGACAGAACACTTAGTAATAATTTTTACGAGTCTAGGGCGGATAATAGATTTATAAATACATCCAAAAGAGAAAATTATATTTTTAATACATCTATAAACGGAATTGAAGAAGCTGATTTAATATTTTTAATTGGTACTAATCCAAGATATGAGGCAACCATTCTAAATGCAAGAATAAGAAAATCTTATCTTAATAATAACACTAGAATAGTATCTTTAAATGAAAATGGTGATCTTACATATCCTTATGAAAGTTTAGATGGACAAACTCAAACATTAAAAAATATTTTTGATGGAACTCATAATCTATCTAAAAGTTTAAAAGATTCAAAAAAACCAATGATTGTCCTTGGTGAATCATTTCTAAGATTACACTCAGCAGAATTTTTGTATTATAAAATAAAGAATTTTTTAAAACATAATAAAAAATTTTCTGAGGATTGGAATCCTTTAAATATTCTTTCTTGTGATGCAGCCTCTGTTGGAAACTTTGATCTTGGTTTAATCAATAATAAAAATAATTTATTAAAAGATTTAAGATCTCATAAATTTGATATTATTTATTTAGTAGGGCAAGACAACTTAGATTTCGTTAAAAAAGATGAGTTTGTAATTTATCAAGGTAGTCATGGTGACAAAGGTGCTGAGATTGCAGATATTATTTTACCAGGGTCAGCTTATACGGAACAAGATGGATATTATACTAATTTAGAGGGAAAAATTCAGAAAGCATATAAAGCATCTTACCCTCCAGGGGAAGCCAAGGAAGATTGGAAAATAATTAATGAAATTGCTGAATATATGAACAATAGAAAATTATTTAATGACAAAGAGGAATTGGAAAGCAGCATGTTTAATTATTTAAATCTTCAAAAAGAAAAACAAAGTAATGATCATGAAATAAAGTTGGAAGAGGACTTTCAAAATGAAAAATTAATAATAAATTTAAAGTCATATTATTTTTCAAATATTATCGCCAGATGTTCGAAGACAATGCTTGAATGTAATAATTCAAAATTAAAATTTAAATCTACAGGTACAGAAGGTTAACATGGAATACGTAAGTATAGTTTTTGAACAAGTATATAAAATATTATTTTTGTTAGTTCCAGTTTTGGTTTCAGTAGCGATGGTTGTTTGGCTTGACAGGAGAGTTTGGGCTTTTGTGCAAAAGCGACAAGGTCCAAATGTTGTTGGACCTTTTGGAATATTACAGTCTTTAGCCGATGCTTTAAAATATATCTTTAAAGAAATGATTATTCCTTCAAGTTCTAATAAGGTTATATTTATATTAGCTCCCATAGTAACAATGACCTTAGCCTTAGTATCATGGGCAGTAATTCCATTTGGTGCAACTCAAGTATTAGCTGATATAAATGTTGGAATTCTATATTTATTTGCAGTTTCATCTTTAGGTGTGTACGGAATTATAATGGGAGGATGGGCATCAAATTCCAAATATCCTTTTTTGGGAGCAATCCGATCTGCAGCTCAAATGGTATCATATGAGGTATCTATTGGAGTAATTATAATTAACGTGTTGTTGTGTGTTGGATCACTTAACTTAAATGACATTGTTATTGCACAGCAAAATCTATGGTTTGTAATCCCATTATTTCCAATGTTTGTGATATTTTTTATATCAGCTTTAGCTGAAACAAATAGACCTCCCTTCGATTTACCTGAAGCTGAGGCAGAATTAGTTGCTGGTTATCAAACTGAATATTCTGGCATGATGTATGCAATGTTTTGGTTAGGTGAATATGCAAATATTTTATTAATGTGTGCAATGGGGGCAATATTGTTTTTAGGTGGCTGGTTATCTCCAATAGAAATATATCCATTCACATTGATACCAGGAGCAATATGGCTAATTTTGAAAATCTTACTTTTATTTTTCTTATTTGCTTTAGTTAAAGCAATCGTTCCACGATATAGATATGATCAACTTATGAGACTAGGTTGGAAAGTGTTTCTTCCTTTTTCTTTGGTTTGGGTAGTAATTACCGCAAGTTATTTATTTTATTTTAATCTCTTACCAGTGAACTAAATATGAAGATTTCTAGAATTTTTAAAACAATATTAATGGCAGATTTTCTTGGAGGCTTATACATGGCTTTAAAAGAGTTTTTTAAACCAAAAAAAACAATTAATTATCCTTTTGAAAAAGGAAAAATAAGTCCCAGATTTAGAGGCGAGCATGCTTTAAGAAGATATCCAAATGGTGAAGAAAGATGTATTGCATGTAAGTTATGTGAAGCTGTATGTCCAGCACAAGCTATAACAATAGAGTCTGCACAGAGAAAAGATGGTAGTAGAAAAACAACCCGATACGACATAGATATGATGAAATGTATATATTGTGGTCTATGTGAGGAGTCTTGCCCAGTGGATGCAATTGTTCAAGGTCCTAATTTTGAATTTTCTACAGAAACGAGAGAAGAGCTGTATTACACAAAAGAAAAATTGTTAGATAATGGGGATAGATGGGAGAATATCTTAGACGCAAATATTAAAGCCGACAATATTCATAGGTAAAAATGATTGCTCATGCTATTTTCTTTTATACCTTTTCTTTAATTGCTGTTGTTTCAGCTATAATGGTAACTGCTTCTAAAAATACTGTTCACTCAGTATTTTTTCTAATTTTAGATTTTATAAGTATTTCATGTCTTTTTATAATGATTGGTGCTGAATTTTTAGGAATGATAATGTTAATTGTTTATGTTGGTGCTGTAGCAGTTTTATTTTTATTTGTTGTTATGATGTTGAATGTAGCACAACAAAAAAATCAATGGTTTGCAGGTCAACAAAGCTCTAAACATATCCCAGTAGGATTAATTATCAGTACGCTCATATTCGTTGAAGTAATAATTGTAATTGGTGGTTGGAAATATAAACCAGAAATTTTTGATATTGATAATTCATTTGCTCAAACCAGCATTAGCAACACTCACTCATTAGGACAAATTTTATATACAGATTATATTCATGTGTTTCAAATAAGTGGAATGATCCTACTAGTAGCTATGGTTGGGGCAATTGTATTAACATTTAGACAAAGATCAGGTGTTAAAAGACAAAGTTATATCAAGCAGTTATCTAGAGAAAGAGCCGATGGTGTTGAGGTGCTAGAAGTTCAGAGCAATAAAGGGGTTAAAATAGATGATTGATATAGGTTTAGGACATTATTTAACTTTAGGAGCAGTGATATTCTCAATTGGGGTAATTGGTATTTTTCTTAATAGGAAGAACATCATAGTCATATTAATGAGTATTGAGCTGATATTACTTGCGGTAAATATTAATTTAGTTGCTTTTTCTATTTATTTAGGAGATTTGTCAGGACAAGTCTTTACTTTATTTATTCTTACAGTTGCGGCAGCAGAAGCAGCTATAGGATTGGCAATCATAGTCGTGTATTTTAGAAATTCTGGAACAATACGAGTTGAAGAAATTGATAAGTTGAAAGGATAATCATGGAACTATCAATTATATTTCTTCCACTTATAGCATCGATTATTTCTGGTTTTTTTGGAAAATATATAGGTGATAGAAATTCTGAAATAGTAACTAGTGTGCTTGTTTCAATTTCTGCTCTCTTATCAATTTTTGTTCTTTATAAAGTAATTTTTAATCAGTATGAGGAAAATATTGTTATAGCTACCTGGATAAGTTCTGGGTCACTTGATGTAAATTGGTCGATGTTAATTGATCCTTTATCAGCTGTGATGCTAGTAGTTGTAACCTCTGTATCTGCTTTGGTACATATTTATTCAATTGGTTACATGTCTCATGATCCTCATAAACCAAGATTCATGGCTTATTTATCATTGTTCACATTTGCGATGTTGATGCTTGTAACTTCAGATAATTTTATACAATTATTTTTTGGTTGGGAAGGTGTTGGTTTATGTTCCTATTTCTTAATTGGTTTTTGGTTCAAAAAGGAAAGTGCAAATGCTGCAGCAATAAAAGCATTTGTTGTAAACAGAGTAGGTGATTTTGGTTTTGCTTTAGGAATTTTCTTAATATTTTATTTATTTGGTACTGTTAATTACTCAGAAGTATTTCAACAAATTCCAACATTAATGGATAAAAATTTAACATTTTTAGGTTTTGAAGTTAAAGCAATAGATTTAATTTGTTTACTTTTATTTATTGGAGCAATGGGTAAATCTGCGCAGATATTGCTACATACTTGGTTACCTGATGCGATGGAGGGTCCAACTCCAGTTTCTGCATTAATTCACGCAGCAACGATGGTAACTGCGGGTGTTTTCTTAGTAGTTAGGTGTTCCCCAATTTACGAATATTCACCGTTAATACTAAATTTTATAACCATTGTTGGAATGACAACTGCATTCTTTGCAGCAACTGTCGCTCTTGTTCAAACAGATATAAAAAAAATCATTGCTTATTCCACATGTAGTCAACTTGGTTATATGTTTTTTGCAGCAGGAGTTGGTGCATACAATGTTGCTATGTTTCACTTATTTACTCACGCATTTTTCAAAGCTTTATTATTTTTAGGATCTGGTTCAGTAATCCATGCATTTAAAGATGAGCAAAATATAAATAATATGGGTGGAGTATGGAAAAAGTTACCTTACACTTATGCTTTAATGATTATTGGAACACTTGCTTTAACAGGTTTTCCATTTTTATCAGGATTTTATTCTAAAGATGCAATTATTGAATTTGCGTATTTAAAAGGTAATACTACTGGTTATTACGCTGCTGGGATTGGAGTAATTACGGCATTTTTAACATCTATTTATTCATGGAGATTAATCTTTAAAACTTTCCATGGAGATTATAACAATAAAGAGGTCAAGATAGAAGAAACACATGAGTCTCCATTAATAATGCTTATTCCTTTATTTATCCTCTCAATAGGAGCAGTATTTGCTGGTTTTCTATTTAAAGGACTATTTATCGGTCATGGTGATAATTTATTCTGGGCAGAGTCTATTAAGTTTTTAAAACCTTTAAGCACTGAACATCCACCTTTATGGTTTTTACTCTTAACACCTTGTTTAGTTTTAGTATCTATTCCAATTGCTTATTACTTATTTGTAAAAAACAAAGAGTTACCTAATTCAATAGTTTCTATCAACAAACCTTTGTATAATTTTTTAGTCAATAAATGGTATTTCGACGAGTTGTACGATGTGTTGTTTATTAAATCTTCAAAAAAACTAGGTCTATTTTTGTGGAAATTTTGTGATGGAACTATAATTGATGGTTTTGGTCCTGATGGAATTTCTTCTTTTATAAAAAAATGTTCAATTAAAGCAACTAAATTTCAAAGTGGTTTTATCTATCAATATGCATTTGTAATGTTGTTAGGTTTTTCCGCATTACTAACCTTTTTAATAGTTAAATAATGAATTTTCCTATTCTTTCATCTTTAATATTGTTACCAACAATTGGAGCTTTATTTTTATTTTTTACTAAAAATAAAGAAGGAAATAATTTAACTGCTAAATACGTAGCTTTATTTACAACAGTTGTTAATTTTTTAATTTCAATTTACTTATGGATTTCTTTTGACCAATCTACATCTAGTTTCCAATTTATAGAAGACAGAACATGGATTGAAGGATTTATTAATTATAAAGTTGGAGTAGATGGTATTTCAATTTTATTTATTATATTAACTACATTTATAACACCACTTTGTATAATATCTGTAAATAATTCTGTTAAAAATAGATTAAGGGATTTTTTAATTGCAATTTTAATCATGGAAAGTTTCATGATTGGTGTTTTCTGTGCACTTGACTTAGTAGTATTTTATCTATTTTTTGAAGCTGGATTAATTCCAATGTTTTTAATTATTGGTATTTGGGGAGGTGCACGAAGAGTTTATTCAGCGTTCAAATTCTTTTTATACACACTATTAGGGTCTGTTTTGATGTTGGTTGCAATAATCTCAATTTATTGGATTACAGGAACAACTGACGTGGTACAACTATATGAAATTGGAATTGATGTTAAATATCAAAATCTATTATGGTTAGCATTTTTTAGTTCATTTGCTGTTAAAACACCTATGTGGCCAGTCCATACATGGTTACCCGATGCTCACGTTGAGGCTCCTACTGCTGGATCTGTTTTGCTAGCTGCCATATTATTAAAAATGGCTGGATATGGTTTTATAAGATTTTCTTTAGGTCTTTTCCCGATTGCATCTGAAGTATTTACACCATTAATTTACATCTTGAGTGTTATTGCAATCATATTTACCTCATTGATAGCTTTAATGCAGGAAGATATGAAAAAGTTAATTGCATATTCATCAGTTGCGCATATGGGTTTTGTAACTTTGGGTATATTCACTTTACAACAACAGGGAATTGAAGGAAGTATAATTCAAATGATTAGCCACGGGTTAGTTTCAGCAGCATTATTTTTAACTGTTGGTGTAGTTTATGACAGAATGCATTCTAGATTGATAAGTACGTATGGTGGACTAGTTTCTGTAATTCCAAAATATTCAATATTGTTTATGCTATTTGCTTTGGCATCTCTAGGTTTACCTGGAACCAGTGGTTTTATTGGTGAGTTTTTAATATTAATGGGAGCCTTTAAAGATAATTTTTTAGTGGCTGTAATAGCAAGTGTTGGGGTGATTTTAGGAGCTGCATACATGTTGTGGCTTTATAAAAGAGTAGTATTTGGAAAATTAATTAATGAAGATCTTAAAAAAATGTTAGATTTAAATAGATCAGAATATTTTATTTTATCTTGTCTGGCTGCACCAATCTTATTTTTTGGTTTTTATCCTGATCCATTAATAAACACTATTGAAGTCTCTGTTACTGATTTAATTAATATGCATAACACAAATATAGCCAGTAAATAATATGGAAAATTTAAATTTAATATTACCTGAAATTTTTATTTCTCTATCAATTATGTTTCTACTTATTTTGGGTGTGTTTAAAAATGACAGTACAAAAATTACTTTCAATTTATCTTTGTTTGCAATTTTAATTACAACAATAATAACATTCAATGAAACCTTCTCTGTAACTAGAGAAACTTTATTTAATGAAAGTGTCGTGATTGACAGCATGTCCTCGCTAATGAAAATTATAACTTTAATTGGAGGTTTTTTAGTTTTAGTTATTTCGTCAACTTATCTAAAAACATTTAAAATATATAATATAGAATACCCAGTTCTTATTTTAAGTTCAATTCTTGGTATGATGGTAATGATCAGCTCAAATGATCTAATTGTTTTTTATATGGGTTTAGAATTACAGTCATTAGCTCTATATGTTTTAGCTACATATAATAGAGATCAATTAAAATCATCAGAAGCTGGTTTGAAATATTTTGTTTTAAGCGCATTGTCATCAGGACTTTTATTATATGGATGTTCTTTAGTTTATGGTTTTTCAGGTTCAACAAATTTTGATGTTATATCAAATCAACTAAATTCTGAGGAATATGTTTTAACTTTTGGGATTGTGTTCATATTAGTTGGTTTAGCATTTAAAATTTCTGCAGTTCCATTTCATATGTGGGCACCTGATGTTTATGAAGGATCTCCAACAACTGTTACTTTGTTTTTTACAATAGTACCAAAGATAGCAGCTTTGACTGTATTTATAAGATTTTTATATGTTCCATTTTTAAATTTAATTGATCAATGGCAAATGATAATAGTTTTTTTGTCTATAGCTTCTATGATTTTTGGAGCAGTTGCTGCTATAGGACAAACTAATATTAAAAGACTAATTGCTTACAGCTCTATAGGGCACGTTGGTTACACATTGGCTGGTTTAGCCACAGTATCAAATGAAGGAATTCAAAGTTCAATAATTTATATTTCTATTTATGTTGTTATGAACTTAGCCTTTTTTTCATGTTTATTAATGTTAAGAAGAAAAGATCAATATTATGAAGATATTGATGACCTATCAGGATTATCAAAAAATCATCCACTATTGTCTTTATGTATGTTGTTAATTTTATTTTCTTTAGCAGGCATACCACCCCTAGCTGGTTTCTTTGCAAAATTTTATGTTTTTAAAGCAGTATTGGAACAATCAATGTATTTCCTGGCTATAGTAGGGTTATTATCAACTGTGGTTGCAGCCTTTTATTATCTGAGAATTATAAAAATTATGTATTTTGACAAGGAAAAAGATAAATACGATACAGACCATAGTTTATGGCTTAAATTTTCACTGACAGTTTCAACTATATTAATTCTTTTATACTTCATATTCCCAAGTCAGTTAGTAGAAGTTGTTTCAAGAATTAATATTATTTAATGAAATTTAAAAAATTCAAATTTAAAAAAGTAAAAAGCACAAACAATACTGCGATAAGTATCATTAAAAAAAATAAATACAACTTTGGTATGGTTGTTGCTGAAACACAAATTCATGGTAGAGGACAGTATGGAAGAAAATGGATATCCTCAAAAGGAAATTTATTTATTTCTTTTTTCAATGAACTAAATAAAAAAAATTTATCTATTAATACTTTAACTAAAATTAATTGTCTTTTAGTTAAAAAATTGCTCTCATCGTTTACAAAAAAAAAAATTTTATTTAAAAAACCAAATGACCTTCTAATTAATAAAAAAAAAATTTGTGGGATTTTACAAGAAATTATATTTGTAAGAGATAAAAAATTTTTAATTACAGGTATAGGTGTAAATGTCAAAAAAAATCCAATTATAAGGGATTATCCTACTACAAACTTGCAAGAGGTAACTAAAAAAAGTATTAATAAATCAAGAGTAGAAAATAAATTAAAAGAGCTTTTTGAAAAAAATTTATCCAAACTTTATAAGACTAAATAATGTATATTCTAGGCGACATTGGTAATACAGAAACAAAATTATGTATTGTTTCTAAAAATAATAAAATTTTAAAAAAAATTACTTTTTTATCAAAATCTGTAAATAACAATCAGCTAAATTCTTTATTTAAAAAAAATAAAATTCAATTAAATAAAATTGAAAAAATATTATTTTGTAGCGTTGTACCTAAAACATTTTCTATCATTAAAAAATTTCTATCGAAAAAAGTTAAATCAAAATGCATAGAGGTTAAAAAATTAAACTTAAAATCACTTATAAAAATCAAAGTAAATTATAAACAAGTTGGCTCAGATAGAATTACTAATGCTATAAGCTTAATGAATAACAAAAATAATTTTATAATTTTAGATTTTGGAACAGCAACAACTTTTGATGTACTAGTTAAAAATACTTATTGTGGAGGAATTATTGCCCCTGGTGTAAGATTGTCTTTGAATACATTGTCTGACAAAGCAACTTTAATTCCAAAAATAAATTTAAAAAAAATTAATAAAGTCATTGGTAATAATACGATTTCAGCTGTAAGATCAGGCTTTTTTTGGGGCTATGCTGGTTTAATTGACAATATTATTAATTTAATTAAGAAAGAGACCAGAAAATCTTTTAAAGTAATTATTACTGGAGGATTTTCGGATTTATTTAGAAACTCAATAAAAACGAAAGCAAGTCATAACCAGGATGTTACAATTAAAGGCTTAATTAAAATTTCAAAATTAATTAAATAATATGAAAGATGAACTATTATTTTGTCCCTTAGGTGGATCAGGTGAAATCGGCATGAATATGAATTTGTTCGGTTATGGACAGCCTAGTGATCATAAATGGATAATGGTCGATATAGGAGTAACATTTGCAGATGATACTATTCCAGGTGTCGATTTAATTTATCCTGACCCTGGCTTTATAGTTGAAAGAAAAGATAATTTATTGGGAATAGTTTTAACACATGCTCACGAAGATCATATTGGTGCAATTGCTCATTTATGGCCAAAATTACAGTGTAAAATTTTTGCAACTCCTTTCACAGCTGTATTAATTAGAGAAAAATTTAGAGAAAAACAAATCGATATAACCAATGATTTACAAATTGTTGAATTAAATGGAAAGGTATCTTTGGATCCATTTGAAATTGAATACATTACTTTAACACATTCAATATTAGAACCAAACGGACTTAGAATTAAAACTCCAGCTGGAGTTATTTTGCATACTGGAGATTGGAAGGTAGACCCAAATCCTTTAATTGGAGACAATATAAACGAAAAAAGATTGAAGGAAATTGGTGAGGAAGGTGTGCTCGCAATGATATGCGACTCAACAAATGTATTTAGCGCTGGTAGATCAGGTTCAGAATTAGATGTTAGAAAAAACATGTTGAACGTTATGTCTCGATTAAAAAAAAGAATTATCATAACGTCTTTTGCTTCAAACGTAGCTAGAATGGAGACAGCTTTTTATTGTGCAGAACAAACAGCAAGACAAATATCATTAGTTGGAAGATCAATGCATCGTATTTATAAAGCCGCACGTCAATGTGGATATTTAAAAAATACAATTGAACCAATTGATCCAAGAGAGGCTAAAAATTTTCCAAGAGAAAAAATTGTGTATTTATGTACTGGAAGCCAGGGTGAACCAATGGGTGCAATGATGAGAATTTCTAGTTATGTTCATCCAGATGTTTTTATTGAAAAAGGTGATGCTGTAATTTTTTCTTCAAAAATCATACCTGGTAATGAAAAAAAACTTTATAAACTTCACAACCAACTTGTTAAAGATGGAATAGAAGTAATATCTGAAGAAACTGAATTTGTTCATGTTTCAGGGCATCCAAATAGAGAAGATCTGAAAGAGATGTATCAATGGGTAAAACCTAGGTGCGTAATACCTGTACACGGTGAACATAGGCACATGATAGAACACATTAATTTTGCAAGAGAAATGCAAGTGCCACACCCAGTTCAAGTTGAAAATGGAGATATTGTTAAGCTTTATCCAGGTGAAAAACCTGAGGTACATGATAAGGCACCAAGTGGCAGACTTTATTTGGATGGTAGTGTAAGTGTGGATCCAGAATCACAATCAATTAAAGATAGAAAAAATTTAAGTGCAAATGGATATCTCGAGGTAACAATTATGATTACGCCTAAAGGTAATATACACAACAATCCTATACTTTCATTTCGTGGTTTACCTGTAAATGATCGAGATGATTTTGTTTATGGATTAGAAGAGGAAATAGAGAAAACCTCTAGAACTTTTAAAATTGGAAGTAAACAACAAGAACACAATCTAATTGATGCATTAAAAATTGCTTGCAGAAAATTTTCTAAAGAGAGAACAGGAAAAAAACCTTTTACCAACGTTAATTTAGTAAGAATTTAATGAGTTTAACAGGCTTAGCTATTGTCTATATAATTATATGGTGGATAGTTTTTTTTGCTATTTTACCTATTGATGTAAATCGAATAAAGACTGTAAAAATTGAGGGCGAGGATCCTGGTTCACCTGAAAATCCAAAAATGTTTAAAAAATTTCTTTATTGTACAGGAATTACTACTGTCATTTTCATCATAATTTATTTATTAATTAAATTTGAATATTTAAATTTAAGAAATATGATTAATTAAGATGCTTTTATCAAATTCATTTATACCAATATTAAAAAATAATCCTTCAGAAGCAAAAATTAAATCTCATCAATTGATGTTGAGAGTAGGCATGATTAAGCAAGCCTCCGCAGGAATTTATTCATGGTTACCTTTAGGTTTTAAGGTAATGAAAAAAATAGAAGAAATTGTCAGACAAGAACAAAATAAAATTGGAGCTCAAGAAATTTTAATGCCAACAATTCAATCCAGTGAAATTTGGAAAGAAAGTGGTCGTTATGACGATTATGGTGAAGAGATGTTAAGAATAACCGACCGTCAAAACAGAGAAATGTTATATGGACCAACCAATGAAGAGCAAGTTACCGAAATTTTTAGATCTTCAATAAAATCTTATAAATCACTCCCACAACTTATGTATCATATTCAATGGAAGTTCAGAGATGAAATTAGACCTAGATTTGGAATTATGCGTGGTAGAGAGTTTTATATGAAAGATGCCTATTCATTTGATGTATCAGATGAGGAAGCTTTTTATTCTTATAATAAATTCTTTCTTTCTTATTTAAGAACATTTAAAAGATTATCTTTGATAGCAATACCAATGGCTGCTGATACAGGACCTATAGGTGGAAATTTATCTCATGAATTTATTATTCTTGCTGATACTGGAGAAAGTAAAATTTTCACAGATAAAAGAATATTTGATCTTGATAGTGATGATACTGAAATAGAAAAAGTATCATTGGAAAGTATGAGAAAAAAATATGAAAAGTTTTATGCTGTAACTGATGAAAAGTTTAATAAAGAAGAGTTTGAAAAAATTGTTTCTAAGGAAAATCAATTGATTACAAAAGGTATCGAAGTAGGCCATATATTTTATTTTGGTGACAAATATTCAAAACCAATGGGAGCATCTGTTGATTTACCAGGAGGAAAAAAAGATTTTGTTAAAATGGGTTCTTATGGAATTGGTGTATCAAGGTTAGTAGGGGCTATAATTGAGGCAAAATATGATGACAAAAATGAAATCATGAAATGGCCATTGTCTGTTGCTCCTTATGATATTGCTTTAATACCTATGATAAATAAAAATGATAGCTCAGCTTTAGATAAAGCAAATAATATCAATAAAGAATTACTCAAAAATAACATTGATGCAATCATTGATGATACAGATGAAAATTTTTCATCAAAAACTAAAAAAATGAATTTAATTGGTGCCCCATATCAAATTATTATCGGTAAGAAAAGTGAAGGGGATTTATTAGAGTTCAAAGAAACTGGTGGTGAAACTCAAAATTTACCTTTAAGTAAAATTATTGAAATTATAACTAAACAAAAAAATTCAATTTGATTTCTACTTTAGAAAAAGAAATTACTTTAAGATTTTTAAAAGCCAGAAAAAAAGATGGTTTTTTGAATGTTATATCTATTTTTTCTTTTATAGGAATAAGTCTTGGAGTTGCAGTTCTTATAATTGTGATGTCAGTTATGAACGGATTTAGGACTGAGCTGATTAATAAAATAGTAGGCTTTAATTCGCACATAACTGTAAAAACTTATGGAAATCCAATCGATGAAAAAAAAATAAATAAAAAAAATTTAAAATTAATTTCTGAAAATATTATTTTAAGTAACTCTGGTGAAGCTATTATACTTAAAAACGATATATCAAAAGGAATAGTTCTACGTGGATATGAAAAAGATGCCTTTTCAAGTTTAGAAATTGTCAAAAATGAAAAATTTAAAGGCAACAAAAATCAATTAAATGGAAATTATATATCGATAGGAAATGAATTAAGTTTTTCATTAGATGTTAAAATAGGTGACGAATTAACTTTACTTTCGCCATCAGGGGTAGAAACAATAATTGGCAGTATGCCAAAACAGAAAACATTTTTGGTAACATCAATTTACAATAGTGGTTTATCTGAGTTTGATAACAATATTGCATTTATTAATTTAAATACACTTGAAGATTTTTTTGACTATAAGTCAGAGGATAGAAATTTAGAAATTTATTTAAAAAACCCAAATAAAATTGAGCAGCAAAAATTCATTGTCCAAGAAATTTTTGATGAAGAATTTGTTTTTAGTTGGGCTGATATGAATAGTTCATTATTTTCTGCCTTAAAAGTAGAAAGAAATGTAATGTTTATTATCTTATCTTTAATAATTATTGTGGCAGCCTTTAATATAATTTCTGGGTTAACAATTTTAGTTAAAAACAAAACAAGAGATATCGCAATTTTAAAGTCAATTGGTGTGTTAAATAAATCAATTGTAAAAATATTTTTTTTAGTAGGTGTAATAATAGGAACATCTGCTACTATTTTTGGAATTTTTTTGGGTGTAACGTTTTCTCTTTATATAGAGAATTTTAGACAATTCCTTAGCTCTACATTTAATATAAGTTTATTTCCAGAAGAGATTTATTTTTTAAGCAAGATGCCTTCAGAAATAGATCCATCATCAATATTTTTAATATCAATTTGTTCAATAATTATAACAATATTAGTTTCAATTTTTCCTGCCTTTAAGGCAGCCAAACTGGACCCAATTAAATCTTTAAAATATGAATAATTTTCTTGAATTAAAAAAAATATTTAAAACCTTTAAAACTGAAAAAACAGTTAAAGTATTAAAAAATCTTTCTCAAAAATTTGATAAAGGAAAAAGCTATTCTATAATGGGGCCATCCGGGTCAGGTAAATCAACCTTATTAAATTTAATTTCATTGATCGATAGACCATCATCTGGATCAATCCATTTTGATAAAATTCCTGTAAATTTCAATGAATCTGAAAAAAATGATGTTTATAGATCCAAAAAAATAGGAATTGTTTATCAACAAAATAATCTTCTCCCAGATTTTACTGCTTTAGAAAATATATATTTGGCCTCACTTGCAATTAATGACAATAAAGAATTAGCAATATCTAATGCAGAAAAATTAATCAAAAAAATTGGTCTTTCTAAGAGGGCAGATCACTTTCCATCTCAATTATCAGGTGGTGAAGCTCAAAGAGTTGCTATAGCAAGGGCGATTGTAAATGATCCTGAAATTATTTTAGCGGATGAACCGACTGGAAGTTTGGATATGGAAACAGCAAAAGATGTTTTTGAACTTTTATATAAACAAAAAAGGTCAGATAGACTGATTATATTTGCAACTCATAATAGATTCTTTGCTAATAAGGCAGATTGCCTATTGGAGATGATAGATGGTAGTATAAAATCGTTTAATGACTGAGTTTCATTCTCAAAATTTCAATCATCTTAAAATTCATACTCAATATTCTATTTGCGAAGGAGCAGCTAGAATTGATGATTTACAAGAATATTCTAAGAAAAATAAAATAAAATCTCTTGGTTTGTGTGACACTTCAAATTTATGTGGAGCGCTTGAATTTGCTGAAAAGATCTCAAAGTCTGGAACTCAACCAATAATTGGAACTCAAATTAATTTTAAAATTGGAGAAACAATGGGTTTACTACCTTTGTTTGCTTTAAATGAAGCTGGATATAAAAATATAATAGAACTTTCATCTTTATCGTATTTAGAAAACGATGAATTGTCAGATCCACATGTAGATTTTGAATTACTATTAAGTAATTCCAAAGGTGTTGCTGTATTTTCAGGAACTGTTTTTGGTCTATTTGGTAAATTATTTGATAAAGGAAAGTTTAGTGAAATTCATGAGCTTTATAATAAAATTAAAAACGCTTTTGATGATAGATTTTACTTAGAGATTCAAAGACATAATGATCAAAAAGAAATTGGATTTGAAAAATTTAATTTAAAAAAATCTTTAGATTTGGAAATACCTATTATTGCAACTAATGAAGTTTTTTATTTAGATAAAGAAATGCACGAAGCCCATGATGCTTTAATTTGTATCGGTAACAAGTCATATGTAAACGAAAAAAATAGATTAAAATTTACTAACCAACATTATTTAAAAACTAACGCAGAGATGTCCGAATTATTTGCTGACTTACCTGAGGCTTTAGAAAATAATTATAATTTTCCATTAAGATGTAGTTATAGACCTTTATTTTCATACCCAATATTACCTAATATTAGCAGTGATAAAGATGGAAATGCAGATGAAATTTTAAAAAAAGATTCCATTGAGGGATTAAAAGTCAAATTCAATAAGATCTTTAATTTAAGTGATGAAGATTTAGAAAATAATAATTCTTATAGAGAATATAAGAACAGACTTAATCATGAACTTTCTATTATTATAGAAATGAAATATTCTAGTTATTTTCTTATAGTTGCCGATTATATTAAATGGGCTAAAAACAATGATATACCTGTAGGTCCTGGAAGAGGCTCTGGTGCTGGCTCATTAGTAGCTTGGTGTTTATCAATAACAGATGTTGATCCAATAAAATTTAATCTTATTTTTGAAAGATTTTTAAATCCAGATAGAATTTCAATGCCAGATTTTGATATAGACTTTTGTGAGGATAAAAGGGATCAAGTCTTTGAATATCTAACAACCAAATACAAAGATAGCGTGGCACACATTATAACATTTGGTAAATTAAAAGCCCGAATGGTAATTAGAGACGTTGGGAGAGTTTTGGGTTTACCTTATGGATTTGTTGATAGCATATCTAAAATGATACCTTTCGATCCATCTAGACCACAAAATTTAACCCAGTGCATTGCAGGAGAACCACGATTACAAAAACTTATTAATGATGATCCAAGGGTGAAGAAACTTACTGATCTATCATTAAAATTAGAAGGTCTTAACAGAAATGTTGCTACTCACGCCGCTGGAGTAGTAATAGCAGATAAAAAACTTACTGAGGTTGTTCCTTTGTATAAAGATGTTTCTGCAGATCTATTATTACCATCTACACAATTTGATATGTACTCTGCAGAAAATGCAGGTTTAGTAAAATTCGATTTTTTGGGCTTAAAAACACTTACTGTAATTAACAATACACAAAAACTTGTAAGAAAAAAAATTAAAGATTTTGATATAGAAAAAATTAATTATGAAGATCAAAAAGTATTTGATCTAATGTCAACAGGTAAAACGGTTGGCTTATTCCAAATTGAAAGTGCCGGTATGAGAGAAGCCTTAACTCAAATGAAACCAAATCATATTGAAGATATTATTGCCTTAGTTGCTTTATACAGACCGGGACCAATGAGCAATATTCCAATATATAATGACTGCAAACATGGAAAACAAAAACCAGATTATTTACACCCACTTCTAGAAGATATTTTAAAACCAACTTATGGTGTAATTATTTATCAAGAACAGGTAATGCAGATTGCACAAAAATTATCAGGATTTACAGCAGGACAAGCTGATCTTTTGAGAAGAGCAATGGGTAAAAAGAAAAGAGCAGAACTTGAAAAACAAAAACAAGGGTTTATTGCTGGAGCTGTTAAAAATGGAATATCAAAAGATGTTGCAGCTGGAATTTTTTTAAAAATTGAACCATTTGCGGAATATGGCTTTAATAAAAGTCATGCAGCTGCGTATGCAATAATATCTTACCAAACTGCATTTTTAAAAACATATTATCCAAAAGAGTTTATTGCAGCATCAATGACTATGGATATATCTAATCAAAATAAGTTAAGTGAGTTTTATGAAGAATTAAAAAGATTAAATGTTCAAGTTGTTCGTCCAGATATAAATGAATGTTTTGCTGATTTTAGAACGATTGATGATAAATTTTATTATGCACTGGGAGGAATTAAAGCTGTAGGCTATGAGGCAATATCAAACATAGTAAAAGAAAGAACTTTAAATGGAAAATTTGAGTCAATTCATGATTTTATAAATAGAGTAAACCCAAAAGATATAAACAAACTCCAATTAGAAGGTTTAGTTAAAGCAGGTGCATTTGATAAATTAAACTTAAACAGACAAGCTTTGTATAATTCTATTCCCACAATAATAGCTAAAAATAAAAATATATTTGATAATAAATCTGCAAATCAGATTGATTTATTTGCAGAAGATAAAAGTATGCAGAATGAGATTATAATAAAAACCGAAGATTGGAAATTTGAAGAAAGATTATCTAAAGAATTTGAAGCGGTAGGTTTCTTTGTTTCTGACCATCCGTTAAATCAATTTACAGAGATTTTTAATGATTATAAAATAAAAAATTATTCAATTTTTATCTCAAAAGAAGATTTAAAAGACGCCAACATAGCGGCTACACTGCTGAAGGTTCAAGAAAGAAAAACTGCAAAAGGAAATTCATATGCTGTTTTGAAATTAACAGACCTATCAAGTGTATTTGAGCTTTTTATCTTTTCAGATGTTCTTGAGTTAAATAGAGATATTTTAAAAGAGGGTAGCTCTCTCATTTTAACATTATTTAAAAATACTTCGAATGATGAAAATAGATTAACTAGAATAAACGTTCAAAAAATAGCTTCTCTTAAAAATTTATTTAATAGTCCTATAAACGAGATTTCATTCAATCTAAATTCTCATGAACAAATTAAAAAAATATCTACAATCTTGAAAGATGAAGGCAAAACAGTAGTAAATATTAACTTGGTTAAAGGTGAAAATATACTTCAATTTAGATTGAGAAATCCACGTAAATTGGACAGAAAAGCTTTAAATCTCTTAAGAAATCAGCAAATTCAAGCAATAATTAACTAAATAATCACTTGTTAAACATAGTAAATATTTGTAAATAACCACTAAATTAAATTAACACGCACACAGTTTTTGGTTTTATACCTCCGGTCCTTAGTTGGAAATTACTGTGGTGGCTTAACCGGGAATAAATATGAAAATACCTAATATAACAATTCAGCAATTACTAGAAGCAGGTGTTCACCTTGGGCACAAAACATTGAGATGGAATCCAAAAATGAAAAAATATATTTTTGGAAAAAGAGACTCCATTCATATTATTGACTTAACTCAAACACTTGAATTAACAAAAGTAGCTTTGGAAAAAGTTTATGAAACTATTGCAAATAATGGTAAAATTTTATTTGTTTCTACAAAAAAACAAGCGTCTGAAGCCATAGCTGAAGTTGCAAAAGAAACAGATCAATATTTTGTTAATTACAGATGGTTAGGTGGCATGCTAACTAATTGGGGAACTATTTCAAATTCAATCAAGAAATTAAAAAAACTTGAAACCGATCTAATAGCAGAGAACAGAGGTTTTACAAAAAAAGAGCTTCTTAAAATGAGTGTTAAAAAAGATAAACTTCAAAGATCTTTAGGTGGAATAGCTGATATGAAAAAAGTTCCTGATCTATTATTTGTTATTGATACAAATTATGAGTCTTTAGCTATTGCAGAGTCAGCAAAATTAGGAATACCAATTATCGCAATTGTAGATAGTAATTCTAATCCAGATAATATTGATTATCCAATCCCAGGTAATGACGATGCAAGAAGAGCTATTGACCTTTATTGTAATCTTATTAAAGAAACAATAAACAGTGCAAAAAGTGCTGGACCTAAGGCAGAGTCAAAAAAAGAAAATGTTAAAGATGATAATTCCTTCAATAAAACTAAAACGATTCAGGAGTTAGATAGAGAAAAATTAGAAAAAAAATTCTCTAAAGCAGATAAGGAGTCTTTAAATTAATGAGTGATATAGAAAAGGTTAAAAAACTCAGAGAAGCTACCGGAGCTGGTTTTAAAGATTGTAATTTAGCTATTAAGGAGTCAAACGGAGACCTGGATAAAGCAATTGAAATTTTAAGAGTTAAGGGTATTTCAAAAGCCTCTAAAAAAATGTCTAGAGATGCAAAAGAGGGTGTTGTTGTTGTAAGCGGAGATGAAACAAAAATATCAGTAATTGAGGTTAATTGTGAAACAGATTTTGTTGCAAAAAATGACGACTTTATTTCATTCGTTAAAGAATTAAGTGATCTGAATAACAGTAATAATTCAGATGTTGAGGAACTGAAAAAAACAAAAATGAGAAATGGTCAAACAGTTGACGATAATTTAGTTGCTTTGATTGCAAAGATTGGTGAAAAAATTACTATCGGGAAAGCCAAAACAATTCAAAATTCTGATGGAGTTAATAATCACTACCTTCATACAGTCGTAAAAGATAATGTTGCCAAATTAGCAGTTATGGTCTCATTGATTACAAAAGATAATTCTGATGTTATAAAAACATTTAGTAAACAATTATCGATGCATATTGCAGCTTCAAATCCATTAGCTTTAGAGTCTAGCTCTATAGATCAATCAATTATCGAAAAAGAGCAAGAACTAGTTACTGAAGAGTTAAAAAATTTGGGAAAACCAGATGATATTGCAAAAAAAATAAGCCTAGGCAAGATGAATAAATTTAAAGAGGAAAATGCTCTTTTAACTCAAGCTTGGGTTATGGAGCCAAAGAAGAAAGTGCAAGATGTAATAAAAGAACTTTCTATAACTGATTTGAAGATTAAAGAGTTTTATAGAATAAAGATTGGAGAATAAATGTTTGATGAAAAATCATACAGCCTTAAAATGGATAAAACCATTGAGGTTTTCTCAAAAGAATTGTCTTCTTTAAGAACGGGCAGAGCTAATGCATCTATGCTAGATTTGATAAAAGTAGATGTATATGGACAAAAAATGCCAATTAATCAGGTTGCTAGCATAACTACCCCTGAGCCGAGAATGATAAATATCCAGGTGTGGGATGTGAACAACGTAAATTTAGTGGATGCAGCAATACAAAAGTCAGATTTGGGATTAAATCCTCAAATTGATGGTCAATTAATACGATTACCTGTCCCTGAACTAAATGAGGAAAGACGAATTGAACTTAAGAAATTAATAAAGTCGATTGGTGAAAAATGTAAAGTTTCAATAAGAAATATTAGACGAGAGGCAAATGAGGATCTTAAAAAACTCTTAAAATCTAAAGTGATAAGCGAGGATCAAGAAAAATCTCATGAAAAAAAAATTCAAACTATCACTGATGACCACATAAAATCTGTAGACGATAAAGTTTCCTCAAAAGAAAAAGAAATAATGACCATATGAATCCATTAAATCATGTAGCCATTATCATGGATGGCAATGGAAGATGGGGTTTAAAATATAAAAATTCTAGAAATGAAGGTCATAAAGCTGGATTAAGAACAGTTGAGAAAATAATTAGAGCGTCAATTAGAAATAATATTAAGTTTTTAACATTATTTGCTTTTTCTACAGAAAATTGGAAAAGACCCAAAAACGAGGTTTCATTTTTGTTTAGTTTATTAGAAAATTTTCTAAAAAATAAAATTAACGACCTCCATGACAAGAATATTAGATTAAAAATTATTGGTATTAAAAATTTTTCAAAAAAAATTAACAAATTACTTAGCTTGTCTGAAAAAAAAACTTCTAAAAATACCAGATTACAAATAAATCTAGCTTTAAATTATGGTTCAAAATCAGAATTAGTTTATGCTTTTAAATCGATTTTAAAAAATAAAGATTCAATTACAGAAAAAAATTTATCAAAATATTTATTTACAAAAAATATACCTGATCCAGAAATTTTAATAAGAACTGGTGACAAAAAAAGACTTAGCAATTTTCTATTATGGCAACTTGCTTACACTGAAATTTTTTTCGAAAAAAAACTTTGGCCAGCTTTTAATGAAAAAGATTTCAATAAAATAATTAAAGAATATAAATTTATAAAAAGAAACTTTGGAAAAATATAATGACACAGTTTTTGAAAAGAATTTTTAGTTCAGTAATTTTATTTCCTTTAGTACTTTTTTTTATATTTGAAGGTTCATATTATCTTTTATGCTTTACAATATTATGCTTTATAATCTCCTATATAGAGTGGTACAGAATGGTTAATAAAATTAGGGATAAACTAATTGGATTTATATTCTTATTTATTTCTTTTTATATATTTTATAATCTTTCTATTGAGCAAATTATATTAATTCCACTTTTTATATGTGTCCTGACTGACCTTGGTGGATATATTTTTGGTAAGATTTTTAAGGGACCAAAATTAACAAAAATTAGTCCAAACAAAACATATGCTGGAACTATTGGTGGTTTTTGTTTATCACTAATTTTTGTTTCATTATATTTAAATCATATAAATATTGAAATTACAATTAGATGGATTGTAATTATCATTTTAATATCTTTTGTTAGTCAAATAGGAGATATAACAATATCATACTTCAAGAGATTGTCTAAGATTAACGATACTGGAAATATAATACCAGGCCATGGAGGTTTGCTCGATAGAATAGATGGTATGATTTTTGCATTTCCAATTTATTATTTAATTCAACTTAGTGGTTTTTAATCAAATGCGAAAAAAAATTGCTATTTTAGGTTCAACGGGTTCAATAGGAAAAACATTAATAAATATAATCAGAAAAGATAAAAAAAATTTTGAAATAGTTTTATTGAGTGCAGAAGAGAATTATAAAGAACTTTTAAAACAAGCAAAATTTTTTAAAGTAAAAAATTTAATTTTGACAGGAAGAGATAGCTATTCGAAATTAAACAAGAATACATATTCAAAAAAAATTAATATTTTTAATTCATTTGAAAAATTTGATAAAATTTTTAAAACAAAGGTTGATTATACAATGAGTTCAATTACAGGTATCCAAGGACTTAAACCAACTATTGATATTATCAAATATAGTAAAACAATCGCAATTGCTAATAAAGAAGCAATAATTTGTGGTTGGAATTTAATAGATAAAAATTTAAAAAAATACAAAACCAAATTTATTCCAGTAGACTCTGAACATTTTTCTATTTGGTATGCTTTAAGAGATATTGATAAAAATCTTGTAGATAATATTTGCATTACTGCTTCAGGTGGTCCTTTTTTAAATAAACCTATAAACAAATTAAAAAACGTAAATATTAATCAAGCTACAAAACATCCCAATTGGAAAATGGGTAAAAAAATTTCTATAGACTCTGCCACAATGATTAATAAAGTTTATGAGGTTATAGAGGCAAAAAATATTTTTAATTTACATTATAATCAAATAAATATTTTAACACATCCAAAGTCATATGTTCATGCAATAGTTAAATTTAAAAATGGGTTAATCAAAATTGTTGCACATGATACCTTTATGAAAATACCAATATTTAATACGTTGTATTCTAATGAATTTAGAAAAATTAATTCTAATAAAATTGACATAAAAAAACTCAATAAGTTAAATTTTAATAAAGTTAATCCAAAGAGGTACCCAATGATTAAGCTTTTATCTTTATTACCAAAAAGAAATTCTCTGTATGAGACAGTTGTTGTTGCGGCTAATGATATGTTAGTAGAATGTTTTTTGAAAAATAAGATTAAATTTACTGATATTCAAAAAGATTTATTTAAATTAATTAAGCATAAAGAGTTTTTAAAATATAAAAAAAATTCACCAAAAAATATAAAAGATATAATAAATTTAAATAATTATATTCGTTCAAAAATACAAAAAAAAGTGTATAAAATCTAAATGTTTACAAGTTGTTCAAAATTATTTTTAACTTTTTTTGTATTATTCTTGTTAAGTTCAAATGCATATTCAGTAACACTAACAAATATAAATGTTGAGGGTAATGATCGTATATCAAATGAAACAATTAAAATGTTCTCTGATGCTAAAATTGGTGATGATTTAAATGAAGTTGAATTAAATGAAATATTAAAAAAACTTTATGAGACAAATTATTTTGAGGATGTTTCAATAGAATTCATTGAAGGAAAACTTAATATAACAGTTAAAGAAAATCCCATTATAGAAAATGTAAATTATATTGGTATTAAGTCAAATACACTAAAAGAAAGTATCACTAAAAATTTAAATTTGAAGTCAAGATCATCTTATAATGATATTTTATTAGAAAAAGATAGAAATTTAATTTTATCTTCACTTAAAGAACAGGGTTATTATTTTTCTGAAGTTGTAATTGAAATAGTAGACTTAAAAGATAACAAGATTGATTTAAATTATAATATTGAGCTTAATAATAAAGCCAAAATAAAAAAAATATCTTTCATTGGTAATAAAATTTATAAAGATCGAAAATTAAGAAATATAATAATAAGTGAAGAATATAAATTTTGGAAAATTATTTCTGGTAAAAAATATTTAAATGAAAATTTAATAAATTTTGATAAAAGATTATTACGTAATTTTTATTTAAATAAAGGTTATTATGATGTTAAAATAAATTCATCTTTTGCAAAATTAATAGATAATAATGGATTTGAATTAATTTTTAATATAGATGCAAAAAATAAATTTTATTTTGGAAATTTAAGTTTAATTATTCCCACTGATTTTGATGACGCTAATTTTGAAAATCTTAACAAAATTTTTGAAGATCTCAAAAATGAACCTTATTCAATAAATTCTGTTGAAAATATAATTAATGAGATAGATAAAGTTGCAATATCTGAACAATATGAGGCAATTCAGGCTTTAGTGAAAGAAAATATAGAAGATAATACAATTAATCTTGAATTCTTGGTTGAAGAAACTGAAAAATTTCTAGTTGAGAAAATAAATATTTTTGGAAATAATATCACCAGGGAGAGTGTTATTAGGAATCAATTTTATATTGATGAAGGTGATAATTTTAATGACATATTAGCAAATAAAACAATTAACGAAATCAAATCATTAAATTTTTTTAAAACAGTTGAGCTGGATATCGTTGAAGGAAAAAATCAAAACTCTAAAATTTTAAATATTAATGTTGAAGAAAAACCAACCGGAGAAATTATGGCTGGTGCTGGTTTTGGAACGGATGGATCTGTAGTCGAATTTGGTGTAAAAGAAAACAACTATTTAGGAAAAGGTTTAGCTGTTGTTTCAAATTTATCCGTCGGTTCTGACAATATAAGTGGAAATTTAAGTATTAAAAATCCAAATTTCAAAAATACTGATAAAGCAGTTAATTTTGGGTTACAAGCAAATGAAAACGATAGATTAGTAGACTCAGGATATAAATCAAAAAAAATTGGTAGTTCATTAGGTACAAATTTTGAATATTTAGAGGATCTTAATTTTGGAATAAAAGCATCATCATTTATTGAAAAAATAGAAACTGATACAAACGCTTCAGCTAGACAAAAAAAAATGGAAGGTGACTACTTTGATACATATTTAAAATTAAGTTTTGACTATGATAAACGAAATCAAAAATTTAATACAAATGACGGATTTAGAAGTTTTTACTCAGTCGATTTGCCATTAATAAGTGATAATAATACATTGACCAACATGTATAATTATAAAGTATTTTCTGAACTTTATGAGGATAATATTTCTTCTATATCTTTAACTCTAAGTTCTGCAAATTCTATTACAGATGATGATGTTAAACTTTCTGAAAGGTTATATATACCAGGAAAAAAATTAAGAGGATTTGTGAGAGGTAGAGTTGGTCCAAAAGATGGAGCTGATTTTATAGGTGGAAATTATTATGCAATTATGAATCTTTCATCTACATTACCTCAAATACTTCCTAACTCTCAAAACATTGATTTTGCAACATTTATAGACGTCGCAAATCTTTGGGGAGTTGATGATAAATCTTTAGATGATTCAAGCAAAATAAGAAGTTCAGTTGGTTTAGGGGTTGACTGGTTTACTGCCGTAGGTCCATTAAGTTTTTCTTTTGCTCAACCAATAACAAAAGACTCGACTGATGAAACTGAAACTTTCAGATTTAATCTTGGAACAACATTTTAATGTATTTAAATAGAAAGTTTTTTGTTTTTTTTATATTATTTTTTTTTAAATTTAATTTAATAAATGCATCTGAAAAAATTGCTTTTCTAGATCTTGATTATGTATTAAATAATTCAAATTTAGGCAAAAAAATCTATAACGATTTAGAAAGTATAAATAATAAAAATTTATCAGAATTAAAACAAGAAGAAAAAATTATTATAGAAAAAAAAGACACAATAAATAAAACAAAAAATATAACTTCTAAAGAAAAACTTGAAGATGATATTGAAAAATTTAATCAAGAAGTTGATAATTATAAACAAAAAAAAAATAAATTAATGAGCGAATTTCAAAAAATTAAAAAAACTAAATTGGATAATTTTTTAAAAGTTGTTTCTCCTTTGATTCAAGATTATATGGTTAAAAATTCTATTGATATTTTATTTGATAAAAAGAATATTTTTATTGGAAAAGATAGCAAAGATATAACAAATGACATAATTGAAATAATTAATATCAAATTTGAGAGTGATGGATAAATTAAATAAAGATCAAATTCGTAAACTTTTACCACATCGTGAACCGATGCTTCTGATAGACGAGCTATACGATATAGAAAAATTATCAACCGCAACTGCATTGGTCAAAGTAAGGGAGAATAGTTTTTTTGTACAAGGTCACTTTCCTGGTAATCCTGTAATGCCTGGTGTTTTGATAGTGGAGTCCTTTGGACAAGCAGCAGCAGCTTTAACTGCATCAGGATTAGATAAATCTACTTATGAAAATAAATTAGTATTTTTAATGGGTGTTGAAAAAGCAAGATTTAGAAATCCTGTAATACCAGATTGTGATTTAATTCTCAAAATTGAAGCAATAAGATCCCATGGCAAGGTTTGGAAATATAAAGGTGAAGCTTTTGTTGATGATAAAAAAATGGCTGATGCAATATGGTCAGCAACAATTGTAGATAGGAAATAAATAGCAATAATTGTTGATAACCTGAGTTAGATTGCTTTGATAAAAACAATCATGGCTAATCCTTTTTTTAAAAATCATGGTCCTTTTAAAATCAAAGAGTTAATAGAAACTTTAAGATTAAAAGATTTTGTAATTAAAAACAATTTAGAAGTTTTAGACATAAAAGATTTACTTAATTCAGAAAAAGGAGATATCACTTTTTTTCACTCAAAAAAATACAAAGATATAGCAAAAAAAACAAAAGCTTCTTTTTGTATAATTACTGAAAACCTAAAAGATGACTTAAATAAAAATTGTATTCCTTTAGTAGTAAGAAATGTATTGTTTTCAACGTCATTAATAACGTCAAAATTTTATCCAGAATCTTTATACGATAATTTTGATGATACGGTAAATTTTATAAATGATACAAAATTTAAAAATACAGTTAAATCTGGAAAAAATGTTTTAATTGGAAAAAATGTATCGATTGGTAACAATTGTTCTATTGGTCATAATACTATAATTGAAAAAAACGTATCAATTGGTGATAATTGTTCTATAGGATCAAATGTAATTATTAGAAATACTATAATAAAAAAAAATATAAAAATTTTAGATAATTGTAATATTGGCAAGCATGGTTTTGGTTTTTTTCCAAATAAAGATAACAACATACGATATCCACATATAGGTGCTGTAATTATTGAGAGTAATTGTGAAATAGGATGTGGCTCAACTATTGATCGAGGATCTATGTCTAATACAATTATTGGTGAAAATACATATCTGGATAATCAAATTCATATAGCTCACAACGTAAAAATTGGAAAAAACTCAATTATTGCTGGGCAAGTTGGAATTGCTGGTAGTTCAACATTAGGAGAAAATGTTAAAATTGGCGGTCAAGCAGGTATATCTGGACATTTAAAAATTGGAAACAATGTTGAGATTGGTGGTGGAAGTGGAGTAATAAAAGATATCCCTGATAATTCTAAAGTCATGGGTTATCCAGCAAAAAACTTTAGGGATTTTTTAAAAGAAAATAGATGATACATAAAACGGCAATTATAGACTCAAAAGCAAAGATCTCTAAAAATGTTAAAGTTGGACCTTATTCAGTAATAGGAGCAAATGTTGAGATAGGTGAAAATACCGAAATACACTCACATGTAAATATCTCTGGTTACACTAAAATTGGAAAAAATAATAAAATTTACCCATTTGCTTCCATAGGAAATGATCCACAAGATTTGAAATATGTAGGCGAAAAAACAGATTTAGAAATAGGAGATAGTAACAAAATTAGAGAATACGTTACAATGAATCCAGGAACAAATGGTGGTGGCGGTTTAACAAAAATAGGAAATAATTGCTTGTTTATGGTTTCAGCTCATGTTGCTCACGATTGTTTTGTTGGAAATAATGTAATATTGGCTAACAATGTACCTCTTGGTGGTCATGCACATATTGATGATTATGCTATTATTGGTGGAAACTCTGCAGTTCAACAGTTTACTAGAGTTGGAAAAGCTGCAATGATTGGTGGCATGTGTGGTGTAGTAAGGGATGTGATTCCTTATGGAATAGCACATGGAAATAGAAGTATTTTGCAAGGATTAAATTTAATTGGCTTAAGAAGAAAAAATATTCCAAATAAAGAAATAATGGCTTTAAGTGAAGCTTATAAAGAAATTTTCAAAAGTGAAAATTTGACAGAAAATTTAAGTAATTTATCAAATGAATTTAAGAATAATGCATTAGTTACAGAAGTTGTTGCATTTATAGAAAAAGATAAAAAAAGACCGATTTGTACCCCGTTTTCAAAATAAGATGATAGGCTTGTTTTTAGGTGACACTGATTTTTCAGATATAGTTCTTAATAAAATTAAAAGATTAAAAAAAAAATATTTTATAATTGACTTTTCAAGAAATAATAAATTTCAGGAAGATAAAAATTCTTTTAGAATAAGCATTGGAAAATTTGGATCAATAATTAATTTAATTAAACAAAAAAAATGTAAAAAAGTTCTGTTTGCAGGCAAGATTGCTAAACCTAATTTTTCATCTTTAAGATTAGATTTAAAAGGAATTTATTATATGCCTAGTGTAATCAGAGCAGCTAAAATAGGTGATGCTGCTATAATCAAATCAATAATAAAAATCTTAAAAAATGAGGAAATTAAAGTTATTAGTTCAATATTTTTTAATCCAGAGCTTTCATTAAAGAAAGGAAATTTAAGTAAATTAAAACCTAATAAAAAAGACCTTATTTCTATTAAAAAAGCAAAAGCTTATTTTAATAAAACAAAAAGTTTAGACCATGTCCAGGCCATAGTTGTTAAAGATGGTAAAATTTTGGCTAGAGAAGGAAGAGAAGGGACAAAAAAAATGCTATCAAAATTAAAGAAAAATTCTGATGGAATTTTAATAAAGCTACCAAAAAAGAAACAAGATCTAAGAATGGATTTACCAACAATTGGAATTCAAACTTTTATAGATATTAAAAAATATGGATTACGAGGTGTTGTTTTACAATCTAGAAAAAATATTTTTTTAGATAAAATTAAGTGTATTAAATTTGCTAATAAAAATAAGATTTTTATTAATATTATATGAAAAAAATATTCATATTAACTGGTGAACCTTCTGGAGACAAACTAGCCTCAACAGTTATTTCAAGGCTAAAATCTCAAAATCCTAATATTGAATATTCATCTGTTGGTGGAAATCATTTAAAAAAATTAGGAATTGAAAGTATTTTTAATTTAAGCGAAATAACTTATCTAGGTTTTACTAGTATTTTATTTAATATATTTAAAATCAGAAATAAAATTAATCAAACCGTTAATGAAATAATTAAATTTAATCCTGATATACTATTTTCTGTTGACAGCCCTGACTTTACAATGCGTGTAGCTGAAAGAGTTAAAAAAATTAACCATAATATTAAAATAATTCATTATGTAGCTCCCCAAGTTTGGATATGGAGAAAAAATAGAGTAAAAAAAATTAAAAAATATATTGATCATATTCTTCTATTATTTAACTTTGAAAAAAAATATTTTGATAAAGAAAATATAAAAAATACCTTCGTTGGACATCCGTTAATTGAGAATAATCAAGATAATAAAAAAATTGTTGAAAATATAATTCCTAAAGATAAAAAAATTATATCAATTTTCCCCGGAAGTAGAAAATCTGAAACAGACGCATTATTAAATATTTTAATTGATTTCATTAAACTAATGAACAAAAGACATAATGATTTTTATTTTTACTTTCATGCGACAGATGAAAACAAAAAATTAATTTTGTCAGAAATTAAAAAATTTAATATTAAAAATATAGATGTAGTTTCAGATGAAAGTATTAAATCTAAAATTTTATCAAATTCTGCTTTTGCTGTATCTAAATCTGGTACAGTTTCTCTACAAATTTCTAGTTCAAATATACCGTCTATAATTATTTACAAACTCAGTTTTATAAATTTTATGATATTTAAAATGTTAGTTAATGTTAAATTTGCAAATATAATTAATATTATCAATAATCGTGAAGTTATTCCTGAATTGTTACAAAACGAATGTAATGCTAATGAGATCTATAAATCTGTAATTTATCTTTTAAAAAACCCTGATCTTATCAAAAAACAATTATCTGATTGTTCAAAAACATTAGAAGGAATTAGATCTAAAACTTCTTCATCTGAAGAGGCTTGTTTGGTTTTAAGAAATTATCTTAGCTAGTCTCTTTAATACCTCTTCTTTGCCAAGGGCTATAACTATATCATATAAACCAGGACCAAATTTTGATCCTGTTAAACAAATCCGTATTGGCTGACCTACTCCTTTAAAATTTGTATCATTTTTTTTAATCAAATTATTTACCACAGGCTCTAAATTCTCCCTATCTATATTTGATATGGATGATAATTCTTTAATAAATTCTGAAATAATTTTTTTTGCATTACCGTCAATCAATTTAAAATCATCCTTATTGAAGTTAACTTCATCCTTGATGATAAACTTTGCATTATTATATATGTCTTCTAAGGTTTTAGCCTTATTTTTTAAAAATGATAATGAGGATTTAACTTTTATTTCTTTATCATTTTGAATTTTTTCTTTATAGATTTTGCAATATTCATCTAAACATTGATAAAGATCTTTCTCATCAATTGTTTTTATATAGTATTCATTCATTGATAATATTCTGCTCATATCTAGTTTTGATGGTGATTTGCCAATACCTTCTAAATTAAAGTACTTAATACTCTCATCCAGAGTAAATATTTCTTTATCTTGATATGACCATCCAAGTCTAAGTAAATAGTTTCTTAATGCATCAGGCATTATACCTATTTTCGAGTAATCATCCAAAGTCGAGGCATTATCTCTTTTTGACAGTTTTTTACCTTCAATTGTATGAATTAATGGAATGTGCGCAAATTCTGGAACATTCCAAGCCATTGCTTGATATATTTGTATTTGTTTAAAAGTATTTATTTTATGATCATCTCCTCTGATTATGTGAGTCATTCCCATTTGATGATCGTCAACGGTTGCAGATAAGTTGTAAGTTGGTGTTCCATCATTTCTTAAAATTATAAAGTCTTCAATTGTATTATTTTCAATTTCAACATCTCCTTGAACTAGATCTTTAAGTTTAGAATTTCCCTCTATTTTACTTTTAAATCTAATTACAGGTTTAATATCTTTTGGAGCATCTTTTTCATCAGCATCTCTCCATTTTCTATTATAAATATATGGCATCTTTTTTTGCCTAGCTCTTTTTTTTTGTTCCTCTATCTCTTCAGCAGAGCAGTAGCATTTATATGCGTTACCTTTTTTTAATAATTCATTAGCAATTTTAATGTGATCTTTTATTTTTTGTGACTGAATATATTCTTCACCATCATTCTCAATCCCTATCCACTTTAATGATTTAATAATTTGTATTTTGTGTTCCTCTTTTGATCTTTCTTTATCAGTATCTTCAATTCTTAGATGAAAAGTTCCTTTTTGATTTTTAGAGAACAACCAATTAAATAATGCAGTTCTAACTCCACCAATATGAAGAGCTCCAGTAGGGGACGGTGCAAAACGTGTTGCTACTTTAGACATCAATGTTGTTTAGACTATTTTTTTAGAAGTTTCTATATAAAGATACTAAAACTCCTTGAACTTTTACTCTATCAGGTCCAAAAATCTTAGTTTCATAGTTTCTATTGGCACTTTCAAGGGCTACAACTTTACCTTTTTTTCGAATTCTTTTTAACATTGCTTCATGTTCATCTATTAAAGCAACTACAATTTTACCATTGTCAGCAGTATCAGTTCTTTTAATAATAACAGTATCACCTTCGTGTATACCTGCATCTATCATAGAATCACCTTGAACTTTTAATCCAAAGTAATCACCATTTTTTTCTAAATTATTTGGTAGTGGAATTCTAGAAACCTCATTTTGTATTGCTTCAACAGGTGTTCCAGCTGCAATTTTTCCAAGTACTGGTACTTCTGCTTCATCAGAATTAGTTTGCTCTACATCTAATCCACCTTTAATCACACTAGGTGAAAAACTATTATAAATATCATTAGCAGAAGCTGTTTCTGGTAGTTTGATCACTTCTAAAGCTCTTGCTTTGTGAGCTAATCTTTTGATAAAACCTCTTTCCTCTAAAGCACTAATCAACCTGTGAATACCTGATTTAGATTTTAAATTAAGAGACTGCTTCATTTCCTCATATGAAGGAGAGACGCCAGAACTTCTCAACTTCTTGTTGATAAATAAAAGCAGGTTTTTTTGTTTTTTTGTTAGCATAAGAACAAATATCGTACAAACGATGTTCTATAAAAGTTCTTTTAAATTAACAATACTAAAAAAAACAAGTAAAATAGCGCTTAATTTGACTATAAAACTGAAAAAATAGAATTTTTATCTAAGTTTTTTAAAAGTGATTCACCAATCAAAAAAGTGCTAATTGATGTTTTGTTATTTAGATCTAATAACTCATCTTTATTCTTGATTCCACTTTCAGATATTAAAGGACCTTTGTGAGTTTTTACAACATCATAAATATCATAGGTTGTATTTATATCAGTTTTAAGTGTTTTTAAATTTCTATTGTTTATTCCAATTAATGCATTTTTAAAATTTAAAGCTTTTTTAGCCTCTTCTATTGTATGAACTTCAACAATAACCGACATATTATATTTTATAGCTTCATCATATAATTCATAAGCAAGATCGTCTGAAACTCCAGCCAAAATAATTAAAATAGCATCTGCACCATAACTTTTTGCCAAAGGTATTTGAAATTTATCGACAAAAAAATCCTTACACAATATAGGTAAATTTATTTTATCTTTTATTTTGCTTATGTGAATTAAATTTCCTAAAAAATAATCTTCTTCTGTTAAAACTGAAAGGCAAGTTGCCTTATTATTTAAATAAATCTGAGCAATATCTACAGGATTATAATCATCAATTATTATACCTGCTGAAGGACTTGCTTTTTTAATTTCAGCAATAATTGAAGTTTTATTATTTTTTATATTATTTTCTATTTTCTCTTTAAAATTAATATAGCTGTTGTTTTTATTAATTAATTCATCCAAAGTTTTAAGATCTAGAGATTTTTTTAATTTATCAACTTTTTCAATTTTCTTTTGAATGATATTTTGAAGTATATTTTCAGACATTTTGAATTTTTTCTAGATGTAAAAAAGTTTTTCCAGAAAGGATAAATTCTCTTGTGTAATTATATGCTTCAGAAAAGTCTGAAAATTTTTCTCCAACAATTAAACCTGCTGCAGCATTTAAACAAACTGCTTTTGAAAAGTCATTATCTTTGCCTTTAAAAATTTCAATCATCTTATCAGCATTAAATTTTGCATCATCACCCACTAGATTTTTAAAATTATCTGCATTAACCCCTAAAGCATTTGGATCTATTTTTATTTCAGATATTTGACCATCTTTTAATTGAATAACATTGGTGATTGCATATGGAGATATTTCATCTAATCCATCCTCGCTATTTACTATCCAAGCAAATTTTAAATTTAAATTTTTAAGTCCTTCTGCAAAAATTTTTAATAATTTTTTATCAAAAACTCCTACAACTTGTCTTTCTGCAAGTGCTGGATTACTCAATGGACCAATCATATTAAAAATGGTTCTTTTTCCAATTTTCTTTCTTACGGGTCCTACAAATCTCATCGCACTATGATAATTTGGTGCAAACATAAAACCAAAATTGTTGGTATTGATTTCTTTTTCTATGTCCTCAGGTTCTAAATTAATTTTAATTTTAAGAGCTTCTAAAACATCACCGGACCCACATTTCGAGGAAACAGCTTTATTGCCATGCTTAGCAACTTTTGTACCCATGCTAGCTAAAAGTAGGGCAGAAGCAGTTGAAATATTGAGGGTATTCATACCATCACCGCCAGTACCACAAGTATCAATACAATCACTTACATTTACTCGTTTTGATTTTTCTCTCAGAACAAAAACTCCACCTGCTATTTCATCTGAAACTTCACCTTTTTTAGACAGCAAAGTTAAAAAGTCAAAAATTTCATTATCACTGGCTTTTCCTGTCATTAATATTTCAAAAGCAGTTTTACTTTCTTCAAAAGTTAAATCTTGTTTATTTTTAAGTTTTTCTAAAATTTGATCCATAAATTTAATTGTTAATAAAGTTTTTAAGAATTTTCATTCCAAACTTAGTTTTAATACTTTCAGGATGGAATTGTACACCATGAATATTAAATTTTTTATGTTGTACACCCATTATAATCCCATCTTCTGTCTCTGCTGTAATCTCTAGATCTTTTGATAAGGTTTTTTTATCAATTACCAAACTATGGTATCTGGTAGCTTCAAATATATTTGGGAGGTTTTTTAAAATACCAATTTTTTTGGATTTAATTTTGCTTGTTTTGCCATGCATTAACTTTCTTGCTTGAACAATTTTTGATCCAAAAACTTGTCCAATTATCTGATGACCTAAACACACTCCTAAAAAAGGTAATTCTTTGTATAATGAATTCAATATTTTAATACAATTGCCAGATTGATTTGGGTTGCCTGGTCCTGGTGAAATAACAATTTTATCATATTTCTTTTTAATGATTTCTTTAGAATTAATTTTATCATTTCTAACTACATCAACTTTAACATTTAATGAGGAGATATAGTGATACAAATTAAAAGTAAAACTATCGTAATTATCTATTAACAATACTTTCATTATCTTAAAGCATTAATTAAAGCTTTTGCTTTGTTAACTGTTTCCTCATATTCATTTTTAGGTTTACTGTCTGCAACTATACCCGCACCTGCTTGTACATAAAATTTTTTATTTTTAGCAACTGCAGTTCTTAAAGCTATGCATGTATCAAATTCCCCATTTGCAGAAAAATATCCAATTCCACCAGCATAAACTTTTCTTTTTGTTGTTTCTAATTCATCAATAATTTCCATAGCTCTAATTTTTGGAGCTCCAGAAACAGTACCTGCTGGAAAACCAGCTAAGAGCGATTTAAATTTTGAAAATTTTTTATTATATTCCCCAACTACATTTGAAACTATATGCATAACATGAGAATATCTTTCAATAATGAAGCTTTCTGTAACTTTTACCGAATTTATCTTTGAGACTTTGCCAGCATCATTTCTACCCAAATCAAGTAACATCAAATGTTCTGAAAGTTCTTTTTTATCTTTAAGAAGGTCTTTTTCATAAAACAGATCTTCTTTTTTAGTTTTACCCCTTGGTCTAGTTCCTGCAATTGGTCTTACAATAATTTTATTATCCCTAAGTCTTACAAGTATTTCAGGACTTGCGCCAATTATTTGAAAATCATCAAAATTGAAGAAAAACATAAAAGGAGAAGGGTTTGTTACTCTTAGTTTTTTATAAATATCTAATGGTTTCTTTGTTAATTTTGCCTCAAATCTTTGGCTTAAAACAACCTGAAAAATATCTCCTAATTTAATATATTTTTTTGCCTTATTAACCATTGATAAAAATTTATTTTTTGAAGTGTTAGATTTCACTTTTATATTTTTTGATTTTTGAATTATTTTTTTATCAATATTTTTAATTGATGACTGAATGAGTAATTTAAACAAATCAGATTTAATTTCTTCATATTTATTTTTATAGTTTTTAATTTTTTCATCTTTAAAAATGTTAGATATGTAAAAAATTTCTTTTTTTAAATTATCATGAATGACTAAAGTTCTTGGACGTAGAAGTCTTACATCTGGCAAATTAAGATCGTTTTTACAATTATTTGGAATTTTTTCTATGTATCTGATTGTATCATAAGAAAAATATCCAGAGATTAACGAGCAAATGTTAGGTAAATTTTTGGGAGTTTCAAATTTGAAATCTTCAATGATTTTTTCAATTAATTTATTTGGTTTATCATTTAATTTCCTTTTTTTATTTGTTTGAATTAGATAAGAATTATTATTATTAAATTCCCAAATTTTATCAGGATTTTTACCAAATATTGTATATCTACCTTTGATTTTACCTTTTTCTACAGACTCAAATATAAAACTATTTTTTTCCTCTAGGAAATTATCTATTAGGTTTAATACTTCCTCATCATTTTTTACTTTCTTTTTAGTAAAGATAATTTGATTTTTTTTGCTTCTGTGTCGAAACTTAAAATTTTTGAAGCTTCGATTAATAATCATTTGAAATAATTTTTAACTCTATCAATAGTTTTTTGATTTAATTGAACTTGATACTTATCATTAAGTAATTGATCATACGATTGTAAGATGGTTTTTCTATTATTTGTATTTTGGCTATTTACAAATTTAAGATATTTTTCATCTGCTTTGTTAAATGAATTTTTATTTGTTCCGGTAATTTTTACTAAAAAAATTTTATCTTCTTTATTTACTAGAGCAAAAGAGTTTACAGGTAACGCATAAAGCATTTTTACTGAATTAATATCAATGAGTTTGTCATCTTCTATAGAATTAATAGAAGAATATTCCTTATTTGAACCTGCAAGTTCTTCAAATTTTGAATTATCAAATTCCTTTTTTTGAATTTCTTCTATAATTTCTCTATTGTAATCAAATTTACCTTTTTGATATATTAACTCAACTATTTCTCCTTTAATGATTTCATCATTTAAATCTGGAGCTCGATCATATTGATTATCAATATTATAAAGTAAAAAGTTATCACCACTTTCTATCAAGTCTATTTTAGATGCTTTCTTAGAATAAATTAGATCTTCATTTATCTGTTTACTAGAGCTGGGTGCAAACTCATTTACTTCAATAATGTCAACATTTATATCTTCTAATATAGTGTCAAATGCACTTCCTTGAGAAATTTTGTTTTCAATTGAGTCTATTTCATCAAAAAACTCTTGGTTAAATTCTTCTATACCAATTAGATTTTTTGGATTTAAAATCACATACTTAAAATCTATATATTCTCTTTTTAATTGATCCTTATTTTCATCAATAAATACTTCAATTTCATTTGCTGTGTAATCATTTTTTGTTTTATATAGATTTTCCATATCAAAATACTCGATGTCTAAGGATTTATTATTTTCTTCAAACTTTTTTTCTATCAAAAAATTTGGTGTAATTGTTCCAGCACCAATAAAATCAAATAAGTGTTTCTGTAATTCTCTATTTTTTAATTTTAATTCAAACATTGGAGCTGACAAGTTGTTGGATAGCAAAAATTTTTCATATTTAATTCTTTGAAAAGCACCATTTTCATCTTGGAAATTTTTATTTTCTTTAATGTTTTTAAGTATGGTTCTTTTGTTAATTGAAAGATCAAAGTCTTTAATTTCTAAATCAATCAATGTAGTTGAAATTAATCCTGATAATAATTCTTCAATAATATTGTTGTCTAAATTATCCCGAATAGCTGCTTGTGAAATGCCACTTTGATTCACATAATCAATAAAATCTTGAGTTGTTACATTTGTTTTATTTATTTTTGCAATATTGTTTTGATTGTTTGTACTAAACCCACCACCAAAACCACCAAAACCAAAAGCAATGATGATTATGACAATTAACACCAATCCACCAAGTTGTTTCCAGCCTAAGTTTTTTAATTTTTCAATCATAGCGTTATAAATTTATTGATCTGTAAAAAACAAATCTATAGATTAAAAAGTCAATTATGACAAATAAATATATGTATTTTGTAGCTAATTGGAAAATGTTTGGTGATTTAAGATCTCTAAATTCACTCGATAAAGTAATAAAGTTTTCAAAAAATAATAAAAAAAATAAGATAAAAATAGTTTATTGCCCACCAAATACATTAATACGTCCATTATCGAGAAGATTTAAAAAAACAAAAATAGAGGTTGGTGCCCAAAACTGTCATCACAGCTATGACTACGGCGCGCACACTGGCCAGGTAAATTCTAATATGCTTAAAAATGTTGGAGCAAAGTATGTTATTTTGGGACATTCAGAAAATAGACAACTAGGTGAGACAGATAATTTAATTAATTTAAAAATAAAAAGTGCAGTTAAATCAGGTCTCAAAATTATATTTTGTATTGGCGAAACC
This sequence comes from Candidatus Pelagibacter sp., assembly GCF_052049855.1. Taxonomy (GTDB): domain Bacteria; phylum Pseudomonadota; class Alphaproteobacteria; order Pelagibacterales; family Pelagibacteraceae; genus Pelagibacter. The sequence continues at coordinate 157,655 of NZ_JBNGZE010000002.1, forward strand.
TTGAAAGAAAGAAGACAAAAAAAAACTAATCAAATTTTGAAAAGACAAATTAAAAAAGGATTAAAATCGATAAAGAATAAATCCAAAATTATTATAGCCTACGAACCGGTATGGTCTATTGGTACAGGTGTAATTCCAAAAGAAGCTGATTTAAACAAAACTATTTCATTTATTAAAAGTAGATTTATTAAAAATTATCCAAAAATTTTATATGGTGGATCTGTAAACACTAATAACGTAAGTATATTAAAAAAAATTCCCAACATTGATGGTTTTTTGATAGGAGGCGCATCACAAATTTCAAAGAAATTTATTGATATAATTCAAAAAACCATTAATTAGACCCACATGGAAACTTTATTATTAGTAATCAACATCATACTTGCAGTTATTTTAGTTCTTTTGGTTTTATTGCAAAAATCAGAGGGAGGTGCTCTTGGTATTGGAGTTTCACAAGAAAATTTTATGTTATCTAGATCAGCAGGCAGCTTCATGACAAAAGCCACTGCAATTGTAGCAACACTTTTTATTATTTGTAGTCTGGCTCTAACAATAATTTCTAGAGCAGAACTTACTCCTACGGAGTCAGTATTGGATACAGTTGAGGAAAAAACTGAAGACACGCCTTCAATTCCAGAAAACAATTAATTAATCCTTTTCAATTCATTTTTTATTCGCTATAAGATACTTCCATGGCGCGATATATATTTGTCACTGGCGGCGTGGTTTCCTCCCTTGGTAAAGGTCTATCTTCTGCATCCCTTGCTTATTTATTACAATCAAGAGGTTACAAAGTTCGTTTAAGAAAATTAGACCCATATCTAAATGTCGATCCAGGAACAATGAGTCCATTTCAACATGGTGAAGTTTTTGTAACAGACGATGGTGCTGAAACAGATTTAGATTTAGGTCACTATGAAAGATTTTCTGGCGTTACTGCAAAGAAAACCGATAACATCACAACTGGAAAAATTTACAGCGATGTTCTTAAAAAAGAAAGAAAAGGTCAGTATTTAGGTAAAACTGTTCAAGTAATTCCTCATATCACAGATAGAATTAAAGAATTTATAAAACACGATACATCTAAAGAAGATTTTGTAATTTGTGAAATAGGAGGAATAGTAGGTGATATAGAAAGTTTACCGTTTGTGGAAGCGATAAGACAATTTTCCAATGATATTGGTAAAAAAAATGCATTATTTATTCATTTAACTTTAGTTCCTTATTTAAAAGCATCGGATGAAATAAAAACAAAACCAACACAACACTCAGTTAAAGAATTAAGAAGCATTGGTATTCAACCTGATATTATTATTTGTAGATCAGAAAGACCTATACCTTTAGACCATAGAAAAAAAATATCTTTGTTTTGTAATGTTGATATTAAAAATGTAATTGAAACTGTTGATGTTAAAACTATTTATGAGGCTCCGATTAGTTTTTTCAATCAAAAATTAGATATTCAAGTTTTAAATTATTTTAAATTAAAAACAAAAAAATCTGCAAATTTGAATCCTTGGAAAAAAATAACTAAAATTACTCTTAATACTAAAAGACATGTTAACATTGCAATTATTGGAAAATACGTTGAATTAAAAGATGCTTATAAATCTTTAGATGAAGCACTAACTCATGGAGGAATATCCAATAATCTTAAAGTTAATTTGGTTAGAATAGATTCTGAAAAATTAAAAGTTTCAGAAATAAAAAATAAACTTAAAAATGTTTCAGGAATTCTAATTCCAGGTGGGTTTGGTAAAAGGGGAACTGAGGGTAAAATTGAGGCGATAAGATATGCAAGAATAAATAAAATTCCATTCCTTGGAATTTGTTATGGAATGCAAATGGCAATAATTGAATTTGCTAGAAATCAATTAAAGATTAAAAAAGCGACTTCTTCTGAGTTTGATAAAGGCGGTGTCCATATTATTGGCTTGATGCATGAATGGGAAAAAAGTGGAAGAAAAGTTAAAGGTACAGATAAAGACTTAGGAGGCACCATGAGACTTGGTTCTTATGATGCAATTTTAAAAGATAAATCTAAAATTAGAGATATTTATAAATCTAGATTAATCAAAGAGAGACATAGACATAGATATGAAGTGGATATTTCATATAAAGAAAAATTTGAGAAGAAAGGATTAATATTTTCAGGTTTATCTCCAGATCATAAGCTTCCAGAGATAGTAGAATTTAAAAATCATCCTTGGTTTATAGGAGTTCAGTTCCATCCTGAATTTAAATCTAGACCTTTGAACCCACATCCTTTATTCTCTTCTTTTATCAAAGCAGCAAAAAATCATAGATGAGTGCGATTAAAGTAAATTGTGAAAATATAGAAATTTCAAACAATAATAAGATTTGTATTATTGCAGGTCCATGTCAGTTAGAGACAGAGCAACATGCAATGGATATGGCTGGAAAAATTAAGGAAATTACTTCAAAATTTGGCCTTGGATTTATTTACAAAACCTCATTTGATAAAGCGAACAGAACTAGTTTAAAAGGCAAAAGGGGAGCAGGGTTAGATGCATCACTTCCTGTATTTGATAAAATTAAAAAGGAGCTGAACGTTCCTATTTTAACTGACATACACAATGCTGAACAATGTGAAATTGTTTCAAAACATGTTGATGTTTTACAAATCCCAGCTTTTCTATGTCGACAAACAGACTTATTAATTGCTGCCGCTAAAACAAATAAAATTATTAATGTAAAAAAAGGTCAGTTCCTAGCACCTTGGGATATGGTGAATGTAACTAAAAAAATTTCAGACTCAGGAAATAAAAATATCCTAGTCACAGAAAGAGGTGCAAGTTTTGGATACAATACTTTAGTCTCTGACATGAGATCATTACCTATAATGGCAAAGAATGGTTATCCAGTAATTTTCGATGCAACTCATTCTGTTCAACAACCAGGTGGCCAAGGTGAGACCTCTGGTGGTCAAAGAGAATTTGTTGAATATTTAGCAAGAGCTGCAGTTGCGGTTGGAGTTGCAGGTGTATTTATTGAAACACATCAAGACCCTGATAATGCTCCATCAGATGGACCAAACATGGTACCATTGAATAAATTAGAGAATCTATTAAAACAATTACACGATATAGATAATCTGATTAAAAAATAGTGAGTAAAATTTTAAAAGTAAAAGCACGTCAAGTCTTTGACAGTAGAGGAAATCCAACAGTAGAGGCAGAGGTTTATATTAAAAATAATAGCGCATCCGCTATTTGTCCCTCAGGTGCTTCCACAGGAACTTTTGAAGCTTTTGAAAAAAGAGATAAAAATAATAAACGGTATTTAGGAAAAAGTGTTTTAAGTGCAGTTAACTTAGTTAACACGAAGATTTCAAAAAAATTAAAAGGACAAAGTATCCATAATCAAGAAAGAATTGATGCTTTGTTAATTAACTTAGATGGCACAAGACAAAAAACAAACATAGGAGCTAATGCGATGTTAGCTGTTTCTATGGCTGTTAAAAAACTGTCTGCAAAAACAAAAAAATTACCTTTGTATAAAACTTTTTCTCAAAAAAATAACTTTCAATTACCTTATCCATTAATGAATATTATTAATGGCGGAGCGCATGCAAATAATGGTCTTAGAATTCAAGAGTTTATGATTAGACCTGATCGAGCAAAAAGTTTTTCCGAAGCGATGCGGATTTGTTTTGTTGTTATTAAAAACCTAAGTAAATTAATTAAAGATAAAGGCTTATCAACATCAGTAGGTGATGAAGGTGGTTTTGCACCCATGATCAGTAGCAATAATCAAGCTTTAGATTTAATTGTGAGTGCAATTAAAAAATCGGGATTTGTTAATGGTAAAGATGTTTCTATTTGTCTTGATGTGGCTGCTAATGAATTATATAAAAAAAACAAATACTCTATTCATTCTAAAAGTTATATTTCAGTTGATAAATCCATTAAAGAATATCAAAAAATTATAAAAAAATATAAAATTAAGTCTATTGAAGATCCATTTGCTGAAAATGATTGGTTAGCATGGAATAAATTAATGAAATCAATAAAAAAAGTTCAGATTGTTGGAGATGATTTGTATGTGACAAATCTTGAAAGATTAAAGAAAGGTTTCTTAAATATTTCTTCAAATTCTATCTTGATCAAGCTAAATCAAATTGGCACTGTTTCAGAAACTCTCGATGTAATTAAATTCGCACAAATAATTGGATACAAAACAATTATATCTCACAGATCAGGTGATAGTGAGGATACGTTTATTGCTGATTTAGCAGTTGGCACTAACTCAAATCAAATTAAAACAGGATCTTTAGCTAGATCTGAAAGAGTTGCAAAATATAATCAATTAATTCGTATTGAAGAAGAACTTGGAAAAAAAGCGAGGATGAATAAGATCAATTAATGCTTCGATTAATAAAAAAAAATTATTTTTTATTAATATCAGTTTTTCTTATTTTTTATTTTGGTTTCAACCTAGTATCTGGAGAAAGAGGTCTTTTTTCGTATATAGAAAAAAAGGAACTTTTGTCTAACTTGAAAAAAGAAGAATTAACCCTAAATAGCAAAATAGATGATATGAATCATAAAAACTCACTTCTAAGCACTAATTTAGATCTTGATTATATTGAGACTTTGATTAGAGAACGATTTTTGTTTGGTAAAAAAAATGAGACAATTTATATAATTAAAAAAGATGAAAAGTAGACATCCAGAAAAAGAAAATAAACCGATTAATCCAATTAAAAAAAAACCTGAATGGATTAGATCTAAACTTACAAATAGTAAGGAATTCTTTTTAACGAAAACAATAGTAAATAATAATAATCTTGTAACTGTTTGTCAGGAGGCAAACTGCCCTAATATAACCGAATGTTGGAGTAAGCGACATGCAACCTTTATGATTATGGGAGACACCTGTACAAGAGCTTGTGCTTTTTGTGATGTTAAAACTGGTGTACCAGGAAAATTGGATCAACTTGAACCTGTAAAGATTGCAGAAGCGGTAAAAAAATTAAATTTAAAACATGTTGTGATTACCTCAGTGGATAGGGATGATTTAAATGATGGTGGATCTAAACATTTTTTTGAAGTAATTAATCAAACTAGAAAATCAAACCCAAATACTACTATTGAAGTTCTTACACCTGACTTTTTAAGAAAAGGAGATGCTTATAAAAAAGTTTTAGATGCTAAACCAGATGTTTTTAATCATAATATTGAAACTGTACCTAGTCTTTATTTAAAAGTTCGACCTGGATCTAGATACTTTGCATCTTTAGAACTTTTGAAAAATGCAAAAAAAGTTAATAAAAATATTTTTACTAAATCTGGAATAATGGTTGGCTTGGGGGAGACAAGAGATGAAATTTTACAAGTCATGGATGATTTAAGAGCTGCAGATGTCGATTTCATAACGATTGGTCAATATTTACAACCTTCAACTAAACATTATCCATTAGATCGATATTACACGCCAAAAGAGTTTGAAGATTTAGGAACAATTGCAAAAGCTAAAGGATTTTTGTTAGTGTCTTCATCCCCTCTAACCAGATCTTCATATCATGCAGATGAAGATTTTGAGAAACTTCAACAAAATAGATTAAAAAATAATTAATGCCAAAAGCATCAGTTAAGCGATTAATTGATAACAGAAAAGATAAGCTAATTGAGTTTGTTTTAGATATTGAAAAATACCCAGAATTTATTCCTTTCTGCGATAATTCAAAAGTTTATGAGAGAAGTGATAACGGCGATACAATTAATATAATAGCGGATCTTACAATAGGTAAGGGGCCGTTTAAGGATACATTTAAAAGTGACGTTAAATTAAATAAAAAAAATGATCATATTCATGTTGTTAATTTAGGTGGACCATTAAATTATTTAGAAAACAATTGGAAATTTATTGAGGTAGGAAATGATACTGAAGGTTATAAAACAGAAGTTTTATTTGATATTGATTTTGAAATCGAAAATAAGTTTTTAAATATTCTAATGACGAAATCTTTTCAATTTGGTTTAGAAAAAATAGCAGACGCATTTCAAAAAAGAGCTGAAAGTATTAAATAATTTTACTGATTATCTCAATTACGGTACGAACAGTTGATTTTTGAATTGAATTACGATTTTTTGATTTAAATTTATTTTCTTTTATAAGCAGAAATTTACCTTTTTTGACCCCAATATAAACAAGGCCAACAGGTTTTCCTTTTGATCCACCTCCTGGTCCAGCAATTCCTGTAATTGAGATGTTGATTTTACTCTTTGAAATTTTAGATAAATTATGAACCATAGCCTTACAACATTCTTGGCTTACCGCACCATATTTTCTAATAATATTTTTATTAACCTTTAGTATCTTTATTTTAGCTTGATTAGAGTAAGTTGTTAGACCCATCTCAAAGTATCTTGATGAATTGGCCAATTTAGTGAAATTATGAGCAAGTAATCCACCAGTGCAAGACTCAGCTACGGATATAGTTAATTTTTTTTTAACTAATTTTTTATGAAGAAATTGAATACTCATTAGAATTTTAAGCTTATTAAATATATTAATATCATTGAATATACACCTGCCATTATATCGTCCATAATTATTCCAAAATAGTTCTTATGATTTTTATCAAAATAACTTACTGGAAAAGGTTTTAGGATGTCAAAAAATCTAAACAAAACAAATGATAAAATATAATAAATTTCAATTGAAATACTTATTTGATTAGTTTGATTTAAATACAATAATAAAATTAAAGGCATGGATTGACCCAATACTTCATCGATTACTATTTGTCTTGGATCTTTATTTTTAAATTCAGATTCAGAGTCTTTAACGGCATAAAATGAATAAATAAATAAAACTATAAAAAAAATAATTGAAAACTTAAGATCTGTGTAGCCTAAAATTTCATAAGCGATATAAATAAAAACAGTTGTTACAGCAGAGGTAACGGTTCCAGGAATTTTGGTTAAATATCCATAACCAAAGAAAGTGGACAACAAAACATTTATTTTTTTCATTGCGTTATTGAGCAGATAACTTCACAAGCTATTGCTTTTTCCTTTCCAATTAATCCTAGTTTTTCTACAGTTTTACCTTTTAGGTTAATTAATTTTTTATCAATATTTAATAAATTAGATATAGATTTAATTATTTTATCACGATACTTTGAAACTTTTGGTTGTTCACATATCAAATTTATGTCTAAATTAATTATATAAAAACCATTTTTATTCAATATTTCAACAACGGGCTTTAACATTTTAGAAGATCTAATATTTTTATATTTTTTTTGATTATCTGGAAAAAAAGTACCAATATCTTTTTTTCTCATAGCACCAAGAAGAGAGTCTATTATTGAATGAATAATTACATCTCCATCTGAATGTCCTATAAGTCCTGAGTGATAAGGAATTTTTGTACCACCTAAAAAAAGTTTTTTTCCTCTTATTAATCTATGAATGTCAAAACCTATACCAAAATAAGTTTTATTGCTTTCTATATCTTCTTTAAATGTAATTTTATTATTTAAATTTTCTCCTCTAATAAATTTAACTTTTAAATTATTTTCAATAAATAATGTTGCCTCATCAGTAATTTTATTTTTTTGTTTATTTGAAAGAACATATAAATCTTTAAATTTAAAAGCTTGAGGGGTTTGAGTTAAAATTGAATTATTTCTATTTAAATTAAAAAGTTGTTTTTTTACTTTGTATTTAATGGAATCTTTTGAATTTATATAAGGTATTACGACTTTATTGTTTTTTAGTGATTTAATTAGATTTTTTAAAAGCTTAATACTGAAATTTGGTCTTGCTGCATCGTGAATAAGAACATTATTAGGTTTAAATTTTTTTATATATTTTAAAGCTATTAAGGAAGAATCAGATCTTTCTTTACCACCTTTTATAATTGATACATTTTTAGGAAATTTTTCTTTAATGCTTTTTTTATTATTTACGACCAATATAATTTTTTTAAACAGCTTTGATTTAACTGCTTTTTCTAAAGAATGTTTAAAAAGAGCCTTGTTTTTATAAATATTGAATTGCTTTGGTTTTTTTGAATTAAATCTTTTGCTTTGTCCTGATGCTAGTATTATAAAATAATTATTCATTTATATGGTAGTTTTTATATTCAAATGTACGAATTTATTAAAAAAAATATATATCTAATAATATTATTTATTATCACATTATCGATAGGTTTTTTAACCTTTTTAACTTTTATAGATAAAGGATTTATTGAGTTAACAGATCGAAATTTACAAATTTTATTATTTCTAAACATTGTTCTTTTAATAGCACTTTTTGTTTTTATTTTTATTGAGATTAAGACAGCTATTAAGAATGATATTGATAAAGATGGTTTAAAATCAAACAAAAAATACATTACTTATTTTGGATTATTTACTTTAATTCCATCTGTATTAATTTCAGTATTCTCATTATTTTTATTTTCCTTTGCTTTAGAGAAGTATTTTGACAAAAAAGTTACCACAGTCGTTAACAACTCTTATGAGTTAGCAAGAAATTATGTTGAAGAAATTAGAAATAAAATTCAATCTGATATTGTTTTGATTGCATTCGATACGAATAAAAGTAAAAAATTTTTAAATGATGATTCAAATGAATATAAGAGATTTTTAAATACACAAAAATTGATAAGGAATGTTGATGAGGTACACATAATAGATATTAATAAAAATCTTTTATTTTCAACGTTAAATGATGATCAATTATATACTCCTCCAGTTGATAGAGCTTTAAATTTAGTTTTGGATGATGATCGTCCTTTAAAGATTATTAATGCACCTGAAAATATTTCTGCTGCAATAATGAGACTGCAAAATTTTCAAGATAGATTTTTATATGTTGTTAAATATTTAGATAAAGATATTTCAAGGTATTTAACAGAGTCCGAAGAAGCTATTAATTTTTACTATACAGTTGAGGAAAAAAGTACTGGAATTAAAATCTCATTTGCTATTATTTATATCATAGTTGTTAGTGTTCTATTATTTGTATCCATAACTATTGCGATCAGATTTTCATCTAGGTTTTTTAGGTCTATCAATAATTTAATTATTGCATCAACATCTATTGGACAAGGAAATTTTAATGCAAAAGTCCCTGAAGTAAAAACCGACAAAGATTTAGAAACCTTAAACAAAAATTTCAACTTGATGATAGACAGACTTAAAAACCAGCAAGACAAGTTAATTATAAATGAAAGATATGAGGCATGGGGAAGTTTGGCGAGAAAACTTGCTCATGAAATTAAAAATCCACTTACACCAATTCAATTAACTATAGATAGATTAAAAAATAAATATTCTAATCAATTAAATGAAATTGAAATTGAAAATTTTAAAGATAATTTAAAAATTATAAATAACCAAATTAAACAAATCGAAAAATTAGTTAATGAATTCTCTGACTTTGCAAGAATGCCCAAACCTATTTTTAGAGAAAATGATTTAGTGGGTATTATTAAAGAAAATATAAATTTACTCAAAGAATTAGACAATTCAATTTATATTTCTTTTAATAATAATTTTGATAAAATATTGTTGAAAAGTGATAAAGAACAAATTAGTAGAGTTTTTTTAAATTTGATTAAAAATTCTATAGAAAGCATCAATCAAAAAGCTCAAAACAATAACAATTTCACTAAAAATATTGCTATTGAACTTAGTGAATATGATAGCCACATTAAAGTAATTATAGAAGACAATGGTGTTGGTTTTAGCGAATTAAAAAATAATATTAAAGACATACTTAATCCATATTTCACGACTAAAAAAAATGGAACTGGTTTAGGATTATCAATAGTTAATAAAATAATTAATGATCACAATGGAAAAATAGATTTTATACCAATTAAAAATGGTGCAAAAATTAATATGATATTTTTAAAACAATAATGAGTGAAGAAATTTTAATCGTAGACGATAACGCTGATATCAGGAATATAATTAATGAGCTAATTATAGATGCTGGTTATAAAACTAGATTAGCAGCTAATTATAATCAGGCTCTAGCTGAGATCGATAAAAAACTACCTGATGTAGCAATACTTGACGTTAAGTTAGATAAAGGAGATAATGATGGTATTGAACTTCTTTCACATATTAAATCTAAAAATAAAGATACACCAGTTATAATTATATCTGGACACGCAAACATTGAAATGGCTGTCAAATCTTTGCAACATGGAGCATTTGAATTTATAGAAAAACCATTTGATCAGGAAAGATTACTTAATTTTATAAAAAGAGCAGTTGAAAACTTTAATTTAAAAAAACAAAATAGAGAATATGAGAGTAAATTATTTTCATCTTATGAATTAATAGGAAATAGCAAAAATATATTAAATATAATTGATCAAATTAAAAAAATTTCAGTAACTGAAAGTAGAGTTTTTATAAGTGGTCCTTCAGGTTCGGGAAAAGAATTAATTGCTAGAAAAATCCACAAAGCTTCTTCTAGGAGCAAAAATTCATTTATTATTCTAAATGGTGCTTTACTTGATATCAACAAATATGAGTTGGAATTATTTGGTGAAGAAAAAGAAAATGGCTCTATATCATATGGTGCTCTTGAAAAAGCAAATAAAGGAACATTATTAATAGACCAAGTTTCAGAAATACCATTAGACATACAATCTAAAATATTAAGAGTTTTAACTGATCAAAAATTTAAAAGAGTTAATGGCAGTAACGATGTTAGTGTGGATGTAAGATTAATTTGTTCCTCAAGTAAAGATTTGAATAAAGAAATAGAAATTGGAAATTTTAGGGAAGATTTATTTCATAGAATTAATGTTTTTGAAATAAATATTGAACCATTAAATCAAAGAATTTCTGATATTCCTTTATTAATTAAATATTTTTCAAAAAAAATATCTGAAAATTACAACATCAAGGAATTAGACATAGATGAAAATAATAGCTACATACTTAATCATAATTGGCATGGTAACGTTAGAGAGTTAAGAAACTTAATTGAGAGAATAGCAATATTACAACCTGATACTAAGGATAAAATTTCAAATATTATTAAGGAATCTTTAAAAAATACAAATTTTAATGATCAATTGGCTGAAAATAGCCTTTCTGTGCCATTAAAAGAAGCTAGAGAAAAGTTTGAAAAGGAGTATTTAACTATTCAACTGAAAAAGTTTAATGGAAATATTTCAAAAACTGCAAATTTTGTTGGAATGGAAAGAAGCGCATTACATAGAAAATTAAAAGGTTTAGGCATCAAAGAATATAATTAGATGAATATAATCATTTGTGGAGCTGGAAGAGTGGGGTTCACTATAGCTAAACAGCTTAGTGAACAAGGTCATTCTATAACTGTTATCGACCCATCGAGTGAGGATATTCAAAAAATTGACGATTCATTGGATGTTAAAGCTATAGTAGGAAAAGGAACTTATCCTTCTATACTGGAAAAAGCTAACGCAGCAGAGACTGATATGATTATAGCAGTCACTAGAAACGATGAAATTAATATGCTTATTTGCCAAATAGCATTTTCAATTTTTAAAATTCCAAAAAAAATAGCTAGAATAAGATCTCAAGATTATCTAAATCCAAGATTTACTAGAGTTTATAATAAAGAAAATTTACCAATAGATGTCATTATTTCTCCTGAAATTGAAATTGCAAAATCAATTCAAAGAAAACTTGAGGCACCTGGAGCCCTAGATAGTGTTCCATTTGCAGATAATAAAATCAGATTATTAGAGATTTTAATTAATGAAAATTGTAAATTAATTAACATCAAGCTTAATGATTTAACAAAAAAACATCCCAATTTAGATGCAAACATTATTGGAATAATAAGAGATGAAAAATTTTTAATTCCAAAGAAAAACGATGATGTAAGAAAAAATGATAAAATTTATGTATTAATCAATTCATCACAAATGTCAGACACTTTAGAAGTTTTTGGACATGATGAAAAAGTATCTAAAAATATTTTAATTGTAGGTGGTGGTAACATAGGTTTTAATTTAGCTAAAAACATTGAAGAAACTTTGGATGCAGCAAGAGTAAAAATTATTGAAAAAAATAAAGATAGAGCAGAATTTCTTGCTAATGAATTAAATAATACAATTATCATTAATGGAGATGCTTTAGATGAGGAAGTTCTTGTGGAGGCTAATTTACAGGAAGCTGAAACAGTTCTCGCTTTAACAAATGATGATGAGGATAATTTGATGGTAAGTGTTCTTGTTGAAAAATTTGCAAAAGATGAAAAAGATGTGGATGACAAAAGAACAATGGCTTTAATTAATAAGCCAAATTATTCTTTGTTACAAAATTCTTTAAAAATTGATGATCTTATAGATCCTCGGATGAATACTGTTTCAAGTATTTTGAAACATATTCATAAAGGTACAATTGAAACCGCTTATACAATTATGAATGGTGAATATGAGGTAATTGAAGCTGAAATTATAGAAACCTCAGAACTAATTAATAAAGAATTAAAAAATTCAAACTTACCTGAAGAAATAAGAATAGGTGCTGTGTTAAGAGAAAATAAAGTAATTATACCTCGATCAAATTTTGTTTTCCAAAAAGATGATAAAGTTGTTTTTTTAGCTAAGAAAGACTCAATTTCAGTAGTAGAAAATATATTTAGAATTAGTTCTATTTAATTAAATGTCATTTTTTAGAGTAAAATACTTAAGTTTTTTTTTTATAGTAATTTCTTTCTTTTCTTTTTTTAATATTATTTATTAAGTTTCTTTTTAATATTAATATCTGTTTTTTCTTTTTTTAATATTATTTATTCTTATTACTTTAATTTATATCTAAATCTAAATACATATTACTTTAGCTTAATTATTTCTGCAGTGATTGGAATAATTTTTTATAAAATTAAAACTGATCAAAAAAAACCTTCAATATTTGAAAAAATTCTAACTGTTTTATTGGGATATTTTTTAATGCCTTTGATTTTATCGATACCTTTTTATTTAAGTATTTATAATTTGTCTTTTTTAAATTCTTTATTCGAAGCTGTTTCTGGATTTACATCAACAGGTTTTACAGTCTTTGAAAATATTAAACATATTGATCAAGGCTTAATTTTATGGAGATCATCAATACAATGGATAGGTGGATTGTATTTTTTATATTCAATTATTTTTTTAATTGATATTTATGACGAAAGTTTAAAAAAATCTTTAACTAATTTTTTTTCTTTTAATTCTTCCGAGATTTTAAAACAATCAATTAAAATTCTTTTGTTATATTCGGGATTAACTATAGCAATTTTTATTATTCTAAATATCCTTGGAATTAGATCATTTAATTCACTGAACTTAGCAATGACGATAATTTCTTCGGGAGGATTTCTTCCTGTGAATGAACTTTCGTCAATTCTGATAAATGATTTTCAAATTATAGTATTTTCTTTTTTAATGTTAATTTCTTTTTTTAGCATTTTTTTTACATACAATTTAATTTTTTTAAGAAATAAAAATCTAAATTTTTTTTATGAGGATATACATTTATTTTTATATTTTATTATAGTTGCAAGTATATTTTTTGTTTTTTTTAGTTATGATACTAATTTCACATACAGTTTTTTATCTTTAGTTAGCAGTATTTCTAATATAGGTATCTCGCTTGAAGTTGATCAAGATAACTTAAATTTTATATACATCTTACTTGTAATTGTTGGTGGATCTTTTTTTTCTACAAGCTCAGGCTTAAGGTTTTTAAAAATATATTCTTTAACTAAGTATTCTATTAACCAAATTCTTTCTTTTAGTAGGCCAAAAAATGTATTTATGAATAAACTTGTTTTTACAAAAATTAATTTTGATACAAAAGACATAAATAAATATTTTTTAACAATATTAATTTTTGTTATTTCTCTTTTTTCTTTAACCATCTTGTTATCTTTATCTAATATTCAATTTGAGTATTCTTTTAAATTAGCTGTATTAACCTTAATGAATACAGTTAATTCCTCTGCTTATGGTGTTCCTGACTTTGATTTTCAAAATTTACACTATTTAACTAAATATTTTCTTATTTTTTTTATGATAATCGGAAGAGTTGAACTTTTATCATTATTTTTAATAGCTAAAAAATTTCTTTTTAAAAATTAATTTAGTATTATATATATCATTAATTATTGCGCCCTTAGCTCAGCTGGATAGAGCATCGGTTTTCTAAACCGAGGGTCGTAGGTTCGAATCCTTCAGGGCGCGCCATTTCTTAGTTTTTAACGCATTAATCATGTATAATTTTACTTGACGAGAATTTGAATTAAATCCAATTAATTTATTATTTTTTCTTGAACACTATTTTCTTACATGCTTAAATTAAAGATATTCAAAAGCAATTTTGAATTATTTGTTAACAAATAAAAATAACATAAAGGAAGAATAATGTTTAAATACTTAAAACAATTAACTTCTTTAGTTGCTATGGTTGCGGTGTTGTTTACTTTTACAACAGAAACTATGGCTGCTAAAAAATCTAAAACACTTAAAAACACTCAAAAGAAGGGTTTTGTAAGATGTGGAGTATCTCAAGGTCTTCCAGGGTTTTCTAATGCTGATGCTGCAGGAAATTGGACTGGTATCGATGTTGATGTATGTAGAGCGGTAGCTGCTGCAGTACTAGGTGATGCAAACAAAGTTAAGTTTACACCATTAAGTGCTAAAGAAAGATTTACAGCTTTAACTTCTGGTGAGATTGATATCTTATCAAGAAACACAACTTGGACTCTTTCTAGAGATGCTGATATCGGACTTACTTTCGTTGGAGTAAACTTCTACGATGGTCAAGGTTTCATGGTTAGAAAAAGTTCTGGTATTACTTCAACAAGCCAATTTAAAGATGGTATCTCAGCTTGTACAAACATTGGTACAACAACTGAGTTAAACATGAGAGACTTCTTTAACTCTAAAGGAATTTCTTATGAGCCAGTTGCTTTCGAAAAAGCTGATGAAGTCGTAGCTGCTTATGATGCTGGTAGATGTGATACATACACTACTGATAAATCAGGTCTAGCTGCACAAAGAACTAAAATGTCTAATCCAGATGAACACATTGTATTACCTGAAACTGTTTCTAAAGAGCCTTTAGGACCAGTTGTAAGACAAGGTGACTCTGTATGGGAAGATATCGTTAGATGGTCTTTAAATGCTATGATCGAAGCAGAAGAGTATGGAATCACTTCTGCAAATGCAGACTCAATGAAAACTTCAGACAACCCAGCTGTAAAAAGATTAGTTGGTGCTGAAGGTGAATTAGGTGCTGCTTTTGGTCTAGACAATGAGTGGAGCTTAAGAATTATTAAGCAAGTTGGTAACTATGGTGAAAGCTACAAAAGAAATATAGCTGACACAGGAATTTTACCTGACAGAGGTCCAAATGAATTATGGACTAAAGGTGGAATTCTTTATGTACCACCTGCAAGATAATTGCGCATTTAACTAATTAAAAAGGGCTAGATTTTTCTAGCCCTTTTTTTTATAAGCGTTCAAATGGACCTGAAATTACAAAAAATCATTCCCCAATTAATTACCGTTTTAGTTGTAGTATTAGTTTTTGGATTTTTTACATATAACGCTCAAATCAATATGGAGAATAGAGGTATTGATTTTGGATATGGGTTTCTTTCTCAGGAATCATCTTTTGATGTTCAGTTTTCTCTTATTGAATATGATGGATCACATTCATATTTTAGAGCTTATTTAGTTGGTTTACTTAATACTATTTTAGTTTCTGTAATTGGAATTATTATAGCAACAATTTTAGGTGTTATTGTAGGTGTTGCAAGGCTCTCGCCAAACTATTTAATAAATCAGTTCGCTGCTTTTTATGTGGAATTTTTTAGAAATATCCCATTACTTTTACAAATATTTTTTTGGTATTTTGCTGCTTTAAGAGCTTTACCCTTGCCTCAGGATGCAGATGCAATGTTGGGTGTTTTTTTCTTAACGATTAAAGGTTTATATGTTCCAGCATTTATTTGGGAAAATCTCAATGTATTTTTATATTCAATAATTGCAGCAATAATTGCAATAGTTGTAATTAGAATTCATGCAAGAAAGGTTCAAGAAACACAAGGTAAACAGTTACCAGTTTTTTGGATATCGGTAGGTTTAATTTTTATATTACCTTTACTTAGCTTTTTAGTTGGAGGCGTAAGTTTATCGTTTGAAATTCCTAAATTAAAGCAATTAGCTACAACTTCATTCAAATATGAAGGTGGCATAAGCTTACCCCCTGAGTTAATAGCTTTAACTTTATCACTGGCATTATATACAGCAACTTTTATTGCCGAGTGTGTAAGAGCTGGAATTCAAGGTGTAGGTAAAGGTCAAAAAGAAGCGGCTGCATCAATTGGATTGAATCCTAACCAAGTTTTAAAATTAGTTGTTATGCCACAAGCGTTAAGAATTATTATTCCACCAACAACAAACCAATATTTAAATTTAACTAAGAATTCTTCATTAGCTGCTGCAATTGCCTATCCTGATCTAGTGTTAGTTTTTGCGGGAACAGCATTAATGCAAACAGGTAAAGCGATTGAAATAGTTTCAATAACGATGCTTACCTACCTAAGCTTAAGTATTTCTATTTCAATTCTTATGAATTGGTACAATAAAAAAATTGCTATTAAGGAAAAATAAATGTCAAAAATTAATTTTTTAAAACCAGATAAAGATAATTTGACTACCTTTTTATATATGGGTTCATTTTTATTTGTTATTAGTGTTATTGATGTTTTTCTTAATTCATTCTTTAGTTTAAACATCACTGGATTTTTACCTGCATCATTAAGCTTTATAATTCCAATTATATTAGGTTTTATAGGACTGTATTTTATTAGAATTGAACACAGTGGTAATAAATTTCTAGATCAAGTAAATAAAAATATTAATACAAATAATTTTAATGCAATCTTATCCCTATTAATTATTTTTATTATTATTAAATCAATACCTCCAGTTTTAAGTTGGTTTTTGGTTGATGCAAGTTTTGCTGGTGATAGTAAAGATGTTTGCTCAGGTACTGGTGCTTGTTGGACTTACATTAAAGTCTGGTTTAGAAGATTTATGTATGGAATGTATCCAAATGCAGAACAATGGAGAATAAATTTATCTTTTATTGCTTTAGCTCTTTTGGGTTCTGTAGGATATTTTGCTACAGAAAAATTTAAAAAATATTTAACTTTATATTATGTTGTAATTTATCCATTTATAGCATTCCTATTTATTTTCTTTTTTATATCAGGTGGTCCTATATTTTTTGACTTTTCTTATGGAATAATTGCAGCAGTAATTTCAATAATTATTGGTTTCTTTATTCCAAGTAAATTTAAATTTTATTATTTTATATTTGTGCCAATCACTCTTTATATTGCCTTGAAATATTTCATCTTTTACGAGGAATTAATTGAACTAGGTAAACTTGATGGATTAAATTGGGTCGAAACTGGAGCTTGGGGAGGATTATCACTTACATTTATAATTTCATTTTTCTGTTTAATTTTCTGTTTTCCTATAGGAATGGCATTTGCTCTTGGTAGAAGATCAGATTTTCCATTAATAAGATATATATCAATTGGTTTTATTGAATTTTGGAGAGGTGTTCCGTTAATTACAGTTTTATTTATGTCTGCTGTGATGTTTCCAATGTTTTTACCTGCAGATTTTTTTATAGATAAATTAGTGAGATGTATAATAGCTATTTCTTTATTTGAAGCAGCTTATGTTGCCGAGGTTATCAGAGGAGGTTTACAAGCATTACCACGAGGTCAATACGAAGCTGCAAAATCATTAGGTATGGGTTATTGGAGAATGCATATATTTGTAATTCTTCCTCAAGCCTTAAAATTAGTAATTCCAGGTATTGCTAATACTTTTTTAGCACTAGTTAAAGATACTCCTCTAATATTTGTAGTTGGTTTGCTTGAAATAGTAGGAATGTTAAATTTAGCCAAAACTAATCCAGAGTGGTTAGGCTTTGCTATGGAAGGCTATGTTTTTGCTGCAATAATTTTCTGGATTATTTGTTATGCAATGAGTAAGTATAGCTATAATCTAGAACAGAAATATAAAACAGAGCGATAAATTATGTCTGACAGTATTATTCAAATAAAAAATGTAAATAAATGGTTTGGCGATTTTCAGGTTTTAAAAGATATTAATCTAGAGGTCAAACCAAAAGAAAAAATCGTTGTTTGTGGTCCATCAGGATCAGGTAAATCTACATTAATTAGATGTATCAATAGATTAGAAGAACATCAGCAAGGTGATATTATTGTTGATGGAAACACTTTAACCGAGGATACAAAAAATATTGAACAAATTAGAGCAGAAGTTGGAATGGTATTCCAACAGTTTAATTTATTCCCTCATTTATCAATTGTAGATAATTGTACTCTTGCACCAATTTGGGTAAAAAAAATGCCAAAAAAAGATGCTGAAGAATTAGCTTTAAAACATTTAGAAAGAGTTCAAATTCTTGACCAAGCACATAAATTTCCTGGTCAATTATCAGGTGGTCAACAACAAAGAGTTGCCATTGCTAGAGCACTTTGTATGGAACCAAAAATAATGTTGTTTGATGAGCCTACATCAGCTCTAGATCCAGAGATGATTAAAGAAGTTTTAGACGTAATGGTTGATTTAGCAAACCAAGGTATGACAATGATAGTTGTTACCCATGAAATGGGATTTGCTAAAGAGGTAGCCGATGAGGTTATTTTTATGGATGAAGGAATGATTGTTGAAAGAGCTGAAACTAAAGAGTTTTTTGCTAATCCTAAGAGTGATAGGACTAAGCTGTTTTTAAGTCAAATACTATAAAAAATATATAACTTTTGAGCAATA
The DNA here is from genome assembly GCF_052049855.1 of Candidatus Pelagibacter sp. Taxonomy (GTDB): domain Bacteria; phylum Pseudomonadota; class Alphaproteobacteria; order Pelagibacterales; family Pelagibacteraceae; genus Pelagibacter. The sequence continues at coordinate 176,516 of NZ_JBNGZE010000002.1, forward strand.
AATTTATATTAAAGCAATTGAAATTTGTTTATTTCGCATTCAACTAATGCTTGACAGTGTTTTGATTATTCCAAATTTCTTAAGAAAAAAAATAAATTTTTCTATTGCAGTAACATTAATAAATAGGTTGAATAGACTTTATAAAATTTAATTAAGAGGGGTCTTAATGGAAGATAATTTCAATAAACACTTAGGCAATAAGCTTAAGCTAAGAAGGTTAGCTTTAGGTTTAACACAAACTAAAGTAGCAAAAGCAATAAACGTTACATTTCAACAAATTCAAAAATATGAAAAAGGAACCAACGGAGTAAGCTCGATAAGATTACTGCAACTTGCAAATTATTTAAAAGTACCAATTAACTATTTCTTTGAAGATTTTTCAGAATATTTAGTGAATTTAGAAAAATCACAAGAAGGTCACATGAATGTTAATTATAATTTTTTAGTAAAATTATATTCAGAGCTTAATGCTGACCAAAAATTAAAATTTAATAAATCTTTACAAATTTCAGGTTCTGGAATTTCAAAAGCAGTTTAATTCAAGTTTTAATTAAGACCCTAGTTTAAACTTAAGAGATAATTTTTTTTTTTTTTTAATTTCTGGCTCCTCGGGCAGGACTCGAACCTGCGACCAATTGATTAACAGTCAACTGCTCTACCAACTGAGCTACCGAGGAATGTAAAAAAGTCAACTTACTTTTTTTTGTAACTAAAACAAGATTTTTTTTGGAGGCAACGCCCGGAATCGAACCGGGATACAAGGATTTGCAATCCTCTGCGTAACCATTCCGCCACGTTGCCATCTTATTTTTAGCTAATAGCTACAGATGCCTTTTTATATTAAATTTTTTCTATTAGTCTATTAAATAACGATCCAAATTGATTATTGTTAATTTAGATTATTAAATTATAAACTTTAACACCAATGAGTAGTGATAAATATATACATTCTGATGTAGAAAATAGAATTTATTCTTACTGGGAAAAAAATGGTCTTTTTAAACCTAAAGAAAATTCAAAAAAATTCTCAATTGTAATACCTCCTCCAAATGTGACCGGTAGTTTACATATGGGGCATGCCCTTAACAATTCTATTCAAGATTTATTAGTTCGTTACCATAGAATGAATAATTTTGAAACTTTATGGCAACCAGGTACAGACCATGCTGGAATTGCTACACAAGCATTAGTAGAGAAAAAATTAACATCTGAAAAAATCGATAAAAATAAAATTGGTAGAGAAAAATTTATTGAAAAAGTTTGGGAATGGAAAGATCAATACGGAGACATAATAATTAACCAATTAAAAAAACTTGGTTGCTCTTGTGATTGGTCAAGAAATGCCTTCACAATGGATGAGAATTTATCTAAATCAGTAATTAAGGTTTTTGTAGATTTATATAATAAAGGACTCATTTATAAAGATAAGAAATTAGTTAATTGGGATACAGTTTTAAAAACAGCTATTTCAGACCTAGAAGTAGATCAAAGAGAGGTAAATTCTAAAATTTATTACATCAGATATCCAATAGATGGGACTGAGGAATTCATTACAATTGCAACAACAAGACCTGAAACAATACTAGGGGATACAGCTATTGCTGTTAATCCAAAAGATGAGCGATTTAAATCCTTTGTTGGAAAAACAGTTACCATACCAATTGTTGGAAGAAAAATAAAAATTATCGAAGATGATTATGCAGATCCTGAGCAAGGAACAGGAGCATTAAAAATAACTCCAGCTCATGATTTTAATGACTATGAAGTTGGGCAAAGAAATAAACTTCAAATCATAAATATTTTTACTGAAGCTGGTAAAATAAATGAAAACGCTCCAGATCATTATGTAGGACTTGATAGGTCAGAAGCAAGAAAAAAAATTTTAAAAGAACTTAAAGAAAAAGAGTTTTTTGTAAAAGAGGAAAATATAAAAAACAAAGTTCCTTATGGAGATAGATCTAATTCAATAATTGAACCTTTTCTAACAGAACAATGGTTTGCTGATGCGGGCAAATTATCTGTTAAAGCTAAAGAAGTTGTTAATTCAAAAAAGACAAATTTCTTTCCTGAGAATTGGTCAAAAACTTATTTTCAATGGATGAATAATATTGAGCCATGGTGTATTTCAAGACAACTTTGGTGGGGACATCAAATACCTGCTTGGTATGGACCAGATAAAAAAATTTTTGTTGCAGAAAATGAAGATGATGCAAAACAACAAGCAAAAAAACATTATGGTAAAGATGTTGAATTAAAACGTGATCCAGATGTTTTAGATACTTGGTTTTCATCTGGCTTATGGCCTTTTGCAACACTTGGTTGGCCAGATGATAATAAATATGTAAATAAATTTTATCCAACATCAGTGTTAGTTACAGGATTTGATATTATTTTTTTCTGGGTTGCTAGAATGATAATGTTTGGTACTGAATTTTTAAACAAAGAACCATTTAAAGATATTTATGTTCATGCATTAGTTAGAGATGAGAAGGGACAGAAAATGTCTAAATCAAAAGGAAATGTAATTGATCCTTTAGATTTAATTGAAAAATATAGTGCAGACGCACTTAGATTTACTTTATTATCAATGGCTTCTCCAGGTACAGATGTTAAACTTTCTGAGGATAGAGTTAAAGGATATAGAAATTTTTTAAATAAATTATGGAATGCAAATAATTTTTTAATCACTAATGAATGTGATTTTAAAGATATAGAAAAAGTTCCTAGTTTAAATGTAAATATAAATAAGTGGATTTATTCTGAACTTGTTGAAACTAAAAATAAGATAGAAAAAAACCTTGAAGATTATAGATTTGATGAAGCTGCTAAAAATGCTTATCAATTTGCATGGCATTCGTATTGTGATTGGTATTTAGAATTATCTAAAACAATACTATTTTCAGAAGATGAAAAAGCTAAAACAGAGGTTAAAAAAGTATCCTCTTTTGTATTCAAACAAATTTTGATTTTGTTACATCCTTTTATTCCTTTTGTTACTGAAGAAATTTGGCTTAGGAACAAATTTGATAATGATGGTAGTGATTATTTGATGCTTAAAAATTGGTTGTCGGGTGAGATAAATAAGGACAGTAGCACCGAACAGGTAGAGAATATCATTAAAATTATTTCAGAGATTAGATCATTTAAAAATGAGCTAAATGTAAGCCCAGGCTCTTTTATTGACGTATCAATAAGCAATATTAATAAAAATCAAAAAGACTTAATTAATACGAATAAAACTATTCTAAAAAAACTAGGAAGAATAAACAGCATATTAGATAAGGATTTAGATAAACCAGCTGCGACAATGGTTGTTTCTGGTGATTTGTTTAAGATTTACTTTGATAAAGATGTTGATTTAAAATTAATTAAAGAAAATTTAACAAGTAAACAAAGTAGATTAGAAAATGAGATGAAAAAAATATCTCAAAGATTAGAGAACAAAAGTTTTGTAGATCGTGCTCCAAAAGAGATTGTTGAACAAGAAAAAAATAATTATAATAATTTAAAGAATGATATTGAGAAAATATCAGTAACAATAAAGGGTATATAATGGCTAAATTCAATAAAAAGAAACTTCCAAGCAGACATACATCATTAGGGGCAGATAGAGCTCCACATAGATCGTTTTATTATGCTATGGGTGAAACTGAAAAAGATGTGGCAAAACCCTTTGTTGGCGTGGTTTCTACATGGAATGAGGCCGCTCCATGTAACATTGCTTTAATGAGACAAGCTCAATCAGTTAAAAAAGGAGTTAGAGCACATGGTGGAACTCCAAGAGAATTTTGTACCATTACTGTTACAGATGGTATCGCAATGGGTCATGAAGGAATGAAATCTTCATTGATTTCTAGAGAAGTAATTGCAGATTCTGCTGAACTTACGGTTAGAGGTCACTGTTATGATGCATTAGTAGGGATTGCGGGATGTGATAAATCTTTACCAGGTCTAATGATGTCTATGGTTAGATTAAATGTACCAAGTGTATTTATATATGGTGGATCGATCCTTCCAGGCAAATATAAAGGGAAAGACGTAACAGTTGTGGATGTATTTGAGGCGGTTGGAAAACATTCAACAGGTCAAATGTCTGCTGCAGAACTTAGAAAATTAGAATTAGTTGCTTGTCCAAGCGCAGGCGCTTGTGGAGGACAATTCACAGCAAATACAATGGCATGTGTATCTGAAGCAATTGGATTAGCATTACCTTATTCAGCAGGAACACCAGCTCCATATGAAGAAAGAGATAAATACGCAAAAGCTAGTGGTAAAACGGTTATGAACCTCTTGAAAAAAGGAATTAAACCTAGAGATATTGTTACAAGAAAAGCTTTAGAAAATGCTGCAACAGTTGTTGCTGCAACTGGTGGATCAACAAATGCAGGATTACATTTACCTGCTATTGCAAATGAAGCAGGAATTAAATTTGATTTAATGGATGTAGCTAAAATATTTAAAAGAACACCTTATCTTGCAGATTTAAAACCAGGTGGAAAATATGTTGCAAAAGATATGTGGTTAGCAGGTGGTGTTCCAATGTTATTAAAAACTCTATATGAAGGTGGATATATTCATGGTGATTGCATGACGGTTACAGGAAAAACTATGAAGGAAAATTTAAAAGGCATTAAATTTAATCCAAAACAAAAAGTAATGAGATCTTATAAAAATCCATTATCACCAACAGGTGGCGTTGTTGGATTAAAAGGAAACTTAGCACCGGAAGGAGCAATTGTTAAAGTTGCTGGACTTAAAAAATTACAATTTACTGGAAAAGCAAGATGCTTTGAAAATGAGGAAAGTGCAATGAAAGCTGTTCAAAGCAAAAAGTATAACGATGGTGATGTAATTATAATTAGATACGAAGGACCTGTTGGAGGTCCAGGGATGAGAGAAATGTTATCTACAACAAGCGCAATTTATGGACAGGGAAAAGGGGAGAAAGTAGCCCTTATTACAGACGGTAGGTTCTCTGGGGCTACAAGAGGTTTTTGTGTTGGTCATGTGGGCCCTGAGGCCGCTCTAGGGGGTCCTATAGGTCTTTTACGCACAGGAGATATCATCGATATCGATGCAAAAAAAGGAACTATCAATGTAAGACTTTCTAAAAAAGAAATGGCTGCAAGAAAAAGAAAATGGAAAGCTAGAAAATCAGATTTTGGATCAGGTACTTTATGGAAATATGCACAAACAGTTGGTCCAGCATATTTAGGTGCACCAACACACCCAGGTAAGAAAAAAGAAGTTAAGGATTATTCAGAGATTTAATGAAAATTCGTCCAGTTATTTTATGTGGAGGTGCTGGAACTCGACTTTGGCCAAATTCTAAAAATCATCAAGCAAAACAGTTCATTAATTTTGGTAATTGGACTTTACTTGGAAAAACACTTGAGAGAACAAAAGCATCAATTTACGACTCTCCAATTATTAGTACAAATAAGAAGTACTTAAGCAAAGTAAAACAGCATTTAAGAATAAACAAAATAAGCAAATATAAAATTGTTGTAGAACCAGCTAAAAGAAACACTGCACCAGCGATATTAAGTACAGCTTTAATTAAAGATATTCCAGACAATCAACCGTTAATGTTTTTTACAGCAGACCATTTAATTGAAAAGATGAATATTTTTAACAAGGCAATAAATAAAAACAAACTAAACCTTAATGAAGAAAATATATTTGTTTTTGGAATAAAACCTAAATCTCCAACGAGTGATTATGGTTATTTTTTAACAAAAAAAATCAAAGGTAATATCAATAAAGTTACAAGATTTATTGAAAAACCTAAAGAAGCTAAAGCTAAACAAATTATAAAGAATAAAGGCTATTGGAATTCAGGAATGTTTTATCTTAGAAAAGATTCCATTATTAATAACTTTAAAAAATATCAGCCTAAAACTTATAGAAATTGTGTAAATGCAGTTAATAAATCAAAATATAAGGCTAATACATATTATCTAAACAAAGCTTCATTTATAAAAGCAACCGCTAAATCTTTTGATTATGCAATTTTAGAAAAGACCAAACAAATTAACGCTATCAAACTAGATATTCCTTGGTCAGATCTTGGTAGTTGGAAAGAAATTTTGAAAATGTATGACAAAAATAAAAACAAATATATAAAGAAAAAAAACGTGTATTACCGTCCATGGGGTAGATATACAAATCTATTCGAGGGCAAAGAGTTTTTAATTAAAGAGCTATATGTAAAACCAAAAGGTATTTTGAGTTTACAAAAACACCATCATCGAGCTGAACATTGGTTAGTTACACAAGGTAATGCCAAAATAACACTTAATAAGGATATTATAATTAAAAAACCAGGTGAACATATATTCATTCCATTAGAAGCAATTCACAGAGTTCAAAATTCAGGAAAAAAACCTGTTAAAATTGTCGAAGCTCAAATTGGATCAATTTTAAAAGAAAGCGATATTGTACGATATCAGGATGTATATGGCCGTGTTAAATAATATAACACGACCATAAAGATTTATTTAAAACCAATTATTTGGAATAATTATGTAGTGTATCGCTAAAACAATACCTACTGAAACACTTAATCCAAAAATCATTTTAAGAAAGTCTTTACCAATTAGTGGAAAGACATACTTAAATTTATAGTCTTTATTCATTGTAGATATTGCAAGCTCTCTACCACACAATAAACCAACAAATACCCATGTAGTTGACATTGGTAAGTCATTAAGTTCTTTGAAATAGAATAATACAGCAGCATAAATTACGTTAATAATTGTTGCCGATCTCGCATATCTTGTTCCTGTTTTTTCAAGAACAACTTTTTGAATAGGTCCACCTTGAATGTAGAAAATGTAAAATAACAATGAAGTAAAGTATGCCATTACAATTAAAAGTAATGATAAATCTAATTGTCTAGGCAGATATACGGCAATATTAGCTACATCGTGAGATAACCAAACCCACCATAACCAACCTGATGAAACCCAAACAGCATTTCTCCAAAAGCTTCTCCATTTGTCATCTACTTCATCAAATTTTTCATTAATGAATTTTGATACTGCTATCCAGGCTATATAAGCAACCATTGCTGCTAATCCATAACCTACAACGCTTTTTAACAACATTTTTTCAAGCACAACGGTTGAAGCAAATGCTGAAAGAACTAAAAAGGTTGTTGATACCGGTATTCCAATTCTTGTTAATAATAACAGTATCGCAGGTGCTACCGCATGATACCATTGAATTTCTTGATAAGGTATTCTAGTTAATCTTCCGTAAGAAATATCACCATCATACGCATACCATCCCCAAGCTAACGCAAAAATCATAACAGCAGATGCTGATCCAGCTAGTATATACCATTTAAACCACTTCTTTTTTGAGGCTATAAAGGTACCAAGTGTTTGAATTGAGTCATTAGCGATTACGCTATATCCAGCTAGGGCAAACCCTATAACTGTATATACTAAAGTCATATCCATTTTTTCTCCTATATATTATTGTTTTCGGTTCCGTCTCATGACTTGAAAAAGTAAATATTCGTTAAAGGTAAAAAATTCTACGATTAAATTTATTTATTTGAGAATCAAAGAGAAGATTCATTAATCTTTAGTCTAAGTTAAAGAGAAGTCTATAAGTGAATTATTTTATTTTGAGAAACTTTATACGGATTCGCTTTAAATATAATATTTTAAAATTATGTAAATAAAATTTTAATATAATTTACATATTTAAGTTGTGTTATTTATAGATAATTTTAAGAATATACGCTGCTAAAATTAATCCAATAAATTCAGCTAAAATATAGGTTGGTGTATTAAGATAATTAATTCCAGTAAAAGAATCAGTAAATGTTCTAGCTATAGATACAGCTGGATTTGCAAAAGATGTTGAAGAAGTAAACCAATAACCTGCAGAAATATATGTTGCTACGCTAATAGCAACTATTGTTTTTCCGTCCTTTAGAGTTGCAAAAATTATAAATATTAGACCAAAAGTTGCTACAATTTCAGAAAAAAATATATGTAACCCATCTCTATTTTTAGTTGATAACTCTAAAAGACTGTGTTTAAAAAAGACATTTGCAAACATTACTCCTAATAAACAACCAGATATTTGTGCAGCAATGTAATATTTTAAAAGATTACCTTTAATTTTTTTTCTGAAAAACATCGCAAGACTTACAAAAGGATTAAAATGAGCCCCCGAAATATCAGCAAAGGCTGTGATTAAGACAAACAATCCAGCTCCAGTAGCGATTGTATTAGCTAAAAGCCTAATTCCATCATCATTAGTTAGATTTTCTGCCATTATCCCAGATCCAACAATAATCATGACAAGAAAACAACTTCCTAAAAATTCACCAATTAATATGTTTTTTTTAATTTTCATTATTTAACCAAATGTTAATTTTTTCATTTATTTTATCGTAAGTCACATTAATTATTTCGTTTATCTGATTTTCATCGGAATTTTTAAATTTTGATACAGGATCTTCAATATCCCAATGAATAATTTTTTTATTATTTGGCCATATAGGGCAAACCTCATTATTAGCATTATTACACACTGTAATTACATGATCTATATTAAATTTCTTATCTAAAAATATTTCAAAATTTTTTGAAGAATAATTTTCAAGATTAAAATTTTTTATTTTAGTTAAATATAATTTGATATTTTCGTTAATTTTTCCTGTAGGGTTACTACCAGCACTGTAAGCTTTAAACTTATATGAATATTTATTGTTAATAATACTTTCAGCTATGATGCTTCTTGCAGAATTACCAGTGCATACAAACAGTATATTTTTCATTAAATTATGATTTTATAAATTCCTATTAAAAATAAAGGTATTTGTAATCCAAAATTAGTTAAGATAGCCTTATCTTTGCTGATAAAACCAGCAATAGTCCATCCAATAACTCCTAATCCATGAAAATATATATTTAATGGATATATATTTAAATTAGTTAAAAGTATTCCTGTTAGTACCAAAAATGTACTTATCCACTTAAGATATTTTCTAATAAACATGATTTCCTCTCTAAATTTTTTAAATAATTGTTCTATTTATAAAATATTGAGGTTAACTAAAAGAAAGATTTTAATTTTATAGTTCAATTTTTTTGAAGTTCATAGATAGAAACATAATGTTTCTTCTTAGGGAGTGGGATTATGGTTGGAACTTTAGTCAATCTTGGTTTTATTGATTTATTTCCTACAATTATATTTTTGTCATAATTTTCCATATCAACCTCAGGATGAGGGTTTCCGTCATTGATTAATGGCCACGCATCACAAGCTCTATATCCAAATAAAATTAAGGGTCTTGAATTATTCATTTGATTGTGTCCTGACCCATGAACTGATCTACAATGAAAAAATACTACTGTTCCTGCCGTTCCAGTTATTGAAACACTATCCTTAGTTCCTATTCTATTTTTCTTAGTATCTATTTTTCCAACAAAATAATTTTCTTTACTGTGGTGGCTGTACAATTTCTTTTTGTGTGAATTCTTTATTATTTTAAGTGGCCCATTTTTCTCATAACAATCATCTAAATATATGCCAACTGTAATTAAATCATCGTTTGTATGAGGGTAAAAAGCCCAATCTTGATGCCATCCAATTTCACTACCTTTTTTGTTGTTTGGAAGCTTAAAATTTAATTTTCCTAGATGAAATCTCACTGTTCCACCTAATAATTTTTTAGCTATGGATATAATCTTTTTATCTCTAGATAATTCATAAAAGATTTTATGTCTGTTCTGAGGATTATTTAGTCTTAGAATTTCTTTATTTTTAAAAGAGCCTGAATTGTAGACAAAATGGTAATTATTATAGGATTGAGTTCCATTTACACTATTACCATTTTTTTTCTTTTTTTCTTTAGAAATTACTTCATTAACAATTTTATTAATTTTATTTATCTTAGTTTGTGAAATTAGATTTTCTTTAACAAGAAATCCTTTTTTTTTGAATAAATTTAAATCGTTCATTAAATTTTATTATATGAAATAAAAAAAAATTCTCTATACCAATTAATTTAATGCAAAATCTTTGATTTTATTGAATTCAAAGTGATCTGCTATATCCTTTTTAGCATAATAAACATCTTGAACTACACCGTCTTCATTAATTAGAACGTCAGTCACAGCTATATCTAAATGACCTTTTATTCTTGTAGGAATATATCCTTTCATCATAGCAGGAATAATTTTATGTGCTTTAAACAACATTGCGTTTAGTGTTTTACTCACTGATCTCTCAATTTCATATTTTTGAAAATATTCAAAATTTTCATCTGCTAATACTGTGAATGGTAAATTCTTATGCTTATCCATATATGATTTTAAATTATCTACTGGTGAATGAAATATTCCAACATGCGTAAAATTATTTCCAAGTTCACCAAATCTCTTATTAATTTCATTAAGTCTTAGGTTGCAGAAGCTACAACCTGCGATTCTATAAAAAGTTAATAAGACTTTTTTCCCTAAGGTCTGAGATAAATTAAATGAGTTACCATTCTGATCTGGAAGTGTAATTTCCTCTAATTTATTGCCAGTGCTAATTTTCATATTCTACATTATATAGAAATATGAATGCTTTGTTAACAACCTTTGAAAGATACAGACATATTTCTAATTAAATTGAAATATAGATCTTTACCTGGGTCTAATGTTGCACCTAAGGGATCTAAAACACCAGTTTTAATCTTCATATCTTTAGCTACAGCTTTGATAATATCTGGGTTAAATTGAGGTTCAGAGAATACACATGCAACTTTATCATGCTCTATAATTTCTCTAATTTCAGCAAGTTGTTCAGCTCCAGGCATTACATCTGTATTAACAGTAAATGCACCTAATACTTTAACATTAAATCTTTCCTCAAAATATTGATAAGCATCATGGAATACAATTGAAGAAACACTGCTACTTAAATCAGTCATAACATCAATTGTAAGTTTATCGATCTCTTGCAAAGCTTTAGCTAAATTACTTTTGTATTTAGCTTCATTTTTTGGATCATTTTCAATTAGGTGTTCAGCCATTTCATTTAACATAGCTTTTGCATTAATTGGGTCCAACCAAATGTGTGGATCAAATTCACCATGCGCATGTCCATCATGATCGTCATGTCCGTGGTCGTCATGATCATCCTCTTTTTTACCATGATCGTCATGATCGTGGTCGTGATCATCCTCTTTTTTACCATGATCGTCATGGTCGTGATCATCTTCCTTTTTACCATGATCGTCATGTCCATGGTCATCATGATCATCTTCTTTTTTACCATGATCGTCATGTCCGTGATCGTCATGATCATGTTCGTCAAAAATATTTCTTTCTCTAAATTTTAATACCTGTAATCCTTTAGTTTCCATTAGTTCAATTTTTTCTGCTTTTTTTGCAATTGAGCTTAGTGGTTTTTCTAAAAAATTTTCTAAATCTTCACCAACCCAGAATATTAGATCTGCATTTTGAAGTATTTTTGCATGAGAAGGTTTCATTGCAAATCCGTGTGGAGATGCATATCCATCAACTATGAGATCAGGTTTAGCAATACCGTCCATCAAATAACTGGCTAATGAATGAATTGGTTTAATAGAAGCTACTACTTTAATTTCAGCATTTGCTGGTGTAAAGAATGTTAGAATTGATAATATTGAGAATATAAGTGGTATTTTTTTAATATTTTTCATAATAAGTAATTTAATTGGTTGTTATAATATAACAGTATGTAATAATATAACATTTATAAGTCAAGAAATATATGAGTTCAGAAAATAGTACATTAGTAAAACTAAATAACGCTGGTTTTAAACAAAATGATAAATGGTTAGTGGAAGGTGTTTCATTAACTGTTGAAAAAGGGAAAATCGTTACCCTTATTGGACCTAATGGCTCAGGAAAAAGCACTACCGCAAAAATTGCATTGGGAATTTACAAAAACATAGAAGGATCTGTAGAAAAATATACTAACAAAGTTGGTTACGTTCCTCAAACAATCTCAATTGATTGGACCTTACCGTTAAGAGTTTATGATTTTATGCTTCTAACTGAAAATATTAAAGATGAGGCTATTGATGAAGCACTTACATTAACAGGCGTTATCCATCTTAAGAATAAAAATTTAGGAAATTTATCAGGTGGTGAATTTCAAAGAGTTTTAATTGCAAGAGCTATTTCAAAAAAACCTGAATTATTAGTTCTTGATGAACCTGTTCAAGGAGTTGATTACACTGGTGAGATTGCTTTGTATGAATTAATAAAAAGAATTTCTGATACACTAAATTGTGGAATTCTATTAATCTCACATGATTTGCATACAGTTATGACTGCAACTGATCATGTGGTTTGTTTAAATGGTCATGTATGTTGCTCTGGATCACCAATGGATGTTGCTAAAAATAATGAATATAAAACCTTATTTGGTGAACAGGCATCTCAAATTCTTTCTGTTTATGAACATAAACATGATCATGTTCATTCAGACAAAGGTGAAATAAAGAAAAATTAATATGTTTGATGATTTTTTTATAAGAGCATTAATTGCAGGCTTAGGTATAGCCTTAGTAACTGGGCCTCTTGGTTGCTTTGTTGTTTGGAGAAGATTATCTTATTTTGGTGATACTTTATCACATTCGGCTTTATTAGGAGTAACAATAGCGTATTCGTTTGAAATTAATATTGCGTTATCTGTATTTTTAATTTCATCTGTGGTTGCATTAATATTAATTCAGTTACAAAAAAAAACTAATTTACCAGGAGATGCTTTACTCGGTCTTTTGGCACATTCTTCTTTAGCTGTTGGATTAGTAGTTATAGGTTTTCTAACATTTATACGTTTTGATATTATGGGACTTTTATTTGGTGATATATTAGCTGTAACGACTAATGATTTGTTAATCATTTGGACTGGTGGAGCTTTAATTTTATTAGTTCTAAAATTAATTTGGAAACCATTGTTTGCATCTACTGTTAATTATGAATTAGCTGAAGCAGAAGGATTAAATCCTGATAGAGCAAAAGCTATTTTTACAATTCTTATGGCTGCAGTGATTGCCATATCAATTAAAATGGTCGGATTATTATTAATTACGGGAATGCTAATTATACCTGCTGCTATGGCTAGAAACTTATCAGACAGTCCAAAAAAGATGGTATTATTCTCAATAATTGGTGGTCTTTTATCTGTTTTATTAGGTTTGTTTTCTTCATTAGAATTTAACACATCATCTGGGCCCTCAATAATTATGGCGGCTTTAGTATTATTTATATTGTCTTTACTTAACATTAAACAATCGATTAAATTGAAAAACTGATAACATATTGATAAGAATTTAAAGATGCAAAAAGAACATAACCTTTCTAAAAATCAAAAAATTATTTTTGACTTAATTGATAAATCTGGTGGACCAATGAAAGCTTATTCAATTCTTTTTAATGTTCAAAAAAAAGGAATTAAAGCACCACTACAAGTTTACAGGGCATTAGATAAATTAGTTGAAATAGGAAAAATTCATAAAATTGAAAGCAGAAATGCTTTTATAGCTTGTCAAAATTCAAGCTGTCAGGTTTCAAAAGCAACAGCTTTTTCAATTTGTGAAAGTTGTGAAAATGTATCTGAGATAAGTAATTCAAAACTATCAAAATATTTATCTAATTTTTCAGATGACTCTGGAATGAAATATAGCAAATACAATTTGGAATTTTTTGGTTTATGTAAAAAATGTAAATCAAAGTAATGAGCACAGTTTCATTAACTTTAGACGAAATATTTGAACTAGCAAAAAAAACTCTTTTGGCAAATGGTTGTGATGATGAAACAGCATCAATTTTATCAGACTTGATCAGAAATGCTGAAAGAGATGGTTCAGTATCACACGGTTTATTCAGATTACCAGCATATGTTTCTGGTCTTAAAGGTGGAAAGATAAATGGTAAAGGGAAACCTGAGATAAAAAAAATATCTCCATCTGTAATAAAAGTTGAAGGTAATAATTGTTTAGCACCTGTTGTTTTAAATAAAGGTTTGCCTGAATTAGCGAAAGCTGCAAAGGAAAATGGTGTTGCGGTATTAGCAATAAATAATTCACATCATATGGCTGCTATGTGGCCTGAAACAGAAAAATTAGCAGAAAATGGTTTAGTTGCATTTGCTTGTACATCTTACAAGCCTGCTGTAGCACCTGCTGGTGCCGTAAAACCATTATTTGGAACCAACCCAATTTCTTTTGCTTGGCCACGTCCAGGTAAAACACCAGTTGTTTATGATATGGCAACTGCTTCAATGGCAATGGGAGAAGTTCAAGTTGCAAAAAGAGAAGGGCACAAAGTTCCACTTGGAACTGGTTTAACCAAAGATGGTAAAGAAACAACTGATCCAGGGGAAATCGCTGATGGGGGAGTTTTGTTACCTTTTGGTGGATACAAAGGATCTGCAATTGCAATGATGGTAGAATTAATGGCAGGAGCATTAGTTGGAGATAATTTTAGTTTTGAAACAGCTGCTAAAGACAATAATGATGGTGGTCCTCCAAGTGGTGGTGAATTTATATTGGCAATCGACCCAGATAAAACATCAGGAACTAATTGGCAAAAACATGCTGAGGAATTTTTTGAAAAAATGAAATCAATGGGTGAAGTAAGATTACCTGGAGAAAGACGTCATAAGAATAGAATGGACACTGGTCCAAGAAATATTAACGAAGAATTAGTAAATAAAATAAAATCTTTAAGCTAAATTAATCTCAATAGGTGTGTGATCAGAAGGTTTTTCTCTTCCACGTGGATCTTTATTAATATTTATATCATTTATTTGATCAATTATTGAGTTTGATACTAAAAAATGATCAATACGCATTCCATTATTTTTTTGCCAAGCACCTCTCATGTAATCCCAAAATGTATATCCTTCTTTATCCTCATGAAAATGTCTGTAGACATCCTTAAAACCAAGATTAATCATTTCTCTAAATTTTTTTCTTATTTCAAGTCGGTATAAAGCATCATCTTCGAAACTTTTAACATTATAAACATCTTCTGCTGAAGGGATAATATTGAAATCACCAGCTAAAATAATATTTGAATTTTTTTTAGATAAACTTTTTAATTGTTTTATTAATTGATCAAGCCATTTTTTTTTATAACCATATTTTTCTGTATCCACAGGATTGCCATTAGGGGTGTAAATATTAATTAATTGTATATTTTTTTTCTTATATTCAAATTCAGCTGAAATTATTCTTGATTGTTTTAAATTATCCTTAATTAAATCTGTTTTGACATTTTTTAATTTATTTTTTGAGATGATCGCTACACCATTGTAACTTTTTTGACCAAAGACATGACTTTCATAGTCCATTGATGAAAAATCATCATATGGAAAATTAACATCTTCAGTTTTGATTTCCTGCATCATTAAAATATCAGGTTTATATTTTAATAAATAGCTTTTGATATTTTCAATTCTTGCTCTTACCGAGTTTACATTCCAAGATGAAATGAGCATTAAAGTGAGAAAGAAACTCCACAACCACATGAGGATTTTGTTTGTGGATTAGATATTTTGAATTGTTCACCTATAAGCTCAGAAACATAATCAACTTCAGATCCTTTAAGTAAATCAGCTGAAGTTTTATCAATTAAAATATTTTGATAATTTAAATCATCGTCTTGTTTTGATTTATCAAATGTAAATTCATACTGAAAACCTGAACATCCTCCACCTTTGATAGCGATTCTGAAGAATGATCCTTTGTCTTTTTTTGATAACAAATTATCTATTTGTTTTAACGCTTTATCCGTAAATTTAATTTCTTTAATCATAACTGAACACTGATATTACTAATATAATACTTAATTATTTAAATTAAAGGATGAAAAAAGACACTTTGTTAGGCGTATTTAAAAGTAAAGGTAGACTTAATAAAGAGGCTAATTCAAAATATAGATCTCCATTTCAACGTGACCGAGATCGTATAATTCATAGCGCATCATTTAGGAGATTAAAACATAAAACCCAAGTATTTGTTAACACAGAAGGGGATCATTTTAGAACAAGGATTACTCATTCAATTGAAGTTGCTCAAATAGCAAGATCAATTGCAAAATATCTAAAATTAAATGAAGATTTAGCAGAAACTTTAAGTCTTGCTCATGATTTGGGTCACACACCATTTGGTCATGCTGGAGAGGATGCTTTAGATGAATGTATGGAAAATTATGGTGGTTTTGATCATAATCTTCAGACACTAAGAATTGTAATGTTTTTAGAAAATAAATATTTCAAATTTGCTGGATTAAATTTAACTCTTGAAACTTTAGAAGGACTTTTAAAACATAACGGACCAGTAGACGATCAAAGGATGATTAACAAACTAGTTGGATCAAAAGTTTTCAAAAATAAGATTAACTTTAATACGTATCCATCATTAGAAGCACAAATTTCAGCTATATCGGATGATATTGCATATAATAATCATGATATTCAGGATGGAATTAAAGCAAACCTATTTAAACTTGAGGAATTAGTTGAATTGGATTTTTTTAATGACATTTATCAAAAATATAAAAAAAAAATTAATAAAAAAAATTATAAAATTGCTATTTATCAAATCATCAGAGACTCAATAGATATTATGATTAGAGATTTACTAAGTAATACAAACAAAAATATTAAAAAATTTAACATTAAGTCATTAAAAGATGTGTCAAAATCAAATCAATTACTTGTTTCTTTTTCACATAATATACAAAATTCAGAACATGAAATCAGGTCATTTTTAAGACATAGAATGTATGACAATAAATCGGTACTTAATAAGAATCAAAGAGGTAAAATTATAATTAAGAAATTATTTAAAATAATTAAATCAAATCCTAGAAAATTTCTTACTAAAGACCAATTGACTAAAGACAAATATAGAGCTATTTCAGATTTCATATCTGGTATGACAGACAGATACGCAATTAACCTTTATAACGATAATAAATGAACATTTTTGAATTATATCTAGATAAAATTAAATCTATTATTGTTGAGCTTAATAAAAAGAATCAACTTACTGTTCCAGAAAATTTCAATAGTATTAATGCGGAAATACCGCCGCCAAAATTTGATTGTGATATTTCAACTAATGTTGCAATGGTTTTATCGAAACTAAACAAAACTTCTCCAATAGAATTGGCAGAAAAACTTGCACCTGAAATAAAAAATAGTGACGATCAAATAGAAAATATATCCGTTGCTAAACCTGGTTTTATAAATATTAAATTTAAGCCATCTTTTTGGTCAAACTTTATTAAAGAAATAATTGATAACGCTGAAAAATTTGGAATTAATGAAAAAGAGAAAAAAAATAATTATTTAGTTGAATTTGTATCAGCTAATCCTACAGGACCATTGCATGTTGGTCATTGTAGAGGGGCTATTTTAGGTGATGTCATATCTAATGTATTAATATTTAATAAACATAAGGTTACTAAAGAGTATTATGTAAATGACTATGGTAACCAGATTATAAATTTTACAAAATCTGTATATTTTAGAATTAGAGAAGTAAAATTTAACGAAAAATTTCCTCTAGATAACCCTGATTTATATCCAGGAGATTACCTTATTGATTTTGCAAAAAATATAGTTTCGAATAATTCAGATCTAAATTTTGATAATTATGATAAAATAAGCGATAAGTTAACTACTTTATCTATAGAACAAGCGCTACTTTTAATTAAAAATAACCTTGAGAGTTTAGGAATTAACCACGATAATTTTGTTAGTGAAAAAAGCATTGTTTTAAACAAAGAAGTAGAGAGTGTAATAAAATTTTTAGAAAAAAATAAATTTGTATACAAAGGAAAAATTAAAGCTCCAGCTGGTGAAGACGATAAAAACTGGGTAGAAAGAGAACAGTTACTTTTTAAATCTACTGATTTTGGTGATGATAAAGATAGAGCATTACAAAAGTCAGATGGAACTTGGACTTATTTTGCAAGTGATGTTGCTTATCATAAAAATAAAGTAGATCGTAAATTTGACTATTTAATAAATATCCTTGGCGCAGATCATGCTGGTTACATCAAAAGAATTTCATCCTCAGTTGAAGCATTATCAGGAAAAAAAGATAAATTGATTTGTAAAATTAGTCAGCTTGTAAAATTAGTTAAAGATAACAAACCATTCAAGATGTCTAAAAGAAAAGGTGACTATATTACGGTTGATGATTTAATTGAAGAAGTTGGAAAAGATGCAACTAGGTTTATCATGCTCAACAGAAGTAGTGATGTAGAATTAGATTTTGATTTTGATGCTGTAAAAGAAAAATCTAAAGATAATCCGTTATATTATGTTCAATATTGTTATGCTAGAATTTCATCTGTCTTTAGACATATTGATAAAGACATAAATTCTAAAATTGAATTAGATGATTTTAGTTTTGAATACTCAAATGATGAGATCAAAATATTAAAAAAGATTTCAGAATGGCCCAAATGTATCGAAGCAGCTAGTTCAAAATTAGAACCACATAGAATACCTGTTTATTTATATGATCTTGCCTCAGAATTTCACTCCTATTGGAATCTTGGTAAACAAAACCCAGAAAAAAGGTTTATTAATGATAATAAAACAGTTTCATCAGATAAACTAATTTTTTTAAAAGCGATATCTAACGTTGTAAAATCTGGAATGGATATAGTTGGTGTTGATACACCAAATAAAATGTAATGCTAAAAGAAATTAAGTATTTAATCTTTATTGTTGTAATTGCTTTATTTATTTTTTTGACTGGCAGATATTATTTCTCAGATGAAAATAAGAAGAAATCATACAGATCTTATAAAAATAACGATGAAAAAATTAAATTATATTCAAAAAATTTACCTGTTTTGGAAAACGACACACAAAATGTAATAGAATACGTTACGCAAACAAACAAAAAAAAGAAAAAAAAGTTTAATTTTTGGAAACTTTTAGAGAATGATTAAGAATAGAAGAGCCTTTATAGTTGGTTTAAAATCATCAACATTATCAAATAAAGAAATAATTTTTTTAAAGAAATATAAACCATGGGGTATTATTTTATTTTCAAGAAATATAATTTCAATTGAACAGACTAAAAAATTAACTGATAGAATAAAAAAGATATTTAAAGATAAAAAATACCCAATATTAATTGATCAAGAAGGTGGACGTGTAAATCGATTAAGTAAAATTATTTCATTTGATAATTTGACTTCTAAATATTTTGGTAATTTATTTAAAAAAGATAAGAAAAAATTTAATATTATATATAAATTATTTATCGATAAGACTTCTTATTTGCTTAAATCAATAGGTGTTAATATAAATACTGTTCCTGTTTTAGACCTTCGAGTTAAAGGAGCTAGCAGCATTATTGGGGATAGATCTTTTTCAAAAAACAAAAAAAATATCTCTAAAATTGGAGATTTTTGTATTAATTATTTTCACGAAAATTCTATTGGAACTGTGATTAAACATATACCAGGACATGGATTAGCTAAGGTAGATAGTCATAAATTTACTCCTGTGGTTACAAAAAACTTAAATTATTTGAATAAAAATGATTTTTTTCCATTCAAAAAAAAACAAAGTTATTTTGCAATGACAGCACATGTAATTTATCGAAGTATCGATAATTTAAATACAGCTACACATTCTAAAAAAATTATAAATTTAATTAGAAAAAAAATTGGATATAAAAATATTTTGATTTCAGATGATTTATCAATGAAAAGTTTAAAAGATAATTTAAAAACTAATACAATCAAAACATTTAGCGCAGGTTGTAATCTCGCTCTTCATTGTAATGGCAAATTGTCTGAAATGAAGGTAGTTGGTGATAATTCACCAAAGGTTAGTAATTTTATAATAAAAAAAACATCACTATTTTATAAAATTTTAAGATAATATCTGACCATGACTATTTCTGATTCTGAATTATTTAATGTAGATATAAATAATTATAATGGCCCTTTAGATGTACTTTTAGATTTAGCAAAAGCTCAAAAGGTAGATCTTGAAGAGATATCAATTACAAAATTAGCAGATCAATTTCATGATTATATTACAAAAGAGAAAGATTTAAATTTAGAAATTGCTTCAGAATACTTATTGATGGCAACTTGGTTAGCATATTTAAAATCTAAATTATTGCTTCCAGGTACACCAGAGGAAGAATTTAAAGTTCAAGAAGTTGCTGAAAAATTAAAATTACAACTCAAAAAATTAGAGCTAATTAGATTGCTTTCTGAACAAATGCTTAAAAGAAAAAGATTAGGAAGAGAAATTCGATCAAGAGGAATGAGGGGAAATATAAGATCTATTTATAGCGCTGAATATAATCTAAGTTTATTTGAGTTACTCAAGTCTTATTCAACAATAATTATGACCAAGGACTTTCAAAAAATGAATATTCCAAAATTACCAGTATTTACTGCTGAAGATGGAATTAAAACAATAAGAGAATTTTTTGGTAATTTGATTGATTGGAAAAAATTAGATGATTTAATTCCTAAAAATTTTAAAAATGGTTCAAAATATAAACGAACCGGGAAAGCAGGAATTTTTGCTGGTTCATTAGAATTAGTTAAAGAAGGAAACCTAACTATAAAACAAGATAAGTTGTTTGACGATATTTATGTGAAGGAAAATAATGATTAAAAAACAAAAAATTTCAAAAGATAATATTGTAAAATTTCCTTCTAGGTTAACTGATTTAGAAAAAGAAATCGAAGCAGTTATTTTTGCTGCTGCTGAGCCATTAGATATTGATACAATTGAAAGCAAAATAACAAAAAAAGGTAATGTCTCTAAATCATTAGAAAAGTTGCAGCAAGAATACTCTGAACGTGGAATTAATCTAGTATGCATAAAAGAAAAGTGGTCCTTCAGAACTTCTCCTAATTTATCAAATATTATGTCTAAAGAAAGGACAGTCGAAAAAAAACTTTCTAAAGCCGCTGTAGAGACTTTAGCAATAATTGTTTATCACCAACCTGTTACAAGAGCAGAGATTGAGGAAATAAGAGGTGTTGCATTTGGAACAAATACTCTTGAAATATTGATGGAGCTAAATTGGGTAAAGCCAGGTGGTCGTAAGGATGTACCAGGAAGACCAATTCAATATGTCACCACCGATGAATTTTTAAGTCATTTCAATCTTCAAAAATTATCTGATTTACCAACAATTGATGAATTAGGGGCTGCTGGATTAATTGACAGTTCTAGTGTTGATAATGCAATTTTTGGAACTGGCAAATTCTACAAAGAAAAACAAGAAGAAAAAAAAGAGGATATTTATTCTAATATTGACGAGATGTTAAATAGCACTCTTGATACAGAAGATAAAGATTAACAAAAAAGTAACTTTTAAATTAATCATAAAAGGGTTATAAGTTTTTCATGAGTATAGGAATTTGGCAAATAGCAATCGTAGTTATATTAGTAGTCTTATTATTTGGACGAGGTAAAATTTCTAGTCTGATGGGTGATGTAGCTAAGGGAATTAAAAGTTTCAAAAAAGGAATGGCGTCAGATGTCACTGACGATACAGAGCCAAAAAATATATCCGACGAAAATAAAGACTCAGAAAACAAAGATTAAATCAAATGCCTACTATTGGTTGGTTTGAGATATTAATTGTTGTTGGTATTGCAATTGTTGTTCTTGGTCCTAAAGATTTTCCAATCATGTTAAAGAAAGCCGGATCTTGGATTGGGACTGCAAAAAAATATGTAAGCAATATTCAAAATGAAGTTTCTAATTTAGAAATCGATGAAGAAAAAATTGATAATGAAATAAAAAAAGAAACAAAAAAAGATGAGCAATGAAGAAAATGAAGGTGGATTTGTTAGCCATCTAACAGAACTAAGAAAAAGATTAATACATAGTTTT
This sequence comes from Candidatus Pelagibacter sp., assembly GCF_052049855.1. Lineage (GTDB taxonomy): Bacteria > Pseudomonadota > Alphaproteobacteria > Pelagibacterales > Pelagibacteraceae > Pelagibacter. Next base: position 198,428 of record NZ_JBNGZE010000002.1, read on the forward strand.
ATATTTCTAATAATCTTTTTTGTTATTTGTTATATATTTGCAGAACATATCTACGGTTTTTTAGTTGATCCATTTGCTCAAGCTGTAAAAGATGATGGATCTGATAGAAGGCTTATTTTTACAGCCTTACAAGAAACTTTTTTAACATATATTAAGGTATCTTTTTTCACAGCTTTTTTTGTAACCTGTCCTTTTATTCTAATGCAAATATGGAAATTTATTGCTCCAGGTTTATATAAACATGAAAAAGTTGCCATACTCCCATATCTTGTATTAACACCCATCCTTTTCTTTTTGGGAGGTATGCTTGTTTACTATTTGATAATGCCTTTAGCTATCAAATTTTTTTTATCATTTGAAAGCACAGGGATTTCTACAAATCTACCAATTCAACTAGAGGCTAAGGTGAATGAATATTTATCACTTGTTATGAAGTTAATTTTTGCATTTGGAATAAGTTTTCAACTACCTATAGTTTTAAGTTTATTAGCAAGAATAGGTGTTGTTGACAGTCAATTTTTAAAAGAAAGAAGGAAATATGTTGTTGTAATTATATTTGCTGCTGCAGCATTACTAACACCACCAGATCCAATCACTCAAATTGGTTTAGCTATTCCATTATTAATTTTATATGAATTATCTATATTTTCAGTAAAATTTATAGAAAAGAAAAATTTAGAAAAAACTGATGCATAATTTAAAAGAAATTAGGAAAGATTTCTCAAAATTTGAAAAAGATCTTGAAAAACGCTCAGTTACAATTGATTTTAATAACTTAAAAAAACTTGATGAGTTAAATAGAGATTTAATACAAAAAAAAGAAAATTTAGAAAAAGAAAAAAAAGATATTTCAAAATCTAAAGATGAAAGTTTATTTAAAAAATCTAAAGAAATATCTTCGGAATTAGAGAAGATTTCTGATCAACAAAAAAATATCAAAACTGAATTAGATAAAATTTTATCCAGTATACCAAACATACCGCATCAAGATGTTCCAAATGGAAAAGACGAAAATGGTAATGTGGAAGTTTTAAAAGCTGGTAAAGTTCCTGAATTTGATTTTAAACCTAAATCCCATTACGAACTCGGCGAAAATTTAGGTATGCTTGATTTTGATCTTGCAACAAAAACAACTGGATCAAGATTTGTATTTGTTAAAAAAGATCTAGCATTATTGGAACGAGCTTTATCTAATTTTATGCTAGATACTCATATTAATCAAAATAGTTATCAGGAAATTTCACCTCCATTAATAGCTTCTGATAGTACAATGTATGGAACTGGCCAATTACCAAAATTTGAAAACGATCAATTTGAAATAAAATTTGACCAAGGATCTGATAGAAAATTTTTAATTCCAACAGCAGAAGTAATTTTAACTAATATTGTTAAAGATAAAATTGTTGATCAAAAAGAATTACCTATGAGATTTGTTGCTTCAACACCTTGTTTTAGAAAAGAAGCTGGAAGTTATGGAAAAGATACAAAAGGGATGATTAGACAACATCAATTTTATAAAGTTGAGTTGGTAAGTATTGTTGAAAAAGAAAATTGTTTAGATGAATTAGAGCGTATGACTAATTGTGCAACAGATATTCTAGACAAGTTGGAGTTGCCTTATCGAAAAGTAATATTGTGCTCAGGTGATATGGGTTTCAGTGCTGAAAAAACCTATGATATAGAGGTGTGGTTACCGTCAGAAAACAAGTATCGTGAAATATCATCTTGTTCTTCATGTTCAACATTTCAGGCACAAAGAATGAAATCAAGATATAAAAATAAAAATAAGGAAACTGTTTTTGTTGGAACATTAAATGGAAGCGGTTTAGCTGTAGGCAGAACTTTAATTGCTGTACTAGAAAACTATCAACAAAAAGATGGCTCGATTATTGTTCCTAAGGTACTGCGACCGTATATGAATAATTTGGAATTGATTTCAGCTAAATAAAGTTGTTTTAATTATATAGATAGTATAAGTATTCACATAATTTATAAGGAGATTTATGGAAGGTTCAGGAATAGGACAATTTATACCGTTAATTTTAATATTTGTTATTTTTTATTTTTTCTTAATCAGACCACAGCAAAAAAAAGTTAAAGAGCATAAAGCAATGGTTGAAAGTCTTAAAAGAGGTGACAAGGTTGTTACTTCTGGTGGAATTACAGGTACAGTGGAGAGACTTATAGACAATGATAAAGTTGAAGTAGAAATTGCTGAAAACGTAAAGGTTGAGATAGTAAAATCAACTGGTATTCAAAGTCTTGTTAATACAAATACTCAAGAAGTTAAAAAATAATTATTTTTAGTTAAGTGCTTTATTTCTCAAAGTTAAGAATTTTATTCATAACTCTTTTTTCAGTTTTATTTATTTTAATTTCTTCATCAAATCTTTTTAAATTTGATGATAATTTTTTTGATAAAAAAATTAATCTAGGATTAGATCTTCAAGGTGGATCATATCTATTACTTGAAATTGATAATGAGCCTGTGATTGAGCAAAAACTACAAAACTTAACAACAACTATTAGAAATTACTTCAAAGAAAAAAATATTAAGATCAATAATATAAATATAGAAAATCAAAATATTTTTTTTAGTGTAGTCGAAAATGATAAGCAATCTGTCTTAGAAGTTTTTCAGGATGAAAATAGTAATCTTAATCCTTATTACCCAAGATTTAAATCACATCAGTTAGAAATTGAGGATATGGGGTTAAATTTTAAAGTATATTTTTCGAGACAAGGTTTAATTAAACTTAAAACTTCTTCTCAAGATCAAGCTATAGAAATAGTTAGAAGAAGGGTAGATGAGGTTGGAACTAATGAACCCAACATACTTAAAAGAGGAAATAACAGAATTTTAGTAGAGCTACCTGGGTTAGATGATCCGATGAGAATAAAATCATTGCTTGGCAAAACTGCCAACCTTACTTTTAGATTTGTAACGAATGACAAAAATGATCGTTTTGGTGTTGAAAAGTTAAAATTTGAAAATGGTATAGAAGAAGCTACAGTTAGTAAAAGAATTATAATAAGTGGTGAAAATTTACTTGATGCTCAACCAAAAATGGATACGCAAGCCAACCAAACAGTTGTTTCATTTACTTTAGACAGAGTAGGTGCAAAAAGATTTGGTAAGGCAACCTCAACTGGTATTGGAAAACAATTAGCAATTGTTTTAGATGGTAAAATTATTAGTGCACCTGTTGTTAGAGATACGATTGCCAGTGGATCTGGTCAGATAAGCGGTGGCTTTACTTTTCAAACAGCAACTGATCTAGCTTTATTATTGAGATCAGGAGCATTACCAGCACCATTAGAAATAATTGAAGAGAGAACAGTTGGACCAGATCTTGGACAAGACTCAATTAATGCAGGAATGATTGCTTTAACAATAGGTTTTGTGTTGGTGATAATTTTTATGTTCGTAAAATATAAAATTTTTGGATTAATTACCAATGTAACATTGATAGTTAATTTATTTATTCTTTTGGGTATTTTAACTTTATTTGAAGCTACTTTAACATTGCCTGGTATTGCGGGAATTATTTTAACTGTAGGTATGGCTGTTGATGCAAATGTTTTAATTTTTGAAAGGATTAAAGAAGAACTAAAAGACGAGACTAATAATATTATAGCTTTTGATGGTGGCTATACAAAATCAAGAACAGCAATTTTAGATGCTAATATTACCACACTATTAGCAGCAATAATTTTGTTTTTTATGGGCTCAGGTCCAGTCAAAGGTTTTGCTGTAACTCTAGGAGTTGGAATATTTACAACACTATTTTCAGTCTATTTCATAGCGAGATTGTTTACTAGTATTTATGTATCAAAAAATAAAGATAAGGAAAAATTAATCTAATGATTGCTTTTAATAAATATTATAATCACTTTAATTTACTCTCATCAGTTTTAATTGTCGTTTCATTATTATTATTAATATTTAAAGGACTTAATTTTGGTATAGATTTTAAAGGTGGCACTTTAATTGAACTGAGATCTTTAGACTCAAAAATAAATGTAAGTTCATTAAGAGATAAATTTAATCAAATGGATTTAGGAGATGTATCAGTTAAGAAATTTGGTAATGATACAGATTTTTTAGTAAAATTTGAAAATAAAGACAATAAGAAAAATATCATTGAAGAAATTAAAACTAATTTAGATAAATCTTTTGGAAATAATTATGATTTTAGAAGAGTTGAAAATGTTGGTCCAAAAGTAAGTGCTGAATTATTAAAATCAGGGGTAATAGCAATATCTTTGTCATTAGCATTAATGCTAATTTACATTTGGATTAGATTTGAATGGCAATTTAGTCTGGGTGCAATTTTAGCTTTGTTTCATGATGTAATAGTAACACTAGGAGTTTTTTCACTATTTAGTTTGGAAATAAACTTATCAATTATTGCAGCTGTTCTTACAATAGTTGGATATTCAATGAATGATACAGTGGTGATATTTGACCGTGTGCGTGAAAATCTACGAAAGTATTCTGATATAAAAATTTTTGAGTTAACAAATATTTCAATTAATGAAACTTTATCAAGAACAATAATAACATCCGCAACTACTTTATTTGCTTTATTAGCAATTTATTTTTTTGGTGGTGAAATATTAAAAGGGTTTTCACTGGCAATGATACTTGGTGTTGTTTTTGGAACATATTCCTCTATTTATATAGCTAATACTGTTTTAGTTAGACTAAGAGTTTCACAAAAAACTGTACTTAGAGAAGACGATAAAAAATAATTTAATATAAGTTTTGAGCTATTACCATTGTAAGTAACATTGGTAAAGATAATAAAGTATTTGTTCTTGAGAAAAGCATTGCAGTTTTAGCTGATTTTGCTTTTGTATCAGGGTCACTTTCTACAATTCCTAAAGCTCTTTTTTGATTTGGCCAAATAACAAACCAAACATTAAAAGCCATTATAATTCCTAGCCACATTCCAATACCGATTGCAGTATGTTTTGGTACACCTGAACCAATACTTAAAGTCATTGCATCATGAAGATATCCATTTAGGAGAGCAAGAATTAATCCAGAAAGAACAGTAAATGCAGCAGCCCATCTAAAATAAAATAATGCAGCTGGAGCAATTACTTTACCTATGGCAGGTTTTTGTTCATCTGGAATTTTTCCCATATTAGGAATTTGAACAAAATTAAAATACCACAATAATCCTATCCACATGATTGCTACAATTACGTGGATATATCTGAACAACCAGCTCCAGAACAATGTATCTATAGCTATCCCATCATTTAAATAGAATAATCCTAAAAACAATAATATTGCTATAGCTAGTGATGTGTGAACTGTTTTTGATAATGATGATAACAAATTGCTCATGATTCTTTTAATATACACTAATTTTTAAAAATTTTAAGTTTTAAAATCTAATTTAAAAGAGGTTTTAAAAATTGACCTGTATAGCTATCTTTAACCTTACATACTTCCTCAGGTTTACCTTCGGCAACAATTTTACCACCTTTTACACCACCCTCTGGTCCCATGTCTACAATGTAATCTGCCGTTTTAATTACATCTAAATTATGTTCAATAACAACTACTGTATTCCCAAGTTTTACAAATGTATGAAGTATCTCTAAAAGTTTTTTAATATCATGTTGATGTAAACCTGTTGTTGGTTCATCTAATATATACATTGTTCTTCCTGTTGATCTCTTCGACAATTCTTTTGCTAATTTTATTCTCTGAGCCTCACCACCTGATAGTGTTGTTGCTTGTTGACCAATTTTTATATAACCCAATCCAACCTTTTTTAATGTTAGCAATTTTGTTTTTATATTTGATATATTTTCAAAATATTCACAACCTTCATCAACTGACATATCTAAAACATCGGCAATACTTTTTCCTTTAAATTTTATTTCCAAGGTTTCTCTATTATACCTTGTTCCCTTACACTCATCACATTGTATATAAACATCAGGCAGAAAATGCATTTCATATGTGATTACTCCATCACCTTCGCAAGCTTCACATCTACCTCCTTTAACATTAAAAGAAAATCTACCTGGTTTATATCCTCTTGTTTTGGATTCAGGTAAACTTGTAAACCAATCTCTAATAGGTCCAAAGGCTCCTGTGTATGTTGCTGGATTTGATCTAGGTGTTCTCCCAATAGGAGATTGGTCAATATCAATTATTTTATCAATTAATTCTACTCCTTTATAACCTTTAAATGATTTAGGTGCTTTTCGAGCTTTATTATTTAAAGTTAAATTTAAGGCATGGAATAGTGTTTGCAATATTAGAGTAGATTTACCACTACCTGAGACACCAGTAACGCAGGTAAAAGTTCCGGTTGGAATTTTAAGGTTAACATTATTTAAATTATTTCCACTTGCACCATTAATTTCAACAAATCGTCCATTTTTAGCCAAACGTCTTGATTTAGGTATTTCGATTATTTTTTTATTTGCAAGATACTGTCCTGTAATACTATTTTTATCTTTTTTAATTTCCTCATATGATCCTTGAGCTGTTATCTGACCACCATTGCTCCCAGCTTCAGGACCCAGATCAATAATGTGATCTGCATTTTCCATTGTCTCAGTATCATGCTCAACAACAATAACTGTATTTCCAAGATCTCGTAATCTTTTTAATGCACTAATGAGCTTTACATTATCTTTTTGGTGTAATCCAATTGAAGGTTCATCCAAAACATATAAAACACCCGTTAAACCAGAACCAATCTGTGAAGCTAATCTTATTCTTTGAGCCTCACCACCTGATAATGTTCCAGATTCTCTTGATAATGTTAAATAATCTAAACCAACATTTAGAAGAAAATTTAATCTTTCGTTGATCTCTTTCAAAACATGTTCAGCTATTTTAAATTGTCTTTTATCAAGATTATTTTCTAGATTTTTAAACCATTCTGATGCATCCAAGATAGATTTTTTTGTTACTTCACTAATATTCAGATCATTAATTTTAACACATAATGCTTCCTCTTTTAATCTATCACCATTACATGCTTCGCAAGCCGTATCCGATTGATATTCAGCTATTGCCTCTCTTTTCCATTCACTATCAGATTCTAAAAATCTTCGTTCAAGATTATTAATTACACCTTCAAAAGTTTTTTTGTATGAATATTTTTCATAACCATCATCGTAATTAAATTTAATCTCATCCTCATCAGAACCATAAAGAATAATATCTTTAATTTTTTTTGGTAATTTTTTCCATTTTTCATCTAAAGAAAAACCATAATGTTTAGCTAAAGATGCTAAAGTTTGTGCATAATATAGTGTGGTTGATTTTGACCAAGGTTCAATCGCTCCATCTGCTAAACTTTTTCTTTCATCAGGGACTACTAGGTTTGGATCAACATTTAATTTCATTCCAATCCCCTCACACTCTTCACACGCTCCATAGGGACTGTTAAATGAGAAAAGTCTTGGTTCAATTTCCTCTATTGTAAAACCACTCTCAGGGCAAGCAAACTTTGTAGAATAAATTAACTTTTCTAATTTCCTAAATTTTTGAGGAAGTGTTTCATCTTCATATTCGACAAAAACCAAACCGTTAGCTAAATTCACTGCTGTTTCAATACTTTCAGCCAATCTGTTTCCAAGTTTTGAATTTAAAACTATTCTATCTACCAAGACTGAAATATCATGTTTAAGTTTTTTATCTAAATTGGGTGACTTTTCTATATCATATAAAACATTATCAATTTTAATTTTTCTAAATCCTCTTCTTTTGTAGCTTAAAATATCTTTTTTATATTCACCTTTACGACCTCTTACCACTGGAGCGTAAATATATATGGTTGATTTTTTTGGTAATTTTTTAACCAAATCTACTATTTGTGTAATCGTTTGAGAGGTTATTGGTTTACCAGTGAATGGTGAGTAGGGAATTCCTGCTCTAGCGTATAATACTCTCATGTAATCATAAATTTCAGTTACAGTTGCAACAGTAGATCTTGGGTTTTTTGAAGTATTTTTTTGTTCAATTGCAATAGCCGGACTTAATCCTTCAATTAAATCAACATTTGGTTTTTTCATTTTATCTAAAAATTGACGTGCATAGGCAGATAAACTCTCTACATACCTTCTCTGACCTTCTGCGTAGATAGTATCAAAAGCTAAAGATGATTTTCCTGACCCTGATAGACCAGTTATGACCACAAATTTGTCTTTTGGAATCTCTACAGTAACATTCTTCAAATTATGTTCTTTAGCGCCCTTAATAACTATCTTTTTCATCATAATTTTAGTTGCTTTGAGTTAATAAAATTAATATTCAGAAGAATTGTGGTATAATTCTAATTAACTAATTTAACAAATATTAAATATTATGGCTGGAAGTTTAAATAAAGTATTATTAATTGGTCGTTTGGGCGCAGATCCTGAAATTAAGCAAATGGTAAATGGTAAAAGTGTTGCTAGATTGAGCCTTGCAACAAGTCAATCCTGGAAAGATAAAAATACAGGTGAAAGGAAAGAAAAAACAGAGTGGCACCGTGTAGTTGTATTTAATGAAGGTTTAGTAAATGTTGTTCAGCAATATTTAAAAAAAGGCGCTCAAGTTTATGTAGAGGGGCAACTTACAACAAGAAAATGGAAAGATGAGCAATCAGGACAAGATAAATTCTCAACTGAAATAGTTATACAAGGATATAATTCTTCACTTACCATGTTGGGTGGAGGTAATTCCGGTGGTGGAATTCAAAATGACACAAGTCAACAAAATAATATTGAGGATACTTCTCAAGTGTCAGATATGGACGATGAAATTCCATTTTAATTTCTATGAAAAATACTGAAGAGTTTAAAGATAAAAATATAAAATTAATCTCAATGCATGATGAGATGAGCTCATCATATCTTTCTTATGCAATGAGTGTAATTGTGAGTCGTGCACTTCCTGACGTGAGAGACGGATTAAAACCTGTTCATAGAAGAATTTTATATGCAATGTACAAAGGTGGATATGATTGGTCTAAACAATTTAGAAAATCTGCAAGAATTGTTGGAGATGTTATTGGTAAATATCATCCACATGGTGACCAATCCGTTTATGATGCATTAGTCAGAATGGTACAAGATTTCTCTATGAGTCTACCTTTAATTCAGGGCCAAGGAAATTTTGGTTCTATAGATGGTGATCCAGCAGCAGCGATGAGATATACCGAAACTCGCTTGTCAAAAGTTTCTCAATATCTAATTGATGATATTGAAAAAAATACAATTTCTTTCAAAAGTAATTATGATGAAACAGAGAAAGAGCCCAGTGTTTTACCAGCACAATTTCCAAATTTATTGGTTAATGGAGCTGGTGGTATAGCCGTTGGTATGGCAACCAGTATACCTCCTCATAATTTAGGTGAAATTATAGATGGCACCTTAGCCTTAATTGACAATAAAGATATTAAAATTAAAGAGTTAATGAAACATATTCCAGGTCCAGATTTTCCAACTGGAGGTGTTATTATTGGCAAAGATATAATTAAACAAGGATATAAAAATGGAAGAGGATCTTTTAAGATTAGAGGTGAAATTTCAATCGAACAACAAAAAAATGGACGTGAGAGATTAGTAATAACCTCAATACCTTATCAGGTTAATAAATCTGTATTAAATGAGAGAATTGCTCAATTGGTTAGAGAAAAAAAAATTGAAGGAATAAGAGATATTAGAGACGAGTCAAACAGAGAGGGTATAAGAGTTGCTATAGATTTAAGAAACGGTATAGAGCCAGAAACTATAAAAAGACAATTATATAAAAATACTCAAATAGAAAGTTCATTTGGTTTTAATACTTTAGCAATTGTTGAGGGAAAACCACAGACTTGCACACTAAAAGATTTTTTAACAAATTTTTTAACTTTTAGAGAAGATGTAGTTATTAAGAAAACTAAATTTGATCTTCAAAAGGCCGAAGAACGTGCTCACATACTTATTGGACTGTCAGTTTCAGTAGAAAATTTAGATAAAATAATAAAAATTATTCGATCATCTAAAACACCCGATGATGCCAAACTATCAATTTTAAAAACTAAATGGAAAATAAATAAATCCTTAAAATTAATTTCTTTAGTAGAGGGTAAAAAAGGTAAAAACCTTTATTCTTTATCTGAACCACAAGTTTTAGCTATTTTAGAATTAAGACTTCAAAAGTTAACCGCATTAGGAATTAATGAGATCGAAGTTGAAATTAAAAAATTGGCTGAATTAATTCTTAAATTTAAGAAGATTATATCATCAAAAAAAGAACTTTTGAGAGTAATTAGTCATGAATTAAAAAACATTAAAGATAAATTTGCTACACCAAGAAGAACTAAAATTATAGATGCTGTTTTAAATTACGATATTGAGGAAACTATCCAAAAACAATCAGTAATAATCACAGTTACATTACAAGGATATATAAAAAGAGGTTCATTAGATGGAGTAAAAAAACAAAAAAGAGGTGGTAAGGGAAAATCAGGTATAACAACGAGGGATCAGGACTCTGTTGTACAAACATTATCTGTGAATACTCATACTTCAGTTCTTTTCTTTTCCACTGAGGGTTTAGTTTATAAGATCAAGGCATGGAAAATCCCAGAGGGTTCGTCATCTTCTAAGGGTAAGTCTTTGTTTAATATTTTACCTCTAAAGAGTCACCAAGCAATAAGTTCAATTATGCCAATGCCAGAAGATGAAACAGACTTAAAAAATTATCAAATAATTTTCGCTACAGCTCAAGGAAAAGTAAGAAAAAATAGTTTAGAGGATTTTTCATCAATTAATGCATCTGGAAAAATTGCAATGAAATTAGATAATAATGATAAAATTGTAGGCGTTAAAATTTGTAAAGATGATCAAGATGTAATTTTAAGTACAAAATTTGGAAAATGCATTAGATTTGAAGCCAAAAAGCTTAGAGTTTTTAAAGGTAGATCTTCTAAAGGAATTAAAGGAATAGATTTATCATCAAATGATCAAATAGTATCTTTATCAGTTATTGATAATGATAAAATTAGTAAAAATGGAAAAAAATCAAAAGATGAAAAATCTGAATTAAAAGCAATAGAGAAATTTGTTTTATCAATAAGTGAGAATGGTTATGGTAAAAAGACCTCACATATAGATTACAGAGTTACTAACAGGGGTGGAAAAGGTATAATAGGAATAGTAAATTCACCAAGAAATGGAAATATTACTTCATCTTTCCCTGTTTTTGAAGGTGATGAAATTTTAATTTCTACGAACAAAGGCAGGGTAATTAGAGTTGCTGTTAAAGAAATTAGAACAGCAGGCAGAAATACTCAAGGAGTTAGAATAATTAAGTTATCAGGAGAAGAAAAAGTTGTTTCAGCAATTAAAATTGATGATAATTTAATTTAATGAGCAAAATTGCAATTTATCCTGGAACATTTGACCCAATTACATTTGGACATATAGATGTCATAAAAAAATCATTAAAACTATTTGATAAAATAGTAGTAGGTGTTTCTGATGAAAGTAATAAAAATTACCTATTTAGTTCTGATGAAAGAATAGAAATAGTGAATAAAGCTTTATTTAATGATCTAAAGTTAAATAGAAAAAAAATAAAAGTAGTTTCTTTTGGCTCTTTAACTACTGATTTATGTAAAAAATATAAATCAAACATTATTCTAAGAGGATTAAGGGCTGTATCTGATTTTGAATATGAATTTCAGTTAGCTGGTATGAATAGAAAATTGAACCAAAACATAGAAACAATTTTTTTAATGTCTGATTTAGAAAATCAAATAATCTCATCAAGATTTGTGAAAGAAATTGTTAAATTAAAAGGTGATATAAAAAAATTTACTACAAAAAGTACAATTAAATCTTTAAAAGATAAATATGAATAAAATTTTTATTAAAATACTTATTTTGTTTTTTTTAATTAACAATCAATCAATAGCTGAGGAGAATATAATGATATTAAAATTAAAAGATGGTGACGTTAAAATTGAACTATTTGAAGATGTTGCCCCAAATCATGTAAAAAGAATTAAAGATTTAGCAAATAGTGGTAAATACGATAATGTTGTTTTTCACAGAGTTATAGATGGCTTTATGGCTCAAACTGGAGATGTAAAATTTGGGAATTCAGAATCTAAAGATTTTGATCTTAGAAGAGCTGGGATGGGAGGGTCAGATTTTCCTGACTTGAAACAAGAATTCAATAGTTTACCACATGATAGAGGAACTCTATCAATGGCTAGAGCCCAAGATCCAAATAGTGCAAATAGTCAATTTTTTATTTGTTTTCAGCCAGCACCTTTTTTAGATCGACAATACACAGTATTTGGAAAAGTGGTCGAAGGAATGGAATTTGTTGATAAAATAAAAAGAGGTGATCAAAACAATAATGGTGCTGTAACTGATCCAGATAAAATAATTAGTTTTAAATCCCAATAAATTTTTTAATGGCATTAAAAAAATTTGCCTTTAATGTTTTAAAAAAAGATAAATTTGCTAGGTGTGGTTTAATTGAGACACATCGTGGAAATATACAAACACCTGCCTTTATGCCTGTTGGAACTCAAGCCACAGTAAAGGCTTGCACAATAGACGATATAAAAAAAACAGGTTCAGAAATAATACTTTCAAATACTTATCACTTAATGATACGTCCAGGTGTTGAAAGAATTCAATCTGCTGGTGGTCTTCATAAATTTATGAATTGTGATTTACCTATATTAACTGACTCTGGTGGTTTTCAAGTAATGTCTCTTTCAAAATTAAATAAGATTGATAGAGAGAGGGGTGCTATATTCAATTCTCATGTTGATGGTAAAAAATTTTATTTAAGCCCTGAGGAGAGCATCAGAATACAGTTGGGTTTAAATTCAGACATAATAATGATTATGGATGAGTGCCCAAAAAAAACCAATGATTATAATGTTATTCAAAAATCTATGGATCTTTCACTTTATTGGGCTGAAAGATCTAAAAAAGCTTTTGGAAACAACCCGCATAAAGCTTTATTTGGAATTGTTCAAGGAGGTCTATTTAAAGATTTAAGACTTAAATCACTTGAAGAATTAGTCAAAATTGGTTTTGATGGTTATGCTATTGGAGGATTAGCAGTAGGCGAGACACAAAATGAAATGTTTAATGTTTTAGATAACATCAAAGAATATTTACCTATGAAAAAACCTCACTATTTAATGGGTGTTGGAACACCATCAGATATTTTAGGTGCTGTCAAAAGAGGTATAGATATGTTTGATTGTGTGCTGCCTACTAGATCTGGAAGGACAGGTTTAGCTTTTACATGGAATGGAAGAGTAAATATTAAAAATAATAAATATCAAAATGATAATACTCCACTTGATCCTAGTTGTGAAAATCTTAATTTAAACAAATATTCAAAAAATTATCTAAATCATTTGTTCAATACTAATGAAATATTAGCTTCAATGCTATTGACGCTTCATAATATTAATTTTTATCAAGAATTAATGTCAAAAATTAGAAAAAATATTAATTCTGGCACATTTGATGATTTTCATAATAAATACATAGATAAGTTGTAGTTAGAGCAACTGTGCCATTTTGTATGAATAATCATGTCAAATTCCTTAATTAAATAACCTTAATTGATCAAAACTTTTAAATTCAACGAATTGAAAAATAAAAATTTATCTGTATACACACAATATTCATTTAAAAAAAATGAATCAATTTTGTGGGCCGTTAGCTCAGTTGGTAGAGCAATTCCCTTTTAAGGAATGGGTCGATGGTTCGAGTCCATCACGGCTCACCATCAATTGAATTAGCTAATTTCAATTGGTGGGTAATCTAAAATTACTCCACCCATCTTTTCGTTTAAATCTTTAATTCTATTGTCAGATGATGGATGTGTACTCATAAATTCAGGTGGTTCTTTACCTTTATTAAGTTCTTTCATTCTTTCCCAAATCTTTACAGTTTCTCTAATATCATAACCTGATAATGATGAAAAAATCATTCCTAAATAATCAGCTTCACTTTCTTGTTTTCTATTGAAAGGATTTAATAATCCTAGTTGTGTAATCAATCCAACTGTATTTATCCCAGTTGTTCTATTAACTTGCGATAGTTTTCCTCCACTAAAAATATCTATTAGTTGTGTTCCTGTATTTACCAATGTGGCTCTACTTGCTCTTTCAACCGAATGTTTTGCTACAGCATGAGCAATTTCGTGCCCCATAACTGCAGCTAAACCATCAGTATTTTTTGTTGCTTCAAGAATACCAGTGTACACAGCTATTTTGCCACCTGGCATACACCAAGCATTTCTAACTTTTTTACGATCAATTAGAATATATTCCCATTCGAAGTTAATTGTTGGGTCTTCAATTCCTGCTCTATAAAAATACTCCGAAATTGAGTTTTCCATTTTTTTTCCGATCTCTTTGATTTCATTTAAAGTTTTTGTGTCATCACTCATTTTTTCTTTTTCTTTTATTTTTTCATATATAGCAGCTGCTTGAGCATTAAGTTTTGCTTCAGAGACAATTTTTAATTGTTTTCTCTCGGTAATAGGAGCAGTGGTACAAGAAGATAGTAATAAAGTTCCACATCCACAACCCATATAAGATAAGAATTTTCTTCTATTCATAACTATAAAATTTGATAATAGTAGTTTAACATGAATCTTAACAATAAAATATTAATAGTATTATTTATTATTTCAATATTGTTTGTTATTTACGCTAGTTACAGTTAATTTTATGGCTAAAAAAAGTACTAAAAAATCTTTATCTTTAACTCTTAGAAACTATTTTATCGCTGGTGTTGTTGTTTTAATACCAATAGGTTTTACTTTATATTTAACTAAAATTTTAATAGGGATATCTTCAAATTTAATTCCCAAGAACATTAATCCAAATAGTTATTTACCCTTCAATATTCCTGGCGTTGAAATTGTAATTTCAATTTTACTAATTACTATCGTAGGTGGACTGTCCTTATCATTTTTTGGAAGAAGAATTCTAAAATTAATTGATGATTTGTTTAAAAGAATTCCTTTTTTAAGAACCGTTTATTCAGCAATTGTTCAAATGACTGAAACCTTTTCAAAAAAAGATGACGGCAAAAAGAGTGTTGTTTTAATTGAATATCCCAGAAAAGGAGTTTGGGCTGTTGGATTTGCTACAAAAGAAAATAAAGGAGAGATGGCAGAAAAAACAGGGAAAAATTTAATCAATGTTTTTGTGCCAACGACACCAAACCCAACTAGTGGTTTTTTATTAATGTTCCCAGTAGAAGATATTATATATTTAAATATGTCTTTTGAAGAAGCTTCTAAATTTATTGTATCAGCGGGCACCTCAACAAAAAAATCTTAAGCGATATCGTTTATTATATCAGCCCTATCATATAATTTTATTAAAGGTTTAAATTTTCCTATATCTTCATTGCATTTTTCTATTCTTTTCATTTCCTTTTCAGCTAAATTGAAAAGATCACTATTATGAATTGGATCCGCTAGTTTAAAATTTTTAATTCCACTTTGCTTAAAACCTAAGATATCTCCAAAACCTCTTAATTTCATATCCTCTTCAGATATTAAAAAACCATCATTTGAGTCTTTTAAAATTTTAATTCTTTTTTTTGCGTTATCACTTAAATTAGATTTAAACATAAGAATACAAGTGGACTCTTTCTCACCACGACCAACTCTACCCCTTAATTGATGAAGCTGAGAAAGTCCAAATTTATTTGCATTCTCTATTACTATTACGTTGGCATTAGGAAAATCAATTCCAACTTCAATTATTGTTGTTGAAACTAAAATTTTAAATTTTTTATTTAAAAAATCATTAAGAATTATATTTTTTTCCTCTAAATCTGTTTTGCCGTGTAGCAAAGAAACCTGGTTTGGGAATAGTTTTTTTAATAATTTAAATTTCATTACAGCAGAAGTGTGGTCTAGTTTTTTTGACTCTTCAATTAAGGGACATACCCAAAAAATTTGGTTACCTAATTTAATTTGTTTATCCACAAATTTTAAAACATCATCAATTTTTGCTTCTAATTTACTATAAGTTTTTATTAATTTTCTATTTTTAGGTTTTTCACGAATTATAGAAATATCCATATCACCGTAAATTGTCATTGTTAATGTTCTAGGTATTGGTGTTGCTGTCATTAAAAGAACATCACAATCTACTCCACCTTTATCGGACAACTTTTTTCTCTGGTTTACACCAAATTTATGCTGCTCATCTATTATTATTAATCCTAATTTTCTAAAGATAACTTTTTTTTGAAAAATTGCATGTGTCCCAAAAATTATATCAATTTTATTAATTTCCAAATTTTTAAGTATTTCTTTTTTTTTCTTGTATTCAGACTTTCCTGAAATTAATTCTAAATTAATATTTTTAGGAAATATTTTTTTTGCTAAATTAAAATGTTGTCTTGCAAGAATTTCCGTAGGTGCCATAATTGCAACTTGGAAACCAGAGTTTATAGTGTTTAGTGCAGCTAATAGAGAGACTATTGTTTTTCCACTACCCACATCTCCTTGTAAGAGTCTGAACATTTTGTTTGATGAGCTTAAATCTTTGTTTATTTCATCCAATGCATTTTTCTGATCATTTGTAAGCTTAAAATCTAAATTTTTAATTAATGAATTTTGTTCATTTGAATTGATTATTTTATTTTTTTTTTTAATTTTTTTTATTTTTTTTCTTATTTCTGAATTAACTAAAAATGTCGAAAATATTTCATCATAAGCGAGCCTTTGATAAAAATTTGATCTATAGTTCCCAATATTTTCAGGTTTATGTAATTCTTTAATTGATTTGTTCCAACTTATATTCTGAAAATTTAACATAACATTTTTAGAGTGCCACTCTTTGAAATCTGGTAAATTAGCAATAATTTGATTTAAAATTTTATTATATATTTTTTCAGATATACCATCAGTTAAAGAGTACTTACTATGAACTTGTTTAATTAATGTAGAGTCCTCTGATATGTATTTAGGATTTGTAATTTGGTATTTATTTCTAAAATGTCCTATTTTTCCACTTACGGTTATTTCTTTTCCTAATGGTAGTATTTTTTTTATATATCCTTCATAACTATTAAAAAAAATACAATCTATTTCGCCTGTTTCATCAGTACATAAAACTCTGTTAGGTAATTTCCTTATATGCGGGAAGTAATATTTTTGTGGTATAATGGTTACCGTTTGTATTTCACCAATTTTTAAATCTTTTATTTTTGATGATAAGCTTCTATCTGTAAAAGATTTTGGAAGTTTCCACAATAAATCAAACAAATTATTAATATTTTTCTTCTTTAATAAATTTTTTGTTTTAGTTCCTACACCCTTTAAAGAACTTAAGTCTGACAATAAATATTGATAATTTGTTTTATTATTCACTAACAACTAATATATTCTAATTATTATGATCAATATAGATGAATTAAAAAAAAAAATTATTTATCGATCAAATTATAGGGGCACAAAAGAAATGGATAATCTTTTAGGTGCATTTACAAAAAAATATATAAATAATTTAAATGAAAATGATCTTATTGATTTAGAAAAATTACTGAATATTGATGACACTAATTTATATAATTTTTATAATGGTTTTAAAACTGATTTTGAATTTGAAAATAATAATATCAATTTATTATATAAAAATTTTGATTATTCACAAAAATGATGGCGGAGAGACTGGGATTCGAACCCAGGAAAGAGTTGCCCCTTTGCCGGTTTTCAAGACCGGTGCTTTCAACCGCTCAGCCATCTCTCCGTTAGCAAGTTTTTATAATTATAATTATTTAATTCAACCATAAAATAGTCTAATAGACTTATTAATTAAAAGCACCACGGTTTCCTATGAACAAAGAATTTAACAAAGGCTTATTACTTGCTGGGTTTGGATCTTTTTGGTGGGGGTTTTTTGGTGTAATTTATTTTAAATATATAGCTTATATTGGCCATATTGAATTAGTTGTTCATAGATGCTTATGGACAGCCTTTACTTTAATTCTGACTACCTTTTTTTTCTCTAAATGGAATATTTTTTTTAAAATTGTAAAAAATAAATCAAATTTATTTTATTTATTTATCTCAGGTTTTTTAATTTTTATAAATTGGGGTGTGTGGATTTATGCTATAGCTACAAATAGAATTATAGATGCCAGTTTTGGTTATTTTATTATGCCCATTTTAAGCGTAATGCTTGGTTATATTTTTTTTAAAGAGAAACTTAATAAAAAAAGAGTCTTTTCAATTCTGTTAGTTATTCTATCTATCGTTTTTTTAATAATTATAAGCATTAAATCATTACCTTGGGTTGGTTTAATTGTTGCTTTAAGTTGGGGGTTTTACAATCTAGTTAGAAAAAAAATTAATGTTGATACTGATGTAGGTCTTCTTATAGAGAGTTTATTTATTTTGCCATTTGCAATGTTAGCTTTTTATTTTATAGCAAGCAAAGGATATAATGATTTTCAATTGTCTGATCCACCAATGATGCTATTTATTTATCTTGCTGGACCTATGACTGTCATACCTTTATTTTTATATGTTAGAGGAGTTGAACTCTGTGGTTTAGGACCGACTGGCATGATATTTTATATTACTCCTACTTTTCAGTTTTTATTAGGTTTTTTTTATTACAACGAGCCTTTTTCAATAACAAAATTAGTTAGTTTTATTTTTATTTGGATTGCTGTAATTATATATTTGAAGGATTTACATGAAACTAGTTAATTTTTTTTTATTTTTTATTTTTATTTCTATTAATTATTCATTTGCTGATATCAATAAAGAATTTGAAAATTGGAAATTAAATTTTAAAAAAATAGCTTTAGAAAACAATATTTCAGAAAAAACATTTGATAGAGTTATGTCCGATACTAAATTTTTATCAGATGTAATAAAATATGACAGGTTTCAACCTGAATTTTACGAAGATACTAAAACTTATATTTCAAAAAGAACATCTTCAAAAAAAGTCTCGTTAGGAAAAAAATTCTATGAAAAAAATTCTACTTTAATAAATACTGTTGAAAACGAATTTAATATAGAAAGAGAGTTACTGTTAGCTTTAATGGGAATAGAAACTAATTTTGGGACGTATGTTGGTAAAATGGATATTTTGTCCTCTTTGGCAACTTTAAGTTTTGATAAAAGAAGATCAGAATTTTTTACAAATGAATTATTGACACTTTTACGATTAATAGAAAATGAACAAATAGATTATAAAACGTTATATGGATCTTGGGCTGGTGCTTTTGGTTTTTTTCAATTTATGCCATCAACAATGAAAAATTATGCAATAGACCATGATGGAAACGGATATATAGATTTAAAAAATAATAATGATGCTTATGCTTCAGCATCAAACTATTTAAATCAAATAGGTTGGAAAAGTGAGAAACCTTGTTTTTATAAAATTGATTTATCAGAGAATATACCAAGTAAATATTTGAACATTTCTGCAAAAAAACTTCATGATAAAAAAAAATTAAAATATTTTAGAAAATTTATACAAAATAATGATCAAATAGACAAAAAGTACAACGCTTATAAGGTTGCTATTATAACACCAGATAAAGATATTATACCTGATGCCGAAACTTTAAATCCAGCTTATGTCGTATTTGATAACTATGAGATAATATTAAAATGGAATAGATCATTGCGATTTGCTTTAGCCGTTTGTACATTAAAAGATAAATTTAAAAATGAACTTTAAAAAACTCATATTAATCATTTCTATATTTTTTTTGTCTGCATGTAATCAATTTGATCAAGAAAATAAAAACTTAGTTTATATTACTGATCAAAAGTATAGTAATACTGGATTTACTTTAATTTATGATAATGAATTAAAAAAAGAAAAAAAAATATCAAAAAAAATAGATAATAGATCTCTTTTAATTTTCCATAATAAAATTAAAAAAAATTCATTTGTTAAAATTACAAATCCTGTAAATGATAAGTCAATCATAGCTGAAGTAATCTCTAATAATGTTAATTTCTCATCTTTTTATAACTCTGTAATTACAAAACGAATTGCTGAGGAGCTATCACTTGACCCCAAAGAACCTTATATTGATCTTGCTTTAATCTCAAAAAGTTCAACATTTGTAGCTAAAAAAGCAAAGACTTTTGATGAAGAGAAAAGTGTAGCTGAAAAAGCTCCTGTTGACGGAATTACAATAGATAATCTGGGTGAAGAAAAAAACAAAGAAATCAAAATAAAAAAACACAAATTTTTATATTCAATAAAGATCGCAGATTTTTATTACAGAGACTCGGCAGAAAATATGGTTGATAGAATAAAAGATGAGACAAATATAAAAAAACCTATAATTAAGAAATTATCTAAAACCAAATATAGGGTATTATTGGGTCCATTTAATGATATAAAAAAACTAGAAAAATCATTTAATGAAATAAAAGTGTTAAATTTTGAAAATATAGAGATATTAAAAGATGTTTAGAATTTTATTAATTGTAATTTTTTTTAGTTTTTCATTAGTAAATTTTTCAAAAGCTAATTTTGATGTAAAAGCAAGAACTGCAATATTACAAGATTATCATTCTGGTGAAATTCTCTATGAAAAAGAGCCAGATATTTCAATTTATCCGGCCTCTATGACAAAAATAATGACAGCAATTATTGCTTTTGATCTAATAAAATCAGGTGATCTTAGTTTAGATGAAAAATTTATAATATCAGAGAGAGCCTGGAGATTATCTACATCCGGATACTCATCGATGTTTATAATGGTAGGTGATCAGGTTTCTGTAGAAAATTTATTAAGAGGTATTATTGTTGCCTCTGGAAATGATGCTTGTATTGCATTAGCTGAAGGCATAGCAGGCACTGAAGAAGAATTTGCAATTTTAATGACTGCTAAAGCAAAAGAACTAGGGATGGATAATACAAATTTTTCTAATTCATCAGGAATAAATGACCCTGATAATTACTCAACTGTTAGAGATATTTTAAAAATGTCTAGGTATTTAATTAAAGAACATCCTGAATTTTACAAAATGTTTGCTGAAAAAGAATTTACGTGGGATAGAACAGGAGGTGATCCAATAACACAGGGAAATAGAAATCCTTTACTTTATAAAAATCTTGGAGCAGATGGAATAAAAACTGGTTATTTAGCAGTTGAAAAATATTCTTTAGCATCATCAATAGATAGAAATGGCAGAAGATTAATAGCTGTGGGAAGTGGCTTTAAATCAAAAAACTCCAGATCTAGAGAAAGCACAAAATTACTTACATTTGGTCTTACCAATTATGATCTCGTTGAAATAGCTATAGCGAATAAACCATTACATAAAATTGACGTTTGGTTAGGAAAAGAGAACAGTGTTGAAGCATATACAAAGGAGGATATTTATAAAACAATCAAAAAAGCGAAAAAAAAACTTTTAAAAGTTGCTGTTAAGTATGATGGACCAGTCGAAGCACCAATTAAAAAAGATCAAAAAATAGCCACTTTAAGAGTTGTTTATGATCAAGAACTTGTTGGTGAGTATGATCTACTTTCATCGAAAGAAATTAAAAAAGTTAATTTTTTTACAAGATTAATAAAATCAATAAATTATCTAATTTGGGGTGATGTCTAAAAAACCCATCATTGTTTTTGAGGGTATAGAGGGCAGTGGTAAGAGCCATCATATTAATAAAGTTTCAAACTTTTTAGATAAAAAAAAAATAAAATATATAAAAATAAGAGAACCAGGAGGTAGCTTAAATTCTGAAAAAATAAGAAGATTAATTTTAAGTAGGAAATCTAATTTTAATATTAATACTGATTTACTTTTATATTTAGCAGCCCGGAGTGAAAATATAAATCTTATAAAAAAATCATATAAGAAAAAAATTATTTTGATTGATAGATTCGTAGACTCAACTATTGCATATCAGCATTATGGTATGGGTATCGATTTAAAAATTATAAAAATAATAAATAAATTTCTATTAAAAAAAATTAAAGTCAATTTTACTTTTCTTAATGTTGTAAATAAAAAAAATCTATTTCAAAGATTAAAAAAAAGGAAATCATTAAATAGATATGATCAATTCGATATGAATTTTTATAATAAAGTTCAAAAAGGTTTTTTAAAATTAGTAAAACTAAATAAAAAATCTTACAAAATAATAGATTCTAATTTAGATATAAAAAAAAATGAATATTTAATAATAAATCAAATTAAAAAATTAATAAAATGAATTTAAATCCCTTAACTCAAATAAATTTATTTGAGCATAAAAAAATTTTTAATCAATTAACCAAATTATCTAAAAACGATACTTTGCCTAATAAAATTCTTTTATCTGGTGAAAAAGGTATTGGCAAATCAACTTTAGCATATCATTTAATCAATTTTGTATTGTCGGAAAACGAAGAACATCCCTATGATTATAAAAATAATAAAATTAATCCAGATAATAAGTCATACAAACTTATGCTAAATAAATCTAACCCAAATTTTTACTTAATTGATGTCTTAGAGGAAAAGAAAAATATTGATATAAATCAAATTAGGGAATTAATAACAAATCTAAACAAATCCTCATTTAATAAAAAAAAAAGATTTGTTTTAATTGATAATATCGAATTATTAAACTTAAATTCTATTAATGCTTTGTTGAAAATTTTAGAGGAACCTAATGAAAATATAAATTTTATTTTAATAAACAACAACAAAAGAGTGTTACCAACTCTTAAATCCAGATGTTTAAATTTTAAAGTTTTTTTAACAAAAGATCAGTCTATTAGAATTTGTAATCAATTATTAGAAAATGACATGAATACTATCATCAATAATAAGTTATTTGATTATTATGCAACACCTGGAAAATTATTTAAATTAATTAAGTTATCTGAGGAATATGATTTGGATATTGTTAATTTTGATTTAAATTCAACTCTAAAAACTCTAATTAAAAATAAAATTTATAAAAAAGATAAATCAATTATTGAAATTATTTATTCCTTTATTGAACTTTATTTTAGAAACAATATATCTATTAAAAATATAAGTTTACTAAAGTCATACCATTATTTTTTAGGAAAAATTAATAATACTAGAACTTATAATTTAGATGAGGAAACATTATTTATGGAATTTGAGGATAAAATACTAAATGGATAAAACTTTTTATATTACAACGCCTATATACTACCCATCAGCCAAGCCTCATATGGGTCATGCATATTCAAGTATTATCTCAGATTTTTTTGCGAGATTTAAAAAAATTGACGATTATCAGGTTCATTTTCTTACTGGTACAGACGAACATGGATTAAAAATTCAAAGATCTGCGGAAAAGGCAGGGAAGGAACCTTTAGTATTTTGTGATCAAATTAGTCAAACCTTTAGAGATCTCTCCAATACTTTGAATTTATCAAATACTGATTTTATTAGAACTACAGAAGCTAGACATAAAAAAACAGTTCAACATCTTTGGAATGAACTTGAGAAAAATGATGACATATATTTATCAAACTATTCTGGATGGTATTCAGTATCTGATGAAGCCTTTTATAACGAAGACGAAATTGAGGAATTTGATGGAATTAAAATTGCAATATCCTCAAAATCTCCTGTTGAATGGATTGAAGAAGAATCTTATTTTTTTAGACTTTCAAAGTGGGAAAAACCGTTATTAGACTATTACGAAGCAAATCCAGATTTTATTGCTCCATTATCTAGGAAAAATGAAGTTATTAGTTTTGTAAAAAGTGGTCTTAAAGATCTTTCTGTAAGTAGAAAAAGTTTTTCATGGGGCATACCTGTTCCAAATAATAAAAACCACGTTATATATGTATGGCTCGATGCTTTAACAAATTATTTAAGTGCATTAAACTATCCTAATACAAATGATGATTTATTTAAAAAATTTTGGCCAGCCTCAATACATTTAATTGGAAAAGATATACTCAGATTTCATGCTGTTTATTGGCCTGCCTTTTTATTAGCAGCAAAAATTGATTTACCAAAAAGAGTTTACGGACATGGATGGATACTATCAGGGGAAGAAAAAATGTCTAAATCTAAAGGGAATATTCTTGATCCACTTGAAATAATTAAAGAGTATGGTCTAGATCCTTTAAGATACTACTTAATCAAAGAAGTTTCTTTTGGGAATGATGGAAAT
Organism: Candidatus Pelagibacter sp.; assembly: GCF_052049855.1. Taxonomy (GTDB): domain Bacteria; phylum Pseudomonadota; class Alphaproteobacteria; order Pelagibacterales; family Pelagibacteraceae; genus Pelagibacter. The sequence continues at coordinate 222,589 of NZ_JBNGZE010000002.1, forward strand.
ATATCTCAAGAAAGACTAGAAGATTGTATTAATAGTGATCTAGCTAACAATTTTGGAAATTTATGTCAGCGTGTTACCGCTTTTGCAATAAAAAATTGTAATGGAAAAATTCCATTAGAAGTAAAATTTCATGATCAAGATTTAATGATACTAAATAAATATAAAGATAATTTAGATAATATTAGGTCGGAAATTGACAATCAAAATATTAATTATTACATTGATTATATTGTAAATTCACTTTTTGAAGCTAATAAATATTTTAATGATCAAGAACCTTGGAAAAAAAAAGACAATATAATTAGATTAAATACTATTGTTTACACTACTTTAGAAATTGTAAGAAAAATAAGTTTTTTACTATATCCAATTATTCCTGAATCTTCTTTAAAGGCATTAAAGATCTTTGACATTGAAGAAAAAAACATAAAATTAGACTCAGTTTCAAATAATGAGTATTTAACAAAAGGTAATAATATTCATAAAATAGACATACTTTTTAAAAAAATAGAGAAAAACAATGATTGATTCACACTGTCATCTAGATCATGAACCATTATTAAGCGATTTAGCTAATGTAATACAAAGATCAAAAGAAGTTGGTATACAAAAATTACTTACTATCTCAACTTCTTTTGAAAGTTTTTCTAGAGTAAAAGATTTAATTAATAAAGATGATATGATTTATGGCACTATTGGAATTCATCCTCATGAAAGCTCCACAGATATTATCACTTCAAAACAGATCATTGAAAGTCTCAATGAAAACTCAAAAATTATTGGAATTGGAGAAACTGGATTAGATTTTTATTATAATAACAGTGAAAAAGACAAGCAGATAGCAAGTTTTAAAGAACATATAGATGCATCCATAAAAACCAATATTCCATTAATTGTTCATTCAAGAGATGCAGAAAAAGAAACTTTTGAGATTTTAAATGAATATAAAAATGAAAACCTTAAAATTTTGATGCATTGTTTTACTGGGTCTAAAGAATTCTCGGAAAAACTAATGACTTTAAATTCATTCTTTTCAGCAAGTGGCATAATTACTTTTAAAAATTCATTAGATTTACAACATACGTTCAAATCTATTCCTATGGATAATATCTTAATTGAGACAGATAGTCCTTTTTTAGCACCCGTTCCTAAAAGAGGAAAAAAAAATGAACCATCATTCATTGATTATACTGCTGCAAAATTAGCTGAAATTAAAAATATATCCAAAGAAAATCTTATCAAAAAAACCACAGATAATTTTAATAAACTATTTTTTAATTGTAATTAATGCAATTTATTATTTTAGGCTGCGGCAGTTCAATGGGTGTACCAAGACCAGATGGTTTTTTTGGAAACTGTGATCCTAAAAATAAAAAAAATTATAGAACAAGATGTTCAGCTTTAATAAAAACTACAGATGAAAATATTCTCATAGATACATCTCCTGATCTACGTCAACAACTTTTAAGACATAAAATAAAAAAAATTAATAAAGTGTTATATTCACACATGCATGGTGATCAAACTCATGGAATAAATGATCTGAGATCTTTTTATATAAACAGCAGAAAACAACTTGATGTTTATGCTGATAAATATACTTCTAAATATCTTAATTCTACATTTTCTTATATATTTAAAAGCTATTCAAAAGAATATCCTGCAACCCTTAAACTTAATAAATTGCCAAAAAGAATATTTGCAAAAAATAATAATAAAAATATTAGTATTCAATCAATTATGGTTGATCATGGTAAGGTTAAATCAAATTGTTTTATTGTTAATAAAAAATTGGCTTATATAAGTGATGTAAGTAAAATTTATAGCAAAGATCATAAGTATTTTAAAAATCTAAAATATTTAGTCATTGATTGCTTGTGGTACAATTTTCATCCTTCACACTTTAATTTAGAGTCTTCACTAGCTATAATTAAAAAATTCAAACCCAAAAAAGCTATTCTCACAAATTTATCCCCAGTTTTAGATTATAAAGTGCTTAAAAAAATGCTGCCAAAAAATGTTGTTCCAGCATATGATGGATTAAGTATAAATTTATAAAATATCTTCTATAATTTTAATTAACTTTTTTGACATAGGTTTGGTCATGGATGCAAATGTATCTTCTATTTTGCCTTCTTTGTTAATTAAAATTTTATGAAAATTCCACTTTGGAACTGCTGATTTTCCGTGATTTTCTTTTGCCCATTTGAAAATTTCATGAGCATTTTTACCTTTAACTTCCGTTATAGTTGCTAATGGAAAGTTAATATTAAAATTTACTTCACAAAATTCTTTTACATCTGCATTACTATTTTTTTCTTGATTAAATGAATTAGATGGAACACCAATGACAATTAAACCTTTTTCTTTATACAAGTCCCACAATTCTTGTAATTCTTCATATTGTTTAGTGAATCCACAATAACTTGCTGTATTAACAACTAAAATAACTTTATTTTTGTAATCTTTAAAATTAATTATTTCACCAGTTATACTCTCTATACTGAAATCATAAATTTTTTTTTCGTAGTTTGCAGTTGCTGAGGTTTTAAAAAAAAACATAACTATAGATAATAGAAATATTAATTTTTTCATTTATTTGGTTTATTTGGCGTTAGTAAAATTAAAAAATAACCAAATAATGTTGATAATAACGATCCAGTTAATACCCCAATTTTTACACCATCCATATATTGCATGTTTTCAACAAAAGCTAAATTTCCAACAAATAAACTCATTGTAAAACCAATCCCAGTAAGTACACCCACACCATAAAAATTATACCAACTTGTATCGTTTGGCATTTGGGCTACTTTTAATTTTATTGATATATAAGAAAATATAAATACTCCAAGTTGTTTACCTAGAAACAGTCCAAGTACAATGCCTAAAGGAACTTTATCCATTAATGAAGCAAATGATAAACCATCTAAAGATACTCCGGCATTTGCAAATGCAAATAACGGCATTATCCCAAAAGCAACATACGGACTAATTGCATGTTCTATTTTTATCAATAAAGAAAAATCTTTTTCTTTTTTTCTATGAGGAATTGTCATTGCTAATAGAACTCCCGCAATAGTAGCGTGTATTCCAGAGTTATGTGTAAAATCCCATAGGAAAAGACCTACAACCAAGTAAGGTAGAAACTTTTTAATATTAAATTTGTTAATTAATAATAAAATAATAAATGCTAATAACATTAATGTTAAATATTTAATACTCAGATCTCCAGAGTAGAATAGGGCAATAATTACTATTGCTCCTAAATCATCAATTATAGCTAATGCAGTTAAGAATACTTTTAAAGATAAAGGAACTCTTTTGCCTAATAAAGATAAAACTCCTAAAGAAAAAGCGATATCAGTAGCTGATGGAATTGCCCACCCATTTAATGTTTCACTATCCCCAAAATTTATGAAAACATAAAATAATGCAGGAACCAACATACCTCCTACTGCACCTATGATTGGTAAAAGAGCTTGTTTAATATTGGAAAGCTCCCCTTGTAAAAATTCTCTTTTAATTTCTAACGTAACAAAGAAAAAGAAAATTGCCATTAAGGCATCATTGATCCAGTGCAATACTGATAATTTTAATCCAAAATTATTAATACCTATAAATAAATACTTATTTAGAGTAGCAAAATAAAAATCCGCTAGTCCAGAATTGCTTATAAATAAAGCAATTATTGCAGCAAACAACAATACAAGTCCACTCGCAGCCTCTAATTTAAAAAACCATTTAAAAGGCTTAGATATATAATTAATCATAAAAAATTAAATAAGGTCTATAATAAATAGTTTAATATCTTGCAATGTTTCAAAAAGGTTAAATAGTATAATTTCTAATCCAGGAAACACATTATTAAGTGGAGTTTTTAGAGTATCTAGCAACAAAATTAATGCTACAAAAGATATAATAAATACTATTAAATAAGAAAAAAACTTACTTCCTTTATTTTCTGTTTTTTTAGGTGTGGACGTATTTTTTTGTTTTTCAAAATTTTTTTCTTTTTTTTTGTTATTTATTTCAGTTTTAATTATTTCCTCTGAGTGTTGTCTCTCCTCTAATTTATAATTTATATTTTCGGCTTTTCTTTCAATGTCTTCACTTATAATTTCCTGTTTCAGCTCTAGTGCTTCATTTTTTTTTTCTTGGATATTATAAAACCAAATATGATTACATGATCCACATTGCAAATCTCTACCTTCATCTGGTATTAAAGAATTATCAATTTTGAATTGCTTGTTACAATTTGGACATGTAATTATCATGCTTCGTTATATAACAGATTTTAATCAAATTTCTTTTAATTTTGGCTTCTTTATACATTGAAATTATCAATAACTGCTGTATTAGTACTCGGATCGGAGTGTAGCGCAGCCTGGTAGCGCATCTGGTTTGGGACCAGAGGGTCGCAGGTTCGAATCCTGCCACTCCGACCATCATTTATGAAAAAAGCTATTATTTACATTCCAAATAAAAATCCAATGCAATCTGGATTAGCAAAAAATAATAAATGGATTTTAGAATTTAAAACAAAAGATCCAACAAAAAATCCTTTGATGGGTTGGGAAAGCTCATCAGATACATATACAGAATTAAGACTTGAATTTTCAACTAAGGAATTAGCTATTAATTATGCAAAAAAAAATAAAATCGATTTTGAATTACTTCAACCAAGACAAAGAAAAACAGTAAAGAAATCTTACGCAGATAATTTTTTAAAATAGACAATGTTTAGATTTTTCACTCAAAAGATTTGGTTTCTTTGGTCATGGATTGGTTCAGCTGTTATTTTATCATCACTCTGGATACAAGTTAAAATAGATGTAAAGATAAATGAATGGTTTGGTGAATTTTATGATATGATACAAAAAGCACTAGGAGCTCCAAACTCAATTACTATAGAAGAGTATTGGGCAAGTTTATTATCTTTTATCACTTTAGCTGCAATGTATGTAGGTGTAGCTGTTATAGTAAGTTTTTTTACTTCGCATTATTTATTCAGATGGAGAACTGCTATGGTTGAATGGTATCATAGTGTCTATGATAAAGCACGAAAAATAGAAGGAGCCGCACAAAGAGTTCAAGAAGATACGATTAAATTTTCTAGAATAATGGAGTCTCTTGGTACAAGTTTAATTGAAGCTTTAATGATACTTGTTGAATTTATGCCTATCTTATTTGGTTTAAGTGTGGGTATACCAATATTCTTTTTTGGTGATTGGGATTATGGATTAATTGTAGGTGCATTAATTTGGTCAATTGGAGGTACAATTTTTTTAATTTTACTTGGTTTAATCCTTAGATTAGTTGGAGTTGAATATGATCTCCAAAAAAAAGAGGCAGCTTATAGAAAAATACTTGTAATTGCAGAAGATGACGGGACAGTAAGACCTAAAACTATTGAAGAATTATTTGATGGAGTGAGAAATATTCATTTCTTAAGTTATGCACGTTATTTATATTTTAATATTGGTAGGATAGCTTATTTACAAGCCAATGTTCTTTCGGCTTATGTTTTTCTAGCACCTGCTATCGTGGCTGGTGCAGTAACTCTTGGAGTAATGCAGCAAATAATAAGAGCTTTTGGAAGGGTAGAGGGTTCTATGCAATATATTTTAAAAGCTTGGCCAACTATCATTGAACTTGCAAGTGTATATAAGCGTTTAAGAGAATTTGAGTCTAAAATCAATCAAGAAGATTTAATTGATGAAAAAGCTTAATGCCAATTGAAAAGAAATTTATTGATAAATTTGTAAATGTTACCTCAAAAGCAGCTTTAGCATCCTCATTTTTTATTGGAAAAAAAGATAAAATTGCTGCTGATAAAGCTGCTGTAGACTCCATGAGAAGTGAATTAAATAAAATTAATATTCAGGGAGAAATAGTAATAGGTGAGGGTGAACTAGACGAGGCTCCAATGTTGTACATCGGAGAAAGAGTTGGAAATAATAAAAATGGCCCAGAATTTGACATAGCTGTTGACCCTTTAGAAGGAACTAATTTTGTAGCTAATAATTTACCTGGTGCTTTGTCTGTAATAGCAATTGCTGAAAAAAATAATTTATTTAAAGCTCCTGAAACCTATATGGAAAAAATCTCTACTAGAGTTAATGATAAAAATGTTATTGATTTGGATTTTTCAGTAAAGCAAAATATTTCCAATTTAAGTGATTATTTAAATAAGAATCCAGAAAATTTAACTGCGTGTATTCTTAATAGGCCAAGGCATAAAGAAATTATAGATGAATTGAATAAATTAAAAGTTAATCTAAAATTAATTACTGATGGAGATGTTTCGGGAGCATTATTGGTTGCAGAAAAAAAATATAATGTAGATATCTTTTTAGGTATTGGAGGTGGACCAGAAGGTGTTCTTTCTGCTGCTGCTTTAGATTCCTATAATTGTAATTTTCAAGGAAGATTTTTGTTTAAAACTGATGAAGATAAAATACGGGCAAAAAAAATGGGAATAGATGATTTAACAAAAAAATATGAATTGAATGAAATAGTGACCGGTGATTCTATTTTTTGTGCAACGGGTATAACTTCTGGAGATTTAGTTAAAGGGGTAGAAATACAAGGCGACGAATTCATATCAGAGACATTAGTGACACATAAATCCTCAGGTATTAAAAAAGTAATAAAACTTAAACAAAATTCAAAATGATATACTTGATTAATGATTGTTTTTACAATAAAAAGCAGCAATTTGGTCCCTTCGTCTATCGGTTAGGACACGTGGTTTTCATCCTCGAAAGAGGGGTTCGATTCCCCTAGGGACCGCCATAATTCAAATAAGCTCTTATGGTTTATTACGTATATTTAATCAAAACTTTAGAAAGCTATCCAACCAAAACATATGTAGGATACACTAATAATTTAAATATGAGGCTGCAAAAACATAATTCAAATTTAGGAGCTAAATCTACCAAAGGTTATGAATGGGAATATATTTATAAAAAAAAATTTTATTCAAAATCAAAAGCACTTTCATTTGAATATAAACTAAAAAAAGATAGAAAAGAAAGATTGAGATTATTATATGAATTTAAAAAAAAATCTTAATATAGCTACTATTTTACCTTATAAAGAAAATTATACATACGATAAAGCATCTGCTGCATCATTGTGGGTTTCAGAATTTTTTAAAAAATCTAAATACAAAAAAAATAATATTATTTATGGTCACACAAAATCAAAAAAATATTTAAGTAAAAATTATAAAAACATAAGTTTAAAAAATTTAAAATCCAAATTAAAAAGTACTACAAACGAATATGCAGTAAAATTAACAAAAGAACTAATTAATAACAATTTTGATATTGTAGAAATTCATAATAGACCACAATTACTCTTTAAATTAAAAAACAAAATTAAAAGTAAATTTATTTTTTACTTTCATAATGATCCACTATCAATGAAGGGATCAAAAACTATAAAAGAAAGATTAAAAATATTAGAAACTGTCGAAAAAATAATATTTGTTAGCGAATGGGTTAGAGAAAGATTTTTCCATGATATAGATCAAAAATTACAAACTAAAACTGAAGTAGTTTATCCAAGTGTAAATAAACAAAAAAAAATAAAAAAAGAAAAAAACATAATTTTTGTAGGAAGATTAAATTACTCTAAAGGTTATGATATTTTTAAAGAAGCTGTATTAAATATATTAGACAAATTTCCTAAATGGAAAGCTTATTCATTAGGCGATGAGGATAGAAGAAATATTTATATTAATCATCCAAGACATAAAGAGCTTGGATTTGTTAATCATAAAAAAACATTGAATATTTTAAACAAATCAGAAATAGCAGTAGTACCATCTAGATGGGAAGAACCATTTGGCAGAACATCATTAGAAGCTACATCTAGAGGTTGCGCTACAATAATAAGTAATAGGGGGGGGTTAAAAGAAACTACTGATAGTGCAATTACTTTAAAAGATCTAAATTCAAAGGAACTTTATGATGAGATTAAAAAAATAATTATTAATAAAAAAAAAAGAAAATTATTACAATCTTTAGGTAGAAAAAATATTAAACACAAAATAAGTGAAAACACAAAGCTTATTGATCAAATTCGAGAAAGTTGTGTTCCCTTTTTTAATGTTAATTTAATTAAAAAGAAATTAAAAATAATTAATTTATATAATCAAGGTCAGAAACTTAATCACAGACTCTATAATATCTCTTTAGGCAAGAAATTTACTAATGGATTTGTTAGAAACGGTCATGATGTTTTAGAGATTAGTGATAGAGATTATCTAAGGAACAATAAGTCTTTTAGTTTAATTCCAAATAAAAATAATTTTCAAAAGTTTTTAATAGACACTTTTAAAAACTATAATCCAGATATAATTTTTTTTGGACATACAAGGAATATTGAAATAAGCACATTAAATGAATTTAAATCAATAAATAAAAATCTTATTATATCTCAATGGAATGAAGATCCTGTTATGCCTAGTCTAAATTATTCACTTAAAAATATTTCAAATATTAAAATGTATTCTGACATAGTTGATCATAATTTTATAACCACTGATCCGTCAATTTTTAATAACAAAATTTCTAGAAAGAATTTTAACTTTTTTTTTATTCCTGTAGATAAAAATATTGAGAGTTTTGATGTATTTAATATGAAGCCTAAAAAAGATTTATTTTATGCAATGAGTCATGGAGTTAACAGAGCTACACTTAAAGAGGGTGTCGAAGATGAAAGAATAAATTTTCTTGATAAACTAGTTAAAAAAATTCCTAATATAAAATATGATTTTTATGGATTTTCAAACAAACAACCAATATGGGGCAATGACTTTAACAATGCGTTAATTAATTCAAAAATGGGCTTAAACTTAAGTAGAGGCAAACCAACCAAATATTATTCTAGCAATAGAATTGCTTCGATAATGGGAAATGGATTACTTACATTTATTGATGAGAAGGTTCAAATGAAAGATTTTTTTAATAAAAATGAAATTATTTTTTATAAAAATATTAACGATTTAGCAGATAAAATTAAATTTTATGCAAAAAATGATAGAATTAGGGTCAAAATTGCTCGTAATGGTAAAAAAAAATACTTTAAGCTTTTTAATGAAACTAAAATTTCAAAATATTTTATAGATATATCCTTAGGTAATAAAGTATCTTTATTATAATTTTACTTTATTCAATGCATTATTTTTAAATATATTTGCCTCTTTAATATACCTTCTTACCATTTGGGTAGTTTTGTGACCCGTCATAGCCATTATACTTCTTTCATCAGCACCAGAATCTGCTGCTACTGTTGCAAAACCAGATCTTAAACTATGACCTGAAAAATTTTTATTTTCTATACCTGCCGAGTTTAAATATTCTTTAATTAACAAAACAACAGATTGATCAGTTAATCTTTTATTCGTTAATGACAAACCTTTAGAAAATCTTCTGAAAATTGGTCCAGACTTAATTTTAGAAATTTTTAACCATTTTTCGAGATTTGAAACAGGGCAATAAATTTTATTCGTGAGGAAGGGCAGTCCTTTAACCATTCCCTCACCAAATTGGTCAGTTTTTGATCTTTTAATCCTAATTTTAAGACCTTCAGGAAAAAATTCCAAATCCTCATAATCGATTGAAATGAGTTCTGATCTTCTAAAACCTCCCCCAAATCCAATTAAGATTAGTGATTTGTCTCTTAATTTTTTTATTTCTTCAGTTTTTTTTTCATTTATTACATTAATAATTGATTTTAAATGACTAATTAAAATAGGTTTTTTGCCGTTCTGAATGCTCCCTTTCACTCTTCTTATTCCCATTAAATTCTCAACGATGATTGGATGTTTGGTATCTAGATAATGGCCTTTTAGCTTATGAACCACACTAATTGAAACTAGTCTTCTTCTCAAAGTACTTATTTTTGAATTTTTAGAGAGATGGGTAATGTATAATGAAACAATTTTTGGTTCAGTTGGTAAAGAATTTAAGCCATGTTTTGTACAAAATGCTCCAAAATCTTTAAAATCAGATTTATACGCTCTTAGTGTATTATTCGACTTGGAATTTTTTAGGTTATTTAGAGTTGCTTCATGTAGAGATTTTAAGTCTGTTGTTAGCTCAGTCATATTATTACTATTGATAACATTTAATTATCATTACTAATATATCAAGTATTTTATAATGTCAAATAAAATAATTTATAAACTTAAAGGACAATTAATGACATTGTGTGGACAATAAGTATGAAATATTATTTAAATATGGGCATAGACGGAGTAATTGAACCGATATATTTCTTAATAACATCTTTTGGTTTTGCAATATTAAGCTTTATTAATTATAGAAAATCTGGAAAAACTCTTGAAACTATTTATCTTTCGATTTTAACTGTTTTCTTTATAGTCTGCTTCATTATTTTAAATTTTTATTGATGAAAGGGACTAAATTTCAATTAAAAGTCTGGAATTACCTTAAAACTATACCAAAAGGCACTGTTAAAACCTACAAACAGGTAGCAATAGGTATAAAAAGCCCTAAATCAGCGCGTGCCGTAGCTAATGCATGTGGAAAAAACCCTTATGCCCCCAAAATACCCTGTCATAGAGTAATTCGGTCCGATGGAGGCCTTGGTGGATACTCAGGGAGAGGTGGAATTAAGACAAAACTGCGCTTATTGAGATCTGAAAAAGTTAATATTTAGTGGCTTTTTTTGCATATTTTATGATCAAAAACATTAGTAAAATCAACGTTTTTTCAATATTTAAGCTTAATTTAATATGAATAGTAATATTCACCCTTCAGTTGCACTATATATCGAGATATAACAAAATAAAGCACCTCTATGGCTGTTTAAAACATATATTCTATAACTGCATTGCTCTATTTTTTAATGATACCAGGGCTAAATTTAGTGTCAAATATCATTGAATTTTTAAAAATTTTTGTTTCCCTACCCACTTATTAAATTAAGAATTTTGAATTCAGTGTTTAATTGAGTAATAAAACCATTGGTATTAAACACTTTTAAGTATTAAGGTTTATTTTCTTTATTAATATTGCTATTTTTGCCTTTATCTATTTAAAATAACAGTTATTAATTGGTTGATTTGTATTTATTTATCTATATATAAAACATAAAAAACATAACAATTACAATAATTTATATATGTATATTAATGTATTAAATTAAATATTAGTAACTATTTATTTACTATTAATTAGAACGAGTATGTAAGTATTCTCTTCTAGAAATGTACAGACCACTTAGAACAATGATAAATAAACCTAAATAAGTCCAGTTATCAGGCAATTCATGAAAGAAATAGTAACTAATTAGTATATTGGTAATTATCTCTGTATAGCCCAAAGGAGCTAATTTAGAGGCATCAGCGTATTTTAGTGATAATATGAGGAAAAGATGCGCTACAGACGCTATAAGGCCGATTAAGGCCATTAAAATCCACTGATTTGAAGTAGGATTGACCCAAACTGAGGGCATAAACAAACTAATTATAATTGTTCCTATTAAACCCGATAGTAAAAGGGTTAAAAGAGGATTATCAGAGGTACTGAGCTTCCTCGTGATAATAAGATAAAATCCATAACAAATTCCATTACCTAAGGCAGCCATCGTTGCTAAATTAAGTTCTATAAAACCAGGTCTGATTACAATTAAAGTTCCAATAAATCCTAATGATACAGCAGTCCATCTCTTCACCCCTACTTTCTCATTTAAAAAAAATGGAGATAAAGCTGTAACACAAATTGGAGCAACAAAAGCTAAGGTTAAGGCTTTAGGAAGGGAAATTTCCGATATTGCATAAAAGAACAAATAAGTAGAAAAAACAAAAATTAATCCTCTAATTAATTGAAGGGCTGGTTTTTTCGTCCAAACTAATGAATGCCTATAAAAGATAAGCATTAGGGATAATGTAAAGACTACAGTAAAAAAATATCTTGCCCATGTTATCTGTAAAACATCCATAGATGAGCTTAAATATTTAGCAAAAGCATCCATTACAGGAACAATCATCCAAGCAGATGCATTTAAAATTATAGCCTTCATAAAAGAAGGATATCTCTTAATAGAAGTATTTTAAAGCAAAGAATAATGTAATTGGAATAGTGAATAAGGAGATGATTGTAGATACTACTATTGTGCTAGATATATTATCTACAATTTCTTTTGGAGAATACATGTGAGCAATCAAATAACACAAGATTGCACTAGGCATACAAGACTGAATTAACAAAACACCAGCTGGTATACCAGATAGATTAAAAAATTTAATTACAGCAAACCCTATAATAGGACCTAAGATTACTCTGCCAAAAGAAGTTATTAATGCATCTTTAAAAGAAAATACTTTCATTTGTGTAAGAGCAACACCTAGCGACATAAGGATCATTACAATCATTCCATAAGCTAAAAGCATTACAGTATTTAATACAAATTGAGGAAATGGAATTTCAAAATACAAAAAGAGTACTGTTATTAAAATTGCATAAAATGATGGACTTTTTAATATTGTTTTAAAATCAAAGGCTCTTTTTGCTAAAAAAATATTTAAAGTAAAGTGGAGCAAAACAATAAGAGATGAAATTGCAGCTGCTATACCCATTCCTAATTCACCATAGGCAAATAAACAAATCGGAATACCCATATTTCCTGTATTTGGTAAGATAAAAGTTGGTAATTCACGAATATAATCTTTCTTCATAAGAACAAGAAAAATTAATCCTACAACCCCAAATAATGTTAATAAGATAATTGCGTAACCAAAATATTCACTAAATAACTCAAAAGTTACTCCACCTGCAGTGATAGCAAAAATAACAAGAGCTGGAGTTCCAAAATTACCAGCGTATGTAGTTATAAATGATGTATCAAAATTGGGATTTTTTTTTCCCAAATGATATCCAAGTCCTACTATTAGGAATACTGGAAATAAAACTTCAAAAAGCTTTAAATATATTTCCATTAACCAAGCAATCTTATTAATGTTGGTGTTTTTAAAATATTTTTATTTTTTTTGAAAATAGACAAACTATTATGAATATTAATATCAGTTGTTTTATGCGTAATAATAACAATTGTTGCTTTATTATTTTTTTTATCAGGTGTCTGTATTAGCCTTTTAACTGAAATTTTATATTTTGCTAAACGATTAGTTATTTCAGATAATACACCAGGCTTATCTTTTACCTCAAATCTCAAATATAACGAGTTTACATAATTATTTACATTATATGGTTTTAAAGATTTAAGCTTAGAAACACTAACACCAAAAGGTTTTTTTATATTTCCACGCAAAATTGATAATAAATCAGAAAGTAATGATGAAGAAGTAGGACCTGGTCCAGCTCCCTCCCCTTGTAAAACAATTTCTCCAACAGGTTTACCTTGAAGAATAACTGCATTCATTACACCGTTCACATTACCAATATAAGATTTTTTACTAACTAAACATGGATGGACGGTTTCAAAAAGATGGTTATTCTTTAACTCTGAAATACCTAGTAGTTTTATTCTTAAATCTAATTGATTTGCAATTTTAATATCTTTTAATTCAATTTTTTCTATTCCTTCCATTAAACATTTATGTTTAGAAATTTTACTATTAAAGGCTAATGCAGACAAAATTCTTACTTTGGCAAATGCATCAAAACCATTTAAATCTAATTTTGGATTACCAGGTTCGGCATAACCAAGAATCTGTGCTTTTTTTAAAACGTCTGCAAAATTTTCATCTGAATTTTCCATTTCGGATAGTATGTAATTTGAAGTACCATTCAAAATTCCATATACTTTTGATATTTTGTTTGTTGCCAATCCTTCTTTAATAGATCTTAATATTGGAATACCACCAGCAACTGATGCCTCAAATTCCAAATTAACTTTATTTTTTTCTGCAATTTTTGCTAACTCATTGCCATGTTTTGAGATTAAAGCTTTATTGGGTGTAATAACATGGATTTTACTTTTTAAAGCAGTTTCGACAACTTTTTTAGAAATACCATCTGATAAACCTATGGCTTCAAATAATATATCAATATTATTTTTCTTAAAAATTTCTAAAGGATTTTTGTAAAATATTTTTTTATTAACTTTGAATTTTCGTTTTTTGTTAACACTTCTTGCAGAAACAGCCACCACATTAATTTTCTTACCTGTTTTAAGCTCAATATCTTTTTTTTTTGTATTAAGTTCATTTAGCAAATAATTGCCAACCTGACCAAGTCCTACTACTGCAATATTAATTAATTTACTCATTTGCTTATATCTGGATATTTACTTTTTTTTGTATAGTCATCTATATAAATCTCATACTCCTCTAATGTCATTGATGTTATATCGTCTGACTTTTTTAATATCTGATTTAATTTTTTTTGATTAGTTTTATTTTCGATAGAATTTTCTGTCCAATATTGAGAATCTTTGTTTAATGAACAATTTGCCAATATTAAAGAATAAAAAATTATTATAAATTTTCTCATTTTAATCCAATCGTTTCAGAAAAATTAAATTTATTATTCAGATTTTGTATAGCTTGACCTGCTCCACCTTTAATCAAATTATCAATAGCAGATAAAATGATTATTTTATTGCTGTATTTAGATTTGCAAACTGAAATATAACAATTATTAGTATTTATTACATTATTGGTGCTTAACAATGTGCCAGACTTTAATATTTTTACAAAACTTTCATTTTTATAAAAACTATTTAATGTTTTTAATACTTTAATTTGTGAAATATTATTTTCTAAATCAACATATATAGTACTAAGAATACCTCTAAACATTGGTGATAAGTGAGGAGTAAAATTAAATTGAAATTTTTTCTTAGTAAATTTTCTTAACATTTGATCTATTTCAGAATTGTGACGATGAAAACCGACACCGTAAGCACTCAAAGACTGATATAGATTTTTATTTTTATATTTTTTATGAACTCCTCTACCAGCACCTGAGTATCCAGATTTTGAATCAATTATAATATTATTAAATTTAATTAAATTTTTTTTAAATAAAGGAAATAGAGGAAGCAATATTGATGTTGGATAACATCCTGGACATGAAATAATATTATATTTTTTAATCTCTTTTCTATTAATTTCAGGAAGTAAATAAATACTTTTTTTTATTAAATTAGTTGCTCGATGTTTTTGTTTATACCACTTTAAATAATCTGAAGCTTTTTCTAATCTAAAATCTGCAGCAAGATCTATTAAAGTATGATTTTTGCTTAAATGTTTAGATATATCCTGTGCTTCCCCATTTGGAAGTGCTGTAAAAATAACATGAACGTCTTTTAATAATTTTTTATTAAATTTTATAATTTTTGGTAATTTATATTTAGATAAAGATTTATCGTAAAATTTGACGTGTTTACCCACAGAAGAGTTTCCGCAAAGGTATTTAATATTAATATATTTGTGTCTAACTAATAATTTAATTAATTGAACACCAATATATCCAGTTGATCCAGCAACTAATGCGTTTAGCTTAGACATTTTTTATTATAACAGTTAAAAATTAAAAAAAAATTATCTTTTAGAGAATTGGAAGCTTCTTCTAGCTTTTCTTCTACCAGGTTTTTTTCTTTCAACTGCCCTTGAGTCTCTGGTGGTAAGTTTCTCTGTTTTTAAGGTGGCTTTTAGATTTTCATCAAATAATACTAAAGCTTTTGAAATACCGTGAACCATAGCCCCTGCTTGGCCTGTAGGTCCTCCTCCTTTTACACTACATCTTACATCATAATTAGTAGCCTGATTAATAATCTCAAAAGGTCTTGTAATTTGCATTTTATGAGTTTCGTCAGCAAAATAATCACTAAATAATTTACCATTTACATAAATTTTGCCTGAACCTTTTTTTAACCAAACTTTTGCGATTGATGTTTTTCTTCTACCAGTTGCGTATTTACTATCTTTAAAATCTAATTTTAATTTTGGAGATTTTGATGCTGATTGAGTATTTTCCATCTTAGTTTCTAGCTATATTTTTACTATTTAATTTATCTAACTCTATTATAGTTGGATTTTGTGCTGAATGCGGGTGATCATTTCCTGCATAAATTTTTAATTTTGTTAATTGTTTTCTACCTAATACTCCACCAGGTAACATTCTTTTAACTGCCATTTTTAAAGTTTCTCCAGGTTTTTTTTCATGAAGTTTCTCAGGTGTTGTAACTTTAATTCCACCTGGATGACCAGTGTGTCTGTAATATTTTTTATCTTGAAATTTTTTTCCAGTAAATTTTGCTTGTTCAATATTTTTAACAACAACAAAGTCACCATCATCCATATGAGGTGTGTATGTAGTTTTGTTTTTACCTCTTATGATATTGGAAACAACAGTTGCTAATCTTCCAACTACTGCATTTTTCGCATCTATTTCATACCAAGATGAAGCTAATTGGTCTTTTTTAGTGAATTTTGTCATTGTGCGAGGATTAATACTATTAATAATTACAAAGTCAATTTTATATTTAGCTTGAATTATGTAGCTTATATGCTAAAAAATACCTGCCGATTTGATCCTATTGCGGGCTTATAACTGCTAAAAAGGAAATTTCATAAAATTAATAAAATCGGTAGGCATTTGAACTGTATTGTGCGCCTAACATAATGTTAAAGCACTAAAAAAGGAGTAAAATGACAAAAAAAAGAAATAACCCTGAAACTATTGCAATACATGGTGGTGACTATAGGAGTGATCCAGCTACGAACGCTGTAGCAGTTCCTATTTATAGAACAACATCATACCAATTTAACAACACAGATCACGCTGCTAACCTTTTCGCTCTTAAAGAATTTGGTAACATTTATACTCGTATAATGAACCCTACAAATGATGTCCTGGAAAAAAGGGTTGCTGCTCTTGAAGGAGGTCTGTCATGTGTAACTGTATCTTCAGGTCAAACTGCTTCAACGTTTGCTGTATTAAATGTAGCCCAAGCTGGTGATAATATAGTGAGCTCAACCGATCTTTATGGTGGAACAGTATCTTTATTCACACATACACTTAGCAAACTTGGGATAGAGATAAGATATGCAGATCCAAGTAATCCTGAAAATTTTGAAAAGTTAATAGATGATAAAACTAGAGCTTTTTATGGTGAGACCTTACCAAATCCATATTTAAGGGTATTTCCAATAAAGGAAGTTTCTGACATTGGAAGAAAATATAACATACCACTAATAATTGATAATACAGCTGCACCAGTAATATGCAGACCGATTGAACATGGAGCTGCAGTAGTAATTCACTCACTTACAAAATATGTAGGCGGACATGGTACAGCGGTTGCAGGAAGTATAGTTGATAGTGGTAACTTTGATTGGACCGCAGATCCCATAAGACAACCTTTATTTAATGAACCAGATGCAAGTTATGGTGGTGTTGTTTGGGGAAAAGCTGTACCGGAATTAACTGGTGCTAATGTCCCCTTCGCGGTTAGAGCAAGAGTTTGTTTATTGAGAGATTTGGGGTCTGCTCTAGCTCCAGATAATGCTTTTGCAATAATTCAAGGACTTGAAACAGTTGCCTTAAGAATGAGACAACATTGCGCTAATGCTGAGTATGTAGTTGATTTCCTAAAAAAACATAAAGAAGTAACAAAAGTTATTTATTCTACCGAACACGATAAACCTATTGCTGATAGAGCAAAAAAATATCTCAAAGGTGGAAATGGACCTATGATTGGTATCGAACTTAAAGGTGGAATTGAGGCTGGTAAAAAATTTATTGAGTCTTTAAAGATGTTCTATCACGTAGCTAATATTGGTGATGCTAGAAGTTTAGCAATTCATCCAGCAAGTACAACTCATAGTCAATTAAATGAGAAAGAATTAGCTGCATCAGGTGTTACACAAAGTTATGTAAGACTTTGTATAGGTATTGAACACATTGATGATATTATTGAGGATCTTGATCAAGCATTAAATAAATCTTCAAAAGGTAATTTAAAAGCTGTAAGCTAATTTAAGTTTTAATGTCTAAAAATAGAAACTAATAATTAGGCTCCTTATATTTTACAATATAAAGAAAATACAAAGTTGAAAGTATTATTAAAATAGAATTTATCTGGTGTAGAGATGCATAAATCATTTTTACTCCAGATAAAATTGTAAGAACTCCCAAAACAATTTGAAACAATATAGAAATACCAATAATGAAGATTGGAATTCTTAAATTTATATTTCCATTTTTTAAAACAAAATAAAGTATGTAAAAATATATTATAACAATTAAATATGCTAAATTTCTATGTATAAATTGAACAAGTGATTGATCATCAAATACTGTGAGATTAAACAAATCATTGATTACGCTGTCATCCGGGAAATATGATGAGCCCATTAAAGGCCAAGTATTATAAATTTTTCCTGCATCCATCCCAGACACAAATGCTCCAATTATTAATTGTAAAAATAATAATAAAAGAAAAAATTTAATTGGGTTTAATTGAATATTAATATGATTAATTTTTATATCAGTTAGATTTAAATATTTCCAAAAAACTATAGACAAAATTATAAAAGCTGTAACCAAGTGTAGTGATAACCTATAATGACTAACATCAATTCTATCAATTAATCCACTTGATACCATGTACCATCCAATAAATCCTTGAAAACACACTAAGAAAAAAATAATTGAATATTCCTTTAAAATCCAAAAACCATTTTTAATTGTAAAATAGATCATTGGAAAAAGAACAGTTAAACCAATTAATCTCCCCAATTGACGATGCGCCCATTCCCACCAAAAAATAATTTTAAATTCATTTAAAGTCATATTAAAATTTTGCTCTTTAAATTCAGGTATTGTTTTATAAAGATCAAAATATTCTATCCATTTATCATTTGTTAAAGGGGGTAATGAACCAATAAAAAGTTCCCAACTAGTAATAGATAATCCAGAGTCTGTTAATCTAGTTAGACCCCCTACTAAAATAATAAGCACGATCATCACTAATAAAGTGATCATCCATATTTTTAATTGAGAATTTAAAGAATAATTCTGACTGTACATGATTAAATAAATATAATAATTATTAATTAAACCAATAAATTAAATGTCGCCTAAAAACAAAAAAAAATTAAAAATAATAAGAAACAAACTAGATAAGTTAGATAATAAGTTGTTATTATTGATTAGATATAGAACAAATCTTGTAAAAGAAGTTTTAAAGCTTAAAGAATTTAAAAGGGAAATAGTTGATAAAAAGCGTATAAATTTTATACTTAAAAAAATTCACTCAAAATCAAAAAAACTAAAAATTGATCCCAAAATTACTAATCGGATATGGAAAAATATGATTTTGTCATATATCGATTTTGAAAAGAGAAACTTTAAAAAAAAGTAATTACTTACTATGAGGTGGAAGCTTCTTTTCTACAAACATTTCATGTTTTCTTGTATCTGGATTATATTTTTTTGCTGAAAGTTTTACTTTAGCTTTTTCACCTCCAGCTGGTTTTTTAACATAATAAAAATAGGGACTATCTGGTTTCGCCTCAGGAACCATTCTTACTTTAACGTGTGTCTTTTTTGCCATTTTTTAATTCTTTTAATTTATTTGAAATTTTTATTAACTTATTTCTTAAATTTTCTGTTCTTATAGATTTATCTGCAATTTCGTCAAGCTTTAAAGAATCTTCATTATTTAAGATTTTTTTTACCCCGTTTATTGTCATACCTTGTTCTTTAAGTAAAAATTTAATTTTTTTTAAAAGATTTATTGTTTTCTCATCATAATATCTTCTATTGGAATTTAATATTTTTGGTTTAATTTGTTTAAATTGAGTTTCCCAAAATCTAATGACATGTGTTGGTAAAGCTCCTTTATCATTTGATTTAAAATTTAATATTTTAGCAACTTCACCAATTGTTTTATAAGCAGTATCTGATTTATCCATTATCCTTAAAATTAATAAAATCTTTAAATTCTTTTGATGGTTTAAATAAAACGACATCTCTACTTGAAATAACTTTTGTTTCTTTTGTCTTAGGATTTCTTCCAATCCTAGATTTTTTTTGTCTTATAGAAAAAGTTCCAAATTTAGACAATTTTAATTTTTTTTCCTCTTTAATATTAGATACAATTGTTGATAAAAAATCTTCAATTAAATTTTCAGATATTTGTTTAGAAAAACCAAGCTGCATATAAACCAAATTAACTAAGTCTTTTTTAGTTAAATTAATTCTCATATTAAATATTTTGCTTGATCTTTTCTATCAAATTACCTTTAACAATTCTATGACAAACATCTAGCGAGTTTGAAAAACCAATATAATCAGTTCCTCCATGACTTTTAACAACTGGAGAGTCTAATCCAATAAATATTGCACCATTATACAATCTTGGATCTAGTCTTTTCTTAAATTTCTTTAAATTTGATATATTTAAGAAGGATGAAATTTTACCCAATAGTGTGCCGGTCATAGCGTTCTTTAATTCACTTGTTATAAAATTTGCTGTACCTTCTGCAGTTTTTAACGCAACATTTCCTGTAAAACCATCTGAAACTATTACATTTACATCTCCATCCATAAGATGATTACCTTCGATGTATCCTGCAAAATTATAATTATCTGATTTTTTTTCATTTAATAGCTGGTAAGTTTCTTTGATTGTCTCATTTCCTTTTAATTCTTCTGAACCAATATTTAATAATGCTACGTTTGGTTTGTCATTTGGATAAAGCGATGTATATAAAGAAGTACCCATTATTGAAAAGTCTAGTAGATTTTTTGAACTACACTCGATATTTGCACCTAAATCTAATACCACACTCATTCCTTTTTTATTTGGCCATAATGCAGACAAAGCAGGTTTATCTATATTTTCGATCATTTTTAAATTTAATTTTGAGACAACTAATAATGCGCCTGTATTACCAGCTGATATTACTATATCAGCTTCCTTATTCTTAACACTTTGAATAGCAAGCCACATACTTGTATCCTTACCTCTTTTGGCTCCTTCTAGAGGACTATCGGTACTTTCAATTTTTTTTTCTGTATGAATTATTTCAAAAAATTTACTTGAGATTTTTCCATTAATTAATGGATCTATTTTATTTTTATCTCCAAATATTTTAAAAAAATTATTTTTATTTGAAGAATTGTTAAAAATAATCCCGTCTATTATTTTTTTTGGTGAACCATCACCACCCATTGCATCCACTGCAATTTTTATCATATCTGACATTTTAATAGATTATACTATACTATTCTTTTGGGTCTAAAACTTGTCTTCCCTTATACATGCCTGTTTTAAGGTCTAGATGATGAGAAAGCCTATATTCACCAGATTTTTTATCCTCAACTATATTTTTAGTTGAAAATTTCATTGTCTGAGCCCTTCTCATTCCAGTTCTGGATGGGGTTTGTTTTCGTTTTGGTACTGCCATAATTATGCGTTACTTACACTTTTTAAATAAGAATTCAAAGTTTTTTTTGATAAATTTGAGTTAAATTCCTCAAAATAATCTAGCAAATCATCAATATTTTGGAAATCATTCAAAAAAAGTGAAAATTTTTTAATTTTTTCTAATCTTGAAAGACTGTCCCAGAAGTGAATTTCAGAAACCATTGAGTGAAATAAATTTATGTAGTCTTTCATTTTTTTGTTTATTGATTGATCTCCATATCCAATTTCTCTAATACTTAATTCTAATTGTCTAAAGTTAAAATCATAAATTTCTTGTAAGACTTTCTTATTTTCCTCGTTTTTGAAATTTTTTAAAAAAAAAGAAAAATGTAATAAAAACAATGTTAAACGATCAGAAAAACTATCCTCTCTACCAAGATTCTTGTATAGATCTTTATTTCTAGTGAAATTAATTAAATTGTTATAAATATGTATATATTTATTATTCATGTTTAAGATATTATATATAATTATTTTCTCAATAATAGTTGCAAATTGCTCTTTTAAACCAGTTGTAAAACATCATGGTGTTCCATTTTTAGAAAAGAAACAAACTTCTCTCGTTGTAAACGTAAGTAACAAAAATGATATTAAAGAAATCCTAGGTTTGCCATCAACTAAAAGTAAATTTGACAACGATGTGTGGATATATATTGAGAGAAAACAAACACAATCAAATATTAAAAATTTAGGAAAAATGAAAATTTTTCAAAATAACGTCTTGGTTTTAGAATTAGACAATTATGGCATTTTAAAAAAGAAAAAGTTCTATAACAAAGATGACATGGAAAATATCAAAATAGTTAGCAATACAACGGAAGCAGGTTTTAGAAAAAATTCATTTATTTATGACTTCATGTCAAGTATGAGACAAAAGATTAATGACCCTCTTGGTCAGAGGGCCAAAAAACGTAAACAAATTAACCAGCAATAACAGCTAGTAGTAAAAGAGCTACAATATTTGTTATTTTAATCATTGGGTTTACTGCTGGGCCAGCTGTGTCTTTATAAGGATCTCCAACAGTATCACCTGTAACGGCTGCTTTATGTGCCTCAGAACCTTTTCCACCATGATTACCATCTTCTATATACTTTTTAGCATTATCCCAGGCACCACCACCTGCAGTCATTGATACTGCAACAAACAAACCTGTGATAATAACACCAAGTAACATTGCACCAACTGCAGCTAGGGCAGCAACTTGTCCACCAATAGATAGAATTATAAAATATAAAACAACAGGAGATAAAACTGGTAATAGTGATGGTATAATCATTTCCTTAATAGCAGCTACAGTAAGTAAATCTACTAATTTTGCATAATCAGGTTTTTGTTTTCTTTTCATAATACCAGGGAATTTTTTAAATTGTCTTCTTACTTCAACAACGACTGCACCACCGGCTCTTCCAACAGCTTGCATTCCCATGGAGCCAAAAAGATAAGGTAACATCCCACCAATTAATAAACCAACTACTACGTAAGGGTTAGATAAATCAAAGGTCACTACAATACCTTCTAATGCGGATCCTGCCTCTTTTGAAAAATGCTTGATGTCCTCAGTGTATGCAGCGAATAAAACTAAAGCACCTAATCCAGCAGAACCAATTGCATAGCCTTTTGTAACGGCTTTTGTAGTATTTCCTACTGCATCTAAAGCATCAGTTGTTTTTCTAACTTTTTTATCAAGATTAGACATTTCAGCAATACCACCAGCATTATCAGTTACAGGTCCGTATGCATCTAAAGCAACAACCATACCTGCTAAAGCAAGCATTGTAGTAACAGCAATAGCAATACCAAAAAGTCCTGCAATTGAGTTTGTAATAAGAATACCAGCAACAATTATCAAAGCAGGAATAGCAGTTGCTTCCATTGAAACTGCTAATCCTTGAATCACGTTAGTACCATGTCCAGTTGTTGATGATAATGCAACAGATTTAACAGGTCTATAACTTGTTCCAGTATAGTATTCAGTTATCCAGATCAATAATCCAGTTATAACTAACCCTATAACACCACAATAATATAAATCCATTCCATTAAAAGTTTTATCATTTACTGTAAATTCATTTGTAAAACCAATTACGTGATCTGTAACTGGCCATAATATTACTAATGAAGCTACTGCAGAAACAACAAATCCTTTATACAAGGCGTTCATAACATTATTACTTCTACCAAGTTTAACAAAAAATGTTCCAACAATTGATGTTAGTAAGCATGCTGCACCAATAGATAAAGGGTAAATCATCATATTAAGATCACCAACAAAGAAAATTGAAGACAAAACCATTGTTGCAACAATTGTAACAGCATAAGTTTCAAATAAATCTGCAGCCATACCTGCACAATCTCCTACGTTATCTCCAACGTTATCTGCGATTACAGCAGGGTTTCTAGGATCATCTTCAGGTATTCCCGCTTCAACTTTTCCAACTAAATCGGCACCAACATCAGCACCTTTTGTAAAAATTCCCCCACCTAATCTTGCAAAAATTGAGATTAATGATGCACCAAAACCTAATGCAACTAAAGCATTTACAATTTCTCTTTCATCTACATTAGACTTTAATAAAATATAATAATAAACTGCTATAGATAATAATGCTAAACCAGCAACCAACATTCCAGTAACAGCACCAGATTTAAATGCAACAGAAAGACCTTGGGCTAAGCCTTTTCTTGATGCTTCCGCTGTCCTTACGTTTGCCTCTACAGAAACTAACATTCCCACATAGCCCGCAATACCTGACAAAGCAGCACCTATTAAATAACCCAGACCTACTAGAGGACTAAATGCAATACTTACGATTACTAAAACTACAGCACCAACAATAGCTATAGTTTTGTATTGTCTTGCCAAATATGCTTTTGCACCAATTTGAATTGCAGCTGCAATATCTTGCATTTTTGCATTTCCTGCACTTGAATTTAGAATATTTTTACCAGTTAAAAATCCATAAACGATAGATAATAAACCAGCTCCGATTGTGTATAATAGTATTGTTTCAACTGTTCCGCTCATATTAACCTTAAGTTGTTGGTTGTTAAATTTTAAGCCCGCACAATACAAAAAAAGATAGAAAAGACAACGATTAACTTCTAAAACTGATGAATATAACCTTTAGATTTAGCTTGTATTTGCTTGCCTTTTTCATCAAATATCAATGATCTGTCCTTACCAGATATAATTTTTCCAATTTTAGTTATTTTAATTCCAGTTGTTTTAGAAGCGTGTTGAATGATTCTAGCTTTATTAACATCTGCAGTAAATAAAACTTGATAATCATCTCCGTTAGAAATTAGATTAATTTTATTTAATCTTTGTTTTTTAATTAAATTACTCAGTTTTTTAGAAACAGGGATTTTGTTTTCGAATAAGTGAAAAGATAAAGTTTGTCTATTTATCATTTTTAACAAATCATCAATTAATCCATCTGAAACATCAATCGAACTATTAGCAAATTTTAATAAATATTTTGATAAATTTATAGGTAAGTTTGGTTTATAATATTTGTCTACGAAGAATAATTTATCTTTATTTTTAATTTTAGCTTTATTACTTAATACTTTTAATCCGAAATAGCTATCACCCAAATTTCCAGTAACATAAATATCATCATTTAATTTAGCTTTATTACGATAAATTATTTTATTCGAATATCCCATTGATATAATTGTAAAACTTAGTTTATTTGAAAAAGTTGTATCTCCACCACATAAATCAATATTAAATTTATTTTGTTCTGATTTAAGTGACTTTGAAATTTTATATAAATTTTTTTTTGTAAATGTTTTTTTATTACCAGAACCAGAAATAAAATAAAACTTTGGTTTTACACCTTTGCAAATTAAATCAGAAATTGATGACCTTAATATTTTTTTAATTACTAAATCTGGGTATTTAAAATCAATAAAATGAGTACCAATATTATATGTGTCAACAGATATTACAACACCTCTTTTTTTATCAAAAAACACATCGTCATTAAGATTAAGAGCAAATTTATTTTTTTTAGCTAATTTAAAAAAATAATTATTTATTAAATCAAATTCATACATTGTTAGATCTTAATTTTTTTCCAACATTATCTAATAAAGCATTAAGGTATTTTGTTTGTGAGTCTTCAAGAAAAAAATTAGATGAATTTAAATATTCTTTAATGATTATATTTATAGATAAATTTGGTTTGTACATAAATTCATAAGTTGCTGCTTTTAAAATTGTTTGAAAAACTTTATCTAATTTTTCAAATACAAATTCATCACCTAATTTATTATTTAATTCATCTAAAATAAGATCGTTTCTTTCTATCGTTCCTAAAACGATATCTTTAATAAATTTTTTAAATCTGTGTTTTGGAAAATTTAAATCATCATCTTCATTATAAAATTTCCCATATAATTTCTGGATAATTATAACTCTAGGGTTATTTTTTGGGTTATAATGAGTTCTCATTTTTGAGACAAAACTGAAATCACAGCTTCTGCAGCTTCAGCACCCTTTTTCCTTCTAGCTCTTGCTTGAGCCATATTTAGACAGGTAATTATTCCATTTCCAATAGGTTTTTTACTATCTATAGATAATTTCATTATGGCATCTGTTGAAGCTTGAGAAATAAAATCAAAGTGTGGAGTTTGACCTTTAATTACACATCCTAAAGCTAAAAAACCATCAAATTTTTTTAAATTTTTGGAGATTGTAACTGGAATTTCAAAAGCACCTGGTACTTTAATAATTTTTATTATATTTTTTTTTGGAATTATTTTTAAAGCACTGTTTATTAAGCCATCAGCAACATCTTTATAATAATCTGCTACAACAATTAAGTATTTTTTTTTCATCAAATTAATTCCTGTTTTGTAATTTTTATACCATAACCGTCAAGACCAATAACTTTTTTTGGTGATTTAGTGATTAATATCATATTTTTAATTTTTAAGTCTTTAATAATTTGAGCTCCAATACCATAATTTCTTATTAACTTATCATTTCCCTTTTTATAAAAGTCTTTGTTTTTATAATCTTTTAAAGTCTGAGTTACTGATTTTAAATTCGAGTCTTTAATAAAAACTAAAACACAATTTTGATATTTTTTAAAATAATTTAAAGTCTTGTTAAATGAATTTGGTAGTGATTGATTTATTAGATAGTTTTGGACAACATTAGATGAAATTACTCTTACTCTTGGAGTAATACCTTTTTTTATTTTACCTTTTATTAATGCAAAATGCTCTGAACCATCTAAAAGATTCTCATAAATTCTAATATTGTATTTTTGTTTTTTTACATCAATCTTGCTTTGTTTTTTAAGTTTAATAAGTTTTTCTTTTTTAAGTCTATATGCGATCAGATCTTCTATCTTTCCAATTTTTAATTTATGTTTTTTTGCAAAATTGAATAAATCCTGGCCTTTAGCCATAGTTCCATCTTCATTCATAATTTCACAAATTACAGCAGAGTTATTTTTTTTTGCTAATTTAGATATATCAACTGAAGCTTCAGTGTGCCCTGCTCTAACAAGCACTCCGCCATCTTTGGCTATAATTGGAAAAACGTGACCAGGGGAAACAATTTCATTTTTATTTGCTTTTTTTTTAGAAGCAATTTTAATTGTTCTAGCTCTATCTTTAGCAGATATACCTGTAGTTATCCCTTTTTTTGCTTCAATAGAAATTGTAAAGGCCGTTTTGTTTCTTGATTGATTTACTGGAGACATTAAAGATAAATTTAATCTTTTTGCTTGAAGGGTATCGAGTGCTAAACAAATTAAACCTCGTCCATATTTCGCCATGAAGTTAATATTCTTTGCATTCGAGTCTGATGTAGAAATAACTAAATCTCCCTCATTTTCTCTTTTTTCATCATCAACTAAAATAAACATACCCCCTTTTTTGGCTACACTTATAATTGACTCTATTGATGCAAAATTATTTTTTCCCATGAAAATAATTCCTAACGTATTTAGACAAGATATCTATCTCTATGTTAACTAAACTAGATTTTTTTAAATTTGATAAATTCGTTTCTTTGTAGGTATGAGGAATTATCCATATCTGAAAACCTTTTTTAGTAACTTTTGAAATTGTTAGGGAAATCCCATTTACACAAATCGATGCTTTTTCTATTAAGTGTTTTCTCTCCTTTTTAGGTAAATCAAAGTCGAAAAGAAATGATTTATCTATTTTTTTAATATTTAATACTTTACCTACAGTATCAACATGACCTTGACAAATATGCCCTGAGATTTTTGTCCCATATTTTAAAGGTAATTCTAAATTTATTTTATCTCTTATTTTTAAAAATTTAAATTTTGAACGAATTATTGTTTCTTTAGATAGATAAAATTCCATAATTTTTGATCTATATGATATTAAAGTTAAGCAAACTCCATCACATGCAACTGACAAGCCTATATCTTTTTTTGAGACTCTAAGATTGCTTTTTAAAAAAATATTAAGACCTTTGGGTCTTTTAATAATTTTAGTTATAATACCTTGGTTGTAAATTATTCCGTTAAACATAATTTCTATCTATATAGTGTTATTCTGTCTTTTCGCAAATTCAGATTTAAATTAATCTTTGTTTGATACTTTTGATTTAATCTGTTCAGACCACTAAATTTTAAATATTCTGAGCTTTTAGAAAGATTTTTAGGACTTTTGAATAAATAAAATTTATTAAAATTTTTGTTTTTGAGCAGAGAATTGGTTAGTTCATTTCCACCCTCTATCAATAAATTCCTGCAGCCAAAATTATATAGCTTTTTCAAAATTTTTCTCATATCAAATCTGTTGTTACTATCTACTTTAGATTTAACAAGAATAATTCCTTTTCTTTTAAATTTAGAAATTTTTGATTTATCAGCTTTGTTATAAAATATTAAAGTATTTTTGTTATTAGAAGATTTTATTATATAGCTGTTTGTTTTAGTCTTTAAATTATTATCTAAAATAATTCTTTTAGGAGAAAAATTTTTCAAACCCTTTAAACGACAATTTAATCTTGGATTATCTTTGTTTAGTGTTTTGTATGTAATCATCAAACTATCGTTTTGATATCTCAAAAGATGTGAAAACATATCTGAATAAATATTTGTAATTTTTTTTTGATACTTAGTGTAAATAATATTGTTTTTTGAAATAGCTATTTTGCCAGTAACATAAGGTAATTTTTTCTTTCTATTAAAAAAATAAGGAGAATAAAAGTTTTCGATTTTATTTTTTAACAAACCTTTTTTTACAATTATTTTTTTTGAATTTAAAATTTTAAAACTTTTATTACTTACTCTTTTGTCTATATCCGTAACAGAATATATGACTTCAGAAATTTTTGATTTAATTATTAAATCAGTGCATGGTGGCGTTAATCCATGATGACAGCATGGTTCTAGAGTAACATACATTTTTGAGTCTTTTAAATCTTCAAAACAATTTTTAATTGCATTAGACTCTGCATGTGGTCTTCCATTAAATGAAGTTTGACCTATAGAAATTATTTTATCATTTTTAACAATTACACATCCAACCGAAGGATTTGATCCAGTGAGACCGTGACGAGATCTAGCCAGATCTAAGGCTATCTCCATGTAAGATTTGTCTTTTAATGTAAATTTATGTTTTTTTGTAGACATTAAGTTTGTCCACGAATTGCACAAAATCTTTTTCTTCTCTAAAGTTTCTATAAACTGATGCAAACCTTACGTAACCAACAGGATCTAAATCCTTTAAACCATCCATAACCATTGTTCCAATTGTATTAGTAGATATTTCACTTTGACCAATTTCCTCTAATGATCTTGAGATCTGACTTATAAATTTTTCTATGGTTTCGGTGTCTATAGGTCTTTTCTTTAAGGCAATATAAATAGATTTTGATAGTTTATCTCTATCGAATACAGATTTTCTGCCATTTTTTTTAACTACCATTAATTCTCTATATTGAACTCTTTCAAAAGTTGTGAAACGAGCTCCACAAGTACAAAGTCTTCTTCTTCTTATAGCAGTACCATCTTCTGTTGGTCTAGAGTCGACAACTGAGGTCTCCCCTTTTTTACATATTGAGCAAATCATTTACTAAAGGTTCTTATATATCGGAAATGACGAAGTTAAAGAAATAACTTCATTTTTTACTTCTTCTTCTATTTTGCTATTATCTGACGGATTTTCAGATAAACCTTTTAAAGTTTTTGTGATTAATTCTCCTACAGTTTTAAATTCGCTTAGTCCAAAACCTCTTGTAGTAGCTGCTTGAGTACCTAATCGAATGCCTGAGGTAATCATAGGTTTTTCTGTATCAAAAGGAATACCATTTTTATTGCACGTAATATTTGCTCTAGATAAACTTTCTGCTGCAAGATTACCTTTTACATTATAAGGCCTTAAATCTACCAACATCAAATGAGTATCTGTTCCATCAGAATAAATTTTAAACCCATTATTTTTTAAAGTTTCTGCAAGCATCTTAGCATTTGCTAAAACAGATTTAATATAATTTTGAAATTCTGGCTGTAATGCCTCTAAAAATCCAGCAGCTTTAGCTGCAATAATATGCATTAAAGGTCCACCCTGATAACCAGGAAAAACTGCTGTATTAAATTTTTTAGCAAGATCTTCATGATTAGTTAAAATTATACCACCTCTTGCACTTCTAAAAACTTTGTGTGTCGTTGATGTAACAACATGTGCATAGTCACAAGGATTAGGATAACCTTTACCTGCAACTAAACCAGAGAAGTGTGCCATATCAACCATTAAATATGCTCCGACTTTATCTGCTATTTCTCTAAATCTCTTAAAATCAATTACTCTAGAATATGCACTTCCACCCGCAATTATGAGTTTAGGTTTATGTTCTAAAGCAAGTTTTTCAACATTATCATAGTCAATTAATTCTGACTCTTTATCAACATCATATCCTATTGCATTGAACCATTTACCAGACATTGAAATTTTTAATCCATGTGTAATATGACCACCTGAATTTAAACTCATACCCATAAATGTATCCCCTGGGCTTAATAAAGCTAAAAATACTGCGCCATTTGCTTGAGCCCCTGAATGTGGTTGCGCGTTTGCAAATTTACAATTAAATAATTTTTTTAATCTTTCAATTGCAAGATTTTCTGCAACATCAACATGCTCACAACCATTGTAATATCTTTTACCAGGATACCCTTCTGCATACTTATTGGTTAAAACTGAACCTTGTGCTTCTAATACTGCTTGAGAAACTATATTTTCAGAAGCGATTAGTTCTATATGTTGCTGTTGTCTGATTAATTCATCTTTGATAGCCTTATAAAGCTCTGGATCTTTTACTGACAAACTGTCTTCAAAGAAGCTTTTATAACTATCGTTTAAATAATTTTTTTCACTAGACATAATTATATTTTTTTAACTCTTTTTAGGTGTCTACCACCATCAAATTTAGTATTTAAAAAAACACCTACAAACTTTAAAGCATTTTTTTTAGATATCAATCTTGAACCTAATGTAATGATGTTTGCATCATTATGCAATCTGGATAATTTTGTTGATTTTAGATTAAAACATTGCGCTGCACGCACATTTTTATGCTTATTTGCCGCAATATTCATACCAGTCCCGGAACCACATACTAAAATACCTACATTTCTCTTATTAAGTTTTATTTTTTTTGCAACTTTATGTGCATAGTCAGGATAATCAACACTACTATTATCTTTTGGACCAAGGTCCTCAAATTTTACTTTTTTATTTTTTAAATAAACTTTGATTGACTCTTTTAATTTAAATCCAGCGTGATCAGATGAAATAAATATTTTTTTCAAATTAATTAAATTTGTAATCTAAAACACAAGCAACTAAATGTATTCTATTCTCCTCACCACCATTAAATGCATTGTGATACTTCGTGTTATTTGTGACCCATACTGACCCATCCGCAGGCATGTGCTTTGCAACATTATCAATAACCATGATACAGCCAGGGTTAGTAATTATAGGAATATGTAATCTTGGCTCAGGATCTCTATGCCAACTCAAAGTTGATCTTGGTTCTTTTAAAAGAATTCTAACTCTTCCTAATTTATATTTAGATGACAGAGTATCATATACTTCTTTAAAGTAAGTATTTTCATAATCTTTTATAAATTCCGAATATTGTGATTCATCAAGAGACTCATCTCTAACTACTTCTTTCCCTGATTTATCAGGTTTTGTCCAATATACTCCTCTAGCCTTGTTACCTTTGATTGAGTTTGGATCACCAGGTATTTGGGTTAATGATATAGCTCCAAAGTGAGTTACACCAGCATCTTCAAATTTTTTAATCTTAACTATTTGATGATAAGCTTCTTGCAACTTTTCAATATCAAACTTAATTTCTTGTTTCTGAAAATCGCTAAAGTCTAATACTCTATCTTCTTTTTTAATATTTAAGTCTATTACTTTTGAATTTTCTATCGTCATCTTGATTGCTTTCTACCCTTTTTTTTGTATATGTGTATATTACATTTGTCGCAATTTAAAAGTAAATTAGAACATGATTATTGGGAAATATCCGAGTCTTAGACTTAGAAGAAATAGAAAAGAATCCTGGTCAAGAAGACTGATTCAAGAAAACACCTTAAGTCCAAATGATTTTATATTACCTATTTTTTTAATTGAAGGATCAAATAAACGGCAAAAGATTTCATCAATGCCAGGTGTATACAGATATACAATTAATCGATTGAGCCAAATAGTGGACAGAGCCATTAAAAAAAAGATACCAATGGTTGCACTTTTTCCAAAAACCCAAAATGTACATAAAGATGAATTGGGAACAGAATCACTTAATGAAAAAAATTTAGTTTGTAGAGCAATTAAAGAAATTAAAAAAAGATACAAAAATCAAATAGGTATAATGTGTGACGTAGCATTAGATCCCTACACATCACATGGTCATGACGGTTTAATTAAATCTAACACTATTCTAAACGACGAGACTGTAGAGATACTAATTAATCAATCATTACTTCAAGCAGAGATGGGTTGTGATGTAATTGCCCCATCAGATATGATGGATGGCAGAATAGGGAAAATAAGAAAGGCTTTGGATAAAAATAAATTCCAAAACGTTCAAATATTATCGTACGCTGCAAAATATGCCTCAAGCTTTTATGGACCTTTTAGAGATGCAATCGGTTCTATAGGTTCATTAAAAGGAGACAAAAAAACTTATCAGATGGATTATAGAAATTCTGATGAAGCTTTAAGAGAAGTTGCACTAGATATTAAAGAAGGAGCAGATATGGTAATGGTTAAACCAGGTATGCCCTACTTAGACATAATAAAATCAATAAAAGAAAAATTTAAATTACCTGTATTTGCCTATCAAGTGTCAGGAGAATACAGCTTAATTGAAACAGCTATAGCGAAAAAATTAATTAATAAAGATGCTATATATGAAAGTTTAGTTGCTTTTAAGAGAGCTGGTGCCAATGCTATAGTAAGTTATTACGCTGATAGAATTGATAAAATAATAAGATAGTTATTTTAATGTATTTAAAAATAGTAATCTGCTATTAGGATAATTTAAATTATTTGGTTTTAATATAGTTTTATCCAAATAATCACCTACTAATTTCAAACCGCTCAGCAAAGTGCCGAGATCATTTACTTCTATATCTTTTTCAATTAAAAAATTAGGTACATATTTTTTTTCATTTAAAGAACTAGCGAAATATACAGTTTTGTTACCTTCCAAATCTTTTTCAACTAAATTTTCAAGTGCTAAGTCATATCCTAAAATTTTAAGTAACTCCAATTCCCAAAAAACATATTTTTTTAACCAATCTTTTTCTTTTAGAATTAAAAATAAATTTTGAATTATAAAATAAACTTTATCATTAGATTGAGACTCTGCTGTTAGTATTTTAATCAAATTCATTGCAGAAGTAATACAAGAAAGCTTTTGTTTATGGTTAAAGTATAATGGTGTATATGCATTTAAAATCTCTATTTTAAAATAACCTATTCGGTTTTCATTTTTAGAATTATAATTAACATGAAGTTTATTGCCAACTTGAAGATAGTTTTTAATTTTTTTTGAAGTACCACCAAATATAATTCCTGATATCTTTCCTTTATTTTTAGTAAATAATTCTACAATTAATGAATTTTCATTATATCTTGTTTTACTTATTAAAAATCCTTCGTCCGACCAATTCATTTTTTATTTATTATTTTTAAACATTCTATTGCTGCATTTTGTTCAGCCACTTTCTTTGATTTTCCAGAAGCTATAAAATATTTTGTATTGGGCAATTTTACTCCAACTTTGAATATAGGTTTGTGTCTTGGACCAGTATTTGAAATTAATTTATATGTAGGTAGTTTTTTAAATTTTTTTAAAGTTAGTTCCTGTAACTTTGTTTTTGCATCTATTTCTGTAACTACACTTCTTTCAATGTGATCTTTCCATAAGTTTAAAATTGTTTTTTCAACAAATGTAAAACCTTTATCAAGATAAATAGCACCAATTAATGCTTCACAACTATCAGATATAATTTTGTCCTCAATTTTTATTTTTTTATTGTTGGGATTAAATGTTTTAATATAACTAGTTAAATTAATTTTTTTTGCTATATCCAGACACGTTTTCTTATTAACTAACGATGCAAATTTTTTATCAAGAATACCTTCTTTTTCACCTGGATAAATTTCTAAAAGTTTTTTTGCTATCACTAAACCAAGAACTCTATCACCCAGAAACTCTATCTTTTCATTATTTTCAGTTGGGTTAAAACTTTTATGAGTAAGAGCTTGGATAAGAAGATCTTTATTTTTAAATTTTATATCAATTTTTCTTTCTAAACTCTGATAGTTAATTTTCATTAATTAATTTTATTAAAAGTTCTATTAAATCTTATTGACTTATGCCATTTCCAAAATT
The DNA here is from genome assembly GCF_052049855.1 of Candidatus Pelagibacter sp. Classification (GTDB taxonomy): domain Bacteria; phylum Pseudomonadota; class Alphaproteobacteria; order Pelagibacterales; family Pelagibacteraceae; genus Pelagibacter. Next base: position 256,950 of record NZ_JBNGZE010000002.1, read on the forward strand.
CAATAAAACTTCCTATTCTTTTATCTGAGGAGAAAAATATAAATTGAGCTTTTCCAACTAAATTATTTTTATGCACATATCCAACACTTGTCAAGTACCTGCTATCTTTAGAACAATCTCTGTTGTCACCTAAAAAGAAATAATGATCTTTTGGTACAGTGAATATATCTGAATTTTGATAAGTAAAATCTTTTAAATAAACAGTATGAAATTTTTTACCATTTGAAAGTTTTTCCTCAAATCTATAAACATCAATACTTTTGTTTCCACAGAAAATAGAAGTTTTGTTTTGAATTTTGGATTTAAGAATTTCAGAATTATTTAAATATAAATTAGAGTCGATAAACTGAATTTTATCACCAGGCAGACCAATTAATCTTTTAATGTAGTCTGTTCTATTATCTGCAGGCGTTTTAAACACGATCACATCACCCCTTTCTGGACTACTAAACATAATTCTTTTGTTTAAAACTGGGGGGCTAAAAGGAAATGAATGCTTACTATATCCATATGTATATTTAGTTACAAACAATCTATCACCCACTAACAAAGTAGGTTCCATGGATGATGATGGTATATAAAATGGTTGTATTAAAAATGATCTAATAATAACTGCAATTATGAATGCATAAATTAATGTTTTTATATTTTCTGAAAAAAAATTTTTATCTAATTTCATGAAGTTTGAATAATTGCAAATGCAGTTGAATATTTTTTTTCATCCGAAATTGATAGAAAACATTTATAATTTTTGATTTTAAAGTTCTTTTGAATGATTTTTGTAATTTTTTTATTTTTAACATAATAAGGCTTTCCCATTTTATCATTAACAACTTCTATATCTTTAAAATTTAAATTCATACGAAAACCTGTGCCAAGAGCTTTAGAAAATGCCTCTTTTGCAGCAAATCTCTTCGAAAAAAAAGCTACTTTATTGTCTGAAACATTAGACTGTTTCAATTCTTTAAATGAATAAATTCTTTTTTTAAATAAAGGATTTTTAATAGATTTTTGAATTCTTTTATTTTCAACAATATCAACACCAATACCAAGAATTTTCATTTATTTTTTTATAATTTTTTTTAAGTTTTTTATTACTTTTGAAAGTCCATCAAATATTGACTCCCCAATTATAAAATGTCCAATGTTATACTCCTCAATATATATAATTTTTGTTAACATTTTGGTTGTTTTATAGTCTAGACCATGACCAGCATGAACTTCTATATTTAAACTTGATGCTAATTTTGCACTTTTTTTAATTCTGTTTAATTCACTAAGATAACTTTTTTTTGATTTAACTAGGTTTGCTAGTTTTCCAGTATGTATTTCAATACAATCAGCATTTAATTTTTTAGCAAGTCTAATGTCATTTGGAGCGGGGTTAATGAATAAACTTGTTCTTATCTTTGCTTTTTTAAATTTTTTAATTATTTTCTCTAATTTATTAAGATTGTTTTTTATATTTAAACCTCCCTCAGTAGTAATTTCTTTTCTATTTTCTGGAACTAAACAAATAAAATTTGGTTTTATCTTAAGTGCTTTATTGACAATTTCTTTGTTCATAGAAATTTCAAGGTTTACAAGCACATTTTTTAAACTACATATTTTTTTTGCGTCAATATCATTTATATGTCTTCTATCTTCTCTTAAATGAATTGTTACAGAATCAGCTCCATAACTAATAACTTTTTTAGCTGCGTATAATGGATCTGGATGTTTCTCTCCACGGGCGTTTCGTAAAGTTGCAATATGATCTATATTTACACCTAACCTTTTCACTTGATAAATCTGCTTCCTGGGGTTGTTATTGATATAGTTTTTAGTTCTGGTGGTAATTTATTTGCTTTAAAAGTTGGAACATCAATTTTTAAATGAGATGTTATTCCTGTTTTTATTTTTAAAGATTGTTTAGTCGATCGATCAATTATAGATGCAAATCCAATTAATTTTGCTTTTGATTTTTTAATCAATTTAACACACTCTAAACTTGATTTTCCAGTAGTGATTACATCTTCTATAATTAATACTCTTGCACCTTTTTTAATATTAAAACCTCTTCTAAGAGTAAATTTGCCGTTTACCCTTTCGCAAAAAATTGTTTCTTTTTTAAGCAATTTTCCTATTTCATAACCAATAATTACTCCTCCCATTGCAGGAGCTAATATTAAATCAAATTTTTTAAATTTTTTTCTAATTTTATTTGCTAAAGACTTACAAATTTTATCAGCTAAATTGGGGAAACTTAAAAGTTTTGCACATTGTATATATTTTGAAGAATGTAGACCTGAAGATAAAACAAAATGACCTTCTAATAATGCATTAGTTTTTTTTAAAATATTTAAGGATTTTTTGTGTGAAAGCATTTCTTTTTTCTTCGTGTCTGATTATCTTAAATTTTATACTCTTTTGTTTTAGCTCTGCAATAAAATTAGTAAAATTCTTTAAGTTTCTTATGATTAATTTAAATTTAAAATTTATATAATTGGGATTTTTACCAACCATTTCTAAACTAGATATATTTAATTTATGACTTCCAATGAGTGAGCTTATATCTCCTAATTGTCCAGGCTTATCAGGTAATGACATCCATAAGGTAGTATTATATTTTTTTGTTTTTTCCTCTTTTTGCTCTCCTTTATCATGCCAATATCTTCTTATAGCAGCTCTTGCTTTACCTGTTTTAGTTGTTGGTATCCAGTGAAGTGACGGAGAATTATTTTTAGATGTTATAATATTTACACGATCGCCATTTCTTAAAATGGTTTGTAACTCATTTTTGTTTCCATTAATTTCACAACCAACTGCTGAATTACCAATTTTAGTATGAACGGCATATGCAAAATCGATAGCTGTAGCGTCTTTAGGTAATTTTATTACTGAACCTTTGGGCGTGAAACAAAATACATTTTCTTGAAACATTTGCAGTTTAGTATACTCATATGAGTCTTCAGGATTTTCATTTTTTTCTATAATCTCAACAAGATCTTTTAACCAATCGTACTCCTTCCAGCTTAAAGAATTAAATTTTTCTGAAGATTTATACTGCCAATGAGATGCAATACCTCTTTCTGCAAATTCATGCATTTCATGGGTTCTAATTTGAATTTCTATTGGTTTTTTATTTGAACCAATTACAGAAGTATGAATAGATTTGTAACCATTAATTTTTGGGGACGAAATATAATCTTTAAATTTTCCTGGTATACAATTCCATTTTTTGTGAAAAATACCGAGAGTTTTGTAACAATCGTCTTCGTTGTTCAAAATTATTCTAAATCCAATAATGTCTGTTATTTGTTCAAGTGAAACTCTTTTTTTTTGTACTTTTCTCCAAATTGAAAAAGGGGTTTTTTCTCTACCATGAATCTCTGCATTGATTTCATTATCATTCAGAATTTCACTTAACTCATACGATTGTTCCTCAAATAAATCTTTTTTATCTAGCTTTATTTCATCAAGTCTTTTTTTTATTAGTTTTCTCGCATCGTTATTTAAAATTTCAAAAGACAAATCTTCAAGTTCGTCTCTTATTCTGTGCATTCCCATTCTATCTGCTAAGGGAGCATAAATTTCCATGGTTTCTTGAGCTATCCTCTTTCTTTTGTCTTCCTTTGTAATAGCTTTAATGGTTCTCATATTATGTAGTCGATCAGCAATTTTAACTAACAGAACCCTAATGTCTTTAGATGTTGCTAAAATTAATTTTCTAAAATTTTCTACTTTAGAATTTGCTCCAGCTGAATTTTCAAATGCTGAAATTTTTGTGACACCATCAACTAAATCTGCAACTTCATCCCCAAATTCTTGTTTGATTGTTTCGTAAGTTGCAAAAGTATCTTCTATAGTGTCATGCAGTAGACCTGTTGTAATTGTAGCGCTATCTAATTTCAATTCAGTTAAAATATTTGCAACCTCAATTGGGTGAACTGAATAAGGGTCACCCGAAGCTCTTTTTTGACTCTTATGTGCATTTACAGCAAAATTATATGCTTTATCCAATTTTTCTGGATTTAAAAATTTATTATAGTTCTTAACTTTATTTATAAGTTCATTTGAATTAAGCATAATCGATATTATATCACTAAATCAAATTTGTTTAATAGATCTAATGTCTCGATCAGGAAGTAGAGAAATCAAGGTTTTAACATCAATTTGTTTATCAGGATGGATCCAATTCTTTTGGATTTCAAATAATGGAAACAGTACAAAGCTTCTTTTGTGCATCCTTTTGTGAGGCAAATTAATTTTAGCATTTTTTTTTGACACAAATTTATTGAAATCAATAATGTCTAAGTCACATATGCGAGGAGCATTTTTTTTTGCTTTTTTTCTACCTAATTGAGTTTCTACAGTTTTGCATATTTTTAATAGTTCTTGAGGACTGTAATTACATTTTAATTTTAAAATTATATTTAAGAACTTAGGTTTTCGTGGGTCAGGCCAAGAAGGTGTTTCATAATAACTAGATACAGAGAGAACATCTAAGTTATATTCTGCCAATAAAAATTTTGCTTTTTCTATATTTGTTTTTCTTACTCCTAAATTTGAACCTATTCCTAAAAAAACAATTTTAGCTTGATTTTCTAATATATCTTGCTTTTTCACGGTTCCAATCTCTATTTTTTTTTGTTGCTCTTTTATCATATTGCTTTTTCCCTTTTGCAACTGCTAGTTCTATTTTAGCCTTTCCTTTTTTAAAATACATTTTTGTTGGAACTAACGTGAAACCATCTCTTTGCATTTTACCTATTAATTTATTTATTTCTTTTTTAGTAAAAAGCAATTTTCTTTCATCGGTTGGATTATGATTAGAGTAACTGGCTTGCTTGTAGGGAGATATATGTGAATTAATTAAAACAATTTCACCTCCCTTTTCAACAGCATAAGACTCAGCGATATTCACCTTTCCCTCTCTTACTGATTTAATTTCGGATCCCTTTAAAACAATTCCAGCTTCAAGAAGATCTTCAAAAAAATAGTTAAAACTAGCTTTTCTGTTTAAACAAATGATTTTCAAACCAGGATTGGTTTTTTTGTTCATTAAATTAACTTAGCAGACTGAAGAGCTTTTTTTACAATTTCTTTTGTTGTGTCTGTTACTTTTACAAGTGGTAGTCTTACATTGTCATCACAAAGTCCTAGAAGTTTTGCTGCATATTTTACAGGACTAGGATTGCTCTCAACAAACATTGAGTGATGAACTGGTTGTAATATTTTATCTAATCTTTCTGCTTCTTTCATTTCGTTATCGGTATCTGATTTTGAGAATTTTTGAAAATCTGAACAAAGTTTAGGTGCAATATTAGCTGTTACACTAATAGCTCCTACCCCACCACGTTTATTAAATTCAAAAGCATTATCATCATTACCTGTTAATTGAATAAAATCTTTACCCATTTTTTCAAACGTCTGATTAACTCTATCTAAATCACCTGTTGCATCTTTAACACCAACTATATTTTTTAATTCAAACAGTCTAGCCATGGTCTCCACTGACATATCAATCACAGATCTTCCAGGAATATTATAAATTATAAGTGGAATGCCACACTTATCATTAATTGCTTTATAATGTTGATACAAACCCTCCTGAGTTGGTTTATTATAATAAGGTGTAACTATCAAAGCTCCGTTAGCCCCTGCTTTTTCTGCATGAGTGGTTAAAGAAATCGCTTCTTCAGTTGAGTTTGACCCCGTTCCGGCAATTACAGGAATTTTTCCATTACTTTCTTTTATACATAAATCTATTACTCTTTGGTGCTCATCATGGTTTAAGGTGGGAGATTCACCTGTTGTGCCCGCAGGAACGAGTCCATTGGTACCATTATCAATATGGAAATGGATTAAATTTATATATGCTTCCTCATCTAAACCATTATTTTTAAATGGTGTAATTAAAGCAACATTTGATCCTTTGAACATAAATACTTATAACATAGTTTAAAGATTCATATACTAAAAGATTATGCTCAAAAAAATATTATTTTTATGTTTCAGTGTATCAATATTAATGTTTTCAAATAATCTTTTTGCTGAAATCAATTCAATTGTACCCTTAAAAAAACCTATTTTAAGTAAAGAAGAAATTCAAAAGAAAATATCTATAAATATCCTTAAACCTTTAAAGAAACCCTCGAAAACTAAAGAAGTTAAAATCAAAGAAGTAATTGTTAAAAAGGAGTTGGTTTTAAAAGAAAAAAAATTAAGTTTTAAAATACCGAAGAAAAAGCCAACTTTAGCCGGCATTAGCTCAGCAATGAATATAAAAATTTCAAAATATTATAGTAAAAGGGACTTCGGGTTGGCTAAAAAAGCCATTTCAGAAATGCAGAAAAGTAAATGGACATCTGCACTTAAAATAGCAAAAAAAGCAAAAGACAACTCAATTTATAATTTTATAAAATGGAGACATCTTTTAACCTCTGGTAATCAAGCTTCCTTTTACGAATATCAAGTTTTTTTAAATAAAAATTCAGATTATCCAAGAATAGACAGAATTAGATATCTTGCTGAACACAAACTATCAACAGAAAGTGTTTCACCAAAAAAAATAATAAATTGGTTCGGAGTAAAAGATCCATTAAGTGGTTATGGAAAAATGATACTTGGAGAAAGTTACATTTTAGTTGGAGACAAAAACAAGGGTACAAAACTAATTAAAGAAGGCTGGATAACAGCTGATTTATCAAAAAATGAATTAAAATATTTTAGAAAAAAATTTAAAAAATATTTAAATGCAAATGACTATATAAAACGAGCTGATTATTTAGCTTGGAATGGTGATCGTTGGGATTTACAAAGATTAATAAGGTATCTGCCAAAAGATTATGAGCTTTTATATAACGCAAGACATCTTTTAATGAGTAAGGGCTATGGTGTTGACCAAGCTATAGCCAATGTTCCACAAAAATTTAAGAATGATTCTGGGTTAAACTATGATCGATTAAAATGGAGAAGAAAAAAGGGACGTGTAGATTCTTCAGCTGAAATCTTATTAAAGATAAGAAATGATAAAGAGTATTTAGTCAGACCTGAAAAATGGTGGAAAGAAAGAGAAATTATTTCAAGAGCGTTGCTTTATAAAAAAAAATATGAAATTTCTTATAAAATTTCAAGCAATCATGGAATGACCGAAGGGTCTGAATATGCTGCTGCAGAATGGATGAGCGGCTGGATAGCTTTAAGTTTTTTAAACGATCCTTTAACTGCTAAAAATCATTTTAAAAATTTTTATAAAAATGTTAGTTACCCAATAAGCTTATCTAGAGGTGCTTATTGGCTTGGAAGAGCTTATGAAAAAATAGGTGAAAGAGAACAATCAAATAATTGGTATAGAGAGGCTACTAAATATTTAACTACGTATTATGGTCAACTAGCTTTTTTAAAAATAAATCCAAATGGAAAGTTTGAGTTAGATAAAGACATGGAAATTGATCCAAAATATAGGATACAATTTTTTAATAAAGAGCTTGTTAAAATTTCTTATCTTCTGCATGAATTAAAGAAAGACAAATATACAAAACATATTTTAAGGCATTTAGCTAAGGATAATATATCTAAAGGTAGTGAAGTTTTGGCGGCTGAATTAGCTACAAGTATAAACAGATATGATTTTGCTATTCAGGTTTCAAAAATTGCGTCTTATCAAAAAAGATTTCATAATAAATATAATTATCCAATTATAAGCACACCCAAAAATATCAATGGCAGAAAAATTCCTGAAAGCGCTTTAATTCTATCAATAATTCGTCAAGAAAGTGAATTTGATTTGGAAGCTAATAGTCACGCTGGTGCAAAAGGATTAATGCAATTGATGCCTTACACAGCAAAATTAGTTTCAAAACAAGCTAAACTTCCTTATTCAAAATCAAGATTAACCACTGATCCAGAATATAACATTAATTTAGGTTCACATTATATCGCAGGTTTAATTCTACAATATGATGGTGCTTACCCTTTTGCAGTGGCTGCTTACAATGCTGGCCCTAATAGAGTCAAGTACTGGAGAAAGATTAATAAAGATCCTCAAAAAAAACAAATTGAATATGTAGATTGGGTTGAATTAATAAAATTTCGAGAAACACGGAATTATGTTCAAAGAGTACTAGAAAATTACAATGTATATAGATACATACTAGAACAAAAACCTATCAAAATGGAAAAATTCTTTGATGATAAACCTTTGTATTAAATAATGGAAAATGAGAGGCTCGAAATAGAGAAAATAATTAACGAGGGCATTAATCTTTTTGAAAATAATAAGTATGAAGAGTCAATTAAAATTTTTGAAAACTTAAAAGAAAATTCTAAAACAAAAATTATTGGCATTTTCTTTCTTGGCGTTATTGAAGTTAAAAGAAAGAATTATACTAAAGCAAAAAAATTTTTTTTTAATGTTTTAGAAATAAACAAAAATCATGAGGACGCTAATTTAAATTTAGGTCTAGTTTATTTAGAAGAAAAAAATTTTGATGAATCTTTAATTTACTTCAAAAAAGTTTTAATGATCAATAAAAAAAATCTTAATGCTTTATATCATTCAGCTTTATCATATTTTGCTTTAAGAAAACTTGAGAAGTCTATTAAATACCTAAATTTAAGTATTGAAGTAAATAAAAATTTTGTTCATTCTTATGTAACACTTGGTCATATTTATTTAAGAATTAAAGAATTTAACAAAGCTCTACTTAATTATAAAAAAGTTTTAGAAATTAATCCAAAACGTATTAAAACTAAATTTAATATTGCATGGTGTTATTTTGCTTTATCAGACCTAGAATTAGCCTTTGAGAATTATGAATTTAGAAAAGAAAAAATAACTCCACAAGGAAGACACAAAGAAGTCTTAGATAAATTCAAATCTATTGAATGGAATGGACAAGATTTAGAAAATAAAACAATTTTAATTATATGTGAACAGGGCTATGGGGATAATATAAATTTTTTTCGTTATTTATTTTGGCTCGATAAAAAATTTAATGTTAAAATATTTTTTTATGCACATAAAAAACTAGCACATTTGTTTAGAAATACACCTTTTGAAATTATTTCAGATTTAAATGATGTAAATAAAATTGATTATCATCAGCATCTTTTAAGTTTGCCTGGCATTTGTTACAAAGAAACAAAAAGCTTCGAAGAAAATATTAATTACATAAATATTAATCAAAAAAATGATATTTATTGGAAAGAAAAATTAAGTGTCTATAAAAAACCTCTTATTGCAATAAATTGGCAAGGTGATCATAGATATGGACACGATGACATGCGATCCATACCACTCTCATATTTTAAAAATACTCTAAATAATCGAAATTTTGAATTTATTAGTTTGCAAAAAAACTTTGGATCTGAACAAATAAAAAAAAATAAATTTGAAAATCTTTTAATTGATTTATCAACTGAAATAGATATTGGAAAAAATGCTTTTGAAGATACAGTATCTATATTAAAGAATATGGAGTTAGTAATTACTTCAGATACTGCTATTGCTCACTTAGCAGGTACATTAGACATTAAAACATTTTTGTTACTAAGTTTTAATCCTGAGTGGCGTTGGTATATTGAATTAACTCATAAATGTTTCTACCCAAAAATAAACATCATTCAACAAAGCAAGTTTAATAACTGGAAAGGTGTTTTTAATGAATTAAATAAAAGAATTGAAACAAAAGATTATTAAATTATGAACTATTTTGTATGGCGGAAGAGGAGGGATTCGAACCCTCGGTACAAGTTTCCTCGCACGGTCATTTAGCAAACGACTGGTTTAAGCCTCTCACCCACTCTTCCATATGACATTGTGTATTATGCGATTTTATTGAAAATTCAATATTTATAAAGTATTTATTCAATTATTATGAGAAATAAGTACTCAATATTTTCTTTGATAAAAAATGCTTTTTCATATCATGAAAATTGGCAAAGAGCCTGGAAAGATCCTACTCCTAAAAAAGAATATGATGCCATTATTGTTGGTGGTGGTGGCCATGGTTTAGCAACAGCCTACTATTTAGCAAAAAAACACAATATGAATAATATTGCCGTAGTCGAGAAAGGTTGGATTGGTGGAGGAAATACTGGACGTAATACTACAATTATTAGATCAAATTATTTATGGGATGCTAGTGCAGGATTATATGATCATGCATTAAAAATTTGGGAAGGTTTATCTCAAGAACTAAACTATAATGTAATGTTTAGTCAAAGAGGTGTAATGAACCTTGCACATAATTTACAAGATGTTAGAGATTTAAAAAGACGAACACATGCTAATAGATTAAATGGTATTGATGCAGTATACTTGAGCACTGAAGAAATTAAAAAGTTTTGTCCAATAATAAATACATCACCAGATATTAGGTACCCTGTTTTAGGGGGAACTTTACAAAGAAGAGCGGGTACAGCAAGACACGATGCAGTTGCTTGGGGATATGCTAGAGGAGCTGATGCAATGGGTGTTGATATTATTCAAAATTGTGAAGTTAAAGGAATAAAAAGAAATGGAGATAGTGTTGAGGGAATAGAAACAACAAAAGGTTTTATTAAAACTAAAAAAGTTGGTGTTGTTGCAGCTGGTCATTCTAGCGTCATAGCTAATATGGCGGGCCTAAGACTTCCGCTTGAAAGTAAACCTTTACAGGCTTTAGTTTCTGAACCTGTAAAACCAATTATTGATACAGTTGTAATGTCTAACGCAGTGCATGCTTATGTTAGTCAATCTGACAAAGGGGAATTAGTCATTGGTGCTGGAACAGACGATTATGTTTCTTATACTCAAAAAGGAAGTCACCAAATAGTTGAAGGAACATTAAATGCAATTTTAGAATTATATCCAATTTTTAGTAGAATGAGAATGTTAAGACAATGGGGAGGAATAGTAGATATATGTCCTGATGCTAGTCCAATTTTAAGTAAAACTTCAATTAAAGGATTATACTTTAATTGTGGTTGGGGTACTGGAGGATTTAAAGCAACTCCTGGATCCGGAGATTTATTTGCACATACTATTGCAAATGATGAACCACACAAACTTAATGCTGCATTTAATTTAAATAGATTTGTAAGCGGAGACCTTGTTGATGAACATGGGGCTGCAGCGGTTGCTCATTAATGTTTTTAATAAACTGTCCATACTGTGGAGAACGAGATCAGCAAGAATTTAAGGCTGGAGGTGAAGCTCATATCGAGAGACCTAAGCAACCAACAGAATTAAGTGATGATGAATGGGCAGAATATTTATTTATGAGAAAAAACATTAAAGGTGTTCAATTTGAAAGATGGAACCATGCACATGGTTGTCGTAAATGGTTTAATATGGTTAGAGATACTTCTAACGACGAAATAAAAGCAATTTACAAAATGGGTGAAAAACCACCCGCTCAATAAAATGAATAAAAAATTAAGAGTAAAATCCAGTGAGTATATTGATGAAACTAATAGAATTTCCTTTAAATTTAACGGCAAAACTTACCATGGTTTTAAAGGTGATACATTAGCTTCAGCATTACTTGCAAACGATGTTCATTTAGTTGGAAGAAGTTTTAAATATCATAGACCAAGAGGAATTATGACTTCAGGTTCAGAGGAACCAAATGCTATAGTTCAAATAAACCCTGGTACCAACAGAACAGAACCAAATGTTAGAGCAACTGAAGTAGAGATTTATGAAGGTTTGGAGGCATCTAGTCAAAATTGTTGGCCGAGTGTAGAATTTGATATTGGTGGAATAAACAATTTTCTCTCCCCTTTTTTTCCAGCAGGTTTTTATTACAAAACATTTATGTGGCCTGCAAGTTTTTGGGAAAAATATGAATTTTTCATACGACACTCAGCCGGTTTGGGGAAATCACCAACATCAAGTGATCCTGACATTTATGACCACCGAAATATTCACTGTGATGTATTGGTTGTAGGTGCAGGTATATCAGGAATATTAGCAGCAAAAAATGCAGCTAAAAATAATTTTAAAACGTTGTTAGTTGATGAAAAAAATGAACTTGGTGGTTCGACTGTTTATGAAAACAATGAATTTAACAAAATTGATAATAAAACTCCTTCTGAATGGTTGAAAAAAGAAATAGAGGAACTTAAAAATATTAAAAATCTTGAAATAAAAACTAGAACAAGTGTAGCTGCTTACCATCAATATAATTATCTATTGGCTAAAGAAAATCTAACTGATCATTTAGAAGCAAAAGATAAAACAAATAAAATTAGACAAAGACTTCTTAAAATTAGAGCTAAGAAGGTTATTTTGGCCACAGGTGCATTAGAAAGACCATTGATATTTAATAATAATGATAGACCAGGAATAATGCTTTCATCTGCTATTAAAAAATACAGTGAATTTTATGGAGTTGCATGTGGTAGTAAAAATGTATTTTTTACTAATAATGATAGTGCTTATGAAAGTGCTTTGTCATTATATAACAAAGGCATCAATGTTGGAGCAATCGTTGATATTAGAGACCAATCTGAAAGTAAAATTGTAAAAAAAATAGAAGAAGCAGGTATTAAAATTTACTGGTCACATACAATTGTTGATACAGCTGGATACAAAAGATTAAATAGTGTTTCAATAATGAAACTATCTAATGATGGCACTTCAGTTACTGGAAGTAAAATTTCTATTTCATGTGATTGCTTAGGAGTTGCTGGTGGTTGGACGCCTGCAGTGCATTTATACACACAATCAGGTAGTAAACTTAATTTTGATGAGGAAAAACAGATTTTCTTACCAAATCAAAATACATCCGAACAAATAAGTGTAGGATCTTGTGGTGGAGATTTTAAAATTGATGAAATCATTAAAAATTTAAATCAAAAGCTTAAAGATGGTCTAAATATTAAAGAAACGGATTTAGATAAAATTAAAGTTGAAATTGATCAGGAAAATTCAAAAAGAAATATTTGGTTGCTACCTTCTGATAAACCTTTGGGTAAAACTAAACCATTTGTAGATTATCAAAATGATGCAACCGCTAAAGATATCAAATTGGCATTAAGAGAAGGTTTTAGATCTATCGAACATGTTAAGAGATACACAACTACTGGAATGGGAACTGATCAAGGTAAACTAGGAAATATGCATGCGTTAGGCATAATTGCAGATACAGCAGGCGTTAAAATGGGAGAATTAGGGACCACAACTTTTAGACCTCCTTACACACCATTAACGTTTGGAACTATTGTAGGTCGAAATGTAGGAAAGTTTTTTGATATTTTTAGAAGAACACCAATGAATGATTGGCATGTTGAAAATAAAGCTGAATTTGAAAATGTCGGTCAATGGAAGAGAGCATGGTACTACCCTATTAACGGAGAAACTATGCATCAGGCAGTTCAAAGAGAAAGTAAAGCTGCTAGAGAAAGTGCTGGTATATTAGATGCCTCTACTCTCGGTAAAATTGATATTCAAGGAAGTGATGCTTCTGAATTTTTAAATAGAGTTTATACAAATGCTTGGTCAAAATTACCTATAGGGAAATGTAGATATGGCCTAATGCTAAATGAGGATGGTATGGTTTATGATGATGGAGTTACAACAAGATTAGGTGAAAATCATTATCTTATGACCACAACAACTGGTGGTGCTGCTAATGTTTTAGGTAAACTTGAAGATTATCTTCAAACAGAATGGCCTGAGCTTGATGTGTATTTAACTTCTGTAACAGATCATTATGCTACGGCGAGTTTATGTGGACCTAATAGTAAAAAAATTGTTAAAAAAATAATTCCCGATTTAGATTTATCAGATGAAAGCTTTCCTCACATGTCATTCAAAGAAGCTAAAATCGGTAATATTGAATGCAGAATAATGAGAATTAGTTTTACTGGAGAACACAGCTACGAAATAAATATTCAAGCAAGCTATGGAAAAGATTTATGGGAAAAGTGTATAGAAGCAGGAAAAGAGTTTAACATTACACCTTATGGAACAGAAACAATGCACTTATTAAGAGCAGAAAAAGGTTTTATTATTGTTGGTCAAGATACTGACGGAACAATGACCCCTATCGATCTTCAAATGGATTGGATAGTAAGCAAGAAGAAATACGATTTCATAGGTAAAAGATCTCTTTATAGGTCTGATACAATAAAAGAAGATAGAAAACAATTGGTGGGATTATTAACAGAAGATCCAAATGTAATTTTAGAGGAAGGAGCGCAAATCGTTTCTGAGTTAAATCAAAGTCCAGTAGAAATGCTTGGACATGTAACTTCAAGTTATTTCAGTCCCAACCTTAACAAATCAATCGCACTTGCAGTAGTTAGAGGTGGAAAAGACATGATGGGAAAACAACTTTATGTGCCAATGGAAAATAAAAATATTAATGTCACTGTTGCAAATCCAGTGTTTTACGATGAGAAAAATGAGAGTTTAAATGCTTAATTATAATTCAGTTATCAAAAATGAAATTAATCAAGAAAGTGTTTCAGTAAAAGAAATCTCTCAAGTAATGAAAATTAATTTAAGAGGTAAAAGAAGAGAATTTTTAAAAAATATTGGTAAAAATCTTAATATGATCCTACCTACAGAGGCAAACACATCAACAACTAGTGATAAATTAACAGCAATATGGCTTAGCCCAGATGAATGGATGATAGTTTCTAACCAGCTTGTAAGTAAGGACGCCATTAAATACGAACTACATGAAATGTTATTTAATAGTATTTCAAAAACAAATTTAGGTGCTGTTACTAATGTAACAGATCAATTTGTTCAATTAGAACTTAAAGGCAAAAATATTTATGAAATTTTTTCAGCAGGATCTCCTTTTAATTTTAATGAATTTAAGGAAAAGAAAGGATCAACAACTCAGACAGTTTTAAATCATATAGATGTGATTATGCACCATAAAGATGAAAATGTTGTAAATCTGTTTGTTAGAAGATCTTTTGCTGAACATCTTTGTTCTTGGATTGAAGATTGTGCTTCAAGATTATAAACTTATTTTTTTCTTCTAAAGTCCCATGGCATTTCAAATTTACCTTGCCAAAGGCCTTTTTTTTCATTTTTAGCATTAATTTCGTTTGATATATATTTTTTTGAGTATTTTCTATAAGCTACTGCATAACCGTTTGAAACTAGCCAAGAATTCAAGTTTAAATTTCTTTTATAACATTCTCCAATAAATCTTTTGTATCTATCAACATCCAAAATTTTACAAGTTATTACTTTGTTATTTATTTTTTTTTGTAATTTTTGAGTTGAAATTTTTCCACATGGATAATCTTTAGTAAAAGTAAAAAAAATTATTGTTAAATATGGTTTTTTACACATTTGCTTGAATTCAGGTGCATCAATTCCATGCAATCTTATTTTTTTTGAATTTATTTTTATTGTATCACCATCAATAATTTGAGCATTTCCAGAAATTTCTTTAATCTCTTCAGACCTAACATCTTTATATGTGAGAATAAAAAATATCGAACAGATTATAATTAAAATTATCGCTTTTCTTTTTGTAAAAAACATATTTAAAAAATATTAAATATTAGCCAATTTGTGTTTAATATAATATTTGACATAAAAAAGTAACATCAATGATATCAGCCATTGAAAGATAGCCCAAATATAAAAAAAAGTTTTAAAATCTGCATTTAAATATTTTGCAATGTAAAAGGATAAAACTGGTACTATAACATTTCTGGCAATATTATTAACCATTGCTTTTTCAGATTTTTTTAAAGCCATAAAAAATCCATTTGATAAGAAAAATATTGGATAAGCAGGTAAAATAAATGCTGAAATCTTAAGGTACATTGAGCCATGCATAATTACCTCTGGGTTTGAAGAAAAGAATTTAGGAACAATGTCAGCACTTATAAAAATAACTACACCAGCAATTAACATTAACAATAGACCGTATTTTATTGAGGTGAAATAGGATTGCTCCACTCTATCGTAATATTTTGCTCCAATATTTTGTGCTATTATAGAAATTATTGCTGTATTAATTCCTAGTATTGGTAACAAAACTACTTGCTCAATTCTTGTGGCAGATCCATATCCTGCTACAGCATATTCACCAAATAATCCAACATATGTAAAAACAACTGTTGCGGCAATAGAATATCCTAATATGGCAATTGTAATTGGCATTGATTGAAAAAAAATATTTTTTAAGAAAAAAAATTTAGCTTTGAAATGGTCTAAAGTTATTTGTTTAATTCTTTGATTATTTAATATTTTTATCAGAATAACTAACAAAGATATAAATTGGGCAATTAAAGTTGCTATCCCAATACCAGTTATTCCTAATGGTGGTATAAATAAAAAACCAAAAATAAAAATTGGATTTAAAATAATGTTTAAGAAAAAAGAAAATATTAGAACATTTCTGTAAGTTTTAGTATCTCCTTCTGCGTGTAAGAATGAATTTAATGCTACTACTAAAATAAATAATATTGTACCTAAAAAAATTACATTTATATATTCGAGACCAAGAATTGTTACTTCTTGAGAGGAATTCATTAATAAGAATATCTTTTCACCAAAAGTAAATCCTAAAATAGATACAACTATCGAGATTATAATCGAATAAATGATTACATTTCCAAAATAACTTAAAACATTTTTTTCATTTTTTTCTCCAATACTGCTGCCAATCAATGATGTTCCTGCTACGGTAACTCCTATGGATGTCGCAATAATCAAAAAATATATCGGAAAAGACTTGCTCAAAGCAGATAAGGCTTCTGGCGATATTTTTCCCGCATAAAAAGTATCTACGATTGTGTAAAGTGTTTGGAATAAGGTTCCTACACTTGCTGGTACAGCAAGTTTTCTTACTAATAACGAAACTTCATCTTTTAATAAATTCATTAATTTAAGATCTGTTAATACTCTTTTTGAAAGATATGTCTTTTTCCTACTGCTTTAGCAAGATTAATTTGTTTTTGCCTCATCCTAAATCTTGATTTTTGATCATCTGTCAGATTGTCGTGACAATTTGGACATGAAACGCCCTCTTCATATTTTTTTGATTTTTTATCCTTACGAGATACTGGCTTCCTACAACCGCTACACATTGAGTAAGAACCAACTTTTAGACCATGTTTTAAACTAATCCTGTTATCAAAAACAAAGCATTCACCTTTCCATAAACTTTTTTTCTTATTTGTTTTTTTAAGATAATTTAAAATTCCACCATTTAACTGATAAATGTTATTAAACCCTTTATTCTCCAAATATACAGATGCCTTTTCACAACGAATTCCACCAGTACAAAACATAGCTATAGGTTGATTTTTTTTTAATTTTTTTAGATATTTTGGAAAATCTCTAAAGTTATCAACATCAGGATTGATTGCTCCCTTAAATGTTCCAACATCATGCTCAAATGGTTTTCTCGCATCTATAAGAACAGTATCCTTTTCTTTAATCAGTTTATTCCATTTGATTGGATCTACATGGCTATCCTTTTTCTTTATTCTTTTTTTTAAAATTAAATTCATAGGAACAACCTCGTTTTTGATTTTCACTTTAGGTTTATGAAATGGTTGGAATAAGCTTTTAGACTTATTGCTGCTGTTAAATTCTTTAAAATTAAAAGTTTTTTTTAAATTGTTAATTGTGAATTTAATGTCTGCAGCTTTACCAGAGATAGTTCCGTTTAACCCCTCTTTAGAGATTATTATTGTACCTCTAATGTTTTTCTTTTTTAAAGTTTCTAATAAAACTTTTTGATTTTTCTTTAGATAAGAAATTTTGACAAATTTATAAAAACCAACTACTTCAAACATTATAATTTTCTACAAACAGTCATACCATCACCAAGAGGAATTATTAACTTTTCAACTCTTGTATCCTTTGAGATATGACTATTAAACTCTTTAATATTTTTAGTAAATTTATCATTATTGTTTTCATTCACAACTTCTCCATACCATAAAACATTATCAATGATTATTAGACCATTTTTGTTCAATAATTGTAAAGAACGTTCATAGTATTCAATATAATTCATTTTATCAGCATCAATAAAAACTAAATCAAACTTTTCATTTTTAATTTCATCTAAACTTTCTAAAGCAGGTTTAATTAATGTTTTTATTTTATGATCTTGCTTAGCTTTTTTGAAAAAATCTGTTGCAACTTTATTAGTTTCTTTATTTTTATCTAAAGCAATTATTTTGCCATCATCTGATAATGCTAAAGCCATAGATAACGTACTTAATCCTGTAAATGTACCTATCTCTAAAATGTTTTTAATATTTGAAATTTTTATAATTAAATGCAGAAATTGACTTTGTGAAATTGAGATTTGCATTCTTTTGATATCACCAAGAGAAGTGTTGTAATCAATTATTTCTTTTTGGACTGGATGTAAATTAAATCCATGACTTAAAATATAATCTTGGAGTTCTTTAGTTATATTAAGGTCTGAACCCATAAATTCTAAAGTTTTTTCTTTAAAATCTCATTAACTAATTGAGGATTTGCTTTTCCACCAGAAACTTTCATTACTTGTCCAACAAAGAAACCAAATAATTTAACTTTACCTGATTTATATTCGGTAGCTTTATCTCTGTTATCATCAATAACCTTATCTATCAGCGCCTCAAGTGCTTTTGGATCACTCTCTTGTTTTAAACCTTTTTCTTCAACAATTTTTTTAGGATCCTGGTCGCCTTTCATCATTTGTTCAAATACTGTTTTTGCAATTTTTCCTGAAATTGTTCCATCTTTAATCAAATTTATTAACTTTGATAAATTGCCTGCACTTATAGGGCTTTCAGTTATTTCTAAATTTTTTTCATTTAACGCTGCAAATAATTCACCAATTATCCAATTTGTTGCAAGTTTTACATCAGATTTTTTAATTACATTTTCAAAGTAATTGGATGTTTCAATATCGGAAACTAAAATGTTAGCTTCGTAAGGAGATAACTTGAATTTTTCTATAAATCTTTTTTTCTTTTCATCTGGCAACTCTGGAATTTCTGATTTTAAGTTTTCAATAAAATCATCTGAAACTTCTAATGGCAATAAGTCTGGATCTGGAAAATATCTATAATCATGTGCATCTTCTTTTGATCTCATTGATCTAGTTTCATTCTTTTTAGTATCAAAAAGCCTTGTTTCTTGATCAATCGTTTGACCATCCTCAATTAAATCAACTTGTCTATTAGCTTCGTATTCAATTGCCATCTGCATGAATTTTATTGAGTTAACATTTTTGATCTCACAACGGGTTCCAAACTCTTTTGAACCTTTTTTTCTAACAGATACATTTACATCGGCTCTTAAAGATCCTTCCTGCATGTTTCCATCACAGGTGCCTAAATATCTCATTATAGATCTTAATTTTTTAATATATGCATTTACTTCATCTGGGGACCTTAGGTCAGGTTTACTTACAATTTCCATTAAAGCCACACCTGATCTATTTAAATCTACAAAAGTATTTTTAGGATCTAAATCATGAATGCTTTTACCGGCATCTTGCTCCAAGTGTAATCTTTCAATACCTACCTCTTTTTGACCATCTGGCATATCAAGTATTACTTTACCCTCACCTACAATTGGATCTTTGAATTGTGAGATTTGATATCCCTGAGGTAAGTCTGCATAAAAATAATTTTTTCTATCAAAGACAGATCTCTTATTGATTTTAGCTTTTAAACCAATTCCTGTTTTGATAGCTTGTTTTACGCAATATTCGTTTATTACTGGCAGCATTCCTGGAAATG
The DNA here is from genome assembly GCF_052049855.1 of Candidatus Pelagibacter sp. Taxonomy (GTDB): domain Bacteria; phylum Pseudomonadota; class Alphaproteobacteria; order Pelagibacterales; family Pelagibacteraceae; genus Pelagibacter. The sequence goes on from NZ_JBNGZE010000002.1 coordinate 276,654, forward strand.
CTGCATCAACTAAACTTACTTGAGTATTTGGCTCAGCTCCAAATTTGGTCGCTGATGTTGAGAATAATTTCGACTGCGATGTAACTTGTGCATGAACTTCTAAACCAATGACAACTTCATATTGATTATCATGTCTATTAATTAGATATTCAGATTTGTTCTTACTCACTTAATCCACCAATCAGTAATATTATTTTTAAAATTAATTTTTTCTTCCATAGCATATGCAATGTTTAAAATATTTTGTTCATCAAAAGCTTTGCCAATTATCTGTAATCCTAATGGATATCCTTTAGCATCATGGCCTGCAGGTATGGAAATTCCAGGTAAACCTGCTAAATTTACAGGAACAGTAAAAATATCATTTAAATACATTGAAACCGGATCATTTGTTTTTTCACCAATTTTAAAAGCTGAACTTGGAGTGGATGGGGTTAGAATTGCATCAACTTTTTTATAAGCATCATCAAAATCATTTTTAATAAGTTTTCTTACCTTTTGTGCTTTAAGATAATAAGCATCATAATATCCTGAAGATAAAACATAAGTTCCAATCATTATTCTTCTTTGAACCTCAGCACCAAATCCTTCAGATCTAGTTTTTTCATACATATCAATAAGATTTTCTCCTTCAGCTCTAAAACCGTATTTAACACCGTCGTATCTAGCCAAATTAGATGAGGCCTCTGCTGGTGCTACTATGTAATAAGTTGGAAGTGCATAATTAGTGTGTGGTAGAGATATATCGATAATCTCAGCACCACAATCTTTTGCATATTCAATACCTTTTTTCCATAGGTCTTCTATTTCTTTAGGCATGCCATCTACTCTATATTCTTTGGGTATTCCTATTTTTTTACCTTTAATATCTTTTGTTAATTCTTTGCTGTACTCGTTTCTTTTAAAGTCTATTGATGTAGAATCTTTTTCATCATAAGTGCTAATAACTTCCTGCAACAACGCACAATCTTTAACATTTTGTGCCATTGGACCAGCTTGATCTAGGGATGATGCAAATGCTACAATTCCGTATCTAGAGCAACTACCATAAGTAGGTTTTAATCCAACAGTTCCAGTAAATGAAGCAGGCTGTCTTATAGATCCACCTGTATCTGTTCCAATAGTTATTGGTGTTAATTGAGCTGCTACAGCAGAAGACGATCCACCTGAAGAACCTCCTGGAACTAAATTCTTATCAATTGGGTTTTGTACATTACCAAAAAAACTAGTTTCATTAGATGAACCCATTGCAAATTCATCACAATTTAATTTCCCCATTAGGATAGCTCCTTCATTCCAAATGTTTTGTGTAACTGTCGACTCATAGGTTGGAACAAAGTTATTTAAAATCTTACTACCTGCCGTAGTTCTTAAATCTTTTGTACAAAATAAATCTTTTACAGCCATTGGGATGCCAGGCAATTTAAGATCGAGATTAGGTTTTTCATCAAACTTTTTTGCTTTATTTAAAGCATTTGCATAATCTTCAGTTATATATGTATTTAATTCTTTTGATTTTTCTGATCTTTCAACAAATGCTTTAGTAACTTCATTAGAGGAAAGTTTTTTACTTTTTATATTTTCTACTAACTCAGATAATGATTGTTTAGTTATATCTGACATTATTCAATTACCTTTGGTACTACAAAATAATCTTCATTTTCCTTAGGAGAATTTTTTATCACTTGATCTCTTAAGTTTTTAATTTTTACCTCATCTGATCTTAGTTTTAGAGTTGTTTCAGCAACAGAAGTTAATGGTTCAACATTGTCAGTTTTTAATTCGTTAAGTTTTTCAATAAAATCGAAAATTGAATTTAAATCTCCTGCAAGTTTCTCTGCTTTTTTCTCATCTACAGAAATTCTTGATAGTTTAGATATATGCTTTATTGTTTTAAGATCGATGCTCATATGGTATTTAAATATGTCGCAAACTATCACTTAAGTTTAAAATATACAATATGATCACTATTGAAGAATTCAAAAAAAAACAGTCTGAAACCTCTAGATTGATTGGTTTAGATCTTGGTTCAAAAAGAATCGGTGTATCAATTTGTGATGAAAAACAGTCAATAGCCACACCTTTTAAAACGATCAATAAAACCAATAATGATGATCTAATCAACGCATTAAAAAAAATAATAGAGGAAAACAATATTAAAGGAATTATCATTGGATATCCAATTAACATGGATGGTTCATTAGGTCCTTCTGCTCAATCAGTAAGTGATGTATCTAAAAATATAGACCAAAATATTGATGTAGATGTTTGTCTTTGGGATGAAAGACTTTCAACTGTTGGCGCATTTAATCTATCCAGTCAGCTTGATGTTAATGTTTCTAAGCGTGAAAAAAACATAGATCAAAATGCAGCTGCATTTATTCTTCAAGGAGCTATAGATTATTTAAATAATTAATCCTTGCCATTTAGGGGCTTTATAGCTATAGAGTTAATTTTAATGGCAATTAAAACCAATAAAGCTATTAAAATCTCACAAAAACATCTGTTAGGTATCCAAGATTTATCAGTTAATGATATTAATTATATCCTTGATGAGTCAGAAGCTTTTATAAAATTAAATCAGAGTAAAAATAAAAAAATTGATGTGTTAAGAGGTAAAACACAAATAAACCTATTCTTTGAGCCATCAACTAGAACTCAAAGCTCATTTGAACTTGCTGGAAAAAGACTTGGTGCGGATGTTATGTCAATGAATATGGGTAACTCTGCAATTAAGAAGGGTGAAACTTTAATTGATACGGCAATGACTTTAAATGCAATGCATCCTGATATAATTGTTATCAGACATCAAGACTCTGGTGCCTGTAATCTATTATCTCAAAAAGTTAATTGTGTCGTATTAAATGCTGGTGATGGTAGACGTGAGCACCCTACCCAAGCATTATTAGATGCATTAACAATTAGAAATCGAAAAAAAAAAATTCAAGGATTAAGAATCGCTATTTGTGGAGATATACTTCATTCAAGAGTAGCTAGATCAAATATTTATCTTCTTACAATGTTAGGAGCTGAGGTTAACATAGTAGCTCCATCTAATCTGATGCCAAAAGAAATTGAAAAATTTGGTGTAAACACTTTTACTGATATGAAAAAAGGTCTCAAAGATTGTGATATTGTGATGATGCTTAGATTGCAAAATGAAAGAATGACCAGTTCATATCTTTCATCTAATAGAGAGTACTACGAATATTACGGATTAACTCCTGACAAACTTGATCATGCGAAATCAGATGCTCTAATTATGCATCCTGGTCCAATGAATAGAGGAATTGAAATTGATACAAGATTAGCTGACGACATAAACAAGAGTGTAATTAAAGAACAAGTTGAATTAGGTGTTGCTGTAAGAATGGCATGTTTAAAAATATTTTGTGAATAAATGAAAAAACAATACTTTATAAATGCAAACATTATAGATCCTCATAATTCCATAAATGAAAATGGTGGATTAATAATTGGAGAAGACGGAAAGATAGAAGCAATAGGAAAAAAGGTAAATACAAATAATTTACCAACTAGAGAAAAGCCTACTGACTTAAAAGGTAAATATATATTTCCTGGCATAGTGGATATGAGAGTTTTTGTAGGCGAGCCAGGATATGAATATAAAGAAAATTTTAGAACTTTGAGTAATGCTGCATTGTCTGGTGGAGTAACTTCCGTAGTAACCATGCCAAATACAGATCCAATTATAGATAATGTCTCTATAGTAGATTTTTTGAAAAGAAGAGGACGTGATAAATCAAAAATAAATATCTTTCCTTGTGCCTCATTAACTCAAAACACTGATGGTACTAATATGACTGAATTTGGTTTACTAGCTAAAAAAGGAATTATTGCATTTACTGATGGAGTGAAAACAATTCAAAATACTAGACTTATGTCTAGAATTATGAATTCAGCTAAAGATTTGGGATGTCTTGTAATGCAACATGCTGAAGATTTTGATTTAGCTCAAAATGGAATGATTAATTCTGGTATTATTGCAACAAAACTAGGTTTATCAAGTATACCAGATATTGCTGAAAGAATTATAGTTGAAAGAGATCTTACTCTATTAGAAAAAACTAAATGTCGATATCATATATCTCAACTATCAGCAGGCAAATCTGTTGATATAATTAAAGAAAGAAAACAAAATGTTAAATTTACTTGCGGTGTATCAATAAATAATCTCTCATTAAATGAAAACGACATTGGAGATTTTAGAACTTTTTTAAAATTGTCACCTCCACTAAGAAGAGAAGAAGATCGAGAAGCTTTAGTTCAAGGATTAAAAGATAAAACTATTGATGTAATTGTTTCTGACCATAAACCTGAAGATGAAGAATCTAAAAGATTAACTTTTGCTCAAGCTGCAACAGGTGCATCTGGTATTGAAACATTATTGTCTTTAAGTTTAGAATTGTTTCATAATGGATCTGTAAAACTTGAAACTATCATTCAAGCATTAACATCCAACCCAGCAAAAATATTAAATATTAATAAAGGTAACTTGTCTATAGGTAATGATGCAGATTTTTGTATAGTAGATATCAATAAACCATGGATTGTAAAAAAAGAAAATTTAATCTCTAAATCTAAAAACACTTCAATTGAAGATAAGAAACTTCAAGGAAAAGTAACCAATACATTTGTAAAAGGTATAGAATTATTTAAAATATAAAAATGGAACTTTTTATAATAGGTATAATCTCGTACCTAATGGGATCAATTCCTTTTGGATTAATTTTAACTAAAATATTTTTAAAAAAAGATATTAGAGAAATCGGTTCTGGTAATATTGGCGCAACGAATGCTCTAAGAACTGGTAATAAACTAATTGGTTATTCGACACTAATACTTGATGTATTAAAAGCTGTAATACCTGTTCTATACGTAAAAATTAATTTCCCTGACGTAGTATATATATCAGCTTTATGTGCTTTTATAGGTCATGTGTTTCCTATTTGGTTAAAATTTAATGGTGGCAAAGGTGTAGCTACATATGTTGGGATACTTTTTTCTTTAAATATTATTTTTGGTTTAGTATTTGGTATTTGTTGGTTAATAATTTTTTTTATTTCTAAATATTCATCTTTAGCTTCGTTGATAGGGTCGCTTTCTATACCTGTTTATATTTTAATTTTGGGAGATTTAGAAAATGTATTTTTCTACGTAATAATGTTTATTTTAATATTTTTTACCCACAGAGAAAATATTAAACGCTTGAAAAATAAAGAAGAAACTAAGACAAAAATTTATTAATTTGACTATCAAACTCTTTTAAGTAGTTTGTTATTTTATGAATCTAGTCATAGTTGAAAGCCCTGCTAAAGCGAAAACAATTAATAAATATTTAGGTGATAACTATACCGTTTTAGCAAGCTATGGTCATATTAGAGACCTTCCTTCAAAAAATGGATCCGTTGATCCAGATCAAAATTTTAAAATGGAATGGGAAGTTGATAGCTTTTCAAAAAAATATCTTAAAGAAATTACAGATGCTGCAAAAGATTCTTCGAAAATAATTCTTGCTACTGACCCAGATCGTGAAGGAGAGGCTATAGCTTGGCATGTAAAAGAATATTTAGATGAAAAAAAACTTTTAAAAGATAAAGAAATTGAACGTGTAGTATTTAATGAAATAACAAAAAAAGCTGTAACACATGGTATTGAAAATCCAAGACAGATAGAGCCCTTATTAGTTGATGCATACATGGCTAGAAGAGCATTAGATTATTTGGTGGGATTTAACATATCACCAATACTGTGGACTAAATTACCTGGATCAAAATCAGCAGGTAGAGTTCAGTCTGTTGCACTGAAATTAATTACTGAAAGAGAACATGAAATTGAATTATTCAAACCTGAAGAGTTTTGGACTTTAAGTATTAATTTTCAGGATAAAAATAAAAGCAAGATTACAGCAAGTATTTCTCAACTTGATGGAGAAAAAATTGAAAAATTCTCTTTTAAAAATAAAGAAGAAATTGAGAAGGCAATTTCCAATATTAAGAACAAAAAATTTAACATAACTGACATTTCCTCAAAGGTTGTTAGCAGAAATCCCTCAGGACCCTTTACTACTTCAACACTTCAGCAAGTTGCTTCTAGTAGATTAGGTTTTGGTGCATCAAGAACAATGCAAATAGCACAAAAACTTTATCAAGGAATAGAAATTGAGGGAGATACAGTTGGGTTAATTACTTATATGAGAACGGATGGAACTAATTTATCAGCTGATGCTATCTCTGATTTTAGAAATTTTATTAAAAAAGAATATGGCAACGAATACTTGCCAGAAAATCCAAATAATTACTCAGGAAAAAAAGCAAAAAATGCTCAGGAAGCTCATGAAGCAATAAGACCAACTGATATTAATAGAAATCCAGACTCTATTAAAAAGTATTTAAGCTCTGACCAGCAAAAATTATATTCTTTAATTTGGTCTAGAGCTCTATCGTCTCAAATGGAAACAGCAAAATTTGACAGAAATACAATAACAATTGAATCTGAAGACGGTAAAACTATATGTAAATCAAGTGGATCTGTTTTGAAATTTGATGGATTTTTAAAAGTTTATTCAAATCAGAGCAAAGATGATGATGAGCAAATTTTACCTGAGATGTCAAAAGGACCAATTAATATAGAAGCTCTTATTGATGAACAACATTTTACCCAACCTCCCCCACGTTACTCTGAGGCGAGTTTGGTTAAAAAATTAGAAGAGTTAGGAATTGGAAGACCCTCAACTTATGCAAGTATCATTTCAACAATAGCAAATAGAGGTTATGCTGAAATAGTTAACAAAAGATTTTTTCCAACTGATAGAGGTAAATTAATTTCTGCGTTTTTAGAAAAACTATTTTCAAAGTATGTAGATTATAACTTTACAGCTGGACTAGAAGATCAGCTAGATGAAATAACTTCTGGAAAAGAGAGTTGGTTAAAAGTCTTAGAAATGTTTTGGAAAGATTTTAATAGTAATGTTTCAGAGGTAAAAGAAAAAAGAACTAGAGAGGTTTTAGATCTTTTAAATGAAAGTTTGGGAGCATTGATATTTGACACTGATAAAGAAGGAAAGATAGTTAGAAAATGTCAGTTATGTGACACAGGTTCCCTTAGTTTAAAAAATAGTTTTAGAGGAGGTGCATTTATTGGATGTTCAAATTATCCTGAATGTAAATTTACAAGACCATTATCAAAAACTAAAGCAGCTGCTCAGTCACAATTAGCAGAACCAAAATTTCTAGGAAAACATGAAAATGGGAATGATATTTTTTTAAAAAATGGGAGATTTGGTCCCTATCTTCAGTATGAAAAAGTTCTTGAAGAAAATATTAAAGAAGAAAAACCTAAAAAAAGAAAACAAACTAAAAAAAAGAAAACTGAAGTAAATGAATTATTGAAAAATGTGTCTATTCCAAAAGGTATTGAATTAGAAAGTATTGATTTAGATAAAGCAAAATTTCTATGTTCATTACCTAAATCATTGGGTATCAATCCAGAAAATCAAAAAGAAATCACTTTGAACACTGGTAGATTTGGACCATATCTAAAATGTGAAAATAAATCAGCTAGAATAGAAAATGTCGAAGAAATTTTTTCTATAGGTTTAAATAGAGCTATTACACTAATAGCTGAAGCAAAACCTGGGAGAATGTCTTCTTCTATCATAAAAGATTTGGGTGAACATCCTGAAGATAAAAAACCAGTCCGAATCATGAAAGGCCAATATGGACCATATATTAAATATAAATCTCTGAATGCAACAATACCAGAGGAAAAAGATCCAGTAGATTTAACAATGGAAGAGGCTCTTATACTAATTGAGAAAAGAAGAGAATACGATAGAAATAAAAAGACTAAAAAAAAGAAAAAAAAATGAAAAAAATATTGATAACTATAATAGTTTATTTGTTATCTTCTAGTGTTTCAATTGCTAAAGAAAATAATTGTTCGGGAATTAAAAAACTTTCAAAAGAATATCTAGAGTGTAAGGCTAAAAGTATTAAAGATAGTGCTAATAATGTAAATAATAAAATAAAAGAAGGTTCTGCTACCAAAACTGAACAAATAAAAGAAGGAACAAAAAAAATTTTTAATAATATTAAAAATAAAATTACCAAAAACTAAATTAAATATGAATTTTGAAAAAAAAATTGAAGAATTAAAAATTAAACTCCCGGAAGCTAAACCTCCTGTTGGATCGTATGTTGCAACAAAAATATCTGAAAATCTTTTATTTATATCTGGTCAAATCTCAATTGATGAAAATGGTGAGTTAATAAAAGGAAAAATTGGGAAAGATTTATCAGTAGAAGAAGGATATAAAGCAGCAGAAAGATGTGGTTTAAGTATTATATCGCAAGCAAAAGTAGCTTGCCATGGAGATCTTTCTAAAATTAAATCGTGTGTAAAATTAACAGGTTTTGTCAATTCAACTGATAACTTTACAGATCAACCAAAAATAATTAATGGAGCTTCTGATTTAATTGCTTCTGTTTTTGGTGAAGCAGGAATGCACACTAGAGCAGCAGTAAGTACAAATAGCTTACCACTTGGCGTGTCTGTTGAAGTTGATGCAATTTTTGAGTTAAATTAAATTATCTTCCGATACCAAAATATTTAAAACCTAATTTTTTAATTTTATTTGGTGAATAAATATTTCTCATATCGTAAATAATAAGTTTTTTATTTTTTGAAAATTTTTTGAAATTAATTGATTTAAAATCATTCCACTCTGTATGTATAATTACAATATCTGATCCTTTGATCGACTCTTGTATTGAATTAGAAAATTCAACATTTTTAAATTTTTTAAATTCTTTTTTTGATCCAGTAGGATCGTAATATTTAATTTTTGCACCTTTCTTGGATAAAAATGGGATTAATTTTAGGCTAGACGAGTCTCTCATATCATCAGTATTTGCTTTAAAAGTTACACCCAAAAAGGATACAACTTTATTTTTAATTTTATTATTTAAAATAAAACTAACTCTTTTGGATAATAAATCAGATCTTAAATCATTAGATCTGATAACGCTTTTTACGACTGATAAATTGGTTTTGAATTTATCAGCAGTTGAAACTAAAGCTTTGGTATCTTTTGGAAAACATGACCCACCGTATGCAGGTCCAGCTCTTAAAAATCTGCTACCAATTCTTTTATCTAGTCCAATTCCTATTGAGATATCCTCAATATTTATATCGGTTTTTTCACATAAATTTGATATTTCATTTATAAAGGTAATCTTTGTCGCTAAAAAAGCATTTGAAGCATATTTAATTAATTCAGCTGCTCTTCTTTTTGTAGAAAGAAATTTTGCACCTTTTGATATTAGTGGTGAATATAAACTTTTTAATATTCTCTGGGATTTACTATCATTTGATCCAACTACCACTCTATCTGGATAGATAAAATCTCTAATAGCCTCACCTTCTCTTAGAAATTCAGGATTAGATACTACTGAAAAAAATTTTTTATTTACTTTTTTAGATATAATTTTTTCAACCTCATCACCTGTTGTCACGGGCACAGTCGATTTATTGATTATAATTTTAAATTTTTTTATAGATTTAGATATTTCTCTTGCAGCAGTATATACTTGGCTTAAGTCAGCACTATTACTATTTTTTTTAGTTGGTGTTCCTACACATATAAAAACAATATCTGATTTTTTAACCGACTCTTTTAGGTTTGTTGAAAAATTCAGTCTTTTATTCTTATAGTTTTTTAAAACTAATTCTTCTAAACCAGGTTCGTAAATAGGAACAATACCCTTTTTTAAATTGTTAATTTTTTTAATGTCTTTATCAACACATATGACATCATTGCCTAAATCAGAAAAACAAACTCCACTTACTAAACCAACATAACCAGTACCAATCATACATAATTTCATATTTTTCCTATTTCTTTCGAGGAGTTGATGTAGCCTCTCATTGTTCCACAATCAAGATATTTACCTTCAAAATTATGAGCTATAAATTTTTCTTTATCATTTATTAATAGTTGAATTGCGTCAGTAATATGTATCTCTTTACCTTTACCAGGTTTAAGAGATCTAATTTTTTTAAAAATAGTTCGTGGTAATATATATCTTCCAATAACAGCATTATTTGATGGTGCCTTTTTTACTGATGGTTTTTCAACAACACCATCAATAACATAATTTCTTTTATCTAATTTTTTATTAATTTTATATATCCCCCATCTTGAAACGTTGTTTTTTTTTACTTTCATAGATGCCATTACTGAAGCTTGATATTTTTTATGAACCTTGATCATTGACTTAGAACAATTTTTTTTAATAATTAAATCATCTGGTAACAACATTAAAAAATATTTATTTTTAATATATTTTTTTGTCTTAAGGACGGCATCACCTGTGCCCTTTGGAATATTTTGAAAAACAAACTTAATTTTACTCTTATATTTAAGTATTTTTTTATACTCATTAATTAATCTAGGATCTTTTTTTTTTTTAATAATATTTTTATAAAATTGATCACTGTAAAAATATTTTTTAATCATTAATTTTTTAGTAGAGATAATAAAAACAATCTCTTTAATACCTGCATCAATGCATTCATCTAGAATATATTCAATTCCAGGTCTTCCATTGATGGGTAAAAGCTCTTTAGCAAAAACACTTGTTAAAGGTAGTAACCGAGTTCCAAGTCCAGCTAAAGGAATAATTGCTTGTTTAATCATTTAAATGTTTTACTTATTAAATATTTTTATACAAATGAAAATTTTATTAAACAATACGACATTATTTGAATCATTAAGGCCATTTAATGACCTGGGTTTTGTTCCTACTATGGGTGGAATACATAAAGGTCATTTATCACTAATAAATAAATCAAATAAACTTTGTAAAAAAACAATTGTAAGTATTTTTGTTAATCCAAAACAATTTAATAATAAAAAAGATTTAAAATCCTATCCACGAAATATCAAGAAAGATTTAAAAATTCTTAAAAAAAGCAAAAAAGTTGATTTTGTTTATCTTCCTAAATTTAAAGACATATACAAAGATAAAAAAAAATCAAAAATTACATTGCTAAAAAAAGATAAAATTTTGTGTGCTAAATTTAGAAAAGGTCATTTTGAAGGTGTTTTAGATGTAATGAATAAACTAACTAAAATTGTAAAACCTAAGAAGATATTTATGGGAGAAAAAGATTTTCAACAACTATATTTGGTAAAAAAAGAATTGGAAAAAAAATATAAAACTAAGGTTATTCCTTGCAAAACAATTCGAGATAAGGATAATGTAGCTCTCTCATCAAGAAATCTTCTTTTAAATAAATCTAATTTAATCATCGCAGCAAGGATTTATGAAACATTAGTAGATATTAAAAAAAATACTAAAAATAAGAAAAATATTCCAAGCTTTTTAAATCTTAAAAAAAAAGAATTAAAAAATAATTATAAAATTAAAATTGATTATTTAGAGCTAAGAAATATAAAAAACTTAAAACTTTCAAATACAAAAAATAATTCAAGATTGTTTATTGCTTATTATTTAAAAAACGTCAGATTAATAGATAACCTATAATTTTATAAAAAATATGCTCCTACGCCTAAAAAAGAAACAAAACCAATTACATCTGTAATTGTTGTCACAAAGACACTTGAGGCAATCGCTGGGTCGATATTCATTTTTTTTAGGGTAAAAGGAACCAGTATGCCAAATAATCCGGCTATGATCATTGTTAGTACCATTGATATTGCTATGATCAGAGAAAGGATACTATCTTGAAACCATAGCTGAACAATAAAAGCACTTATTGCTGCAAATATAATTCCATTTAAAATACCAATAGAAAATTCTTTAAATACATTTGATGAGAAATTATTTTGAGTTAAATCATTTGTAGCTATAGTTCTTACTGTTACTGCAAGTGTTTGCATTCCAGCATTTCCTCCCATCGAAGCTACAATCGGCATTAAGAAAGCTAATACTACCATTTGTTCAATGGTTGCTCCAAATAAACTAATACACCATGTTGCTAGAAAGGCAGTAAATAAATTAAGTAAAAGCCAATTGAATCTTCTCTTTGTTTTTTTTACAACTCCATCAGTAATTTCTTCATCTCCTACCCCTGCTAATCTTAAAGCATCTTCCTCGGCTTCCTCTTTCAAGACTGTTAAAACGTCATCGTTCATAATCATACCAACTAATTTATTGTTTTTGTCTACAACAGCAGCTGAATTCAAATTATAATTTTCAAATAAGTTAGCAACTTCCTCTTTATCCATTTCTACAGGAATTAATAATTGAGATTCTGACATAATTGTTGCCATTTTAGTATCTCTAGGTGTTGTTAAAACTCTAGAGGAAGGAACAGTTCCTATTGGTTTGAAATCTTCATTAACAATAAAAATTTCTAAAAACTCTTCTGGTAAATCTTTGTTTTCTCTTAAATAGTCAATTGTTTGACCTACAGACCAATTACTTGGTATAGCTGTAAATTCACGCTGCATAAGTCTAGCAGCAGTATCCTCTGGATAGCTTAAGCTTTCTAGTAGAGCAAATCTATCTTTAGGTGGTAAAGAGCTAAGGATTGCATTTTTATCCTCTTCAGGAACATTTTCCAATATAGATATAGCATCGTCTGACTCTAAACCCTTTAGAATACTAACTATAGAATCTGAAGATAAATATGTAATAATTTCCGATTGAATAGACTCATTCAATTCAACAAAAACGTCCGGATCAATATTAAAATTATTTAATTTAATTAAACTTTCTCTATCCCCTTCGCTAAGGTGCTCAATAATATCCGCAGCATCAGCAGGGTGCATTTCGTTAAATGAATTAGTAATAAATTGAGCGTCATTGTTAGCTATTTTGCTGGTAACAACTCTTATATATTCTTTATTAAATTCAAAATTTACTTTTTTATCTTTAGTTTTTTTAGTTAAAGACATAAATCTACCTATAATTTAGATTTGCACTATTAATACATAATAAAGATAATACAAATTATAAATGAACATAGAGATCAAAAAGTCAATAAAACCAGTAAATTATTTTGATGCTATTAATATATTAGAGTCAAGATTAAAGGATTTATATGAAAATAATGATCAAGAATTAATTTGGACTTTGGAGCATAATGAAGTTTTTACAGCAGGAACTTCTTATAAAGAGAATGAGATTATTGACAAATCCATTAAAATATTAGAAACGAATAGAGGTGGTAAAATTACTTACCATGGACCAGGTCAATTAATTTGCTATTTTGTTTTAGATTTAAGGAAAAAAAAAGATATCAGAAAATTTATAACAACTATTGAAAAAACAATAATTCAAACTTTAAAATTTTATAAAATAGAAACTTTTCCAGATAAAGATAATATCGGTATATGGTATAAATATAATAATGAAGTCAAAAAAATCGCTGCTATAGGTATCAGAGTTAGCAAATGGATTGCCTATCATGGTTTTGCAATAAATATAAATAATGATCTAGAAAAATATAAAAAAATTATACCATGTGGTATTTCAGACAAAGGAGTAACTAATTTAAAAAATATTTTAGATCAGGATTACTCAAATTTAAGTGATATATTAGTTAAAAATTTTATTTCAAACTTGAAAATCTAAGTCTTTTAGATTTTAAAAGTTTTTTAAAGTAATCAGGCAACAAAGCTGAATAAGTATGTTTTATATCATTAATTTTAAATTTAATTTGATATGAATGTAACATTAAATTTTTATTAATTCCTTTATTAGAATTTGATAATTTATATTTTGTATCTCCAAATATGGGATTTCCAATTGCATATAATTGTTTTCTTAACTGGTGTTTTCGTCCAGTAATGGGTTTTAATTCTAATAAACTTGCTTCAGAATTTTTATCAATAACTGTAAAAATTGTTTTTGCTTTTTCAATTATTTTTTTATCACCGTCGTACCTAATTAAATCATTATCCCATACACCAGATTTTTTATTAATTTCTCCTTGACATATAGCTAAATAGGTTTTGTGTACTTTTCTTAGTCTAAATAAAGAAGTAAGTAGTTGAGCGCTCTCTCTATTTTTAGCCATAATAAAAACTCCAGAAGTATCTTTGTCTAATCTATGGACAGAATATGGTTTTGTTCCTTCAAAAATTTCACTTTTAGCAAAAATATCAACTAGATTTTTTTTTGATTTAGTTCCACCTTGAACCGATATGCCTGATGCTTTGTTTAAAACTACAAAATTGTCATTGTTGTCAATAATTTGATCTTCATTTGATTTTATAATTTCTTTTGATGGTAAAAACTTAATTTTTTTGTGTTGAATTGTTTCTTTAAATTCAATGTTGAATATATTTATTTCATCTTTTGTTTTTACTTTAAAAGAACTTTTAACTTTCTTTCTATTGAGTTTTATTTTTCCTGTTCTTAAGTATTTCTCCACAAGTCCTTGTGGAATTTTGCCAATTTTTAATCTTAACCATCTGTCCAAACGCATATCATTACACGTTGAATCAACGATGTAAGATTTCTTCATGATTTAAGATTTAAGCTGTAGCTTGTTTTTTCTCTTCCGTTTTAGGAGATTCTTTGTTTGTATCTTTTTTTGGCTTATCAACTCTTTTTGCTTCAACGTCTCTATCAACAAACTCAATTATTGCCATTGGAGCATTATCCCCATATCTAAATCCAGCTTTAATTATTCTTGTGTAACCACCTTTTCTATTCTGATATCTTTTAGAAAGTGTTTTTTTAACTTTATTAGCTGATTTAATATCTTGTAGTTTAGAAACTAACATTTTAGTTGTCTGTAAAGTTTCTTTTTTACCTAATGTTATTATTTTATCTGCTTGAGGTTTTAAAAATTTTGCTTTTGGCAAAGTAGTTTTAATCTGCTCATACTTAATTAAAGAATTAAGCATATTTTTAAGTAGAGCTTTTCTGTGCTCCGATGTTCTATTTAACTTCTTATTTGCCAAACCATGTCTCATTAAATTGCTTCCTCCAATTTCTTAGACATTTCTGCAATGTTATCAGGTGGCCAGTTGGGTATTTCCATACCTAAATACAAAGACATTCCTGTTAAAACTTCTTTGATCTCATTAAGTGATTTTCTTCCAAAATTGGGTGTTCTCAACATTTCACCTTCAGATTTTTGTACTAAATCACCAATATAAATTATATTATCATTTTTTAAGCAGTTCATTGATCTTACAGACAACTCCAATTCATCTACTTTTCTTAATAAGTTTTTATTGAATTCAGGCTCTGATGAAACCTCTTTTACAGGAGCTTCAACTGGCTCATCAAAATTTATGAACATCTTAAGCTGATCTTGGAAAATTCTAGCTGAATAAGCAACAGCATCCTCAGCAGAAATTGATCCATTCGTTTCAACTTCCATAATTAATTTATCATAATCTAATGCTTTACCTTCTCTAGCGGTGCTTACTGAATATGAAACTTTTTTGACTGGGCTATAAAGTGAGTCAATAGCGATAAGACCTAACGGCGGTTCTTCAGGTTTATTTAGCTCTGCAGGAACATATCCTTTACCTGTATTTACATTCATCTCCATATGAAAAGTAGTATTTTCATCTAGGTTACAAATAACTAGATCTGGATTTAAAATTTCAACATCTGCAACTGGAGCTATGTCTGAAGCTTTTATTTCTCCTGGACCTTTTGCATCTAAAATTAATTTTTTTGTACCTTCAGAATTACTTTTTAATGCTAAAGATTTCACGTTTAATACTATATCAGTAACATCTTCTCTAACACCTTTTATTGAAGTGAATTCGTGTAATACTCCATCAATTTGAATAGATGTTACAGCCGCACCTCTTATTGATGATAATAAAATTCTTCTCAGAGAGTTTCCCAAAGTTAAACCATAACCTTTTTCTAAAGGCTCTGCTATAATCTTAGCATGTGTTAAGTCATCACTTATTTGAACATCTAATTTAGATGGCTTAATTAATGACTTCCAATTTTTTACATTAACATTTTCGACTTCCATTAAACTCTCCTTTTCTTTGGTGGTCTAGTTCCATTATGAGGCATAGGTGTAGTATCTTTAATTGACAAAATCTTAAATCCTCTTGCCTGTAGTGCTCTTAAAGCTGTTTCTCTTCCTGATCCAGGTCCTTTAACCTCAACAGATAAAGTTTTCATTCCATATTCAAGTGCTTTAGAAGCTGCTGAATCTGCTGCTATCTGAGCAGCATAAGGAGTTGATTTTCTTGATCCCTTAAATCCTTTCTGACCTGCGGACGCCCATGAAATTACATTTCCATTTGTATCTGCAATAGAAACAATTGTATTATTAAATGTTGATTGAACATAAGCAATTCCATTTAAAACATTTTTCTTAACCTTCTTCTTTTTTGAATAAGAACTTTTTAAACTTTTTTTTGAGGACTTTTCAATTTTCTGATCTTTATTTTCAACTTTATCAGCTTTAGTCATAACTATTTTTTAGTTGGTGTTAATTTTTTTCCAGCGATGGCGATTGCTTTTCCTTTTCTTGTTCTTGCATTACATCTAGTTCTCTGTCCTCTAACAGGTAATTTTTTTCGATGTCTTGTACCTCTGTAACAAGCTAAATCAACTAATCTTTTAATACTTAATGAATAATCTCTTCTTAAATCACCTTCTACTTTGAAATTTTGATCAATGTACTCTCTAATCTTTAGTATCTCATCATCAGTTAATTCATTTACTCTTTTGGCCTTTGGGATTGCTAAAGATGAACAAATTTGATTAGAGAATTTATCACCAATACCGTAGATATAAGTCAAACCTATGTGAACAAGCTTATTTTGTGGAATGTTTATACCTGCGATACGAGCCATAATTTTCGTGATAAATTGTGCCTTTTATATAAGAAGATTAATCAAAGTCAACGTATTATACATTGATAAAAGTGTCTATTTTCCTTGTTATTTCGTCTATTTCTAAACTCCCGTCAATCTCCTTAAAATTTGGATTTTCAGAGTAGAATTTTAGAACCGGTTGCGTTGTTTCCATGTACTTTTCATACCTACGAACAAGAGTATTTGAGTCATCATCAGATCTTTTTTCTATAATTCTTCTCTTCTCAACTCTTTTCATAATTATTTCCTTTTTTACATTTAGAAATAAAATTAAATCTATAATCTGATTTGAATTCTTTAGTAATTTATCTAAATTTTTAGCCTGACTTAATGATCGAGGATATCCATCAAAGATTAATTTATTCTTTTTTTGAGGGTCAGATACTAATTTTTCTATAAGTTTATTTACAATATCATCACTTATAAATTTTCCATTTTTCATATCATTAGTTATAACTTTACCAATTTCTGAATTTTTTTTTACTTCTTCTCTTAAAAGATCGCCAGTTGAAATTTGAAAAGCATTCAATTTATTTACTAAATATTTAGACTGAGTACCTTTTCCAGCACCAGGAGGTCCAAATAAAATTATATTCACTTATTTACCAAATTTAGTTTTTTTAATTAATTGTTCGTACTGGGAACTCATTAATCTTGTTTGAATTTGAGTAACAGTATCAATAGCAACCACAACTACGATTAAAATGGAAGCACCACCTAAGTAAAAAGGAATCGGATAATTTGCAATTAGAAATTCTGGCATTAAGCAAACCAAAGTTAAATAGAGAGCTCCAATCGTTGTTAATTTCGTCAATATATTTTCGATATAAAGAGCTGTGCTTTCACCTGGTCTTATTCCTGGAACAAAACCACCGTGCTTTCTAAGATTTTCAGCAGTTTCAGTTGGGTTAAAGGTTATAGAAGTATAAAAAAATGTAAAAAATATAATTCCTGATGCATACAACAGCATATAAAGAGGTTGTCCCTGAGTAAAATAAGAGCTCAAGTTTAAAAATGTTTCATTATTAGAAAATGAAAAATTTGAGAATGTAACTGGTAGTAATAGAAGTGCAGAAGCAAAAATTGCAGGAATTACTCCAGCTTGATTTATTTTTAATGGTAAATGTGATGTTTCTCCACCATACATTTTGTTTCCCATTTGTCTTTTTGGATAATTAATAAGAATTTTTCTTAATGCCCTTTCCATAAAAACTACAAAAAGAATTGTAACTATTAATAAAACAAAAATAGCTAGGATCATAAATGTTGAAACTGCACCCGTTCTACCTAATTCAAAAGTTGTAACCAAAGCTCTTGGAATTTCTGCTACAATACCAGCAAAAATTATTAATGAAATACCGTTACCAATACCTCTTTGTGTAATTTGTTCACCCAACCACATTAAAAATATTGTTCCTGCAACAATGGTTGTAACAGTTGTTATTTTAAAAAAAGCCCCTGGATTAATTACTAAATCAGCAGATGACTCTAAGCCAACAGATAGACCATATCCTTGAACTGTTGCAAGTAAAACTGTTCCATATCTTGTAATTTGTGTAATTTTAGCTCTACCTGTTTCACCTTGAGCTTTTAAATTTTTAAAATAGTCAGAAACCCCTGTTAAAAGTTGAACTATAATTGCTGAAGAAATGTAAGGCATTATACCTAATGCAAATATTGCCATTCTACTAACTGCACCTCCTGCAAAAACATTAAACATGCCTAGCAATCCTTTTTGATTACCATCCATCATTATTTTCAATTGTTCTGGGTCTATTCCTGGTAAAGGTACAAAAGTTCCAAATCTATAAACGGCTAATATTAAAATAGTAAATATAATTCTATTTCTTAAATCATTTGTTGATGATGACGCGCTCATATAAACAAACTATTTTTTTAATTGAATAGATCCACCAATTTTTTCTAGTTTTTCTATTGCTGATTTAGAGGCTAGGTCAGCTTCAATATTAATTTTATTTTTTACTTCCCCAGAACCTAAAATTTTTAATTTTTTTGAGTTTTTATTTATTAATTTAAGTTTTTTTAATAATTCTGAGTTTAATACTTCATTTGGATTAATATTTTTTTTGTCAATATAAGATTGAATTTTATCTAAATTTAGAATTGCAACATTCTCTTTTGATATTGGGTTGAAACCTCTTTTTGGAAGTCTTCTGTATAACGGCATTTGCCCACCTTCAAAACTTTTTATAGCAACCCCAGATCTAGATTTTTGACCTTTAACACCTCTACCTGATGTTTTTCCTTTACCCGAACCAATTCCTCTTCCAACTCTTATTTTGGATTTATTGATTTTTTCTCTATTATTTAAAGTAATCATTATCCTCTTTTTTCAATTATTTCTGAAATTTTTTTATTTCTAATTGCTGATATTTGTTTTGGTGAACTTTGTTTCATTAATGCTTTCATTGTAGCTCTAATAACATTATGCGCATTAGAAGTTCCCATAGATTTTGCAACAATATCTTTTACTCCTAAAACTTCACATACTGCCCTAACAGGACCACCTGCAATAATACCTGTTCCTTTAGAAGCGGCTCTTAGCACTATTCTTCCTGAACCATCTTTTGCCTTAACGTCATGATGTATTGTTCTGCCTTCTCTTAATGGTATGTGCGTAAGTTTTCTTCTTGCCATCTCATTTGCTTTTTTAATTGCATCTGGTACTTGCTTAGCTTTTGCGTGAGCTATACCGATTTTACCTGCTTGATTTCCAACAACTACAAGCGCTGAAAATCCAAACCTTCTTCCACCTTTAACAACCTTGGTAATACGATTTATGTGGACTAATTTTTCTAATATATCGTCTGTTTTTTTATCTTTTAAATTTTCCATATTTAAAATTCCATTCCGTTTTCTCTTAGTGTTTCTGCAAAAACTTTAATTCTTCCATGATATTTGTAAGAACCTCTATCAAAATAAATTTTGGTAATTTTTTTCTCTTGAGCTTTTTTAGCTAATTTTTGAGCAACCAATTTAGATAATTCTGTTTTGTTAACTTTATCGCCTGATTTAAGATCTTTTTCTATAGATGAAGCTGACAATAAAGTTATTTTTTTTGTATCATCTATTATTTGAGCTGAAATATTTTTTGATGATCTAGAAATACTTAATCTAAATCTATCTTTTGAAGCAACTTTTTTAACTTTATTGCTCACTCTAAATCTTTTTCTAATACTAGTATTTAATTTCATTACTTTTTCTTACCTTCTTTTTTAAGAACATATTGTCCTTTTTCTCGAACACCTTTACCTTTATAAGGTTCGATTTTTCTTAATGTTTTAATTTTAGATGCAACTTCACCTACTAGCTGCTTATCAGAGCCTGTGATTTTTAATGTTGTTTGTTTTTCAACAGCAATTTTAATGCCGTCTGGTATATCAAAATTAATATCATGGCTATAACCCAATTGTAAATTTAACTGATTTCCTTTTAACGCTGCTCTATAACCAACACCAACTAATTCTAAAGTTTTTTCATATCCTGTGCTAGAACCAATAACAGCGTTATTAATTAAACTTCTATTCATACCCCAAAGTCTTTTTGAGTTTTGATCTACTTTTTTTGGTTTAATAGAAATTTCTTTTCCTTCAATGATGTCTAAATTAAACATGTCGAGATCAACATTGATTGATTTTTTCCCTAGAGGCCCCTCTATATTTATAATATTTCCAGCTAAAGCAACTTTTACTTTTTCAGGGATCGATATGTTTATTTTACCTATTTTAGACATTAAAATACCTTACAAATTATTTCGCCACCAACTTTTTGTTTTCTAGCGTCTATATCAGTCATTACTCCTTTTGGAGTTGAAACAATAGCAATTCCTAAACCATTATTTATTTTAGGTAAGCTATCGGCAGATGAAAAAATTCTTCTTCCTGGTTTGGATACTCTTTCAAAAGCACTAATTACTGGATTACCTGAATGATACTTAAGTTCTAATGATAGTATTGGTTTTTTTTCTTCAGAACTTACTTTAAAATCTTTTATAAAACCCTCATTTTTTAGTATATCTGCAATTTTTGTTTTGAAATTAGATGAAGGTAACTCTACTTTTTTATGATTTCTAGCTTGAGCGTTCTTTACTCTTGCAATCATATCTCCTATTGGGTCACTTAAACTCATAATTTTCCTTTCTACCAGCTTGATTTAACTAAGCCAGGTATCTTTCCTTGTAATCCTAATTGTCTTAACGCAATTCTTGAAATTTTTAATTTTCTGTAAACACCATGTGGTCTTCCAGTAATCTCACATCTATTCATAACTCTTGTTTTAGCTGAGTTTCTTGGCATTTTAGATAATTTTTGCTGCGCTTTAAATCTTTCTTCTAATGGAATTTTTTTATCCATTACAATCTTCTTTAATGCTCGTCTTTTCTTATAAAGCCTATCTGAAAGCTTAATTCTTTTTTTATTTTTATTAACAGCGCTTAACTTTGCCATGTTTAATTATCTCCTTTTTTAATAAATGGAAAATTCATTTTTTCTAGTAATGCAAAACTATGCTCTTTATTTATTGCTTTAATAACTATTACTATATCTAAACCTCTAACTTTGTCTGCTCTATCAAAGCTTACTTCTGGAAAAATTATATGCTCTTTAATACCAAATGTATAATTACCAAATTTATCAAACCCTTTTGGTGACAAACCTCTAAAATCTTTAATCCTTGGTAATGCTATGTTCACTAATCTGTCTAGGAATTCATACATTCTATTTTTTCTTAAAGTTACCTTTAAACCAGCATTAGATCCTTTTCTAGTTTTAAAATTAGCTACTGATTTTTTAAATTTTGTTATGACTGGTTTTTGTCCAGTAATTTTAGCCATATCTTCTTCACATGATTTTAAAATCTTAGAATCTGTAGCATCTAAACCAAGACCCATATTTAAAACAACTTTCTCAATTCTTGGAGCCATATAAATATTTTTAAAACCAAACTGATCTTTTAATGCTGGTTGAATTTCTTTATTGAATATTTCTTTTAATCTTGGTGTCATTATTTTTTAGCCTCTTTTTTCTTTGCTGCTTTTTCATCAATTATTTTTAAGTTAGAAATATGAATGAAGCTTTCCTTTGGAAAAATTCCACCTTTTTTCTCTTTTGTTGTTTTAATGTGTTTTTTAACCATGTTTATTTCTTTAACTTTAGCTCTGTTATTAATTCTATCAATTTCAATAACTTCACCTTCTTTTTTTTTATCTTTTCCAGTTAAAACTCTTACTTTCAAACCTTTTTTAATCATTATAAAACCTCCGGTGCCAAAGAAATAATTTTCATTTGACCTCTGCTTCTTAATTCTCTTGTAACTGGACCAAAAATTCTTGTTCCTACTGGCTCCCCTTTGTCATCAACTAATACTGCTGCATTATTATCAAATCGTACTTTAGAACCATCATTTCTGTGAATTCCCTTTTTAACCCTCACAACTACCGCTTTATGGACAGATCCTTTTTTAACTTTTCCTTTAGGTATCGCCTCTTTAACTGCAATTACAATTGTATCCCCAATACTAGCGTATCTTCTTTTTGATCCACCTAGAACTTTAATGCACTCAATTCTTTTTGCACCAGTATTATCAGCTACTTGTAATTCTGTTTGAACACCAATCATTATTTAGCAATCTCCATAACTTGAAATTTTTTATTTTTAGAAAAAGGTTTGCTCTCAATAATTGAAACTTTATCACCAGTTTTAAACTTATTATTTTCATCGTGAGCGTTATAGTTTTTTCTAACTCTAATTACTTTTTTTAGAACTGGGTGAGAATATTTACGTTCTACCATAACAGTAACTGTTTTATTTGGTTTATCACTTATAACTACACCTGTAAGTATTTTTTTAGGCATTTGCTTTTCCTTTTAAAATTGTTTTTAATCTTGCTATTGTTTTTCTAGTTTCCCCAATTTTTGCTGGATTTGTTACTTGTGAATTCATTTTTTGAAATCTGAAATTAAAAAGATCTTTTTTAAGCTTATCAATATTCTTTACTAATTCGTCTTTTGATAATTTTTTGATTTCTTGTTTTTTCATTATGCAAATCTCTTAATTGTTTTAGTCTTTATAGGTAATTTTGCTGATGCTTTGTATAATGCTTCTTTTGCAATTTGTTCAGAAACACCATCAACTTCAAATAATATTCTTCCTGGTTTTACTCTGCATGCGAAGTATTCTGGTGAACCTTTTCCTTTACCCATTCTGACTTCAATTGGTTTTTTTGAAACTGGTATATTTGGAAATATTCTTGTCCAAACTCTTCCTTGTCTTTTCATATGTCTCGTTAAAGCAACTCTTGCAGCTTCAATCTGTTTTCCAGTAACTCTTTCAGGCTGTAAAGCTTTTAACGCATAAGCACCGTAATTTATAGTGCTTGCTCTTGTGGCATTACCGTGAATTCTTCCTTTATGTGCTTTTCTCCACTTTGTTCTTACTGGTTGAAGCATTATTGTTTTCCTTCCTTTGGTGTAACCTTGTTGGTCTCTTGACTGAATTCTCTTGCAAAAACTTCACCTTTATAAATCCAAACTTTGATTCCAATAATACCATAAGTTGTAAGAGCCTCTGCCTCTGCATAATCTATATCAGCTCTTAAAGTATGTGATGGAATACTGCCATCTCTCAACCACTCTGTTCTTGCAATTTCATTTCCGCCAAGTCTTCCACTAACAGATACTTTAATTCCTTTTGCACCCAATCTAATACATGATTGCATTGCTCTTTTCATGGCTCGTCTATAAGAAATTCTTTTAACAAGTTGTTGTGCAATATTTTCTGCTACCAAATAAGAATTTGTCTCAGGTTTTTTTACCTCTTTTATATTTAGATTTACTTCATTTGTAGTTAATTTTGAGAGATTATTTTTAATTTTATCTATATCACTTCCTTTTTTTCCAATGACAAACCCTGGTCTAGAAGTATAAATTGTAACATAACACTTATTAGAAGTTCTTTCGATCATTACCTTGGATACACCAGAGTTTATTACGTTTTTCTTAATATATTCTCTGATTTTAAAATCCTCGATTAAATAATTTCCAAAATCTTTTTTCTTAGCATACCATACAGAGTCCCATCCTCTGTTGACACCTAATCTAAAACCTACCGGATTAACTTTTTGTCCCATGTTTCTCCATTTGTTTTGCTTCTGATAAAATTATTGTAACAGTTGACCAAGGTTTTAATATTGGTGCTGCTCTTCCTTTTGCTCTGGGTCTAAATCTTTTCATAATTATTTTTTTTCCACAATAAGCTTCTTTAACTATTAATTTATCAATATCGTACTGAAAGTTATTTTCAGCATTAGCAACCGCTGAGCTGATAGTTTTTCTAACATCTCTAGTAACTCTTTTTTCTGAAAACTGTAAATCTCTAATTGCAACATCAACTTTTTTGCCAACAATGCTTTTGAGTATTGGATTTAGCTTTCTGACACTTGATCTAATACCGTTGTTAACAGACTTTACTGTTTTATCGTTAGTTTTATCAATTTTCTTTTTTTTACCCATAATTATTTCTTCTCTGCTGTTGCTGGCTTAGCTTTTTTGTCAGCTGGTGTATGGCCAAAGAACGTTCTAGTTGGTGCAAATTCCCCTAGTTTATGTCCAACCATATCCTCTGATACAGTTATTGGTATAAATTTTTTTCCATTATAAATTTGGAAACTAACCCCTACAAAATCAGGTAAAATTGTAGATTTTCTTGACCAAGTTTTAATAGGAATTTTTTTTGGATCGTCTTTATACTTATCAACTTTCTTCATTAAGCTTTCTTCTACGAACGGTCCTTTCCAAACTGCTCTAGCCATTACTTAGTATCCTTTCTCTTATTTCTTCTCTTAACTATAAATTTATCTGTTCTTTTATTATCTCGAGTCTTTAAACCTTTAGCAGATTGTCCTGTAGGTGATACTGGATGTCTTCCTCCAGCAGATTTTCCTTCACCTCCACCGTGTGGGTGATCAACTGGGTTTTTAACAACACCTCTAGTATGAGGTCTTCTGCCCAGCCATCTTGATCTACCTGCTTTTCCAATTTTAATATTTTTTTGATCTGGATTACTTAAAATTCCAATTGTAGCTAAAGCTCTTGAATCTATTTTTCTCACCTCACCTGACGCCAATTTTATTAAACTATAGTTTCCATCCAGACCACTGATAGTAACTGATGAACCAGCTGCTCTAGCGATTTTTCCACCACCACCTGGCTGTATCTCAACATTATGTATATTGATACCCACTGGAATATCTTGCAATGGCATACAATTACCTACTTTAATTTCTTTTTTGGAACCGCTTTCAACTTTATCTCCAACTTTAATTTTTTGTGGTGCTAAAAAATATGAGTGAGTACCATCCTCAAATTTAACTAACATAATGTAGCATGATCTATTTGGATCATATTCAATTCTTTCAACTGTGGCTTCCATGTCGAATTTTTTTCTATAAAAATCCACATGTCTGTACATTTTTTTATGTCCACCAGCTCTATTAATAGAGGTGATATGACCATTATTATTTCTACCTTTCATAGCATTTTTAGGTGAAACTAGGGTTTTGAATGGTTTACCTTTCCATAAACCAGTTCTATCAACTAAAATGGTACCTCTTGTAGATTTTGTATATGGTTTAAAAGTTTTTAATGCCATTTATTAAATTCCTGTTGTTAGATCAATGCTCTGACCTTTTTTTAAAGTAATTATTGCTTTTTTATATCCAGATACTTTTACTTTTTTGCCTCTGGTAACTTTTGTTCTGTTTTGTTTGTTTATAATATTTATCTTAGTCACATTAACTTTAAATATTTTTTCAATATTCTTTTTTAAATTTTTTTTATTTGCACCATCTGGAACTTTAAAAACAATTTTATTCAGTTCAGACAAGTTGGTTGATTTCTCAGTAACCACAGGTGATAGAATTTTGTCGTATAAATGAATTTTTTCCATTTTATGAATATCTCTTTTCTAGTTCTTTCACTGAACTTTCTGTGAAAACAACTTTTTTAAATCTAATAATATCGTAAGCACTAAAATGATTTACATCAGTAACTTTAACATTTGGAATATTTCTCACTGATTTTTCAATTTTTTCTTTGGAATTTTTATCCAAAATTATTAGTGAATTTGTAATTTCAAGTTTATTAATAATTGAATTCATTTCTTTTGTTTTTTTAATTTCAGAACTAAAATCATTTAAGATTAATAAATTTTTATTATTATTTTTTTCAGTAATTAATGAAGCTACGCTCTGTTTTTTTTCAGTTTTATTTAATTTTCTTTTCTTGTAAGCTAATTCACCTTTTGGTCCATGAGCAATACCACCGCCAACAAATATAGGAGCTTTTCTACTAGCATGCCTTGCACCACCAGTTCCTTTTTGGGCATATATTTTTGAAGTTGGTCCTTTTACTTCATTTTGTTGTTTAGTTTTGGCATGTCTTCCTTTGTAATTGGCATTTGTTTTATATAGAACAGCGTTAACTAATTTATGGTTAATTTTAGCAGAAAAAATCTTATCCAAAACTTCAATACTATCTTTTTTCCCGTCTATGCTAATTTTATCTAATTTCATTATTTTTTCTTTTTCTCAGGTGTTTTTTTAGCCTCTTCTGCAGCTGCTTGTTTTTCACCAATTGTCATTTTGCTTATATTTTTTACTGATTTTTTAACCATTACTTCAGAATTTTTTGAACCAGGTATTGATCCTTTTAAGTAAAGAAGTTCGTTTTCTAAGTCAGTTTTTATTATTTCAATATTTTGCATTGTTCTTAGCTTGTCACCCATATGACCAGCCATTTTTTTTCCTTTAAAAACTTTTCCTGGATCTTGACTATGTCCTGTTGAACCATGTGCTCTGTGGGATATAGAAACACCATGACTGGCTCTTAAACCACCAAAATTATGTCTCTTCATAGCACCTGCAAAACCTTTACCAATTGTTTTTGATCTTGTGTCTACAAATTTAATATCTTTGAATATTTCTAAACCAAACTCGTTTCCTTCTTTATAAACAGATGTGTCGTTTACTCTAAATTCTTTTAATTTTTTCTTAGCTTCAGTATTTTTTTTAGCAAAAACACCTTTCATAGCTTTTGTTAATTTTGAATTTTTAATTTTCCCGTATCCAAGCTGAACAGCCTTGTACCCTCTTTTTTCTTCTTCAATAACCTGAATAACTCTGGCTTTTTCAACCTTAAGCACAGTCACAGGAACTAACTGACCAGATTTATAGAACTCCCTCGTCATTCCTATTTTTTTTCCTAATAAAGCTATCTCGCTCATAATTAAATTTTTATCTCCACATCTACACCAGAAGCTAAATCAAGTTTCATCAATGCTTCTACAGTTTGTGGTGTTGGTTCAATGATATCTATTAATCTTTTGTGTGTTCTTGACTCAAACTGCTCTCTACTTTTCTTATCTATATGAGGTGATCTTAATACAGTGTATCTTTCAATTCTTGTAGGTAATGGAATAGGACCTTTAATTGTAGCCCCAGTTCTTTTAACTGTGTTTACAATTTCTTCTGTTGAAGCGTCTAGAACCTTATTATCGTACGCTCTTAGTTTTATTCTTATGTTTTGCTTTTCCATTATCCTGCTACCTTTTTAGTTACTTCGTCTTGAACGTTTTGAGGAACTTTAGAATAATGATCAAAGAACATTGAATATTGTGCTCTTCCTTGTGACATTGATCTAAGATTATTTATGTAACCAAACATATTGGCTAGAGGAACCATAGCTGTAATTACAGTTGCATTTCCCCTTTGTTCTTGAGTGCTAATTTGCCCTCTCCTACTGTTTAAATCACCAATAACGTCTCCCATATAATCTTCAGGAGTGACAACTTCTACTCTCATAATCGGTTCTAGAAGTTTTAATCCACCTTGAGCACAAGCCTCTTTAAAACATGCTCTACTTGCAAGTTCAAAGGCTAAAACGCTTGAATCAACATCGTGATGTAAACCATCAACAATAGTTACTTTGTAATCAATCATTGGGAAACCTGCCAAAATTCCACTATCAGAGACAGTTTCAATACCTTTTTCAACACCAGGAATAAATTCTTTTGGAATAGCTCCACCTTTAATAGCACTTTCAACTTCTCTTCCTTTTCCTGGTTCTTGAGGTTCAACAAATAATTTAACCTTAGCAAACTGACCAGCACCTCCACTTTGTTTTTTATGTATGTATTCATACTCAGCAGATTTTTCTATAGTTTCTCTATAAGCAACTTGTGGAGCACCTACGTTTGCCTCAACTTTAAATTCTCTTTTCATTCGATCAACAATTATATCTAAATGAAGTTCACCCATACCTTTAATAATTGTTTGACCTGACTCTTCATCTGAAGAAACTCTGAATGATGGATCCTCTTTAGCTAATCTTGCTAATGCTTCACCCATTTTTTCTTGGTCCCCTTTTGTTTTTGGCTCTACAGCAATTTCAATCACTGGCTCTGGAAATTCCATTGGCTCTAATAAGACTGGATTTTCTTTGTCACATAAAGTGTGACCAGTCATAGTATTTTTTAATCCGGCTAGTGAAACAATATCACCTGCATTAGCTTCTTTAATATCTTCTCTTGAATTAGCATGCATTAAAAGCATACGACCAACCCTTTCTTCTTTATCCGATGAAGAGTTGTATACCGCAGTTCCAGACTTAATTGTTCCAGAATAAATCCTAACAAATGTTAAAGATCCTACAAAAGGATCGTTTGCAACTTTAAAAGCTAAACCGGAAAAAGAAGAACCATCATCAAATTTCATTTCTATTTCATCCTCTGATCCAACTTTTGTTCCTTTAATTGAGCCTATATCAACTGGACTTGGTAAGTAGTTCACAACTGCATCTAGTAAAGGTTGAACACCTTTATTTTTAAAGGCAGATCCAGTTAAAACTGGAACAAAACTAAAATTCAATGTTCCCTTTCTTATACATTTTAACAAATCCTCTTCCTTAATTTCGTCTCCATTTAAGTAAGCTTCCATTAATTTTTCATCTTGTTCTACAGCAGTTTCAATTAATTCTGTTCTGTACTTTTCAGTTATTTCTTTAAGATCATCAGGAATATCTTTGTATTCCCATTCTGCACCCAAGGCCTCATTTTTCCAAACTTGAGCTTTCATTTTAACTAAATCAACAACTCCAATTAAGGAAGCCTCAATTCCAATAGGAACTTGCAATACTAATGGCTTAGCACCTAATCTATCTTTAATCATGTCTACACATCTAAAGAAATCAGCGCCTGTTCTATCAAGCTTATTTACAAAACAAATTCTTGGAACTTTATATTTGTCTGCTTGTCTCCACACTGTTTCAGATTGTGGTTCTACACCTGCAACACCATCAAAAACAGCAACTGCACCATCTAAAACTTTTAAAGACCTTTCTACTTCAATGGTAAAATCTACGTGACCAGGAGTGTCTATAATATTAATTCTATGATCATTCCAAAAACAAGTGGTAGCCGCAGATGTAATAGTAATTCCTCTTTCTTGTTCTTGCTCCATCCAATCCATTGTTGCAGCACCATCGTGTACTTCACCAATTTTGTGACTCTTACCTGTGTAGTACAGAACTCTTTCAGTAGTAGTTGTTTTACCAGCATCTATATGGGCCATGATCCCAATATTTCTATATTTATCTAATGTATGAGTTCTAGCCATAATTTATTACCACCTAAAATGTGCAAATGCCTTGTTAGACTCTGCCATTTTATGGACATCCTCTCTTTTTTTAACAGCAGCACCTTTTTTTTCATAAGCATCATAAAGTTCATTGAAAATTTTATCTGCCATATGTTTATCTTTTCTTTTTCTTGCTGAATCAACTAACCATCTTATTGCCAAAGCTTGTGCTCTTTTACTTTTTACCTCAACAGGAACTTGATAGGTTGCGCCACCAACTCTTCTAGATCTAACTTCTACAGTTGGTTTTATATTATTAATTGCTTCATTAAAAATATTTATTGGTTCATCTTTTGTTTTTGTTTTTATTTTATCAATAGCGTCATAAACTATTTTAGCAGCGATACCTCTTTTACCATCATACATGATGTTGTTGATTAATTTTGGAATAATAGTTGATTTAAATTTTGGATCTGGAACAACATTTTTTTTTGGCTGAGTTTTTTTTCTAGACATTATTTACCTTTTTTT
Organism: Candidatus Pelagibacter sp.; assembly: GCF_052049855.1. Taxonomy (GTDB): domain Bacteria; phylum Pseudomonadota; class Alphaproteobacteria; order Pelagibacterales; family Pelagibacteraceae; genus Pelagibacter. Next base: position 306,691 of record NZ_JBNGZE010000002.1, read on the forward strand.
GTTCCGTATAAAGATCTTCTTTGTTTTCTATTAGCAACACCTTGTGTATCTAGATTACCTCTTAGAATATGATAACGAACACCTGGTAGATCTTTTACCCTACCACCTCTAATCAGTACTACCGAGTGTTCTTGAAGGTTGTGACCTTCACCAGGAATATAAGCTGTGACTTCAAATCCATTTGATAATCTAACTCTAGCAACTTTCCGTAATGCAGAGTTTGGTTTCTTAGGGGTTGTTGTATAAACTTTCACGCAAACACCTCTCTTTAGAGGTTGTTTTTGTAAGGCAGGAACTTTATTCCTTGCAACTGGTTTAACCCTTTTTTTTCTTAACAACTGATTAATAGTTGGCATAAATTTTTTTAAATTAATTAATTTATTTTTAGATGAAAATAACTGACAGGTTATTTTGTGGCAGCGTTTAGTGCTGTTAGAAGCACTACATTCCAACCAAAAACACCGCCAAATTACTTATTAATAGCTCTTTGTCAAACTAAAACTGCAATTTTTAAGTGATTTTTTTACTGATTTGTCTGTGTTTCTTCAGGTTCAGAAGCCTCTAACTTATCTTGCTCCGCTAAGAAGTTTTTATCGTCTTCTAGAGCCTTATTGTTCCATCTGTTTTTAATATTACCAGTTCCAGCAGGAACTAATCTTCCAACAATAACATTCTCTTTTAAGCCGTTTAAAGGATCTACCTTTCCTTTAATTGCAGCATCTGTCAATACTCTCGTTGTTTCTTGGAAAGATGCCGCAGAAATAAACGACTCTGTTTGAAGTGAAGCTTTGGTAATTCCCATTAGAACTCTTTCTCCAACTGCTGGCGTTTTGCCCTCTGCAACTAGTTTTTCATTGATATTATCAAACTTAATTCTATCAACGACTTCACCAGGTAAATAACTTGAATCACCAGATACTTTAACTTCAACCTTTTTAAGCATTTGTCTTAAAATAGTTTCAATATGCTTATCATTTATTATTACACCTTGTAATCTATATACTTCTTGAACTTGATTGACAAAATATTCTGTTAATTCTTTAATTCCTAAAATTCTTAAAATATCATGTGGCAGTGGTTGCCCATCTAAAAGATACTCTCCTTTTTGAATTTTTTCACCTGGATTGAAATTGATATGTTTACCTTTTGGGATTAAATAATTTGAAGGTTCTGATCCATCTTCAGGAACAATAGATACTCTTTGTTTACCTCTTACTTCTTTTCCAAATACTACACTACCATCATTTTCAGCAATGATTGCACTATCCTTAGCTTTTCTAGCTTCAAATAACTCAGCAACTCTTGGAAGACCTCCAGTAATATCTTTTGTTTTTGTAGTTTCCTTTGGTAATCTTGCAATTACATCACCTGCATAAACTTTTTGACCATCTTTAACTGATAAAATCGAATCTGGTACCAAATAATATCTAGCTTCATTATCGTCAGCTTTTTTAATTACATTTCCTTTTTCATCTCTAAGAGTTATTCTAGGTTTTAAATCAGTACTTTTTGATTGGCCTCTCCAATCAATTACTGATTTAGAAGAAATTCCTGTTGCATCGTCAGTGGTTTCTTGAATTGATACACCGTCAATTAAATCTACATAACTAGCTGTACCACTTTTTTCTGCGATAACTGGAGTTGTATATGGATCCCATTCACATATTTTAGTATTAGCTTTTACTTTGTCCCCGTTATTAAAAAATAACCTCGAGCCATAAGCAACTTTATATACTGCTATCTGAACACCTTTGTCATCCTCTATGGAAAGCTGAGTATTTCTTCCCATAACAATCAAATTCTTTTTAGAATCCTCTAAAATATTTGAATTTATAATTTTTAAAGTTCCATCACTTTTAGTAATTATCTGAGAATCTTGCTTAACTGAAGCTGTTCCCCCTACGTGAAACGTTCTCATTGTTAATTGTGTTCCTGGCTCTCCAATTGATTGAGCTGAAATCATTCCTATAGCTTCACCAACATGAACCATCTTACCTCTAGATAAATCTCTTCCATAACAAGTAGCACAAACACCCTCTTTTGAACTACAGGTCATTACAGAATAAACTTTTATTGATTTTACACCTGCAGCATCAATCTTATCGCAGCCAGCCTCATCAACCATCTCAGATTTTTTTATTATTACTTCACCAGTTAATGGATTTTTGACTTCAGCAGCTGTAACTCTTCCCAATGCTCTTTCTGACAAACTTACAACAACATTACCACCCTCTAAAATTTCAGAAAGCTCAATAAATCCTGGATTATCGCATTTAACTTTAGTTATTGTTAAATCTTGTGCTACATCACAAAGTCTTCTGGTTAAATATCCAGAACTAGCTGTTTTTAGAGCTGTATCTGCTAATCCTTTTCTAGCTCCGTGAGTAGAATTAAAGTACTCTAAAGCAGTTAATCCCTCTTTAAAGTTTGAAATAATTGGACTTTCAATAATTTCCCCTGAAGGTTTAGCAATCAAACCTCTCATACCGGCTAATTGTTTCATTTGAGCGGCAGATCCTCTTGCTCCACTGTCAGCCATCATAAATACAGAATTTATTTTTAATCCTTCATCAGTTTTTTCTGTGGCTGAAATTCCCTTCATCATTTCACCGGCAACTTTATCCGTACACTTAGACCAAGCATCAACAACTTTGTTATATTTTTCACCTCTTGTAATTAAACCTTCGGCATATTGGGTTTCATAATCTGCAATTAGTTTTTTTGTATCATCGATCAATTGAGTTTTATTTGCTGGGATTACAAGATCATCTTTTCCAAACGAAATTCCTGCTTTAAATGCATGTTTAAATCCTAAATCTTTCAGTTTATCACAGAAAATTACAGTTGTTTTTTGACCACAAAATCTAAAAACAACATCAATTATTTCTGAAACTACTTTTTTAGGCAATAACCTATCTACTAAAGAAAACTTAATGTTGCTATTCTTGGGTAATAAATTTGCTAATAAAAATCTTCCAGCTGTAGAAGTATATTTTTCCATTTTTTTGTTACCTTGATCATCTACAGTCTCAAATCTTGAAATAATAGTGCTATGAACATTTATTTGACCAGATGATAATGCAAATTCAATTTGATCTGAATTTGTAAAGTATCCTGCTGGTTTGTCAGATATAGGCTCTTGGGACAAATAGTAAATTCCTAAAATCATATCCTGACTTGGAACGATAATTGGTTTACCGTTTGATGGAGAAAGAATATTGTTTGTAGATAACATTAAAATTCTCGCTTCTAATTGTGCTTCTAAACTTAATGGAACGTGAACTGCCATTTGGTCACCATCAAAATCAGCATTAAATGCTGCACAAGTTAAAGGATGTAATTCAATTGCATCACCTTCAATTAATTTCGGCTCAAATGCTTGAACTCCAAGTCTATGAAGTGTTGGCGCTCTATTTAAAAGCACAGGATGTTCTCTAACTATCAATTCTAAAGCATCCCAAACTGCATTAGTTTCTTTTTCAACTAATTTTTTAGCTTGTTTAATTGTTGAAGCTAAACCTAATTTATTTAATCTTGCATATAAAAAAGGTTTAAATAATTCTAAAGCCATTTTTTTCGGTAATCCACATTCATGGAGTTTCAAATCTGGACCAACAACGATTACAGATCTTCCCGAATAATCAACTCGTTTACCTAGAAGATTCTGTCTAAATCTACCTTGTTTACCTTTCAGCATTTCTGCAAGAGATTTAAGTGGTCTCTTACCTGTTCCTGTAATTACTCTACCTCTTCTACCATTATCAAATAGAGCATCTACCGACTCTTGAAGCATCCTTTTTTCGTTTCTTACAATAATATCTGGAGCTTTAAGATCCATTAGTCTTTTTAGTCTGTTATTTCTGTTAATTACTCTTCTGTATAAATCGTTAAGATCTGAAGTAGCAAATCTTCCACCATCCAGAGGAACTAAAGGTCTTAATTCAGGTGGTATAACTGGAACTACCGTCATAATCATCCACTCAGGTTTTTGACCTGTTTCTAAAAACGATTCTATTAGCTTTAATCTTTTAATTGCTCTTTCCTCATTAACCTTTGATTTAGTTTCTTTAATAAAACTAACAAGATTTTTTCTTTCTAATTCTAAATCTAGGTTTTTCAACATTTCTAGTACAGCTTCCGCACCTATACCCGCCGTAAAACTCTCTTCACCAAATTCGTCTTGGTATTTTGCTAGCTCTTCCTCATTTAAAAGTTGATTTTTTTGTAAACCAGTTAAACCTGGTTCGATTACTATAAAGTTTTCAAAATAAAGAACTCTCTCTATCTCCTTTAGTTTCATATCTACCGCTAATGCAATTCTGCTTGGAAGAGACTTTAAAAACCAAATATGTGCAACTGGGGTAGCAAGATTAATGTGGCCCATTCTCTCTCTTCTCACATTTGATTTAGTAACTTCAACACCACACTTCTCACAAATAATTCCTCTAAATTTCATTCGTTTATACTTACCGCATAAACATTCGTAATCTTTTATAGGTCCAAAAATTCTTGCACAGAATAAACCATCTTTTTCAGGTCTAAATGTTCTGTAATTTATTGTTTCAGGTTTTTTAATTTCACCAAATGTCCAAGATTTGATTTTTTCAGGGCTTGCAAGTGAAATTTTAATGCTATTAAAATTTTGAGCCTCTGAAATTTCGCTACCCTTAAATAAATCTGTTAATTCTTTTTTCATTAATTAAGCTCCACATTTAATGCTAATGATTTTATCTCTTTAACTAAAACGTTAAATGACTCTGGTATACCAGACTCAAAATTTTCCTCACCTTTCACTATAGTCTCGTAAACTTTGACTCTTCCTGCAACATCATCTGATTTAACAGTTAAAATTTCCTGCAATGTGTAAGATGCGCCATAAGCTTCAAGAGCCCACACTTCCATTTCACCAAATCTTTGACCACCTAACTGAGCTTTACCACCAAGGGGTTGTTGAGTTACCAGACTGTAAGGTCCAGTAGATCTTGCATGAATTTTATCCTCAACCAAGTGATGGAGTTTTAGCATATAGATTATTCCCACAGTCACAGGTCTATCAAATTTTTCTCCTGTTCTTCCATCCCATAAATAAGTTTGCCCTGATCCTGGTAAATTTGCTAATTCAAGCATCTCAGTAACATTTTTTTCTTTAGCACCATCAAAAACAGGTGTTGAGATTGCAATACCATTTTGTAAATTTTCACAAAGATCTTTAAATTCACTCTTACTTAACTTGTTTACTTTTTCATTGAAAATTTCTTCTCCATAAACAGATTTTAAGAATTTTTCAATTTTTTCAGTTCTCTCAATTTTTTTATTATTTTCATTTACTAAGTTTTTAACTTTTTCACCAAATTCTTTACATGCCCAACCCAAATGTGTTTCTAAAATTTGTCCAACGTTCATCCTGCTTGGAACACCTAATGGATTCAATACAATATCAACTGGTCTACCGTCTTCTCTATATGGCATATCTTCAACAGGAACAATTTTACTTACAACTCCTTTATTGCCATGTCTTCCTGACATCTTGTCACCAGGTCTTAATCTTCTTTTTATAGCAACAAATACTTTTACCATTTTCATAACGCTTGGTAATAAATCATCACCACTTCTGATTTTTAAAACTTTATCCTCAAATCTCTCCGTAATATCTTGTTTAGCTCTATTATATTGATCTTTTAATTTAGTTAATGTTGCTTCATCATTAACATTTCCTACTGTAATTTTGAAAACATCATTAATTGATAGCTTGTTAATTGTATCAAAATCTAATTTAGTTCCTTCGGATAAATCTTTTACTTTTTTGGTTAAGGATGATCCTGATAAGAATTGTGAAGCTCTTTGTTTAATACTTCTTTCTAGTATTTCTTCTTCAACAATTTTATCTTGTTGGACTTGCTCTATTTCAGCTCTTTCAATAGTTATTGATCTTTCATCTTTATCAATTCCATGTCTATTGAATACTCTTACATCAACTACTGTTCCGCTTGATCCTCTAGACATTCTTAGAGATGTATCCGTTACATCAATAGCTTTTTCTCCAAAAATTGATCTTAATAATTTTTCTTCAGGACCAGAGGCTGAATCTCCTTTTGGAGTAACTTTACCAACTAAAATATCTCCAGCATTTACCTCTGCACCGATATAAACTATTCCTGATTCATCAAGGTTTTTTAAAGCCTCTTCATTTACATTTGGTATATCTCTTGTAATTTCCTCTTCACCAAGCTTTGTATCTCTAGCCATTATTTCATATTCAACAATATGAACAGATGTAAAGACGTCATCTGTTACACATCTTTCTGAAATTAGAATAGAGTCCTCAAAGTTATAACCTTGCCACGGCATGAATGCCACGGTAACATTCTTACCTAAAGCAAGTTCACCTAATTTTGTTGAAGGACCATCGGCGATAATGTCTCCAGATTTAACTTTATCACCAACTCTAACAAGCGGTCTTTGATTTATACAAGTATTTTGATTTGATCTTTTAAATTTTTGAAGGTTATATATATCTACTCCTGATTTAGCAAAATCAGTTTCCTCAGTTACTTTTATAACAATTCTTTTACCATCTATTTTATCAACAATACCATCACGCTTAGCAACTATAGTTACACCAGAGTCTAGAGCAACATCGCTTTCAATTCCTGTACCAACAAGTGGTGACTCAGGTTTTAATAATGGAACCGCTTGCCTCATCATGTTTGATCCCATTAAGGCTCTGTTTGCATCATCATTTTCTAAAAATGGAATTAAAGATGCTGCAACTGAAACTAATTGTTTTGGTGATACGTCGATGTAATCAATTGAATCAGGCTTAGCTAAAAGAAAGTTTAGATTTTGTCTGCACGAAACTAATTCCTCAGTAATTTTTCCATTTTTATCAAGCTTTGTATTTGCTTGAGCAATTGTGAATTTTGTTTCTTCCATTGCAGATAAGTATTCGACTTTATCTTGAACAACACTGTCTTTGACTCTTTTGTATGGACTTTCTATAAAACCATACTTATTGATTTTTGCATATGTAGATAAACTATTAATCAAACCAATATTTGGACCTTCAGGTGTTTCAATTGGACAAATTCTTCCATAGTGAGTTGGATGGACGTCTCTAACTTCAAAACCTGCTCTTTCTCTTGTTAAGCCACCTGGACCTAATGCAGAAACTCTTCTCTTGTGAGTAATTTCAGATAATGGATTTGTTTGGTCCATAAATTGAGATAGTTGTGAACTTGCAAAAAAATCTTTCAATGAAACTGTTAATGGTTTTGCATTAATTAAATCTTGTGGCATAGCTGACTCAACATCTAAAGTTGTCATTTTTTCTTTAATAGCTCTTTCCATTCTATAAACACCAATTCTAGCTTGGTTCTCAACTAGCTCTCCAACAGAACGAACTCTTCTATTTCCTAGGTGATCAATGTCATCAACATCATCTTTACCATCACGTAAATCTAACATTTTATGAATAATTGATATGATATCGTCATTTCTCAATATGGTAATTTTATCAGAACACTCTTGGTTTAATCTTGAGTTCATTTTAACTCTTCCAACATCAGACAAATCATATCTGTCTGAGCTAAAAAAAAGATTATTAAATATTTGAGTTGCTATCTCTATCGTTGGGGGCTCACCAGGTCTTAACATTTTATAGATTTCTGTGATAGCTTCATCTTTAGTATTATTTTTATCAGCTAAAATAGTTGTAAGTAGATAAGGCCCTTTGTTAATAGAGTTTGTAACTGAAATTTGAAGTGTGTGTATATTTGCACTCAAAATTTGTTGAATTATTGTATCATTTAACTCAGTACCAATTTTAAATACACCGTCCTCGTCTTCATTGATTTTGACGTCTCTGTGTAAAAATTTACCAAACAAAGACTCTCTAGAAACTAGTATGTCCTTCAAACCATCATTAGCTAATTTTTTTGCATTTAAAAAATTAATCTTATCACCTAATTTAATTACTACTTCACCAGTTTTTGCATCTATTACTTCTTCTGAGAAATTTTTTGCTTTGTAGTTTTCAGGATTAAATTTAGTTTTCCACTTTTCTGTTTTTGGATCGAAAATATACTGTTCACTTTTATAGAACTCATCCACTATTTCTGATTTAGTATAACCTAGAGCTAATAGTAAAGTAGACGAAAAAATTTTCTTTTTTCTGTCAATTTTAAAATATAGAAAATCCTTAACGTCATATTCAAAATCTAACCACGAGCCTCTATTGGGTATTACTCTACAATTAAATAAAAGTTTCCCACTTGCATGAGTTTTTCCTTTATCATGATCAAAAAATACACCTGGACTTCTATGCATTTGGTTTACAACTACTCTTTGAACACCGTTAGTTATAAAAGTTCCACTATTAGTCATCATAGGAACTTCTCCCATATAAACTTCTTGCTCTTTAGCTGATAAAATATCTTTTGTATTATTTTCTTGATCTATTTCATAAACCACTAATCTTAAAGTACACTTTAGTGCTGATGAATATGTAAGACCTCGTGCAATACACTCTTCAACATCAAATTTTGGTTTTTCCAATCTGTATGAAACATACTCTAAAGTTGCTTTATCGTTTAAGTCCTCAATAGGGAAAATACTTTTAAATACTCTGTCGAATCCTTTGGCAAGTTCAGCTGCTTCAGCATTGAATTCAGTTAATTCTTTATAAGAATTTTTTTGTACTTCGATTAAGTTGGGAATAGATAAACTTTCTTTGAGTTTACCAAAACTTTTTCTTATATTTTTCTTTTCAGTAAAAGATAATTGCATTTATGTTTATAAATACTGATTAAAAATAATCAGTATTCGAATTCTTTCTATTTAATTTATTTAAGTTCTACTTTAGCGCCAGCAGCTTCTAACTTAGCTTTGATCTCTTCAGCGTCTTTTTTGTTTACACCAGATTTAACTTCTTTTGGTGCTCCCTCTACAAGATCTTTAGCTTCTTTTAAACCTAATGAAGTAGCTGCTCTTACTTCTTTAATAACATTAATCTTTTTATCACCTGCAGAAACTAACATAATTGTAAAATCATCTTTATCTTCTGCTGGAGCTGCACCACCTGCTGCAGCTGGAGCTGCTGCTGCCATTGGAGTTACTCCCCATTTTTCTTCTAATTGTTTTGAAAGTTCAGCTGCCTCTGCAACAGTCAAACTTGATAAATCTTCAATAATTTTGTTTAGGTCAGGCATATATATTACTCTTTGGGTTGTGTTTCAGAATTTTCTGCGGACAAACTACTCATTTTTTCTGAATGTGCAAGCAAAATACTGATTAATTTAGAAGCAGAAGCATTCAAAATACCTACAATATTGGCTCTTGCCTCATCTAGAGTAGGTAAACTTGCTACATTTTGGACACCAGCCGAATCTAAGACCTCATTATCCATTATTCCACCAACTAATTTTAAGTTATCGTTATCTTTTGCAAATTTTGAGAGAATCCTTGCAGACATTATAGCGTCCTCACCAAATGCAACTGCTGTAGGACCAGTAAATAAATTGGATAAATCTTTACACTTTGTTTTTTCTAATGCTAATTTTGTAATTCTGTTTTTTGTAATTTTGAAAATTATACCATGCTCTCTCATTTTCGCTCTCAATTCATCCAATTGCATCATATTTAAACCTTGGTAATGAGTAACCATAACAGCTTTGCTGTTTTCAAACTTACCAATCATTTCTTCAATATAATTTTTCTTTTGTTCTTTATTCATCATAATTATATTGATTTCCCTAATTTAACTTTGTATGAAACACCCATTGTTGATGTAGCAAAAACACTTCTAATTAAATCACCTTTTAAAGTGTTATTTGATTTTTCTTTTTCTAAAGCATCTAAAATTGCATTGAAGTTTTTAAGTAATTTATCATCACTAAAAGATTTTTTACCAATGCTAACCCCTATGTTTCCATCTTTATCATTTCTAATTTCTACTTGACCAGATTTAGCGTTAGTAACCGCTTCTTTAATATTTTCAGAAACTGAACCAAGCTTAGGATTAGGCATCAAACCTTTTGGTCCTAAAACTTTTCCTAATTTAGAGAGTTTAATCATCATTCCTGGAGTACAAATTAATTTTTCAAAATTTAATTCTCCTCCCTTAATTCTTTCAACAAATTCATCACCTCCAACAATATCTGCACCAGCATCATTTGCGTCTTGAGCTTTATTATCTTCACAAACAACAGCAACTTTAATTTTCTTACCTGTACCCCCAGGTAGATTTACAACTGTTCTAATATTAACTTCACTTTTTTTTTGCTTATTATTTATGTTAAAACTTAAATCTAAAGACTCATCGAATTTTGTAGTGCAGTTTTTCTTTAGTTCAGGTAATAATTTTTCAATAGACTCGGCATTTAAGTCTTTTGTATTTTCAGACAGTTTTTTATATCTTTTAGATGCCATTATTCTTTTACCTCAATACCCATAGATCTAGCTGATCCTGCTATAATTTTTACAGCTTGTTCTACATCATGTGCGTTTAAATCATTCATTTTTTCTTTTGCAATACTTTCTAATTGTTTTTTAGAAATTGAAGCAACAATATTTCTTCCAGGTTCTTTAGATCCACCTTTAAGTTTTACTGCTTCTTTTATGTAAAAAGATGCTGGAGGTGATTTAATTTTGAAGTCAAATTTTTTATCTTTATAAACAGTAATCTCAACAGGAACAGGCTTACCTGCCATTGATTTAGTTTTATCGTTAAATGCTTTACAAAACTCCATAATATTAACACCTCGTTGACCCAATGCAGGACCAACTGGGGGAGCTGGATTAGCTTGACCACCTTTGATTTGCAATTTTATAAATCCACTAATTTCTTTTGCCATTAACTTACCTTCTCAACCTGATTATATTCTAAATCTACAGGTGTAGGACGACCAAATATAGAAACAGACACCTTAAGTCTAGCTTTTTCTTCATCAATTTCTTCAATCATACCAGTAAATGATGCAAATGGACCATCTACAACCTGAACTTTTTCACCTACGCTGTAATCTACGCCAGATTTTGGCTGGGCAACACCATCTTTGATCTGACCTAAAATTTTCTCTACTTCTTTATCTGAAACTGGAACAGGAATACCTTTTGTACCCAAAAAACCACTAACCCTCTTTATATTCTTAATCATGTGATAAATATTATTATCCATCTCACTTTTTATTAGTACATATCCAGGAAAGTATTTCTTTTTTCTTTGAATTCTTTTGCCTCTCTTCACCTCAGTAACATCATGTGTAGGTACAATAATCTCCTCAAACTTATCAGAAATTTTAGCTTTATCTGCCTCCTCCTTAATTAAGGAAGCTACTTTATTCTCGAAACTAGAGTGAGACTGAACAATGTACCAATTCTTCATTAAATACTCACTTTAAGTAAGAGTTCTAAGAAAAATTTCAAAACCTGGTCTAAAAGAAGAAAAAATAAAGACATAACAACTGCCATAGCGAAAACCATTAAAGCGCCTTGTAATGTCTCCTTCCAAGTTGGCCAAGTAACTTTAAAAGCCTCTTGTTTAACTTCTTGAATAAATTTAATTGGGTTTCTCATAATTTATAAGCTCAAATTGGCAGGAGCGGAGGGACTCGAACCCTCAGCCTCCGGTTTTGGAGACCGGCGCTCTACCAATTGAGCTACACTCCTATTTATAGAGTTACTCTATAATTTTAGTTACTACTCCTGCTCCAACAGTTCTTCCACCTTCTCTAATAGCAAAGTTTAATTTCTCTGCCATAGCTATGGGCGTAATAAGTTTAACAGTAAATTTAGCATCATCACCTGGCATAACCATTTCTGTACCAGCTGGTAATTCTACTTCACCTGTAACATCTGTTGTTCTAAAATAAAACTGTGGTCTATACTTAGTAAAGAATGGTGTGTGTCTTCCACCCTCATCTTTTTTAAGCACATATGCTTGAGCCTCAAATTTAGTGTGTGGAGTAATTGAGCCAGGTTTACAAAGTACTTGACCTCTTTCGATATCAGTTCTTTCAATACCTCTCAACAAAATTCCAACATTGTCTCCAGCTTCACCTGAGTCTAAAAGTTTTCTAAACATCTCAACTCCAGTACAAACCGATTTTTTAGTTTCTCTAATTCCAACTATTTCAACTTCTTCTCCAGTTTTAATTACTCCTGACTCAACTCTACCAGTTGCAACTGTTCCTCTTCCAGAAATTGAGAATACGTCCTCAACTGGCATCAAGAATGGTTTATCAACCTCTCTAGCTGGTTGTGGGATATGTTCATCAACAGCTTTCATTAATTCTAAAATTGAATTTTTTCCAATTTCATCATCTCTTCCTTCAACTGCTGCTAATGCAGAACCTTTAATGATAGGTGTTTTGTCTCCTGGGTATTTATATGAAGTTAAAAGCTCTTTAATTTCTTCTTCAACAAGTTCAATCATTTCTTTATCGTCAACTTGATCTACTTTATTTAGGTATACAACAATTGCTGGAATACCAACTTGTCTTCCTAAAAGAATATGTTCTCTTGTTTGTGGCATCGGGCCGTCAGCTGCATTAACAACTAAAATTGCTCCGTCCATTTGTGCAGCACCAGTGATCATATTTTTAACATAATCAGCGTGACCAGGACAATCCACGTGAGCATAGTGTCTTTTTTCAGTTTCATACTCAACATGTGCTGTTGAAATTGTTATGCCTCTCTCTTTTTCTTCAGGCGCTTTATCAATCTGATCATAAGCAACTGCAGTTCCACCGCCAGATTGTGCTAATACATTTGTAATAGCGGCAGTAAGAGTTGTTTTACCATGGTCGACATGACCAATAGTCCCAATGTTACAGTGGGGTTTATTTCTTACAAATTTTTCTTTTGACATTACGTTTATACCTCAGTTTTTTTTGTTTCTTCTAATTTTAATTTCTTGGAGCGGGTAAAGGGAATCGAACCCTTACATCCAGCTTGGAAGGCTAGCGTTCTACCATTGAACTACACCCGCACAACCCCAAGAGTAACACTCCATGTTATCTAAAATTTATTAAATGGTGGAGGGGGAAAGATTCGAACTTTCGAAGACCGAAGTCAACGGGTTTACAGCCCGCCCCATTTGACCGCTCTGGAACCCCTCCTTTGGGGAAGTGTCCCCTTGTTCAATAAAGCTTCAAATAACAAGCGTTTTATATATTTTATTTATGCAAATGCAACACGTGATTTAATAGGAAAATATTAAAAAAACCATGTAAAATAGATGCTAATTTATGAATAAATCATCATTTTTCATTGTTGGTCAACACGCAGTTATTGAAGCTCTAAGAAATCCTAAAAGAAAGGTTTTAAGGGTCTTTTTGACTGAGGAGTCTAAAAAAAATATTCATAGGAAAAATCCAAATAAAAATGTTTTGGAAGACGTAAAAGTTTACTTTAAATCCAAAAAAGAATTAGACAAATATACATCAAAAGAACAGTTAATGCATAATGGATATGTAGCAGAGATTGAACATTTTGATCAACCGGATCTAAAACAATTTATAAAAGGTAAAAATAATTTAACTTTTGTCTGTCTTGATGAAGTTACTGATCCAAGAAATATTGGTTCATTAATAAGAAGTGCCGCATCATTTAATATTGATGGATTGATAATTAAAGAGAGACATTTTCCTCGTGATAGTAAATTAATGTATAAATCAGCAAGTGGTTGTATCGAACATATGAATATATTCCAAGTGACCAACATTAATTCAACGTTAAAAAATTTAAGAGAAAAAAACTTCTGGGTTTATGGTTTTGATGCAAAAGGTCAAAAAGATTTCACAGATATAAAGTGGGAAGGAAACAATATTCTCCTTTTTGGCTCAGAGGGCTTTGGTATGAGAAAGCATACTGGCAAATATGCTGATTTTTTTGTAAAAATAAATATGAATGAAGATATTGAAAGTTTAAATATCTCAAATAGCGCAGCAATCGTTTTTCATCACTTAAGTTATATAAAAAAAAGAGGTTGATTATTTATTAAATAGTTAATAATTATTGCACATGCCCTTGTAGCTCAGTTGGTAGAGCAATTGATTTGTAATCAATAGGTCCGCGGTTCGAATCCGTGCGGGGGCACCATCACAAACATTTAGTTTCCTAACTTTTCTGATCATTAGAAAGAAAAATGATGATGAGAACAGAACGAAACAAAGAACATACAAAGGAAGAAAGAAGAACTTCTTGTAGTGAATTTGTAGTGAATGCATTTTTATACGATCAATGCGTTCGTCGTATGTTCTGATTGCTTGTCCTTTTTCTTTTTTAAACTAACTATGAAACTAGACAAGGAAACATTATGGGCAAACTTACTGACGCGATCTGTCGTTCATTAAACAGATTAGATAAAAAATATTATAAACCTGGGAATTATCCTGGAGTGCAATTCTGGGTGTTAACCTCTGGAACTAAAACCTGGTACTACCAATATAGAACACCAAATAAAAAATATCCTGTATCAAAAAGATTAGGTAACTATCCGCATGTTGGGTTAGTCGAGGCCCACAAAAAAGCAAAACAATTAGCACAAAATATCTTCAATGGAATCTACCCAGAAGAACAAGAGAAATCTGACATAATGAAAATGCAATTAGGTGAAGCTCTAAAGAACTATTACATTGATGAGTTAACAGAAGCGAATAGACATAGACCTAGCACCATCAAAAACATTAAAGCTATCTTTAAAGTTTGGATATTTAGAAACACTTATGACAAAGAAATTTTAAATAAGTTGTTACGTGCAGATGATATTCAGTACAAAAAGCTTTCATCAATCACACCGAAAATGTTCAAGAATCTGTTTCAAATAGTAGGATCAAAGTCCCCTACTACTGCAAACAGATTACAAAATTATTTACGTAAATTCTGGAATGATTATGTCAAAGAAGCTGACAATCCGTTCTTAATGAAAAAGAAATTTATGTATGATGAGAATGTTTATTTAGATTTTCTTGATCCAACAGAGCTCAAAAGAGTTATGAAAGTATTGGTCCAGGTTGATCAAAGAACAGGAAGATTGAACAAAGATTATTACATCAAAAGAAAGCTTAACCCTGTTTCATGTTTATTGCTTGCCTTTCTATTAACAACAGGACGTAGAACAGAAGAAGCTTCATCACTTACCTGGAACCAATATCTAAAAGGTGATGAACCAAGAATAAGATTATTTGAAACTAAAACATCAAAGAAAAATCAAAAGCTTATCTTTGGCCTGGGTGATGACGCAGTAAAAGTTTTAAATTTGATTTTAAAAGACAGGTTAAATAATCCAGATTCCAGATTTTATTTTCCTGTTAACGATCCACGTAACAACTGTATTTTTCCATCAAAAGATTATGGAAGAAAACTTGCAAATGGAAAATGTAAATCACTGCACATAATTGATCCCGATAAAACCTGGGACAAGTCATTGAAGTTAGGTGGTGTTGAAAGACATATGAAAGTTTATGCTACACGTCACACCTTTGCTACAAACTTTTACAGAGAAACTAGAGATATAAAAGCTCTTGCAGAAGCATTGGGAACAACAGAAGAGATCGCATTAAAGTACGCGAAACTTGTAGGACAAACTGTTGTTGATGGTATCAATAAAATTAAATTCTTTGATGAGGACAAAGTAATTTTAAAACAAGTTAATTGAGCCTGGTTCCTGGTTCATATATAAGGGTTGCATATGGGCAAAGACAAATGGGCAAAAGTTATTAGTTATTTACGATCATCTAATCGCGATCCAGATAAAGTTTTAAAATTATTAAAAGGTAATCAAAAAGGTAAAGAAACTAATTACGATATTAATAGATCATCTTACGCATTAAATATAATTGCAGTTATCACACAGAAGATGAGAGATCCAAAAAACAAAGGCAAGACTAGAGCTCACATAATTAGAACCTGGGTTAAATCAGATGACTTTAAAAGTTTTTATAACCTTATGCGTCACGAAGAAAATCTTAAATGGTCCAGGGATAGTGTTGAGAAATACGTAAAACAAATAAATGATTTATGGTCCAAACCAAACCAACAACATTGGAAAAAATATTTTAAGATGACAGGTGGATACTTTCTTGTTGATGATAAAAAATTAAAAGGAAAAAGTATCTCAAATAAATTATTTAAGATGAAATAATACCGACGATCGGGAACGATCGTCTATAATCACTTCCCGCATATATTCTATTTCAAAGTAATCCGATCTATATAATCGGATATGAAAACAAAAATTATTAAAGATCCAACTTTTACTTATTACTCAAAGGGCGGAAATGTCGAGAAAGCTATTCCTGGCAGAGGTGATGGCGAAGCTAAAAAACAATTAGCAGATTTAGAAAAAATTGAATTCGACGTATTCCAAAACTTAACAGATCAAATACAGGAAGATTTTGAAAACGAAAAGCAACCTGGTGAAAGCTTTATTGATTGGTTGAAATCTAAACCAGATTCTTATTTCAAAAGAATAGAATTAAACAAAGGTGGTAAAGTTATTTCAATCAGTGACTACCTAAAACAAAAAGAAGATATCCCTATCAAGAAGATTGATCTTGCTAGTTACTTCACACCTGGAAAAACTTTGTCATCACTTACAGAAGCAGAACGAGATGTAGTTAATCAATTATTGAGAATGTCGTTAGGCAAAAAGGATTAATGAACCCAAAAGAATACAAACAAATGATGGAGTACCTAACAAGACCCTCTACCCCATTAGAAAAGAAAATATCAGAAGAAAAAATAAAAAAGAATAAACCAAAACAAATGACGTTACCTGGCATGGAGGTACCGCAAACACAATTAAAACCATTAATAGATTTAGAAAAATTAATAGAAGAAAACGAAGATCCTATTGTAACAAACAGAGGCAAACAAACAGAAGCACTTATCAACACAACAAACAAACACATCAAAGATCAAATTAAAAAAGGAAACATCAAAAAAGAAGATCTGTTGTTAAAGCAAGATTCAAACGGATTGATGGTTAATAAAAATAAAACTATCGCAATCAGAGATAGCTTTATGGCTAAACAATTTAATAGAGCATTAGGGGTGAATGATGAACCCCAGGCAACACCAGAACAGGTTGGAAAGTTAGCAGAGAGATTAGAACGTAACGCACAAATGACAGGTGGCAAAGGTCCGTTCACAAAGATTGCAAATAACCTGGGAAAGAAAAAACCTGTAACAAAAACAAAACTTCCAGAATTTAAAATTGAGCCAAGTATATTCCCTGTAAATAGTTTTGTAAGAACGGCCCCCGATCCAGAAACAATTAGAATGGAACAGAGGTTTAATGAGCTAGTTAGAAAAGACCAAGAAGAAAAAATAAAAAATCAAACTAGTGGAATCGGTGGATTGTTAGGAGGGAAAAAAGCTTATGAATAAATATGAGCTAAAATATATCCTCGAACAACAATCATCTATTGTAGATCGACTTACAGATAGTCTAGGCAAACAATCAACACACATACAGGAATTGTGGACCGAGATTGGTTTAAAGAATACCAAAATAAATAATCTTACCCAAGTATTAGGAACAAAGAACGAGGAAATAATAAAACTAAAAAACATAATCAAATCTCAATCAGAGAAAAATTTAGCGGAATATCATTTCCCAGAACTAGTGGATAATTAAAATGACAATAAAAATATATACAAAAACAAAACACCATAAGACTAACAAGAGTACGTATATCCCGAGAATGTATGGAGTAATTGAGGGACCTGTACATCAAATGATGAAATTTTTTCCAAAGGAATTCGAGTTTATACGACATGAATCAAAGAGATCATTGAGAGCACCAAAGAAAACAGATGAGTAATAAAAAATTTTTACGACCTAAAGAAGTTGAAGAAATCTATTCGATTAAAGTTTCAACACTAGCAAAACAACGACGGGGACGATACGGCCTGCCCTTTGTAGTCGTTGGTCGTAAGAAGAACGCACAAAGAGGCGGTGTAATTTTATACAACGTTGATGACATCAACGACAGGTTAAACGATCAAAGGAGATCGACGTTGTAACAACAACCATAGACGAGGTAAAAATATATGGGCTTTAATAAGGAACTATCTAAAAAGATTGCATTGGAAACTATGGGAACCGAAAGCGGTCCCGCAGATACCCAAGGCATAGAAATAAAATCACCAGGTAAAATGCATTGGTTCACGGTCAAGGGTCAATCGTTTGATGAGCTAACACAAATAACAACAACACAATTATATGATCCAGATGGTGAGTTAGAAACTTACATAATCCAGGCAGATAATAAATCTTTAAGAGAAAAAATAATTAACAAAGCAGATGACAACGTAACTGTAAAAGTTATTGCACGTTGCGTTAATTGGTTTGGAACAGAGTTTTTATGGTTACCCGCAATCAAGACAGGTGGTAACTCAAAGCTAGCTTCACAAACGGCGAAAAAAGCTATTGAAAAAGGTTTAGACGGAAATTGGATCAAGGCCAAATGGAAAGACAATTCAACAGGTTGGCAATCCTGGTCCCACCCTGGCGCTGATAAAGAACCTGAATGGTCCAATATGAGTGATGAAGAAATAATTGATCAAGTATTTGATGGAAGAATAATTGAATCATTAGATCACGAAGCCTTAATCAGAAACGTTGGAGGTAAGGTATAATGGACAAAGGTTCAAAATGGTTAGAAGAAAATAAAAAACATTATCCTAGCAAAGAATATTTAAGAGATTTAAGTCATAAGACACTTTTAAAATATTGGTTTAATTGTTGGCAGAATAAAGATCCCCAGGAATATCAAGATATGGAATGGGATTGGGAAAATGAATTACAAAAATTTACAGACAACCCAATAGAACAAACTCAATCAGCAATAAAATATAATCCCGAGATATGTCCATGTTGCGGTGACGTTAAAGAAGAATACCTGGAGGCGCTACGTGAAGAAGATGAGTAAAAACCAAGAAGCCTGGGTAACTATGCAATTAGAAAACGCAAAGAGAATTCACATACTGCGTTGCAAAGTTTGGGACCTAGAAGAAGAGCTTAACAAAGAAAGGAACAAAAATGGTGAGAAGAAAAAAGATAATCGAGGAGTTAACGGCATATGAGATTCTTAAAATATGTAGAAGATCAATTCGAAAAGGTGTTAGCCGTAGATACAGAATTCCTGTTCGATACGACAAAGACAATCCCAGAGAAAGTAATATGTTTTGTTTATACTGACATATTCACGGGTGAAGTAACTAGAAAATGGGTTTATGGTAAAAAGGATTACACACCGCATTTTGATTATGAAAATATTTTATTAGTTACCTACAACGCAACGGCAGAGATTGGATCTTACTTAAAACAATTACATGGACGGCCTAAAAATATCTGGGACGCATACGTTGAAACTTCACGACTTTATAAACCAATGCGTATGGGTAAAGGTGCATTAACATTATTAACAACGGCAGAGAATTACGGCATAGAAGATAAACTTACTGTTGTTGAGAAAGAAAGGAATCTGGATTTAATTTTAAGAAGAAACGAATTTAGTCATTTACCTTTTGATTATACTTACACTGAACAAAAACAAATATTAGATTACTGCCAATCAGATACAGAAATTTTAAGACAGGTATTTGTTAAACAAGTCCTGGATATAGAAACAAAGTTAAACTTAAAAACAGAAGAAGAATTTGAAAGAGAACTCTGGCAGATAATGAACAGAGGTTATGCGATAGGTTGCGTGAGCCTAGTTGAAAGAAACGGAATACCTGTTGATACAAATTTGATACATAAATTCAATGAAGCCTGGCCCAAGGTTAAAGACAATTTAATCAGAAAAATTAATAAAGAAATAAATGTATTTACAGATGATCTAGTTTTTAATCATAAAAAATTTGATGAATTAATTATAAAAAATAATCTTCATCATAGATGGCAAAGAATGAAATCTGGTCACTTCACTACAAATAAAAAAGTAATTAAGAACCATTTAGATTGTGAAGATATTAAAAAATTTAATGAGATAAGAACTTTCCAAAATATGACAAAGCTAACTTCATATGCGCCTGGATATGATGGAAGAGTAAGAACATCTATTAATATGTTTGGAACGGTTACAGGTAGAGCTTCGCCGTCCTCGGCCAAGTATCCGTTCAGCGCGAGTAAGTGGGCCAGGAATTTTATTAAACCGAGTTATGGTTCTTATTTAGTTTATATTGATTACACATCACAGGAACCAGGAGTAATGGGCTACTTATCCAAAGATGAAAATTTAATTAATGCTTATCAATCTGGTGATATCTATATCCACACTGCAAAGCTATTTGATATGGTCCCAGAAAATGCAACAAAACAATCACACCCAGAGGAACGAGGAATATTTAAAGTTTTATATTTAGCAAACTCATATGGCCAGGGTCCGAGAGCAGTTGCAGAAGCTTTAAAGTGCAGTGTTAGTCACGCAAAATTCTTACAGAAAAAATACAGAGAAATTTATAATAAATACTTTACATGGATCGAGGGATTTATTGAGGCGGGATTACATAAGAAATATTTAACAACAATCTATGGCTGGCAAAGACATATAAAAGATTTATTTCAAACTAAAGATGGAAAGCGAACTGATATTAGAAGAAGTTTATTGAATTGGCCTATCCAATCACACGGGGCAGAAATTTTAAGGAAAGCTCTAATTGATTTAACAGATGAAAATTTTGAAGTATGCGCACTAGTACACGACGCAGTATTAATTCAGATTCCTATTCCAGAATTTAAAACAAGACTTGAAGAAGCAAAACAAATAATGGTTAATGCTTCCATTGACGTTGTTGGAGGACCGATAAGAGTTGATCACGAAGTAATAAAAACTAATTATGTTCAAGAGGGAAAGGATCAAAAATTATTTGATGAGATTATGAAAGAAATTAATACGTACACCCGATCTGAACAAAAGGTACACCCCAATCGAGAACACCGCCCTATATAATTAATAATATGATTAATAAAAATAATAATATAGATTCCGCACAAACCTATGATGGTGTTACATTTACAAGAGGTCCAATGCACATAAATCACTTTTACGAAATATCTAAATGCGGAGTTAACGCATTGAGATTGTATCAATACATAAGAACTATCCAGGGGTTAAGATATCCTGGAAACCAAGAGAGCTCACATCTACCTGTTAAAGTTGATAACAAAAAACTTTATTTATGGTTCGGTGTTGGTCCCAATAAGAAATGGGAAGCAATTAAAAAACTAGAAGCAAAAAAGATAATCAAAGTTAGACGTGGTGGTAAAGGAAAACTGCCAACCGTTTGGATAGTGTTACCAAAAAAGAAATTAAACTAGGTACACCCGATCTGGGGATTGTATTTTAATTTATGGGATTTATTATTAGGTCACTAACAATATCTTACCTTGTCTAAAGATTAAGATTGTATCCAGGTGCTTATGCCCATAGGTGCCTGGATTTACTTTTCACGGTCCATGTTAGGTGGGGACGGATTCAAAGTAAGCGGTTACGTTAAATGTCCGATTAATTTCTTATGAATGAAAACAGATTTCAATTATCCAGAAAAGAATTCGCAGATAAACTAGGCATATCAACAGATAATTTAAAAAAGAAAATGAAACGAGGACACTATCAATCTTCGTACATTAAACGTGACGGAAAATATTATTTCGCCGTACAAGAGGCAGTGCGTCCAAACCAAGATTTATCCCTAGGTACAAATGTCCCCAGGAAGAGGAATCGTGGCAATCATTTTAAAGGCAAATATCCTAATAGAGCTTTCCAAGAAAAGAACGAATTAAGAATGTTGGCAAAGCTAAAACACAACGTTGATCCAGAGGTCCAAGATTTATTACCCGAGGCCGTTGAGCTAGCAAAACAGAAGAAGCGAGAACGACTACAATCCGCGCTTAACGAACCTGTAAGAACTAAAAATTATGGAATGGGAATATTCAGTATGTCGAACCCTGGTTATGGATCGAAACAATACCTGTCGCCTGTTGCACATAACCTGGAACCGAATAAATTTAGAAAGACCAATCGAGGGAGTACACGTACCCGTAAATTATATTGGTAAATTCAGTCCAACCCGATCTGGATTTTTCTGGATTTTTTGTAGGCAAAAGTAAGCAAATGTTAACCACCAAAAGTTACCTTATGTCACCCAGGGTTATTTGCGATTAGTTAGATATACCAATATTAATTTAAGATTTTTCAGAGGGGTACTGCGACAAGAAATAGGAAGCTAACCTCTCGCCTACCTGTGACAGAATTCGATCCAGATATGTTGGACTTATTTGGACTTTATTTGGACCGAAATTGTGTACTGATGTGTACTTGCCCTGGTCCGTGATTAGGTGGCCTTTACCTGTTTTGCGTTTGCGTGGTAACAGGATTTACAGATCGAGCCTGTTGAATATTCGAACTCTGAAAACATAATTGTAAAATCTGTTCTAGCAATCTCTTCGCGATCCGATCCACAGAAGATACAACGATCATGGCTCACGTTGTCGAACAGGGATTTGTGGTTCTCTTTACCAGAAGCATTTTGCCAAGAAGCCATTTGAAATATTTTTTCTGAAAAATTTTTTACCTTTCAATTTAAAACATAATTTAAAATTTAGACTTTGTGAATCCTAAACTATCCAGGATCAAGAAGTTTTGTGGGTCCCTTTGTGTTTGATTGTTAGTATATACACAACATATAATCTAAAGGTTATCTCTGACGAGGAAAGTCGATTAATGGAATCCAGAGCCACGTACAAAGCCATTGGGACCCCTCGTGGCACTTGCACTTATGCAAGTCGAGGCGAGCAACAGCGAGCCTCCTAGAGCTTATTCTAGCAAAAATTCAGAGGTAAAAATCCGCATAAAGATTCAGTTTTTTGTTTTAAGTTTGTATTACTTTTTAAAAAAGTTAATGATTGCAGTTGTTGATTTATTTAACTTTTATTTTTTGAAGTGTAGTGAATTTGTAGTGAATTTATTTTACTTGCTTGACGGGGATTCCAGAAGTTACTAATATCAACGTTAATGAAAGGAAATTTTAAGAAGCTTTTTGATTTGTAATCAATAGGTCCGCGGTTCGAATCCGTGCGGGGGCACCATATTTTATAAAATACATTACATATTTTTAAGAACTAAATAATATTAAATTTATTATCAGGTAGTTCTTTATAATTGTACCTAGAAAATAAAACTTTTTCATTTTTAATTGTATTTTTTAAATTTTCTTCGGTCCAATTAATTTTAATTTTGTTAGAAACATTTATTTTTTGTGTATTATCTAAAACCGATAAATTTAAACCCAAGTCCCAGTCTTTGTTCAGTGAAATCAAATCCTCTTTTAAATTTTCTATTTTAAGTACTCTTGCATTGGTAGGAAAAATATAAGAATTGTAAAGATAGGTTAGAAAACCAGGGTATTTAATATTAATGTTTTTTACAAATTCATTGAAATCATTTTTAGGAAAATTATTCAAAGGAGATAAAATATGCCAATCTTTAGAATATAATTTTCCAGTTTCACCAAAATTCATACGATTGAAAAAATGTAAGTATTTAAAAAAACTTTCGTACCATGTTAACGGGTGTCGTACAGTGCAGAAAAATCTATTTTTATTTTTAAGATTAAAATTAAAAATCTTTAAAAAACTTGAGTTATATCCAGCTAGAAAATCGTAGTTGGCATGTTTATTAATTGGATTTGATCTAATCATTTTAAAACCACTTTTTTCAAAAACTTTCCAGACCCAGTTACCTCCAGTTTTAGGTATATGTAAAAAATAAATATTTTTTTTAATAACAAAACTCATTTAAAATTTAGTTTATAACTTTTTTATTTTTTTTTAAATTCAAAATAATTCTTGATTTGATCTAAAGAAAAGTCATAAATTTTTTTTGGATTTTCATTATACTCTTTGAACCATTCTTCAGTAAGTTTTAATGCCATAGAAATATTGATCTTAGGACCCCAATTATATTTTCTTTTAATTTTTTTATTAGATAATTGTAGTATTTTTGTTTCATTAAATTTATTTTTATTTTGAAAAGTATATTTAAAATTTATTATTTTTTTTAACATATTTACCAAACTTATTACTTTTATATTTGAATTTTTATTTGGACCTACATTAAAGATAAAAGATTTATTTTTTAATTTTTTATGAGTTCCACAGATTATTAAAAGCATAGCATCTATTACATCGAAAATATGCTGCCAAGGTCTAATGGCATTGGGGTTTCGAAAAACTATTTTCTTTTTTTTTTTTATAGATAAGAATAATTCCGGAATTAATCTTGAATATTCAAAGTCCCCTCCGCCAATTATATTTCCAGCTCTAAGAATAATGACATTTTTTGTATTTTTGAAAAAAGATTCCTTATAACTATTTGCAATAATATCTTGAGATGATTTACTAGAGCTATATGGATCTAATCCACCTAAACCAGCGTCTTCATTTAAAATTTTTCCCGAAAGATTTCTGTATACTTTATCTGATGTAAAAATTAATATTTGACGAACTGATGGAAGCTTTTTTGTTAATTCAAATAATTCTACAGTCCCCAAAACATTAGTTAAGTATGTTTCCTTGGTATTTTTATAAGCGTCTAAAACAATTGGTTGTGAGGCTAAATGAATAATAATTTCAGGTTTGAATAATTTTATTTTTTTTTCATAATTATTAATATTCAAAACATTTCCATAAATTGTTTTAATTTGTTTTTTATATTTCTTTTGATTGGATAAATACCCTCTATCTTTTTTAATTTTAGAAAATCCCAGGATTTTTGCACCAAATAATGATAACGATATTGATAAATAAGATCCCACAAATCCTGTGTTTCCTGTAACTAAAATTTTTCTTTGATTAAAAAATTTTTTATAAATTTTGTGGTTCATTTTTTTTTTCTATTTTATTCCAAAAATATATGAAATTTTTTTCATAGTTATAATTTAATTTATAACTATTTAATGTATCTTTTAGATAAGAAAAAAGAAAACCTACTCTAGGGTCTTTTTTTTTAACAATAGTTTTTAAAAAAGGGTTGGAAGATATAAAACAATTTTTTTTATTATGTATAAATTTAAATTTATTTAATTTTGAATACTTTACCTCAAGCTCGATATTATTTTTCATACCATCTGACAAAATAATTTGAAAATAATTGTCCATTTTTTTTACCTTATTAATATCAAAAAATTTTAGTTCATAAAAAATTCTAAAAAAATGGATAGAGTAAAATCTAATTAAACCTCCACCTTCAGAATGATTATATTTCCAAGATTTATTTTTATTATTAAATTTTATATTCCATATAATTTTGAATTCTTGATTTGTAGATATTTTTTTTTTTAATATATCTATACCATTTAAGATACTTGAATAAAAAACCTATACTAAATTTAATTCTATTTTTTTCTAAAAATTTTATTAAATTAATTGACTTTGATGGATTGTTACTTAAAGGTTTTTCTAAAAATACATGTTTAGGATTCAAAATTTTAACAAATTTTCTTAAATTAGAATCTTGCTTATTTGGATTTTGGGCAATAATCAAATAATCAATTTTGTCAAAAATTTCTCTAATTTGTCCATACCAAATTATTTTATTTAAATATTTTTTAAGTTCAGATCTGTATTCAATTTTTTTTTTATATTTAAAATTTAAATAAATTTTATTTGATAGCCTGTAAACAGCAGGTAAGTAGCCATAAGATCCAAATCCTGAGCCAATAATTAAAGTATTCATTTAAAATCGCTTTTAGATATTATATCAACTATCTTTCCTTGATATTTCAATTTTTTTCTTAAATAATTATTTATCTCTGAACTAATATGCCATGCCAAGTTTAATATAACTTTTTTATGTTTTTCTCTTCTTAAGAAAAATTTTTCTTCAATGATTTTAATATTTGTACCTGGTGCAAACTTATTATTTTTGAGTGAAGAATTTTTTTCATAGATATTTGTAATGGAATTTGAATCTAGATTTAATAAATTTAGAATTATCGAAGCTCTACCAGGAAATGCTTTTGCTGGAATGGGTCCGTGTTTTTTTACCAATTTATTTATTTGTTTTATTTTCTTAAATTTCCACTGATTAATTCTAGACTGTAAAAATTTTACTTCATTTATGATTTTTTTTTCTATTTTTAATTTTTTTTTAGTTTCACTTATACTTTTGTAAGATTTGCAAAAATTTTTTAAATAAACTCTTATATTGCCATTATATCTTTTAACAAACTTGTAATTAATTAAATTGATACCAATTCTTTCTGAAATTTTAATAAAGGAATGTAGACTGTAAGTTCTAGGATGTTCGTGATAAAAAGTATCAAACTGATTTTTTTTAATAACTTCTCCAAAGTAATGATTCTCAATAATTATCAAAGTCTCTTTATCACAAATATTTTTTAAAGATGATAATAGACTATTTAAATCTTCAATATGTGCGAAAACATTTGTAAAAGTAATTATATCTATGTTACCAATTCTCTTTTTAATCTTTTTTGAGGAAGCTATGTCAAAATAATAGTTAAAAATTTTATGTCCTTTTTTTTTTGCCTCTAAATAAGCACCAGTTGGCTCAATTCCAAAAGTCTTGCACCCTTGTTTTTTAAACAAGCTCAGTAAAGTTCCATCATTGCAGCCTATATCTAAAACTTTTTTTCCTCGAATTTTAGTAAAATATTTTTTTGAACTCAAAACTAAATCCTTCATACCTTCTATAACGTCTTTAGTATTTGAAGATCTATAATGATACGATTTTGGAAATAAAATTTTTTTTTCCACATTATATTTTTGAAAAGCTGTTAAACAACTTTTACAGTAAGAAACCTGTAACTTATACAATTTACTCTGATTAGGTTTTTTTGTCAGATCATCACATAATGGCTGGTTGCCAAGGTTTAAAAAATTATATAACTTTTCCTCACAAATTTGACATTTTTTTATAATTTTATATTTCATTTAAGTTTTCTTTAATTAGAGTATAGGGCCAGGTTTTAATTTTGAGATTTTTTTCAAAATAATATGAAAAATATCTCTCTGCTAAGAAATCGTAAAGACGTTCTTTTCCATATCCAGATAATTTGACTTTTGAAAAAAATTTTTCACACTCGAAAATCCATTTAAATAACTTTTCATATAGTTTTAGAATATTTTTTTTTTGACATATAAACATTTGTAATGGATAAAAAGAGTAGTTGTTATTTATATAATTTTTAAAATCATCATAGTCATCCTTTTCTAAAAGATTTGCTGAGTCGTTTAATAAATTATACCCATGAAATAAGTCAAAATGTAAATTAATACTTACTTTTTTCCTATTAAATAATATTTCTGGGTTTTTTATATAATTTCTAAAACCTTTTTTAATTAACTTTGAAAGCTTTAGATTTTCTAAAAAGATTTTTTCAGGTAGCAAAACATTAAAGTCACCTTCTGGAATTAATCTTTGAATATTATCTTTAAGATTTATAATATTTATATCATTTTCTCTTGCATTAATCCAAAATCTTCGATAGTGATTTATTCCAATCCAGTCATTATCTTGTAAATTATTAAACTCATTACACCACAACCAATAATGTGAAGATAATGTTCCATAATTTTTATTTTTATGTGAAATATTTTTACCAAGAGAGTCATTTAACCAATTATCTGGAAATTTACTTAAATCTTTAGATTTAGCTCCAGATATAATTATTTTAATATTCAAATCATGAAGAAAAAGAAAATTTTTTCCTGTTATACAATAATGATTAATTTTTTCCATGCTAGGTTATCAAATTATTTCTTTATTAAAACTATTTATACTTTAAAAATCATTATTAATGAAATTAGTTATTCTTGCTGGAGGCTATGGTACAAGACTTGTTGAAGAAACAAAGGTTAAGCCTAAACCTTTAGTTAAAATTGGAAACAAACCAATAATTTGGCACATAATAAAGATCTACTCATACTATGGAATTAATGAATTCATAATTTGCCTTGGTTATAAAGGTAATCTACTTGTTAAAGAATTAAATAAATTAAGTAAAAAAGAAAAATGGAGTATACGGTATGTGAATACTGGTTTGAGAACCATGACAGGAGGAAGAATTCAAAAAATAAAAAAATTTATAAATAATGATGAAAACTTTTGTCTGTCTTACGGAGATGGTTTGTCTGATGTGAATATTAAAAAATTAATAAAATTTCATTTAAAAAATAAAAAAATTGCAACCCTAACTGCTGTTAAATACAAAAATCCAAAAGGAATTTTATTATTAGATAATCGATCTAAAATTAAGAAAATTAAAGAAAAACCAATAGAATATATAAATGGTGGTTTCTTTGTATTATCAAAAAAAATTTTTAAATTTCTTAAAAACTCAAGTACTATATTTGAAAAGGATTGTTTGCCAAAATTAGCTAGCAAAAAAGAATTAATAGCATTCAGACACAAAGGTTTCTGGGGATGTATGGATACATTGAGAGAAAAAAAGGAATTAAATAAAATTTACAAAAGCAAAGAGAAAGCTTGGAAGGTTTGGGTTTAAAATTTATTTAATTTCATTTCTTATTTGTTCAATTTTTATTTTTTTTTGCAAACTTCTATTTTTATCATAAAGTAAATTAAATTTTATCTTATAATTTGTTTTAACAGTTATTGTTTTTGCATTTCTTACTTCTAAATTATCTGCGACAGCGCTGATAGGTCTTTTAGATGGATTTAAATTTTTAATAATAATTTTTGATTTATCATTAACAATTTTTCCTTTCCATCTTCTAGGCCTAAACGCACTTATTGGAGATATAGATAATTTTTTGGAATGTAAACTTAAAATAGGTCCATGAACAGACAGATTATAAGCTGTGCTTCCTGCTGGTGTTGATACTAATACACCGTCTGAAACTAATTTTTTGATAATTTGTTTTGAACCTTGTTTAATTGAAATTGATGCAGCCTGTCTACTTTGTCTGAGCACCGAAACTTCGTTTATTGCTATGGACTTCTTAATCTGGTTGTTTTTATTTTTAACAATCATTTCCAAAGGTGAAATTGAAACCAAATTTGCTTTTAATAGATTTTTAATAATATCTTTCGAAGAAAATTTATTCATAAGGAAACCATAGTTTCCTGAATTGATACCATAAAATTTTTTTTTATAACTTTTATTCTTTTTAAGTGTTTGAAGCATAAAACCATCACCACCTATTACAATTACAAGGTTATCTTTTTTAAAAAAATTAGATTTTATTTTTTTTGATAATAAATATTTTATTTTCAAAGATTTTTTATTTTTGTCCGAAATGATTTGAAGCTTACTCATTTAGTGGTGCCCTCGGCCAGACTCGAACTGGCACTCCGCAAGCGGCAAGGATTTTAAGTCCTTTGTGTCTACCAATTTCACCACGAGGGCATTAATGAATTTCATGAGTGTTTATGCTAATATTTATAATTGAACAAGCTTAATATGTAAAATTGTTATTTTCACAGAAACTTTTATAGATATCAATCAATGGAAAAAGTATTTAAAGTTTTAATATTTACTGATCTTGATGGTTCACTTCTTCATAGAGATACTTTTAAGTTTGATGAAATAAAAGACTATTTAAGACTACTAATTACAAGGGGTATTTTTATAATACCTAATACTAGTAAAACAGAGCAGGAAATTTTAGAATTTAATTACGACTTAGGTTTGAGTTTGCCATTTATTTCTGAAAATGGATCATCTATTAATGGCCTAGATTTATTAAATAAAGATTTACCCCAAGAATTAATTCTAAGCAGAGAAAAAGAGATTCTTTTAAATATTTTTAAAAAGACTGTTTCATTAACTTTACAGAATAAATGTAAATGGTTATCTGGAATGGATACTAAAAACCAAAGTTTAATTTTAGGTTTAGAACATAAAAAACTGAAAATGGCTTTAGATCGCAAATACACTGTTCCCTTTGTATTTAATGGAAACAAAAATGAAAAAAAAGAATTAATAAAAATTATAAAAAAAAAAGGTCTTTGCCTACAAGAAGGTGGTAGGGTTATTCATTTAACTGATAGAGTAAATAAAGCCAAAGCCCTGCAGGTATTTGTCAGATTTTTTAAAAAAAATTTTAAAAATGTGAAAACAATAGCAGTTGGAGATAATTATAATGATTTGGACATGCTTAAAGCAAGTGATTTTCCTTGCCTAGTATTCAATGACAAATTCACTTTGGATGAAATTCCTATAAACAATTTAATAGCAACAAATAAGCCATCACCTGAAGGCTGGGCAGATGTGATCAAAATGGCTCTAGTTAAAATAAATAAAATTAAATAAAATATTATATGAGTGATTTTTCACAAAATGGCATTATCTCTACTCTTCATGACTTTGGAACAAAGTCAACTAAACACATAGAGCAAGAACTTTTAAGTTTTTCAAAGGAGCGAAAAATGGAACTTATTTTGCCGTGTCTTTATAGTGAATTAAATGGAGATGCGTTACCTAAAATAGTTTCTGAAATTGCTAAAACTAAGTATTTGCATCATATTATAATTGGTTTAGATCAGGCTAATGAAAAACAAGCAAGAAAAGCTTGGACTTTTTTTGAAAAATTAGAAACTTCATTTACAATATTATGGAACGATGGTCCAAATTTAAAAAAATTAGATAAAGAATTACAAAAAAAAGGTTTAGCACCTAATGAAAAAGGTAAGGGCAGAAATGTTTGGTACTGTATTGGTATGTCTATAGCAAGAAACAGTGCTAGA
Source organism: Candidatus Pelagibacter sp. (assembly GCF_052049855.1). Lineage (GTDB taxonomy): Bacteria > Pseudomonadota > Alphaproteobacteria > Pelagibacterales > Pelagibacteraceae > Pelagibacter. The sequence goes on from NZ_JBNGZE010000002.1 coordinate 337,434, forward strand.
TCCGTTGCTTTACACGATTGCGATATAAAAACATATGATCGTAGAATGTTAGCAAAATTATTTTACCCAGTAGTAAATCCTTTATTCAATTTTGAATTTTGCAAAGGTTACTATCCTAGGGTTGCGGATAACAAAATGAATGGAAGGGTAGCAAGACTATTGGTATTCCCATTGCTAACTGCTTTGGAAAAAACTATTGGTAATAGTGAGTATTTAGATTTTATGAAATCATTTAAATATCCATTAGCTGGCGAATTTTCTTTTAGAAGAAATATCTTGCCAGAGTTAAGAATTTCATCGGACTGGGGGATAGAAATTGGAATTTTATCTGAGATGCAAAGAAATTTTTCACCACAAAACATTTGTCAAATTGATTTGGCTGATAGTTATGATCATAAACATCAGGATTTATCTATTGATGATGAAAAAAAAGGTCTATCAAGGATGTCTATTGATATAATAAAAACATTTATTAAAAAACTTGCTACTCAAGGACACTCCTTTAGTAGAGAACAATTAAGATCCTTAAAAGCAACGTATTACAGATCTGCTTTAGACTTAATAGATGCATATAGATCTGATGCTGAAATAAATGGTTTAAATTTTGACTCACATTCTGAAGAAAAAGCAGTTGAATTATTTTCTAAAAATATCATTAAAGCAGGAGAAGACTTTTATTTAAATCCTATGGATGCTCCATTTATACCAACATGGAGTAGAGTTAAGAGTGCTATCCCAGATTTTTTAATAAGATTAGAAGAAGCTGTTAATGAAGATAATAAATATTATCTTTAAAGAATTTTAAGTAACTTTTGTCTACCAATTTAACTACAAGGTGTTCTGTTCTGCTTTTAGATATCAATTTATATGTTTAACACAACTTGTAATTTTAAAAAAACCTTTTATGTTCAAAGCCTAATAGCTTAAACATCTTAATAAAGGTTTTAATATTTTATAATGATAAATGAAAGATATAAGAACTTCTTATCCAAAAATATATCAAATTTAAAATATTATTTATTCTATCAGTTTTTTATTAAAAAAGTAGATATCAAAACAACAAATGAGATACATGTTTTTTGTCAAGGAGAAAGTTTAACACATTATGATAATTTAACAAAAGGTAATGAAAAATTTAAACCGGACATCGCTATACTTGCAAATTTTGAAAAAAATAATTTAGTTGATAGTAAACTTAAGAAAAATTTAAAGAGTATACCATTAGTTTTTGTAGCAAATATAACCGAACCAGTTCCATATTTTTCTAACATCAATGGAATGAAATTATTTAAAGTATTTATTGGAAGATTTGTGGGTAATTATTCTCATGGAACATACAAAAGAACAAATTGTAGATTAAATAAAATTTCCAATGAAGTAAGTTACATGCCAGAAGAACTTAATTCATTTTATAATAGTCTAATAGATAATGATGGAAAAATTAATATAGGTATAATGTCTTTATTAATTGCTTGTTACTATAAACCAAAAAAAATCAAAATATTTGGATTAGATTTTTATGAAACTGAATACTTTGATGGCAATCTATTATCCGATATGACAGCAGAGCATAAAAATTTTGTAAAGAATAATTCATTTAAGGTTAAGAATAGCTTTATAAAAATTGTGCAAAACTTTAAAAATATCAATTTTGAAATTTATACAAAAAGCTCAATAGTAATTTCTGAAAAAAATATTGAGATTATTAAATTATAAGGATTTAGTTTGACCACCATCAATTGTAATTAATGAACCATTTAAAAAATTATTTTTTTGATTAATTATATAAGAAATAACATTAACTATATCGTCAACACTTCCAAAACGATTAATTGGTACATTTTTTTTTATATAATTAATAACATTTTTTTTATTTTTTTTTATTTTTTTATCCCAAACAGAATCTTTAAACATTAGATTACCCGGTAAAATAGCGTTTAGAGATTTATTAGATTTTGATAAATTGTGTGAATAAAATTTTACAAAAGCATTGACTGCTGATTTAGCAACTGAGTAGTTAATTGGAGCGCCATCCAAGTACTCTTTACCACAAATAGATGAAATACAAATTATTTTACCATTTCTTTTAACTAATTTTTCAAAATCTAATACACTATTAACTGTAGTCCAAAAATTTTTATCAATGATCTTTTTCCATGAATTAGAGGTGTTTGAATTTTTTTTAATATTCCCACCTGCATTACAAATCATCACATCTATTGAATTAAAAATCTTTTTTATTTGTTTTGAAGCAAGTTTACGACTTTTCTCATCATTTAAATCAGCAACAACAATATTTTTTAGATGAAAATATTTAATTAATTTTTTTTTGTTTTTTTGATTTCTTACGTTAACTATGACTTCATAATTATCTTCTTTTAATTTTTGAGCAAGAAATAAACCTAATCCTGAACCAGATCCTGTTATAAATATTTTTTTTTTCATAATAAATTTTTCACAAAACTAATATTTTCATGAAATTCTTTAATATCATTATTGTCTTTAGACCTGGCGCTTTGTAAAATTAAATTTCCTTTATAGTTAATTTTTTTTAAATATTTGAATAAAGCAACAAATTCACCAGAACCTTTTCCAAATTTTACTGTCTGACCCTTTAGCTTTCGGTCCTTCAAATGAATATTTTTAATAAGAGAGCTGTAAGTATCAAAGTCCTGTTTAATTTTATGTCCCAAAGACGCACTATTTCCTAAGTCATAATTAATTCCATAATTTTTTTTATTTAAATTTTTAAAAAAAAGTTTTATTTTTTTTGACTCAAAATTACTTTCAAAAAGAAAAATTAAATTTTGAAATTTTTTTTTTCTTACAATTTTATTGAGAATATTTTTTAGTATCACTCCTTGTTCATCTTTATTTATTGAACCATTATCAACTAAAGGAACAATTATTTTTTTAATTGAGATTTTTACACAATTATTTAAAAAGTTCTCAAAATCTAGTAATAATTTTTTATTATTTTTTATTTTCCAAAATGGTTTATTCATTAAAAAGTCACATGTCACACTATCTATTTGAATTTTATATTTTTTTTTTAAACTTTTAATTTCTTTATGACAGCTCTTCTTCATTAAAGGATTTTCATAGAAATAATCATAATCTATTGTCCATTCCATTTTTTTTAAATTCATTAAATTTGCAATTGGAAATTCATTTTTCCAATTTTTAATAGGAAATGATTGAATTTTATTAAACTCTTTAATAGATAATCGACCTTGCATAAAACCTATTTTATTTATTAAATTATTTTTTTTCATGATTTAAGCTCTTCCACTAATTCAACAAACAAAGAGTCATCAACTCTTGCGTAAACAACTTTTACTTTTTTATCTACTGAAAGAATTGGTTTAGATATAAATTTTATTTTATTATTTAATTTTTTATAAATTTTGTCTAAATTTTTTACTGTTAGTGCAAAGTGAGTTAATCCTAGAGAATTTACCTTAATTTTCTTTTTTCTAATTTTTGGAGTCTTGAAGCTAATTAATTCTAAAAATAATTTATTAGTTTTATCTACCAACTTTACTGATCGAATTATTGTCCCTTTAGTTCCTAAAACTTTGCTAATTTGCTCACCTTTTTCCAATTTATTTGAGGAAATTTTAAATCCAAAATTTTGAGTCCAAAATTTCAAACTTTTTTGATGATTCTTTACAACCAACCCAATATGTCTAAATTTCATAAAGCTTTCTAGTTTCAGCAATTGTATCTTCTAAAACTTTTATTCCTTCTAATATTGCACTATCTGTTATTACTAAAGGTGGTCCAATTTTTATTGCAGCTTTTTTTGTATCAATAAAAAGAACACCTTTTTGCATGCATTTAAAAACAATATGAGTAATAAATTTATTAATTTTTTTATTATTTTTATTAAATATTATTGCTGCAATTAATCCTTTTGATGAAATGTGCTTTATAATATTTTTATTTTTTATCTTAATTCGTTTCAATTCTTTAGATAAAATCTTTCCTTTTCTAGAAACCTCACTGTTTAAATTTTTTTTATTTATCTCGTCTATAACTGCATTTCCAGCCTCACAAACCAATGGATTAGCTGAATGAGTGCTGCTCATACTTCCAGTATCTGGAAGATCTAATAATTCTTTTTTCCCAATAACACCTGATATTGGAAGTCCTCCCCCCATCCCTTTTCCACAACAAATAAGATCAGGTTCCACACCATAATGCATAAATCCAAAATTTTTTCCTGTTCTTGAGAAACCAGATTGCATTTCATCAAATGCAAAAATTATATTATTTTTTTTACAGAAATTAGACAAATATTTCACAAAATCTTTAGGGTAAAATAAAGCTCCCCATCCTTGAAAAGTTTCAAGAATTAGCCCACATACATCACTTTTAAAATTTAATTTTTTATTCTTTTGCAACTTTAAAATTTGTTTTTTTGCAAAATCAGCACCTGAAATATTTTGCTCTTTTAAAATCCATGGATATGGAAAATCAATAAAATTTACATCTTTTTTATTACTTAACCATTTACTCTGTGATTTATCTGAGCTCAGAGACTGAGCACCCATTGTCCTTCCATGCCAATTACCATTTATTGAAATGACTTTTAATTTGTTTTTGTTTTTTTTTAAGCCATATAATTTCATTAATTTCAAAACTACCTCCGAAGCTTCTGTACCTGATGATAGAAGAAATCCTTTTTTAAACTTATTTCCTGCAAACTTTAATAATTTTTCCAAATATTTAGTTCTGATCTCGTTGGCAAAAGAATAAGTGCTCAATAAATTATTATTTAGAGTTTTTTTTAACCTTTTAATTAATTCTACGTTTGAGTGACCAATATTGGCAACAAAAATTGTTGAGGTAAAATCAATAAATTTATTTCCAGCAATATCATAAACATTAAAATTTTTTGCTTTTTTCCATACAATGGGCATCTGCCCATGCATTGATCTAGACTCGATTGCTTTAAGCTTTTTTAAAATTTTTTCAGTTCCAGGGGCAGGAATAGATGTATAAATAATTCTATTTTTTGTTTTTATCTTAAGGTTTTTATTTGCCATTTTCATTTATTTTTTATTTAATAAATAGTTTAAGTACAAAAAATTGTCCATATTATCTATTTCTATAACACTTTCTGTAACATACGCTGCTGTATATTTTCCATACAAACTTTTTTTTTTTAGATTTTCCGTCTTATAAATATCCATATATCCGTTTGGAAAAAAGGTGTCTGGGAAATATTGTCTTGGCTTATTAAAATAATCTAACTTTTTATTAGTTTTAACTATTGGTTTCAAAATATTTTTATTATTTATTATAAAGCTTTTGTAACTACTCTCTGTCATTTTTTGAACAGTTCTCAAGGAGTCGTATTTCTGAACGTTTTTTTTAAAAAAATTTAATATTTTTTTCATAGTGTCTAAACTTCTCAAAGGTGTTGTAGGCCTCATATGAACTAAGTAATTATAAGGCAATTTTTTTTTATTATAGAAAGAACAAATTTCGTTCAAAAAATCGATATCTTCAGATTTATCCTGAGAATTTTTTTTAGATCGTAAAAAAGGGACATCTGCACCATAAGAAATTGCAATCTTGGCGTATTTTTCTGAGTCAGTGCTGACTATAACTTTATCAAATTCTCTAATTTTTAAGCAATCTCTAATTGTCCAACCAATTAATGGTATTCCTTGTAATTTTTTAATATTTTTATGTTTAAAGCCTTTAGAGCCCGATCTTGCAGGAATTATACATAAATATTTTTTCATTATTAACTTTTATAAAATTTTAGATTTTTAATACTTGGTGGACCTATAGGTTTTGCATCTAAATATAGTATATGCATATCCAATTTTTTTACATATTTGCTTAGCCATTTTCTTCTTAAATAAGATTTTAAAAATTCAACATTTGCGCCCCGACCATCAACTACAATAATTGTTCCTGGTCTAAGGTAAAATTCAAATTTTAAAATATCCAAATTCATTGGCATCATGTCATCATTCCGGACATGAAAGTTATTTATTTTACCTTTTATTTTAAATTGATCAGGACCATCGAGGTAAATCAAATCTGGATTTATTAATGGGAGATCAGAGTATTCATGGCAAATTCTATTATCGTGTTTGCACATTTTAACATTACTAAAATGATAGTTGATATTAATTCTATTTATATTTTTGTAAAATTTTTGAATTCTCTTCCTTGCTATATTTAAAAATTTTTTTTCATTATCAACAGTCACTAAAGTAAACGGCTTTTCAAATCTTAAACTTTTTACTTTACTAGAATAATTTTTTTTATTCTCAAGTAAACCTATAGATAGTGCTAGAGTTGACCAACCTGAGCCAAATTCCAATATACTAAGTCTTTTATTTAAAGTTACGAGTTTATATAAAAAATATAAGTCATAAATTTCTGGTGGATATGGTTTAATATATTTTTCTATTTTATCAGGGTTATTATAATATTTAAATTGTTTTAAATTATTTTTTCCAATTTTTTTGATAAAACTATTTACATATTTAGAGTTAACAATTGGAATTTTAATTTTCTTGTTAATATCCATCAATTATATTTTTTAAGAGAGTGATCTTAACTTTTCTTTTATAACTTTTTCTTTCTCCGAAACAGTTTTTTTGCCTGTTCCAAGTATAAGAGGAATTTTTCTTATAGCTTTACAAAAATTTACTAATACATCAGCTTCTATTGATGCAGCTTGGTCAGATCCATACATTGCTCTATCCAAAGTAATGTGTCTCTCTATTGATGTTGCTCCAAGGACTACAGCAGATATGCACACTTTTAGAAGAGAGCTTTCGTGACCAGAATATCCAACGTGACAATCATATTTATCTTTTAACATTTTTATACAAAGTAAATTGGCATCTTCTTCTTTCATTGGATATGTGCTGTTACAATGCATTAATTCAAATGGACAATTGTTATCTTTAAATACATTTACAGCCTTATCTATTTCTTCCATTGTTGACATTCCTGTAGAAATAAATGTTTTCTTCTTTTCTGAAGAAACCAGCTTTAATAACTCTAAGTTTGTAAGCATTGGAGATGCAATTTTGTTAAATTTTAAATCATAATTTTGTAAGAATTTTTGAGACTTTAAATCCCACGCCGATGCAGACCAATCAATAGATAATTCTTTACAATATTTATCAATTTCATCATATTCTTTTTTTTCAAATTCCAGACCTTTCTTTTGATCTCTTTGTGTTTTTCCCCAAGGGCTTTCTCTGGGACTATCAAGATATTCTTTTGAATAAACAGACTCCAAATCTCTCTTCTGAAATTTAACTGCATCAAATCCAGCTTCTTTGGATTTTTTAATCAATTTCTTAGCAATGTCTAAATCACCATTATGGTTAATTCCTATTTCAGCTATCAAATAAATATTGCTACTCATTTTAATTTTAATTCAACTAACTCGCACAAATTATGCAATAAAACAAGATGCAATTCTTGAATTCTGTCAACTCGTTTAGCTGGTGCATTTATTTCAATATCAACTAATTTTTTAAACTTAAATTTATTTTCCCCTGTAAACAAAACTGTTCTCATACCTTTACGCTTAGCTGCTTTTATGCCTTCAATTATATTTGCGCTTTTTCCACTAGTTGAAAGTGCAATAAGGATGTCTTCTTTATTTCCAATTGCTCTAATTTGTTTTGAAAAAATTTCTTTAAAACTATAATCATTACCAATTGCAGTAATGATTGAATTATCTGTTGTTAGTGAAATTGCTGGTTGTTCATCTCTCTCTTTCAAGTATCTGCCTACAAATTCAGCTGCAATATGTGAGGCTTCACTAGCAGACCCTCCATTTCCACAAAACAAAATTTTTTTTCTTTTTCTTAAAGAATTAATGATTAGCTTTGATAACTTATCTATAACATCAAGCAAATCAGAATTGATAAGAGTGTCTAAATTATTTTTTGTAACTAAAATATTTTTTTTTAATATTTTAATGTTGTCTACCATGCAGTTCTACCTCCATCTATAACCAAAGTTGATCCTGTCATATAAGAAGATGAGTCGGAAATAAGAAATAAAATTGTGTTTTCATATTCACCAGGATTAGATAATCTACCTAACGGGATTAAATTAGAAATTTTTTTTATAAAGGATTTTGGCTGATTGTTAAATATTCCACCTGGAGCTAAAGCGTTGCATCTAATTTTTTTTTTTGCCCAGTAGGTTGCTGTATATTTTGTTAAACCGATAATACCATGTTTTGAAATTGAGTAGGATACTGGCTTAACAAAATCAAATTTATTTTTATTATTATAAATTCTATTGTCAGGAGAAATTAAAGCAAGATCTGACGCCACATTCAATATTACACCTCCATATTTTTTGGACATATAGCCTCCAAATACTTTAGTACACAATAAAGCTCCAATAATTGATACGTTTAAATCATTTTTAAGGTGTGAAATATTAAAATTTTCTAATTTCATAAAACTATTTTTTTTTTTTGGAGCATAATTTAAAGAGGCATTATTTATTAATATATCTAATTTTTTAAATTTTTTTAGGATGATCTTTAAAGTTGTTTGTACAAATTTTTCATTAGTAATATCACCGTTTAAAAAAATTATTTTGTTTTCATTTTCAAAATTGATTTTTTTTTTAAGTGCATTCAGTTTTTTTTTGTTAATATCAATTGCGACAACTTTGCCGCCGTTATTTAAAATAGCATTTACATGCTGAATTCCTAAAAAACCAGCTGCACCCGTTACAATACCGACTTTATTTTTTAAAATTTCCATTAAATAATTTTATAAACAACTTTCCATTTAAATTTAATTGAGCTTTTTAAATTTTATAACAAATTCTTTAAATATACTCAAAATTAATTTAAATATACTTTAATTTCTTAACTTCACTAAATGTTTTGAAAGTCTTAAACAGAGAGTCATTACAGTCCATGTAGGGTTTGTAAAGCCATTGTTAGGAAAAACATTTGAACCTAATGTATATACATTGGAATATTGATTTAGTCTAAGATCTTTATTTACGCCAATGATATTTCTCTTTCTTGTAATAGGAGTTGCGCAGCTAGGGTGAATACCTGAGTAAACATTTTTTAATGATTTAGAAAAATTATAATTAGTACTCAAACCAAAATTTTTAAGAGATTTATTTATAATGGATTTATAATATTTTTTATCTTTGTTCAAAATTTTCCAATTAATTTTAATTTTTTTTAGTTTAAATTTATCTAGTTTATTACCTAAACAAATTTTTCCTGAGTATTTATTTTGAGAGAAAGAAAATTCTAAACAATAAATTTTTCTTAAATTAACTAATTTATAAAAGTAATAGTAAAATTTAATTAAAATAAAATTAAAAAATAACTTGTATCTATTTTTTGACTGATATGTTTTTTTAATCAAATTTCGCAAAAGATCATCATATGAATAAACCGATATTTGGATAACTGCAAAAGTATTTTTTATCTGATCAAATATATTTTTTTCTAAATTTTTTTTTGATAAAAAATATTTTGAATATTCTTTAAAATTTTTAAAAGTATTTTGAGAAAAACTACCTATTTTTAAGTGCGGATGATCTACAAAATTTAAATGTTTATCTTTGAATTTTTTAAAAAGATTGAGAATAATATGTGCGTTACCTAGGCCACCGCAAGCTAAAATAAGAGATTTTTTTATGTTAATGATTTCAACTTTTTTGAAATCGTTTATAATATTTATTTTATTTACAAAACCTCTATTGTCTTCATAAATTTTTATTGGAGAACTATCTTCGATAACTGTAATATTTTTTTTATTCCTAATATTAAAATAATTAAATGTATTATTAAATTTAAACCTTATGGATTGTGAAATATTAAATTTATTTTCTTTAAAAAATTTAATTGAATTTTTAGTAATCCCAAGTTTTTCTTGAAGTTGAAGGCTATTTTCTTGTAATTCATTATATGAAAAGTTCCAATCTTTTTGCTTAAATTCATTTTTTGAAATCAAAAAAATTTTATTATGCCAAAGTTCTGAATTACCACCTGCTTTATTGCTATAATACGGCAAATAATCAAAGCTTGAAGTTTCAACAAAAGGATTTTCATAAATTATTTTGTTATTTGATCTTTCAATTATACAAATTTTATATTTTTTTTTAGATAATAACCATGCTAGCAATGAACCAGCTGGCCCAGTGCCTACAATTACATAATCATAAAAACTTTGTTTTTTCAAATTAACTAATTATTTTAAAAAATTAATTTTTATTAAATAAAACATTTTTTAACAAATCTCCTTTAATGCTCTTTCAAGATGTTTTTTGTCTAAATTACAATCTTTATAACCTTTTTTAACAATATTTAAGTATCTTTCCGTTGGAAACTTAAATTGTGATTTTTTGACCATCGTATAAGTCATCACTTTTTTTTCATAATAATAAAAAAAATACTTTTTATAAAGTATTGGGAAATCCTCATAAACATCTAATTTTTTTTCATCGCTTTTGGAAATTTCAAACAACGCCCCTGGTACAATAGAATTTATTTTAGGTTCAATATCCGCGGCTCTATATTTGCTTCTAAATGTTAATCTGAAATTTTTTAAATTTATTTTTTTTATGAAAATACTATCTTTACATCTTCTTTTCATTTGAAAATGATTAAGATTACTACCATATGCAAAGTAAAGCATTATCTATCCACTACTTTGATTTTTTTTTCATTTACAAATTTTAAAATTTGAGAATTACAATTGTCAATTTTATTTTGATCTTCTGACCTTATTACTATTGAAACACCCAATTTACCTGCATGAAAAAAAGGATAGCTTCCTATTTCAACATCTTGATTATCATTTTGAACTTTAGTTAAAGAGTTGGCTATTTCACTCTCAACAGTTTTTAAACTTATTGTCAAACTTTTTATAGGTTGCCCCCCTACAATACTGTTAGTTAAGCCACCTAGCATTGATTTTAAAATAGAAGGAACCCCTGGTAAAGAAAAAACGTTTTTTACATTAAATCCTGGAGCACCACTTGTTGGGTTTAAAATTAATTTTGCATTCTCTGGCAACCAAGCCATTTTTTGTCTTCCTTCATTAAATTCACCTGGTTGATAATAAGCCTCTAAAATTTTAAAAGCTTCTTTATGAATCTGATATTTTATTCCAAATGCTTTTGATACTGATTGGGCAGTAATATCGTCATGAGTAGGTCCAATACCTCCAGTTGTAAAAACATAATCATAATTTGATCTTAATAGATTTAAAGTTTCAACAATAATCTCCTCAATGTCAGGTATTACTCTTACCTCTGAAACATTAACCCCAATTGAATTAAGCCAAATAGCTAAAGTTGAGGTATTTGTATCTTGAGTTCTGCCAGATAAAATTTCATTGCCTATAATCAAAATCGAAGCGTTAACTTTTACTTTTTTATTCATATGAAATATATAGTTTAGTAATGGAATTTACCAAGTCTTTAAAAAAAGGCAAACTAATCAAACGTTATAAAAGGTTTTTTACTGACGTTAAGCTTGGTAAAGAAATTGTCACAGCTCACTGTCCCAATACTGGATCAATGAAAGGTTTGTTAGATAAAGGAAATGAAGTTTATTTACTTCCTAATAACGATCCAAAACGAAAGCTAAAATATGGATTGGAGATTATTAAATCTAGAAAAAATTTAGTTGGGGTAAATACTCACTTGGCAAATAGAATAGTTGAGAATGGCCTCAAAAATAATCTAATAAATGAACTAAAGAATAATGACATTATAAAGCCTGAGGTTTTTTTTAATAAAGAAACAAGATTTGACTTTTTATTAGAAAAAAAAGGACAAAAAATGTTTGTTGAGGTTAAAAATGTTACATTATTTAGAAATAAGGATACTGCCGAATTTCCAGATGCACCAACTAAAAGAGGAAGTAAGCATTTATTAACCCTTATTGATGCCATAAAAAAAAGTTATAAAACATACTTAATATTTTTAGTTCAAATTCAAAATATGAAATATTTTAAAATAGCTAAAGATATAGACGAAGAATATTATAAAAACTATTTAATAGCTAAAAAAGCTGGTGTAAATTTTTTAGCTTATAGATGTGATATAAGTTCTAAAAGAATTTTTATAGATAAAAAATTAAAAATTATTGATGACTGATTATAAGGAGAAATTTGAAAAAATGAGAGTTGCAGGAAACTTGGCTGCAAGAACTTTAGATATGTTAACTGAGAATATTAAAGAAGGTATATCCACAGATCATATCGATAAACTTGGTTATGAATTTATTAGAGATAATGGTGGCTACTCAGCACCACTATATTATAGAGGATTTACAAAATCTCTGTGCACATCTTTAAACCATGTTGTATGTCATGGAGTACCTTCAGATAGAATTTTACAAGAGGGTGATGCAATTAATGTAGATGTAACTGCAATTGTAGATGAACACTACGGGGACACAAGCAGAATGTTTTGTATTGGAAAAACCCCTGTAAAGTTAAATAATCTTATAGATGCTACTTATGAATCTATGATGAAAGCAATTAGTATTTTAAAACCTGGAATTAAACTAGGAGATATTGGTTATGAAATTCAATCTTTTGTAGAAGAAAAAGGTTTTTCAGTCGTCAGAGATTTTTGTGGTCACGGAATAAGCACCACATTTCATGAGCCACCAAATATTTTACACTATGGTAAAAAAAATACAGGCATGGAATTAAGACCTGGCATGACATTTACAATAGAACCGATGATAAACGCAGGTAAATACGATGTAAAAATGTTGAATGATGGTTGGACAGCCGTTACAAAAGATAAATCTTTATCTGCACAATTTGAACATACGTTAGGAATTACTGAAAATGGTTATGAAATCTTTACAGAATCTGCTAAAGGTTATTCAAAGCCTCCATACTTATAATTAATGATTAAAAGATACTCGCGAAAAGAATTAACTGATATTTGGTCAGAAGAAAATAAATATAAAATCTGGTTAGATGTTGAAGTTGCAGCAGCAGAAGCAATGGAAAAACTTGGTCAAATTCCAAGAGGTGTTGCTTCAATAGTTAAAAAAAAAGCTAGAATTAATGTAAGCAGAATTCACAAAATAGAATCTGAGGTAAAACACGATGTAATAGCTTTTCTAACCTCTGTTACTGAAAAAGCAGGAATTAAAGCACGTTACCTACATCAAGGAATGACATCATCAGATGTTTTGGATACTAGTTTTAATATTCAATTGGTACAATCGGGTAAAATCATTTTAAAAGATATAGATCAAATTTTAAAAGTTTTAAAAAAACAGGCTAAAAAGTATAAATTTACTCCTTGTATGGGAAGAAGTCATGGTATCCATGCTGAGCCAATTACTTTTGGTTTAAAATTAGCTTCGTTTTATGAGGAATTTAAACGAAATAGAAAAAGACTTAATGATGCCATTGATGAAGTTTCTACATGTGCAATTTCAGGTGCAGTTGGTACATTTGCTAACATAAATCCAAATGTTGAAAAACATGTTGCTAAAAAATTAGGTTTAAAAGTTGAACCAATATCTACACAAGTAATTCCAAGAGATAGACATGCATTTTATTTTTCTGTTTTAGGTATTATTGCAGGATCTATTGAAAGGGTGGCAGTTGAAATTAGGCACCTACAAAGAACTGAAGTTTATGAGCTACAAGAATATTTCTCTAAAAATCAGAAAGGATCATCAGCAATGCCTCATAAAAAAAATCCTATTTTAAGTGAAAATTTAACAGGCTTAGCTAGGATGGTTAGAAGTGCAGTTGTGCCAGCTCTTGAAAACATAGCTCTTTGGCATGAAAGGGATATTTCTCATTCAAGTGTTGAAAGAAATATCGGACCAGATGCCAATATAACAACTGATTTTGCGTTAGTTAGACTTACAAATATTTTAGATAAAATGATTATTTATCCAAAAAAAATGCTTGAAAACCTAAATTTAACAAAAGGTTTAATTTTCTCTCAAGAAGTTATGTTGGAGTTAACTAAAACAGGATTAAGCAGAGAAAAATCTTATAAATTAGTACAATCTTATGCAAAAAAATGTTTTGTGGAAAATTTAAACTTAATTGATGTCATTTCATCTGATAAATTTATAATGAGTAAAATTTCGCCAAAAAAACTAAAATCTATATTTAATTATTCTAAACACTTTAAAAATGTAAATTTTATCTTTAGAAGAGTTTTTAAATAATGAAAAAAGGTAAAAAATTATACGAAGGTAAAGCTAAAATCATTTATGCAACAAATGATAAAAATTTAGTTATTCAATATTTTAAAGATGATGCTACTGCATTCAATAATCAAAAAAAAACTACTATTGAAGGTAAAGGTGTTCTAAATAACAGAATATCAGAACATATACTCTCTAACCTCTCTCAAATAGGAATTAAAAATCATTTAGTAAAAAGGTTAAATATGCGTGAGCAAATTATAAAGCTTGTAGAAATAATTCCGATCGAATTCATTGTGAGAAATGTTGCAACAGGTTCAATTACTAAAAGATTGGGTATTGAGGATGGTACTGTTTTAAAAGAGCCTCTAATAGAATACTGCTTAAAGGATGACAGGCTTGGAGATCCATTAATATCTGAAGAGCATATTTTAGCATTTGATTGGGCGTCAAAAACAGAAATAGATAAAGTTAAAAAAATGATTTTAAGAATTAATGATTTTATGATTGGGATGTTTAGAGGTGTTGGAATTAAACTTATCGATTTCAAATTAGAATTTGGAAGAATTAAAATTGATGGAAAAAATGAAGTTATTTTAGCAGATGAAATTAGTCCTGATACATGTAGGTTATGGGACAGTATTACAGAAAAAAAATTAGATAAAGATAGATTTAGAAAAGATCTGGGAGATTTAATTCCTGCCTATACAGAGGTTGCTAAAAGATTAGGTATACTTCATGAACAATCCAATGTTACAGCAGTAAATGTAACTAAACTATCTTCGGTTAAAGGAAAGAAAAAATGAAAATTTCCGTAATCATCACTCTAAAAAAAGATGTGCTTGATCCACAAGGAAAAGTTATTCAACAAACCTTGAATGGAATGGGTTTTGATGATGTGAATGAAGTTAGACAAGGTAAATATTTTGAAATAGATTATAAAGAAACTGATAACGACAAAGCAAAAGCAAAAGTTGAAGAAATGTGTAAAAAACTTTTGGCAAATCTTGTAATTGAAAATTACAAAATTATTGATCCAAAGTAATTAATGAAATCATCAGTTATTACTTTTCCAGGTTCAAATTGTGACAGAGACATGGATGTTGCTCTAAAAAAATTTGGATTTAAAAATAAAATGATTTGGCATGCTGATACTGAATTACCCAAAAGTGACTTGGTTGTATTGCCGGGTGGATTTTCATATGGTGATTACTTGAGATGTGGAAGTATGGCGTCTAAATCAAAAATAATGCAGTCTGTTATTAATTTTGCAAAATCAGGAGGTATGGTAATGGGTATCTGTAACGGATTTCAAATATTAGTTGAAACTGGTTTAATTCCAGGTGTTCTGCTTAAAAATAAATATTTAGAATTTATTTGTAAAAATGTCTTTGTAAAAATTAATAATAAAAAAAATAAATATTTTGAAAATATTGGTAACCAAGTTTTAGAATTTCATATAGCACATAATGAAGGAAATTATTTTTGTACTAATGATCAATTAAAAGAAATTGAAGATAATAGTCAAATAGCTATTAATTATTGTGATCCAAATGGAAAAATTGAGGAAAAATTTAATCCTAATGGATCTATAAAAAATATTGCCGGTATATTTAATAAAGAAAAAAATGTTCTAGGAATGATGCCCCACCCTGAAAGAATGATTGATACATCTCTATCTGGTGAGGATGGGTCTTTATTTTTTAAAAACCTAATGGATAACTTAAAATGATTGTAAACGAACAAGTAGCAGTTGATCATGGTTTAAAAAAAGATGAATATGCTAAAATTTGTGAGCTATTGAACAGAACTCCTAATATTACAGAACTAGGAATTTTTTCTGCAATGTGGAATGAACATTGTTCTTACAAATCATCCAGATTACATTTAAAAAAACTACCTACTAAAGGAAAAAAAGTTATTCAAGGTCCAGGAGAAAATGCTGGTGTTATCGATATTGAAGATGATGATGCAATAGTTTTTAAAATAGAAAGTCACAACCACCCTTCATTTATTGAGCCATACCAAGGTGCTGCAACCGGTGTTGGAGGAATAATGAGAGACGTATTTACAATGGGTGCTAGACCAATAGCTAACTTGAACTCCATACATTTTGGATCACCACAGCATAAAAAAACAAAAAATTTATTAAGAGGTGTTGTTCATGGCATAGGTGGTTACGGAAATTGCATGGGTGTACCAACTATCGCTGGCCAAACAAGTTTTGATAGTTCTTATAATGGAAATATTTTAGTAAATGCCATGACTTTAGGACTAGTCAAAAAAAATAAGATTTTTTACTCTAAAGCTGCAGGTTTAAACAAACCAGTTATATATGTCGGATCTAAAACTGGAAGAGATGGAATTCATGGGGCAAGTATGGCTTCAGCTAGTTTTGATGAAAAAATTGAGGAAAAAAAACCAACAGTTCAAGTTGGAGATCCATTTACAGAAAAACTTTTGCTTGAAGCCTGTTTAGAATTAATGGCTGGAGACTCAATTATAGCCATTCAAGATATGGGAGCAGCAGGATTAACTTCTTCAAGTATTGAAATGGCTTCAAAAGGAAACCTTGGAATTGAAATTAATTTAAACAAAGTACCTTGTAGAGAAGCCAAAATGACTCCTTATGAAATAATGCTTTCAGAGAGCCAAGAAAGAATGTTAATTGTTTTAGAAAACGGTAAAGAGCAACAAGCAAAAAAAATATTTGATAAATGGAACTTAGATTTTTCCGTAATCGGTAAAACTACTAAATCAAAAAAAATAGAACTGTATTTTGATCAAAAAAAAGTTGCTGATATACCGGTTAACACCTTAGTTGAAAACTCGCCAATGTACGATCGAAAATGGAAAAGAGCAAAGCTTCCAAAAAAAAATAGGATTGCAAAAGAGGATATTAAACATCTAAAAATTATTGATGTTTTGAAAAAAGTTTTGGCAAATCCAAATGTATGTAGCAAAGAATGGATTTGGCAACAATATGATCACACTGTTATGGGAGATACGATACAGAAACCTGGTGGAGACGCTGGCGTTGTAAGAGTTCATGGAACAGATAAAGCTGTTGCTGCTTCAGTAGACTCTTCAGCAGTTTATTGTTGGGCTCATCCATTAACAGGTGGAAAGCAAGTAGTATGTGAAAGTTTCAGAAATCTAATATCTGTTGGTGCAAAACCAATTGCAATTACTAATTGTTTAAATTTTGGTAGTCCTGAAAAAGAGGAAAATATGGGTGAGTTTGTTGAATGTGTTCAGGGAATTGGAGAGGCAAGCGAATATTTAAAGTTTCCAGTCGTTTCTGGAAATGTATCATTCTATAACCAGACAAAAGATAAAGGTATAAAACCTACACCTACAATTGGTGGAATTGGATTAATTAAAGATTATAAAAATATGATCACTATGGAATTTAAAGAAGTTGATAATTTAGTTTTAGTAATTGGAAAAACTGAAGGACATATTAATCAAAGTTTATTTGCGAGAAATATTTTAGATGAGAAAAATGGACCACCACCAGAAGTAAATTTATTTAATGAAAAAAACAATGGAGAAACAGTGCTTAAATTGATTGAAAATAACTTAATTAAAAGTGCGCATGACGTTTCTTTAGGTGGCATAATAACTGCAGTAGCAAAAATGTGTATTAAAGGAAAAAAAGGAATAAATATTAAAAAACCTAAATATCTTATTAATGAAATAGAATACTTATTTTCTGAAGATCAAGGTAGATATATTCTAGAAATAAACAAAAAAGATTTTAAAAAAGTGGCCGATATATTGAATAAAAATGCTGTCCATTTTGATGAACTTGGAACAATTAATGAAAATGAACTATATATTAACGATAAGACAAAAGTTACAATTGACGAATTATCAACTTCTAATAAAAATTGGCTTTTGAACTATATGAGTAAATAATGGCAATGGATTTAAAAGAAATTGAGAATTTTATAAAAGAAGCAATGCCAGATGCGGTTGTAGAGATTCAAGATTTAGCCGGAGATGGGAATCATTATTCCGCGACTGTAACTTCGTCTCAATTTTCTGGTAAAAGTAAAATTGAACAACATAAAATGGTTTATAATTCATTAAAAGGCAGAATGGGAAATGAATTACATGCTTTAGCAATTAAAACAAAGGAGAACTAAAATGGATCAACAGACAAATGAATTGATTAAAAATGAAATAAAAAACAATGATGTTTGTTTATTTATGAAAGGTACACCTGATGCTCCACAATGTGGTTTTTCGATGGCTACTTCTAATATATTAAAAGTTCTTGAGGTAAATTTTAAGGGTGTAAATGTTTTAGAAAATCAAAATTTAAGAGAGGGTATTAAAGTATTTAGCGATTGGCCAACAATTCCTCAGCTATATGTAAAAAATGAATTTATTGGTGGTTGTGATATAGTTAAAGAGATGTACGAGAGTGGTGAACTAGCAAAACTTTTTGAAAGTAAAAATATAAATTTTAAGACTAAAAGCTAATTATCTAGAATAATATTCAATTACTAAATTAGGTTCCATAACAATTGGATATGGAACTTCTTCAAATTTAGGTACTCTAACAAATTTAAGTTTTTTATTTTTCTCATCCAACTGAATATATTCTGGAGTCTCTCTCTCCTTATTAGCAAGAGCAATATCGATGATTGCAAGTTGCTTAGATTTATCTCTTATTTCTATTGAATCTTCTTCCTTAACTAAATAACTTCCAATGTTTACTTTTTTACTATTTACTTTGACATGGCCGTGGTTGATTAATTGTCTGGCTGAAAAAATTGTTGTTGCAAGTTTTGCTCTATAGATCACAGCATCTAATCTTCTTTCTAAAAGACCAATTAAGTTTTCACCAGTGTCACCTTTAAGCATTACTGCTTTTTTGTAAATATTTCTAAATTGTCTTTCGTTAATATTTCCATAATAAGCTTTTAATTTTTGCTTCGCTTGAAGCTGAATTCCATAATCAGAGGGTTTTGAAGTTTTAGTTTGGCCGTGCTGACCTGGTCCGTATGCTCTAGTATTAAAAGGACTTTTAGGTCTGCCCCAAAGGTTTACTTTTAATCTTCTGTCTATTTTATGTTTAGAGTTTAATCTTTTTGTCATTTAATAGTGGGCTTTATAAACTTACTCTTAATTTTGTCAATCAACGTTTTTTACCTAAACTTGCGAATACACCTGATAAAATACGTGTTTCTTTAGATGATAATTCCATCCTATAAAAAATATTCCTTAGGTTTTCTAGCATTATCGGCTTCTTATCTTTTGTTTTGAAGAAATTAATATCCTCAAGATTTTTAATACAAAGATTTGCCATAGCAACTATTTCTTTTTTAGATGCTGATTTCACTTTATTTGATTTCTTAAAATTAGATACTTTTGAATTGATTATACTTGATAAATATTGTGCAATTATTATTAGGCTGTGTGATAAATTTAATGATTTAAAATCAGGATTTGTTGGAATTTGAAGAGTATAATTTGCATAACTTATTTCATTATTTGATAAACCTGATGCCTCTGACCCAAATAAAAAAGCTACATTTTTTTTGTAATTTATTTTTTTTAAATCTTCTAATTGAATATGTTTAATATTTTTATTTCTAAATCGTGCAGATGTTGCAATTACAATATCAATATTCTTTAAAGATTTTTCTACATTTTCAAAACTCTTAGCTTTAATAATTATATTTTTAGCTCCTACAGAAGTTGCTAAAATTTTATCATTTGGAAAAATTGGTTTGGGATCAACAATAATAAGTTTGTTAAAATTAAAATTTTTCATTCCTCTTGCACAGGCTCCAATATTTTCAGAAAGTTGAGGCTTGTGTAAAATGAAAGAAATATTATTAACAGACATTAATCTATGCCATGATTTCTGTTGTAATTTGAAATAACCGATGGCTTGATATTATTTAAATATTTAGTGTCTATTGTCCAAATAGAAACTTTTAAGGGATAACATTTTGCTACATCAGATGAATGCTCAGATCCACAATCACCACCTGGACAAGCAGAAAGTGCACCTAATAAATCTGTTTCAGCAAAAAACTCCAAATAATCACCTGGTCTAACTGGACTTGCTTTCATAAAGTATTGTTTTGTATCATTAGTAAATCCAGTTAACATAAATACATTTAATACATCATGAACAATTTTTTCAGCATGGTCTAATTGTATATTTTTTTCTTTAACTAAAGCTCTTGTTAAATTTGAATGACAACAATAGTGATAATCATTATCACTAAGAAGTTTTGATGTATAAGGATCACATCTTGTGCCAATCACATCATGAACCGATGCTCCATCTTTGTCATAATCATACCAATCTAAAGTATCCCATGTAATCGTTGCCAAAGATCTTAGATATGGAAAACTACTAAACATTTTATCTCCTACCGAAACATGAGTTCCATATAGAGCCCTTGTTTTTCCTGAATAAAACTTTTCTTCTAAATTTTTTAAATTGAATAAATTTAGATCTCCTACTTGTGGACCATCTATACTCTCAATTCTAAAGAACTCTCCAAATTTAACCTCAAATGTTTTTGCATCTCTGGGAGGAATAATTACCTCATCTTTTTTAACCAAATGTTTTCTAGCAGAATGTAAAATACTTAAATTTTTTTCTTCAATGTTTGTATTTGGATAGCAAACTATTGGTTTAGCACCAACTCTTGTTTCTAAGTCTAATGGTTTCTCTGAAAATTTTTTAATTTTCATTTTACAGACTTCCAGGAGCTTTATCCTTAAATAACTTATAATCTAGACTATCCACTAAAGCTTTGAAAGATGCATCAATAATGTTTGGAGACACCCCAATAGTAAACCAATTAATACCTTTAGAATCTGTGCTTTCGATACTTACCCTTGTTACAGCTTCAGTACCAGTATTTAAAATTCTAACTTTATAGTCAACAAGTCTTAAATCTTTTAAATATTCAGAATATTTTGCAAGCTTGGTTACATTCCTCCTAATTGCATTATCCAAAGCATTAACAGGGCCATTTCCTTTACCTTCACACAAAATCTTTTCCCCATCTACTTCTAATTGAGCTTTTGCGTGTGAAATTATTTCTCCTGCATTATCTTTTTTAACTGAAACATCATATTCATTAATAGAGATATATCTCGGTATCTCACCCATTAATCTTCTGGCTAACAATTCAAAAGATGCATCAGCGCCATCATAACTATAACCAATAAACTCTCTATCCTTAACTTCTTCCAAAAGTTTTTTAATTTTTGGATCACTTTTTTCTACATTTATTCCTATAAGGTTCAATCTTGACATAATGTTTGATTGTCCAGACTGATCTGAAACAATTATATTTCTTGAATTTCCAATCTCTTCAGGATTAACATGTTCATAAGTTTTTGGATCTTTTTGAACAGCAGAAACATGCATACCACCTTTGTGCGAAAAAGCAGAGGCACCAACATAAGGAAGATGTTTGTTTGGTTTTCTGTTTAATAGTTCATCTAATAATCTTGAGCATTGTGTTAAGTTTTTCAAATTTTCACGTTTGATATTTAATTCATAATTTTCATAAAAATCTTTTTTTAAGAAAAATGTTGGAATTAGTGAAACTAAGTTTGCATTTCCGCATCTCTCACCTAATCCATTTAAGGTACCCTGGACTTGTCTTACTCCAGCTTGAACAGCAACTAAACTATTAGCAACTGCATTTTCAGTATCGTTATGAGCATGAATTCCTAAATTTTTACCTGGAATATGTTTGATAACTTCTTTAACAATTTTTTCTACCTCATGAGGAAGAGTGCCACCATTTGTATCGCATAAAATAATCCATCTAGCACCATTATCATATGCTGCTTTTAAACATGAGATTGCATATTCAGGATTTGATTTATATCCATCAAAGAAATGTTCAGCATCAAACATGAATTCTTTGCCAGATTTAACAATATGTTTTGCGCTTTCACTAATATTTGAGAGGTTTTGATCATTTGAAATACCGAGAGCAACTTCCACTTGAAAATCCCAAGATTTTCCAAACAAACATACTGATGAACTTTTTGAATTTATTAATGAAGATAACATTGGATCATTATCAGCACTATGTTCTGTTTTTTTTGTCATTCCAAATGCTGTTAATTTTGCTGATTTAAAATTATGATCCTTGTTAAAAAATTCAGTGTCTGTAGGATTTGCTCCAGGCCATCCTCCTTCAATATAGTCAACTCCCAAAGTATCAAGAGATGAAGATATTTTTTCTTTATCATCAATTGAAAAATCAACACCTTGAGTCTGTGCGCCATCACGTAGTGTTGTATCAAAAATATATAACCGATCTTTACTCATTTAAATTTCCAGACCGTTTTACCATCTTTATCTTCTATTAAAACACCTTTGTCCAAAAGCTCATCTCTTATTTTATCAGCTTCCTCATAATTTTTATTAACTCTAGCTTCATTTCTCTGATTTATTTTCATTAAAATTTCATTTTCAGAAATTGATACCTTTTTTTTCTTAAATTTAAACCAATCCTCTTTGGTTTCATTCAATAATCCAACAAAATTACATGCTGAAATAAATATTCTTTTATCCTCATCGGATCCTTTTGATGCTTTGTCATATAATTTATGTAAATTAGCAATATAACCTGGTGTGTTTAAATCATCTAGAAGAGGTTTTAGAATTTCGTCTGAAATTTCAAGTTTTGTTTCAATGTTTAAATAAACATTATACCATTTATTAATTGTGTTTTCACAATCTTCTAAAAGTTTATCATTCCAATCGAGTGGCTGTCGATAATGTGCACTCATTAAAGCTAATCTTAATACTTGACCACTTTTATTATTTCTAAAATCTTTAATTTTTAAAATATTACCTTGAGATTTTGCCATTTTTTCATTGGACATTGTTATAAAAGCATTATGCAACCAATAATTAGCAAATACCTTACTATCGTTTGCACATCTTGATTGAGCTATTTCATTTTCATGATGAGGAAATAACAAATCAATACCTCCTCCATGAATATCAAATTCTTTTCCTAAATATTTTTTAGACATTGCTGAACATTCTAAATGCCAGCCAGGTCTTCCTTTACCCCAGGGAGAGTGCCATGATGGCTCATTTGATTCTGATGGTTTCCATAGAACAAAATCTTCAGGATTTTTTTTATTATCACTTACTTCAATTCTTGACCCTGAAACCAATTCATTTAAATTTTTATTTGATAATTGACCATAATCTTCAAATTTTTTAACCTCGAAATAAACATGCTTCTTTTTTTCATATGCAAATCCTTTGTTAATTAATTCAGAGATCATTTCAATCATCTCGGAAATATGTTCAGTTGCTTTAGGTTCATAATTTGGTTTTTCACAATTTAGATAAATACAATCTTCGTTAAAGTTTTGAGTAACTTTTTTTGTAAGATCTAAAATAGTAATTTTATTTTCATTTGCAGATTTAATTATTTTATCATCTACATCAGTGATATTTCTTACATATATTACATTTGGATATTTATTTTTTAAAATTTTAAATAAAATATCAAATATAACTACTGGTCTGGCATTACCAATGTGTGGATCGTCATAAACAGTTGGGCCACAAACGTACATTCTTACATTGTTTTTATCTTGAGGAATAAATTTTTCTTTTTTGTTAGTAAGATTATTTGTTAAAAAAATATCTAAACTCATAGCTGAAGAAATATACTTAAATTATAGATTTGTGAATCTATTTGATTAATTTGGAATTATGCACACTGGAATTGGCTCCATTTTATGCATATTTTGTTTTCTAATGTTTTCGTATTTAACACGATTCGGAGAATTTGGATTTTCCATTGCCTCTTCTAATTCATTATACTTTAATCCTAGTTGACCTTCATCAGTTCTACCATCATCCCATAATCCATCAGTTGGGGGTGCATCAATAATTTCTTTCAAAATTCCAAGCTCTTTTCCTAATTCCCATACTTGAGTTTTATTACAATCAGCTATTGGTGAAATATCTACGCCACCATCACCATACTTTGTATAAAACCCTACTCCAAAATCCTCAACTTTGTTTCCTGTTCCTACAACAATTCCTTTATTCGCTGCTGCTACCTGATAAAGAGTGGTCATTCTTAGTCTAGCTCTTGAATTAGCCATACCATGTTCATTATCAAATTTTGATAAGCTTGCATTAAATGCTAAAAATAACTCGTCTAAATTAATTGTATGCGCTTCAACATTTTTGAAATTTTTTACTAACCATTCTTGATGCTTTAAACTTAAATCATGTTGATGTGATTTCTGTTTGATTGGCATAGATAAAACAATAGTTTTTATTCCAGTCATAGCACTAAGTGTGCTCGATACTGATGAGTCAATTCCTCCAGAAATACCTATTACTAACGACCCCGCCTTTGTTGGCATGTTTTCTACATAGTTTTTGATCCAATTAGAAATAAATTTAACTTTTTCTGCAGGTGTCATAATTTGAAACTATTTATTATTAATAATTTTACAATGTATTAAGATGCCGCTCTGTCTGCATTTTTTGAATACGAGCTATTCTTTTTAATCTCATCTGATATTAAAAATGCTAATTCTAAAGCTTGATTTCCATTAAGTCTTGGATCACAGTGAGTGTGGTATCTAGAAGATAAATCTTTTTCAGATATTTTTTGAGCACCTCCTATACATTCAGTCACATCTTGACCAGTTAATTCGATATGTAGACCGCCTGCATAACTTCCCTCACTTTGATGGCATGCAAAAACCTCTTTTACTTCTTTTAAAACACTGTTGAATGGTCTTGTTTTGAACCCTGTTGCTGCTTTGATTGTATTACCATGACAAGGATCACACGACCAGATCACATTTAATCCCTCTTTTTTAATTGCTCTAATTAATTTTGGTAAAAATTTTGATACATTATCTGCTCCAAATCTTGATATTAAAGTAATTTTACCCTTTTCATTTTTTGGATTAATTCTATTACAAAGATTAATTAAATCATCAGCCTTTAAGGTTGGTCCACATTTAATTCCAATTGGATTTTCTATACCTCTGCAAAATTCAACATGACCACCATCTAATTGTCTAGTTCTATCTCCGATCCAAACAAAATGAGCTGAAGTATCATGATTTTCACCAGTGGTCGAATCTGTTCTAGTCATTGACTCCTCGAAAGGTAGTAGTAAAGCTTCATGTGATGTCCAAAAATTTACTGTGTACAATCTATTATTAAAATCTGAAGTAATTCCACATGCTCTCATAAAAGCAATAGCATCAGCAATTTTATCTTCAAGATCCTTGAATTTTTTAGCTTGTGGACTTTGTTTAATGTAATCTAAATTCCATAAGTGGACTTTATTTAAATCTGCAAAACCTCCTTTTGAAAAAGCTCTAATAAGATTAAGGGTTGCTGCTGATTGAGAATAAGCTTTAAATAATCTTTTTGGGTCTGGAACTCTAGCTTTTTCAGTAAATTCCATTGCATTTATGTTATCACCTAGGTAGCTTGGCAGTTCTACACCATCTTTTATTTCTGTTGGAGCACTTCTGGGTTTTGAAAATTGTCCAGCAATTCTTCCAACTTTTACTACTGGTAATGAAGCTGAGTAAGTTAAAACTAATGACATTTGCAACATTAGTTTAAATGTATCTCTAATATTATCTGGATTAAATTCTGCAAAACTTTCAGCGCAATCTCCACCCTGAAGTAAAAACGCTTTTCCGTCTACGACATCTGCTAACTGACTTTTAAGATGTCTTGTTTCTCCAGCAAATACTAATGGAGGGAATGTTCCTATCTTATCCAAAACTTTATCCAGTTCTTTTTTATCTGGATATTCTGGAATATGTTTTACAGGATATTTTCTCCAACTATTTTTTTTCCAACTTTTCATATTCAACCTAAGGGTGTTTTAACAGAGTTTAAAGTTTATTCAACAGTGACAGATTTAGCCAAATTTCTTGGCTTATCAATGTCATAACCTTTTTTAAGAGCAGAATAATAAGCAAGTTTTTGCAATGGAATAGTCAAAAGGAATGGAAGCAAGTCATTATTTGTATTCTCAACTTCAATAGTTTCCCAAATATTTTCTGATACAACTTCATCTTTACTTTTATTGGTTACCAATAATACCTTTGCTCCTCTAGCAATAACTTCCTGCATGTTTGAAATGGTTTTTTTATAATAAGTATCTCTAGGAGCCAAAACTACTACTGGCATCCCTTCTTCAATTAAAGCCAATGGCCCATGTTTCATTTCTCCTGCTGGATATCCTTCAGCATGAACATAGGAAAGTTCTTTAAGTTTTAATGCTCCCTCTAAAGCTATTGGATAAGAAAAACCTCTTCCTAGAAACATTGAACCTTTAGCCTCATTAAATGTCGAAGAAATTGACTGAATATCATTATCATATAATAAGGTTTTTTCTATTAACCCTGGTAAAGTTTTTAAGTCTTTAATCTTTTCTTGGTATTCTTTTTTTTTAATTTCTTTTCTTAATGAACCGAATTTTAAGGCTAATATATATAAAACTAGTATTTGACCTAAAAATGCTTTAGTTGATGCAACTCCTATTTCAGGACCACAATGAATTGGAAGAACAAAATTAGAGTCTCTTGCAATTGAGCTTTCTATTACGTTGACAACAGCACATGTTTTCATATTATTTTTGTTACAAAGATCTAGGGCTGCATAAGTATCTGCCGTTTCTCCAGATTGTGAAACGAAGATATATAAACTGTCTTTTTTAAATCTATTATTTCTATATCTAAATTCAGAAGCTATATCTATATTAACATCTAAAGTTGTTAATTCTTCAAACCAATATTTTGCCATCAAGCATGAATGATATGCGGTTCCACATCCTACTAAAGTTATTGACTTAATATCTTCAATTTTCCAAGGAAAATTGAAGATATTTATCTCTTTATTAACATTATCCACATATTCATTAATTCCAGTTTTAATTGTTGTTGGTTGTTCTTCAATTTCTTTTGCCATGAAATGTTTAAAATCACCTTTGTCGTAGCTTGTTTCATCTGAAGATAATTTTAGTATTTTTTTATTAACTTTTTTACCTTCTTCATTAAAAAAAAGAACCTGGTCTTTTTTTACAATACAAAATTCACCATCATTAAGATAAGTGATTTTGTTTGTCATAGATTTCAAAGCATAAGAGTCTGATCCTAAATAATTTTCACTAGGTCCATAACCAACTGCTAATGGCGATCCCCTTCTAGCACCAACAATTAGGTCAGGTTTATCCTTAAAAACAATACCAAGAGCAAAACTTCCATGAAGTTGTTTTAAGGTTTTTGTAATAGCTTCCTCTAATTCTGAGGTTTTCAAATGCTCAGTTATCAAATGAACAATTACCTCTGTGTCTGTTTGAGATTTAAAATTGTGACCTTTGTTAATTAAATGTTTCTTTAATATTGTAGAATTTTCAATGATGCCATTGTGAACTACAGAGACGTTATGTGAAGAATGAGGGTGTGCATTTAAACTATTAGGAATTCCATGTGTGGCCCATCTTACGTGTCCAATACCAATATTTCCTTTTAAATTTTTTAAGTCAAAATTATTTTCTAAATTATCCACTCTTCCTTCAGATTTTACTTCATTTATTTGTCCATTTGAAAGTGTTGCTATTCCTGCTGAGTCATAACCACGATATTCTAATTTTTTTAACGAATTAATTATATTTGCTGAAACCGGTTTGCTGCTTGATATTCCAATTATTCCACACATAATTTATTTTTTCTTTTTTTTGTAATTTTTAATTTCGAATTGTGGCGATCTTGTTATTGCTAAGGATTTTATTTTAACATTTTTTGTTATTACTGATCCAGCTCCAACAACACTATCTTCATTAATTGTAATTGGAGCAACCAAGGAAGAGTTTGAGCCTATAAATACTTTATCTTTAATTTTTGTCTTGTTCTTTTTTACCCCATCATAATTGCAAGTGATGGTGCCTGCTCCAATATTTACTGACTTTCCAATTTGAGTATCTCCAATATATGACAAATGATTTACTTTAGATTTATTTCCTAGAGTACTTTTTTTAATCTCTACAAAATTACCTACTTTGGATCCTTCTTTTAAAATTGTATCAGGTCTTATTCGAGCATATGGACCAATTTCAACTTTACTTTCAATTTTACACGACTCTAAATGTGAAAAAGATTTTATAATTACATTATCACCAATTTTAACCTTTGAACCAATAACAACATATGGTTCTATAGTTACCTTTTTTCCAATCTTCGTATCTTTAGAAAAAAAAATAGTTTCGGGACCTATCATCTTGACACCTGACTTAAAAAATTTTTCTCTAAGTTTTTTTTGATTTAAAACTTCCATTTAGAAATGATTTACATTAAGTATATATATTGATTAATTCACAATTTATTTCTTTAAAATACTTTTAAAATGAAACAAAAATTTACAATTTTATTTGATTTAGATGGTACATTAGTAGACACAGCACCGGATCTAATGCTTGCTCATAACCATGTTATGAAGAAATTTGGATACCCTACCAAATCTCTTGATGAGCTCAAAAGTGCTGTTGGTCAAGGAGCTGGGGTAATGATTGGTAGATCTATATGGAGCCAGGCTAAAAAAGAATTAACTTCGATTAATGAGAAAATTAAAAATGAAATGACTGATGAGTTTATTTCTTATTATGGAAATAATATTTTAAATAAAAGTACTCTGATGATTGGTGTAAAAGATTTTTTAAATTGGTGTAAAAAAGAAAATATATCAATGGCTGTATGTACTAACAAAACTGAACATCTTGCAGTAGATCTTCTAAAAAAAATTGGGATATACGATTACTTCGAGTATGTTGCTGGTTATAATACTTTTGATTATTGTAAACCTGATCCAAGACACATAACAACTATCATAGAAATTTTAGATGGTAGTAAAAATAAATCAATTATGATTGGCGATAGCGAGTCGGATGCGAATGCCGCTAAAGCGGCTGAAATCCCAATGATTTTATTAGAAGATGGATATACTGAAAAAAATATTGATGAAATTTATCACAATCACTTAATAAAAGACTTTGTAGGTATTGAAAAAATTATTTCTCAATATCTTTAATATTGATTAATTTATTTTAACTATTAAAACAAAATCACAAATTAGGAGTTATTTTGTTATTACATACAGTTAAAGTATATCCATCAAAAACTAATCTTCCAAAGAGGAATCAGCTTGCATGGAAAATTGCAGAGATAGCAAGTGACAATGCAAAATTAAATAAAGATGCAATTGAAATGGTTATCAATAGAATAATAGATAACGCTTCGGTTGCTATCGCCTCATTAAATCGAAGACCGGTAATTTCGTCTAGAGAAATGGCTTTAAGACACCCTAGAAAAAATGGTGCAACTCTTTTTGGTATTAATTCAAAGTTGAAATTTGATTGTGAATGGGCTGCATGGTCTAATGGGACTGCCGTTAGAGAATTAGATTTTCATGATACTTTTTTAGCAGCAGATTATAGTCATCCTGGAGATAATATCCCTCCTCTTATAAGTGTAGCACAACAAAATAAAAAAAGCGGTTTAGATCTATTGAAGGGAATAATTACAGCATATGAAGTTCAGGTTAATTTAGTAAAAGGAATATGTTTGCATAAACATAAAGTAGATCATATTGCGCACCTAGGTCCGAGTGTAGCTGCTGGATTAGGAACAATGTTAAAATTAAATACTGAAACTATTTATCAAGCTGTTCAACAGGCACTACATACAACAATTTCTACAAGACAATCTAGAAAAGGGGAAATTTCAAGTTGGAAAGCTTATGCTCCAGCTCATGCTAGTAAACTAGCAATAGAAGCTGTGGATAGAGCTATGAGAGGTGAAGGTTCACCTAGCCCTATATATGAAGGTGAAGACAGTGTGGTAGCAAGAATATTAGATGGAAAAAAAGCAAACTATAAAGTACCACTGCCTAAAAAAGGTGAAATTAAAAAAGCTATTCTTGAAACTTATACAAAAGAATATTCGGCAGAATATCAGTCTCAGGCTTTAATTGATCTTGCAAAAAAAATTAAAATAAAAATTCCTAAATTAAATCAAATTAATAAAATTGATATTTTTACAAGTCATCACACCCATTATGTTATTGGAACAGGTGCTAATGACCCACAAAAAATGGACCCAAATGCAAGTCGGGAAACCCTAGACCACTCTATAATGTATATATTTGCTGTAGCTTTAGAAGATGGAGACTGGCATCATATTAAATCTTATACTAAATCAAGGGCAAATAGAAAAAGCACAATTAATATTTGGAGATCAATAAAAACTTATGAAGATAAAAAATGGACAAAAAAATATCACAACCCAAACCCAAAAAATAAATCATTCGGTGCAAAAGTTGTAGTTACTCTAAATAATGGAAGGAAAATTATTGAAGAATTAGACAGAGCAGATGCTCACCCTTATGGTGCAAGACCTTTTAAAAGACAAAATTATATCAATAAATTTTTAACTTTAACTGATGGTATTTTAGAAAAAAAAGAAAGTAATCGTTTTTTAAAAAATGTACAAAATTTAAAAAAATTAAAGCCTGGACAACTTGATAAATTAAATATTGTCGTTAAAAAAAGTAAGATAAAGAAAAACTTAAAAAAAGGAATATTTTAATGCACTTTGTAGAAAAAGAACCTAGAGAAAAAAGAATTGATTTTGACACAAAATTAAAATCAAATAAGATTTTAAGAGTTCCTGGTGCATATAATCCACTCACAGCGAAATTAATTGAGGAAATTGGATATGACGCAGTTTATGTGTCTGGTGGTGTTATGGCTAATGACCTTGGTTTTCCGGATATTGGATTAACAACGGTACAAGATGTTAGTACTAGATCATATTTAATTTCTAGAGTAACAAATTTACCAACAATTGTTGATATAGATACAGGATTTAAATCTTGTAAAGAAACAATAGAAATATTTGAAAAATTTGGAATAACAGGAGTTCACATTGAGGATCAAATTGAGAGAAAAAGATGTGGGCACCTTGAAAACAAAGAACTTATTTCAAAAGATGCCATGGTAAAAAAAATTAAAGAATGTGTAAGCTCTAAAAAAGATAAAAATTTTAAAATTATTGCAAGATCTGACGCAAAAAGTGTTGAAGGTATAGAAAAAATGATTGAAAGATGTAAAGCCTATATAGATGCTGGAGCACAAATTATTTTTCCTGAGGCATTACAGGATGAAAAAGATTTTGAAAAAGTAAGAAAAGAATTGTCTGGATATCTATTAGCAAACATGACTGAATTTGGTAAATCAAAATTGTTAAACTATAAAGAATTAGAAAATTTAGGATATAACATAGTTATTTATCCTGTAACTACGCAGAGATTAGCAATGAAAAATGTGGAAGATGGATTAAGAGACATTTATGCAAATGGACACCAAAATAATATCATTGATAGAATGCAAACTAGAAAAAGATTATATGAATTAGTTGATTATGAAAAATATAATTCACTAGATGAAAAAATTTATAATTTTAGCACTAAAGGAC
Source organism: Candidatus Pelagibacter sp. (assembly GCF_052049855.1). Taxonomy (GTDB): domain Bacteria; phylum Pseudomonadota; class Alphaproteobacteria; order Pelagibacterales; family Pelagibacteraceae; genus Pelagibacter. Next base: position 369,163 of record NZ_JBNGZE010000002.1, read on the forward strand.
ATGAATAATGAGCGATGATATTAAGAAAGGTTTGTTAGGAATTGTTGTTGATGAGACTGAAGTTTCTAAAGTAATGCCTGAAATTAATTCTCTTACCTATAGGGGTTATGCCGCTCAAGATTTATGTGAGTATTGTAGATTTGAAGAAGTTGCCTACTTAATTTTGAATAAAGATCTTCCAAATACTATAGAACTTAGAAAGTTTGAAAAAGAAGAGAAGAACAATAGAGAATTAACAAAAAATTTATATGAAATTATAAAACATATGCCAAAAAAATCTCATCCGATGGATGTCGCAAGAACAGCTGTGAGTGTAATGGGACTAGAAGATAAAGAAACTACAGATTCTTCACCAGAAGCAAATATGAGAAAAGCGTTAAGGATTTTTGCAAAAACACCAACAGCGTTAGCTGCATTTTATAGAATTAGAAAAGGTAAAAAAATTATTAAACCAAAAAAAAATTTGACTTTTGCCGAAAACTTTTTCTATATGTGTTTTGGTAAAGTTCCTCAAAAAGAAATAGTTAAAGCGTTTGATGTTTCTTTAATTTTATATGCCGAACACAGTTTTAACGTTTCAACATTCACTGCAAGAACAATTACAAGTAGTTTATCTGATATTCATGGAGCAATTACTGGTGCTATTGCTAGTTTAAAAGGACCACTTCACGGCGGAGCTAATGAAGAAGTAATGCATATGATGAATAAAATAAAAAAACCTGAAAATGCATTAAAATGGATAAATAATGCTTTAAAAAATAAAGAAGTTATCATGGGATTTGGACATAGAGTTTATAAATCTGGTGACTCTAGAGTTCCAACGATGAGAGAATATTTTAGTAAAGTTGCTAAAGTAAAAAAAGATAAAAAATTTGAAAAAATTTATGACATTGTAGAAAAAGTAATGATTAAAGAAAAAAATATTTATCCAAACGTAGACTACCCTACTGGTCCAACTTATCATTTAATGGGTTTTGACACTGATTTCTTCACACCTATTTTTGTTATATCTAGAATTACTGGTTGGTCCGCTCACATCATGGAGCAACATGCTGCAAATAAACTTATAAGACCATTGGCTAGTTACAAAGGAAACAAGCATAGAAAAGTAATGGAATTAAATCAGAGATAGTTCAGTTTTTCTCTAGTTTTGCAAATCTATGATTATACAGTATAGAACATTTAAAGCTATTACTTAAGGTAAATTCATCTATAGCTTTTTTAACACCAGGAGCATACGATAAATTATAATCATCACAAAGTACAGTTCCACCATTTATTATAACTTCTCTACAGCAATTTAAATCATTTTTAACAGTTTGATAATCATGACCTCCGTCAAGAAAAACATAATCAATTTTAGACATATCAATTTGTTTTAATATAATATTTGAATTTCCTTTAATTAAAGAAATATTATTTTTAAATTTTTTAAGGAGATTTTCAACAGCCTCTAAACTATATGGATTTTGTTTTTTAATATAATTAAAATAAATATTTTTTAATGGATTCGAAAACTTTGTGTTAGGTATTATTTCACCTTTATTTTCTAAAGTTTCTTCAAATAAATCTAAACCTACGTATTTAAAATCTTTACCGTGAAGCCTATAAAGTAGTTCACAAACATTTCGGGCTGTAACTCCATGAAAAACACCTACCTCGAGAAGGATTTTTGGACGCTTTATAGCTATTTGATTTAAAAAGAACTCTCCCACTCCTTTTTGCTTCAAACTTGTCTTTCTAAAATACTTTTCATATTTCAAGTTTAACTCAGTCAAATTTTAAATCACCACATTGAACTCTAGAAAAAACACATGTTGAATAATGATATAAAGATTTTACATCTCTAGCAATACCTTTTCCAACTCCTGAACCTTCAACTGTATTTGTTAAAGTATTACAAGAATTTAGTGCCAGTAATAAAAATAAAATTAATAGTTTCTTGGTGAATAAAGTGATTGATTTTAAAAATTTCACCATTGCATATTGAGACTTAATCTAATCTTAAATCTCCACACTGTACTCTGGTAAATACACATGTGGAATAATGATAAACAGTTTTTACGTCTCTTACTACACCCATACCTGTGCCTTCTATACTTCCAGTTACAGTGTTACAACTTGCTAGCATTTGTATAATAAACAAAAATACTAAAGTTTTTTTAAACATTATTATGTTTTTAACTAAATGCCTCCGCCCAAGTGCCTTGAGTTGATGCTTTAGAATACTCGGTTGCCCTACCTTCAAAAAAGTTCATGTGTTCAACAGCATTAAGCATTGTATCTAACCAAGTTAGTGGATTTTTTTGAACATCATAAATTGGCTCTAATCCTAATTGAATAAGTCTTCTATTAGCAATGAACCTAATGTAATCTTTAACTTCTTGAGCAGTTAAACCTTCCATTGGACCCATTTCAAAAGCTAAATCAATAAAAGCATCCTCATGGTCAACAATTATTCTGCAAGCTTCATAAAGTTCTTTTTTAAGTTTAGGTGTCCAAATTTCAGGATTTTCTTTTATAAACTCCTTAAAAATTCTGATCATAGAATTACAATGAAGTGTTTCATCTCTTACAGACCAAGTAACTATCTGCCCCATTCCTTTCATTTTATTATGTCTTGGAAAATTCAATAAAATAGCAAAACTTGCAAACAATTGTAGTCCTTCTGTAAAAGCACTAAACACAGCAACTGTTTTTGCAATATCCTCTTTTGAATTTACATTAAAACCTTGCATATAATCATACTTGTCTTTCATCTCTTTATATTTCATGAAAGCTGAGTATTCAGATTCAGGCATACCAATTGTGTCTAAAAGATGAGAATAAGCAGCTACATGAACTGTTTCCATTGCGGCGAATGCTGTCATCATCATTAACACTTCTGTAGGTTTAAATACAGTTGTGTAATGTCTTAAATAACAATTATTAACTTCTACATCTGCTTGAGTAAAAAATCTAAATATTTGGGTTAATAAATTTTTTTCTGGCTGAGATAAATTCTTTTGCCAATCCCTAACATCATCCCCCAAAGGAACTTCTTCTGGCAACCAATGAATTCTTTGCTGAGTTAACCATGCATCATAACACCATGGATATCTAAAAGGTTTATAAACAGGGTTCTCAACTAGTAATCCCATTTTTTTTGGTTGAATAATTTCTTTATTAATCTTTTCTGCTACTGACATGATAAACACTCCTCGTACTCTTGCTCTTCGTTAGATGGTTGATTTTTAGATTTATAAACATTAGCTGTAATATCTGTTGATTTAGCATCATTAATATTTTCAGCCCTTTGAATTGATTTTGATCTACAGTAATAAAGGCTCTTTAAACCTTTCTTCCAAGCATCAAAATGAATTTTGTGTAATTCCTTCTTATGGACATCTGCAGGTAAAAATAAATTTACAGACTGCGCCTGTGAAATAAATGGAGTTCTGTCACCACTTAATTCAATTATCCAATTTTGGTTAAGCTCAAATGCAGTTTTAAATACATCTTTTTCAAGATCTGTAAGGAAATCTAGATGATTAACTGAGCCTTGATTAGTAGTAATTGTAGACCATGTTTCATCATCATTTTTACCATGCGATTGAAGAATTTCCTCTAAATATCTATTTCTAACATTAAATGATCCTGAAAGAGTTTTATGTGTATAGCTATTTGCAGCAATGGGCTCTACTCCTGGAGATGCTCCACCACAAATAATTGAAATCGAAGCTGTTGGAGCTATAGCTGTTTTATTAGAAAATCTTTCTTTATAACCATACTCAGCCGCATCTGGACATGCTCCTCTTTCTTCAGCTAAATCTTTCGATGCTTGATTTACTTTTTCATGAATGTTTTTAAATATTTTTTTATTCCAAGATTTTGCCATTACCGACTCAAGTGGAATTCTATTTTTTTGCAAAAATGAATGAAAACCCATCACCCCTAATCCAACGCTTCTTTCTCTTTCGGCTGAATATTTTGCATCTTTGAATTGATCTGGTGCTTTATTTATAAAATCAGATAAAACATTATCTAGAAATCTCATCACATCACTAATCATATCTGGATCATCTTTCCATTCATCATATTTCTCTAAATTTAAAGATGACAAACAACATACCGCTGTTCTATCTCTTCCGTCTTTATCAATACCTGTTGGTAAAGTTATTTCGCTACAGAGGTTTGAGGTTTTAACTGTAAGATTTGCTAACTTATGATGTTGCGGGATTTGTCTGTTAACTGTATCAATGTAAATTATATATGGTTCACCAGTTTCAATTCTTGCGGTTAATAATCTTATCCATAAATTTCTTGCAGAAATAGTTTGTTGAACACTACCATCAGCAGGACTTTTTAATGCCCACTGCTCATCTGTTTCAACTGCTCTCATAAAAGCATCGGAAACTAAAACGCCATGGTGTAAGTTTAATGCTTTTCTATTTGGGTCACCACCTGTCGGTCTCCTCATTTCTATAAACTCTTCTATCTCCGGATGATCAATTGGAAGATAACAAGCCGCAGATCCTCTTCTTAATGAACCTTGGCTAATTGCCATAGTTAATGAGTCCATAACTTTAATAAACGGAATTATTCCTGAGGTCTTTCCAACCTTTCCAATTTTTTCTCCAATAGAACGTAAGTTACCCCAATAACTTCCTATACCACCACCTTTTGCAGCAAGCCAAACATTTTCGCTCCAAAGATCTAAAATTCCACCCAAGCTGTCTGAAGCTTCATTTAAAAAGCATGATATTGGTAAACCTCTTTTAGTTCCGCCATTTGATAAAACTGGTGTTGCTGGCATAAACCAAAGATTGCTAATGTAATTATAAATTCTTTGAGCATGCAGATTATCATCTGCATATGTACTAGCCACTCTAGCAAATAAATCTTGATAAGATTCGTTTAAACCTAAATATCTATCTTTTAAAGTTGCTTTACCAAAGTCAGTTAGATTTGCATCTCTAGAACGATCAATTTTTATTATAATGCCTTTGTCGTTTTGAAATAATTCTGTCTCGTTATTTAAAGAAAAAAGATCAGGCTTATTTATTTTAGAAACTTCTTTAATAACTGGGCTATATTCAGAGACAGCTTTTTTGAGGGCCTGAGAAAGAATCTTATTCATAAAAGTTTAATATATTTTGTTATTAGTACGAAAACAACTATATGTTGTAGGCGTTTGCTGTCAATACACTATATAAACATTTTAACAACAGAACATTTATAGAACGCGACAATATAATTTTCAATAAAAAAATTGAATTTTTTCCAAGAAATTAACATAAAAAGGTTAAGTAAATACCTAATGAATCAAAACGTAAAAATAGACCCCTATGGATTTAGAGAATATGACGCTCGTTGGTTGTATGAAAAGGACATAAATTCAATTGGAATAGAGAATCTTGGTAAAGGACTTGGAACACAAGTAAAAATTCATACTAAAAAAGAAAATCCAAGAATAATAGTAGGTCACGATTATCGTTCATATAGTGAAGAAATAAAAACGGCTCTTAAAAAAGGATTAATATCTACTGGATGTAATATTGAGGATGTGGGTCTATCATTGTCTCCAATGGTTTATTTTGCGCAATTTAATTTGAATGCAGATGCGGTAGCTATGATTACAGCCAGTCATAATGAAAATGGGTGGACTGGTGTCAAAATGGGAATCAAAAAAGGACTTACTCATGCACCTGAAGAAATGAAAGAATTAAAAGAAATTACATTAAATCAAAATTTTTCTAAAGGAGAAGGAAATGAAAAAAAAATAAATAATTTTGATAAAATTTATAAGGATGACTTAATTAGTAAAAATAAAATTAGGAAAAAAATAAAAGCTGTAGTGGCTTGTGGAAATGGAACAGCAGGCGTTTTTGCTCCAGATATTCTAAGAGGTATTGGATGTGAGGTAATAGAGTTAGATTGTAATCTAGATTGGAATTTTCCTAAATACAATCCAAATCCTGAGGATATGGAAATGCTGTACGAAATAGTAAAAGTAGTCAAAAAAAACAATGCTGATATAGGTTTTGGATTTGATGGTGATGGAGATAGGGTTGGTGTTATTGACGATAAAGGTAATGAAATATTTTCAGATAAAATTGGTCTTCTAATTGCTAGAAATTTATCTAGTGAACATAAAAATTCAAAATTTGTAGTAGATGTAAAATCAACAGGTTTATACTCAACAGATAAAATCTTATTAGAAAACAACTGTGAAACAATTTATTGGAAAACAGGTCATTCTCATATTAAAAGAAAGGTGAATACTGAAAAGGCATTAGCAGGTTTTGAAAAAAGTGGTCATTTCTTTTTCAATCAACCTTTAGGATATGGTTATGACGATGGAATTAACTCAGCAATTCAAGTGTGTCACTTATTAGATAATCAAAATAAAAAAATGAGTGAAATTACTAGTGAATTACCTAAAACATTTCAAACACCAACAATGGCACCTTTTTGCAAAGATGAAGAGAAATATATTGTTGTTGAAGAGCTGGTTAAAAAAATTAAAAATTTACAAAAAAACAAAACTGAAATAGATGGCCAAGTTATTAATGATATTTTAACTGTTAACGGAGTTAGGTTTTCATTTGAAGATGGTTCTTGGGGACTTATAAGAGCATCTTCAAACAAACCATCTTTAGTTATTGTTACTGAAAGCCCAACATCAGATGAAAGAAAGAAAAAAATCTTTGATTTTATTGACGATTTGTTACAAAAAACAGGTAAGGTCGGTGAATATGATCAGAAAATTTAATTCTTTAAATTATCTTCATCGTTTTTATTTTCTAAGTTTTTGTTATCAGTTTTAGTTTCTAAATTATCGCCATCCTTATTATTTTCTTCTTCAGGAGTTTCGTCGCTATAAAACTTTCTAACCAATTCCTCCTCTTTAAGTCTTTGTTCTTCATCAAATTTTTTCTCCCATTCTTTCATTCGCCTATTTTCCTCATCTTCTCTCTCTTTTTGAGTAATTTCAGCTAATCTAATTCTCTCATTTTCTTCATCAATTCTTTTTTGTCTTTCCTCCTCTATTTTCAATTCTCTTTGTCTTTGACGTCTTTCATTTTCTTTGTTTATTCTCTCACGTTCAGCTTCTTTAAGTTCTTTTTCTTTATTTCTTAATTCCTCTTCTTTCGCTCTTTGCTCAGCCTCTTCTTTTAAAATTTGTCTTTGAATTTCTTGTTGTCTTTCAGTTTCTAGATCTCTTAATCTTTCTTCCATTTCTTTAAGTTTTTCTTGCTCATATTTAAGCTTCCTAGCTGCCTCTCTTAATCTTTGTTCTTCCTCAAGTCTATTTTTCCTTTCAATTTCTTTTAATCTTATTTTTTCTTGTCTTTCTTTTTCTTTTTCATCTCTTCTATTTTGAGCTTCAATTTCTTTATTTTTTAATTGTTCCTCTTTAATTTTTATATTTTCTTCTCTAATTCTTTGTCTTTCTAACATTTTTAACCTTAAATCTTCTTCTTTAAGCTTTCTGGCTTCCTCTCTAAGTTTTCTAGTTTCTTCGTCTTTAATTTTTTTCTGTTCTATTTTAATTCTTTGAGCTTCTATTTTTTGTCTTTTTTCTTCATTCTTTTTTTTTTGCTTTTCATTTTCAATGATTAATTTTTTTTGAAAAAGAAGTTTCTTTCTTTCTTCTTTAAGTTCGTCTTGTTTAGCTTTTTTTGCTAATTTTTTTTCTAAAATTAATTCTCTTTTCTTTTCTCTCTCTAATTGTTTTTGTAATGCTAAATCTTTTTTAACTTTGTTTTTTTTAAATTCTTTTAAAAGCGAGGAAAACTTATTTTTAGTTTTATCTATTGGATCAAATAAATTTTTTTTAATATTTTTATTAATGTCTTTTATTGAAACCATTTTTAAAAGTATCAATTAGAATAATAACACTAAATATTATGTGTGGCTAAATTGAGTTTTTTTTTCAAACTAAATACAACTTAAGATTGTTTGATTTTAAAATAGTTAATAAAAGGCATTTTCAACTAATAAGTGTTCTTAAATATTTAAAGAATCACTTAGTTTGAATTTGTGAGGTGATGGAGGGAGACTGAAATCACCTCTTTTTTATTGCTTGTTATAATTTTAAGTATTCGTAAAAAAATTTAATCGAAACCACTAAAAGAAAAATTCCAAAGAACTTACTAATTTTATTCTTATCAATACTGTGTACTGTTTTAGCTCCTATCCGAGCCATGAAAGTTGTAATTGGTATAAATATTAAAAATGCTGGTATGTTTATAAAACCAATACTTAGTGGAAGACTAGAATTTAAAAAACTTCCTGATAGAAGAAATCCTATTGCTCCAAATAGAGCAATTAGAAAACCTATGGCTGCTGCACTCCCTATAGCTTTATTTATTGAATAACCAAAAAACTTAAGGATAGGTACATTCATTACAGCTCCTCCTATACCCATAGGAGCAGATATAAACCCAACAAGAAAACCAAGAATTACTTTTAAATGTAATTTCATTTTAACAATTATGTTTTGCTCCTTTTCTTTTATTAAAAGTAAGTAAATTCCTAAAAATAAGATCATTATAGAAAAAAATAAAACCAAAGATTTAGTTTTTAGAGAAGCTGCAAAAACAGTTCCAACAATCACTCCTAGTACAACAAAAAGACCGTAATTCTTTACAATTTCAAAATCAACTGCTTTAAATTTATGATGTGTTAAAACTGAAACTATAGAGGTTGGTATTATGATTGCAAAAGAAGTTCCAACAGCAAGATGCATTACATATTGAGGATCAATTTCTAAAGAACCAAAAATAAAATATAAAAAAGGAACAGTTATCAACCCTCCACCTATACCAAATAATCCAGCCACAAAACCTACAGGAATAGCTGTTAAAGCCATTAATAAAATAATATAACTGTATTCGTTTGTTAGAATTGAATTAAGCAGACTGTCCTACTCTAGTATCTACATTGTTATATTTAATTTTATCCATTATGTGATCAATTTTTTTGACATCAGCATCTCTCACACACATGTTTTCACTTAAATATCTTTTCCAATAACTTGCACCTGTTTGACCATGAAATAAACCAAGAGTATGTCTCATAATTTGATTCAATCTTGTTCCTTTTTTTAATTCTTCTTTAACATAAGGAATGAGTTGTTCAATCACATCTTGTCTACTTGGCACATCTTCATTATTAAATATTTCTCTTTCAATATCAGCTAAAATATATGGGGTATGATAAGCGGCCCTTCCAATCATTACACCATCTGTTTTTTCTAAATGAGGCTTTATTTCATTTACTGAAGTTATTCCCCCATTAATAATGATTTCATCATTAGGAAAATCTTTTTTTAATTTATAAACATATTCGTATTTTAGAGGAGGAATATTTAAGTTTTGCTTAGGTGTAAATTTACCCAACATTGCTTTTCTTGCATGAATGATGAAAGTTTTAACTCCAGTTGCTTTTAAAGTAGAAATAAAACTATGTAAATTCTCATAATCTTCTACATCATCGTAACCAATTCTTGTTTTTATAGTTAATGGTAGATTTGTAACTGATTGCATTTTACTTAAACAATCTGCCACTAAATTTGGTTCTTTCATTAAACAAGCACCAAATCTATTTTTTTCAACTTTTTTACTAGGACAACCTAAGTTTAGATTAATTTCATCATAACCAAAATCTTCGCCTACTTTAGTGGCTTCAGCTAAAAGTTTAGGAGAGGAGCCTCCTAATTGAAGTGCTACAGGTTTCTCATTAATATTAAACTCCAATAACTTTTTTTTATCTCCTCTATTTATAGCTTCATCGACTACCATCTCAGTGTAAAGAAGAGTGTTTTTGGATATTAATCTTAGAAAAAATCGTTCATGACGATCTGTGCAATCCATCATAGGAGCAACTGATACTTTCCTATTCATGGTATAACTTTATATTATTTTTTTATGAGTTTGAAGCTTCAGTATCATCTAAAGATACATCTGGCTCTTGATTTTCTGATTCTGATACTTCATCTAAAGAAACTTCTCCTTGCTCATTCATCGTTTCTTCTCCCACTGAATTATCAACTTCTGCTGTAGCTGTTTCAGATAGCTCAGCCAAATCTTCTTTTGTTACTTGAATTTTTTCTGGAGTTTTTCTTGCTCTTTTAGATGGTAAAATTGGAGTACCACTTTTTGAAATTTCACCTTTGTAAAGATTTTCAAAATCATCACCTATTTCTTCATCATCCTCAGCGGTATCGTCAACTTGTTCGACATGTTTTCTAAGTTTGTAAACTGCGCTATCAGTTAAATCTGAAACTTTAATTTTTTCTTCAGCAATTTCTCTTAATGAAATAACTGTATTTTTATCGTTATCTCTATCAATTGTTGGTTCTATTCCTGCATTAAGTTGGGTAGCTCTCTCTTTAGCAACAAGTACTAATTCGTAAGGACTTTCTACTTTATCTATACAGTCTTCTACAGTAACTCTAGCCATGCGGAGTATCTACACAGTGAGTCTTTAAAAATCAAGGCCTATTTTTATAAATAATGAGGATTTAACTTATTTTTAACTAAATAAAGAAGAATAATTGATCCAAAGATATAAGTTCCTGAAACAACGGCTATGTCTTCAATTGAAAAACCAATATCAATCAGAAAACCAAATAGGGCCGTACCAAATGCTGTTGAAAACACCATCAATGCAGTTGTTAAGGCTTTTATGGACCCAATATATTTAACACCATAAATCTCAGCCCAAGTTGAGGAACCAAGAACGTTTGCCAAACCATTGGTTACCCCCACTAAACCAAAAAATACAAAAGAAGACAGCGATGCATTAAAATAGTAGAGAACTGTAGTACCAAAAAGAAGTGGGATATTCATATAGATTAATAATTTTCTACTTGAAAATTTATCAATTAAAAAACCAGATATAAAAAGAGTGATCACGGATAAAATTGAGTAAGCCATAAATGATTGAGCAATCACATAAGGACCCCATTCTTTAGATGAAGATATAAAAGACTGATAAACAAAAGATCCAGTTGCAATCCATGGCATAGCAAGCATTGTCATACAGATGATGTAAAATCTATAATCTTTTAAAACTTCAATTCTTTTCCATTGTTTGATTTCTTTATAGTTTTCTTCTATTTTAGTTTCTTCTCTGGTATCAAGCTTAACGTCTTTAACTAAAAGAAAAGTTGCAACAGGTAAAACAAGTATAACTAAGATAGATATTGAGACCCAAATATCTCTCCATTCTATAAAAGTTAATAAAAAAACAATTAAAACTGGCATTATAAATTCAGCCAATGACAATCCTAACCAACCTGTACCTAAGGCTCTGCCTCTATTTTTTTCAAAAAAACGAGATATGGTTGTTGTTGCTGTATGACTTGATAAACCTTGTCCAGCTAATCGCATTAAAAAAATTCCTACAAATAAAAAAATAACAGATGAAATTTTTGAAAATATAAAACAAGAAGCAGATAGAAAAATAATTACATAAAAAGCAAACTTTAATATGTTTACGTCATCAATTTTTTTTCCAATCCAAACTAAAACAATACTACTCAGTAAAGTGGCTGATGCATAAATTGAGCCAAATTGTCCGTGTGTAATTGATAAGGCGTCTCTAATACTAGAATTAAATAGGCCAAGAAAAAAACTCTGTCCAAAACTTGAAAAAAATGTAAAAATAAACCCAAATACAATTACTTTTAAACTTAAACTTTTAAACATAGAAATAAATTATGACTTGTAATGTTGCTTTCATAGGTCTTGGGGTTATGGGCTACCCAATGGCTGGATATATATCAAAAGCCGGACACAATGTAACTGTTTTTAATAGAACAAAATCTAAAGCTGAAAAATGGATTGGTGAATATAAAGGTAAAATGGCCAATACGCCTGCAGAGGCTGCAGATGGTGCTGATTTTATTTTTACATGTGTTGGTAATGACGATGATTTAAGAGAAGTGGCAACTGGGGAAAATGGTTTATTTAACACAGCAAAAGCTGGATCTATTTTTATTGATAACTCAACTGTATCAGCAGAAGTATCAAGAGAATTAAATAAAAAAGCAAATGATAAAGGTTTTAGTTTTTTAGATGCTCCTATTTCAGGAGGACAAGCTGGTGCTGAAGGTGGAATATTAACGGTAATGGTTGGTGGTGATGAAGAAGTGTTTAAAAAGGCTGAGCCTGTAATTGATTGTTATAGTAAAAAAGTAAAATTAATTGGTCCTTGTGGAAGTGGTCAGTTAACAAAAATGATGAACCAAATGTGTATTGCTGGAACAGTTCAAGGTTTATCTGAAGCAATCAATTTTGGAATTAACGCCGGTTTAGATATGGATAAAGTTATGGAAACAATATCTAAAGGCGCAGCACAATCTTGGCAAATGGAAAATAGATACCGAACTATGACTGATGATAAGTTTGATTATGGTTTTGCTATTGATTGGATGAGAAAAGATTTAAAAATTGCAATCGAGGAAGCAAAAAAAAATGGTTCACCTGTTCCAATAACAGAAATTATTGATGGTTATTACGCTGAGGTTCAAGAAATGGGTGGCAATCGTTGGGATAGTTCAGGTTTGATTGCAAGATTAAAAAAGAAAAAATAATTTTGTGACGGATACAGTTCCTTATTACGAGGACTTTACAGAGATCAAAAAGAAAATTTGGTCAATGTTTGATAATGCTGTTAAAGATAGAGGTTCACAATTTAGAATACCTGTATTTATTTGTGGGGATCAATCTGACTTAGATGGAAGAATTGTAGTTTTGAGAAAATCAGACCAATCAAATAATATATTGCAATATCATAGTGATATTAGATCAGATAAAATAGAAAAACTGAAAGCAAATAAAAATGCTGCAATGTTATTTTATGATAAAGATGAAAAAATACAGGTCAGATTAAAAGTAGAATGCATTATTAATCACAATAATGACGTAACAAAAGAATCTTGGTCCAAAACTCAGCATATAAGTAGAAAATGTTATTTAGTTGATAATGGTCCCGGAACTGAATCAGATCTACCAACCTCTGGTCTAAAACCGGAATTAGACAATTTTGACTACACCAAAGAACAAAGTGAGGAAGGTTATAAAAATTTTACAGTTATTCAGTGTAAAATTAAATCTATAGAATGGCTTTATTTAGCAGCTAAAGGTCATCGAAGAGCAAAGTTTAATTTAGAAAATAATAAAGATACTTGGTTAGTTCCATAGATGGTAACTGAATACATTTTTACAGCATTTCTTATAATTTTAGGATTAGGTGTAATGAGATTTGGGAGTATTCATTTTAAAAAATTTAAAGAGGGTAAAACCAAAATTAAATCTAAGTTAAGTGGGCAATTATCTTTCTTAATTTTATTTATAGTAATACTTGGATTGATCATTTATTCGGTGAACGATCTATTATTTAATTAAACCAATTATTCTTTCAAATACCTTTGATAATTATATTTGTACCTTCGGAATTATCTAATCTTATTTGTTTTATTGGTTTGTATTCTTCAGAATTGTACCATTCTAATGCTTTTTCATATGTAGGAAATTTAAGAATAATAATTCTAGGAAAATTTGTTTCACCATCAAAAATTTGAAATTCACCACCTCTTACCAAAAATTCTCCACCAAATTTTTTTACAATTGGATTAACTTTTTCAACATATTCTTTATAATTTTCAGGATTAGTTATTTTCAATTGTGCAATTACATATCCTGCCGACATTTAACTCCTTTAAAAAATTGATTTCGAATATTTTTTCCAATTATCTTGATAATGTTTTGTGTTTTCAAATACTGCTTTTTTTTCTTCCTCTGAAACTTCTCTAATAATTTTACCTGGTGAACCAACAACCAGAGAGTTATCTGGTATGATTTTATTTTCTGTTATCAAAGCTTTAGCTCCAATAATACAATTCTTTCCAATAATAGCTTTATTTAAGATAACAGCTCCAATCCCAATTAAACTATTGTCTCCAATGGTACATCCATGAAGCATAACTAAATGTCCAACAGTAACATTTTTTCCTACTTTTAAAGGACATCCAGGATCTGTGTGTAATACGCTTCCATCTTGTACATTAGATCCTTCACCAATATGAATATTTTCAATATCTCCTCTAAGCACTGCATTAAACCAAATACTTGTATTTTTTTCTAAAGTAACATCTCCTATTATTGTAGCATTCGGAGCTACCCAATTTTCGCCAGAGTTTTTTGGTTTTTTATCTTTTAAATCATAAAACATAATCTATATATTTTACATTATGCCTATACAAACTCCAATATGTGATTTTGGTCAAAAAGCTATTCCATTTGAATTAAAATCTACTGAAAATAAAATTCTATCCTTAAATGATATCAAAGGTGAAAATGGAACTTTGATAATGTTTATTTGTAATCATTGTCCATATGTAAAAGCTATTACAAAAGAATTAGTTGAAGATTGTAGCGAATTAAACAAAATTGGTATCAACTCAGTTGCGATCTGCTCAAATGACTTTGTTAATTATCCAGACGACTCATTTGATAACATGATCAAGTTTTCAAATGAAAATCATTTCAATTTTCCTTACTTACATGATGAAACTCAAGAAATTGCTAAAGCATATGATGCTGTGTGTACTCCAGATTTCTTTGGCTACAATAAAAATCTAGAACTTCAATACAGAGGACGATTAAGAGAACTTAGGAAGTTTATTCCAGTTAAAGACGGAGAAAGTGATCTGCTAACAGCTATGAGACAAATAGCTAATACTGGAAAAGGTCCTGAGGATCAGATACCCAGTGCGGGCTGTAGTATTAAATGGAAGTATGATTAATGTATCTAATTGTAACTAGATCTTTCCCACCTGAGCTTGGTGGTATGCAAAATCTAATGTGGGGTCTTTCAAGAGAATTAGCTAAAAACTTCATGATAAAAGTTTTTGCAGATCATATAGAGGGTCACAAAAATTTTGATGAACAAGCTTCCTTTTCAATCGAAAGAGTTGGTGGGATTAAATTACTTAGAAAATATAGAAAGGCACAATTAATCAATGAATATATTAAAGAAAACAAAATAGATGGCATTATTGCGGATCACTGGAAAAGTTTAGAACTTATTAAAACTTCTAAGAAAAAATACTGTTTAATTCATAGTAAAGAAATCAACCATCCTAAAGGTTCTAGTCAAAATAAAAGGGTGATTAGTGTGTTAAATAATATTGAAAAAGTTATAGCAAATTCTCAGTTTACAAAAAATCTAGCGATTGAACTTGGAGTTAATGCAAATAAAGTAATTGTAATAAATCCAGGTGTGGATCCTGTTGAAGAATTAAACAAAAAAACTTTAGATAAAGTTGAAAGCATTCTTAAAATTAAGAAACCAAGATTAATTACAGTATCAAGATTTGACAAACGTAAAAACCATGAAAAAATAATCATGGCTTTAAGAAATTTAAAACAAAAATATCCTGATATTGTTTACATTTGTGTTGGATATGGAGAGGAAGAAGAAAATATCAAAAAACTTGTAAAAGAATTAGATCTTGAGGCCCAAGTCATGTTTTTTAAAAATATAAGTAATGATCTTAAAAATGCTTTAGTTGCAAAATCAAACATTTTTGTGATGCCCTCTATAATCCACAAAAAATCTGTTGAGGGGTTTGGTATAGCGTATGTTGAGGCTGCACAGTACGGTGTTCCATCAATTGGTGGTAAAGATGGTGGGGCTGCTGATGCAATTAACCATGATAAGACTGGTTTAATATGTGATGGAAATAGTCTAGATGATATTTATTCCTCAATTAATTCAATGCTTGAAAATAAAAAGTATTTAGAACTTGGAAAAAATTCCAAAGAATTTGTTAATAAATTTCAATGGTCTAAAATAATTCAAGAATACAAGAAGATATTAAATTGATTTCAAACAATAAATTAGCAATTTTTTTAATTGTAGCTTCAGTATTATTTGGAACACTGATGCTTACATTTTTAAAATTAGCTCAAGAAGAAGTTAATGTTTACGTCGCAGGATTTTTTAGATTTTTATTTGGTTTTCTAATTATTTTGCCCTACATATTAAAATCCAAGTTCACAGTATTTAAAACAATTCATCATAAGAAACATTTTTTTAGAGCTTTTTTAAACTTACCTTCCATGCTTTTATATTTTTCAGCTTTAGTAATGATGCCAATTGAAAAAGCTACAGCAATTTCCTTTGTTGTCCCTTTCTTAGTAACAATATTAGCTGTTTTATTTCTTGGAGAAAAAATTTACTTATACAGGAGCTTTGCTTTAGTTTTAGGATTTATTGGTATGATGATAATTTTAAGACCTGGAATAATTGAAATATCTCTTGGCGTTTATATGGCTTTAGCCTCCTCTTTTATGTGGTCTGTTGTGATTATAATTACAAAAAGTATAGCAAAAGATGATAGTTCAATAACAATTTTATCTTATGGATACACATATATGACAATCTTTAGTTTTATTATTGCGTTATTTCATTGGCAAACACCTGGTTTACAGACTTTAATTTATTTATTTTTTGGAGGATTATTTGGTACTTTGTTGCACCTTTGCATTAATCATGCTTATAAATTAGTTGATGTTAGTGTCACTCAACCATATTCCTTTTTGAGTCTAGTATTTGCATCTTTGATAGGTTTCTATGTATTTAATGAAACTCCTGATTTATTTACATGGATTGGTGCAAGTGTAATTTTTTTAGGAGTTTTAATTATTTCATATAGAGAAATGAAATTAGAAAAAGAAATAATTAGAAAAAGTATAGATATTAAAAATTAAAAAATAATTTTAGATAATCTTTCAAAAACTTTTTCTACTGACAGTTTTGATAATTCAGGAGCCTGTATCGCTTTAAAATTTTCTCTTTCAATACTTACTTTAAAAGGAGTTGTATGAGATCCAAATAATGAAATTCCTTTTGATCCTAAATGAGCTGCCATGTGTGCAGGTCCAGTATCATTTGCAACAACAAATGAACTGTCTTTAATTAATGCTGCTAACTGAGAAATATCTAATGCTTTGCTGTTATCTAAAATACAAAGCGCATTAATATTTGATGCCTCTTTAATTTCATCTGGTCCAGGTGCTACAACAACTTTAAATTTATTGTCTGACTTTTTATTAATCATAGAAATTAATTCGTTATAGTAAGGCCATTTTTTAGATGTTAAATGGGGTGAGCAGAAAGGAAAAAGAAGAATATATTTATCTAATTTATGAAAATTTTTTATTTGAGATATGTCTGTTGTGCTCCATGAAAAATCAGGTTTTAAAGTATGATTTGTACTTATGCCTGAACTTTTTAATTGATAATCAAATCTAGACAAAACAGAGTCTTTTTCAAAATCTTGTTTAGTTGTTCCTTCAGGTAATGTTGTATCAGTAGATGACCAAGTATCTTTTGTTGCTTTTGGAAATAAAATTTTTTTATAAAAAGCTGTTCTGCTAGAGTTCTGTAGATCATAAACTTTATAAAAATTATATTTTTTTATACTTTTCATTAATGAATATAAATAAATGAGGTTTAATCTCGATAACCGTTTATCTATAATAATATTTGAAATATGTGGATTTTTTTTAAATAAATCAAAGTATGGTTTAGTTGTAAGCAAATGAATTTCATCTTCTTTATGATTCTCAGAAATATCTTGAATTGCCCCACATGCTTGAGCTATATCTCCCAAAGACCCATGTTTGATTATTAAAATATTCGACATATTTTTAACAATTTAACATAGTATAAAATTTAATGAATAAAATTATAGTAGAAGTATCTGTAGGTGAGCTTTTAGACAAAATTTCAATCTTGGAAATTAAAAAAGAAAAAATTAAAGATCCTGAAAAACTAAATTTTGTATCGAATGAACATTCGATTCTTAAAGATCAGTTAGAGAAAAATGTTAAATCAGACGATAAACTGAATAAACTATTCCAAGATTTAAAAGAAATTAATGCTAAACTTTGGGTTATCGAAGATAATAAAAGAGATTGTGAAAAAAATAAGGACTTTGGTGATAAATTTATAAAATTATCTAGAGATGTTCATTTTTTAAATGATGATCGAGCAAAAATAAAATTAGAAATTAATAATCACACTGGATCAAGTATTAAAGAAATTAAAGAATATACTAGCTACTAAAAACTTTAGGAAACCAATCATCTCTCATCAAATCTCCCGTTTTTAAATTAATTCCATCAAATGGAGGCGAAGTTGGCCCTCCTCTATCAATATATTTTACATCATCTCCTATAAATCGCATCGAAAATGCTCTTCGTGGTTTAGAAGAATTGTTTCCTGTTGAACCATGTACAATTTTAAAATTAAATAAAACAGCATCACCCAAACTTAATTCTGGAATTAAAATATTTTCTTCAAATTCTTTTAATGGCGGTAAATCCATGAAAGAACTATCATCATCATACCAAGATTGGTTGTTTGACCATTTTGTAGGTCTAATTAACTTTGGCCATTTGTGAGATCCTAAAATTAATTTAAGATTATTTTTCAGATCAACTTCATCTAATGGAATCCAAAAACTTCCAGTATCGTTTCCATTAACACAGTAATAAGGCATATCTTGATGCCATGGAGTTTCTTTATAAGTACCTGGATCCTTTATAAAAATGTGTTCATGAAAAATTTGAGTAGATTTAGAATTAGTTGCTTCTGCAACTATTTGAGCTCCTGGTGAATTATATAAGCAATCCTTAAATTCTTCTATCCTTTCCCAGTTGCAATAATCCTCAAAAAATCTTCCTTTATCACTGCTTACATTTTCTCTACCGTGTTTACTTGGATTATCTAATACTTTTTGAAATCCTTTTCTAAGTGGTTCAATCCAATCTTTAAATATATCCTTAATTATTATTACACCATCTTTTTGATAATAATTAATTTGTTTGTCTGATAAAAACATTTTTATTGCTGAAAGCTGTACTTTTTTTCCAAATATTTAATCACATTATGAATAATAAAGGTCATGAATAGATAAATTCCACCCGCAACAATAAATACCTCTATTGGTTTGAAAGTTGTTGAAATTATATATTTAGCAACACCAGTTAAATCCATCAGGGTTACTGTGCTTGCTAAAGAAGTTCCTTTCATCATCAATATAATTTCATTTCCGTACGCAGGAAGTGATTGTCTAATAGCAATTGGAATTTGGATTTTATAAAAAATTATTTTATTTGATATTCCCAAGCTTTTTCCAGCCTCGATTATACCTGGTTTTATTGTTTGAAATGCTGATCTTAAAATTTCTGAGGTATATGCGCCAGTGTTTAAAGTAAAAGCTATAATTGCACACCAATAAGGTTCTTTTAAAATTACCCACAGGAATGTTGTTCTTAAATATTCAATTTGACCCAATCCAAAATAAATTATGAAAATCTGGACCAATAAAGGTGTTCCTCTAAATATATATGAATAGCCATAAGCAAATTTATTAATAAATATATTTTTATTTAATCTTAAAATTGCAAAGAAAAGACCTAGGAATAATCCAAAAAATAATGATGCAGATAATAATTTTAAAGTAACTACAGTTGCTCCTAAAAGTTTGGGGAAACTAGTGATCATTAAATCAAAATCCATTAATACCCCCTGCTATACCTAACTTCTAGTTTGTTAATTAATTTCATGCTCACGTAGGTAAGCAAAAGATATAAAACTGCTGCAAAAGAATAAAAAAATAGAGGATCTCTTGTTGAACCAGCCGCAATGTATGATTGTCTCATTATTTCAACTAAACCCGTAACTGAAATTAGAGAGGTATCTTTTAAAGTTATTTGCCAAACATTGCTCAAATTTGGAATAGCCAATCTTAACATCTGGGGTAATATTATTTTATAAAATTGCCCAAATTTATTTATTCCAAGAACCTTTGCAGCTTCAAATTGACCTTTGTCTATTGATTGAATTGCTCCTCGAAATACTTCAGTCGAATAAGCTCCGGAAATAATACCAATAGCCATTGATCCTGTAATAAAAGCATTTATTTCTATGTATTCATAATAACCAAATATTGAAGCCACATACATGATAGCTCCACTTCCTCCAAAGAAGAAAAGGTAAATTACTAATAGTTCAGGTACACCTCGAATTACCGTTGTATAAAAATTGCCGACTAAATTCAGAGTTTTATATTTAGAAAGTTTTAAAGGAGTAAAAATTAATGCAAAAAAGAAACCAACTAACATTGCTGTAATTGATACAGCGATTGTCATCAAGGTTGCGTAAAATAACTCGTCACCCCATCCTGTTTTACCAAATGCTAGAAGTTCCATATAGATTGGCGACTATATATTATAGTCGCCAGATCTGAAATGAATTACATAGAAGCGTCGAAACCAAAGTGCTTAATAGCAAGTTTGCTAATAATTCCTTGTTTTCTAGCTTTGTTAATTGCTTTATTGAAGTCTTTTAAGATTTTGGCATCTCTTTTACCAATAGCACTATCGCTAGCTTGTCTTATACCAACACCTACACCATTACCAAATGCACCACCTGAAAAAGTTGGACCAACTAATACAACTGATTTACCTGATTTGTCTGCATAATCTGTAAATGCTACTGCTGCAGCTAAAGCAACATCACATCTTCCAGAAGTTAAATCTAAGTTAACTTCATCTTGAGTTTTATAAGTTCTAACATTTACACTACCTACATCACCAGACTCTAAAAAGTTTTGGTGAATTGTACCTGTTTGAGTACAAACAGTTTTACCAGCAAGTGCTCCTGTCAATGTCTTAAGAGCTTTTTTAACATCAGATCCACCCAATGATAAATTAATACCTTCTGGTGTATCCATGCCCTCTAAGCTTGAACCTTTCATTACTGCAAGAGAAGCTACTTCGTCAGCATAACCTTGTGAAAAAGTAATTGTTTTTTGTCTTTCAGCAGTAATTGACATTCCAGCCATTATTGCATCAAACTTTCTCATGACTAGAGCTGGAATCATACCGTCCCAATCTTGTTCAACAATTGTACACTCATACTTCATAATTGAACAAAGTTCTTGAGCGAGCTCTACCTCAAAACCAATAAGATTTCCTGATGCATCTTTTGAATTCCATGGAGGGTAAGCACCTTCAGTTCCAATTTTTATTTTTTCAGCGGAAACGTTTCCAATGATAAATAAAGAAGCAAGAACTGTTAAAATAGTTTTTTTGAATATATTCATTATTTTCTCCTTTAATTAAGGTGAATTATTTCACAAATTTAAATAAGAAAAAAGAAAAAATTAGTGATTTATTGATGAAGAAAAATTCCAAGAGCAATCAAAGCTGGGTATATAAACTCTTGCTAATTTTGCGTTTCCAAAATTTTGATTAAAAACATTCAACCAGTTTTCAACCTGTTGTGGTTTTTTGTCTTGACTTCCTACTTGGGCAGTAATAACTCCTTTGGGTTTTAAAATTCTCACCAATGAATCCATATTTTTAGATGCTAAATCTATACAATATTGATCATCATTAAGATCTACGAATATATGATCATAAGTATCATCACCAACTGACTTAATACTTTTGAAGGCGTCACCCCAAACACATTTCACAGAATTTTTTTCAGTCGCTTTTTTTCCAATATCCCCAAGGTGTTTGTTACAAACATCCACAACTTCAGGATCAAGTTCATACCAATCTATAAAGTTAAAATTTTTAGAAATACATTCTCTTGCAACTCCACCATCTCCACCACCAATAATTGCCACTCTTTCATTATCTTTATTTAAGTCTAAGCCCGAGCCAACAAATGTTGAGCTGTATAAATGTTCGTCTGTTGAAGCTACTTGTATTTCACCATCAATAAACAAAGATTTACCAAATTGCTCTAAATCTAAAATTTCTATGTGTTGACCTACTTTAGATTTAAAGTCTTCTAAAACATCATTTACTACATATGATTTTTGTAATCCTGGTGAACTATAAATGTCATGATAAAGAGATTTAGTGTCTCTATTGAATTCTTTTTTAACTATTCTTTTGTGTTCAAATTCTTTTTTTATAATATCTATCGCCACTGATGGGTTTACTTTTCCACATGTAAAGAAATCAAAACTTATAATTCCTTTTTCTGGAAATGTATGAAAACTAATGTGACTTTCTGCTAACAATGCAAGAATAGTAAAGCCCTGGGGTTCAAATTTGTATTTAGATATGTTTAGAATTGTTACTTTTGCAACTTTTGCAATATCATTAATTACTTTTTCAAATACTTTAGGATCGTATTCTTTTGTTGTACCAATAATGTCTAGAGTTATGTGCTCTCCAACTTTAGTCATTAGCTATCCTTTTTTATAATTCTTTGCTTTGGATAAAACTTTTTTCATTTCATTAATTGAAAGAATCTTAGGCCTACCCAATTTAAGGCTCGTTATATACTGAAGCGATATATTTTCAACCTCTTCAGCAAGTTCAAATGCTTTTGATAAACTTTCTTCAAATGCAATCTGTCCGTGATTTGAAATTAAACAAGCTTTCCGACCTTTTAGTGCTTTCAAAATATTTTCTGATAATTTTCTTGTTCCAAATGTTGCGTATTTTGCACATTTGATATCATGACCTCCAGCCATTGCTACCATATAGTGAAAGGAAGGTATTCCTCTCTTGTGAGTAGAAACTGCTGTAGCGCATGTTGAGTGTGCATGAACAATTGCTTTTGCTTCTTTTTTTTTTCTGTAAATATCTTGATGAAACTTCCATTCAGATGAAGGAATTCCTTTTTTTTTATCAAAGTATCCGTTTAAGGAAACAAAAACTATATCATTGTTCTTTAATGTTGAGTATTTTTTTCCTGAAGGAGTAATTAAAAAACCATCTTTGTACCTTGATGAAATATTGCCAGATCTTAATGCTGATATCTTTTTTGAATTCAACATTTTTGAATATTTTATTATTTCAGATCTTAAATTTTTCATTTAAACAGTTTTTTTAAACCATCAAAAGAGGCTTCGGTAATCCCTCTTTCAGTAATTAAACCTGTCACATATTTTGCAGGTGTAACATCAAATGCTAAGTTCATTGCTTTACTTTTATATGGATATATCAAAACTTTCTTAATTTTATTGTTCTCATCTACACCTTCAATATGAGATAATTCCTCTGAATTTCTCTCTTCAATTGGAATATCTTTTGCATCTTTTATTTCCCAATCTATTGTTGAACTAGGAAGAGCAACGTAAAAAGGAACATTATTATCATGAGCGGCTAATGCTTTAAGATAAGTTCCAATTTTATTGCAAACGTCTCCGTTGGATAAAGTTCTATCAGTTCCTACAATACACATGTCAACTTCATTTCTCTGCATTAAAATACCCCCTGTATTATCTGCAATAATAGTATTGGGAATTTCTTCTTCGTTTAATTCATATGATGTTAAGTTTGCTCCTTGGTTTCTTGGTCTTGTCTCATCTACCCATACATGAACTGGTATTCCTTTTTTATGAGCATGGTAAATTGGTGATGTTGCTGTGCCCCAATTAATAGTTGCCAACCAACCTGCGTTACAATGAGTTAAAATATTTACAGTATCCTTCTTTTTATTATAAATTTCCTCAATTATTTTTAATCCGTTAATTCCAATATTTTCACAAAATTTTTCATCCTCATCACATATTTCTTTAGCTTCATTTAAAGCAATATCCAAAATCTGATCACTATTAATACCTGAAATTGTTTTCAACATACGATCAATTGCCCATTTTAAATTAATTGCGGTTGGTCTTGAATCAATTAATTCTTCTGAACTTTTTTTTATAAACTTTGTGTCATTGTTTTCTTGTATTGCTAAAACTAGACCATATGCAGCCGTTCCTCCTATTAGAGGTGCGCCTCTCACTTCCATTGTTTTTATAGAGTTAATTGCGTCTTTTACTGTTTTTAATTCTTTGATTATAAACTGATGTGGAAGTTTTGTTTGATCTATTATTTTTACAATATTTTTTTCAAACCAAATGGTACGATATTCTTTGCCTTCTATTTTCATTTAGAAAATTTCTTCTAAATATTTTATTATATCTTTATTTTTCTTTTCATACTCTGCATAACATTTAGTTAGCGTTATTCCATGATAATTATTCATTGGCTCAGCTTTTTTACAACCAGAATTAGTTAAATTTACAAATTTAACTGAATTTATACTTTTAAATAAAGAATAGTCATTTGGAGAATTATAATGATCTTTATCATGTGCAATAATAATTGCATTTACTTGAGATAAATCCTCAACAAAACCATAATATCTTACGTCTTCCCACCAAGGCCAATCTTTTCTATTTTTAACAGTTCCACCAGCTCCAGGATTAAGACCTATAACACCTTTCACCAGCATTGGGAATTCTGCTTTTATTTTTAATGATTGCCAGCCACCTGATGAATGACCAGCAAGAATAATATTCTTAAATCCATCTTCAATAAAATTATCAACTTTATCTTTTATAACTCTTCTTCTTTGGTTTTGTTTTTGTTTATTAATTAATGGAATTCCATCTTTGTCTTTTAATTCTATGGCCAATTTTCCTTTTTTTTCATGAGCTTTCCACATTTTAGTTTGCTCTTTTTTTGACCATCCTTTTGCACCTGTACATAATCGATATATTTTTACTTTTAAATTTTTAATGTTTTTGTCATGTAGGTCTCTTATAACTTTGGGAACATCGTTTCCTGGAACTGCACATTTATCACTTTTTTGATCATTGTCTGAGCCATGATTGTAAATAATTAAAATTGAATTTTTTTTGTCTTTTATTTCGTTCTTGGAATAAATTTTTCCTTTGCTATCTATAAATCCATTATCTTTAGAAAATTTTTTAAGATCTTTATCAAATTTTGGGCTTGAATAAGCATTGGTTACGAAAAAACTTACAACTAAAAAAATTATTATTCTGATCATTTTAATAAAATTCTCCCAGCAACAGTTTTTAATTTCTCAATTGTTTTTTTAGTTCTTTTTTCTGGAGCTGTTATTATTGCTACATCTAGACAATTATTAGTTGGATCATTTGGATCAATGTGATTTTCAAAATTATCAATTAAACTTTTAATCATAACTTTTGCTTTTTCAGCGTTTCCTAATAGTACTTTAATCACTTGTTGTACATCAACATTTTCATGATCTGGATGCCAACAATCAAAGTCTGTAACCATTGATACTGATGCATACCGTATTTCAGCTTCTCTTGCGAGTTTTGCTTCAGGCATATTAGTCATTCCAATTACATCTGCTTTCCATGATCTATATAAATTTGATTCTGCTAATGTAGAAAATTGTGGCCCCTCCATAACAACATATGTACCATTTCTTTGATAATCTATGTTTGATTTTTTAATTGCTTCTTCGCATGCATTCATTAATCCGTTTGAAGTAGGATGAGCCATAGATACATGAGCTACAATTTCATCATCAAAAAAAGTTTTGGCTCTTGCAAAAGTCCGATCAATAAATTGATCTACGATTACAAATTTTCCAGGTGGTAAATCTTCTTTAAGCGAACCAACTGCTGATACAGAAACAATATCTGTAACTCCTAGTTGTTTAAGGGCATCTATATTTGCTCTAAAATTAATTTTTGAGGGAGAAACAAAATGTCCCCTTCCATGTCTTGGTAAAAAATAAACTTCCTTACCATTATATTTGGTTTTTAAAATTTGATCTGATGGTTTTCCCCAAGGGGTTTTAAAATCAAATAATTCTCTATCTTTAAATTCCTCAACATCATAGAGACCGCTACCACCAATTATTGCTAATTTATTTGTTGTCATAATTAAAAATATATTTATTTATACTTTTATAATTAACTATTATGAACTTAAAAAATTATATTAGGTCAATTCCTGATTATCCAAAAAAAGGTATTTTATTTAGAGATATAACAACGCTAATAAAGGATGAAAATGCATTTAAAGAAACGATCAACCAAATTATTGAAAGATCAAAAAAATACAATTTTACAAAGATTGCAGCAATAGAGTCTAGAGGATTTGTCTTTGCATCTGCTGTTTCGTTTGTGCTTAAAAAACCATTCATAATGCTTAGAAAAAAAAATAAGTTACCAGCAGATGTTCACTCAGTAGACTTTGAGCTTGAGTACGGAACAGCAACAATTGAAGTTCACAAAGACTCTATAAACGAAAAGGACACAGTTTTAATAATAGATGATCTTATTGCAACTGGGGGCACTGCTGAAGCAGCTGCAAAATTAGTTGAAATTTCTAAAGGTAAAGTTGCTGCTTTTATTTTTGTTATTAATCTTTTTGATTTAAATGGATCTGACAATTTATTAAAGAATGGTTATAATGTTGAAAATTTAATTAATTTTCCTGGACACTAGTTTTCTATATTTGGTCTATAATAAGATTTTCTACCCAATACAGCATTTAAATATCCTAAAGCTCTATGAAGATAAATTTCCTTTTTTTTGTTATTTTTAGAAACTGAATATAATAAGAATTTAATTACTGATGAAAGAAATGTTGGTAGACCTTCAAACAGAGCAATTAAATAACCTCGGTGTTTTTTGTTGTAATAAAACTTAGACCAAATCCAATGCCAATTTCTTGAGAGTTCTATTTGATAAGAAAATTTTTTGTTAACACCACTTGCACCAAGGTGATTTACTTTAGATTTTGGAACAACATAAATATTTTGATTATTATCGATTAATCTTTTGCATAAATCATCATTTTCTAAAAATAAAAAAATATTTTCATCAAAAAAATTGTAATCTTTAAAACTATCTATTTCTTTTAATTTTTTTAAATTCAATAACATCGCAAAACCATCTACACTCTTAACTTTAAACGGGTTATCATCATCACTTCTGATTTTTTTTGAATCAAATAATTTATAGTTTAAATTTTCTTTAGAGTTAATTGCTGGAGCAATAATCCCAAAACTTTCAATTTCTTTTGCAGCATCAATTAATAGATCAATTGTATTTTTTTCTAAAACGACGTCAGGATTTAAAATAAAAGCATAATCAGTGTTTATATGTTTTAACCCAAGATTATTTCCTGAGCCCATGCCTAAATTATTCGTTGAAAGCAAACATTTTACGTTTTTATATTGTTTCTCAATACTTTCTTTAAAGCCTTTATTTCCAGAATTATCAACTACTAAAATATTAACATCTTCAGGAATTGATTGGACACAGTTATGAATTACTTCTTCACTAAAAAAACTAACTATAACAACTGATAAATTTTGCCTAGATATTGACATAAGAGTTAATTAAATCAACTATACTAATACTTTTTAGTAATGTAAAAAAATAATTATAATAATGAAAAAAATAATTGTTACTGGTGGACTTGGATTTATTGGAAGTAATTTAATTAATCTATTAATAAAAAAAAATTTCTTCGTTATAAACATTGATAAAATTTCATATTCCTCAAGTTTTTATAATACAAAAGAGTTTAAAAGCTTAAAAAATTACAAGTTTATTAAGTGTAATATTGGTGAAATCAAATTTAAGAAAATACTTTTTAAATATAAACCTATTTGTATATTTAATTTAGCAGCAGAAACACATGTCGATAGGTCTATAGACAATCCAGAAAATTTTATTCAAAGCAATATAGTTGGGGTTTATAATTTGTTAGAGTATTTTAAACAGTATTCAAAAAAATTTAAAACTAAACTAGTTCATATTTCAACTGATGAAGTTTATGGAGATGTAATAAAAGGGAGAACATCTGAGAAATACCCTTATAAGCCAAGTTCTCCTTATGCAGCAAGCAAGGCTGCCTCAGATCATTTGGTCAGTTCATATATAAGAACTTATAAAATTCCAGCTATAATCACAAACTGTTCAAACAATTATGGCCCAAAACAACATCCTGAGAAATTAATACCAAAATTAATTTATAACATTATTAACAACAGAGCATTACCAGTCTATGGCAAAGGAAAAAATTCCCGAGAATGGATTTATGTGAAAGATCATTGCGAAGCTCTTATAAAAATATTTCAGAAAGGAAAAATTGGAAACTTTTATAATATTGGATCTAATAAAAATCTTTCAAATATTGAGGTATGTAAAAAATTAATAAACTATTCAAAAAAAATCATAGGTTTAGGTAATAATGTTAAAATTAAATTTGTTAAAGATAGACCTGGCCATGATATAAGGTATGCTTTAAATAGTAATAAATTGAGAAAAGAGCTAAATTGGAAACCACAGACAAACTTTAAACAAGGAATTAAACTCACTATTAATTGGTACAACAAAAATAAAGGGTATTATAAAAGCCTTAAAAAAAAAGACATCCAAAAAAGATTGGGAACAAAATGATTAAAAAAGGAATAATACTTGCTGGTGGCATGGGAACAAGGATGAGTCCTCTGACAAAGGCTGTAAACAAACAGCTGCTACCAATATATGATAAACCATTATTGTTCTACCCACTATCTATTTTAATGCTGGCTCAAATAAAAGAAGTTTTAATAATTGTTAATAAAGGTCAATTAAAACAATATAAAAAGTTAATACCTGACGGAAATAGACTTGGAATGAAAATAAATTATATAGAACAAGATAAACCCAGGGGTCTTCCAGATGCTTTTATACTAGGTGAAAAATTCATAAAAAAAAATAATGTAGCTATGATTTTAGGAGATAATTTCTTCTACGGCCAATCTTTAAGCAAAATGCTTCAGGAATGTGTTAAAATAAAAAATGGAGCTAAAGTAGTTTTGCATAGAGTTTCAAATCCTGAAAAATTTGGAATAGCAACAGTTAAAAAAGGTAGGATAATAAATTTAAAAGAAAAACCAAAAAAAACTAAATCTAACTTAGCTGTAACTGGTCTATATTTTTTCGACAATAAGGTGATTAAGTATGCTAAAGAGCTTAAACCTTCAAAAAGAAATGAGTTAGAAATAGTAGATTTATTGAATAAATATAAAAAAAGAAACAAACTTTCAGCAGAATATATAGGTCGTGGTGGTGCTTGGCTTGATACAGGTTCTATAGAAAACTTTTACAAAACAAGTGAATTTGTATCATCAATAGAAAATCTACAAGGATTTAAAATAGCTTGTCTAGAAGAAATCTCTTTAAATAATAAATGGATAAATAAAAAGAAAGTGAGGCAGTCAATCAAATTTTATGGAAACTGTGAATATTCTAACTATCTTAAAAAAATTATATTACAGTGATTAAACAAACAAAATTCAAAAATCTTTTTTTAATTAAAAATAAAACATTCAAAGACTCAAGGGGATATTTTAAAGAAATTATTAGGGAAAATAAGATTAAAGAAAAGTTTCCTTTTTTTGTCATGTCCTACTCTAAAAAAAATGTAATAAGAGGAATTCATTTACAAATCAAAAAACCGCAAGGTAAATTTATAACTGTTATAAAAGGTAAAATTTTTGATGTAGCAATTGATT
Source organism: Candidatus Pelagibacter sp. (assembly GCF_052049855.1). GTDB lineage: Bacteria > Pseudomonadota > Alphaproteobacteria > Pelagibacterales > Pelagibacteraceae > Pelagibacter. The sequence goes on from NZ_JBNGZE010000002.1 coordinate 398,551, forward strand.
TTAGAAAAAATTCGAAAACATTTGGAAAAATATTTACTTGTACTTTAAGTGAAAGAAATTCAAATTCTATATTTATTCCAGCTGGATTTGCCCATGGTTTTCAGTCTTTAGATAAAGAAAATTATATTATTTATAGTTGTACAAATTATAGAGATAAAAATTCTGAGGTTACTATAAATATTAATGATAAGAACTTAAATATAAAATGGCCACTAAAAAAACAAATAGTTTCAAAAAAAGATAAAAAAGGAATTTCATTTATAAAATTTAAGAAAAAATATTCAATATGAAAAATTTAATTTTAGTAACAGGAGGAAATGGTAGGTTTTCTAAAGTGTTAAGAAAATATAATACAGATTTAAATCTTTATTTTGCCAACAAGAAGGAATGTAATATCTTGAAATTAGAAACAATTGATAAAATTGTAAAGAAAATTAAGCCTAAAATGATTTTACATTGTGCTGCATTGTCAAGACCAATGAGCATACATGAAAAAAATATTATAAAGAGTATTGATCTTAATATTATTGGAACATCTAATGTTACAAAAGTGTGTAAAAAAAATAATATTAAATTAATTTATTTTTCTACAGGATATGTTTATGAAGGTAAAAAGGGTAATTATAAAGAGGAAGACCCTGTAAAACCTTTTAATAATTATGGTTTATCTAAGTTGGGAGGAGAGTGCGCAGTAAGAATGTATAAAAACTCACTTATTTTAAGAATAACAATGACACAAAAACCATTTAATTTTAAAGAAGCTTACTCAGATTTAATATCAAATTTTATGTTTCATGAAGATGTTGTGAAAATTTTACCAAACATTATTCATCAAAGAGGAATAATTAATATAGGTGGTAAATCGCAATCAGTATATTCTTTTGCCAAAACCTTTAATAAAAAAATAAGAAAAGTGATTTCAAAAAATAGATCCAAATTACCTGTCAGGCAAGATATGAATACCTCAAAATTAAAGAGGTTATTATCCAAAACTAACATTAAAAACTTATCCACAGGCTCTAAATTAATTTGAATTTAATATTTATAATTATAATTTAATCTTATGAGAATTGAGGAAGAATTAAAATTAGACTATTCCGATGTTTTATTCAGACCAAAAAGAAGTACTTTAAAAAGTCGAAAAGATGTAAATTTATTAAGAACATACAGATTCAAATATAGTAAAAATGAGTGGTCAGGTATTCCAATAATGGCTGCAAATATGGATGGTGTCGGGGAGTTAAGTGTTGCTGAAAAATTAAATGAGTATGGAATGATTACATCTTTAACAAAACAGCATGACATTAAAAAGATTAAGCAAAATAAAAATATTAAAAAAATATACCCCAATATTGCACTTAGCGTAGGTATAAAAAAAGAAGACTTTCGAAATTTAGATAAAGTATTAAAAGAATTTAGTTTTTTTAAATTTATTTGTATTGATGTTGCAAATGGTTACACAGAACATTTTACAAATTTTATTAAGTCAGTAAGGGATAAATATCCTACTAAAACAATAATTGCTGGCAATGTAGTAACTGCCGATATGACACAAGAACTTGTTCTGAGTGGTGCAGATATTGTTAAAATTGGAATTGGACCTGGAAGTGTTTGTACTACAAGAATTCAAACTGGGGTTGGTTATCCACAATTAAGCGCAGTTATAGAATGTGCAGATGCAGCTCACGGACTAGGTGCACATGTAATAGCTGATGGTGGTTGTACATGTCCTGGTGATGTTGCAAAAGGATTTGGAGGAGGTGCAGATTTTGTAATGCTTGGAGGTATGCTTGCAGGTCATGATGAAGGAAATGGCAAAATTGTTAAAATAAATGGGGAAAAATATATTGAGTTCTACGGTTCTAGTTCTGAAGTTGCTAATAAAAAACATTATGGAGGACTTTCAGATTATCGAAGTAGTGAAGGAAGAAAAGTAAGAGTAAAATATAGAGGAAAAATTAATGATACAATCTTAAATATTCTTGGCGGTATAAGAAGTAGTTGTACTTATGTTGGCGCTCCTTCACTTAAACAATTAAGCAAATGCACTACATTTGTGAGAGTATCTAATCAGTTTAATGATAGTTTAATTAAATAATTTATTTTTCAAACTTAAAGTCTTTTACATTTGTAGTTTCATATTTCTCAAATGGCATATGTATCCACGGAGAATTAATTAAATATTCAACAGAATAATCAGGTTTAAATTTTGATGAAGATTTATGCCATATGACTGCAGTTTTAATTTTTTCTTCTAAATAAAATCCGTAAAAATGCTCCAACCATTTAATACTTTTAATCAAAGTTTTCCCAGAGTCTGCTAAATCGTCAACCAATAAAACATGTGATCCTAAATTTGGAGTAGTTTTTGCTAAATCTCGTGAGAAGGTAAACTGTCCTTGTTGATTTTTTATATCATTACTATCACCATGATAAGATTCAACAGACAAGATGGCCAAAGGAACATTAAAAAGTCTACTAAAAACATCTCCTACTCTTAAACCACCTTTTGCAATACAAATGATTTGATTAAATTTTAAATTATCCTCATGAACCTTTTTAGCTAATTGCTCAATTTTATAATGGTAATCTTCCCAAGTAATATAGATATCTTTCATAATTCATGGTAGCGGGAAGTGGGATCGAACCACTGACCTCGGGCTTATGAGTCCCGCGCTCTAACCAACTGAGCTACCCCGCCTTAATTAATAAATGAGTTATAATAGAAATCTTTTTTGTTTCAATAAACTTTTTGAAACCAATTTTAAATTAAATAATAAAATAAACAGCCAACGAACTAACTAAACTAGCTAAAATAATTGAAAAAATAATTCTTTTTTTTAAAGTTCTTTTCTGATCTAATCTTACCCTATTCAGTAAAATATTTACATTTGTAGTTTTTATCTTTTCTATTTTTAAATCTTTGTTTGAATTAGTATTAGAATTAAATAATGCAGTTTCTTGGTTACTTTTTTTCACAGTTAATTTAACCAGCTAATTTAACTAAATTCAACAAAATTAGTAGAAACTAAGCTCTTTTAAAATCTTTTGAGTTTAGTGGTTTTGAAAGTATTTCGACTGAATATTTCGTCTTCTCAACTTCTATAAACAAATTTTTATCTCGAAGTGTTTCTGTGTTGTTTCCTGAATTAACATATCCAAATGATAAATTTTTATCAAAGCAAAATGAATAATTTCCTGATGTTGTTCTTCCAATAATTCTATCATCTAGATATATGGGTTCTTCATTAAGCAACAAAGGTTCACCTGGTTTGCTATTTTTAAACGTAAACATCATCATTGTTTTGCTCAATTTACTATCTTTAATTTTTAACAAAGCGTCCTTTCCAATAAAATCACAATTTTTTTTATAGCTTATTGCAAATTCCAAGCCAGCTTGATATTGGTTTTCCTCTGGTGAAATATCGTGACCCCAATGCACAAAACCACTTTCCATTCGCATTATATCCATTGCGTGCATACCACAATGGGATAAGTCAAATTTTTTACCGTAATTAATTAAAATTTTATATAAATCCAAAGCATATTTTTTGTCTACATATAATTCAAAACCAAGTTCTCCCACATAAGAAATTCTTTGCGCCCAAACTTTTATATTCTTGATAGATACATTTTTACCTGTGCCAAATTGAAAATTTTTTGATGAAAAATCTTCTTCACTTAACTTTTGAATCATATCTCTACTTTTAGGACCAAATAAACCCAGACAACAAATCTCTTCAGTAACATCAGAAAATTTTACATCCTCAGATAAATATTTTAAAATATGAAATTTATCTCTTTCTCTTGTAGTTGCTGAACTTACTATTCTAAAATAATTTTTATCTATACAAACTACAGTTAAATCTGTTTCTATTCCACCATCCTCATTTAACATTTGAGTATAAGTAGTTTTACCAACTTCATTTTTAATGTTAGCCGTGCAAATTTTTTGTAATTCGCCATGAGTCTTTTCACCCTTTAAATCAAATTTTGAAAAAGTTGAAAAATCAAAAAGTCCAACATTTTTTCTGGCATTTGTGGTTTCGTATTTTGCTGATGGATACCAATTTTGGTAATTAAAACTATATTTATATTTTGGCTCATCTCCATTTAAAGAGTACCACATAGGTCTCTCAAACCCTCCGGCTACTCCAAAACATGCACCTACTTTTTTTAATTCATTATGATAAGGTAATAATTTTATGTTTCTAGAAGTTGTTTGTTGTTTATATGGCCAATGCATTCCATATAAATCTCCTAAGGTTTCAGTAACCCTATTCATGATAAATTTTTTGGATGAATGAAACTTTTGAAATCTTTTAATATCTAATGAAAATAAATCTTCGTTTATATGACCATTAATCATCCATTCTGCAGTCACCCTTCCTGCTCCTCCAGAACTTGCGATTCCAATACTGTTAAAACCACAACATGTATAAAGATTTTTAACCTCTGGTGTTTCCCCAAGTAAATACTGAGTATCAGGTGTAAATGATTCAGGACCTGAAAAAAATTTTCTAATACCTGTATTTTGTAACATTGGAAGTCTATGAAAGGATTTTTTAAGGTAGGGTTCGAAGTGATCAAAATCATCGGGAAATTCACCAAATGAAAAATCATCAGGAACTCTTCCACTTTCTTTAAAAGCAGGTTTTGCATTAGGTTCGAAAATTCCAACTAACATTTTTCCAGCATCTTCTTTTAAATAAAGACAAGCATTGTAATCCCTCAAAACAGGCAAATCTTTAGGTAGATCTTTCATTGGTTCTGTAATGATATAAAAGTGCTCATTAGGATATAGCGGAACACTAACGCCAGTATCTTCTCCAATTTGTCGAGACCACATTCCTGAAGCTAAAACTACATATTCACAATCAATTTTTCCTTGAAAAGTTTCAACACCACATATTCGTTTGTTTTTTAATAAAATTTTTTTTACTGGTGACTTCTCAAATATTTGAACACCTAACATTTTAGCCGCTTTACCTAATACATTGGTAACTCCAACAGGGTCTGCCTGACCATCTTTTGGCATATAAACACCACCTACTAGATCCTCGTTTTTTAATACCGGATATAATTCTTTTATTCTTTTTTGGTTTAAAACCTCAACTTCAACATTAGATAGTTGTGCTGTTGTGGCTTGTCTTAATAATTCCTGCATCCTATCTTTAGAAGATGCAACTGTTATTGCTCCATTTTGTTTAAGACCAGTTGATAAATCAGTTATTTTTTCTAGCTCTTTATAAAGATCCAAAGAATATTTTCTTAATTTAGTAATTGTAGAAGTAGCTCCTAATTGACCTATTAATCCTGCTGCATGCCAAGTTGTACCAGATGTTAATTGATCTCTTTCTAATAAAACAACATCTTTCCATCCAAACTTTGCTAAATGATAAGCGCAAGAAGTGCCAGCAACGCCACCACCTACTACAACCACCTTTGCGCTTGAAGGATAGTTTTTTTCCATCTCTAGTGTTTGATAGCTTCTCCAGGTTCCACAAAATTATGTCCAAAGACATCCGCAACAGCTTTATAAGTTACTTGTCCTTTATAAACATTTAACCCTGCCAAAAAGTTTTTGTCTTCGCTTAATGCTTTTTGATAACCTTTATTTGCTAATTTTACTAAATAAGGAAGAGTTGCCTTATTTAATGCAAATGTAGAAGTTCTTGGAACTCCACCAGGCATATTTGCAACACAATAATGAACTACATCATCAACAATATAAGTTGGGTCTCCATGTGTTGTGGGTTTGCTTGTTTCAACACACCCACCTTGATCAATTGCAACATCAACGATCACTGAGCCTCTTTTCATTAATTTCAACATATCTTTGGTTACTAGTTTTGGAGCTTCCGCGCCTGGGATTAATACACCTCCAACTAAAAGATCTGCCTCAGCAACCAATTTGTTTAAATCAACTTTATCACTTTGTTCAGGTATAATTTTATCACCAAACATCTCTACAAGTTGTTTTAATCTTGCTTCTGATTTATCAACAATATGAACTTTCGCTTGCATCCCAGTTGCAATTGTTGCTGCATTCTCTCCAACTACACCACCTCCCAGAATTAATACATTAGCTGGTTCGCCTCCAGGAGCTCCTCCTAACAATACGCCTCTACCTTTTTGGTTTTTTTCTAAACAATGAGCACCAGCTTGAACAGACATTCTTCCTGCAACAGCGCTCATGGGTGCAAGTAATGGAAGTCTTCCATTGTCGTCAGTTACTGTTTCGTAAGCAATATTAATACTTTTAGATTTTATTAATCCCTCGGTTAATTCTTTTGCAGCTGCTAAATGGAGATAAGTATACACAATTTGATTTTCTCTAATCATATCTACCTCTACTTTTTGAGGTTCTTTAACTTTAACAATTATCTCCGCATCATTAAAAATATCACATGCAGTATCAGCAATTTTAGCTCCAGCTTTTAAATATTGATCATTCTCAAATCCAGCTTCAAACCCGCCATTGTTTTCTACTAAAACTTCATGACCTTCTGAAACTAAAATTTTAACACTTTCTGGTGTTAAACCAATTCTATTTTCTTGTGGTTTAATTTCTCTAGGAACTCCAATTTTCATAATTGAAAATTAATTTTTTTTACTTTTTGCGTAATTTGATATTCCAGTCCGAAGTTTTTCAATTATCTCATCTATGTGTTTTTTTTCACAAATAAACATTGGGGCAATGATTAAACAATCACCTGTAGCTTTGAAATTTACACCTGCTTCATAGCAATGTTTAAAACAAGTAAGTCCAGCGGCACCTGGTTTTTTATCCATTACAATATCAATACCACCCATCATTCCGTATCCTCTAATGTTGTCAACGACATCGATATCTTTTAAAGACATTAAACCCTCTTGGAAATAAGGTGCTAAATTTTTAGCCCTATTAAAAATATCATCTTTTTCAATAATATCTTGTACTGCTAATCCAGCAGCTACTGAAATTGGTATACCTGAATAAGTATATCCATGAAATAATTCTATAGTTCCTTTTGGAGCATTTTCTGCAATAGCATCATAAATATCCTCTTTACATGCAACTACTCCCATTGGACTAATACCGTTTGTAGTAGCTTTTGCCATTGTTATCATATCTGGAGTTACTCCATACTCTTGTGATGCAAATGGAGATCCAGTTCTTCCCCAGCCAGTAATTACTTCATCAAAAATTAAAAGTATTCCATGTTTATCACAGATTTCTCTTAATCTTTGCAAGTATCCTTTTGGTGGAACTAATGTACCGGTTGATCCGGCAATAGGTTCAACAATACAAGCTGCAATATTTTCAGCTCCAAAATTCATACAAATTCTTTCTAAATCCTCAGCTAACTCAATACCTGTTTCAGGTTGACCACTAACAAATTTATGCTCTGGTAAATGAGTGTGTCTCATGTGTACAACACCTGGCATTAATACGCTTGCAAAAGTTTTTACGTTGTTAACCATACCTCCAACAGAAGTCGCTCCAATATTCATTCCGTGGTATCCTCTTTCTCTACCAACAAATCTAAATCTTTGACTATCTCCTCTTGCTCTATGGTAAGCAATTGCAATTTTAATTGCAGTTTCCACAGCTGTTGAACCACAAATAGTATAAAACATTCTATTTAAATTTCCTGGGGTATGTTTTGAAATTCTTGTAGCTAATTCAAATGATCCACCAAATCCTTGTTGGAAAGGTTGACAATAATCTAATGTTTTTAATTGATTTGTTATTGCCTCAATAATTTCTTCTCTACCATGACCTAAAGGATTACAAAATAATCCTGAACTTGCATCGATTTGGGTTTGTCCTTGATGGTTTTTTAAATACACACCTTTTGCTTCAACAATTAATCTTGGGTTCTCTTTAAAATCCTTGTTAGATGTGAATGGCATCCAATGTTCATTCAAAGAATTTGGTATTGCTGTTTTGTTTTGTGTACTCATAAAAATTACTTTCTAAATATATTTTAAAATTAATCTTAAGGCCTCTTTAGACTAAAATAAATGGATTAACTACCACATTATTGACACAACCATTGATTGTATAAGCTTTCTTTTTTGTTTTACTTCAGGCACAATTTGAATTTAAATATCGATAATTTAATTAATTAAACATAGGGGTATAAATGAAAAAAATACTAAGTTTTATTCTAGGATCTATTTTTGCACTTAACCTATCAATTTCAGTTGCTAATTCAGCTGCAAATGAGGTTAGAGTTGCATACTTTCTAGAATGGCCAAGTCCAAACCTAGAGGACATGATGAAGAAAAATTACTCAAAAGCTTTAGGAGTTCCAGTCAAGTGGACAAGCTTCAATACTGGTGTGGAAATGACAGAAGCCATGCTAGCAGGAGATATTGATATTTCTTACTCACAAGGTTTAGTGCCTTTTATCAACGCTGTAAAATCTAATGCACCTATCAAACTAATTGATATTGCAATGGAATACGGAATGGGTGGAACTACATGTGTCACATCTAATGCTTCTGGAATTACAAAAGCAAACGCTAGTGAATTAGAGGGTAAAAAAGTTGCAGTGCCTTTAGGTACTATGGCTGATTATGTTTTTACTGCAAGTATGGAAATTGTTGGTGCCGATCCAAGCAAAATGACTGTTATTGATATGGTTCCAGAAGATGGAGCTGCAGCTTTAGTAAGTGGTGATGTTGCAATGGCATGTTTATTTGGTGGTAATTCAATTGCAGCAGCCACAGAAGTTGGTTCTAGATTAATTTCAGTTGAGGAAGCTAGAGCTGGAGGTATTCTAGGTATAGATATTACTTCTGTAACTAATAAGTTTATGAATGAAAATCCAGGTATGGTAAGAACTTTTGTTGAAGTTACTCATGAAGCCAATGCAAGATATAATTCAGGTAAAAGTGATATGAATTCTATGTCTAAAGCATCTGCGATGGAAGTATCAAAAATGAAAGGTACTTTAGATGGATTTAAATTCTTAACTCCTGAAGAAACTAAAAAATCTATGGAGAGTGGTAATCTAGCTGGTTTCTTGGATGGAATGGGAACACCAAAAGGAAACGTAGATACAAGTTTCTTACCTTTATAATTTAAAAGGTTTAAAACTTTTTAAATAGGCACTGATTTAATAATTAGTGCCTATTTTTTTTAAAAAATTTCAAATATAAGGGCACTATGAGTGATCTTGTTTCTCAAAATCTAAATATGATTTTTAAAACTCCAAAAGGAGAAACAGTTCATGCGCTTAAGGATGTAAGTTTTACTTTAAAAAAAGGGGAGTTGCTTACGGTTCTTGGTCCTTCTGGTTGCGGAAAAACAACTTTACTAAACATTACTGCCGGATTTTTAAGACCTACTTCAGGAAAAATTACATTAAATAATAATGAAATTGATGGGCCTGGTGTTGAAAGAGGAATGGTATTTCAACAAGGTGCTTTGTTTGAATGGTTAACAGTAGCTGAGAATGTAAATTTCGGACTTAGGATGAAAAAAGAAGATCCTGAAGTTACAGGTAATAAAGTTGAGGAATGGTTAGATATAGTTGGTTTGAAAGGATTTGGTAACACTCCTACTTATCAATTGTCAGGTGGTATGCAGCAAAGAGTTGCTCTTGCAAGATGTTTAATAAATGATCCTGATCTAATTTTAATGGACGAGCCATTAGGGGCTTTAGATGCATTAACAAGAGAAAAGATGCAGTCATTAGTTTTAAAAATTTGGAAAGAAACCGGAAAAACTATTATTTTAATTACTCACTCCGTGGAGGAAGCTCTCTTACTTGGTGAAAGATTATATGTTATGGCACCAAGACCAGGAAGAATACATAAAGAATACAATCTTCCATTTGCAGAAATGGGTCTTACACAAGATTTAAGAGAAATTAAAAAAAATAAAGAATTTTCATCTACTAGAGAAGAAATTTTATCTATGATCTGGAACATGGAAGAAGAAATAATGGGAAAAGATAATTAATGCTAACCCAAATTGTAACAATACTAATTGTAGTATCTATTATTGGATGCGTTCTTTATGGAAGAAGATTAATTAAAACTGAAAAAGTTGATGCTGTATTTGGTAATCCAGAAAGATCTAAAGGTGGAACGCACTGGGTAATTGTTGGTAGTAGTGCAATATTAATTTTGTGGCTTTATTATTCATGGGATATAGCTAGAGGTTTTTATCCAAAATCTGCAAACGAATTGTGTCAAGTTGCTAAAATAAATGAATCATTATTAGGCTTAAAATATCAATTTCCTATTGAAGAGAGAGAGTTCAAAAGTACTTCTATTATAAAAATTGAAAATAAAAATCTTATAAAAATTGCAAATGAAATTAAAGGATCCACAGATCTAAACGATCAACAAAAAAAAATCCTTGTAAGTTATATTGATAGAACCTCTAAATTAATTCCATTGTTAACAAGTGAAGAATTAATAGAAATAGAAACCAAAATTAAAATTCAAGAAATGACTGAGCAAATAAAGCAACTCAGTATTAATTTTCAAAAGGAAAATTATCCTTTTGAAACAGACGCTCAAAAAATTGAAAGACAAAAACTTGTTGATGAACAAGGTGGTTGGGGAATTGTCACAATAGACTCTGGAAGTGGCTCAATAGAAAACACTATTGAGATACCAACTGCTCCTCAGACTATTAAAGGTTTAAAATTTCATGCAGCGGCAAAAGAACTAAGTTTAATAAATGATAAGTTTTTTAAATTAAGAAATCACAATCCATTATTCAAAAGCACAATAAAACAATTAAAAGATGATATTAAAGCTTATAGAAAAAGTTTAGATGATAGTAGTGAGATAGCATCTGACTATGCAAAAAATATCGTTAAAATTGCAAGAAGAATAGAATTTGCAAGCATTTATCCTCCTAATGCTTTAAATGAAATGCAAGAAGCCATCTTAGAGTTTGATGAATTGCAAAACAAAGAACAGGGTGGATTAAGATTAATTGATATACTTTTGTTTCCTTCAGGAACAATTGTAGCAAGTGGAGCAACTTGTTCTGAACAAGGTTCAGGCAGATGGCTACCTAAACCATCTGATACATTTAATAAATTTGTTGAACTATCAAAACCAAGTGTTGGATACAAGAATGTTCCTCTTTTATGGATTGAAATGGTTGATGTCAGTAAAATGATAGGCTTCATTTTACCAGATTGGATAGCAGATATATTACCTGGTGAATATCCAGTTCATACAAAAGATGGAATTGTAAAAGAAAACTTTAAAAGTAATGTTTTAAAAGTTGCAACAGGTGACTTTAAATTACTGAAAGTTCCCGTTCCATACGGACATATCTGGGACTCTTTTATGAGGGTGTTTTTAGGATTAGTGTTTGGAATTATTATTGGTGTTCCATTGGGGTTATTTATGGGTCTAAATAGATTTGCCAAAGGTTTCTTTGATCCTTTAATTGAACTTTATAGACCGGTCCCTCCTCTCGCATGGGCACCTTTAATTATTTCTGTGCTTGGAATTGATAACTCTGGAAAAGTATTTTTATTATTTATGGTCTCGTTATCTATTATGATTATTTCTGCAAGAGCCGGTGCTTCAGGAACACAACTCTCAAAAATACATGCAGCACACTCATTAGGGGCTACTAAAAAACAAATTTTAAGACATGTAATTTTCCCAAATTCACTTCCTGAAATTCTTACAGGAATTAGAGTTGCTGTTGGTATGTGTTGGGGAACACTTGTTGCTGCAGAGTTTCTAGCAGGTACAACTGGTATTGGTTTTGTTGAAAATGTTGCAAAAAAATACTTCCAGTGGGAAGTTATTTGGATAACAATAATTATTATGGGTCTACTAGGTCTTTTGTTTGATATTACATTAAGAAAAATAATTGATAAAACTATTCCTTGGCGTGGAAAAGGATAATTTATTAAAATTAATTACTATCAATGAAAATTATTGATTGCACCACTTATTACTCAGAAGATTTAATGTTAGATATTAGATTTAACATTCTCAATGAGTTTGTAGATAAATTTATAATAGTCGAAGCAAAGCACTCACATAGTGGCGAAAAAAAAACACTTAATTTTAATATTAACAACTTTCCTAAATTCAAAGACAAAATAGAATATCTAATAATTGAAAATGAACCTGAGGGTATCATTGAAAATACTGACAAAAGCTCAGTTAAAAGAATGAATAGTTTGTTGAGAATTGAACAATCTTACAATTATATTTTAAATGCATTAAAAGATGTTTCCGAAGACGACTTAATTTGTCTAAGTGATAATGATGAAATACCAAATTTTGAATCTACAAGTTTTAAAAACTCAAAAAATGATATCTTTATTTTTAAACAATTATTTTTTTACTATAAATTTAATCTATTTTATGACTTAATGCCTTGGTTTGGCACTAAAGCATGTAAGAAAAAAAAGCTAATTTCTTTATCTTGGCTAAGAAATTTAAAAAATAAAAAATATCCATGGTGGCGTATAGATACTTACTTTTCAAAAAATAAACAAAATAATCTTCAAATTGTAGAAAATGGTGGCTGGCATTTTACTAATGTTAAAACTGCAGAGGATTTACATAAAAAACTTTTAAATTTTGGTCATCATAATGAATATGAGGTTTCTGGATTAACTGCTAAAGATATTCAATATTGTATTGATAATCGAATAGTTAATTATGATCACTTTGCTGATAAAACAAAGGAGAATAAATATAACGCAAAATACAAATTAAAATTAGCTGACGATCAAATGCTGCCTAAATTTCTTATTGAAAATAAAGAAATTTATAAAAATTGGTTTGATCATTTTTAATGATTAATTGGGGTATTTTAGGTTTAGGAAGAATGGGCATGGCTTTTGCAAATGCCATAGAGGAAACAGACAATGCACTGTTAAAAGGAGTTGCTAGCAAATCTGGTAAAAGATTTAAAAACTTCGAAAATTTTTCTTATGAAGATTTAATTCAAAGAGAAGACATTGATGCAATATATATTGCTACTTTAAACAATACTCATATTGATTTAATTAAGCATATTTCTAAAGAAGGAAAAAAAATTTTATGTGAAAAACCTGTTTCATTATCTTTAGAGGATCTAATCGAAACAGAAGCCTTAGTAAATAAAAAGAGTATTAAATTTTATGAAGCAATAGCCTATTACTCTCACCCTCAAACTACTGAAATATTAAACTTATATGGAAAGAATGACTTTGGAAAAATAAAAAGTATTGAATGTAACTTTGGTTTTAAAGCAAAATTTAAAACTAGCTCAAGACTTTTTAATAAATCTTTAGGTGGCGGCTCAATATTTGATCTTGGATGCTATCCAATAAGCTTTTTTATGTTATTTGTTGAAAATTATGAAAAAATTTCTATTACTTCGAAATCTTTAAATTATGCTAAAAATGGAGTTGATGATGAGGCAGAATTAATTTTAAATTATGATAATAAATTTGAGGGTAAATTAAAAGTCAGTCTTAAATCAGATTTAGATAATATCTGCAAAATTAACTTTGAAAATGGATATATTAAGATTAACCAACCATGGTTACCTGAAAAAAAAACTAATATTGAGGTTTTAATAAAAGATCATTACTTTATTAAAACAATACATTCAGATTTATCTGTATATGCTAATCAAATTCAAAATGTTTCGGAATGTTTTATAAACCAAAATAAACAAATTAATTTATTTGACATAAATAAATCTATAATAAATATGAAGATAATCACTGATTGGTTGAAAAAAAATGATTAAAATGAAACCTAATATTTTAAAAAAACAAATAATTAAAATATTCATGAAATTTGGTTTAAGTAATGATCATGCATTAATTTCAACTAATGCACTGATAAAAGCTGAATTAGTTGGGGCTTATGGACATGGTTTATCAAGACTTAAGATGTACTGTGATCGAATTTCTAAAAAAGTAATAAATCCAAAGCCAAAAATTAAAATTAAAAAAATTTCTCCCTCTATTTCACATATTGATGCAAATAATAGTATTGGATTTGTAGCTGCTGATCTAGGAATTAAAACTGCAATTAAACATGCACAAAAAACAGGTATTGGAATGGTGGCAGTTAAAAATAGTGGTCACTATGGTTTATCTGGTTATTACGCAGAACAAGCGGTAAAGAAAAATTTAATTACAATGATCTATACAAATGCTCCTCCAGCAGTTGCTCCGCATGGTGCATTAAAAACTTTATTTGGAACTAATCCAATTTGTTTTGGATCCCCTACTGGTTCTAAAATTCCATTTATTTTAGATACATCAATCTCAATGATTAATAGAGGAAAAATAAGAGTTGCAGCAAGAAACAATCAATCAATTCCTGCGGGTGTTGCCTTAGATAAGTTTGGCAAACCAACTATTGATGCAAAAAAAGCATTAGCGGGTGTACAATTACCAATTGCAGGATTTAGGGGTTCTGGACTTGCCTGGATGGTGGACATTTTAAGTGGAGTTTTAACTGGAGGCAATCACGCTGGAAGAGTTAAGGATCCATTTGATGATTTTTCAGGACCACAAAATATTGGTCATTTATTCATAACTTTTAGAGCAAATTTATTTCAAAAAAATTATAACCAACGAATTAAAGATAATATTAAAACAATAAAAAAACTTCCTAAGATCAAAGGAGTTAAGGAAATAATGTATCCAGGCCAAAATAAATTCAAACGGTATCAAAATAACTTAAAAAAAGAAATTTCTATACCAGATATAATAAAGAAAGATTTGGAAAACTTAATAAGTTAACATTGTTAGAGCACCTAAAGAAACTATAACAGATGATAAAATTATAGTTCGTTTAACTTTTTCCTTTTTTTTTTCTTGTAAAAGCCTTTGCTTTAAAACATCAACATTAACTCTTTTCGGAGCTTCAACAAATTGGGAAGGGGTCTCTAACTCGGATGTTCTATTTAAGCTTTCTGTACTCATTCATTAAGTAAACATAAATTTATTTTTTTTAGAATAGGTATATTTGTCCAAAATGGGTTGACTCATTATTTTATATTGTTCATATTGGGTTTTTTTAAAAATATGAATACTTTACCTAGTATATCCGAACACATTGATGAAAAAATAATCAATAAAGTAATTCAAGATAATTTTGCCGCACTAGCACCCTACTATTTTACTTTAACAAGTAATTGGTTTGTCAGAGCCTATGATCATTGGAAAGATATAGATAAGTTCGTCATTATTATATATTTGATACATCAAGATCTTGTGTATTTCAGGCAAAATGGCTTAAAAATTAATTACGAAACATTTTATGAAAAAAAATCAATTGAAATTGATAAAATAAACATTTCAGATATCTCAAAAGATCTAGGAATTCCGAAAGAAAGCATCAGAAGAAAAGTTATAGAATTAGAAAAACTAAAAGTAATTAAAAGAATTGGTAAGAAAATATTTGTTGTAAGAGATACTCTCTATTCGGCTAAAGCAGTCGATACTCTTACAGAGGTTGCAAATATCTTACATGAATTTAATAAAATTTTAATAAAGGAAAATTTAGTAAATGAAGTTTATACTGTTAAAGAAATAATATTAGCAATAAAAGAAAATTTTTCTTACTGCCTATATCAGTTTAATAAATTTTGGTTTATTTATATCAATAGATGGAGAAAAGAGCTTAAAGATTTAGAAACTTTATGTATTGGTATGGTTGTAGTAATTAATGCAGTTAAAAATAAAGATTTTAATCCAAAAAAAAATATGCGTTCATTCCATAAAGAGGTTATGGGCTCTGATAGTAGAGGTGTAAATGCTATGTCAATTTCTGAGATAACTGGTATTCCAAGGCCTACAGTTGTTAGAAAACTGAAATATTTAATTGACAAAAAATATCTTCATATGAATGAAAAAAAATTAATTTCATTTAATGCTAAAGATAGTGCATTTATAACAACTAAGGGAATGGTGAATAAAAATATGGTTAGCTTAAGTCATTTTATTTATAAAGTTTTTAATCAGATAAGAATAATAAATTCTTAATTAGACTTTCTTAAAATATAAATAAAAATAAATCCTGTAATGTACATGATTAGTGCATAAGCAGCTGTTGGTATTGCATATAATATATCAGTGCCGAAAATTTGTGTTGAAACAAATATAGCTAAAGTACCATTTTGCAATCCGCATTCTAAGGCAATACATCTCATTTGTTTAACTCCTGAAGTAAAAGCTTTTGCGATATAGTACGCAATAACCATCATCGATACATTTAATATTAAAGTAATTAAACCAGCTTGCATTATGAAACTAATTAAATTGTCTTTTTCTTCGTAAAACGCAGCGAAGAAGAAAATTACAAATAACACAATATTAAGTTTGTTAAATATTCCAACTTTAGAAGATATAAAATTTTCAGCAAATTTTCTTATAATCATTCCTAAAATTACAGGTACCGTTACAACTAAAAACATTTTTAAAGCTATTGCTGTCATTGAAATATTTCGATAGACTTCTGTTATTCCTAACATATCTGCAGATGTAAAAATTATTAATGGAACTGTTATTATGCTTAATAAACTAATTACAGCTGTTAAAGATATTGATAATGCAACATCTCCGTCAGCAAATTTTGTCATAATATTCGATGTTACTCCACCTGGAGCCGCAGCTATGATCATAACCCCAATTGCAATTTCTGGGGGTGTTTTAAAAATTAAAATTAATATGTATGCTACAATTGGAAGAATTACTAATTGAGAAATAAAACCAACTATAAAATCTTTTGGTGTTTTTAATACTCTGCTGAAATCCTCTAGTTTTAATCCTAGGCCTAAGCCTAACATTATCAATGCCAAAATAATTGGCGCAATTTTAGTTACAATCTCCAAAGTGTTAACCTGTTAATATCTAGATTATAACTTTTTTTGTAATTTGTTTAGACGATTTTTTTCTATATACATGTTGAGTTTTTTGACTTATTTAAAGAAAATGCTTTCAAACAAAGAAATTGTCTGTCCAAATAACTTATTAGATTTAGCTCATAAAAAAAAGGGAGTTAAAGTTGCAGTTGTAAATGCAGGAAAACCCTTACCCATGTTATCAGTTCAGGACGCAGTAAAAGAAAAATTAATTGAACCTATTTTTATTGGTCATGAAGTAGAAATTCAAAAATGTGCTGAAGATATAAAATGGGATATTTCTAATTATGAACTTATTCACGTGCCTGTTGAAAACGACACTGCAAAAATAGCGGCTAAATTAGCAAGTGATAGAAAAGTCCAAATAATAGTTAAAGGCCATATTCATACAGATGTTTTGATGAAAGAAGTTTTAAAAAGAGAGTATAATTTGCTTGGTAAAACAAGGCTGAGTCATATCTGGCATATGACCATTGATAAAGAGGATAAGCCTTTAATTATTACCGATGGAGCATTAAATGTTTTGCCAAATTTGAAAACAAAAATGCATATTCTTAAGAATGTTGTAAATTTTTCAAACAGAATAGGAATAGAAAGACCCAAAGTATCTGTATTGTCTGCAACTGAAGAAGTTTTAGAAAGTGTACCAAGTTCCATTGAAGCTGCTGAAATTACTAAACTAGCTACAAAAGAAAATTTAAATGCTGATGTTTTTGGTCCATTGGCATTTGATAATAGTATTTCAAAAAAGTCAGCAGCAATTAAAGGAATTAAAAACTTGGTTGCTGGAGAAGCGGATGTATTGTTGGTACCAAGTGTGGAGACTGGAAATGCATTGGTCAAAATGCTTATTTATTTCAGTGGTGCATGTGCCGCAGGAGTAGTTGTTGGAGGGAAAGTGCCTGTAGTAATAACAAGTAGATCAGATGAAGCACAAGCAAGACTAGCATCGATTGCTGCTGCTGTGGTTGCTTTAGACTAAATGTTTCATTGAAATTTAAAAAAATTTCATTTAAATAAGTTTAATTTTAAAGGAGTAAAATGGCTATTACATATCTAAAAAGATCACCTAAGACTTCATCTACAGATGATACTAAGACGCGAGAAATAGTAGAAAATATTTTAAAAGATATTGAAAAAACCAAAGAAGAGGGATGTAAAGAACTTTCAAAAAAATTTGACAAATATGAAGGTGATGTAATTGTTTCTAAAGAAAAAATTGAAGAGATTAAAAAAAATTTAGATCAAAAAACTAAAGATGATATTCAATTTTCCCATGAAAGAGTGAGGAAATTTGCTGAAGCACAATTAAAAAATTACGGTCGAGATTTTGAAGTTGAATTATCTGATGGTCTGTTTGCAGGTCAAAAATTAATTCCGGTAAATACTGCTGGTTGTTATGTCCCAGCTGGTAGGTATGCTCATATAGCATCTGCTGTAATGAGCGTAACAACAGCCAAAGTAGCAGGAGTTAAAAATATAATAGTCTGTAGCTCACCTAAACCTGGTGTTGGTGTGCATCCATCAATTGTTTATACGGCAGATTTATGTGGTGCTGATGTAATTATGAATTTAGGCGGTGTTCAAGCTATTGCAGCAATGACTAACGGATTATTTGGAAATGCACCAGCAGATATTTTAGTTGGACCAGGAAATCAATTTGTTGCTGAAGCAAAAAGACTTTTATTTGGTAAAGTTGGTATCGATTTATTTGCAGGACCAACGGAAATTGCAGTAATTGCAGATGAGACGGCTGATCCTGAAATGGTTGCCTACGATCTTGTTGGACAAGCTGAGCATGGCTACAATTCTCCTGCATGGTTATTTACAAAAAGCAAAAAAGTTGCTGATTATGTATTGCAAAGGGTTCCTGAATTGATCGAAGATCTTCCAGATTTACCTAGAGAAAATTCTGGTGCAGCATGGAGAGATTATGGTGAAGTAATATTATGTGATACTGATGAGGAAATTGCAAAAGTAAGTGATGATTATGCGCCAGAGCATTTAGAGGTTCAGACAAAAAATTTACAATGGTATCATGATAGACTTAAAAATTATGGCTCTTTATTTATTGGAGAAGAAACAACAGTAGCTTATGGTGATAAATGCTCAGGTACAAATCATATTTTACCAACGAAAGGTGCTGGAAAATATACAGGCGGTTTATTTGTTGGAAAATTTATCAAAACACTAAGCTTCCAAAGAATGAGTAAAGAAGCAACGAAAGAAGTGGGAGCAGCTTGTGCTAGAATTTCTAGATACGAAGGCATGGAAGCACATGCTCGAACAGGTGATGTTAGATTAAGAAAATACGGCTTTTCAAACTAATTTTTATTAAGTTTTAAGTCTAAGTAAAGAGCTGCTGACCAAGAAAAATTTTTTGCACCCATTGGTTTACCGTTCTTACAGCTAAAATATTCAAAAAAACCTTTTTTTTCTAATATTTGAATAGTTTTATTTCTTATTTTATTAGAAAAAAGTCTATCTTTATTTTTTAGTCCTTTATAAATAAACCAATTACAATTAATCCACACAGGACCACGCCAGTATCTTTTCTCCTCAAAACTTTTGTGATTTGATTTAATTGATGAAAAAAAATATTTTTCTTTTAAATTATGTTTTTTTAGGTTTTGGATCAATATTTTATTTATTTTATCATTATTTAAATCAGCAAATAACAAAAAATAATTTGTAATTGATGGAATAAAAATCTTTTTTTTATTTTTTATATCTTTTGAAAAAAAAGTTTTTCTTTTTTTGTCATATAATTTTAGAAAATTTTTTTCTGTTGCTTTGATATAATTTTCTATTTTTTTTTTGTTTAAACCAAATCTATCTAGTAATGTAACAAGATCTTTGTTTGCTTTTAAAAATATTGAATTAAAACCTACATCTACAACATTAAAAAATGAAGATTTATAAACTTTTTTTGGATTATATTTCAATTTTCTCAAATTGTTTTTGATTGTTACATACCGATCGTAATCAATATCTAAAGGTCTAAAATCTGGATTTACAACTTTATTATCAGCTCTCTTATATTTAATATTTTTCTCAATTTTTACTTTATTCATAGGATCATCCCATAAAGGAGAATTATCATATCCACTTTCCCATGGATGCAAAATCGATACTAAACCAGTTTTTTTTGGATCTCTAAATTGAATAAACCATTCATGAAATTTATTTATTTTTTTAATTATTTTTTTTATATTTAAAAGTTGAGTTTTGTTAATTTCATTTTTATTTAAAATTTCCTTTAAAATTGTTGCTAATATTGGTGGTTGTGTTATTCCAGATGAATGAATTTTATTACCACAATTCCACGCAGTGTAATTTGGATAATAATTTGTTTTTGTATTATGAAATAAAATATGTGGAACCATTCCATCCTTCCATTGTCCATCTAATAATGTATTAATTTCTTTTAAGGCAAAGTTTAAGTTAAAGTAAGAATACCCCAAAGCTATAAATCCTGAGTCCCAATTCCACTGAGCTGGATAAAGTTTGTTATTAGTTGGCAAAGTATACCCTCTCCTTCTATTGCCAAGTAAAGTTTTTTTTGCTTTATTAATTGAAATTTTCATTAACCTTTCACACTTCCAGCCGTGAGACCACTTACTAGATATTTTTCAAAATAAACAAATATAAACAATACGGGCAATGTAACAACAACTGATCCTGCCATTAAATATTGTCTTGGAGTTTCAGCATCACCACTTAAATATTGGATTGCCCTTGATAGTGTAAATGAATTGGGATTATCCAAGAACATTAAAGAAAATAAAAACTCATTCCATGCAATCATAAATACATATAGTGCAACAGAAGAAATAGCAGGGATACTTAATGGAATTATAATTTTTGTTATAATTCCGAACCAACTCAATTTGTCTAATATTGCTGCTTCCTCTAATTCTTTAGGTATGCTTTTAAAATAACCTTGCAGCATATAAATTGCTACTGGAAGTGTCGTTGCTGTATAAACTATCAATAATCCCTCTATTGAATTTCGCAAACCTAGTTGACTAAAAATTGTGTAAAGTGGAATTACAAGCACAATTGCTGGGAACATATATATTATAAGTATGGATGTAGACAAAAATGTTTTTCCAAAGAAATTTAATCTTGCTACTGCATAAGCAGCAGGAATTGCAAAAAGAAGAGTTATAATAACTGTGCCAACGGAAACTATTGTACTAGTCAGAATATATTTACCAAATTTATAGGATTTAAAAATAACAAAGTAGGATTTAAATAAATCTTTTATATCTTGCCCAAAATTAATACTAAAATCCAAAGGATTTACTAACAAAGCAATCTGTGTCTTAAAACTTGTAACTAACATCATATAAAATGGAAACAATATTACGAATGAAAAAAATAAAATTCCAAATAAAGTTAAAAAGTCAAATAAAATTACTTGAGTTGAGTGCTCTTCTTTTAAACCAATAAAACTATATTTGCCAATTTTATAACTAAAAAAATATAATATTAAAAATACTCCCACATTATACCAAACAGGTAATTTTTGAATTAAATAACCATCACAAAAAACAAATACTGATGAAAAAATTATTGATTTATAAATTGATTTAATTTTATTACCTATTCCAAGGTGACTTAATGATATTAAAAATCCTAGTAAGAATAGTACTTCTATATTAAAACTATTGATGCTTAAACCTTGTAACGTAGCTAATATTTTCCAAATCGAAATTAAAAAAATTAAGAATAATGTGGAAATTAATGAAAATATAATTGTGTTTTTAGTTCTCATCTACCCTCTTCCCTAAAAGTCTAAAATAAAAAAACATAAACATTAAAAGTAATACAACTATTACTATTGAAACAGCTGAACCCATTCCAATATCTGATATTGCAAAACCTTGCTGATAAACATTTATTGGTAAAGTCCTTGTTCCTGATGCGCCCCCAGTTAATAAAAAGACATCCTCAAATTTATTAAAATTCCATATAAATCTAATCATGAATAAAATCGAAATTACCGCAGTAATTTGTGGAAGCGTAATTTTAAAAAATTTTTGAAATGGACTTGCGCCATCAACATCGGCAGCTTCATATAATTCTTTTGGTATTGCTTGAAGTCTTGCAAGAATAAATAAAAAGGCTAAAGGGAAATACCTCCAAATTTCAAACATTATAACTGTAGTTAGAGCAAGTCTTAATTTAAAATCAAAACCAAAAATACTAATTTCAATATATTTTTGTCCAAGTAAATTTATTGGAGTTTCAATGATTTGATAATTTAATAATAAGCTATTAAGCGTACCACTATTTGGGTCTAATAGAAGTTCCCAAGTGTAAGCTAAAGCCACAACTGGAGCAACATATGGAAAAAGCAAAACACTTCTCATAAATGTTCTTCCATAAAACTTTTGATTAACCATTTGTGCAGTAAGAATACCAAATACTATAGAGCCAACAGTTCCAAAAAACGTGTAATAAAAAGTTGTTAGTAGTAAATCTACAAATTCATTCTCAAATAAAACTTTTTTAAAGTTTTTTAAGGTGAAGTTGGTATTTAGTAATATGTTATCAGATTTTCCATTTAGTTTCGGTTTAACTGATTTTATAATTTTTTTATCAATTTTTGATCCATCGTTTGTTGAAAAAATTACTTGAAAATTTTCCTTATATTTAGCTGGCCAATTGCCAAATTCACATTTTAGTGAGGACTTTTTATAATCACATCTTGGGTCTAAATTTTCAATTTCAAAATTTTTTGGAAAGTTATCTTTAAATGAAACTTCTCTGATTTCTTGAAGTAGTGAGCTATTTCTTAATTTATATAATATTTTTATTTTTGAGGGCTCATCTGAGATAGATTTTACAATCTTTTTAGCTCTTGGTTCAGGAATTCTAATATCTTTTAACTCGACTTCTTTAAAACTAATCCAAACATTTGCAAAAATTGGAAAGAGAATTATTGCAAAAACTAAAAGGACTGCAGGTAGAGTTAATATGTAAGCAGTTTTTTTTTCTGTATTTGCTAAAGTATCATTCATAAAAAAAGCGGATAATTCATATTATCCGCTTTTTTAAAAAATTAAAATTATTTGAATTTAGCTAATGATTTGTTAATCATATCAACAGCCTCATCAACATCGATTTGATCGTCAATATAAAGTCTAGTAACTCTATTTATAAATTGAGAATTTATGACTTTTGATGCTCTTGATAGTTCACCTTCTTTAACACCCCATCTATTTGCAGTATCTAAACCAGCTACTATATTATTTATAACATCTGGGTCATAAAGATCTGACAAAGGAGCTTTTCTATCAACTCCAACAGGTAGTTTACTCCAAGCTTTTGTGAAAGCTTCAGGGTCACTTGAATTTCCTCTTCTTACAGGAAATTTACCCTCTGGAGCAATGGATAGTGTGCTTGCATAACCTTCATCCATTGAGTACATGACAAATTGTTTAGCTTCATCAGTATCAGCATCAGCTGTTATACCGAAGTATCTAATATCTGCCCATGCAGCACCTTTTTTGTTACTAGGCCCACTAAAATTAGTAATAAAACCAGTTTTAGATGCTAGTTCAGGTGATGTTGGGTCACTGTTAATTGTTGGTGGAGCTGAGTCTCTTAAACCAGCAAGTTCATCCATGATGAATGGAGACCAAATGATCATTGGAGTTTTACCTGCAAAGTAAAGTGCTCTAGATTGCTTCCAGTACAATTCGCCTGGAGGACTTGCTTTAGCAATTACTTTATAAAACTCTAATGCCTCTTTTAGTTTCTTACCTTGTTTCTTGATACCACCCTTTTTAACAATATTAACACCGTTTGCCAAAAGAACATGCTCTAAAACCTGACTCATGAAATTTTCATCAGTTTTTGTTGCAGCAACAAAACCAAACATACCATTTTGTTTTGATAATTTCTCAACCGCAGCAACAATGTTTGCATAACTTGTTGGTGGTGCTAAATCCGCATTTTCAAAAAGGTCTTTTCTATAAACAACCATTTGTGTCCATCCATCAACTGGAACAGCTGCAATTTTTGAACCCTTTTTAGCCATATTAAGTGCACCTGGTGCAAATGTATCTTTACCTAGGTCTTTAACTACGTCATTGTTAGCGTCTACGTCTAAAATTCCTGCTTCAGCCCATGGTAATACATATTGTAGAGTATGGTAGATTACATCTGGTAAATCACCCGCAGCAGCAGCAGCTGTAGCTCTAGTTCCCAAATCTTTCTCTTCTACTGGGATCACCTCTACTTTAATTCCTGTTTTAGCTTCAAAAGCTTTTGCCATTTCCTCTTGCTTAGCCATTCGGGCAGGCTGAACTTCTGTAGTCCAAAACTTTATGTCTGCGTAAACAATACTTGAAATAAAAAAAGATATTACGCAAAACAATCTTATTATGTTTTTCATTTCCCCTCCTATTTATAATTAAAACTATATTAATTTGAGAATGTTTCGCAAACTACTCACTGTCACATATCAGATATGTGCTAGTCTCATAGCAAATATTAAAAAATTGGGGAAAAATTGAAATTTGTCAATTGTAAGTTGTGTTAAGATTTTAGTCTTCTTCCATTTTCATCAAAAATAAAAATGTCATTTAGATCAAATCCAATTTTATTTCCAATTTCTATGTTGCTAGGGATTTTGGCACTTAATTGATGTTCCTCTTTTTTCATATAAGCAATTTTTTCGTTACCTAAGTTTTCAATTAATTCAATTTCAGGATTAAAAGTAAATTGATTTTCTTGATTTGCTTTTAAGTGTTCAGGTCTAATGCCTACAAAATGTTTTGATTTATTGAGTTTTAAGTTATCAAACACAATATCATTACCTAATAACTTAATTTTATTATCAGAAATTATGTTTTTTTCATCAACTTCCAGAATATTCATTTTGGGTGTACCAATAAATTGAGCCACAAAAATATTTGCAGGGTCATTATAAATTTCTTCAGGAGTCCCAACCTGTTCAATGTTGCCTTGATTTAAAATAACTATTCTATCTGCTAAAGTCATAGCTTCAACCTGATCATGAGTAACATAAATCATATTGGTTTTTATTTGATTGTGTAATTTTGATATTTCCACCCTCATTTCAGCCCTTAAAGCAGCATCCAAATTTGATAACGGTTCATCGAATAAGAATATTTTTGGATTTCTTGTGATAGCTCTTCCTATTGCAACCCTTTGTCTTTGACCTCCAGACAATTGTTTTGGTTTCCTCTCAAGAAGTTCTTCAATTTTTAGAATTTTTGCAGCTTGCATAACTTTTGAATTGATTTCCTCCTTTGGTCTTTTTTCAATTTTTAAACCGAAAGACATGTTTTCATAAACATTCATGTGAGGATAAAGAGCGTAAGATTGAAAAACCATTGCAGTTTGACGCTTTGAAGGATGAAGTTCATTAATTTTTTGTTCGTTAATAAAAATTTCACCTTCATCAATTTTTTCTAATCCAGCAATCATTCTTAATAATGTTGATTTTCCACATCCAGATGGTCCAACAAGAACAAGAAACTCATCCTCTTTTCCTAAAAGATTAAAATCAGTAATGATTTTGTTTGATCCAAATGATTTATGTACACCAGTAAATTTTATATTTGCCATTTTATTTTTTTATATTTTCTAAAATATCTAGTCCAATTTGTTTCAATATGTGAACTATATCAATTGGAACCCAATTTTCACGAATTTTTCCTTCATCATGATGGTAAAAATCCATAACCCTCATAGTTACTTTTTGATTTTTAGCTTTATAACCTAGCCAATCTTCAGTTCCATAAGTAGCATGAATACTATTCCAGCCAGCAGTTAAGGAAAATTTTCCATCTCCTAATTCACAATAGTGACCAAGTTTCCAATAATTTCTTTCTTTAAATGTTTTTCTAAAAGGTAATTGATGATCATCAACAAACCCTTCTAAAGTTCTCGCTGTACCAATTCCACTTGGTCCATACCATACCATTTTATCATGCCAATAATCATTTTGAGGGTGATTGATTAATCTTTCCTTAAGATCTTTATCAGAAGAAACTTCTAATTCAGGTTTAATATTTAAACTTCTCTGCATAATAAGTGATTGTTCTAAACTAGCTTTAGAAACTTGCATATCTTTTTCAAAAAAATTTACACCATCTGTATTTATTGGGCTCAACCAACTACCTTCCGAGCCTCTCGAGGTCTTTAATGGATTTAATCCAATTTGATTTAAGAGATCTATTAAATCAATCAAAATATAGCTCTCAATAATTTTATTATTTTTAAGTTCATGAATTTCACAACATTTTAGATTTACCATTTTCATATTTGGTTTAATGCCTAACCACGTTTTTTTGAAAACCCCTGATAAAGTTGAGATTGTTCCAACTTGAATTTTGTCCCTAAAAGCTCCACTTATTACTAGCTGTTCTCTTCTTTCAATGTCAGGAAATGAATTAAATAAAGGCTTCCAGAACATTTCCTTAAATTCGTCTATTCCAATAAATTCATTTAATGGATAAAAACAATTAATTTTAACATTGTTAGAGAACGCATTTTGAAGATTTTGATCTAGATTAGAAATACCTTCTTTTACTATCGTACCTAAATATTTTCTAACAACCTGTTTATAATTATAATTTTCCTCAGGAGTTATAACTATTTTTTCAACATTCTCTTGACCCTTAAGACCTGTATCAAATTGTTCTATTTGCATAAATTTTTTGTTATATAAATTTAGTATCACAAAATATAGTTTAAAAAAATATGAATAATCGATTAGCTAAATTTGAGGACCTTGTTCCAAGTACTTTACCATTTGTTGAGGGAAAGCTTGAAGGACACAAAGAAAGAAAAAATTATTCTATTGTAGGTCCTGGGGTTGCCGAAGACAGTAAACAATTTGTTAAAATAGCTATGCCTCATAGCTTTAATCTAGGTGCCGTATCAGCATTGCCAAAAAATGGTTCAGGCCTACACAGTCATACTACCGCTGAAGTTTTTATTATCTATTCTGGTAAGTGGAGGTTCTATTGGGGCGCTGAAGGTAAAGATGAAACAATTCTTAGCGCAGGAGATATAATTTCTATGCCAACTAATATGTTTAGAGGATTTGAGAATGCAGGGAATAAAGAAGGATTAATTTTTGTTGTATTAGGTGGAGATGATCCTGGAATAATAACTTGGGTTCCAAGTGTCTTAGAAAAAGCTAAACAGACAGGAATGGCTCTTTTAAATGATAATTCTCTAATTGATTTATCTATAAATGATATTCCTAAAAACAAATCTCTCCTAGAACCAATTTCCTCTGAAGAAATTAAAAAATTTGATAATTATAAATTAAATGAACTTGAAAATTACATTTGTAAATTTTCTGACAGAATTAATTATGAAAATAAAATAAGTGAGGATTTTAATTTAATTCAAGTATTAGGTGATACTTTTCAAGATAAAAAGTTTAATCCTGTTATAAATCATAATACAGGTTTTAACTTATCAATTTTAAAAGCAAAAAAAGGTAAATTAGAAAATTTGAAATTTTCAAAGCCCGCAATAATGTTTTCACAGAAAGGAAGTTGGCAAATAAAAATTGATGATTTTTTAGTGAAACTCAATCCTAGAGATACAATTTCTATTCCAATTAATTCACAAGTAAATATTAAAATTAATGATCATGAAGAAAGTTTATTAAACTGTGTAACTCAAATCTAATGAAAGGATTTGATAATAAATATAAAAGTTTTCCTGATTTTATACTGAAGATTACAAAACAAATTTGGGAAGGTAAAGACGTTAAATCTATAGCAAATTTTTATACCAATGATATTCCTGTAAGATCTCCTTTTGGTGTTACCTATGGAAATAAACCAGTTATTGATGCAACGTTTAAAACATTAAAAGAATTCCCGAACAGACAATTATTGGGAGAAGATGTTATTTGGAATGGAAAAGATGATGAGGGTTATCATTCCTCTCACAGAATTTTAAGTAAAGGCACTCATCTTGGAGAAGGTTATTACGGTAAACCAACAGGAAAAAATATTTATTATAGAGTTATTGCAGATTGTGCATGTAAAGATAATCAGGTTTACGATGAGTGGATTGTAAGAGATCAAGGTGCTATGGTTAGACAGATAGGTTTTACTCCTAAAGAATTTGCTCAAAAAATTATTGAAAATGAAGGTGGACTAGAAAAAGCACAAAAATTATTTAATTCTAAATCTGATATGAAGTCAGAGTATAAACCAACTCCTGCCCCAAAAAACTCTGTTGGTATAAAATATTCAAATATACTAAATAAAATTTTCAACAATGATTATGATTTTTCTGACTATGCCAGAGCAGCGAGTATTTATTGGCCAGGTAATAGAATTGGACATGGTAGAGAAGATATTGTGAAATTTTGGAAATTAATAAAGGATGCTTTAGGTAATATTAAATTTTCTGTTGAACATATTGGGTATTTAGAGGAACCAAATAAGAATCATAAAGCATCAATTAGGTGGTTTTTAGAGGCTGATCATTTAAATGATACTTCTGAGTTTGGTGAAGCAACAAATAAAAATATTTTTATAATGGGTATTAATCATGCGGAAATAAGTGATGGAAATGTTATAAGGGAGTGGGTTCTATTTGATGAAGTTGCGATCTGGAAACAAATTTTAATGAAATAATTTATGGTCAAAATTAAAACAACACATGTTGGAAGTCTACCAAGATCAAATGAATTATCAGATCTTTTATTTAAGAAAGATCAAAAGCAAAAAATAAATTTAGGTGTATTTGATCAAATAGTTAACAGAGACGTGAATGAGGTTGTTAAAAAACAAATCGATGTAGGAATAGACTTTATCAGCGATGGTGAAATGTCTAAAATAAGTTATGCTACTTATGTAAAGGATAGAATTGATGGTTTTTCTGGTGAAAGTGAAAGAAAAGCACCAAAAGACTTAGATGATTTTCCATCTTTTAAAGAAAGAATAGCTAGAACAGGTGGAACACCTACTTATACAAGACCTTGTTGTACAAATGAATTAAAAGTAAAAGACAAGTCTTCTCTAACAAAAGATATTAATAATTTTAAAGAAGCTTTAAATAAAAATAATCACAAGAATGGATTCATGAATGCTGCATCACCAGGTGTCATATCAGCTTTCTTACCTAATAAATTTTATAAAAATGATGATGAATATTTAGAAAACTTGGCAAATATAATGAAAGAAGAATATGAAGAAATTACATCGAGTGGAATAAAACTACAGTTGGATTGTCCTGATTTAGCATTAGCTAGACACATGACATTTAAAGATTTTTCAGAAGATGAATTTTTATTAAGAGCTGAAAAACAAATTGAATGTCTGAACAGTGCGATAAGTAATATAGATAGCTCAAATATTAGACTTCATATTTGTTGGGGAAATTACGAAGGTCCACATTTACATGATATTGCACTAGAAAAAATAATGCCAATTGCATTAAAAGCAAATGTACAAACTTATCTAATTGAGTCATCTAACCCTAGACATTCTCATGAATGGCAAACTTTTGAAAATTTAAAAATACCAAAGGATAAAATTATTGCTCCAGGTGTAATAGATTCTACCACAAATTTTGTTGAGCATCCTGAAGTTGTGAAAAATAGAATTTTAACTTATGCAAAAGTGATTGATATTGAGCAACTATTAGCTGGTACTGATTGTGGATTTAGTACCTTTGCTGGTTTTGGAAATGTAGACGAAAATATAGTTTATAAAAAACTCGAAGCGCTCGTGAGGGGCTCAGAGCTTGCGTCAAAAGTGATTTAATTATCTCTTTTATTCTTTTTGAGGAATAGATATAATTTTTGAACTTAAATTATAATTTAAATAACAAACATAGAGAGAAAAAAATATGAGAAAAATACTAGTTACTTTATTGTTTCTACTATTTGGAACTTCTGCTTTTGCAGATTGTAACATTAAAAGTGGTTCAATAAATATTTTGGCTAATGATTTTCCTGCATTAAGAACTTTCGTTGAAACTTCTAAACAATGTAAAGGAAGTGCTGATTTTAAAGTGACTCACTCATCTGAGCATAATAAAATCGCAGTGCCAGCGTTAACTGCAAATCCTTCTGAGTTTTCTGCTAGGATTGCTGCTAACAGTTCAATTGTTCCTTTAATGAACCAAGATTTAATTAGACCATTAGATGATCTTGTTAAAAAATATGGTAAAGGAATTCAGGACTCACAATTAATCACAATTGATGGAAAAGTAATGGCTGTAGCTTTTATGGCTAATACTCAACACTTATACTATAGAGAAGATGTTTTGAAGGATCTTGGTATAGCAGTTCCAAAAACATACGAGGAAGTGGTTGCTGCATCTGAAAAAATTAGAGCTTCAGGTAAAATGCAATATCCTTATGCTGCTGCATATAAAGCAGGTTGGAATTTAGCAGAAGAGTTTGTAAACATGTTTATTGGTCATGGTGGTGAATTCTTTAAAGCTGGTGGTGCACAACCTAATATTAATAACGCAAAAGGTGTTGCTACTTTAAACATGCTTAAAAAATTATCTGAACTAAGTAATCCTGATTACTTAACTCACGATAGTGAAGCTATTAAAGTTGAATGGGAGTCAGGTAATGTTGCATTAATGACATTATGGGCTTCAAGATCAGGTACTCTTTTAGATGATGAAGGAGATCCAAACATTACTAAAGCAACAAAATTAACCGGACCAGCTACAGTGGGTGGTGGAAATATTCCAGCAGCTACATTATGGTGGGATGGTTTCACGCTTGCTAAAAATAGATCGGATTCAGACGCCGAAGCAACATTTAGAGCTTTAGCGCATGCAGCATCAAATAAGAAAATGGTAGCTGACGCTGCTGATCAAGCTGTTTGGTTAGTTGAAGGATTTGTACCAGGACCAAAATCTATTGGTGTAATTGAAGCTGTAAAAATGGGAGCAAAACCATATCCAATGTTACCGCAAATGGGTTTAATGCATGGTGCATTAGGAAGTGAAATTGTTGAATTTTTACAAGGAAAAGAGTCTGCAGAACAAGCATTGAAAGATGTTGAGGCTGCTTACATTAGTAAAGCTAAAGAACAAGGCTTTCTATAAAATTTAAAAACTTTTAAGTGGGGATTTATTCCCCACTTAATCAAAATTTAAATGCCTAATAAAACTTTTTTTTGGTTTTTTTTGCCAACAGGTCTAGCAATGATCCTGTTTATTGGGCTACCAATCATATCAACTGGTATCCAATCTTTTTATGCTCAACATGATCAAGTAGTTAAAGAAGTTAAAAAGTGTGACCCTTTTGGCTGTACTGTTTCAATTGTAGTTGATAACGAGTTAACAACAAAATTAAGAGAGGATAAGCCGCTTGGTAAATTTAATGGGTTTGGAACCTATATAGATAGAAATCATCTTGCTATTGATGAAATTAAAAAATTTTGGAATGAAACTGATAACTTTGGTGCTTTCGTAGATCAAGTAACCAATCTTCCATTTTACAAGGCGTTAATATTTACACTAACCTATTGTCTATTTGTTACACCGAATGTTCTTTTATTAGGATTTATTATTGCTTTAAGTTTAAATGCTGTTGCAAGAAAAATTAGGGGTCCACTAATTTTTGGTACGATATTGCCTATGATTGTTACGCCTCTAGTAGGGTCTCTTGTATTATTTTGGATGATAGATTCTCAAGGAATTATTGGAGCTAATATTCAAAATTTAATGAATGATCCGTATTTATCACTTAAATCTTCTAAAACATTAACCTGGATCACTATTATTATATATGGAATTTGGCATCATTCACCTTTTGCATTTGTAGTATTTTATGCGGCTCTTCAAACGGTCCCTCAAGAACCAGTAGAAGCTGCAATTATTGACGGCGCATCAAGATTTCAAAGAATTAAACATATAGTGTTACCGCATATTTATCCTGTGGTTACTTTTGTAGCTTTGATTTCGTTAATGGATAACTTCAGGGTTTTTGAGCCAATAATTGGCTTTAGCGCTGAGGGAAGTGCACAATCATTATCGTGGTTAATCTATGATAATTTAGTAAATGAGGAAGTAATATTATTTGGATCTGCTGCAGCAACCTCTATGATGACGATTGTTGGTATAGCAATTTTATTAGCTCCAGTTTTAATAAGGACATGGAAAGAATTTAAGACAGCGAGATAATTATGGATTATGGTTTAGATAAAAAATCAACAAGTTTAAAAACTTTTAACACAATCTTTATTATCGTTTGGCTTCTAATTGCTTGCTTTCCTTTCATTTGGACTTTTTGGGGATCATTTAAAGTTAGAGCTGATTTTTTTTCAAGATCAGATTGGTGGTATGCTATTTCTGCATTCAATACTTTAATTGAAACCGGTGGAAAATTTACAACAGATGCATATACCCAAGCCTGGACTGAAGGAGAGTTTTGGAAAGCATCCAAAAATACAATAATTGTAACTGTATTTGTTGTAAGCATTTCATTATTTTTAGGAACACTTGGTGCATATGCACTTTCAAGATCAACTGAAAGATATGCGTTTTGGATATTAATTGCAGCATTAATTTTTAGGGCAATGCCTCACATCACTCTAGTATCAGGATATCTATTTCCATTTTTTCAATTACAAATATGGGGAATTCTACCTACAACCATTATTGTGCTAGTTGCAATTAATCAACCATTTACTTTATGGTTACTATATTCGTTTTTTAAAACAGTCCCTAAAGAACTTGATGAAAGTGCTTTAATAGATGGATGTTCATACTTTCAAGCTTTCAGACATATTATAATGCCAGTGATGTGGCCAGGAGTAATTACTGCAGGATTATTTAGTTTAATGCTTGCTTACAATGATTTCACAGTAACTGCATTACTTTTAAACCAAGAAAATCATACAATGGTTCCAAAAATTCAAAGTTATTTAGGAACAAATCAACATGAAGGTAATTTAATGTGGGCAGTTTCTGCAGTAGTTTCAGCAACAGCTCCTCTATTTATGTTGGTGATGTTTTTTCAAAGACAAGTTATTAGTGGTTTAACTGCTGGAGCTGTAAAAGGTTGAAATATTACAAAGCTTTACTTTTTGGTTCTATTGGATCAATTGTCGAAACTTCAGAGATTCAAAGAAAGTCATTTAACAAAGCATTTAAACAATATGGGCTTGATTGGAATTGGACTAAGCGAGAGTATTTAAGTTTACTAAATAAATCTGGGGGAAAAGATAGAATATCTAGATACGCAAAGAAGAATAAAGAAATTGTAAATTCTACATATTTAAGAAATTTAAAAACTAAAATATTCAATAATTATCTTAAAAAAAACCAGCTTAAATTAAGACCAGGTGTTAAAAATTTAATTTTATTCTGTAAGAAAGAAAAAATAAAATTAGCTTTTGTCTCATCAACATCTACGAATAATATAAATGCAATATTATATTCATTGAGAAATTCAATAAATAAAGAAGATTTTAGTTTTGTAGGTAATTCAAAATTAGTTAAAAAATTTAAACCAAATCCTGCAATATACTTGCTAGCGCTTAAAAAACTTAAGCTTAAAGGTAATGATTGTTTGGCTATAGAAGATACTCAAGAAAGCCTAAATTCAGCTAAGCGAGCTAAAATAAAATGTATAATTTTTCCTGGAAAATTTCATTCTTCAAGAAAGTTTATTGGTGCTTATAAAAAAGTTTATAGACTTAATAAAAATATTATTCTGAGATAAATTCTTCTACTAAAATATTAAATTGATCAGGCTTTTCTAAATGAACATTATGAGCACAATCTTTAAAAATTTCTAAACGACTATTCTTAATATTTTTTTTTAATGTATCAACCTGATCAAAATTGTACGAAATATCTTTATCACCCCAGATAATCAAAGTTTCATTCTTTATATTTTTTAAATCTTCTTTTCCACTCCAGTTTTTCATTGCCAATAAAGCATTATCAGCGGTCTCTAAAGAAACATCTTTAACTGCATTTTTGCATAAATAATAATTTTTATCTTTATCTCCTTTAACAAACCATTTTTTTGGAACTCTAGAAAACGAAACTTCAGTTCCATCTTTTTTTAATTTTTCTCTTGTTTCATCTATTGTTTCAAATCTACCAGGTATTTCTCCAATTGATCCGGTAGCAAAACAAATTAATTTATTAACTCTATTACCAATTAGTTTTGTAATTTCTTGAACAATCATTCCTCCCATTGAATGTCCAATTAAATTAAATTTTTCAATATTTTTTTGATCTAGTAAATCTATTATTTGTCTGGCCATTTTATTTATAGAGTCTAAAGATTTAACATTATGACTTTCACCAAACCCTGGAAGAGCTGGAATTATTACACGATAATATTTTGAAAAAAATTCTTTTTGAAAGTTCCACATTTCAGATGAGCCTAAATATCCATGAACAAAAACAAATGGAAACCCTTTGCCTATATCCTCTACATAAATATTTTTCATAATATTTCCTTAATAATAAATAGAATTAACACAGTCATAAAACCAATAATAAAAATATTAATTACTCTCCAAACTATTTTACTTTTAGCATACTCTGATAAATAATTAGATAAATAACCCAATATAAAAAAAAATAAAAATGATGCTATAGACGCACCTACCCCAAATAAAATTTTTTGATTTAGTAAATAATTTTTTGAAAAATTTCCAAGAAAAAAAACTGTATCAGAATAAACGTGTGGATTTAAATAGGTAAATCCTAAAGTTTTAAATATGATATTTAACTTTGAAATATTATTTTGTTCAATGTTAAAATTAAAATCTGAATAATGAGATTTTATTTTTTTATAAATAAAGTGAATTAAAAATAAAATTAAAAATAAATTTAAAATTAGTTCAATTAAAGAATTAAAATATTGATTAAAATAATGGAAAAGGAAAATACCTAAAAAAATTAATATCAAATCTGATAAAGAACATATTAAACAAATAATAAATACGTGTTGTTTTTTTAAACCCTGTTCTATTACAAATATATTCTGGGCACCTATAGCTAAAATTAAGCTAATCCCTGTGAAAAAGCCTAATACTAGGTATTCCATTAAGGTTTGGATTATTCTGGATTTGCTGTTAAAGTTTTAATTTCTAGTATATTTTCGTTTGGGTCTTTAACAAAGAAAGTTTCTTGCTCGTATTTTGTTCCTTTAAATCTCAAATAAGGTTCGTCGTAATACTTAGTTCCGCTATCCTTTAATCTTTGTTTTAGAGCATCAAAGTCTTTTCTTGATAAATGAACACCAAAATGCGGAACTGAAACATTTCCCATGTCTACATCATGTCTCTCATTATCTAATTTATGTTCACTTTTATGCAAGGTTAATTCATTGCCCCAAAAATCTACATCTGCCCACTCTTGTGCTGAGTTATCTAATCTACATCCCAAAGTTTCACTGTAAAACTTTTTTGCAATCTCCAAGTCTCCACACGGGATGGCTAGATGAAAACAATTGGTGTTTTTATACATTTAAACCTCTTTAAATTAAGCAATTATGTACTATATAAGGCATATTATTTTTTAATCAACAGCAACTAAACTAAAAATATGAGCGATTTTTTACAATCCATAATTGATAGAGATCCTGCTGCAAGGTCTAAGTTAAGTTTAATATTAACTTATCCTGGTGTTAAAGCAGTTTTTTTTCATAGAATAGCAAATTTTTTTAGTACTGCAAAATTTCATTTGATAGCAAGAATCATTTCTCAATTTTCAAGATTCTTAACTGGAATAGAAATTCATCCTAATGCAAAAATTGGAAAAAATTTATTTATAGATCATGGAATGGGTGTTGTGATTGGTGAAACTTCAGACATTGGAGATAATGTAACTATCTATCACATGGTTACTTTAGGTGGAATTGCTCCAAGTATTAATTCAAATGACCAAAGAAACATGAAAAGACATCCTACTATAAAAGAAGATGTTGTTATTGGTTCAGGTGCACAAGTTTTAGGTCCTGTAGTCGTTGGAAAAGGTGCTAGAATTGGAGCAAATGCAGTTATTACGAAAGATGTTTCAGAAAATGCTGTAATGGTTGGAATCCCTGCAAGAAGTGTTGGAATAGCAGATAGTGAATTTAAACCATATGGAATTACTTCTGATAGTGATAAAAAATCAGATAATGAATAATACCCAAAACGATTTTATTTCTGGAATAGGAAATACTCCATTAATTAAACTCAGAGCAGCCTCTGAAATTACTGGGTGTAACATTTATGGAAAAGCAGAATTTTTAAATCCTGGAGGATCTGTAAAAGATAGAGCTGCACTTGCATTAATTAAAGATGCTCAAGAAAAAAAATTAATTTCTAAAGGTGGGACTGTTGTTGAGGGAACAGCTGGTAATACAGGTATAGGTTTGGGTCTTTTAGGAAATTCTCTTGGTTACAAAACAATAATTGTAATGAATGACAATCAAACACAAGAAAAAAAAGATTTACTTAGAAACCTTGGAGCTGAATTAAGATTAGTTCCACCTAAGCCTTATAAAGATGATAACAACTTTGTAAAAGTAGCAGCGAGACTTGCAAATGAACTAAGACCTACAAATAATAACGGGGTTATTTGGGCTAACCAGTTTGATAATACTGCAAATGCTAGAGGACATTATGAGGGAACAGGTAAAGAAATCTGGGAACAAACTGATGGTAAAGTTGATGGTTTTGTTTGTTCTTCAGGTACTGGAGGCACAATTTCAGGTGTTAGCAACGCTCTTAAAGAAAAGAACAAAGATATAAAAATTTATTTATCAGATCCAAAAGGTTCTGCTCTTTATAATTACATTAAAAATGGTGAACTTAAATCAGAGGGTGGTTCAATTACTGAAGGTATTGGTTCAAGTAGAGTGACTGCCAACTTTGGTGAGGCAAAAATTGATGACGCATATTCAATTGATGACCATGAGGCTCTACCTATTCTATATGATTTAATTCAAAACGAAGGTTTAAGTCTGGGAACAAGCTGTGGGATAAATATTGCAGGAGCAATTAGAATGGGAAAAGAGTTAGGGCCAGGAAAAACTATTGTAACTATTCTTTGTGATAGAAGTGAAAAATACGCAACTAAAATGTTTAATAAAAAATTTTTAGAAGAAAAAGGTTTGCCGATACCTAATTGGTTTTAAATATAAATTTTATCAGCTAATCCGTAAGTAAGAATAGCACTTAAAATCGTAAGTACTCCAGCAGCTATTACACCTTCACTGTTAGTCTTTTCAGTGTGTCCAAGTTTATTTATGTAAATGGTATAAATACCAAATATTAAGTACATTAAATTTTGAACAAATACTAAATTAAAGAACGCCCAAGTTCCATTTACTCCACCATCTCTTACAAACATGATATAAAGAGCCATTAAGAAAGACCCAACAAAAGGAGCTCCAAAAAATCTTGTGATTACTGCTGCTGAATGATCGATGTTATATTGGTCCATAAAACCTTTAGTTCCAACTATAGCTCTGAAAGCATAAACAGCATAAACAAGGAAATGAACAACAAAAATGATTAGATAAACAATTCCATTAAATTTTTCGATCATAAATAATTATTATCAAATGTTTTATTTAAATTATATAGCATAATCGACATTTTTTACACTCTCAAAATGCATATCTGTCGCGCGTTATAAACACAAGAGACTCATTGTTAAAAATGTAACACTCTTTTAAATAATTTATTAATTACAACTTATAGGAAAATAATGAAAAAAATAATTTTCACGTTTTTATTGTTTCTGCTAACAGCAACTTCACACGCAAAAATAAGTAATAAAGAAATATCAGAATCTTTAAAATGTGCAGGAATTTTTACATCTACTCAATTTATTAAACAAGGTGAGCTTCCAAGTGGAGATTTGGCTTACAAAGAAAATAGTCTGGCTGCAGCAAAGGTTACTAGAGAATTTCTTACAAATGAGGGTGTTTCAGAAGATAAAATAAATTCAAGTATAAATTCTACTGTTGATGAAATGTTTGGTAAACCTTATCAAAAAACTTTAATGGATAATTGCTATGCATTTATTTTCAAATTAATACCAAATGGTATAGAAAAAGTAGAGGAGACTTCGAAAACAATTTATGGAGGATAGAATATGATTATAAAAATAGAGGAAAATATAAAATCGTTTTCAGCATGGAGGGATATGGTTAAAGCTAATGCTGAAAAAATTAAAGGATTTGGTGCAACCATTATTTTCGCTGGTGTATCAAAAGAAGATGCTTCAAAATTTACAGTGATTGTAAAATATGCAACTATGGAAGGGTTTGAAGCATTTAAAAATGATAAAGAGCTTCACGCAGCAAGAGCTGCAGCTGGAGTTGATTTAGACTCAGCAAAAATCACTCCAATGGATGGGGACTTTATGGAAAATTTTTCAGGATAATAAAATAGGAGGTTAAAATGAAAGATATCTTAGTAGTAGGAAAGTTAAAAGAAGGAGCCTTTGAAAAGTTTATGGGCTTTATGCAATCAGATGAGGGTATGGCTGAAAGAAAAAAAGTTGCGGATGTTTCAAAAACAATAGCTAGTGTCTCACCTGATAAATCAACAATAATGTTTAAAATTGCAGTTCATGACATGGCAGCACTTCATTCATTTTTAGATGGATCAAATCCAGTCTCAAAACCTGTATTTGATGAGGTAATGGCTGGTTATGAAATTTACGAATTAGCTAAAGTATAGTAGAAGACTGAGTCTACACATACTGACCAATCTCTGCTAGACTATTTAAGTAAATAATTGGTAACAAGGAGGAAAAATGGCTGGTATAGAAGTAAAAAGTTTTGATAAAGCAGATGAAGTAAATGATAATTTTAATAATGCTAAAATCGAAGCGGTCAAAGTTGGAAATCAAAGATTGATGAAACTTACTTTGCAACCAGGTTGGCAATGGTCAAAAGATATAAAGCCAACAGTTGGTGGTGACAGCTGTCAAGCTACACATCTTGGTATAATTATCTCGGGTGCTGTTTGTGCAAAACATAATGATGGAACTGAACTAACTTATAAAGCTGGTGATGCATACTCAATACAACCAGGTCATGATGGATGGGTTGTTGGAGATAAACCAGCAGTAGTATATGAATTTCATGGGATGTGGGGTGAATAATGTCTAAATTTTATGTAATTGGAAAGGCAAGTCCTGAGTTATTAAAAAAAATGCATTCTGACCCTGCTGCAGATAGAAGTGCGGTAATGAAATCCATGTGTGATAGCTTAGGAGTAAAAGCTGTAAGTTATGAATGGTTAAGAGGACGTTTTGATGTTCTTTTTTGTGTTGAAGGAGATTATGAAAGTGTTCTTGCTATGAAAGTAACTGTTTTAAATAGTGGAATGATGTCGGATTTGATGGTTCATGAAGTATTTGATTATAACAGTGCATTTAAAAAGGCAGCTGATGTTTCAAAAAGTTATAAAAAACCAGGTGAATAAATAGAAAGGAATAATATGTCTATATTAGAAAAATATAGTGCTGCAATAAAAAACAAAGATGAAGCAGTGATGAATGATCTTTTGCATGATGATTTTAAATTCACAATGCATAAGTCAGGAAATGTTTTAGGCAAAAGTGATGTTATCAAATGGGCAATGAGTGGCGACATAAATCAAGATAAAGTAAGAGTTGTTTATGAAAATGACGAAGTTGGTGTTCATCATTCATTTGTTACTTTTGATGATGGAAATGTAGAGGCTGTAATGGCAGTTTATAAATATGATAATGGAAAAATTGTCAGTTTAGAAACTGGTGCTACACCTATGCCAAAGTAAGTGAGTGGTATTGATTTTTATTTTTCAATAGGGAGTACTTACACCTATCTTTCTGTAACCAGAATACTTGATGTTGAAAAACAACATCAAGTAAAATTTAATTGGAAACCCTTTTCAGTTAGAGCAATTATGAAGGAAATGAATAATATCCCATTTCCAAAAGACAAAATTAATAAAGTCAATTACATGTGGAGAGATATTGAAAGACGAGCAGAAGGATATGGTTTTTTTGCTAAGACACCGGTTCCCTACCCTTTATCTGAATTCGATTTAGCAAATCAAATAGCAATCTTTGGTTTTGAAAAAGGTTGGGGAGAAAAATTTGTGATGCTGACTTATAAAAAATGGTTCCAAGAAGGTAAAGAACCTGCAATTGAACCTAGCATTTCAGAGGTTTGTACTGAATTAAATTTAAATAAGGATGAAATAATAGCAGAGGCAAAATCAGAAAATATAGAGGCAAAATATAACGAAAACACAAATTCAGCTCGTGAAAATAAAATCTTTGGTAGTCCATCTTTTATAGTAAAAAATGAACTCTTCTGGGGTGATGATCGAATGGAAGATGCTATTAGATGGTCTCTTAAATAATTCTATATATTCTCTTAAAATTCATTTAAAATCATTGTATGAGTCTTGCTAGTTCATATTTATTTTTAGGTATTGCAGTATTTTTGGGTGTTACCTCAAACAGTTTTGCAAAAAGTGCTGAGGGTTTTACACTATTTGTTCCAAGTATAATTACTGCAATTACTATTGTATTGTGTATGTATGCACTTTCATTAGTAATGAAAAATATTCCTATGGGAATTACCTACGCTTCTTTCGCTGGACTTACAATTATTGCAACAGTCATTGTTGGTGTAATTAAATATAATCAAGTTCCAAATTTATATTCTATGATAGGCCTAGCATTTATTATAGTTGGAGTATTAATGGTAAATTTATTAGGAAATCAATAATATGAAACCATTGTTAGGCTATTTATTTTTAGCTTTAGGTATTTCTTTTGGAATTGCATCTAATAGCTTGGCCAAAATTTCTGAAGGATTTACAAAATTAACTCCTTCTGTTTTATGCATTCTGTTTATGTGTATTACAATGTTTTCAATTGCAAAAGCAATGCATGCTCTTCCAGTTGGTTTTGCTTATGCTACATATAGCGGACTAACAGTAACGGGAGTTGTTCTGTTTGCAGTGTTAAAACTTAATCAGGTCCCAAATATTTACGGAATTGTAGGAATAATATTAATTATTGTTGGTGTAATTATGGTTAATTATCTTGGACGGCTAAACTGATATTTTTTTAAAATCTCTGGAAGTATATGATTTCCATCATCATTTAATGGCAACTCAAACTCTTCCTCAACATTTGCAATGTCTAAAGGCGAATATAAATGAGGATACATATCTCCATTTGAAGCTTGTTCCCATAGTAAGTGCTCAAGTTTAAATGCATTCACTTTTAATAAAAATAAATTATCTTTTTTTGGATAATGTCTTCTAAGTGTTTCCTCTACTTGATCTTCTTCTGAGAAATGTATGTAACCGTCTTCAATATCTTTTTTTGATCCTCCATAAGTTCCAGTTTGTTTAGCTTTTTGCCAATCGTCTTTATCAATAATTTTGAAAATAAACTCTAGATTCATTTTACCAAGAAGAGTTTGGACCTTTTAAGAATTCTTTTTCTTCTTCGGTAGATTCTCGTCCTAACATTTCATTTCTATGTGGATATCTATGAAATAATCTAATAGCTTTTGTATGATCCTGCCAAAACTTTTTTATTTTATGATATTCTTCATGCTCTCTTAAATATTTGTTTAATAAATAATATGCCATTTCGTGATCACTAATTTCCTCACTATGAATTAAAGGTAATAGCATAAAAAATCTTTGATCAACATTCATGGCTTCTAAATAGCCAGAGTAAACTGCATCATTTACAATTAATCTTGTTTTTTGGTCCTGATCAAAAGCTTTTTTATCACCTCTAAATAAATTTCGAGAAAACTGATCAAACAAAATTACAAGAGCTAAGCAGCTCATTGGGTTATCTTGCCAGTCGTCATACTCATTATTACACGCAAGCTCATAATCTTTTAGAAAATTATCTCTGATTTTTTTATCAAAGATTTCATCTTTTTTGAAACGCGTTTCAAAAGGAGTTTCTTTAAACCAAAAATCTAAAATAACTTGTGCTCTTTCTGGTATCATTTTGATACTGGTTTTAATAATTTTAGAAAATTATTATGAATTTTTTTATTTGAAGAAACTAAGATATTTCCAGCATTAGTAGCATCTCTATTATCCCAAGTACTAATAATACCGCCTGCTGCCTTTATAATTGGTATAAGTGGGTGAATATCCCAAATTTTATTTGAGCACTGTATTACTATATCAACTCTTCCCTCCGCTAAATGAGAATAACTTAAAGCATCACTGCATGGAAATTGCATTAATTTCAAAATTTTTGGAATTTTTTTTTGTTTATTTAACGACAACCATCCATGAAATGCTGCTGAAACCTTTACATTTTTAAACGTAGCTTTTTTATTTACCAATAATTTTTTCTTTTTTCCTTGAGAAACAACATAAGCAAGTTTGTCAGAATAATTTAAATAATATTTTTTTAGAACTGGAAAGTTTGCTAATCCTAAAATTGGTATTCCTTTAAAATTTAATGAAATTAAGTTACTCCAAGTTGGGTTTCCTATAACGTAGGATCTTGTTCCATCTATAGGGTCAATTACCCAAGTATAATCACTTTTTGAATTTGTTGAACCATATTCTTCACCAATAACTTGGTGTGTAGGAAATTTTGTTTTAATTTTTGAACGTATAAATTTTTCAAAAGCCCTGTCTGAGGTAGTTACTGGATCATAACCTTTACCTTTAAGCTTGTTAGATACTTTAAAGGTTCTGTTCAATTTTGAATTATAGAACTTAGTTAAATCCTTTGCTAATTTATTTAAAAAACTAGCGAATATAGGGTATTTTTTTCTATCAAAATTAATCACACAGAACTCTTACTATTTAATTTATGTTGATTAAAGTTAAATTTTAAATAATCCTCAGGTGGTAATTATGAAAATTGAGCTAAATCAAAATAAGGTTTTTTACAATAATGGATCTGAAAAAAAAGAAATTCACCCATTCTGGTTACGTGAAAGAGTAAATGGCGAAGAATACCTAGATAAAGGAACTCAACAGAGACTTTTTGATCCTACCTCCTTAAGTAGTGATATTTCAATAAATAAGGCAAATATTAATGAAAATTATTTGGAAATTGATTTTAATGATGGTGTAACTTCAAAACTAGAAATTGATAAAATTGCTTTAGAATTTTCTAAAGAAGATATTGTTATTAAATCAATAGAAAAAACTAAATGGGACTCGCGACTTAAAAATATTAAAAATTTTCAGTACCAAAAAGATTTTTATGAAAGTAAGGAAATGCATGATTTGCTTGTTTCTTTTTATCAATATGGATTTGTTATTATAAAAAATATTCCAACATCAAAAAACTATATTGTAGAATTTGCAAATTCCATAGGAAGTGTACGAAGAACAAATTTTGGGGAATACTTTAATGTTAAATCTAAACCAGACCCTAATGATCTTGCTTACACATCCTTAGCCTTAGCTCCTCATACTGATAATCCTTACAGAAATCCTGTGCCGTGTATTCAGTTATTACATTGTATTGAAAGTAAAGTGTCAGGTGGACTATCATCTTTAGTTGACGGTTATACTGTTACAGAAGAATTAAGAAGTAAATTTCCAGAATTTTATGAAATTTTAACGGAAGTAAAAGTTAGATTTAGATTTATAGATAAAGAAGTAATATTAGAAACCATCTCTCCATTAATTGAGCTTAACGATGATAAAAGTTTTAAACAAGTTAGATTTAGTCCTAGACTAGACTACGTTCCAATTTTAGATAAAGAAAAATTAAATCTTTATTATCAAGCAAGAAAGAAACTATCTGAAATGTATAATTCTGAGAAATATAGAATTGAATTTAAACTTGAGCCTAAAGACTTAATAATGATGGATAATCATCGATTACTACATGGTAGAACATCTTATGAAACTAAAGAAGGTGAAAGATTTTTACAAGGTTGTTATATTGATTTTGATAGCACCGAGGGTAAACTTAGACATTTAAAAAGAAAGTTTAATCTTTAAATAATTTTTCAATTTGTGCCTCTGCATCACTTATTGATTTTTCATAATCTAATGCCATTTGATCTGCGCTAATAGTATCTACTTTTTCAATCCCAAAAAAATTAAGAATAAATTTTAACCAAGGGGTTAAGAAATCCTCAGAGCTATTTAATTTTGTTCCTCCAGAGGTTATTACTAAATAAGCATGTTTATTTTTTAATAAGCCTTCCCGTCTCCCATTAGGTTTAAATCTAAATGTTTCCCCTATTCTAGCTGCTAAATCTGACCAGGCTTTAAGTGTTGCGGGGGGACCATAATTGTAAATAGGAGCTGAAATTATAATCACATCACTTTCTTTTAACTCCTTTACTAATTTATCAGAAAGTTCGAACATTTTTTTGTGGTGCTCTGTCTGATCTTTTTCTTCAATTTTCATACCCGACTCCGTAAGTCCACTTACAAAAAACATCTCATCGTCTAAATCACGATAGATAACCTCATCTCCAGGTTTTTTAATTTTCTCTAAAAGTT
This sequence comes from Candidatus Pelagibacter sp., assembly GCF_052049855.1. Taxonomy (GTDB): domain Bacteria; phylum Pseudomonadota; class Alphaproteobacteria; order Pelagibacterales; family Pelagibacteraceae; genus Pelagibacter. Next base: position 442,885 of record NZ_JBNGZE010000002.1, read on the forward strand.
TTTTAGCAAGTGCGCGTGAGGTTGATCCTTTTTTTCTAGCGCTTGAATCTATTTGATAAATCTTCATTAATACCTTTTATCCGAATTTTTGCATAAAAGGAAAGATTTCAATTATATAAAATCCAATTGCTTGTAATTGATTGGTTAATATTAAAATACCTGTAATTAAAAGAATTATTCCACCAATTTTTGAAATTAAATTAATATTTTTCCTAAAGTTCTTTGAAAATAATAAAAATTTTTGAATTAAATATCCTGATAAAACAAAAGGAATTGCAAGACCTAATGAATATAAAATTAATAATATTACTGCTCTTGATAAGGTTTCTTCAATAGATGCTAAAGCTAAAATTGAACCTAAAATTGGACCAATACAGGGTGTCCATCCAAAACCAAAAGCAACACCGATTACATATGGAAAAAGAATATTTCTTGATTCTTTAGCATCAAATCTTTTTTCAAAATTTAGGTAGGGGATATTAATTATTCCAATTAATTGAAGAGAAAAAATTATTATAATTATTCCTGCTGCAATTCTTAAAATTTCTGAATTTTGTAAAAGTGTCTGACCTAAAAATGATGCGGATGCTCCTAAAATAACAAAAACAGTTGAGAACCCAAGACAAAATAAAATTAACGGAAAAAAGTTTATTTCTTTTTTATTTAGTATTTCTTGTAAGGATTGACCAGAGATATAAGAAATATATCCAGGTATTAAAGGTAGAACACATGGAGATAAAAAACTTATAAGTCCTGCTCCAAAAGCAATTAAATATTCAAACATTTATCCAGTATTTTTCATCGCAGCAGATATGCCCGCGATAGATGTCATTAAAGCGTCATCAAGAAATTTTTTATCTAATTTTTTGTATTTTTTATTTGTTAATTTATTCATTATATTTGCCTGTAAAATATTTAACATCTCTGTATAATTGCTTCTAATAAATAGTGCTTTTCTAAATTTTTTTCTTTCTTGTACCACTTCCCTTGGAGTTATTTTATTATGCAATTTGACCAATGCATCAAATTGATATCTTAATTTTCTACCAATTCTCCTTAATGAAGCATCAGCCAAATTATTTTCGTATATAACTGAGATTTCTGGATCAACCTTTGAAATTACCATATCTAAAATATCCATAGTCGAAATAAAATATGGCCAGTTCTTTTCCATATCCATCATAGTTTTTTTAAACTTTTTAATTGATCCATATCTCAAAGCCTCGGTTGTTCCTAACCAAGCTGGTAACATTAATCTAATTTGTGTCCAAGCAAATACCCAAGGTATCGCTCTTAGACCTTGAATGTTATCAACATTTTTTCTTTTTGTTGGTCTTGAGCCTATAGCTAGCTTTCCTAGAGACTTGTGAGGTGTAACAGTTTTAAAGTATCTGATAAAGTCTTCGCTTTGATTTAAATATTTCCTATAAGCAGATGTAGAAATTTCAGACATATTCTGAATTAAATCTCGCCAATTAGGTTTTGATTTTGGTGGTGGATTTAAAGAAGCATCCATAACCGATCCGATATAACTACAAAGATTATATTCAGCTAGAGGCTTATATCCATATTTCTGTTGAATTACTTCACCCTGATCAGTAATTCTGATTTTCCCATTCACAGTTCCTGCTGGTTGAGATTTTAATGTTGCTTGGATTGGTCCGCCTCCTCTTCCTGGAGATCCTCCTCTTCCATGAAAAAATACTAAGTCAATTTTGTACTTTTTTGACAATGCTCTTAACTCTTCTTGAAGTTTGTATTGATGCCAACTTGCTGATAATTTTCCTGCATCTTTACTTGAGTCTGAGTATCCAATCATTACTTCCTGTTTAGAATTAATCAATTTTCTATACCAATAAAGTTTGAATAAATTTTTCATAACATCTTTGGCTTTTATTAAATCATCCAAAGTTTCAAATAATGGAACAACTCTTAATAAATTTTTAATTTTTGCTTGTTTTTGTAAAAAATATACAGACAAAATGTCAGAAGCATTAGATGTCATTGATATTACATATGCACCTAAACACTCATTTGGGGTAGATGAAATCAGCTTAAAAGTATTCCACACCTCTCTATTTTCTTTATTTTGAATTTTTATTTTATCTACAAAAAATTTCTTCTCTTTAATTGATTTATTCAATAATTTAATTTTATCTATCTCACTTAAATTAGAATATTTAATTTTACTTTTCTTATTGAAAATTTCATTTAGGAGTTTTTCATGTCTATCAGCTTCTTGTCTGATATCTAATCTTGCAAGATTAATGCCAAAACACCTAACTCTCCTCATTAAATCTAATAGATCTGCATTGGCAATATGATCTCCTTTATTTAGTTTTAATGAGTTTCTTACTTCTCTTAATGGAATAGTAATTTCATGTTTGTTTTGAATTAACTTTTTTTCATTTAAGTTTGAATTATTATTTAAATGATTTTCAATTAATTGATGGGTTAGCCTTACTTTATCTCTTATTGGCCTTAAATACACTCTATATGGCTCAAAACTATTTCCAGTCGCTTTTTTAATTTTTGCAGAACATTCTTCCATTGATAAATCTTGAATTAACTTAGTAAGTTCTTTTTCATATAATTTTGCAGCTTGCCACCTAGAAAATAATATTACTTTCTTAGTTACTTCAGCTGTCACATTAGGATTTCCATCTCTATCACCACCCATCCATGATCCAAACTGAATAGGGTTAAAATCTCTTGGTAAATCCTTTTTTAAATTTTTTCTAAATATATCGTTTAGTCTTTTGTAAACTTTAGGAATTGTGTCCCATAAACTATCCTCAATTACGGCTAATCCCCATCTAGCCTCATCTAATGGAGAGGGCTTGGTTCGTTTTAACTCATCTGTTTTCCATATAATTGCTATTTCTGAATATAATTGTCTATCTAGTTCGATAATCTTTGATGGATATTTTTTATATAGATGTCTCTGCTCCATAATATAAATCAAATTTGCATATTTTTGTATTAAAGTTCTTCTTTTTACTTCAGTTGGATGAGCAGTAAGAACAATCCCAATATCAAGTTTTTTTGCCTGCTCATAAATATTTTTGTCAGAAATTTTTTTGTTTTTAAATAAGCCTTCAATTATATCTTCTATAAATAAATTTTGATTTTTACTTTTAAAATAAGGATTTTCGTACTCATTTAACTTTCTTGATGCATCAAGGGACTCTACTAGATTCAGTAAATTTAAAATATGTGAAAATGCTCTACTTAATTTAAATGTGTTCTCCGGAGTTAGTTTTTTAACTTCATTTGAAATTCTTAATAGTACTTTTCTTTTATTTTTATCAGAGAGAGTATTTTTTGATAGCACTCTAAATTTTTCGACAATTTTAAAAAATGCTAGACCTTCTTGATCTTTAATGACTCTACCTAGGAAAGTACCTAGTAATCTAAAATCTTCTCTTAAAAGCTTAGTAGGTATTCTCTCATAGTAAAGATCTCTTTTCTTCATTATTTAAAACAAATTTTTTTTGTAAAATTCCTTTTATGTTTGTTTTTACACTAAAAAAGAAACCAGAATATCTAAATTTTTGCAAATCTGCTTTGTTCATGCCTTTAGTTGCTGTTGAAACATAAAGTTCTTTAGTATTTTTACCTCCAAATGCACAATTAGTTATATTTTTTGCAGGAAACTGAATTCTATGAATTAATTTTGCTTTTTTATTAAAAACAGAAATACAAGCACCATGAAAATGAGCTACCCATAAATTTTTATTTTTATCTAATGTCATTCCATCTGGCGAACCTTCATCAAAAGATAATTTTTTAAATATTTTTTTGCTAACTATTTTATTATTTTTATTTATTTTAATTTTATAGATAGTTTTTTTTGGACTATCTGTATGATAAAAATTATACTGATCAATAAAAGCTGGTCCATTAGTAATTCTATAATTTTTATCAACTTTTATTAATTTAAGATTTTTATCTAATTTATATAAAGAACCTTTTTCAATTTTTCTTTCCAAGTTGTCCATGGTGCCAAACCAAAGATTTCCAGCAGGATCTGTTTTACCATCATTAATTCTATTTAGTTTCAAGTTTGGTTCTATCTTTATTGATTTTAAAATTTTTTTTGATTTTAAATTTTGAATTCTTAATTCTCCCTGCAGACCTAAAATAAAAATATAATCTTTGATATGAGCAATAAAACCAATTTCTTTATTTACTTTAAAGATTTTCTTTTTTTTGTTTTTAATATTTAAAGAGCAAATTTTCTTTTTTTTAATATCTACAAAATAAATTGAGTTATGTTCACTAACCCATAATGTTCCCTCACCTAAGGTACATCTTAATTTCCAAAGGGGTTTTGGTTCTGATGTTTTAATTTTATTCATTTACTTCAAACTCTTTAATAAAATCTTCATTTGGGTTTATACCAATACCTATATTATCTGTTACTGATGCATAACCGTTATTGTTTTTAACTTGGTCTAAAATTGAAAATTCTTCATTTGGCAAATCTGTTATAAAAATATTTTTTTCTGTTGTATCAAATTCAAGCATTGATTTTGATGGAAATAAACCACCAGGCATATCTGGTTGTGCTGTCAACAAATGAAGGTTGACCGCAATACTAACTGCAGAACCCCAAACATGATTGATTACTGGTATAAAATTTGCTTGCGCTAGTGCTGCAACTTTTAAATACTCCGTAATTCCACCAAGTCCACAAACCTCTGGTTGAGCTATATCAATACATTTATTTGATATTAATTTACTCCAGCCATATTTGGTAAACTCAGCTTCTCCTCCTGCAATGCTAGTAGAGATTTTTTGTTTTAATTCTCTGTAACCCTCATAATCTTCAGGTGCCACAGGTTCTTCAAACCAATAAATATTTAGTTCATCTAAACCTTTTCCAACATAAAGAGCATCCTTCAAATTATAAGCGTGGTTGGCATCAACCATTAATTTAAAATCTTTACCAACAGAGTCTCTTACAGCTTGAACTAACTTTAAATCTTCTTTTGGACCTAATCCAACTTTCATTTTCATAGCTTTAAAATTTTTTGATTTTATTTGCTTAGACTCTTCTTTGAACAAGGTGATCAATTCATCAACTGTTTTTTTTTGTAACATCATTCCATATCCATAAACAGGAATGTCATTAGTACATTTACCACCAACAAGTTGATAAAGAGGAGAGTTTGTTTTCTTTCCAAGAATATCCCATAGAGCAATATCCACACCTGATAATGCTTGAATTGGCATTCCCTTTTGACCACTATCTCTTAAAAGGTTGTATACTTTTTGCCAGATATGCTCTTTGTTTAGAGGGTCTTCACCAATCACCAAAGGCTGTATAACCTTTTCAACAATAAACTTGTTTGCTAAAGCTATGTTTCCAGGGCCAAAACATTCTCCCCAACCAGTTATTCCTTCATCTGTTTGGACTTCAACTAAATGGGCTGTGCGATGTTTGTAATATTGTTGTGAATATCCAAGTTCTTTTTCTAACTCATATTTAAGTACATGACTTTTAATAGAGGTTATTTTCACAACAAAATTATAAAGCAACTACTTTCGAGTTTTGCTCTCCTAAGTTTTCAACTGATAATTTCATCACATCACCAGCTTTTAAGAACTGCTGTGGCTTCATTCCCATGCCTACTCCTGGAGGTGTCCCGGTTGTAATAATATCTCCTGGTAAAAGAGTCATATACTTACTCAAATAAGATACTATCACATCAACATTAAATATCATTGTGCTTGTATTACCTGTTTGCATTCTTTTTCCATTTACATCTAAGCTCATTTTTAAATTATTAACGTCTAATATTTCATCTTTTGTAACTAAATGTGGACCAACAGGGCCGTAAGTATCATGAGATTTTCCTTTAACCCATTGTCCCATTTTTTCAAGTTGCCACTCACGTTCACTTACATCATTTACTAAACAATAACCTAAAATATGATCTTTTGATTGATTTTCTGAAATATGTTTGGCTTCTTTACCAATTACAATGCCAAGCTCTACTTCCCAGTCTAATTTTTTTGATCCTGAAACTATTTCAACATCATCGTTGGGTCCAACTATACAGCTAGTTGCCTTCATAAAAACTATTGGTTCTTTTGGTATATCAGCACCAACTTCAGCAGCATGATCTGAATAATTGAGGCCTATAGCTATAAACTTACGTGGGCTTGTTATACAAGAACCTATTCTTTCATTTGAAGATATTTCAGGTAAATTCGATAAATCAGCATTTTGTAACTTTGCAAAAGTCTCAAAGTTTAAAAAATCAGGATTTAAATCTTTAATATGAGAACTTATATCCCTAATTTTACCATCCTTATCCATGACAGCTGGCTTTTCAGTTCCTTTTTGTCCTACTCTTAATAATTTCATATTTATCCTTTTGTTGTTTAATTATATTGAAATTCCACCATCAACTGAAATTGTTGTTCCTGTTGTAAATGTTGCATCATCGCTTGCCAAATATACAGCTACTGCGGCTATTTCTTCAGCAGTCCCTAATCTTCCCATAGGTTGTCTAGCAATGAAATCTTTTTTTGCCTGAACTGGATCTGGGCTTTGATTAACTCTATCTTGCCAAGATGGTGAAAAAACTGTTCCTGGTGCAATTGAATTACATCTTATATTTTGTTTAACAAAATCTGCTGCTATTGATTTTGTTAAACCAATAACTGCGCCTTTTGTTGCTCCATAAACAAACCTGTTTGGAAAACCTTTTAAACTTGATGCACATGATGATACATTAATAATGCTTCCACCATTTTGTTTAACCATTAAAGGTAGGATAGCTTTACACATAAAATACATAGACTTTACATTCACAGTTGAGGAAAAATCCCAATCTTTTTCCTCACACTCTAAAATTGTACCATGATGAACAAAACCCACTGCATTAAACAAAACATCAACTTTATCTAAAGTTTTAGTGAATTCTAAAATTGCAGTGTTATCAGTTGAGTCAAGTTTTTGAACTTTTATCTCAGGATATTCTTTATTTAAATCAGCCAAAGTTTTATCATTTAAATCCGTTGCAGTGACATTGGCCCCCTCTTTATGGAATGCAATTGCTGTCGCCTTTCCAATACCTTGACCCGCTGCTGTTACTAGAATTTTTTTACCTTCTAATCTTCCGCTCATTTTTTATTTATCCTTTCGATTTCATTATAAAGTGAACTATGATCAGTGTTTCCATGACCATTATCGACAAGAGTTTTATACATTTCTTTCACTAAATTTGAAATAGGTAAATGCGTATTATAGGAGTTTGCGCACTCTAAAATGTTGTTCATATCTTTTAAATGAGTTGATGTTTTACCTTTTGGACTAAAATCTTTATCTATCATTCTTTTTCCGTGGGTTTGTAAAATTTTACTATCCGCCCAACCTCCAGAAAGAGCTTTAATTAGTTTTATTGGATCAGCACCAGCTTTTTCACACAAGGTTATGGCCTCAGCAACTGCACCTATTGTAACCCCCACTACAATTTGATTTGCTAACTTTGAGACTTGTCCACTTCCTATAGGTCCAACTAATGTTGGGTTTCCCATGGCTTTTAAAATATTTAGAGAATTATCAAAAACACCTTGTTCACCTCCAACCATAATTGCTAAAGACGCTTCCTCTGCGCCAATAGTTCCTCCAGAAACTGGTGCATCTAAATAATTCACATTTTTTAACTTTAAAGTATGTCCATATTTTGTTGCAGTGGTTGGTTTGACAGAGCTCATATCAATAACTGTTGATCCAGATTTTAAATTTTCTGAAAGATCTGAATTATTCATAATTTCATCAACAGCACTATCATCTGTTAACATTGTAATTACATAATCTTTATCTTTAACAACTTCGCTTAATGTTTTTGATATTTCTGCACCAAACTCTTTTAAAGGTTCAGCTTTATTTATTGTTCGGTTGAAAGCACTTAATTTCAATCCTGACTTTAATATATTTTTTGCCATTGGAAGGCCCATAAGACCTGTTCCAACAAAACCAATATTTATCATGGCTTAGGTTTAAACTCGTGGAAATTTTGTGTCATTGCCTCTGGAAAGAACATAACACATGCTAATACTATTAACTGAATTACTATAAATGGAGCAAAACCTCTGAAAATATCTGTTAATGAAATATGTGGAGGTGCAACTGATTTCAAATAGAAAGCTGCAGGACCAAATGGCGGACTTAAAAAAGAAACTTGCATATTCACACAGAACAAAATTCCAAACCAAATAGGATCCATACCTAGTGCTATAACAATTGGTAAAAATACTGGCATTGCTAATAAAACAATTCCAACCCAATCCATAAATGCTCCCATAATTAGAAACATTATTTGCATCATGAAAATTAAATACATTGGTTTTAAATCATAAGCTAAAATAGTCTCTGCAACATAAGTCGGTCCACCGGCAAGTGAATAAGCACCTGCAAGTACTGTAGCACCAAAAGTAATTGTTAAAATTGTCCCCGAAGCTTTAAATGTTCTAACCAATGCATCTTTAAATAAAAACCATGTTAGCTCTCTTCTAGCAAAAATTATTATTAAAGTAGCAACAACACCCATTCCAGCCGCTTCTGTAATACCGGTCATACCAGAGTAAATTGAACCTAAAACAATTATTACAATACCAATTGGTGGCAAAAGACCTGGAAGGTAAGACATTTTTTCTTTAAAAGTTAAGGCTGGCTCATCACTTAGTGGTGCAAGATGAGGTTGCAATCTTGTTCTGATAAGAATGTAAGTAATAATTAATCCTGAAATCATTAAACCTGGAACAATTGCCTCTTGGAATAACATCGTAATTGAAGTTTCGGTTGTTAATCCATAAATAATTAAAACAATTGATGGGGGTATCATTGTTCCTAGGGAACCTGATGCACAAATAATACCTATCGACATATCCTGATCGTATTTCAATCTCAACATCTGAGGGAGCGCAATCAATCCTAATAAAACTATTTCTCCTCCAATAATTCCACTCATTGCAGCCATAATTGTTGCCATGATTGCAGTCACTACACCTACTCCACCTCTGGTTTTTCTTAACCAAGCATTTAAAGCATCATATAAATCTCTCGCAATGTTCGAGCGTTCAAGCAGGGATGCCATAAATATAAATAAAGGAACAGATAAAAAAGAATATGTAACAACAAGAGAATAATATCTTGAGAGTAAAATTCCCAATGCATGCTCACCAATATATAAAAATACAAGTACTGCACCCATAAAACCAGATGCAAATCCCATTGGAACACCAATGGATATAAGAGCTAATAATCCAACAATAAGTATGATCGAGAGTGTACCTATCTCAAATTCCATCTTATTTTAAATCTTTAGCTGGTTGGTATTGTTTTTCTTTAGGATTTTTCCAATCAATAATTAAATTATTTACAGATTGAAGTGCAATAAGAAATAAGCATATCAGTGTAAGAGGTTTCATAGTAGCTGGAATCGGTGGATCCCAATATGTTGCAAATCTTTCCCAATTTATGAATGATCTATGAGCATCTTCAAAACCGCCATAAATTACAGCAGCAGCAAAAACCACAATTATAGTAGTGCTAATTAAATCAAAAATTCTCTGAACTGGTCTGCTGACATAGTCATACAATAAAACTATTCTAATATGACTTCTTAGTCTTGTAGCATATATTCCACCTACTAAATAACAAACACCAGCTAACCACAAACATAACTCGTTAGCCCATAGGGTTGGTTTAAGTAAAACATATCTCATAAAAATTTCATACATCATCACAATTACAATTATAGGAATTAAGTATTTAATTGTGTGACTTAAAAATAAGGAAATTCGGTCTATCCAATTTATTGGAAAATCATCTTTACTTGCAACTTTTTCACTTTGCTCTTGAAGTTGTTTATCTTGTAAATCTTTATCTCGCATAAGTAAAAAATTTTTTGTTAGAAGGGCCTTTTCAGGCCCTTCAAGATTTTTTAAATACTATTAATTATAGGATACCGTTAGCTTTCATGTAAGCTTTATGTATCTCTATAAGTGCAGCAGCCTCAGGTGATTTAGTCTTCCATTCTTCCCAAGCACCAAGTGCAGCTTGTCTAAATTTAGCTCTATCTTCTTTAGACCAGTCATGAAGAGTAACTCCCATTTCATTTAAAGCTTTAACTGCTTCTGCATTTTTTCTCTCAACCAAACTAGTGATAGTTCTACCACAAATTTCGATTGCAGCTAACATAGCACCTTTTTCGTGAGGCTTTAACTTGTTCCATACTTTTGTGTTACAAGCTAAATGGTCAGCTGGCATAGAGTGGAAACCTGGGTAAGTAGCATATTTATTTTGCTCATAGTGTCCACCTGCATAGTTAGTCGCTAAAGATGAGTAATCCGCACCATCGATTAGACCAGTTTGTAAAGCAGTAGGAACTTCACCAAAGTCCATAACAATTGGCTTAGCACCTAAAGCTGTGAAGATCATACTTTCCATTCCTGGAGGCGATCTGAATTTGAAGTCTTTCAATGAAGCAACATCTGGAATTGGTCTGCTAGAAATTAAAGACTCATGTCCTGGTATCCACCAACCAATCAAAGTCATTCCATATTTGTTATAAAGTGCATCAACAGCTTCTTGAGCTCCTGGGAAATTTAGGAATTCATATTGTTGATAAGGGTTATCGTACCCACCCATTACATCTCCTGCAAATTGAAATGCTGCATTTTTACCAGTTTGGTATCCTGCACCAGTCATATCACAGTCTATAATTCCAGTTTGTGCTGAGTTAAATACCTCAGCTGATTTACCAGTTACTGACGATGAATAAAACATTTGCACTTTTAAGCTTCCGCCAGAAAACTTTTCAACGTTTTTAGCGAATTGAGCGGCAACCTCACCATTTGGTGAACTAGCAGTAAAGTGTGTTTCAATCTTTAAAGTCTTTGCATGAGCAGAGACAAATAAAGCAACTGAAACAATAGCTACTGCAGCTATAGTTTTTGATATAAGTTTAAACATTATCTTCCTCTCGTTTGTGTTTTTTTTGAAATTTAATCATAAATGTTTTTTGAGATCAACGAATTCGTTTAATGTTTATATATAGAAATTATATATATTATCTAAACTAACAACTCTCAGTTGTTTTAAACTACTTCAGAAATTAGGGGTTTTTTATTAAAAAAACAATAAATGTTATCTACTGCCATCATGCTCATTGCCAATCGAGTCTCATGAGTCGCACTTCCAATATGTGGTAAAACAAAACAGTTATCTAATTTTAAATATCTTTTATCTAAATTAGGTTCATTATTAAATACATCTAAACCAGCTGCATAGATTTTTTTATTCTCGAGAGCATCAATTAAATCATCATCATTAATAGTTGATCCTCTTGAGGTATTTATAACAACAGCATGCTTAGGTAATAAATTTATAGTTGAAGCATTTAATATGTGTTTGGTCTCAGATGTTGCTGGCGTATGAATACTAACAAAGTCACACTCGGGTAGCATGGACTTGATATCAGAAAAATACTTTGCCCCATCCTCTTGATAATCAGAGAGTTTATTTCTGTTATGATAAACTATCTTCATTCCAAATGCTTTAGCACTTTTTGCAGCCATTCTTCCGATACGCCCCATACCAATGATACCTAAAGTTTTACCTGTAACAGAGTTCCCAATCATAAATTTTGTAAGATCAGGTTTTTGATTTTTCCAATTATCTGTTTTCACTAGACTGTATGCTTCGCCAATTCTTCTTGAAGCTGCCAGAATTAATAGAATAGTCGTTTCTGCTACTGCTTCATTTAAAACATTAGGCGTATTAGTAACTTTAATTTTTTTTTCTTTTGCAGATTTTATTGAAATATTATCATAACCAACACCAACTTGAGCAATAATTTTTAATTTACCATTTAAATTATTAAAAAAATTTTCAGTAATTTTATCAAAACCAGTCGAAATCATTCCATCATAATCATTTACAATTTTTATTAAGTCGCTTTCTGGAATAGGTTCGTCTTTTGGATTTAAAGTTACTTCAAACTCTTTTTGAATTTTCTCTTCTGCTAAATCTGATATTTTTCTGGAAACTAATATTTTTGGCCTCATTAATGGGAATTTCTTGGTAAACCTTTGGTATGTGATACATCTAAGTATTTACCTCGAGAATTAATGCATGCACCATCATCCAATTGACCAACAGTATTTCTAAATATTTCCTGCCAAGGAGTTTGGTTTTTTGGCTTAAATACTTTTTTGTTTTTTCTTCGTTTTTTAAATTCAGCTTGAGAAATCAATAAATCAACTCTTCTCTTATTTAAGTCTATTTTTATTTTATCGTAAGTTTTAACAATGCCTAAATCTCCACCTACTGCTGACTCTGGTGAAACATGAAGTATTGATGGGCTCTCGGATGTTCCACTCTGTCTTCCATCTCCCAAAGTTGGTAAATGTCTTATTCCTTTTTTTAATAATCTGTCAGGTGGTTGCATATTAACCACTTCTGCTGATCCAGGATATCCAACCGGTCCGCAACCTCTGATAATTAATATTGAGTTTTCATTTATTTTTAATTTTTTATCATTAAGTCTTTTATGATAATCCTCAGGTCCTTCAAAGACTATAGCTTTACATTCAAAAACATTAGGGCGTTTAGGATTTGATAAGTATTGATCTTTAAAATCCTTACTAATTACAGACGTTTTCATTATAGCGGACGAGAAAAAATTACTTTTCATAACTAAAAAACCAGCTTTTTCAGTTAACGCATTTTTAAAAGTTTTAATTACTTTATTGTCTATATCAACTTTCTTTCTTAAATTTTCACCTACAGTTTTACCAGTGACAGTCTTTATGTTTGTATGAATTTTTTTATTTTTAATTAATTCCTTCATCACTGCAGGTATTGCCCCAGCTCTGTGAAAACTTTCCATTAAGTATTCTCCTGCAGGTTGGCAATTTACCAACAACGGTATTTTGTGCCCAAGTTTTTGCCAATCAGAAAGATCAAATTTAATTCCCATATGTTTTGCGATAGCACTTAAATGGGCTGTACAATTACTAGATCCGCCTATAGCACTTGCTACTACTACTGCGTTTTCAAAAGCTTTACGTGTCATAATTTTTGATGGGGTTAAATCTTCATAAACCATTCCAACAATTCTTTTTCCTGTTTCGTAAGAAATTTGTTCTCTTTCTCTATAAGGAGCGGGAATAACCGCACCTCCTGGCAAAGACATTCCTAATGCTTCTGCTACTGAGTTCATTGAAGAAGCTGTTCCCATTGTATTACAATGGCCAGCACTTGGTGAGGATGATGAAACCATATCCATAAATTCCTCATATTTAATCTCTCCTTTAGCTAACATTTTTCTAGCTTCCCAAACTACCATTCCTGATCCAGCTAATTTTCCCTTATAAACTCCATCTAACATAGGGCCACCAGATAAAACTATTGCAGGAATATTTACAGTCGCAGCTGCCATCAAAGCTGCTGGAGTGGTCTTATCACATCCTGTTGTTAATATAACTCCATCAAGTGGATATCCATATAAAACTTCTACTAATGACAAATATGAAAGATTTCTATCCAACATTGCAGTAGGCCTTTTTCCTGTTTCTTGAATTGGATGAGTTGGAAACTCCATAGGTATACCTCCTGCTCTTCTGACTCCATCTTTTATTCTCTTACTCAGTGACATAAAATGCCTATTACATGGTGAAAGGTCACTACCAGATTGAGCTATTCCTATTATTGGGTTTCCAGATTGCAATTCTTTTCTCGTAAGACCATAATTTAAATATCTTTCTAGATACAAAGCCGTCATATCTGGGTTTTTTGGGTTATTAAACCACTGCTGACTTCTGAAACTTTTTTTTCTTTTTTTAGGCATAATTGTTTAATGGTCTCTTTAGATTTATAGTTATATAATAATTTTATGAATAATCTAATAGTTTTAAATAAGAATGACAATGTGGGTGTTAGTCAATTTATTATTCCTGAAAAAACAAAAATTGAAGGTCATGAGATTAGTACTATCGATCCAATACCTTTTGGACATAAAGTTTGTTTAAAAACAATTAAAAAAGGTGATCCAATCATTAAATATGATCAAATTATTGGTTTTGCTTTAGATGATATTAAACCTGGACAACATGTCCACTCGCATAATTTAGAATTTAGAGAGTTTAAAAGAGAATTTAAAGTAACAGACAAAAAACACACTGTAGATGAAAAAGCAGATACCTTCTTTAATGGAATTTTAAGAGATAATGGACAGGTCGCTACTAGAAATTATATTGGAATAGTAAGCACAGTAAACTGCTCAGCAACTGTCACTAAAATGATTGTTGAAAGGATTAAATATTCTGAAATTTTAAAAGATTACCCAAATATTGATGGCATAGTGCCAATTACTCACTCAACTGGATGTGGAATGAATACAGAAAGTGAGGGAATGCAAATTTTCCAAAGAACTATAGATGGCTTTAAAAATCATCCAAACTTTTCTCATGTTTTTGTAATTGGTTTAGGTTGTGAATGTGCTCAAGTCAGTTTGTTTGATGAATCTTTAAAAAAACATAACCGAATTCATTTTCTAACAATTCAGGATGAAGGCGGAACTAAAAAAATAGTTGATAAAGTATTATCTCAAATTAAAAATCTACTTTCAGAAGCAAACAGTATTGAGAGAACTTCACAACCAGTAAGTCATTTAACTTTAGCTCTTCAGTGTGGTGGCTCAGATGGATATTCTGGAATAACTGCAAATCCTGCATTAGGTGTTGCAGCAGATCTCTTGGTTAAGAAAGGTGGAAGTTCAATTTTATCTGAAACTCCAGAGATTTATGGAGCTGAACATTTATTAATTAATAGAGCTAGCTCACAAAAGACTGCCGATAAACTAATTAAAAGAATTGAATGGTGGAAACATTATACTTCAATCAATAATAGTTCTATGGATAACAACCCAGCCCCTGGAAATAAAAAGGGTGGCCTCACAACAATTTTAGAAAAATCCTTAGGTGCTGTTGCAAAAGGAGGCAATTCTATTCTTCAAGATGTACTGCACTATGCAGAACCCTTAAAAAACAAAGGATTTAATTTTATGGACTCTCCTGGTTACGATCCTGTATCTGTTACAGGTCAAGTAGCATCAGGTGCTAATGTAATTTGTTTTACAACAGGACGTGGATCTTGTTTTGGTTGCAAACCAGTTCCAAGTTTAAAACTTTCAACAAACTCAGCAATGTTTGAAAAAATGTCTGAAGATATGGATATTAATTGTGGAACAATTGCTGAAGGTAAAGAAAAAGTTGAAGAAGTTGGTCAAAAAATATTTGAACTAATTGTTAATACTGCTTCAGGAAATAAATCAAAAAGTGAAATCAACGGCTACGGTGACGAGGAGTTCAATCCTTGGCAAGTAGGCGTAGTGATGTAATTTTAATTTCCAGTGCCACAGCAAACATCATTAATTAATGTAATTTTATTAGCTGCAGGTGGCTTTTTCATGTTTGTATGTATGGACTCCACAGCAAAGTACCTTGGTACAGTTATGCCAGTTACTCAAGCAATTTGGGGTAGATTTTTTTTTCACCTAGTTTCTTTAGTTATATTTTTTTTAATATTTAAACCTAAAGTAAATTTAAAAAAAAATTTTAAGGTTCAAATAATAAGATCAATATTGATGGTTACAGCAACGTCATTTATGTTTTATTCTTTACAAAAATTTGACTTAGTAGACATATATGTAGTTTTCTTTACAGCTCCCTTGATAGTTTCTTTGCTTTCAGCATATTTTTTAAAAGATATTTTAACACCTAAGGGTATACTTTTAATGTTACTTAGCTTTGGTTCAATTATTTACTCCTTAGGACCAAGTATGAAAATATTTAGCATTGATTTAATTTTTCCAATAGTTCCGCCAATTTGTTGGGCTCTTTATCAATTTTTTACTAAACTTGTATCAGGTGACAATGACCCATTTGCTGCGATATTCTATACCTCAATTTTAGGAGCAATTATATTTAGTATATTTATTTTTTTTAATTGGGTTCCATTAGAAAAAAATATTTTTTGGCTTTATTTATCATTACTTGGTGTGGCAGGTTTTGTTAGTCATTCTCTAATAATTTACGCAATTCAACTCTCTAATTTATCATTTGTGACAAACTTTCAATATTCACAACTCGTTTGGTCAACTATTATTAACTTCTTAATTTTTGGTGTACCCTTTGATTATAACAAAATTGTAGGTGTGGTAGGAATTATTGTTTTTGGTATAATGTTTATAAGAACTGAAGGGACAAAGAAAAGTTAATTATTGAAACAACTATGAAAAATATTGGATTTATTGGTGTTGGTTATATGGGTTATGGAATAGCCAAAAACATTTTGAAACATAAAAATAAACTTTTTGTTATTGCAAATAAAAACAGAAAACCAATTGAAAAAATTATCAGCGATGGTGCAGAAGAAGTAAAATCTTTTGAGGATTTTGCAGATAAAAATCTTGATGCTTTGTTTATGTGTGTAACAAATACCCCAATTGCAAAATCAATATCTGAAAAAATTTCAGCAATTTTAAACAACAAAACTATAATTATTGATATCACAACTCATAACAAAACTGGTTCTATCGAAACTGAAGCTATATTTAAGAAAAATAATATTAAGTATGTTGAATGTCCTGTAATGGGTGGTCCTGTTCAAGCCGAAGAAGGAGTTTTAGGAGGAATAGTAGGAGCATCAGATGAAAATTTTAAAATAGCTGAACCTTATTTTAAGTTTTTTTGTAAAGAATATTTTCATTTTGGCACCGTCGGAATGGGTGCAAAATCAAAACTTTTAAATAATTTTTTATCCCTTGGAAATGCTGCGTTAGTTAATCATTTAGCTAAAAGTGCTAAAGAAATGGGTTTGGATTTAAAAAAGATTTTTGATGTTGCTAAGCTTGGTTCGGGTAATTCTGCTGCTCTAAATAGAGTTTTTGATAATTTATTAAAAGGAGATTTTACTGGATTTAAATTTACCGCCAGTAATTCTGTAAAAGATTTAACTTATATTCAAGACTTATTAAAAGATTTTCCTGAAGCAGAAAAAGTTGCTGAAGTTAACAAAAATTATTTTCAAAAAGCTGTTGATAACGGTTTTGGTGAAAATTTTATTAGTGAATTAATTAATAAAAAATAATTTAAAGTAGATAAATTAGATACCGGGAATCTACTAAAGCACCAGGTTGTATTCAAGAATTTTATTTAACCAAAACTGAAATAAATTTATTGAATTTGTATTAAATATAATTACCTTTTTTTTAGAAGGAGGTTTATGTTAATACTTTCACCACCTGATACTTAGCTGAAGTCTTTTAAATACCAAAAAAGTTAATAACATTAAAATCCGTTTGGATTAAAATGCCAAAGAGGCTTAAAAAAGGGAGCTCTTTAGGTATTCGCTTAAAGAGCGAACCCTTGAAAACAAATTTTAATGGGGCATCCGGTACTTGCTATGACAAGCTTTGCAATTACTCCACATCAATTGTTTTAATGTACCTCTAATATCATCGCTGTCTTCAATAACAGATGCAAGTTTAACCATATCATCAGATGCTTTTTTCATTAGAGTATTAAAAGCATCTTTTTCCTCCCAAATGATTGGTAAGGCTTCTGTTTTAAAACCTTCCTTGGTGTTTTCAGGAAATAAATCAATCAGAACTTTATAATTCTCGCTCATTTCTAACATTAATTCTATTGATTTATCGAAATCTCCATTTGAAGCAAAAGCTTGAACTCTTTTAGCAGTACTATAATTCTTACTAAATAATGCTTTTCGCCCCTTTATAATATCTTCAACACTTTGTTCAGCATTACTAACTGAGACCAAAAGCACAGTAAAAATTGATAACAATAATATTTTAATAAATGAGGTTATGTGATTAAATAATTTATGCATGTTACAAATACCCTAACAGAGTATGGTATTATTTCAAAGCTGTTACATTGGCTAAGTGCGTTATTGCTTCTAATCCAAATCCCATTAGGTTTTTATTTAGTTGATTTGGATTTTGGTGAAGAAAGAATAACATTTGAAAATATTCATGTAACAATAGGTTTAACTATATTTTATTTAGTAATTTTAAGGTTATTAAATAATATACTTAATCCTAAGCCCAAACTTAATCCAAGTATTTTCGTTGGACAAAAATTTATAGCAAAATTAAACCATGTTCTTTTATATGTGGCAATTTTGTCAATCACGATTTCAGGAATTTTAAAAAAATTATTTAATGGAGAAACTTTAGTAATTTTTTTTAAAGAGATAAAAATTAAAGATAATTTTGAATTAGCAGATCAATTTTATAATATTCACATATATTCAAATTATACAATTATAGCTCTAATATCTCTTCATATTTTAGCAGTGATAGCTCACAGAATATTGTTTAAAGATAATTTATTGAAAAGAATGCTCTAAATTAATGACAAGCAACTCCATATTTTTTTAATCTCCAATAATTATAAGGCCAAGGAGTTAAAAAACCTACGATTAACATTATTGGAACAACCCACCAAGTCAATATAGCGCCACCAGTTAAAACATAATCTGTCAAATTCATCATAATTTCCATACTGATCATTGATATTAAACTCATTCCACAAGCAGTTTTAAACGCATTAATAAAATTGAAATTTTGTGTCATTAAAATAATTGTTTCTAAAATAATACTTGTAATCAAACCATTAATGATTGCTAAAATCATAATTCCTAAAACTGGAAAAGGAATTTCGGTTAATTGAAAAAATAAAATTGTACCAAAATCACCTATAGCACAACCTAATACACACCAAGCTGTATTATTTGCGCTTCTTTTCCAAGTATGTTTACAAGACCAATTAAATGTAGCAGTAGAGGTATTCACAATAATTTGATACTAATGAAAAATGATTTTTAAACAAGTATTTGATCAAAAATCGTCTACTTACACTTATTTAATTGCATCGGCAAAAGGTCGCGAAGCAGTAATTATTGATCCAGTTATTGAAAATGTTGATAGCTATATAACTTTACTAAATGAATTAGATCTTAAACTTGTAAAAGTAATTGATACACATATTCATGCAGATCACATAACAGGTGCTTCAAAATTAAAAAAAGTTACAAATTGCTCTACAATCATGGGAGAACACACTCCTGCTGATGCAGTAGAAGTCAAAGTAAAAGATGAAGAAATAATTAAAATTGATCAAATTGAAATTAAAGCAATGTATACACCTGGTCATACTTCAGATAGTTATAGTTTTTTGATGGATAAATATTTGTTTTCAGGTGATACATTGTTAATTAATGGTACAGGTAGGACAGATTTTCAAAATGGTAGCTCAAAAGATGCTTATAATTCTTTATTTAATAAACTACTTAAATTACCTGATGATACTTTGCTTTATCCAGGACATGATTATAACGGGAAACTCGTTAGTACTATTGGAAATGAAAAAAAATCAAATCCAAGACTTCAAGTTAATAACGCTGATGAATATGCTGAGATAATGTCAAATCTTAATTTATCTAAACCTAAGTTAATGGATATCAATATTAGAAGTAATATTAAGTTAGGTGCTAGCTAAAAATAACAAAAATTAAAAACCAATAAGAAACTAATCCTGCTAAAATAGTTGCAATAATATTTTTTGAAAAATAACCCACAATAACTGCTACTAATGCTCCAAAAATTTTTGGATCGTTCATTTCTATAAAAGTTCCAAAATCATTTATAAATATTCCAGGAAATATTATGGCTGGGAATACTGCAGATGGAACATATTCTAATACAGCTTTGACTTTATCTCCCAACATATCTCTACTGATTAATGCAACCATAGTCATTCTAGTGAAGTAAGTTAATATACCAGCAAAGATGATTGATACTAAAGTCACTTTTTTAACCTCAATAATAACCAAGCTACAAATAAAGCAATAACTGGTGAAATAATTATATAAGATTTAAATGGGGCTTCAAAGAATAACAATGAGCTTAAACCACAAGTGATCATTACAATTACATGATCAATTTTTTTTAAATCTTGAACAACAATAGCAATAAATGTAAGAGGGATTGCAAATTTTAATCCAAGTTCTTCAGGAACAAATGATCCCAAAATAATTCCTGAAAGTGTAGCGATTTGCCAACAAACCCACATCGTACACCCAGTTCCTATTAAATGATAATGCAAATATTCTTCGGATCTATTTTTTTTAAAAAATTTATTTGACTCTGCAAAGCCCTGGTCAACTATTACATATGATATTAATAATTTTTTAATTAAAGATAATTTATCCAAATATTCAGATAAAACTGCTCCATATAATAAATGACGAGAATTAATAATACCAACAGAAGTGACAGCAACCAAACTCGACGCACCTCCAGATAAAAGCTGCAAAAAAACTATTTGCGAAGCACCTCCAAATATAATGAAGGACATTGCATAGACTAAATAAGGATTAAAACCTAGTTCAACTCCGATAGCTCCACAAATAATTCCAAATGGAATTACTGACAACATATGCGGAGAAATATCCAGCATACCTCTGGTAAATAATTGTTTTTTTGAAAGCATTCGCTTGTTTTATTAAAAACAAACTATGTGATCAATATGAATCGGTCTTTTAATTCCAAACTTTTCGTCAGCTTCATGCTGATGCTCATGATGAGAATGAACAAATACTGGTATCAATAAATCACTACTAGTTTTTAAGGTGTAAATAAAGTTGGTACCTCTAAATTTTCTGTCAACAACCTCTAATTTTAGATTGCTTTTATCATCATGCTCAAGATCCTCTGGCTGTAATAATAATTGTACGTTCGATCCTTTTGGATAATGCTTAATAAAATTCCCATTAATCGTTCCAAGATCATCATTTTCTAATGAATTTTCTCCTGTTACTTTTGCTGGAATTAGAATTCCACGATTTAAAAAATTAACCACTTCAACTGAATTTGGAAAATGATAAACATTGTAAGGGTCGTCAAACTGTTTAATTTGACTGTCTAATATAATTGCACATTTATTACCTAAATAAAAAGCTTCATAGGAGTCATGGGTTACAATTATTGTTGTAATTTTTAATTTACTTAAAATTTTTTTTAATCTTACTTGAATTTCTTCTTTAAAACTTTGATCAACATTTGATAATGGCTCATCTAATAACAAAAGATCAGGTTGTGTTAATAAAGATCTCGCAAGAGAAGCTCTTTGTGCCTCTCCAGCACTTATTTCATGAGGATATTTTACAAGTATTTTTGAAATATCAAGTAAATCAACAATTTCCTTAAAAGTGAGTTTTTTTTTCTTTTTTGTTTTATTCCTCTCGGTGCCTAACAGTATATTCTTTTCCACAGTGTAATGTGGAAACAAGCTGTTATCCTGAAAAGCTAAAGATACATTTCTATCTTCAGGTTCAACATGTATATCTTTAGATGATATTAATTTTCCGTTTAATTTAATTGAACCTTTTTCAATTTCCTCTAAACCAGCGATAGTTCTTAGTATCGTAGTTTTTCCAATTCCTGAGGGACCTAAAATACATAAAGTCTCTCCTTCATTTTCTATAACAAATGAAGCATTTTTAACCTTAGGTTTTCCACCAATTATAAAATCAACATTTTTAATCTCTAAAAAATTATTTTTCATTTTCTCTTAGAATATATTTAGCTGTAAATATAATAAATATAGTTGCAATTAAAATTAAAAATAACGACGGAACTGCTGCAGCTTCTAATAAATCCTCAGATGCAGATATATAGGCAGTTGTTGCAAAAGTTTCAAAATTAAATGGCCTTAAAATTAAGGTTATTGGAAGCTCTCTTATAATTTCTAGAGAAATCAATATTGCCACAAATAAAAGGGAATTTCTCAGAAAAGGAACGTGAATATTGAGAAAAGTTTTTTGCTTAGAATAACCAAGCAAATATGAGCTTTCATCAACTGAAATATTTATTTTTTCGTAACCTGATTTTATTCCATTAAATGCTAATGAATAAAATCTGACAAAATAAACTAAAACCAGTCCAAGAACAGAACCAATAAAAATTTTTTTAATAGATAAAAACCCTAAGGTCTTTACAATATTTTCATCAAACCAAGCAATAAATGTAATAAAAGCTACTGCCAAAATAACACCTGGAATGGCATAACCTGAAATTGATATTGTTGATAAAAAATTCAAAATTTTATTTCTAGAAACTCTATTTCCATAATTTGAAATTAGAGAAAATAAAATTAATACGAGACTAGATAAAAGAACTAAATAAATTGTATTTAAAGTAAGTGAAAATACATCAATATCAAAAAGATTTTCTGGAAACTTTATTGTCCAATATAACATTTGACTTAAAGGAAATAAAAAACTTAAAAGAAAAATGATAAAACAAAACAAAAATGCAAAAAAAGATTTTTTTCCAGTTAAATTAATTTTTTCTTTTTGTTTAAATCCACCCTTTGAATTAAAATGGTATTTAGCTTTTTTTCTAGAATAATTTTCAATTACAAAGCATGCAAATATAAATATAAGCAAGAAAAATGATAACCTATTTGAAAAAGCTAAATCGTCAAATGTAATCCAAGAATTATAAATACCAGTGGTTAGTGTATTAATTGAAAAAAAATCAACTGCACCAAATTCTGCTAAAGTCTCCATTGCCACAAGAGACAATCCAGCGACAATTGCAGGTCTAGCAGCTGGTAGTATTAATGAGTATAAAGATTTAAATTTCGAAAAACCCAAACTTCTTCCTAGATCAATTAGGTTTTGAGATTGATACAAAAATGATGCTCTAGAAAGTATGTATACATAAGCATATAATGAAAATGAGAGTGAAAGAACTGCTCCAAGAAGACCGTCAAATTTTGGAATATATTTATTATATTCTCCCTCCCCAAATAAATTAGTTAAAATTGTAAAAGCTGTACCGTAATTTTCAAAAAAAGCTGTCAGAGAATATGCATAAATATAGGGGGGGACGGCAAAAGAAAGTATAAGAGCCCATTTAAAGAAATCACTTAAAGGAAATTTATAAAATGAGACTAAATATGCGCAAGTAGTTCCTATTATGAAAGTTAAGGCCAAAACACAAACTAATAGAAAGAAGGAGTTAAAAATATATTCAAATAAAAAAGTATCTTTTAATATTTGATAATAATTTGAAGTTTCCTCAAAAAAACTAAAAAAAACTGTAACTATTGGAATTAATACACCTATAGAAATCAATAGAGACGAGAGAAACCATATGTTAAAATTTTTTACCATTAAGGGTTTTATAGTATAAAAAAATTTTTTTAATATAATTTTACTTTGATGCAGAAAGATATTTTAGGGTGTTTTCTGGTGTTGTTTCTATATATGGATCATCATCAGAGCCTGAATTATTAATTCCAGGCTCTTGCCACCATTTTTCAACAATACCGTCATTAATAATTGCCATATATCGCCAACTTCTCTGACCAAATCCATCGTGATCTTTGGAAATTAGCATTCCCATATATTTTGTAAAAAGTCCTGACCCATCTGGAATTACTTTCACGTTAGAAATATTCATCTTTTTAGCCCATGCGTTCATAACGTAAGAGTCATTCACCGAACAACAATAAATTTCATCAATACCTAATTTTTTTAATTCATTAGCATTTTGTTCAAACCCAGGTAATTGTTGAGAGGAACATGTTGGTGTAAAAGCCCCGGGTAAACTAAATAAAATTACTCTTTTATTTTTAAAAAAATCATCAGTAGACTTGTTTGTCCACTTACCTCCAATTGCGCATGCTATTTCATTATCAGAAGTATCACCTTCTCTTATTCTAAAAGTTACTTGGGGTATTTTAAATCCTTCAATCATACTTTTTTGATGCCCACGACAATTTCTAGGAAAGGGTAAAAATCCTAGAGGAGAGTGACGCGGGCACTATCTAAAAAGAAATATATCATTATTTAAAAGGAGTGAGGATGTCTAGGGCCTCGTCTTTTTCAATCTCTGATAATTTTCTATTATTTATTTTACTTTTAATTTTTTCACACTCTGACGAGCAAGGTTCACATGTTATCTGACCCTCAAGTGAACCGCTCGATTCAGAAGAACTATTTAAATTAAAGTTAAATAAATTCTTTTTCACTTTATGTTACTTCCAACCAGCAGCTGTCATTACTTCTAATGCAGCAGCTTGATTTTTTCCATAACTAGAAACCTTAGTTACTAGATCTTGTTTAAAGTCTAGTCCTAAATTGTTTACAACTAATGGACTTGGTGAAACACCACCAATCATTGGAAACTCAAACGTATTATTTGTAAAGTGTTCCTGAGACTCTGGTGATAATAAAAAGTCAACAAGTGCAATTGCATTTGCCTTATTAGGAGCACCTTTAACTAAAGCGGCACAACTAATATTCATATGTGTTCCTCTGTCATTTTGATTAGGGAAAAATGCTTTAACTTTTTTTGCAGCTTCTTGTTGCTCAGCTCCTTTATTACCAGATAACATAAGTGCTAAGTAATAAGTGTTAGCTACAGCAATATCAGCTTCTCCAGCTGCAACAGCCATAATTTGAGCTCTATCATTACCTTTTGGAGTTCTTGCCATGTTAGCAACTACACCTTTTGCCCATTCAGCAGTAGCTTTTTTTCCATTATTTTCTATTAATGAAGCTACGAGAGATTTGTTATAAATGTTGCTTGATTTTCTTATTACTAATCTACCTTTCCATTTTGGATCAGCTAAACCTTCGTAAGTTAAACCAGATAATTCAGCACCACTTACTCTTTCAGGTGAGTAATAAATTATTCTTGCTCTTTTTGCTACTCCAACCCATTTGTTAGTTCTAAAGTTTTTTGGAACTGATGCTTTAATTGTTGCAGATGATAAACCTCCTTGAAGCAAACCTTTTTTTTCCATTGCTCCACATCTTCCAGCATCTGCTGTGATATAAAGATCAGCTGAAGAATCTGCTCCCTCTTCGGCTATTCTTTTTTCTAAGGCTCCTGATTTACCATTAATTAAATTTACTTTAATTCCTGTAGCTGCTGTAAATTTTCCATACATTTCAGCGTCAGCCTTATAATGTCTCGCATTAAATACATTAACCTCATTTGCAACAGCATAGGATGTTACAAATAAAGATGTAATTAATGCTAAAATTGATAATTTTCTCATTAAACTCCTTAGTTTATTACGTTATTATTGAGAATGAGAACTATTCACAATGCGAATGATTATCAATCGCAATAATGTCGCAGAACCTAATTTGTAAACAATTTAAAGGGTTTTTGGGAATTTACTATTTCCAGTCGCCTATTTTACTAAATAGAAAATTTCTAAAAGCTTGAACTCTAGCTGTATTTTTGAGTGATTGAGGGTAGACGAAGTGTGCCTCGGTTATTGGTCCCTCTACTTTAGGTAGGACTTTTATTATATTTGCAGAATTTGATACCAAATATTCTGGTAGTGCAGCTAATCCTACGCCAGACTCAACACCATATAGTAATCCACTTACACTATTTACTTTCATAATTGATTTTCTTTTCTTTCCATCATGCATTCCAATTTTTAAAGCCCAATCAGGATTATAGACTGGTGAAGGTGCTCCTTTTCCAAATGAAATAAATTTGTGTTTATTTAAATCATTGACTGTTTTAGGCATACCGTTTTTTTCCAAGTATCTACTTGAGCCATAAATATAATATTTAATATCTACCAACTTTTTTTGAATATAATTAAGTTGTTTTGGTCTTCTCATGAAAATTCCAATATCTGCTTGCCGAGTACTTAAATCTAACTCTTTATCATCGAAAACTAGTTCAATCTCAATTTCTGGATTAAGCCTCATGAATTCTTGAATTCTCGGTGTTAACCAGTGAGTACCAAAACTTCTCACAGTTGTAATAGTTAATTTTCCTGAGGGTTTACTTTTTTGATCACCTAGTGATGTCTCAACTTCTTTAAGTTTTGTAATTACCTCATGAGCAGTTTTAAAAACATATTCTCCATTTTCAGTTAAAGTTAATCCTCTTGCATGTCTTTCAAACAACTGCACTTTTAAATCTTGTTCTAAAGATTGAATTTGTCTGCTGATTGCAGATTGGCTTAGGTTTAAATTAATAGTAGCATTTGTAAAGCTACCAGCTTCTGCTACAGCGTGAAAAATTTTTAATTTGTCCCAATCCATTATTTATTTAAATCAACTAATACTCTACCAGAAATTTCACCTTTTAAAATTTTAGGATAAGTCTCAATCAATTCCTCCAAGCTTACTGTTAAAACTGATTTTTCTAATAAATCAAAATCAATTAAATTTTTTGCTTCTCCCCAAATGAAACCTCTTCTTTTTATACTACAATTAGCAGAGTCCATGCCCCAAACTTTAATACCTCTCAACATAAACGGTAATAAATTTGTATTAAGTTCATTACTGTTTGCATTTCCACAAACTGATATTATCCCATTTGATTTTGTTTGAGCAATTGCATTTGCTAAAATTTTTCCACCAACTGTGTCTACCACTCCGTCCCATAGACCTTTATCTATTGGTCGTGGATCTTTGTCAAATTCAGCCCTATTTATAATGTTTTTTGCACCTAATGATGTTAAATAATCTGATTTTGAATCTTTTCCAGTTACAGCAGAAACGTTGTATCCCATTTTAGTTAAAGCCATAATTGCTACACTGCCAACTCCTCCTGTTGCACCTGTTACTAAAACATCATTTACTTTTTCCCCCAATAAAATACTTTCCCTTGCTTGAATTGCAAAAGCACTCATTAATGATGTAAAACCTGCTGTACCTAAAATCATGGCTTCTTTAGTTGTTAAGCTATCAGGTTTTTTTACTAAAAAATCTGCATTTACTTTTGCAATTTGTGAATATCCTCCAAAAAATATTTCTCCAACTCTAAATCCAGTTAAAATTACCTCATCTCCTTCTTTGAATTTTGAATTTTCGCTTTCAATTACTTTTCCTGAAAAATCTATTCCTGGAATATGTGGAAATTCTTTAACTAATCGTCCACCATTTTTTAAAATCATTCCATCTTTAAAATTAAGGTCAGAATAATCGACTTTTACAGTTACGTCTCCATGCTTTAAAAAACTTTTATCAATTGATTTAACTTCTCGTGAGAAGTTTTCACCCTCTTGATTTAGAATCAGTGCTTTGAATTGGTCAGACACACTAGTCTTTTAACTCAGTGCTGATAAATCGTAAATATCTATTTTGATAACTCAGATCTTCTTTGAATTGACCTAAGTAAAAATTAGTTACAGTTGTTGCTTGTTCTTTTTTTATACCCCTCATAGTCATACACTGATGAGTTGAATCTATTGTTACAGCTACGCCTTTTGCATCTAACGCTTCCATTAAGCTGTTTGCTATCTGAACTGTTAATCTCTCTTGTGTTTGTAATCTTTTTGAAAATATTTCAACTACTCTCGCAATTTTACTCAATCCTACAACTCTCTCATTTGGTATATATGCAACATGTGCTTTACCTATAATTGGAGCCATATGATGTTCACAATGACTTTGTACTGAAATATTTTTTTGAACCACCATATCGCTATAACCTTCCACATCACCAAAAGTTTTATCTAATACTTTTTTTGCGTCCTCATTGTAACCTTGAAAATATTCTTTAAATGCTTTTACAACTCTTTTAGGTGTTTCCAACAGTCCCTCTCTTTTGGGATCTTCTCCCATCCAAGATAAAATTGTTCTGATAGCTTCCTCAGCTTCTTTATCTGAAACCTTTTTTGTTTCTAAATTGTTGTTGTCTGTGTCTTTTACTAATTTCATAGCGCCTTTTTATACAGCAAATACCTCAATTTAAAAATATTTAATATATTTAGATATGTGCTAAATAATCACCCCGTATGTTCAAAAAAAGAGAAAATATCTATGATATTGAAGAAGGAAATCTTCTTTCGCCTAAGTTTGATAATGATGGATTAATTCCTGTGATTACTATGTGCTCAAAAACAAAAGATATTTTAATGCATGGATACATGAATGTGGAAGCTCTAAAAAAGACAATTGAAACTAAAGAAGCGCATTATTATAGCAGATCTAGAAAAGCTATTTGGCATAAAGGTAAAACAAGCGGATTTACTCAAAAGGTTACTGAAATTAGAATTGATGATGATCAAGACTCTATTTGGTTAACAGTTGATATAGGTGATGGGGCAAGCTGTCATGTAGGATATAGATCATGTTTTTACAGATCAATTCCAATGGGACCAATTGATAACGGAAGAAAAGTTGAAATGGAATTTCTTGAAAAAGAAAAAAAATTTGATCCAGAAGAAGTTTATAAAGGACAACCAAACCCAACAAAAATTTAAATGAGTGAAAAACAAAAAAATGTATTAGGTGAAGACTTGGAGGAATGTTCAAATGATCCTTTAACAGGATGGTTTCGTGATGGTTGTTGTAATACTGACGAGAATGATCATGGACTTCATACAGTCTGTGCTAAAGTTACTACCGAATGCTTAGAGTGGATGAAAGAAGCAGGTAACGATTTGATTACTCCACATCCTGAATTTGGGTTTCCAGGTTTAAAAGATGGAGATGGATGGTGTTTGTGTGCTAGTTGGTATGCAAGAGCAATTGAAGCCGGTAAAGGATGTCCAATATTTTTGAAAAGAACTCATGAAAACACTCTTAAATATGTGCCTATTGAAACTTTAAAAAAGTTTGCAATAGATTTGTCATAATTTACATATTTCCATATCTTGGACCACCACTACCCTCTGGAGTAACCCAGGTAATATTTTGAGATGGTTCTTTTATATCACAAGTTTTACAATGAATACAATTCTGAGAATTGATCACAAATTTATTTACATCATTTTCTTTTTGGATTTCATACACACCTGCGGGACAATATCTTTGAGCAGGTTCATCAAATTTCTCCAAAGTATAATTTATTGGTAAATCAGGATCTTTAAGTTTTAAATGAACTGGTTGATTATCAACATGATTAGTTCCTGTAAGATAAACTGAACTAGTTTTGTCAAAAGTTATTACATTATCATATTTTGGATAATCTATTTTTGGCATCTGATTTGCAGGTTTTAATGTTTCATGATCAGCATGTTTATGTTTTAGTGTAAAAGGAAGTTTTCCTCTAAATAGAATTTGATCAATACCTGTAAAAATTATTCCTAAAATTAATCCCCAGCTAAAACTAGGTTTTACATTTCGAGCCTCAAAAAGTTCTTTATATAACCAGCTATTTTTAAATTTATCTTCATAAATCGACAAATCTTTATTTTCTTTTAAGTGTTTATTAATAGTTTCAGCAGCAATAATTCCACTTTTCATAGCAGTGTGAGAGCCTTTAATTTTTGGCATATTTAAAGTTCCGGCGTCACAACCAACTAACAAAGCTCCGGGCATAAACATTTTTGGCAAACTCTGAAATCCACCTTCAATTAAAGCTCTTGCACCGTAAGAAATTCTTTTTCCACCTTCTATAATTTTTTTAATTGCTGGATGTGTTTTAAACCTCTGAAATTCATCATAAGGAGATAAGTGTGGATTTTTGTAATCTAAACCAATTACATAGCCTAAAAAAACTTGTTTATTTTCAGCATGATACATGAAACTTCCGCCATAGGTATTGTTATCTAATGGCCATCCAGCTGTATGCATAACCAAACCTTCATCATGATTTTTATCCTCTATTTCCCAAATTTCTTTAAATCCAATTCCATATTGCTGAGGATCTTTACCTTTGTTTAATTCAAATTTTTCAATGAGTTGTTTTCCTAAATGACCTCTACAGCCCTCTGCAAAAACAGTTACTTTGCCTATAAGTTCAATTCCAGGTTCGTAACTGTCTTTTTTATTTCCTTCTTTATCTATACCCATGTCTTGAGTGGCTACACCCTTAACTGATCCATCTTCATTATATAAAATTTCACTTGCTGGAAATCCTGGAAAAATTTCAACACCAAGAGCCTCAGCGTGTTCGGCAAGCCATCTACATAAATTTGCAAGACTAATAATATAATTTTTATGATTTTGTTGAACTGCCGGAAGTAACCAAGTTGGCCAACTAAATGATCTATTTTTTCCTAAAAATAAAAATTTTTCTTTAGTTACCTTTGTTTTAATTGGTGAATTTAGTTCTTTCCAATTAGGTAACAATTCATCAAGCGCACGTGTTTCAAATACATTGCCACTTAAAATATGTGCTCCTATTTCTGATGCCTTTTCTAATAAACAAACATTCAAATTTGGATTTAATTGTTTTAATTTAATTGCAGTTGATAATCCTGATGGACCTCCACCAACAATTACAACATCATATTCCATTGATTCTCTAGACATAAACTAGTTTTTAACTGTAAGGATTATTTTTGTATAGTGTTTAATTTGTTCAACTCTTGCATGAACTGAGGTATTGCTTCAAATAAATCTGCTTCAAGACCATAATCTGCTACACTAAAAATTGGTGCCTCACCATCTTTATTAATTGCAACAATAACTTTACTTTCCTTCATTCCAGCTAAGTGCTGAATTGCACCAGAAATTCCGATAGCAATATACAAATCTGGTACAACAACTTTCCCTGTTTGCCCTACTTGATGATCGTTACTTATATAACCAGCATCTACTGCAGCTCTTGAAGCTCCAATAGCTGCACCAAGCTTGTCAGCAATTTCTGTAATTAATTTAAAATTATCTCCACTTTGCATTCCTCGGCCACCTGATACAACAATTCTAGCAGTACCAAGTTCGGGTCGATCAGATTTAATTTCTTCTCTTTTGATAAATTTTGTTTTTGAAAACTCTTCACTAGCATCAACTTTTGCAATTGAGGCTGATCCACCTGTTCTCTCACAAGGATCAAAAGAGGTAGGTCTGATTGTTACACACTTTTTAGCATCATTGCTTTTAATCGTTGCAAAAGCATTTCCAGCATAAATAGGTCTTAAAAAAGTATCTGGTGAAATTACTTTAATAATGTCACTTACCTGCGATGTATCAAGATGAGCAGCAATCCTTGGCATCAAATTTTTCCCAAATGTATTTGCCGAACAAACAATATGAGAATAATTTTCAGCAAGTTTGACAATCACTGGCGCAAAATTTTCTGCTGTGAAGTTTTCATAGTGAGCTGCTTCAACACTTAATATTTTTTTAACTACTGGAAGTTCAGATAATTGTTTTGTGGCTTCTGCAGTATCTTGACCAATAATTACAGCATGAACATCTGGATCAATTTGAGATGCTGCTGTAGCTGCATTAAGAGTAAATGGTCTTAACTCTTTATTATTATGCTCTGCTATAAGTAAAACTGCCATTATATTACCTTAGCCTCATTCTTTAATTTTTGAACTAATTCAGCAACATTTGCTACTTTTATGCCTGCTTTTCTTTTTGGAGGCTCTTCTACTTTTATTTGTTCTAATCTAGGTGACACATCCACACCTAAATCAGAAGCAGCAATTTCCTCTATAGGTTTTTTCTTAGCCTTCATTATATTTGGTAGTGATGCATATCTTGGTTCATTCAACCTAAGATCACATGTAACAATAGCTGGAACATTTATTTCAATTGTTTCAAGACCTTCGTCTATTTCTCTTGTTACTTCTAATTTATTATCCTTCACATCAATCTTTGATGCAAATGTAGCTTGAGGCCAATTTAATAAAGCACTCAGCATTTGGCCTGTTTGATTACAATCATCATCAATAGCTTGTTTGCCCATAAATACTAAATCTGGTTTTTCTTTATCGACTATTTTTTGTAAAATTTTTGAAACAGCCAAGGGCTCAAGTATTCCATCTGCTTTTACATGAATACCCCTATCTGCACCAACAGCTAAAGCTTTTCTAACTGTCTCTTGAGCTTTTTGTTCTCCAACAGTTATTGCAACTACCTCTGTGGCTTTACCTGCCTCTTTAATTTTTACAGCTTCTTCTATTGCGTTATCATCAGGAGGATTAGTCGACATTTTAACGTTGTCAGTAACTACACCAGTTCCATCTTCTTTTACTCTGATTTGAACGTTGTAATCAATAACCCTTTTTACAGCTACTAAAATTTTCATTAAGCTCTCAATAAATTATTTTCTGAATCGTATGGACTTTCATTTAGGACCGTAGCGTCGTACATTTCACCTAATATATCAACTTGTAATTTGTCGCCCACATTTGAGCAATCTGGTTTAACCATTGCAAGAGCTATTGATTTATCTAATCTAAATCCAAATTCACCACCCGTTGCTCTTCCAACAACTTTTCCATCTTTAAAAATTGGGTTATTTCCAAGTACATCTGCATCTTTAGTATTATGAACCTCTAAAGTGACCAATTTATTATCAAAACCTTTTTCTCTCCATTTATTAAGTGCCTCTAAACCAATAAAATTTCCTTTATTTGGATGAACAAATCTATCAAGACCAGACTCGTATGGTGAGTATTCAATTGATAATTCTGTACCAACTAGTTTGTAAGATTTTTCAACTCTTAAACTATTCATAGCCCTAATCCCAAAAGGTTTGATTCCTAAATCTTTTCCTGCTTCCATTAATTTATCAAAAATATGATTTTGATATTCAATTGGGTGATGTAATTCCCAACCAAGCTCACCCACAAAGTTTACTCTCATCGCATTTACTGGAGCATATCCAACATTTACATTTTTAGCAGTTAGCCATTTGAAATTCTCATTAGAGAAATCATCTGTTGAAACCTTTTGCATTAATTGTCTAGCTTTAGGTCCTGCTACAACTAAAACTCCTGTGCTGTTTGTTAAATCTTCAAATATTACTGATCCATCATCTGGCATCCATTTTTGTATCCAGTCATGATCTAATCTTAAATTTGCTCCAGCAGAGACTAAATAGTAACTATTCTCTGCTTCTTTCATTATCGTAAATTCTGAATGCACTCCACCTTTAGTGTTCAAAGCATGACATAAATTTATCCTTCCAATTTTTTTTGGAAGTTTATTAGCTACCAAATAATCTAAAAATTCCTCTGCTTTGGGTCCCCTAATTCTACATTTTGCAAATGCAGTCATATCTAAAAGGCCTACATTTTCTTTTACATTTTGACATTCTTTCTTAATTGCGTCGAACCATTTTGATCTTCTAAATGACCAATCATCTTTTTGTTCCATTCCATCTGTTGCAAAAAAATTAGGTCTTTCCCATCCAAACTTCTGACCAAACACAGCGCCTAAATTTTTCATTCGTTCATAACAAGGAGCTGTTCTTAGAGGTCTTGCTGCTGGTCTTTCTTCATCTGGATAGTGAACAATAAATACATGGCTATATGCTTCTTCATTTTTTGCTTTTAAATAAGATTTAGTTGCATAGTTACCGTAACGTCTTGGTTCTACTCCTAACATGTCAATTGTAGGTTCGCCATCAACGATCCACTCTGCTAGTTGCCAACCTGCACCACCTGCTGCTGTTATTCCAAAACTATGTCCTTCATTAATCCAAAAATTCTTAAGTCCCCATGCAGGACCAACTATTGGATTACCATCTGGAGTATAACAGATTGCTCCATTATAAACTTTCTTTACTCCAACTTCTCCAAATGCAGGAACTCTATGAATGGCTCCTTCTATATGTGGAGCTAATCTGTCTAAGTCTTCTTGAAATAATTCGTATTCAGAATTTTTTGATGGCCCCTCTACATAACAAGCTGGTGCACCATCTTCATAAGGGCCTAAAATTAATCCTCCAGCTTCTTCTCTCATATACCATCTGCTATCACTATCTCTTAAGACTCCCATTTCTGGTAATCCATCTTTTTTTCTTTTTTGAATTGCAGGATGCGGTTCTGTAACAATGTATTGGTGTTCAACAGGTATTACTGGAATATCTAATCCAACCATTTCACCTGTTTGTCTCGCAAAATTTCCAGAACAAGAAATAACATGTTCACACTCTATTGATCCCTTATCTGTTTCCACAATCCATCCATCTTTAGTTTGCCTCATTGATAGGACGGTTGTGTTTCTATAAATTTCTGCTCCTCTATTTCTTGCACCTGTTGCTAATGCTTGTGTTAAATCTGCTGGTTGAATATATCCATCTTCAGGGTGTTGTATTGCGCCAACTAAATCATCTGTATGACATAATGGCCAAATTTCTTTTACTTGTTCTGGTTTCAAAAATTTAACATCTACTCCGATAGTTCGAGCAACACCTGCGTATTGATGGTATTCATCCATTCTATCTTTTGTACTTGCTAGACGAATATTTGAAACAACACTAAAGCCAACATTTTTTCCAGTTTCTTCCTCTAATGTTTTGTAAAGATTAACTGCATATTTATGAAGTTGTCCAACTGAATAACTCATATTAAATAAAGGTAACAAACCTGCTGCGTGCCAAGTAGATCCCGAAGTTAACTCTTTTCTTTCAACTAGAACAACGTCAGACCAGCCCTTTTTTGCTAAGTGATAAAGAGCACTTACACCTACTACTCCTCCACCAACTACTACGACTTTAGTTTTTGTTTTCATTCAGCGATTCCTACTAAATTTTTAATTATTACGAAACAAAAATGTATATTGGAAATCAAATTGAGCTTCCAAGAGGGATTGGACTGGATACCATTGTGGTTAACCAACAGTCTTTCAAAGTTCCTTCAGAGGTGTATTTTTCAACTTGCCAATTAAACTTGTGATAAATCTTATTTTTATCTAGAATGATTACTTCAAATTGTGCCCATTTGTCACTACTTCCAAGCTCAGTAATTGTATGACTTAAGTGATTAATCATCATCCCATAAGAGTCACTTTTTAACATCATTTTAAATTTGCTTAATGGTCCTGTTACTCTCTTATTGTTTGGGTGAGCAAAATTCCATGTTTGTTCTATTCCACTATCCTTGAATTTAGAGTCATTTTTTTGAAGTCCATTAAGTTGAATCTTTATAACTTCTTTTGGTTTAATAGTGCTATTTGGATTTAATAATTCAGCGTTTGAAAAAGTCGAAGATATCAATAATAAAATTAATACTTTAAAGATAGTTTTCATTTTAAAAATAATTACTCCGATGTTTTGTATTTACTATTATTGATAATAATTACAAATAATATTGGAAGAATTAATGTCAAAAGTGTCACAACAATTAATAAAATCCCAAGTTCAGAATAATCTGCTGTAGTTTGAATTTCACCTGAAACTTTATCTTTTACTTCTCTTGTGACCGTAAAGATTTCATTTAAATACTTGGTCCCTAGTGCACTTGCTGATAACGCAAGATTTGTAAAGGATGCAAAAACTGCAAAAAAAGTTGCTTTTAAGTGTGCTGGAGCATTTTTTGCTATCCATGCTAAAAGAGGAATCATTGAGACTTGTCCCAAAGGAGATTCAAGAGCTGTGTTTATTAATGCGATGAACTTAGCATCAACTACTCCACCTGTTAATGAAGCTGTCCAATTATGAAAACCATAATACATTCCAACACTTGGTAAAAATAAAATTGCTCCTGCAATACTTAAAACAACAATAATTTTAGCAATGGAATTATTTGCCATAAACGGTCTTAACAAAACAATACCTGCTAATGTTAAAATTGATGCAAGTAATGATAGGACAGAAAAAAACTGCTCATTAAATCCAAGCTCATCAATTTCAAACCATGTTAATCCCGGTCCAGGTCCAGGCATTGCTCTAAATATAAAAATAATAACTGCTGTGCCTACAATAGTTAATCTTAATTCTTGAGGTAATTCTTTAATAAGTTTAAACATTAAAAACAAAATAATTATTACTGAGCCTATAAAAACAATTTCTTGTGCAAAAGGCACTTTAAAGGAACCAATAGACAATGTGAAAATAACGAAAACTAAACTCCCTCCCAATATCCACCAGTTTATTTTTGTTTTCTCGACACCTCTTTCCTCTTTAAATTCAAGGCCTTTAGATTTTAAATTTTGTATTTTTTTATGTCTTAAATAGTTTGCTAAAATTACACCTAATATAGAAACTAAAGGTATTATCAGTGCATAGATATAAATAGTTCCGTATAAATTTATCTTCTCAGTCTGTTCTAAACTCTCTACGTCTCTGAACAAAATTACATTTACCAATGCTACAAGTACTGTACCACCAATAATCGCAAACCTTCCAAGAGTTTGCATTGTTGTATGCATTACTTTTATTTGATCCTTGGAATAATCATTTCCTATCTCGTCAACTAAAGGAACAGCCTCTACAGTCATAGCATCAGCGACCACGTCCTGAACCACATAGCCAACTGGAGCTAAAATTACACTTATTACAAACCACGTCTCTACCAAAAATATCTGGGACATATCTTCAGTATGAATAATTAACCCGTACATAATCAGTAAACTGAGAGCTATTAAGGACGCTCCAAAGTAGACCATATAATTTTTTCTTTCCCAAATAAGATCTACTAGATGACCTAATGGCATTTTTAAAGCCCAAGGAATACCTGCCCAAAACCCTAATCCTGCAAGAAATGCTGCTGAAAGATTTAAATAATCTTTTACAAAGAATGTGCCAACTATACCTGTTAAACCAGATATACCTGCAGCCATATAAACCATTAATGGTGGTAAGTAAGTCCACTTAAATTGTCGACCCAAGTCTAAAAAAGTACTATCTAAAAACTTAATTACTTTGTTCATTAGTCACCCAAAACTGGAAACGCCTGTCTAACTTTCAGAAAATACTTTTGATATTCCATTTTAGTACATTTGTTTTCAACATACTTAATATCATTTTTTTCCATCAAATCTTTTGCCTTTTCGTCTCGTATACCAAGCTGTAACCATAAAACTTTAGCCCCAATTTTAACTGTATCTTCTGCTATAGCATAGACTTCTTTAGATGGTCTAAAAACATCTACGATATCAATCTTATCTTTAATATCTGAAATTTTAGCAAAAACCTCTTGCCCTAAAATTTTTTGACCCTTGGCTCTGGGGTTTACTGGATAAACTTTATATCCATATTCTTGCATATATTTCATTACAATAGTTGATGCTTTAGTGGGATCATTACTTACTCCTACCATAGCAATAGTATTATATTTTGAGAGAATTTCCTTAATATCACTCATTAATTATTTTTAATCTGTTTCTCACAAAATATTCTAGCTTCAGAAGCAGTCATTGGTTTTTCCAATGTTTTAGTTCCAGCTACACATGCCTCGATCGCTCTTTTTTGATTATGATCTTTAAAATTATAAATTACTAATGCACCAATAATAATAAAAACTACTATTAAAATATTTTTTATCACTATTTATTTTTCCAATTTGGTTTTCTTTTTTCTAAAAAGGCAGAAATTCCTTCTTTAGCATCCATTGCCATCATGTTAAGGGTCATCATTTTACTTGTATAAGCATAAGCTTTATTTAAAGGCATTTCTAATTGTTTATAAAAAGCTTGTTTTCCAATTTTAATTGTCAAATTAGATTTTGAAGCAATTTTGTTTGCAATCTTTAGAACTTCTTTATTTAATTTTGACTTTGAAAAATAATCATTTATTAATCCAATTTCTTTTGCATAATTAGCTTTGATAGGTTCTCCAGTTAGCAACATTTTCATCATTGGTTTTCGATTTATCTTTCTACTGACAGCAACCATAGGTGTACTACAAAACAAACCAATATTTACACCAGGAGTAGCAAACAATGCGTCCTTAGTACTATAAGCTAAATCACAACTTGCAACTAATTGACAACCTGCAGCAAATGCTGCACCATGAACTTTAGCAACTATTGGTTTTCTACCTTCAACAATTTGAAGCATTACTTTTGAACAAAGATTAAATAACTTAAGGTATTTATCTCTCTTTTTTAAACCTCTCACTTCTTTTAAATTGTGTCCCGCACTAAATCCTTTACCAGCACCTTCTAATATTATTACTTTAACTTTTTTATTAGTATCTAATTTTTTTAATGCCTTTAATAAATCTGAAAGATTTTTGAATGATAAAGAGTTATAAGTTTTAGGTTCGTCAATAATAATTGATGAAACCTCATTGTTAATTTTTTTGATTTTAATATTACTAGTCATTTAATCAGTTAATCCATCGGATCTAGCCTGATTTCTTTCTATATGAATTGGTAAAACTTTGCCATAAATAGCTTTAGAATGTTCTGGAGTGTTTACTCTCCATGGATCTAAAACATAAGCTGGAATACACATATATCTTGATTTTTGGCCTTCAACTTTTGTTACTCTATGCAAAGTAAATCTACCTTTAAATATTTGTAAATCTCCTGGCTCTAATTTCAATTGTCTCACTCTAGTTCTATCTCCTGCTATAACTTTTTGAACTTCTTCGAAATTTTCATTTCCTGGTTCTCTAATATTTGGACAGTACTCAAATACTCCTCCCTTCTCAGGTTTCTGTATCATTAAACTAAGTGTAAATTCACAACTATCAAAATGCCATGGGAGTACTCCATCTGGTTTCATAACATTATAAGCATGACATGCCAAAGGATCTGCCCATCTGTAAATAGGAGAAATACCTAAACAAGCAGATACAAATTTTAAAAGCTCTTCAGTTTCGTATAAATATTTCATTTCGGAATCTTTTGGAAAACAATCTGAATTTAAATATCCATTGTATCTATTCATAAAAGTTCTTTTTGGATGATCTTTTGATAATGAGGGATCGTCCTTTGCATACAAATAAGCATTTATACTCTCTTTAGACATATAAACTTCGTCTAATTGTTTTTCTAACTCTGAATTCATAACTTTAAGTGATTTAGGTAAAATAAAATTTGGAATTGTTGAACAACTATCTTGATCCAGTTCTTCTTTACATTTTTTAACTAGTTTTTTAATTATTGGTGAATTTAAATCGTGTATTGGATATTTTTCTAAATCTACAATAGTCTTAAGTCTATCGTTCATTTAATTTTATTTTAACTTTCCCTCTTCTCTCATTTTCGCTCTTATCTTAGTAGCTGATATTTTTTGAGTTTCTTCATCTAAAACTATTTCCTCAATCTTATATCCAACTCCCCTACCATAGCAAATATTTGTAATATTAGGCACTAACATAATTTTAAATTGTCCTTCAAATTCAGGATTTAATCTGTCTTCAATATTTTTTTTAACTGTTTCAAAATCAAAAGGATTATCATCAACACCTTGTACATCTCTAATTTGAATACAAACTTGTCCAGTTTTTTTAATAATTTCTTTAAACAAAGTATAATGTCCATCATGAAAAGGTTGCCATCTTCCAAGCATTTGTGCTGTTGGTTTTTTGTTATCCCATTGGTGTATCATTTTTTTATCTCCTCTATTATTTTTGGTGCCCAATTTTTTGCATCTTGAGTTGTTACATGAAAATCAAAATTCTTAGGATTAACAAACATTTGATTAGTATCTTCAAATCTACCTTCTTTAATGGTGTCGACCCAAACTCTAAAATCTGCTGGAAATAACTTTCTTGCTTCAGGGGTTGGTGCAATAAAATCAGCAATTACATAATGACCTTCTGCTTTTAATTTTAAAGCTGCTTCAGCCATTCTTTTTGCTTGTCTTACCCTTCCTTCCTCTGAAAAATCCCAATCGTTTGCAGCTTTTCTTACTTCGTCTGCATTTAATCTTTTTGCATTTAAAAGTGGTGCCATTTCATCTGCTAGAGTTGTTTTACCAGCTCCAGGCAAACCCATTACTAAAATAATTTTCATTAAATATCTTCTAACGGATGATGGGACATTAATTCAAGCCCATTTTCACCAATTAAGTACTGTTGTTCAAGTTTAACACCTTCTTTGCCACCAAATTTACCGATGTAGCTTTCAATAGTAATAGTCATATTTTTTTGAAAAGTTCCTCCACGCTCACCTCCATCTGTAGGATATCTAATTGCAGGCCACTCATCACATAAACCAATTCCATGAACCATTACTGAATATCGATTTGGATAATATTCATCAGGTAATACCCAGGATTTTTCTGTGAATTCCTGAAAAGTTACTCCATCTTTTATTAATCTAGAATTAAAATCTATTTGCTCCCTAGCCATTGAATATAATTTTTTTTGTTCGTCATTAAATTTATTACCTGCAACAAAAGCTCTAGAAATATCTGCGCAATATCCATAAGGACCAACCATATCGGTATCAAAAGCAACTATTTCTCCTTGTTGGATAACTTTGTTACTACTTTCTTGCATCCATGGATTCGTTCTTTGACCTGAAGATAAAATCCTACACTCAATCCATTCACCTCCATTTTCGATATTTGTTTTATGTAGAATTGACCACAATTCATCTTCTGTCATTCCTGGTTTGAGATCAGATCTCATCTTAGATACACCTTTTTCTGCAACTTCTATTGCTGCTTTCATACAGGTTAATTCATCAGGTGATTTTATTACTCTTGCTTGTTCTAAAATTAATTTTGCATCTACAACTTCAATACCTTCTTTATTTAAAGCTGCAACCGCAGGACCATTTAAAACATCGATTGCAATTTTTCGTGATTTAAAATAATTTTTTGATAAATCTTTAACTTCATTTGTCCATTTTAATAATTGATTGTCTGCTTGGTCTCCATTACTAAAATAATCCCATGTAATTGCTGGTCTTATTTCATCAATTAGATTTAAATGCCTCGATAATATTTCACAATTAAAATACTCATAAAGAATAGTTGGTCCGTTGACTGGTACAAAACAATATCTTGTTAAATTATGCATATTATAGACACTCATGTTCACAGTATCTAAAGCATAACGAACATTAACTGGATCAAATAGAATACAAGCCTCTAAATTGTTTTTTTCTAATTCTTTTCTAACCCTATCTAAACGATATGATCTTAACTTATCAAAATCAATCTCGTCTTCTCTTAATCTTTTTTTAGTAATAAAATTTTGTCTTGGTTTTATCTCAGGAGCTATTTTTCTACTAAACCTCATAATACCCTATACAAACCTAACCATGCGTTAACATCTTTACTTGCAATATAGTCAGATTTAAAAAATTTCACCTCTTCCCACTTCTTGCCATCTTTTAGTATATCAATTTTTTTATCAAAACCATACTCTTCATGAATTCCTTCATTAATTGTGAAACAAATTAAACCACCTGGTTTTGTTATTCTTATAAACTCATCTAATGCATTTGGTTTTACATGCCCAAAAGTAAATGTTCCAACACACATAACTCCACCATAAAAGTTATCCTCAACTTCTATTGGTTTATTTAAATCAACCTTTACTAATTTTTGATAAAGATCCTTTGGTACGGTATCTAACAAAGTTTGAGATAAATCGGCTCCATGAAAATTTTTAAAACTATATTTTTTAAGCTCCAACCCAACTAAACCCGTTCCACATCCGGCATCAAAAATTAAAGTATCTTTATTTTTTTCATATTTGTTAAATGTTTCTGCGGTTTCTTTAGGCCCTGTATAATTCCAATCAACCATGTCTTTATTGTATTTATCTTTGTCTCCCCACTCATCGTAATACTTCATAACTTCATCAGTAGTTTTAAGCTTATAAATTGGAATTTTGTTTCCTACGTCTTTTTGAGCCATTAACTTCTCATTTTTTGACCACTTGGATCATAAAGTGGTTCTTTAATTATTGAACAATTAAATAAATCTCCATTGATCTCTACTTGAATTTTATTTTCAGAATTAATGTTTTTTTGATCAATAAAAGTAAACGCTACACTTTTATTTACAAAATGAGCAAAACCACCTGAAGTTACATAACCAATGCTTTCATTTCCATTCATGACAGCTTCATTGTTTGTTACATCAATATCATTTGTTTCAACAATTAATGGTATGAGTTTATTTGAAGAAATATCCTTTTGCGCACTTTCTTTACCAATAAAATCTTTATCCCAATTAATAAAAACATCTAAGCCTGTTTCTTTTGCAGTAAAATCTGGTCTATAATCTAAAGTCCAAGCTCCCCAATTTTTCTCTAACCTCATTGACATTAATGCTCTTCCGCCAAATGGTTTAATATTAAATTCTTTTCCAGCTTCGATTAATTCTTCATAAAGTTTTAATTGATAGTGAGGTGCTACATAAATTTCATATCCAAGTTCGCCAGTAAATGAAATTCTATTTATTATTGCTGGAACTCCACCAACAAACATTCTTCTAGAATCTCTAAATTTAAATTTTTCATTTGAAACATTGTCTCTTACAATTTTTTCTAAAACTTTCCTCGAATTAGGTCCTGCAATGGACAAACCGTGATATTCATCAGATCTATTAGAATAACTTAAATTAAATTTATCTAAATGACTCTCAAACCAACGTCTATGCATTTCTTGAGCAGCTCCAGAACCAAATACAATGAATTCATTTTCATCTAAGCAAGCTACAGTTAAATCACCACATAACTTTCCTCTATATGACAACATTGGGGATAAAGATATCCTTCCTGGTTTTGGAATTCTTCCAGCCATTATGTGATCTAAAAATTTTCTAGCATCAGGACCTTTGAATTCATGTTTTGAAAAATTTGCAACTTCAATTAAACCAACATTTTCTCTTACATTAATAACTTCCTTTGATACATAATCATGAGATCTTGATCTTTTGATAGTAGGGTCTTCATGAGCATCTTCTTTATTGTTTGCAAACCACAAAACATTTTCTAATCCAAAACTATCTCCCATAACAGCACCTTGGTTTACAAAACGATCATATAGTGCAGTGGTTTTTTGTTTTCTTCCTTTTGGTAAAGTTTCATTTGGAAATGTCATAATAAATCTTCGCTCATAATTTTCTGAAGACTTTATCGTTCCATATTGAGGTGATGCATAATCTCCAAATCTTGCAACATCCATTGCCCAAACATCAATTGAAGGTTCTCCATCAATAATCCATTCTGCTATACATTTTCCAACACCACCACCTTGACAAAATCCAGCCATAACACCAACAGCAACCCAATAATTTTTCATCCCTGGCACTGGACCAATCAGAGGACTTCCATCTGGACCAAAAGTAAAAGGTCCATTAACTATATTTTTTATTCCTGCACGTTCTAGCGCTGGCATTCTTTCAAAACCAATAGCCAATCTATCCTGAATATTATCTAACTTTGGCTCTAGTAACTCATGTCCAAAATTCATTGGTGTACCATCAACTTTCCAAGGAGTTGATTTTGGCTCATAAGTTCCAAGCAACATTCCCTTACCTTCTTGTCTAAAGTAAATATTTCCCTCAAAATCGGTTCCTATTGGCAATCTTTGGTCACCCATCGCTTCAATTTCTGGAATAGGTTCAGTGATTAAATAATGATGTTCCATAGGTTGAACTGGAAGATTTAAACCAGCTAATTGTCCAACTTCTCTTGCCCAAAGTCCCCCTGCATTAATTACTATTTCTGCATTTATATTTCCTTTGTCAGTAAATACTTCCCAAGTTCCATCCTCTTTTTGTTTAGTGTCCTTTACAACAGTGTGAGTGTAATATTTTCCACCATGAACTTTTGCAGCTTTTGCAAAGGCATATGTTACTCCTGAAGGATCAACTTCACCATCAATAGGATCCCATAAAGCTAACAAATATCTAGATGGATCAATTAATGGGTGTTTCTTTTTTACTTCCTCTAGAGAAATAAATTCTTGGTCTAGCCCCATGTATCTTGCTTTTGATCTTTCCCTCTTTAAATAGTCTGCCCACACTTCATTTGACGCTAAATAAAAACCTCCGCTAGGTTTAAATCCAGTTGAGTGACCAGATTCTTTTTCAATCTCTTTATATAAACCTATTGTGTAAGCCATCATCCGAGAGATATTAGGGTCAGATGAAATGACATGAACATTACCTGCAGCATGCCACGAGGAACCTGATGTTAGTTCATTTCTCTCAAGTAGAATACAATCCTTTAATCCAAATTTCGATAGATGATAAAGTATAGAGCACCCTACTACGCCACCTCCTATGATTACTACTTTGGTATGCTTTTCCATTAATATTTAATTTCCTTATTTACTTTTTTCAAAGATTTATCAGTACCATGATGAAAATGTTTGCTCATATCTGGCATATATTTCATTGAAATTGGTTTTTTACCAATCGCAACTGACATTTCTCTAACATGGTGAGCTTCAGCTCCACAACAAATACCAATAAAATTTATTTTATTTTTTACACAATCTTTTGCAAACTCTGCCATTTCAAATCTGTTACAAAATAAATTATCTAAAGCAACTGGAAATGCATTTCCACCAGGAATACAGTCACAACCATGATCGGTAATATTTAAGAAACCAGGTTCTTCCTCAGTAGTTCTGTAAGGAACAGGAAGTCCTGATACATGGCATGAAACTTTATCTCTGACTTTTTTTAAAAGTTTCATTGTCATCTCTGGTCCTCTGTAACAATTTAATCCA
Source organism: Candidatus Pelagibacter sp. (assembly GCF_052049855.1). Lineage (GTDB taxonomy): Bacteria > Pseudomonadota > Alphaproteobacteria > Pelagibacterales > Pelagibacteraceae > Pelagibacter. The sequence goes on from NZ_JBNGZE010000002.1 coordinate 487,261, forward strand.
ACAACATCAGCACCTAGATCCTCCATCATCTTACATGCATCCTCAGCACTATGACCTTCTCGAGTTTTGTCTCCTCTAGGAATTGCAAAATTACAAACTGCAATAAGTCCAGCATCTTTAATTACTTTTAATGCAATTTTCATTTCGTCAGTCCAACTAATTGTTTCAGCAATAACAAAATCAACACCAGCTTCTTTTGCCCAAGCAACTTGTTCTTCATACATTTGTTGACACTGTTTATGAGTATTTGCATCACCAGGATCAAATACATTTGTGTTTGCAACATCTCCGCAAACCATTAAGTCTAAATCTTTGAACTCGGCAGCAGCATCCTTTGCAATTTTAAGTGCATTTTTTTGCATTGGTTCTAACAAATGTTCTTTACCAATTATTCGAAGCTTTTCTCTATGACCATAGTAAGTAAATGCTTGAACAACATCTGACCCTGCTCTGATAAATTCTCTATGTAGCTGCGTTACTACCTCTGGATGTTCTAAAACCACTTCTGGAACAAATGGTCCTGCTGAAAGATAACCTCTTCTTTCCATTGCAAAAAGGTAACCTTCTGCACACATGATTGGACCTTCATTTAATCTTGTAATTAGATCTTTTTTCATAATTTACCCTCTCATTTTGTTAAGTTGGTTGCAACCCACTTATGAAACATCAAAGTAGGAGTATCCATTACAGGTGAAAAATTCCCACCATTGTAAGCTGGGGAATTTCGCCCATTTTGCATACCCTCTATTGCAGTTACATCTTCATTCATAACATCTTGCCAAAATGCAAAATTTTTTTCTCTTATATCCTTAAACTCATCACTAGTAGCACTTTCATCTCCAACATAATATAATTCAAAATGTTCTTTAGTTTGATTGTTAGAAATTGGCTCTAACCAAAAGGCATAGAAATGATCAATATGTATTCCTAACATTACGTTTGGATATAATGATACATATTCAGATTTTTCAGAAAGTTCAGTTGGCCAATTGGGAAAGCATTTAAATTTAATATTTCCATCGAACTGTTGTGAATATTTATTACTTCCTTGTCCTGAAAAATTAAAATTCTCATCTTCAATATGGTAGTGATCTGAAATATTTGAAACTTTATTAAGTTCAGGATGTATCCACGGCAAATGATAGCTTTCACAATAATTCTCAATTGCAAATTTCCAATTACTATTTACTGTCATATTAAAATATCCGTTATCAGTTGAATGTCTTATTAATTTTTGATCTTTTTTAGAAATAAACTTAGACCATCTATCCTCTAGAGGTTTAATAAAATCTTCAAATGGTTTTGCATTAGAATTAATATTAATAAAAATTAAATCCATCCAAATATTTGATTTAATTTCTTTTAAGTTACTCTTATTTTTATCGAACCCTTCAACCTCATGTTTTCCTAGTCCTCCTATATGTGGAGTAACAGTTAATTTTCCATTAAAGTCATAGGACCAAGAATGATAAGGGCATCTTATAACATTTTTTAATTTACATTCCTGATCAACTAGTTTGAAACCTCTATGACTACAAACATTATGAAAAACTTTTACTTCATTCTCTTTGTTTCTAACTATTAATATCGGTATGCCTAAAAGATTAAAAGGTTTTGCATCGCCTGGATTTGGTACAGAACTTGCAACCCCAATCATCGTCCAATTATTTTTAAATATTTTTTCTTTCTCAAACTCTAAATAATCATTATTCAAATAACATTCATTAGGTAATCCATGAGCTTTCTCTATAGGATTTTTAACAACTTCTATTTTATTAGGATCTAAGATGTCTGATAATTTTTTATTTAAATTCATTAACCTCCTTTTTTTAATTGATTAAAAAATTAATCGAGGCTTAAAATTATCTTTCTCTAATTATGATTTGTTGAAAAACAGTTTTGCAATTTAAAATATAAACAAATTCTTTGAAAAAAAAATTTGCAGAAAAAGTCATAGTAAAACTTTAAACAAAAATTTAGGACAGATAAAGACAATTTAGCTTCAACCAATAGTTGAATTAAATTTGCATTATTGGTCTCGATATGTTCAATTTAACTTTTTAAATGAATCAAATGTTGGGAGATATAATGAAGATTAAAAGAATACTTCTTTCACTAGCTGTTGTGTTTGGTCTAACTTCTTTTGGAAGTGTTGCAAACGCAGCTTGTGGAAATATAACGATTGCTAACATGAACTGGGCTTCAGCAAACTTTATGGCTGAAGTTGATAAGATCATATTAGAAGAAGGTTATGGATGTTCGGTAGAGTTAGTACCTGGTGCTACAATGCCTACATTTACATCTATGCAAGAAAAAGGTGAGCCAGATGTTGCTCCTGAGTTTTGGGCAAATGCTGCTATCGTAGCATTAAATAAAGCTGTTGATGAAGGCAAAATGCATTCAATCAATAAAGCACCAATTACAGGTTTAGGTGAAGGATGGTGGGTATTACCTCACACACTTAAAAAGCATCCTGAGTTAACAACTGCTGAAGCAATTTTAGCAAGACCAGATCTATTTCCTCACCCAGAGGATCCATCAAAAGGTGGTTTCCATATTTGTCCTCCTGGATGGAACTGTGAATTAAGTAACAGAAACCATTTCAGAGCTTGGGACATGGAAGCTAAAGGTTGGGCTATTGTTGAAACAGGTTCCGCTGCAGGACTTGATGGTTCAATTGCAAAAGCTGCTGAAAGAGGAGAAAACTGGTTTGGTTACTATTGGTCGCCAACAGCTTTAATCGGTAAATATGATATGCAAGCTGTAGATATGGGTGAATGGGGTGGTAAAGACAATTGGGATAACTGTTTAGTTAAACCTGAGCAAGAGTGTGCCGACCCTAAAAAATCTTCATGGGTAAAATCTGAAGTTTTCACTGTAGTAACAGATAATTTCAAAAATACTGCTGGAAGTGCTGGAATGGATTATTTCAAGAAAAGAACTTATCCAGGAACAGTTATGAATGGTATGTTAGTTTGGATGGGTGAAAACCAAGCAGAAGGTGCTGATGCTGCTATTGAATTCCTAAAAACACAAGAAAGTGTTTGGAGTAAATGGGTTTCAAGTGATGCTGCAAAAAAAATAAAAAAAGCACTTTAATTTTAAAATATTATTGAACCCGTTTTTTAAACGGGTTCAATTAGTTTAAAAATTTATATGGAATTCTTTAATAAAATCCCTGTAATGGATAGAACAGCTCTTAGGGAGTTGAAAAAAAGTATTGATTTTAGTTTTAAAGAATTCTCAAGAGCATATGGTGATGCCATAGAGGGATTTTTTGATCCACTTTTATATTTTTTAATATGGTTAGAAAAACTTTTAGTTAATACTCCTTGGCCAATTGTAATTGCAGTTTTTGGATTGTTAGCATGGATAGGATCTAGAAGTATCAAGCTAGTTATTGGAACAGTTGTCTGCTTTATAGTGATTGGTTATTTTGGTATGTGGAAAAATTGTATGGCAACAGTGGCAATTATTTCTGTTTCCACTTTAGTTTGTATAGTTGTGGGAATTCCAATTGGAGTTTTAATGTCAAAGTCAGCAAGAGCAGAAAAAGCGATTTTGCCTGTTTTAGATATGATGCAAACAATTCCAAGCTTTGTGTATTTAATTCCAATAATTATGCTTTTAGGTATTGGTAAAGTGCCTGGTCTACTTGCTGTATGTATTTATGCACTCCCCCCTATTGTGAGATTAACCAACCTTGGAATTAGAGAAGTTGACAAAGAAACGCTTGAAGCCAGTGAAGCTTTTGGGGCAACACCAATGCAAAAATTAAGGTCAGTTCAGATCCCGCTTTCTCTACCAACAATTTTTGCTGGAATCAACCAAACGATTATGATGGCTTTAGCAATGGTAGTAATTGCTTCAATGATAGGTGTAAAAGGCTTGGGAGTACCTATTTTACAAGCTATTTCTAACCAATATTTAGCTCTTGGAATGATGAATGGTTTAGCAATCGTAGCACTAGCAATTATCTTTGATAGAGTAACTCAACAGTACGGACAAAGAATTCAAAAGCACAGAGGTCAGTTAAAAAAGTAAATTAGTCTCAATCGATTTTTCTAGACTCATATTTCAAAATAAATAAAGATCTTCACTATGAATTTTTCATTGGAAATTGGACCTAAAACAGAAGTTGATACAGTTCCAGCATTGTCTGACATTTATATTACAATGCTACCTGGAGGTGATTATAGAGAGACAGCTGATAAAGCGGTAGAACTTGTAAAAAAAGGATTTAATCCCGTTCCTCATTTTCCTGCTAGATCAATGCATAATGAAAAAGAACTTAAAGATTATGTTTCTAGATGCAAAGACGGAGGAGTGAAGCAAGCCTTGATTATTGGTGGTGGAAGAGAACCAACAGGTAAATTTGATAGTTCATTTCAACTTTTAGAGACAGGTTATTTTGAAAAAATGAAAATAGGAATTGCTGGACATCCTGAGGGGAGTCCTGATATATCCGATACAGATTTAGAAAAAGCTATGATAGATAAAAAGCCTTACGCTGATTATATTGTAACACAGTGGTTGCTAGATCCTCAGCCTATTATAGATTTTATTTCTAAACAAAGCGTACCAGTGCATGTGGGAATTACTGGGCCATTAAAGATATCTAGCTTAATTAAATTTGCTAATATTGTAGGAGCAAAAAATTCCTTAAACTTTCTCAAATCTAATTTTAGTAAGGCGTTGGATTTGTTGAAACCTAAAGACCCTAATGATTTAATTGGGAAAGTTAAATCGCATACTGATAACTTCCACATTTATACATTCGGCGGCTTGAAGGAAACTAACAAGTGGTTGAAGGAGAATAGTTATGTCTAAAGAATTTGACTATACTAAAGTACAACATGTTACTTCTGTTGATCAATCTGACAGAGAAGTACCATACAATTTAAGACAAAGTGGGCCAACTAAAGTTGAATTATTAATTTCAACGAGGGTAAGAAAGTCACCTTATTGGCATTTATCAATGCAGGCAGGTTGTTGGAGAGCAACTGTATACAATCGAATTTATCACCCAAGAGGATATGTAAAACCTGAAGATGGTGGAGCAATGGTTGAATACGATGCAATCGTTAACCATGTAACAATGTGGAATGTAGCTGTTGAAAGACAAATAAGAGTTAAAGGTCCAGATGCAGAAAAATTTACTGACTACGTTATAACTAGAGATGCAACAAAAATTTCTCCTATGAGAGCAAGATATGTAATATTATGTAATGCTTATGGAGGAGTATTAAACGATCCAATTCTTTTAAGAATTTCAAAAGATGAATTTTGGTTTTCGTTATCTGACTCTGATATCGGAATGTACTTACAAGGTGTAAATGCAGATGGAAAATTTAATTGTACAATTGAGGAAATAGATGCATGTCCAGTCCAAATTCAAGGTCCTAAATCAAAAGCTTTAATGCAAGACCTTTGTGGAGACCAAGTTGATTTTGATAATATGCCTTTCTATGGATTGGCAGAAGCAACCGTTGGAGGAAGAAGTTGTGTAATTTCTCAATCTGGTTTTTCAGGAGAAGCTGGTTATGAAATATATTTAAGAAATGCAACTTTATATGCTGAGGATATGTGGAATGCGGTATTAGATGCAGGAAAAAAACATAAATTGATGGTTATTGCACCTGCACACCATAGAAGAATACAAGCAGGTATTCTTTCTTGGGGACAAGACATGGATCAACAACATAATCCGTTTCAATGTAATTTAGGTTATCAAGTTTCATTATCTGGTAAAGGTGAATGGAATAAAAAAGCTGATTATGTTGGTAAAGCTGCTTTGGAAAAAATGGGAGAAGATATAAAAGCTGGAAAAAAACCATATAAACTTCAATTAGTTGGAATGGAGTTAGGCGGTAAACCAATTGATGATTATGCGCCAGACTTTTGGCTTGTATCACCAGAAAGTGGTGGAGATCCAGTTGGATTTCTTACTTCACCATGGTGGCATCCAGAGAAGAAAACCAATATTGCTATGGGATACGTTCCGTTTGATGGAACTTTAAACCCTAATGGATTTCCAAAAAATAAAGTTGGAACTAAGTTCAAAGTTCACCTTCCTGAAAAATACTCGGACACTCCAGGAACACCTGTAGATGCTGTGGTTGTGGATATTCCATTCAAAGAGTCTTTCAATGCAAATACAAGAGAAGTTGTAAAAGGCTAAAATTTACTATGGGGGAGCTAATTTCAGCTCCCCTTTTCAATTCTAATGACCAAAAGTTTTTTAATAGCAGTTTGCATTATCATTGCTATTGCTTTAATAATATTTCCATTAATTGTTTCTTATAAGGCTCAAAAAAATAAAAATAAAAAAAATTAATGTTTGCTGAATTTTTAAATATAATTTTTAAGTCAATTAAATTAGACAAAACTCTTTATTCGGATAATAAAAATTTTGGAGAAGCATCAATATACTTTGCTGGGATTATAATGATCCTAGATGGTATCGCTGGCGCAGTAGCAGCTAACACCATTATTAAAACAGCTATTGCAATGTCTGGTTTAACTGCAATAGTTACTTGGCTAATATGGGCGATTTTTATTTTTGTAATTGGAGTTAAATTGTTTCCTGATAAGCAAACCAAAGTTTCATTCAAAAAAGTTTTAACAGCTGTTGGATTTGCACATGCCCCTGGTTTATTAAGATTTTTTGCGGTCACACCAGATTTAATGATACCAATAATTTTTCTTACTCAGTTCTGGATTTTTGCAGGTTTAATAATTTCAACTAAACAAATATTAAGTTTAAAATCTAATTTTAAATCTTTTGGGATTGTACTTTTATCTTTTTTAATTATTGCATTTTTATCTATCTCATTTGTAATGAGTAGAATGAATATGCTTCCAGTAAGTCAAATCAGTTAAAGCGGAAAAATAGTCTTAGATACTCTACAAGATTTACATAATTTAAACCCAGTAAGAATTAAATTTTGAGTTACACTTTCGTCTTCCTCTTTGCATTCATCACAAATATTGTTTAATTCTTCAGTATCTACCTTTAGATTTTTTTCGTCTATTTTATCAATCATTATCTGTCAAACCTGCACCTGCCGCACCCTCTTTTAAACTGTCACTCTCTTCAACAAAAGTTTCTTCGGATAATTTGTATAAATTATTCCATTCATCGTCTGTAAAGTTATCTTCATTTTCAAGTAGATTGACCTCAATTTTATTCGCTATCCTTGGAAATTCTTGATCAATAAAATTTGAAATAATATTTACATTTAGATTTAATAACATTTTTTTTTCATCTATTTTTACATTAATCTTTTTTCCAATAATTTCTGATGAACGACTTATGAATGAAATAAAAATAATTGGATAAGCAACATTTTTAAACTCAATTTTTTTTAATTTTTCTAAAACATTTATTTGATCTAAAAAACTAACACCTAAAGTAATTGGACAGTAAGGATTATTTGATGAGGAATTATTTTCACTAATTAAATTTAAATTTTCAAATTTACTTTCATTTTTTTTATTTAAATATTCATTAAGGTGCTTAATACCCGGTAAACTAAATAGCTCTAACAACCTTATACTTTTTCCTGTTTCCTCAGAAACTCCCCAAGAATATCCTGCTGCCTTTGAAGCTCTTTTAACAGTAGTTTCAATTTCACTCAGTGATTTCATTATTAAATATTTGTTTTATATACCCACTGCTCGTCATAACTTTTTAACTCGTTTGGAAGTGGAGCTCCTTGAAACATGCAAATTCTTAACCATTTGTCAGATCGTGGATCAAATTTTAATGCCCCAAAGAAAGACAATTTTAATCTAAGCATATCAATTGGCATTAAATCTTTTCCAATTGTATTATCTTGTATTTCTGAATAAGGAAATTTTTCTACAATGAATGCCCTCCTCACTACATGTCTTAATTCAGAATTTGACGTTAAAAACTCAGCAATAGTTAAACTATTTTTTGAGACTAATAATTTGTCATAAAGTTTTTTTATATCTCTTGCTATTGCTAAAGGCTGTTCTAATTCTGATCCATGTTCTTCAAAACGATCCGCCAATCTAGGTTCTTCTTTATTTTTTGAAATAAACCAAAAGTTTTTATTATTTTCTTTTTTTTCAAAATTAATATCTAGAATATTAGGATACTTTGCTTCAATGATATTCCTCAATTCATCAACTTTTCTATAAGTTGGAATATTAAAATATTTTTCTTCGTCTGAACTCATTTCTTTTACCAAAGGATTTATAATATCGTTATAAGGTTCCATCATTATTGACACTATGTATTCAATACATTCTTCACAAGTATTGTCCTCTAACCATTGATAGATTTTGTTAAAAGGATATTCGCTCTTAAAATTAAAATCTTTATCTATAAAATTTAAGAATTTTTCTACATCCTTTAATAATGAAGAAATTTTTTTTAGCTGATATTCGCTATCAGTATTCCAGCTTGTAATATTTTTTAATGATTTTTTTACACAATCTATAAACAAATCGCTATCTTGACTTTCTACATCTTTGATTTCTCTAATTTTCTTAAGTGCTTTTTCTCTACTTAAAATCCAATTATTTAATAGAGTTGGGTGATTGACTATAAATGGAGCCATACCCAAGCCTGTGGAATTACCTATTCCCAAGTTTTTACAAATATTATCATCTAGCTTAACAGCTGTTTTTGGATTTTTATAATAAGCAACATGATTAACTTGATCAAAAGTAAATTGTCTTACCAAATAAACCAGCATCATTTCTAATCTGAATGGACCATTAATTTCTTCACGATTTTTAATTCTGAATCGATCTGCAAGACCAAATTTGCCTGAGCCATATACTGCTGTAGTCCTATATAAATAGCCTACTTTTGATAATAAGTTTGAATCTGGCTGCTCACCTTTGCTCAAACTTTCAACTACATGATTATAAATTCTTACTGATTTGTTTGCTCTTGATAAAGTTAATTCTTTATAAGAAAGTCTGCCAACTTCTTGTTTTGGAACTTCATTTTTTAATCTTTCAATGTCTTTTTTTGTAGGAACTCCATCATGTAATGTAAAAGCTGCATCCCATTTTGTTGCAATAACTCTATCTGATCTTTCTTCATCTTTGATTTCATTTGCAAAACAAATTAAAGAATAAACTCTTTTATTTTTTTTAAATGAATAAACAGCTTCTCCAAAACCATTTTCATTTAAATTAAATAAATCTCTTTTATACTCCCACTCTTTAAACTCATTAAGAAAACTTCTTAAAAAAGATAATTTTGATTGATGAAAAGATCCTAGCCTTGATAATTTCATTATTTTATTTGGGTCTCTTAATTCAACTTTCATAATTAAATAGTTTTATAAAAATTGTACCAGTTATTTCCAAGTATTCCATGTGTCTCGGTATCTGAAAAACCTGCTTTTTTTAGACCTTTTTCAATATTTAAGAACCCTCTTGCATCAAGAAACCAGTCAGGTTGTTTAGGAAAACCTGGTTTATTTTTCGAACCTTCACCATAATTTTTACTTTTAGACCAAGAACCATTTCTCATCCATTCAACAACAGTATCTGGATGATCTAAACAAAGATCTGATCCTATTCCTATTTTTTTTACATCCATTATTTCGGCTGTTTTTGCCACCATTTCACAAAAACTATCTAGAGTACAATTTGTGTTACCTTTTAAGTGATGAGGGTATAATGATAAACCCAACATACCACCACTATCACTCAAAATTTTTAATAAATCTGAGGATTTATTTCTTTTAGCTGGATGCCAAAAAGAAGGATTAGCATGAGTAATTGCTATTGGTTTTTCACTGAATTCAATTGCATCTATAGTACTTTTTTCTGCAGAATGTGACATGTCTACCACGAGCCCGACTCTATTCATTTCTCTTATAACCTCGCGTCCAAAATTTGTAACTCCGCTATCTACTTTTTCATAACAACCTGTTGCTAGCAAAGACTGGTTATTATAAGTAAGTTGCATAAATCTACATCCTAATTGATGAACCTTTTCAACAAGATTTATGTCATCTTCAATTGGTGAACAGTTTTGAAAACCAAAAAATATTGCAGTTTTGTTTTCTTTGTTAGCTTTATCAATGTCATGAAAGTTCTTACCAGGAAAAATTAAATCTGAGTTTTCATGAAACAATTTTTCCCATTTTTTAATTTCAAGTTGTAATTCATCAAAATCTTCATGGTAGACAATTGTAACATGGACAGCATCTAATCCAGCAGATCTATTTATCTCAAAGATTTTCCTAGACCAATTACAATATTGAAGATTATCAATTTTATAATTCATAGTATGCTTAACTCTAATCAATATGTATTTTAAATACTATTAATTTTATTGAAATTTTAAGTTAATTTTGAAATAAACAGATTGATCAATTTTCATGAAAAAAAATAGTAAATTAAAAGTTTCAATCATAATGGGAAGTCAATCAGACTATAAAGTAATGAAACTAGCTGAAAAAACCCTAAAAAAAATTGGAGTTTCATTTGAAACAAAAATTATATCTGCTCACAGAACACCGCAAAGAATGTATGAATATGCTGCAAAAGTTGAGCAAAATAATATAGGAGTAATTATTGCAGGTGCTGGAGGATCTGCTCATCTTCCAGGGATGATATCAGCAATTACACATGTGCCAGTACTCGGCGTTCCTATTGAAAGTAAAAAACTTAAAGGTTTAGATAGTCTGTTATCAATTGCACAAATGCCTAAAGGAATACCTGTGGGAACCCTTGCTATAGGGGAAGATGGTGCAATTAATGCTGCTTTATTGGCTGCAGCAATAATTGCTAATAATAATTTAAATGTTCGAAAAAAACTTAAAAATTTTAGAACTTCACAAACTAAATCTGTAAAAAAAACTCCAAAATAAAATGTCTGAAATAACTCTTGGTATCATTGGGGGTGGTCAACTTGGAAGTATGCTTGCAATATCAGCTAACAAATTAAACATTAAAACCGTTATTTTTTGTGATGACATAGATGCACCAGCGCAAAATTTTTGTAATCAATTTGTTACAGGAAGTTATGATAATAAAGAAAAAATTTCAGAATTCATAAATCAAGTTGATTTAGTAACTTTTGAATTTGAAAATATTCCATTTGAAACATTAAATGAAATAAACAAATTTAAACCTGTTTTACCAAAGCCTTCAGTCAATAGATTAATCCAACATAGATTGGCTGAAAAGGATTTTATTAATAAATTAAATATTAGAACAACCAGATATGTTTCAATTGATAAAAAATCTGACATAGATGCCTTAGAAGATTTTTTACCAGGAATATTAAAAACAACAACACTTGGTTATGATGGGAAAGGTCAATATCCAATCAAATCAAGTAATGAAATTAATTCATTGAACATTGATTTTTCAAAAGGGTATATCCTTGAAAAACTTGTAAAATTAAAAAAAGAAATTTCAATTATAATTACAAGATTTAGTAATAACAAATATGAAATTTACGAGCCAATAGAAAACACTCATGAAGATCAAATTTTAAAATATTCAAAAATACCTGCTGAAATTAATGAAAAGATTTTTAATCAATCTAAAGATTGGGCAATGCTTATTGCTGAAGAACTTAAATATGTTGGAACTTTATGTGTGGAATTTTTTATAGATAGAAATGATAATCTTTATGTTAATGAGATTGCTCCAAGAGTACATAACTCAGGACATCTCACAATAAATGCTTTTAATGTCAGTCAATTTGAAAATCATGTAAGAGCTGTATGTGGTTTAGAACAAATCCCTTTAAAAAAAATTTCTAATGCTAAAATGATAAATTTGCTTGGTGATCAAATTACCCATTATAGAAATTTACAAAAGTTTAGTGATAACGAATTTTTCTTTGATTATTTAAAAAAAGATATAAAAGAAAATAGAAAAATGGGTCATATCACAACTTTAGTATAAATGTTAAAATCAATAGAAGGTAATTTTGATAATCCAGAAGTAAATGAGCTTCTTACAGAGCATTTTATTGAGCTTAGAGCCGCATCTCCAGAGGGAAGTGCTCACGTCCTTGATATTCCTGGTTTAAAAGTACCATTAATTAAATTTTGGAGTTTATGGGATAATAAAAAACTGATCGGTTGTGGTGCTTTAAAATTTTTAGATAAAGAACATGGAGAATTTAAATCTATAAGAATTCATAATAACTTTAGAAAGCAAGGCAAAGGTATTGATGTAATCAATCATTTAATTAATGAAGCTAAAAAGTTAAGTATAAAAAGAATAAGTATCGAAACTGGTGCGGGAGATTTTTTTATACCAGCAAGAAAACTTTTCAAAAGAACTGGTTTCAAGGTGTGCAAACCTTTTGCGCACTATAAAAAAGACATTAATTCTGTCTATTTAACCATGCTAATTGACGATATTTAAAAATTTTTTTTAATTCTTGATATATTTTGTTGACAAAACCCAATAAAATCTAAAGAAAGCCAATATTACTTAATAATAAGTAATAATTTAACATAACAAAAAGTAAGAAGATAAATATGAGTCTACAAGGAAAAGTAAAATGGTTCAATCCAACCAAAGGTTTTGGTTTTATTGAAAGAGAAGATAAAGAAAAAGATGTGTTTGTACATGTTTCAGCGGTAAGAGATGCTGGTATGAACGGTTTAGATGAGGGTCAATCTTTGACTTTCGATGTTGAAGATGGTCCTAAAGGTCCTTCAGCAGTTAACTTAAAAACTGCATAATTTCACACTTCCTATTGGCTGAAATATTCATTTAAGTATTAATAAATTTATTATTCAGCCAATACCTAAACTAATAACAATCTTTAAACATAATTAATAATTATAGATTTAAATTTAAAAATTAATAAATTAATCAAAAATATGATTGGAATTTTAGGTGGAATGGGAACTCAAGCTGGTCTTGATTTTTGTAATAAGCTTGCAGTTCTAAATAGAGGAAAGATTGATCAAGAGTATCCACTATTTTTACTTTATAACAAATCAAATATTCCAGGAAGACCTGAGTCTATAGGGTCTCAAACTAAAAATCTTTTAAACAAGTCCACCAACAAAACAAGTAGAAAAAAATATAACAAAGTTTTAAAGAGTTTGCTCAAAGGCTGTAAGCTTCTAGAAAAGAATAAATGTAAATTTATAGTTATACCTTGTAATACGGCTCATTATTGGTTCGATGATTTACAAAACAAAATTAATATTCCAATAATTAATATGCCAAAAGAAGTTTTCAAATTTACAAAAAAAAAATGCAAAAAAAAATCTAAAGTTGGTCTACTAGCCACTGAGGGTACTCTTAAAACTGGAGTTTATAAGAAATTTTTTGAAAAAGATTATCAATTGGTAGAGCCATCTCAAAAAATACAAAAAATGTCAGTTAATAAAACAATTAAATTAGTTAAAATGGGAAATGTGAAAGCTGCTGCAAAAGCAATTAAACCTGCAATTGATTCCTTAATTAAAATGAAGTGTAAAAAAATTATTTTAGGTTGTACAGAACTCCCTATTGCAATTTTTGCATTCAAATCATTTGAAAATGTAAAATCATCAAAATTATTTTTAGACCCTAACTTAATTTTAGCTCATTCAGCTATGGTTAAGCATAAAAATTAGTGTATGTCTAACAAGACTGAAAAACCATATGTGTTGAGAGCTGCTGAATTTGTTTATTCAAACATAATAGAAATTAAAAAACAAAATCCTGAAGTCAATAATATACAAGCTTTTGAAATTTTCATGACTACTAAGGAATACGACTTTTTAAGTTCTGGAGAATTTCATGATAAATGGCTCTTAGAACTTAAGAATAATAAATTTATTGACCAAATAACTAAAAAAAAAATTAATGCAGAAACTTTAAGACTTTTAGAGTTACAAAAGGACTCGATGGTTAAATTTTTAATGAAAATACCAAAACTTTATTATACCAAGAGTCATTTTCCACTAGAAATTTCTCAGAGAGCTTTTGATCACTTGTGGAGGGTTTGTGAAAGCTATGAGATGTGGTGTAAAGAAACCAAACAAGAAAATTTGATACATCTAAATATCATTTAGTAATATTATTTATATTAAGCATGGATCTTGTAAGTTTTATTCGTTTTTTAAGTAATTTTTGTAGATTTTGATTATCTAGTTTTTGTTTCGTCATTTTAATTCTTGTTTCAACTAATTGTCTAAAGTCATCATCAAAAGAATTTTTTTTAATATTTATATCTTTTTCTTCAACTAAAGTTTCTTTAATTAAAGCTAAAGAATTTTTTCCGGTCTCTTTTTCTATACGTTGATTAACTATAAATTGTGCACTAGCTTTATAGATGTTACCTGAAGTAAGAGCAGTTACACCTGGACCAACAAATGAAAGAATGGGCACAAAGCCTGTCAATAAGAAGAAAGACAGTATAACTGTTAAAATTCGAAACAATTTAAACTTCATGGTTGAACTTTAGGTGATTTGGTATTTCATTTCCACTTCTAATTTGTTCATAATAGGTATCGATTTATTTGATTTTATTTGATTTATTTGTTTATTAAATATGATGATTAAAATTTTTCCTTTCATATTTATACTTCTATGGTCTTCCGCTTTCATAACAACCAAACCTATCATAGACAATAGTGATCCATTTGCTGCTTTAGCTTTTAGATTTGCATTAGTTGCTTTCGGTTTTTTTTTATTTTCAATTTATTCAAAACAAAAAATTCTAGTAAGCAAAAAAAATTTTTTTGAATCTTTTTTTAGCGGTGTCTTGTTTCATGGTTTTTATCTTGGTGGTGTCTTTTACTCAATTTCAATAGGCATGCCCACAGCAATAGCAGCGTTAATTGTAACCCTTCAACCAGTTCTCACAAATGCATTAAGTGGTCCAATTTTAAATGAGAAAGTATCTATAAAACAATGGATAGGTGTTTTATTGGGATTTGCTGGCGCAGGACTTGTATTAGGTTTTGATGTTGGTTCTAAAATACCAGCAGCAGGATTGATAGCAACTATAATAGCTTTGTTAGCAATTACATTTTCAACTTTATGGCAAAAAAAATTAAGCAACAACTTACCTTTGTCTGTGAGTAATATGAATCAAGCTCTTGGTGGGTGTTTGTTTCATTTATTAATAATAATTTTATTTGTTGATCCATATATTGATTTCTCACAAACTTTTGTTATTGCAATGAGTCATCAAATATTTTTAGTGTCATTTGGTGCGTTTACAATATTGATGTTTTTAATAAAAAATAATTCAGCAAGCAAAACTGTTTCTATATTTTTTTTAATTCCAGCAACTTCTGCTTTTATGGCGTGGCTTTTCTTAAATGAAAATTTAACTAGCTTAGATTTAATTGGATTTCTAATTACTTCTATAGGTGTTTATATTGCAACAAGAGATTGAAAACTAAGTTTTATATATTTTCAAAACCAAACTCTAGAGATGCATCTGTTATAGAGTGATATAGAGACTCACCAAAGCTTCTTAGCGTAAATATCCTTACTTTATTTGGATCATCACTCAACCTATCTACAGTAAAAGCTATTCCATTATAAGTTGAGTTAATTGAATTGTTTTTATCTAATTTATTAAAATTAAAAGGACATCCTTTTTTCAAAACTTCTATAGTATCATTTCCCTCGATTTCTATAATAGCTTTAGAATGAGATAAATCTGTTACAGCAAAATCTGTTTCTTTAAATTTATCTTCTACATTTTTTATTAAATCTTTTTTTATTGAAACTAAAAGCCAGTTTTTTGGTCCATTCCACATAATTCTTGTAGTTTCATTAAATACTACTGCCAAAGGTTCATTTTTTAATTTTAAACCATCAATATCAATACCCTCAAATGAAATTGAAGAATTTTTGTACTGAACTATTTGAACAATTAATAAATTTTTGATTTCAGATATTCTAAGTATATCATTTTGATTTTTACCTTCATAATCTCCGAATTGACCTTTTGTATGAACATTTGATAAAGCTGAAATTAATGTCATGATCTAACTCTTTCACCTTTCGGATCTACATAATGTGATGAAACTATCTCAACTGGTATTACTTTGTTTTTGAGTGGCGACATCGCATAAAGCTTTTGACCGATCATATTTTTTCCATCTTTCAAAATTGCCAAAGAAAAAGGATTATCATATTCAACACTCCAACAAGACGCAGAGATATGACCTAATTTTGGATTTGGTAACGGTGCTTTATCATCTTTAACTAAGTGAGAGCCTTCTGGTATACTTGTTTGTTTATCTAATGGAACTACGCCCACTATTCTTTGCCTATCTTCAGCTATAAATGCAGATCTTTGTAATGATCTTTTACCAATAAAATCTTTCTTTTTACTAACAAGACCTTCTAAGGCGTTGTCGAATGGAATTGTTCTGCCATCAAGTTCTGATCCGGCAACATGTCCCATTTCAATTCTAAGAGTTGATAATGCTTCAGTTCCATATGGTTGAATATTAAATTCTTCACCAAGTTCAATTATTTTTTCCCACATAAAATTTCCATAATCAGACTCAACATTTACCTCATAAGCAAGCTCGCCTGAAAACGAAATTCTATATATTCTTGCTTTAACACCAAATAAATCTCCCTCCATATAGCCCATAAAAGGTAAGCCTTCATTTGATACATCAGAGTTTGGAAATAATTTTTGTAATAAATCTCTAGATTTAGGTCCAGCGATAGCTGCTCCAGCCCACTGTTCTGTGGTTGAAACTACATTCACATTTAATTCAGGCCAAACGAGTTGCAAATAATATTCTAAATGCGAAAGAACGTTTGCTGCTTGAGCTGTTGTCGTCGTCATATGATAATGATTTTCAGAAATTCTTGTAGTTGTTCCGTCATCCATAACAATTCCATCTTCTCTTAACATTACACCGTATCTTGCTTTACCAACTGGTAGCTTCAACCATGCATTTGTATAAACCCTATTCAATAACTCTGCTGCATCTGGTCCTTTAATATCTATTTTACCTAATGTAGTTACATCGCAAACGCCTACATTTGTTCTTACATTTTTTGCTTCTCTTTTTGATCCCTCAAATAAATTTTCATTTCCTCTTTTATAATATCTTGGTCTTAACCAAACACCTGCATCAACAAAAACTGCATTATTTTTTTCATGCCATGAATGCATTGGAGATTTTCTTGTTGGTTTTGAATGTTTTCCAACCTCTCTTCCTACTATTGCTCCAATAGAAACAGGAGTATATGGAGGCCTAAAAGTCGTATGACCTACAGCAGGAACAACTTTATTTTCAATTTCGGATACTAATTGTAATCCATTTAAATTACTTGTTTTTCCTTGGTCTGTTGCCATTCCTAAAGTGGTATATCTTTTAACGTGTTCAATTGATCGATACCCTTCTCTTAAAGCTATTTCTACATCAGATACCGCTACATCGTTTTGAAAATCTAAAAATCTTTTATAATTTTTACCTTTTGGCAATGGAACACACCAAAACTTATCATGCTGAGAAGATTTCTTTTCAACAACATTTGGAATAGCTACCTTATTATCATTTTCAGTAATTTTTTTTGATAATTCACTTCCTGCTGCAAATGAAGTTTTTAAAGTTTCCTCTAGTGAAAATACTCCATTAGCTGCACCTAAAGTGATTTCATTTTGTTTTGATTGTCCTGGAACAAATGCGTCAATTTCCTCTTTAAACTTTGTTTTATTTCCTGATTGTGAAGCTAAATGAATAGTTGGTGTCCAAAAACCTGAAACACAAATACAATCACATTGAATATTTTCTATTTTACCAAGTTGTTTTTTGTCCTCAGAAATACTTGCAATATCTGCTGATTTTACTTTTTTGTATCCTTGTGCTGCAACAACAACATATGAATTTTTAATATTAATTCCTAAATTTTTTGCCTCATCAATTATTTCTGACTCAGGATTTTTTCTTGAGTCCAAAACAACTGGATCTACTCCATGTTTTTTAAATTCAATTGCTGTTTCGTATCCACTATCGTTATTTGTAAATACCAATGGTTTTGTTCCAACTAAAACACCATATACTTTTAAATATTCTTTAGCAGCTGAGGAAAGCATTACCCCTGGTGTATCATTATTTCCAAAAACAATTGGTCTTTCAATTGATCCTGAGGAAATCAAAACTTCTTTCGCTCGAATGTACCATAACCTTTTATTAGGGTGATATTTCTTAGTTGATGGTAAATGATCACTAACTTTTTCTGACATCACAAGCATGTTGTGATCATAGTATCCAAAAATTTGAGATCTATTTTTTACAACAACATTTGGCATTGTTTTTAACTCAGCAACTATGCTATCAGCCCAATCTTTTCCTGATTGATTACCAATATTGACATCACTAGTAAGTAAAGATCCACCAAATCTTGGTTTATCTTCGGCTAATATTACTTTAGCTCCATTTTTTGCTGCAGCATATGCACCAGCTAAACCTGAAGGTCCTGAACCTGCAATTAATAAATCACAGTATTCATATTTATGTTCATATCTTTCATTATCGTGTTTAGTTGAAGCTACACCTAAACCAGCTGCTTTTCTTATGAAAGGCTCATAGATTCGATACCAAAAACTTTTTGGCCACATAAAAGTTTTGTAATAAAAACCTGCCGGTAAAAAAATTTTTAAAAAATTATTGATTGCACCTATGTCAAAATTAACACTTGGCCAACAATTAACACTTTTCGCCTCTAAACCCTCAAATAATTCCTGCTCTGTTGCTTTGATATTGGGTTCTGTTTCACCATTTCTATAAAGTTGAACAACTGCATAAGGTTCATCTACACCTGCTCCAAAAAAACCTCTGGGTCTATGATATTTAAAACTTCTTCCTACTAAATGAACTCCATTTGCTAATAAAGCTGAAGCTAATGTATCGCCCTCATAACCAAAGTAAGTTTTACCATTAAATTTAAAAGATAATTTTTTATCCCTATTTATTAATCCCTCATTTTCAATTCTAAAAGCTTGAGTCATTAAGCTACTTCCTCATCAGCTTTAAAAGTTCTAAAAATTTCATGGGTTGCAGTATCTCTCTCAACCTTTATCCATTGTCTACATCCAGAAATATGTTGCCATAGCTCCAAATGCTTTCCTCTTAAACTTTTTCTATTGTAAACAAAATTATCCCATTCTTGATCAGAAACTTCTTTATTAAGTTCCGGTCTTTTAACGCTTGCATCGCCACCATATGAAAATTCATTTTGAGATCTCATTCCACAGTGTGGGCAGTTTATGTAAAGCATTTACGATATCCAGGTTTTTGTTCCAAGTCCTTTTTCATCAATAAGATGGCCAGTACTAAATCTATTTAAACTATAACCAGAGTTTAATTCGTGAACTCTATCTTGTGCAATTGTGTGTGCAAATGTCCATCCTGATGCAGGTGTGGCTTTAAATCCTCCGTAACACCATCCACAATTTAAATACAATCCTTCAATATGTGTTTTATCAATAATTGGTGAACCATCCATTGACATATCCATTATACCGCCCCAGGTTCTCAACATTTTTAATTTGCTCAAAAATGGCATCATCGCTATTCCCTCAGTTAAAACGTGTTGTAATGTTGGCAAATTTCCTCTTTGAGCATAACTATTGTACCCATCTAAATCTCCACCCATCACCATTTCACCTTTATCTGACTGACTTACATAAAAATGTCCTGCACCAAATGTAACTACATTATCCAACACTGGTTTAATTGGTTCAGAAACACAAGCTTGCAGTAAATGAGTTTCTATTGGTAAAGTCATGTTTAATTTTTCTGCTAAAATATTTGTGCTACCAGCAACACATAAACCAACTTTTTTTGCTTTAATATTTCCACGTGAAGTTCTAATGCCATTTATTTTTCCCGCTGAAACATCAAATCCAATTACTTCACAATTCTGAATAATATCTACCCCCATTGAATCTGCCTGACGTGCATAACCCCATGCAACAGCATCATGTCTTGCTGTACCTGCACTTGGTTGCATCAAGCCACCAAAAATTGGAAATCTTACATTTTCAGAAAAATCAGCCATTGGAATAATTTCTTTTACTTGCTCTCTATTCAAAAGAACTGCATCAATTCCATTTAACCTCATCGAATTTCCTCTTCTTGCATAAGCATTCATTTGTGCATCAGAGTGAGCAAGATTAATAATACCTCTTGGAGAAAACATTACATTGTAATTCAGATCCTGACTCATCTTTCTCCATAGATCCATTCCAAACTCACTAAACAAACCATTTTCGTCATGCATGTAATTGGATCTAATAATTGTAGTGTTACGTCCTACATTTCCTCCACCAATCCAACCTTTCTCGATAATAGCTACTTTTGTAATGTTGTGCTCTTTAGCTAGGTAATATGCAGTAGCTAATCCGTGACCACCGCCACCTATAATTACAACATCGTATTCCTCTTTAGGAGTTGGATCTTTCCATGCTAAATCCCAATTTTGATGATTAGAAAAAGCATTTTTAACTAGATTAAATATTGAATACTTCTGCATCAAATAATTTTATAACAAAGAATATAAATAGTGCTTATTTTTTTTATATATATTTTTTAGAAGTTTCCAAATATCTCAAAAAAGGATAAGAAGTCACAGGTAAATGTTTTTAATTTAAAGGATTATTCATGAGCGATGTAAAGTCAGATATTCAGATAGCTAGAGAAGCTAAAATGCAACCAATAAATGATATTTTAGCAAAAATAAATGTCCCTGATGAGAGTGAAGCTTTCAGCCCAATGGGAAGACACATCGCAAAAATAAATTTAGAATATTTAGATACGCTTAAAGATAAACCAGATGGAAAATTAATTTTAGTAACTGCAATCACTCCAACTCCAGCTGGTGAAGGTAAAACAACTACTTCTGTTGGATTGAATGATGGATTAAATAAAATTGGAAAAAAATCTATTGTTTGTTTAAGAGAACCTAGCCTTGGTCCTTCTTTTGGAATGAAAGGTGGTGCAGCTGGAGGAGGATACGCTCAGGTTGTTCCTATGGAACAAATAAATTTACATTTCACAGGTGATTTCCACGCAATCACATCAGCTCATAATTTGTTATCTGCATTAATTGATAATCATATTTATTGGGGAAATAAATTAGACATAGACGTTAGAAGAATTGTTTGGAAAAGGGTTATGGATATGAATGATAGATCTTTAAGATCAATAAACATTAATTTAGGTGGTGTTGCTAACGGATTTCCAAGAGAAGATGGTTTTGATATCACTGTAGCATCTGAGATAATGGCAATCTTTTGTTTGTCGAATGATCTAGAAGATTTAGAGAAAAGAATCGGAAATATTACAATTGGATATAACCGAGATAAAAAACCAGTTTATGCAAAAGATTTAAACGCTCAAGGACCTATGACAGTGCTTCTTAAAGAAGCTATAAGACCTAATGTGACACAAACATTAGAAAACAATCCTGCAATTATACATGGAGGACCTTTTGCAAATATAGCACATGGATGCAACTCAGTTATTGCAACAAAAACTGGATTAAAACTTGCAGATTACGTTGTGACAGAGGCAGGATTTGGTGCTGATCTAGGTGCTGAAAAATTTTTAGATATTAAATGTAGAAAATCAAATTTAAAACCAAGTTGTGTGGTTATTGTTGCAACAATCAGAGCATTAAAAATGCATGGTGGAGTTGCAAAGGAAGATTTAATAAACGAAAATGTAGATGCACTTAAAAAAGGATTGGTTAACCTTGAGAGGCATATTGAAAATGTTAAAAAATTTGGGTTACCAGTTGCTGTTGCTGTTAATCATTTTATTAAAGATACAGATAGTGAAGTAAAAGCACTAATAGATTTTTGTAATGATTTAGGAGTTAAAGCAAGCCTTTGTACTCATTGGGCAAATGGTGGTGAAGGAACAAAAGATTTAGCAGCTCATGTTGCTGAATTATGCAAAAAAGATGAGGCAAAATTTAAATTCTTATACGAAAGTAAAACTCCATTGTTCAAAAAAATTGAGACAATAGCAAAAGAAATCTATAGAGCTGATGAAGTAATTGCTGACACTAAAATTAGAGAACAGCTTAAAAACTTTGAAACAGCTGGATACGGTGACTTACCAATCTGTGTTGCAAAAACTCAATATAGTTTTTCAACTGATCCAAATTTAAAAGGTGCTCCATCTGGTCATGCTCTTCCATTAAGGGAGGTAAGGCTATCATCTGGTGCAGAATTTATAGTAGTTATCTGTGGAGCAATCATGACTATGCCAGGCCTACCAAGAGTTCCAGCAGCAGACTCGATTAAGTTAAATAAAAAAGGTGAAATAGAAGGTTTATTCTAAATTTAAATAGTCTAACCAATTCTCTAATTCTCTCATTCTAGAAACTTTATCTAATTTATTATTCTCAGTCTCTATGCGTTTAATATGATTATCTATTTCATTTTCATCTTTAAAAGCACCTTTTTCTAAGAGTCTCTTTTTTCTAAAAATAATCAAATTGATCATTTTGTTGTAAGTTATCTCAGGGTGATATTGAAGGCCCCATATATTACAGTTACCAATTTTAAAATTTATTCCTTGAACATTATTGATTGAGTTAGAAGCTAATAAAGTTGAATTTTCTGGCATTGTTACCACTTCATCAAAATTAAATGCTGGTGTGTTAAATTTTTGATCTTTATTTTTATAAAGTGGATGATTTAAACCATTTTTATTAATTTCTATATTTGAAGCAATACCTCTATGAGATCCTTTTGTACATTTTTTCACTTCTCCACCAGCTGCTGTTACAGCTACTTGCATGCCCCAACAAATTGCTAGTATTTTTTTTATTTTTTTCTGACACTCTTTCATAAAATCAATTTGTCTTTTTATTTCTGGAGTATTGTTGTAGATGTTTAAACTACTTCCTCCCCAAATAAGACCATCGTAGCTTTCAAGTGCATCAATATTTTTATCGATATTTTCGTCTGAAGAAGGATTAACCACGTGGGTTTCTAATTTATCTGTGAAAAACGCTAAACTATCTTTAAGGCTTTCTGTATGTGTTTGAATTCCAGCCTCAGAAAAACTTTGATTTTCTTCTCGTAAGTTTCCTTCTACTATCAATATTTTTTTCATTAAAATAATTCTCCAGAAATACTTTTTATATACATTTCTTTTAGATCATTTTGACTTAATTTTTTGGGATTTCCTCCTGTTGATGGATCTTCAAATGCCATTAAGGAAAGTTCATCTAAATCAATATTATTACAATCCATCACATCTGATAATTTGTGTGGAATATTTAAATTATTTCTTAATTCCAAAATCCAATCTAAAAAACTATCAAAATTTTTATTTAAATTAAGATAATCACAAATCGATATTATTTTATTCTCAATTGAGGTTTTATTAAATGTTAAAACATAAGGCATAAATATTGCGTTAGATAAACCATGGTGAACATTAAATTTACCGTTTACTGGGTGGCTCAATGAGTGAATTGCCCCCAGTCCCTTCTGAAATGCAGTCGAGCCCATTGAAGCCGCTGAAAGTAAATCCATTCTAGCGTTAACGTCTTTTCCATTTGTGAATGCTTTAATTAAAGAATTTTTAATTAACTTCATCCCTTCTATCGCCATACCATCAGCCATTGGATGATATCCTGGTGCACAAAATGCTTCTAAATTATGAGCTAGTGCGTCCATTCCAGTTGCTGCTGTTAATCTTGGAGATAAATTTAATGTAAGTAAAGGATCTAAAATAACAATTGAAGGTAACATTTTTGGGTGAAAAATAATTTTTTTTGTACCTGTTTCTTTATTAATAATTGCAGATGCTCTACCTGTTTCGGATCCGGTTCCGGCAGTGGTTGGAATTGCAATAATTTTTGAAATTTTAGAACTATCGGCTCTTGTCCAGTAATCACCAATATCTTCAAAATCCCATAACGGTCGAGATTGATTGCACATAAACGCTATAGCTTTTCCAACATCTAAACCACTTCCTCCTCCTAAAGCTATTACACCGTCACAATTAGAGGTATTATAAACTTTAACGCCTTCTTCTACATTTTCGCCAATTGGATTTCCCGTAAAATTAGAAAAGGTACCTAAATTTTTAAAACTTTTTTTTAATCTTAATATTATATTTTTTATTAAATCTAAGTTAATTAAATCCTTGTCTGTAACAAATAATGGGTTTGAAATATTTAACTCTTTACAAGCTAAGGATAAATCTTCAATTCTATTTTCTCCTATCCACATAGTGGTTGGATAATTCCAATTAATACCCATAACAAAATATAATTTTATTTTTTTAAAAATTGTTAGTAAGATATATTTATAAATTTATTAATGATAGGAAAAATTCTATGTCAAAAGTAGCAATCATAGGCGCTGGTCCATGCGGACTTTCAATTTTAAGAGCATTTGAACATTTAGAAAAAAAGGGAGAAAAAATTCCTGAAATAGTTTGCTTTGAAAAACAAGAAAGTTGGGGTGGTCTATGGAACTACAACTGGAGAACTGGCTCAGATCAATATGGAGATCCTGTACCTAACAGTATGTACAGATACTTATGGTCTAATGGACCTAAAGAGTGTTTAGAATTTGCTGATTATTCTTTTGATGAACATTTTGGTAAGCCAATTCCTTCTTTTCCTCCAAGAGAAGTTTTGCAAGATTATATTTTAGGAAGAGTGAGCAAGGGAAATATAAAAAGTAAGATTAAATTTAATACAAGAGTCACAAACACTGTTTATAAAAATGATAAGTTTGAAATTAGCTACCAGGACAAAGTAAATAATAAAGTTTTAAATGATACATTCGATTATGTGGTAGTCTCTACAGGTCATTTTTCTGTGCCTTTTATTCCTGAGTACGAAGGAATGAATTCTTTCCCGGGAAGAATAATGCACTCACATGATTTTAGAGATGCAGAAGAGTTCAGAGGAAAAGATGTGATTGTTTTGGGAAGCAGCTATTCAGCTGAAGATGTAGCCCTACAATGTAATAAATATGGTGCTAAAAGTGTAACAATTGGTTACAGGCATAACCCAATGGGCTTTAAATGGCCAAAAGGCATGAAAGAAGTTCATTACTTAGATAGGTTAGATGGAAAAAAAGCTATATTTAAAGACGGAACAAAACAAAATGCCGATGTAGTGATCTTGTGTACTGGATATCTTCATCATTTCCCATTTTTAGATGAAAGTTTAAAATTAAAAACACATAACAGATTATATCCACCAAAACTTTACAAAGGAGTTGTGTGGCAAGATAATCATAAACTTTTATACTTAGGTATGCAGGACCAGTTTCATACATTTAACATGTTTGACTGTCAGGGATGGTATGCGAGAGATGTGATCATGGGAAAAATCAAAATGCCTAGTGACGACGAGATAGATAAAGACATTAATAAGTGGGTTTCAATCGAGGAAAAATTAGAAAATCCTGATCAAATGATAGATTTTCAAACAGAATATACCAAAGAACTTCATGATATGTCTGATTATCCTAAAATTGATTTTGAATTAATTAGAAAACATTTCAAAGAATGGGAACACCATAAAGTAGAGGATATTCTAACTTATAGAAATAAATCGTTTTCATCTCCAGTGACTGGATCAGTTGCGCCAATTCATCATACACCTTGGGAAAAAGCGATGGACGACTCTATGGAAACTTTTTTAAATAAATAAAAAATTAATATTTAATTTTTAATTTTTTATTTTTAACAATTGCCTCTAATAAAGAGATCATTAAAGGGACTTTTCTTTTATTAATTTTTTTAAATACAAAAGGAGCAATTTCTATTGCTAAATCAGCACCTTCTACTGTATCGTTTTTCATAAACTTTTTCTTTGCTTGGGTAAAAGTATAGCCTTTACCTAGATATTCCCCCATTTTACTATTTCTTCCTCCCATTGCACTTACGTATAAATCTCCTAAACCTGCCAGACCATAAACAGTTTCCTTTTTTCCTTTAAAATAATTTGCAAGATATTTCATTTCATCAATTGATTTTCTGAATAAAGCCGATGATGTATTGTGCCATTGCCCGGCTCCAATTATCATAGAATAAATATTTTTTATTGCAGATAAAAACTCAACCCCATTAACATCTCTACTAAATTCAGTTTGATAATAATTTGTTGAAATTAATTTTCCTATTTTTTTTGCAGTATTTATATTTTTATTTGCAACAACAGTGAAGCTTTTAACTTTTTTAGCTAATTCTTTTGCTAAACATGGGCCTTTCAAAACTGAGATATTTAAATTTTTATTATATTTTCTTAATAAGCTAGACATTGAAATTAAATTTCTACCATCTAATTTAAGACCTTTTGTTAATACCAAAATTGGTAATTTATTTTTAATTTTTGATAGATTTTTTCCAATCAAGTCTATTCCAATAGAGCTCACAGCTATTACAATTAAGTCCCAATTGCGATTTAAAATGTCACTTGAAAATTTATTTATTTTTAATTTTTTTGGTAAATTTATATTTAATGATGGGTGATATTTTTTTTTTGAGTTTAATTTTTTTAATAATTTAGAGTTGTATGGCTCCGTTAACACAACTGAGTGACCATTATCTAACAATGGTATTGAGAAAGCAGCTCCCATAGCTCCAGCGCCAACAATTAATATTTTTTTCATTTTTATCTTTATGCTAAGGTTTTTTTAATTGCTTGCTTCCAACCATGCAATATATGATTTCTTAGCTTTTTATTAATTTTTGGCTTAAAAGCTTTATCTTTTTTCCATGCATTTTTAATTTGATTTAATGATTTGAATTCTCCTACTTGATATCCTGCAAACAGCGCAGCTCCTAGCGCAGTAGTTTCTAACACTTTAGGTCGAATTACTTTTAAATCAATTACATCTGCCAAAAATTGTGAGAACCAATTATTAGCTACCATACCACCATCAATTTTAACTATTCTAGGCTTTAAACCATCTTTATTCATTGAATAAAATAAGTCATAACTTTGATAAGCAACAGACTCGACGGTTGCTCTCACTAAAGTTTTCCAATCACTATCTCTTGTAAGTCCTGTTATTAAACCTCTTGCGTCAGGTCTCCAATAAGGTGCGCCTATTCCACTAAAAGCTGGGACAACATAAACTTCATTATTGCTTTTTGTTGATTTGGCTATTTTTTCAGTTTCATAAGCATTGTTTATTAATTTAATTTTATCCCTTAACCATTGTACGCCTGCTCCTGCTATGAAAATAGATCCTTCAAGAGCATACGTGGTCTTATTATTCAATCGATAACAAATTGTCGTTAATAACTTATTTTTTGAATTAATTTTTTTTGAACCAGTGTTCATTATTATAAATGCACCAGTACCATAAGTACTTTTTATAGATCCTTTTTCAAAACAAGCTTGTCCTGCAGCAGCTGCTTGTTGATCTCCTAAAACAGCTGAAATGGGTATTTCTTTTCCTGTAACTCTCTTGTCGGTTTTTCCAAAATTATCCGCAGAATTTTTTACCTCTGGCAATATACACTTTGGAATTTTTAATTTCTGTAATATTTCATTATCCCATTTATTGTTATTAATATTAAACAACATTGTTCTACTTGCATTGGTAGCTTCGGTTAAATGCTGTTTACCTTTGGTTAATTTCCAGATTAAGAAAGTATCCACCGTACCAAACAATAAATTATTAGTTTTTAGTAACTTTTTTGAAACTTTTACATTATCTAAAATCCATTTTATTTTAGTTGCAGAAAAATAAGGGTCTATAAATAATCCAGTTTTTTTTCTGAAAGTGTTTTCATAATTTTTATTTTTTAGAGATTTACAATATTCCTGCGTTCTTCTATCTTGCCAAACGATTGCATTATAAATAGGTTTTCCAGTTTTTTTATTCCACAAAATTGTAGTTTCCCTCTGATTTGTAATTCCAATTGTAAGTATTTGACCTTTCAAACTTATAGCTTTTTTAATTACTTGTTTTAATGCTTTAAGTGTTGTCGACCAAATTTCATTTGGATTATGTTCTACCCATCCATTTCTAGGAAAGTATTGTTTAAATTCATATTGAGAAATAAATTTAATGTTCCCTTTAGTGTCAAACAAAACAACTCTTGACGAGGTTGTTCCTTGATCAATGGAGACAATAAATTTTTTCAAAATACTAAGCTATGCCAAGATGTTTTTTTCTTTTTCCAACCCAAGTTCTAATCAAGTTATCAAAAATTAATCCTATAAACGCAACACAGATACCAAGTGTTAAACCAATTCCAGCACCATTTTTATCTGATAGTGCTTTTAAAATGTATTGACCAAGATCTTCTGTTCCAATAAAAGCTCCAATTATCACCATAAATAAAGCAAAAACTATTGTTTGATTTAAACCAAGCATCATATGTGGAAATGCTAATGGAAACTCAATTTTTGTTAATCTTTGAAATTTATTTACACCAGACATTGTTGCAGCTTCATGTAAGCCAACAGGAACACTTCTAAGTCCTTCTATTGTATATCTAGTTGCAGGAATTGTTGCATAGACAATTACAGCAATTAAAACAGATGTATCTGTTATTCCAAAAAGCATCATTACAGGAATTAAATATACAAATGATGGGAATGTTTGAAATATATCACAAACACCTAGCATAAATGCTGCTGATTTTTTGTTTTGAAAACATAATGTTCCAAC
Source organism: Candidatus Pelagibacter sp. (assembly GCF_052049855.1). GTDB lineage: Bacteria > Pseudomonadota > Alphaproteobacteria > Pelagibacterales > Pelagibacteraceae > Pelagibacter. The sequence continues at coordinate 515,882 of NZ_JBNGZE010000002.1, forward strand.
TGTAAATCCTATTAAACAAGAAATAACTACACCAAAAGTTGCCATGTATAACGTTACTAATGCTCTATCCCACCATGGACTTAATGCTATAAATAAAGTCAAAGCAGCAACAACTAATGCTGATCGAACTCCTCCAATTAAATATCCTGCGCCAACTGCTAGTACCAATGTAGCTACTGCAGGCATTCTTAAATATAAAGCTCTCATCGGCTGAAGGACATCTTGAATTAACCATGTATTGAATGCTTTAATATACACGAAGAAAGTATCAAAAATCCAATCAACTCCTTTATTCCAAAAATCTGCTGTTGATATTCCTTTATTATGAGGAATTTCAAACAAGTAATTAAAACTACCTTTGAAAATAAAAGTCCCAACGTATGCAAGAATTATTCCAATTACGAATGAAGCTGCAAAAAATATTACGTTTTTATTTCTTTGGAAAAAAGTCAGATTACCAAAATAATCTGTTTGTTTATTTGCCCATGCCAAAGACATTTTATCAAGTAAAATTGCAATTAAACTAATACATAAACCAGCCTCAAGTGCCAGCCCTATATTGAGTTGATTAAGTGCTAACAACAAATTAAATCCTAATCCTTTCGCGCCAATGAACGCAGATATAACTGCCATTGAAAAACAAACCATAATAACTTGGTTAACTCCAATTAAAATATCTCTTCTTGCTGTTGGAATTAGTACCTTGAACATTAATTGCCAATTGGTACAACCACTCATTCTTCCAGCTTCAATAACTTCTGGTGGTATAGCTCTTAATCCTAATATTGTTAATAATATCATTGGTGGAACTGCAACAACCATAGTAATAATTACAGCAGCGTGATCACCTACTCCAAATAAAACAAGTGCAGGAACTAATACAGCGTATTGTGGCATTGTCTGCATTACCAGAAGAATTGGGTACAATGCTTTTTCAACACGTTTACTTTTGTAAGCTGCAATACCCAGGCCTAAACCAAAAATAAATGAAAGTGGAGCTGCAACAAGTATAAAAGAAAGCGTTTGCATTGATGGTTTCCATTGACCAAATATAGAAATATAGATCATTGTTAAACCTGCAAATAAAGCCAATCCTTTTCCACTTAATTTATAAGATAGTATAGCTGCTCCAGCTGCAACAATGGTCCAAGGTAAACCTGGCAACTCTAACCATGGATAAGCATCAATAAAATCCCAACTTGTAAATGCAACAATAGTTTCTAAACCTCCAAGTAAAATCTCCCTAATTAATTCAATTAAAAAAGTCATAAATGAAGTTAAATTTCTACTTATCTCTAATAGTAATGGTCGAGTTTTAAATTCTTGGGTATCTTCGTTCCAAAACTCCATTGGCATCCATTCATTCATTAAGAAGAATAAAGAGTCGTTTATCCAAATAGGCAGCCATCCTAGAAGTGGAGGCAATCTCCAAAATACATCAAACGCATAATACCTAACCTCTTTACCTAGAAAAAAGTAAACACTTTGGTTTGGATCTTTAACAAATTCAGCCTGGCCTCTTATAAATTTATAAGTTTCAGGAACATCAATTGCAAAACATAAAGCAAAAAATACAATTAATAAAAATAACCATTGAAATAATTTTGGATATTTTTTTAAATACTTCATATTTTAACTACCGTTTTTTCTTCCTCCAAAAACTGTATCAATTATTTTTGAAGGTTTAATTGATCCTACAATATTATTACTTGAATCAACTACTCCTACTAATTTTTCTTGAGTAAGTATTTTTTCTGCAACATTTTCTATAATTTCATCTTTGGACACTTTTAAATCTCCTAAATTATCTTTACTTGAAGCATCCATTACATCCTCAATAATCAAAACCTTCTCTCTCGGTACTTCTTCAGTAAACTTTCTTACATATTCAGTTGCTGGATTTAGTACGATATTGGCTGGCGTATCTAATTGTTCAATTATACCATCTTTCATGATTGCTATTCGATCAGCTAACTTTAATGCCTCATCAAAATCATGAGTGATGAACATGATGGTTTTCTGTAATTTTTCCTGAAGTCTTAAAAACTCATCTTGCATTTCTTTTCTTATTAAGGGATCTAATGCAGAAAAAGGTTCATCTAAAAACCATATATCAGGCTCTACTGCTAATGACCTTGCGATTCCCACCCTCTGTTGTTGTCCACCTGAAAGTTCTCTTGGAAAATAATTCTCTCTTCCATCTAGTCCAACTAGTTTAACCATATCCATTGCTCTTCTTATACTCTCTTCAGTATTAGTGCCTTTTATCTGAAGCGGAAAAGCAATATTTTCAACAACTGTTTTATGAGGTAACAAAGCAAAGCTTTGAAAAACCATTCCCATTTTATTTCTTCTAAGCTCAATAAGCTCTTTATTATTTAATTCTAATAAATCTTGACCTTCAATAAAAATTTTTCCACCGGTAGCATCAGTTAATCTTGAAATACATCTAAGAAGTGTTGATTTACCCGAACCAGATAAACCCATTACTACTAACATTTCTCCTTTTGCAACTTCAAAAGAAGCATTATTTACTCCAACTATACATCCTCTTTCCTGAAAGGTTTTTGCATCTACATTGCCATTGGATTCTTCAAGCATCTTTTTGGCATTTTGTCCAAAAATTTTATAAACCGACTCGCATTTGATTACAGTCTCAGACATAAATTGTTTTAAAGTTATATTAAATTCTATAAAATTAAAATGTTAATAATTGTTGCCTTTCCTCATTAAAAATTTTTGATAAAATAAACTCTAGTATCAATTCCAGTGCTTAAAAAACTTAAAGCTTCTCCACTTATAGTAATACTTTCATCAACACCTACATTATTTCCACTAACTGTAAAACCAGCAAAACATTTGCTTTTTTCTTCATCCCATTTGACAAAAGTCTCATCAATTTTATTTCCATTAATTGTATAAAGCTCATGTGCTCTAAAATTTAAAAAATTAGCACCCATTATTGCTCTTTGAGGAATTAGCTTTGTAGCTTTACATACTTGCTCATATACTTCATCTGTTAATTTGTAGTGATCGGTTCCATCAAATGAAACTAATATTCCAGAGGGTAGTTTAGATATTAACTCACTTAATTTTTTTTCTTCAGCAATTCTCTCCTCCTCTAACTTCATTCTTTTTACTAAATCATCACCTTGTCCAAAAATTCCATTTAAAATACTAAAGGATACAATTACTATTAGAGTAATAAATATAAGACCAATAAATTGTCTCAGAGACTCAGGTAAATCTTTAATTTTATTAATATAATTTTCTTTTAACATTATTCTTGTAACTTACCGTTCTTCCAAATGCCTGTTTTCTGTTTTCCATCAGCCCAAGTAAATGTTCCTTGACCATTCATAAAACCATTTGCCCACTCCCCTTCATAAGTAGAGCCATCAGGAAATGTTAAAGTTCCAATTCCACTCCAAACACTATTTTTAAATTCACCTTTATAAATATATCCATTTGGCCAAGTCTCTACACCTTGTCCTTCTTTTTTTGTAGAAACCCACTCCCCTTCATAAGTAGTTTTATCAGTGTAAACCCACTTGCCATAACCATTATCACAATTACCCTCTTTACAGCCGGTACTACGTGCAAGTGCAATAGAGCTTATTAAAAAGCTTAATAATAAAAAAAGGAGAAATTTTTTCATGAATTTATTTTACACAAAATCATATAAAAAAAAATCCCCCCCAACAAGTTGGGGGAGATTTAAAATTTTTAACTTTAATCCTTATTTAGTAAATGCTTGCCAAACTGACTTGTTATCAGCTAACCATTTTTTAGCTGCATCTTCGTGAGTCATTTTGTCAATGTCAACTAAAGCTGCCATTGCACCAATTTGACTTGTAGAGAATGACATTTTTTTGAACGCTGCTGCTGCATCAGGATGAGTTTTTGGGAAATCCTCATGAACTGCTTTTTTCAAGTATCCATCAGGAGAACCACATTTACCATCTCCACCATCTTCTGGTCTGCAACCAGCCGTGTATGGAGGGAAGTCAATAAATGTAAAACCAGCACCATCCGTAAAGTTAGGCGTCCAGTTGAATATAATTGTTCCTCTTCCTTCTTTTTCAGCTGCAGCTAATTCTGCCCAAAGTGCATCAGCACTTCCAGCAAATTTAACCCACCATAAATCACCTAAACCTAGTGCATCAACCCTTTGTGGAATTAAGTCACCATGCCAAGTTTGTGGACCTTCCAACATTCTTCCTTTTCCATCTGGAGAGTCAGGTGTTGTAAAGTTTTTTGCACAATCTGGATTTTTTAAAGCTGTCCAGTCTGGTAAACCTGGGCATAATCCTTTTTCAGCAACCCAGTTTGGATATCCCATATCCTCAAGAGTTCTTGCTTCATGATCACCCCAATCTAATAAACCACCTTTATCTAAAGCAGTAGTAAAAGATTTACCGAATGCAGATTCCCATACCTCGTGAGATATAGTTACGTCTCCAATTCTAATTGACTCATAAACTGCTTGTGAGTCAGCGTTTACGTATTTTACGTTATTACCCATACTTTCAAAAATTCCACCAATAACATAAGCCATTACAATTTGACTTGACCAGTTATGTGTTGGGATCACGATGGGCTTTTTGCTATCAGCATTTGAAATTCCTGCAAAACTTACAACAGAAATAACTAGAGCAGATAGTAAAGATATTATTTTTTTCATATATACCCCTCTATTATTAATATATTAATACTGAAAGTATGTTCCTATTTAAAGTTATAGTCAACTCGTTTTGATTATATTATGGTCTCACTTAAATTTAAAAAATGTTAGGCACAAGCAAAGATATCAAATATCCTGGTTTGAATATTTTACCACCTGGAGTTGAAAGACATGTTGTTAATGGTGGTGGTCTAACTGGTTTTCAAATTTTTCCTGATGATGAGGTAGAAATAATTAATAATGAGGGAAATCAAATATGTGAGATTATTTGTTTTGGAAAAGATGGAAATTCAGATCTTGGAATTTTAAATCTTAAATCAAACAATGAAAAAAACTTTATAAGAAATATTCTTAGTGGGAATGATGAAACAATTTTAGCAACCAACTATCAACTAAAAAAAAGAAATTTAAAAATTTCTAATTCAAAATCATCAATTATATTTGATCTAGACTCAGAACCTGGTGAAAAAATTAAATTAAAATCAAAAGATAAATGTTACGTAATATTTTCAGCACCTGGAGAAGATATGGATGTTACAAAACAAAATCCACCAACTGATTTAACTATATTTGTTAAAAGAGCTAAAATTGTTAATGATAAGGAATTAAATGTAATTCCTGATCCTATTTTCGAACCTGTTTATGAAGAAAATATAAATAAAGAAACTTCAATATCTTATGAGGTTAAAGAAGGAGATTATATTCAAGTGATAAGTCCGACTGGCAGACAATGTTCTGACTTTGTGGCTTTCGATACAAGAAAATTAGAAAAAGGAATTGAAAAAGGATTAGACTGGCAAACCACGAGAACATTCATGGGTAATACTTTCCCAGGACCAGGTTTGTTCTCAAAATTTTATGATACAGATCATGAGCCACTTGTTGAAGTAATAAGAGATACTGTTGGTAAACACGATACTTTTAATCTCGCATGTACTTCAAAATATTATGAAGATGCGGGGTATTTTGGTCACCCAAACTGTTCGGATAATTTAACTGAAAGTATGTCGAAATATGGTGTTCAGAAACAAAAAGGTTGGCATGCAATTAATTTATTTTTTAACACCTCGGCTGGAGGATTAAATTCTGTTATTTCTGATGAATCTTATTCAAGGCCTGGAGATTATGTAATGTTTAAGGCTTTAAAAGATTTAACAATAGGAACAACTGCATGTCCAAGTGATATAGATCCTTGTAATTCATGGAATCCTACAAATATATTTGTTAGAACTTACGATAAAAATAAAGAATTTAGAAAGTCATTTGGTTTTAGAATGAAAACGGACTCTGAAAATAAACTTACTAGAAATTCTGGCTTTTATGAAAAAACTTCAAAATTAACTAGAAACTTTGTTGATGCTAGAGGGTTTTGGCTTCCAAATGATTACACCAAGCATGGTTTGGTTAATGAGTACAATGCTTGCAGAAATGATGCTGTATTAATTGATTTATCGTCACTAAGAAAATTTGAAATAATTGGTCCTGATGCTGAAGAGTTAATGAATTACACTCTTACAAGAAACATAAAAAAACTTTCTGTTGGACAGGTTGTATATTCTGCAATGTGTTACGAAAATGGAATGATGTTCGATGATGGAACTCTTTTAAGATTAAGCGAAACAGGTTTTAGATGGATATGTGGAGATGAGTATGGTGGAGAATGGCTTAAAGAAATTGCAAAGAAAAAGAATTTTAACGCTATTGTGAAAAACTCTACTGATCAAATTAGCAATGTATCTTTGCAAGGTCCAAAAAGTAGGGAAATTTTAAAAAAAATTATCTTTACACCACCTACACAGCCTTCGATAGATGAGTTGGGCTGGTTTAGATTTACAATTTGTAGAATAGAAGAGCTTCAAGGTATTCCATTAATTGTTTCTAGGACAGGTTATACTGGTGAGTTAGGTTATGAAATTTGGTGTCATCCAAAACATGCTCCTGAAGTTTGGGATAAATTAATGGAAGCAGGTAAAGATGATGGATTGATACCAGCAGGGTTCGCTGCTCTAGATAAACTAAGAATTGAGGCAGGTTTAATTTTATTTGGCGCAGAGTTTGATGGAGAGCAAGATCCTTTTGAAGCTGGTATTGGTTTTGCCGTTCCACTGAAAACAAAAGAAGAAGATTTTATTGGTAAAGAGGAATTGATTAAAAGAAAAGCTAACCCACACAAGAAATTGGTAGGCCTAGAACTTAATGGAAAAGAAATAGCAGGCCACGGAGACTGTGTTCATATTGGAAGATCACAGGTTGGTATAGTTACCAGTGGATGCTTGTCCTCTACTTTGAATAAAAATATTGCTCTTTGCAGAATAGATGTTCAATACTCAGAAATTGGTACTGAAGTTGAAATAGGTAAAATCGATGGTCATCAAAAAAGGATTGGCGCTAAAGTTGTTGGTTTTCCATTCTACGATCCAACCAAATCAAGAGTCAGAGCTTAAAAATAATGCCAAAAGAAAAAAAGACACTATTAGATTTTTGGGAAGATCAAATGAGACAGTCGCATACAGCTAGTAACTATTTTTTTAGAAAATCTCCCTCTCACTATCATATGATGTTATTAGTAATGTCTGCACATAAAGAAAATAAAAAACTATCTGTTGAGGAACTTAAAACTAAATTATTTAAAACATCTAGACCTAAATCTGCATTAATTATTACTGAAGCTTGTGAAAAAGGATTCTTTCGTCTTGAAAAAACATCAACAGACCAAAGGGTAAAAAATATAATACCTAGCGACTCATTTATTAAAGAATTTAATGAATACCTGGATACCTTAAAAAATATAAGTTATTAGCGACAAATTTAACAAAAATTGAAATATCTAAATTATATATATAATTTTTAGTTCTATAAAAAATTATATTAATTACTATTTGCAAAAAATAATGTTTTTGTATGTCGACATTACCTTCGAAAGCAAAAGTAGTTATCATCGGTGGTGGAATTCACGGTCTTAGTACTGCTTGGAAACTTTCTGAAACTTACAAAAATCCTGGTGACATCGTTGTCTTAGAAAAAAAAGATACTGCAGCTGGTGCAAGCGGAATTGCTTGTGGTGTTGTAAGAAATAATTATTTCCAACCAGCAATGAGAGAATTAATGGCTCACTCAGTTTCTGTTTGGGAGAGTGATCCTAAAGCATTTAAATACAATCCAGTTGGTTACATGCAAATATCACCTGAGGTAATGCATGAAGATGTTGCAACAATTTATGAACAACAAAAAGCTATTGGATACGAATCAGTCTTTATAGAAGGTGAAAAAGATTGTTCAAATTATATGAAGGGCATTTTTGATGATTGGCAAGCACAAGGTATCACTTCTGTACTTCATGAAAAAAAAGGTGGATACGCATTTAACAAAGATTCAATTAAAGCACTTGAGAGTAAATCTACATCAAATGGTGTTCAAGTATTGAAAGGTGTAAAAGTAACAGGTTTTAAAAAAGGAAGTAATAGTCAAGCGGTTACAGGAGTAGAGACAGACAAAGGTACAATTGAATGTGAACAGGTTGTTGTCGGCGCAGGTCCTTGGGCAAGAGATTTTTGGAACATGTTAGAGTTACCTAAAACGGCTAACATTAAAGGCAAAGACGGTAAAATGCATGTAACAGATATGTGGACATACTGGATGTTACAAGAGGGTGTGATTGGTGTTGAGCCAGATTTTCTAAAAACAAATGATGGAAAACAACCACCTGTGGTTCATGTAGATTCGACTGCTCCGTTATATTCAGACAAAACTAAAAAATTATTAACAGATAAAATTTGGGGAATTTATTATAAACCTGATATAGATGGATTAGGTGTTCAAGGTGGAACTTCACCATACATAGTTAAAAAACATTTTGATCAAGTTAATGTTGATCCTTATGGAATTGAATCTCCTGAGTATCAAACAACTGATGCATTTAGTGAAATGTGGTGTTCAGCGTTAGCACATTGTCAAAAAAGATTTGAAGGTAAATCTGATTTGTATAGAAAAGGACCATCGGGTGGTCTTGGATGCATGACGCCGGACTCTTTTCCAATCTTTGATAGGTTTTTTGAAAACGTTTACATGATTGCAGATGCAAACCATGGATACAAGATGATCGGTGTTGGTGAGCTTGTTGCAAAAGAAATTCTTGGTACTGAAAGTGATTTGTTAAAACCATTTAGATTCAACCGTTACGAGAAGGGAGAACTTCACCCTACTTCGAACAGTCCGTTTCCTTGGAGCTAGACTCTAAGCCTGGACACAAATATATTTTTCAGCTACGTTTGAATAAATTAAATTCATTGAGGGGTGAAAATGACAGATCTAGAGAAACACGTAAACCAGCCAGGTAGAGCAAAATTAGTTAAAAAAGTTAGAGAAAAAATTAATGAACTTGGCATCACTTATATTTATTATCAATTCATTTCTGTAACAGGTAGAGTTGTTGGTAAAGGTATACCAGCAGATCACTGGGAAAGAACAGCTGAAAAAGGATTTCAATTAGTTTACGGTGCTACAGCAAACTTGTTCTTAGATCGTCATAATAATTACATTGGATATGGACCAGAGGCTATGGAGCTTGTTGGAATACCTGATCCTGAAACTTTTGTTCAACTACCATGGGATAAAAGAGTTGGAAGAGTATTTGTAACTTGTTTTAGAAACAGAGAAGAAAGAAAAAATCCAGGTGGTCATTTAACTTCAGACTGCAGAGGAAATCTAAGAATTTTTATGGATGAATTTAAGAAAAAACATGGTCTAGAATTAAGAGTTGGAACTGAGCCTGAAATGATGTGGTTAACAAAAAATGAGGATGGAACTCCTACAGGTAAAGGTTTTTCTAAACCATTCTGTTATCACATAGATCAGTTTGAATCATTGAGACCAGTATTTATGAAGGTTATTGAGTACGCAAAAGCAATGGGTCTTGATATGATTCAAGGAGACCATGAAGATGCGCCAGGTCAATTAGAATTAAATTGGACCTATGATAACGTTTTAAGGAATGCAGATAGATTATCAACCTACAGACAAATTTGTGCTCAAGTTGCTAGAGAACATAATTTAATTGCTTGCTTTATGACAAAACCATTTATGGGTGTTTCTGCTAGCGGTTGTCATACAAACATGTCTTTATGGAAAGGTGGAAAAATTAAACTTAACAAACTTGGAAATAAAACTCTACCAGGTGTTGAAGAAGTATTTAGTTATGTTGAAGGTGGAACCAATACTTTTATGCCTGATACCAAGGATATGCAATTACCAGGTAAAATTGGTTTGCAATCGATTGCAGGTATCATGAAGCACTTACCAGCATTAACAGCTCTTGGATCTTCAACAGTAAATTCTTATAGAAGATTATGGGATCAAGGATTTTGGGCTCCCGTTTATGCTGATTGGGGATATCAAAACAGAACTTGTGGTTTAAGAGTTTCTGCTCCAGGAAGATTTGAATATAGATCGGTAGATTCTATGCATAATCCTTATCTATTAGGTGCTGCTTTATTAAAAGCTTGCGATGAAGGTATAAGCAAGAAGATGAAACCAGCAGCTCCTGAGTCTAGAAATATTTATGAGGCTCAAAAAGCTGGTAAAGATGTTAAAAAACTTCCATTAAGTTTAGGTGAAGCTTTAGATAGATTGGCAGAGGATGAAGTCATCAAATCTGCAATGCCAGATGAAATGTATAAAGTTTTCCATTGGTACAAAAATGATGAGTGGGAAAGATTTCTTGGTGCTACTACACAATGGGATCTGGATACTTATCTTGATTGTCTACCGTAGGTCAAAGAAATAGATAGAAAGGGTATAAATATATGTGTGGAATAGCAGGTTTAATTCATAGAGGGAAATCTTCGAATGTTGGAAGCGAACTACAAGGAATGCTCCAAGCATTAAAGCATAGAGGAGAAGATTCTACAGGTTACGCTTTATATGGCGATACTGATGGAAAAAACTTCATTATGCGTTTTAAAGTTGGAGAAAACGTAGGAGAAGGAAGTTCATCTGTTATGGAAGATGTGTCAGTTTACGATGAAAGAAAAAAAATTGTAGATGAAACTTTGGCTGAGATGGGTGCAAAAGTTATTAAAGAAGAGAGAACTCTTCCATACTCACTAAGATATGAGATTGATTATGATACAAAAGATTTGTTAGACTTTTCGCAGAGAATTGAAAGTATTCCAGGTGTTGAAATTCTTTCTATGGGAAAATCTTTAGAGGTAATTAAAGATCTTGGAAATGCTAAAATGGTCTGTGACAGATATAGTTTAGATAAAGTAGTTGGAACACATGCTATTGGTCATGCTAGAATGGCAACTGAATCAGGTGTGGATATTAAGTCTGCTCACCCTTTCTGGGGCTATCCATTTAGCGATGTGTCTGTAGTTCATAATGGACAATTAACTAATTATTGGAATAACAGAAGAGTTTTAGAAAACAAGGGAATGAGATTTATGTCTGAATGTGACTCAGAATTAATTGCAGTTTACATTGCAGAAAAAATGAGACATGGAGCAACTTTAGAGGAAGGAATGAAAGAGTCATTGACTGGTCTTGATGGGGTTTTCACATACTTTGTTGCAACTAAAGATTCATTAGGTATGGCTAAAGATACAATGGCTGCAAAACCTTTGGTTTTGTATGAGTCTGATGATTTAGTGGCAATGGGATCAGAGGAAATTGCAATTAGGTCTGTATTACCACAAGAAATTGATACATATGATCCATTTGATGGGGAGGTAAAAGTATGGCAAATCTAAAAGCTGTGTCGAAAAAATCGAAAGCCCAATCGATGGGTATGCACACTGAGGTATTAACTGGAAGAACTCAACAAAAATTCTTTAATCCTGATGAAGCAGAAAACTTTTATTACTTTGGTACGTATGATGTAGATTTCAATAAAAGAACTGAGCTTGATGTTAAAGACATGACAGCTCCTGAGGCTAATAAAGAAATTGATAACTTAATGAGCCAAGGTTATGGAACCATAGTTATTAAAAACCCACAAGGTAAACACAGTCTTGGAGTTGGTATTTTAAATAAACTGAATTTAATTTTTGAAGGTAGTTTAGGATACTTTGGAATGGGTTCTTGTGACGGTCCAATAGTCAGAATTAACGGAAGAGTTGGATGGTCATGTGCAGAAAACCTAATGGCTGGTAAAGTGGTAATCGAAAAAAATGCTGGATCATGTTTTGGTGCGGCAATTAGAGGTGGAGATCTAATTTGCAAAGGCAGTGTTGGTGCCAGAACTGGAATTGACATGAAAGGTGGAACTATCATAATTGGTGGAGATGCGGGTGCATTTACAGGTTTTATGATGCAAAGAGGAAGAATAATTATACTTGGGGACGTTGGAATTAATTTGGGTGACTCTATGTATGATGGGACAATTTTCGTAGGTGGAGAAATTGGCTCCTATGGTAGTGATGCTGTAGATTCGGAATTGACATCAAGTGATCAAGATTGGCTGAAACGAAAATTAAAGGTTGCTGAGATTGGTGAAAATTTTGATGTAAGTAAAATGAAAAAAATTGTAGCAGGTAAAAAACTTTGGAATTATGATAATTTGGAACCTACAGAGAAGAAGGGAGCAATTTAATGCCTAAGAAAAAAAGTAAAAAAGTTAAAAAGAATGGAAAAGGTGTTGGTGGAAAAGCAGATGTCCATGCACACGAAGAAGGTAAAAGAAATAAAAGTTTATTAGGACATAATGCTATCTTCACTCCAGAAGTAATAGACGACATTCATATAAAAGCTCAATTAGGAAGATATAGAATGCGTGGAATGGCATTAATGAAAAAAATTCCTACTTTTGATGATTTAGTTTTTTTGCCTGGAACACTAACTAGATTTGTAATCGAAGGTTACAGAGAAAAATGTGAAACAAAAACAGTAATTGGACCAAGATGTGAAAATCCAATTGAGTTAGATATTCCAGTTTATATTACAGGAATGAGTTTTGGTGCTTTATCTTATGAAGCAAAAACTGCTTTAGCAAGAGGAGCAACTATGGCAGGTAGTGCTACATGTTCTGGTGAAGGTGGAATGATACCTGATGAAAGAAGATATTCTGAAAAATGGTATTACCAATGTATTCAATCAAGATATGGTTTTAACCCACACCACGCACAATTAGCAGATGGTATTGAGGTGTTTATTGGACAAGGTCAAAAAGTTGGAATGGGCGGACACTTAATGGGTCAAAAAGTTACTGACCAAGTTGCTGAGATGAGATCATTACCATCTGGTATTGACCAAAGATCTCCTGCGAGACACCCTGACTGGTTAGGTCCAGATGATTTAGCTTTAAAAGTAGAGGAATTAAGACAATTAACAAAAAATAAAGTGCCAATTCAATTAAAGTTAGGTGCATCTAAAGTTTATGATGATGTGCGTATGGCTGCAAAATGTGACCCAGACTCAATTTACTTAGATGGAATGGAAGGTTCTACTGGTGCTGGCCCACATATCGCTGCTGCAAACACTGGTATTCCAGGTATTGCTGCAATTCGAGAAGCTAGAAGAGCGATCGATGATGTTGGCAAAACTGGAAAAGTAACATTAATTTATGCTGGTGGAGTAAGAGACGGTGCAGATATGGCTAAAGCTTTAGCTCTTGGAGCTGATGCGATCGCTATTGGTACTGGTTCAATGATTGCATTAAACTGCAACAAAGATATCCCAGAGGCTGACTTTGAAAAAGAGATGGGAGTAAAAGCAGGTGAATGTTATCACTGCCATACAGGACGTTGCCCGGTTGGTGTTGCAACTCAAGATCCTAAATTAAGAGCAAGACTAAACCCTGATGATGCAGCATTAAGAGTTTACAATTATCTTCACTCAATGACTTTAGAGGCTCAACTTTTAGCAAGAGCCTGTGGTAAAACAAATATCCACTCATTAGAACCAGAAGATTTGGCTGCTTTAACATCAGAAGCTTCAGCTTTAGCAAAAGTTCCACTTGCTGGAACAAACTATACTGTTGGAGTTGATAACTATCACAAAATATAAGGTTAATAACTATGGCAAAGAAAAAGGGTAAAAAAGTAGTTAAAGCAAAAGAAAAAGAGATCAAAGGTCAGTTAGGGAAAAAAGCAGAAACAGATAGAGAAAAAATGATCGGTCAATCAATTGGTTACCGATACGATGTAAATCTTTTACCTGACTATTCCAAACTAACACCTTTTCTTAAGAAATATATAGAAGCTATGGGATGGGATGACTTAAACTGGCTAGAAGATGTGCATATGGGTTATGAGGAAGATAGACCTGCAGTTTTTTGTAGAAATGCAAATGGTTGGGTTACTATTCCAAGTTCAATAAAATTACCGAATAATCAACAAGATAGAGATATGATTGCAAGAGAACTTTTAGTTAAGTTCCAAATGTCTCCCAAACATCCTCTTGTTGATTTGAAAAAAGCATATTTAAAGTTTTAATATTACAATCAATAGTTGATTATTTTTGCAAATCTGCTGTTTATAACTATATTTTTTCACTCTCTTTATATTTGTAACGAAACGTAAAATTTAATAGGGTTTTAATAAACAAATATGGAGAGAGAATATGACTGATCAGTTAGGTGCTCTTACCACGATATTTACAGAATTTTACTACTGGACAACAGTAGTACTAATGTTTTTAATTCACGTTGGATTCTGTATGTATGAGGTCGGAGCTTCAAGATACAAACACCATCAACATACTCTTATGAAAAACACAATGCTGATACCTTTGGTAACAGTAACTTGGTTTTTGTTTGGTTGGTGGATTTATTGGGCTTTTCCAACTGGACCTGGATTAGCTCCATCAATAATGACAGAAAGCACAGGGCTTGTCCTTGGTGGTGGATTTGGAGGAAATGATCTTGCTAATCCAACAAATGCTTTGATGGCAATCAATCTTAACGACCATATAATGGGTGTGTTCTGGGCAGCATTCCTTTTATTTTCATGGACTGCAGCATCTATAGTTTCGGGTGCAGTTATCGAAAGAATAACAACATTTGCATTTGGAGTTTTGGCAATTGCAATAGGATCTGTTTTTTGGTCAATTGATGCATCATGGGGATGGCACTTTGATGGTTGGATGCTTAAAATCTTAGGTTATCATGATGCATATGCATCAGGTGTAATTCACGCTATTGCTGGTGGATTTGCTTTAGGTGTGCTTATGGTATTAGGTCCAAGAATTGGAAAATTTTCATCAAGTGGTGAACCAAGAAACATTGGTCCACGAAATCCTTGGTTAGTAACAATTGGATTGTTCTTAATTTATACTGGATTTTGGGGATTTTATGCGGCTTGTAACGTTCCAATATATGATCTTGGCCCAGAGTATGGCATGGAAGGTATATCATTTTGGACGGCAACTAATATCTATCTAACACCCACTACTTTAAGTGGAATTACAATGAACTTTTTGATGTCATTGTCAGGAGGTTTATTGGCTGGATATGTTATTGCTAAAGGTGATCCTTTCTGGACTTACTCAAGTGGATTAGCTGGCATTATTTGTGCATCTGCAGGAAACGACTTATATCATCCAATTCAAGCATTAGTTATTGGTATGATTGGAGTTGTGATTGCTTACAAACTTCATTACTGGGTTGAACGAAAGTTCAAGATTGATGATGCAGTTGGCGCAGTAGCTGTACATGGTTATGCTGGTTTTGTAGGTCTTGTAATTTGTGGATTCGTCTTAAATGGTTATCCTTCATCTGGTTACAGTGTTGGAGCTATGTTTGATGGAACAACTTATGCAACAATTAATCCATTAGGACAATTTATTGGAGCAATAATAATGTTCTTTGTTTTAGGATTAATACCTGGCTATATCATCGCTAGAGTTCTCAATGGAATGGGTAAATTAAGAATCCCGCGAGAAGTTGAAATAGCTGGACTTGACTATGAAATGATGGAAAGTGCTAAAGAAGACGAAAAAGCAGTTTCATCAGCAACCAGGTAAAGGAGAAAAATATGGCAACAGTATCAAACTGGATAGATCATCTTAATAAACCAGCTGAAGAAGTTGGCGGATCGGTTTATCCTGGGGCTGGATCTAGTGAATTTATACTAGTTCTTGTGTTAATTGCTGTGTGGATAGGATGGACTGTAATTACTAGCAAATCTGAAAGTGATGAGCTTAACGCATTATCCAGAAAAAGACACGGTGCTAACGATCATAAAAGCAATATTACCGATTGGTAATTAAAAAATAAATTTGGGCGCTACTTAATTGTGGCGCCCTTTTTTTTTAGAAAAAATATGGATGATAAAAATAACGAAGAACTAAGGCCTTCTAAAATGAGGGGCGTAGCTTTTCCAAAAGCTAAGTACGGAGTGATAGTGGCTATTATCATCATTGTAGTTGTAAACCTTATCTATTATAAAGATTTTTTTTTATCGTTAATTAATTAAAACTCTAAAGTCTATGTGTGGAATTGTTGGAATATATTTGAAAACAAAAAAATTTGAGAAAAATCTAGGTAAAATGTTATCAGGTATGCTTAACAACATGGAGTCTAGAGGACCAGATAGTGCAGGATTTGCTGTATATAAAAATTCGGACAAAAAAGAATATAAATACTCTTTATGTATTAATAATTTAGATTTTACTAAATTTAAAAAAGATATTTCAAAAAAAAATAGAAATTTAAAATTAAATCAATACTCCGATCATGTAATTGTAAAAACAGAAGAAAAACCAAAAAAATTTATTAAACTTATTAATAAAGAATTCCCTGAAGTTTCAATTGTTGGATATGGACATTCTATTGAAATTTTTAAACAAGTTGGAAATCCAAAAGATGTAGTTAAAAAATTTAATTTGAAAAGTTTTAGTGGCACACATGGTATTGGACATACAAGAATGGCAACCGAAAGTGCAATAACTACTGATGGTTCTCACCCTTATTCAACTGGAGAGGATGAATGTTTAGTTCACAATGGTTCTTTATCTAATCACAATAACTTGAGAAGAGAGCTCAAGAAAAAAGGAAATATTTTTACCTCTGAAAACGATACCGAAGTTGCTGCCGGCTACGTTTCAAATAGTCTTTCAAACAATAAATCGTTAAAAAATACACTTGTTTCAGGTCTGAAAGATCTTGATGGCTTTTATACATTTATAGCAGGAACGAGAAAAGGATTTGCAGTAGTAAGAGATGAAATTGCATGTAAACCTGCAGTTATAGCAGAAACAAAAAATTATGTTGCAATCGCATCTGAATTTCAAGCAATGGCACATCTTCCAGATGTTAACAATGCAAAAATTTTTGAGCCAGAACCTGGCATTGTGTATTCTTGGGGAAATTAATGAAATTAGATTTAAAAAAATTAAAGTTGAGAAAAGTAAACGAACAATTGCAAAATATAGATAGAAAAATAAATGATAGGAATTTCACTATAATAAATCCTGAGGGTAATCACGCTGTATGTGCTGGACTTACTGAAGAATTAAATATTAATATTAAAGGTCATGTTGGATATTATTGTGCTGGAATGAATCAAAAAGCAAATATTACAATTGAAGGTAATGTTGGAACTGGTGTAGCTGAAAATATGATGTCTGGTAAAGTTCATGTAAAAGGCAATGCATCTCAATCAGCAGGGGCAACTGCTCATGGTGGGCTTTTAATTATTGATGGTGATGCTAGTTCGAGATGTGGGATATCCATGAAAGGAGTCGACATAATTGTTAAAGGTTCAGTTGGCCATATGTCAGGTTTCATGTCTCAGGCAGGGAACTTGGTTGTATGTGGTGATGCTGGTGAGGCATTAGGTGATAGTTTGTATGAGACAAACATATATATAAAGGGTAGAGTTAAATCACTTGGTGCAGATTGTGTTGAAAAAAAAATGGATAAAAAACATATTAAAAAACTAAAATTACTTTTACAGGAAGCAAATATTAAAAATCAAAAAGCTGAAAGTTTTAAAAGATATGGTTCAGCAAAAAAGTTATACAATTTTAAAATAGATAATATTTCTAATTATTAATTATGAAAAAAAATAATAGAACTCATCCACGTCAATCATGGACTTTTGACGAATATACAAATTCAGAAATAAGAAGAGCTGCAGCGACAGGTATTTATGATATTAGAGGTGGAGGATCAAAAAGAAAACTTCCCCACTTTGATGATTTATTATTTTTAGGAGCATCAATGTCTAGATATCCACTAGAGGGTTACAGAGAAAAGTGTACTACAAATGTAACTCTTGGAACAAAATTTGCCAAAAAACCACTTGAATTAGATATACCAATTACAATTGCAGGAATGAGCTTTGGTGCATTATCGGGCCCAGCAAAAGAGGCTTTAGGAAGAGGTGCAAGTGCTGCTGGTACATCTACTACTACAGGTGATGGAGGAATGACACCTGAAGAAAGAGGACAATCTAAATATTTAGTCTACCAATTGTTACCGTCTAGATACGGAATGAACCCAGACGATTTAAGAAAAGCAGATGCAATTGAAGTTGTTATAGGTCAAGGTGCAAAGCCTGGTGGTGGAGGAATGTTATTAGGTCAAAAAATAAACGATAGAGTTGCAAAAATGAGAACTTTACCTAAAGGAGTAGATCAAAGATCTGCTTGTAGACATCCTGACTGGACTGGTCCAGACGATTTAAAAATAAAAATTTTAGAATTACGTGAAATTACAAAATGGAAAGTTCCTATCTTTATAAAAATTGCAGGAGCAAGACCGTATTACGATACTGCTTTAGCTGTAAAAGCGGGTGCTGATGTAATTGTACTAGATGGAATGCAAGGTGGAACGGCTGCTACTCAAGAAGTTTTTATTGAAAACGTTGGTCAACCTACTTTAGCTTGTATTAGACCTGCAGTAGATGCTCTACAAGATTTAAACTCTCATAGAGAAGTACAATTAGTCATATCAGGTGGAATTAGAAATGGTGCAGATGTTGCAAAAGCTTTAGCGCTAGGAGCAGATGCGGTATCAATAGGTAGCGCTGCAATGATAGCTATAGGTGATAATGATCCAAAGTGGGAAAAAGAGTACAACAAATTAGGTTCAACTGCAGGGGCTTATGATGATTGGCACGAAGGTAATGACCCTGCAGGAATCTCGACTCAAAATCCAACTTTAATGAAAAGATTAGATCCAGTAAAAGCTGGTAAAAAGTTAACCAATTATCTAAAAGTGATGACGCTAGAAGCGCAAACACTTGCTAGAGCATGCGGAAAAAATAGTTTACATAATTTGGAACCTGAAGATTTATGCGCACTAACTGTTGAAGCTGCTGCAATGGCTAGAGTTCCTTTAGCAGGAAGTAACTGGATACCGGGGATAAAAGAAAAAAAGTGATTGATACAGATCTTTAATATTCATAAAATCAATTATGCCAAAAAATTTATTTAAGATAGCAAAAGCTAAAAAAATAAAATATTTTTTAATAAGTTTCGTGGATCTGTTTGGAGTTTTAAGATCTAAATTAGTTCCAGCTCAAGCAATTAGCGATATGCAGAAAGATGGAGCAGGATTTGCAGGATTCGCGACTTGGCTAGACATGACTCCGGCTGACAGTGATATGTTTGGTGTCCCAGATCCAGATAGTCTCATTCAACTACCATGGAATAAAGAAATTGGCTGGCTCGCCTCTGATTTATATATGGATGGTAAACCTGTTAAAGCCTCTCCAAGAATAATGCTTAAAGAGCAAATAAAAAAAATGTCACAAAAGAAACTCCAAATGAAATCAGGTGTTGAATGTGAATATTTTTTAATTTCTGAGGATGGGCATTCTTTGGCTGACAAAAGAGATATTCAATCTAAACCTTGCTATGACCAATCCGCTCTTATGAGAAGGTATGATTTAATAAAAGAAATTTGCAATTGTATGCTGGAAATGGGTTGGAAACCTTACCAAAACGATCATGAAGACGCCAATGGTCAATTTGAAATGAACTGGGATTATTCAGATTCTCTTGTCACTGCAGATAGACATGTTTTCTTTAAATTTATGGTTAAAAGTTTAGCGGAAAAGCATGGCTTAAGAGCAACTTTTATGCCAAAGCCGTTTAGTAATTTGACTGGTAATGGTTGTCATGCTCACGTTTCCGTTTGGAATGGTAAAAATAATAAATTTTTAGATAAAAAGGATGCACTTGGCTTAAGTAAACTTGCATACAATTTCTTAGGGGGAATAATGAAAAATACACAAGCATTGTCAGCATTTTTTAATCCAACAATAAATAGCTATAGACGAATTAATGCTCCACCAACAAAATCAGGAGCAACTTGGTCTCCAAGTAGTATTTCTTACACAGGAAACAACAGAACTCACATGATTAGGATACCTGATAAAGGTAGATTTGAATTAAGATTAATGGATGGTTCTGCAAACCCTTATCTACTTCAAGCAGGCATAATAGCTGCTGGGCTTGAAGGAATTAACAAAAAACTAAATCCTGGAAAACCATTACATTGCAATATGTACAAAGACTATAAAAAATATCCTAAATTAAAAAAATTACCTAATGATATAAATCAAGCTATTAACATGCTTAAAAATAGTAAATCGTTATCAAAAGCTTTTGGTGCAGAAGTAATCAAAAGCTACATAAAACTAAAAAATTCAGAAATACAAAATTTCAAAGATAAAAATAATTTTAATAAAAAAAAACCTGTATCTCAATGGGAAAAAGATAATACATTAGACTGTTAAGGTGAAGAGTTTAAACAGTATTAAGAACTGGAAACTTACAAAATCTTTAAAAAATAATAATTTTAGTTTTAAAAGAAATTATGTTTTAAGATTTGCACCTTCATTACTATTAACAAACGCCTATAAATCTATTTCCAGCTGGAAAAATTATAAATCAACACCACTATTAAAACTTGATAAATTACAAAAAAATTTAAAATTAAATAATGTTTTTTATAAGGATGAGTCTAAAAGATTTCATTTAAAGTCATTTAAAGCTTTGGGTGGTGCTTATGCTGTTGAAAAAATATCTAAAGGAAAAAAAAATATAATTATTTCCTCGGCTACAGCTGGTAACCATGGAAGATCTGTAGCATGGGGTGCCAAAAGGTTGGGGTTAAAATGTAAAATCTTTGTTAGTCAATATGTTAGCGAAACAAGAGTTAAAGAAATTCAAAAATTCGGTGCTGAAGTAATAAGAGTTAAAGGAGATTATGAAAATTCACTCAACGAGTGTAAAAAATTATCAAAAAAAAATAATTGGAAAATTGTTCAAGATGTTTCAACAAAAGATTACAAATTAGTTCCTCAACTTACTATGGCAGGGTATTCCATAATGATTAGAGAAATTTCTAAACAAACAAATCAATATATAACCCATATTTTCTTACAAGCTGGTGTAGGTGGTATGGCTGCTGGTGTAGTAGCTGGTGTTGCAAAATATTTTAAAAGAATTCCAAAAATAATAATAGTTGAGCCTGATAAAGCTGATTGTGTTCTCCAAAGCATAAAACACAATAAATTAAAAAAAATTAAAATTAAAAAGGAGAGTATCATGGGTGGTATGTCATGTAATGAAATGTCATATATTCCATGGCAAATATTAAAAAAAACAAGCAATTGTTGTGTGTCTGTAAGTGATCGAAATATTGCTAGAACCATAGCGATGTTGAAAGACAAAAAGCTTAGTAAAAATTCAATAATTGGTGGAGAATGCTCTGCACCTGGTATTATAAGCCTAGTAGGCGTTTGTAACAATGCTAAAACTAAAAAACTCATCGAACTTAACGAAAATTCTAATGTTTTAGTAATAGGATGCGAAGGTAATGCAGATGTGAAACTTTACAAACAACTGCTATCTAAAGGTAGAAAATAAGTTTACATGAAAAAAAACGCAATATTTTGGATCAGAGAAGATTTTAGAATTGAAAATAATCCTGCACTATCTTTTGCAAGTCAAAATCATGATAACGTCATTGCATTATTTATTTATAATAAAACTGATTTTGATAAAAAACGAGAAGCACAAAAATGGTGGCTGTATAAGTCTTTAGAGGAATTTAAAACAGAATTATTTAAATACAAAATCAATCTTCAAATATTGGAGGGAGACGAGCTAGAAGTATTATCAAAAATAAAAAAAAAAGATAATATTTCTGTCTATTGGAATAAAGTATATGAACCAGATGTAATTACTAAAGGTAAAAAAATAAGAGACGCTTTTTTAAAAAATGAAGTTGAGTTCAAATATTTTAAAGGAAATATTCTTAATGAATTTCAGGAAGTAACTAAAAATGATGGTACACCTTTTAAAGTATTTAGTCCATTCTGGAGAAATGCTGAAGAGAAATATCTAAGTCTACCTCCAAGAAAAAATTATGTTGTTAAAAAAAAAATTAAATTATTTTCTTTTTATAAAAATAGTATTGAGCCTAAAAAAATTTTACCTAAAAAAAATTGGTATAAAAAATTTGAGAAATATTGGAAAGTTTCTGAAAATGAATCGAAAAAAATTCTTAATAATTTAATTGAAAAAAAAATTAAAGATTATGGAACAGCTAGAGATTACCCATCAATCAAGGGTACATCGAGATTATCTCCATACATAAAACATGGTCAAATTCACGTAAGTACTATTTGGCAAAAATGTATTGAAATAAAATCTAAAGGAATCGGCTATAGGAAATATATCAATGAATTAGGCTGGCGTGAATTTTCACATAGTTTAATTAATTATTTTCCTGAATTTTTAAAAGGTAACTACAGAAAAGAATTTGATAAATTTCCATGGATAAAAAATGAAAAATTTTTGAAGGCATGGAAATCGGGAATGACAGGCTATCCTATTGTGGACGCTGGGATGCGAGAATTATATGAAACAGGATGGATGCATAACAGAATTCGAATGGTTGTTGGTTCCTTTCTAGTAAAACATTTAAGAATAAATTGGATGGAAGGTGAAAAACATTTCAGAAATTGCTTGTTAGATTTCAATAAAGCAAATAATGTAGCTCAATGGCAATGGGTTGCTGGTTGTGGGGCCGATGCTGCACCATACTTTAGAATATTTAATCCAATTTTACAGGGAGAAAAATTTGATAAGGAAGGCCTGTATGTTAAAAAATGGGTTCCTGAGTTAAACCAAGTTCCTAAAAAATTTATTCATAAACCATGGGAAATGGAGCTCAAATACCAGGAGGCAATAAAAACTATAATAGGTAAAGATTATCCTAAACCTATTGTAATACATGAAAAAGCAAGAGCTGCGGCTTTAGAGGCTTTTCAATCACTGAAAAAATAACTCGTTTATTCACCGATAAAATGGTGAATAATTGTTCTATTTTGCTGCTCTAAACGATGTTCAAATAAAAATAAACCCTGCCATGTACCAAGTAATAATTCTCTGTCCTTAATACTTAGTGAAATTTGATTATTAGTTAAAGCTGATTTGATATGAGCAGGCATATCATCTTTTCCCTCGGTCGTATGAACGTATAAATTGTTATCCATAGGGGCTAATTTATCAAAATAATTTATTAAATCAGTTTGTACATCTGGATCTGCATTTTCTTGTACAATTAATGAGGCACTCGTGTGCTGAATACTTAAATTAAGAATACCATTATTTAAATTATTTTGACTAATCCAACGAATTGTATCATTGGTAAATTCATATAACTTTTGACCATTAGTATTAATTTGAAGATTATAGAATTTTTGTTTCATTAATTGTACTTTTTCGATGTAAGCTCATGTAAACGACTGATAGTACGTTTAAATGGTTTCTCTAACAATCTTGAAGAGGTAAATTGATCTAAATTTTGATTAGCTGTAACTGCTAATGAAATATTTTTATCATAAATTAAATCTAACAAAGTTATAAAACGTTGTTGTTGATTTGAATTCACATCATTAAATTGAGGTATTTGATCTATTACCATAAATTTACAATTTTTGATTATTTCTAAATAATCTTCCGCTCCTAAATTTTGATTGCAAAGTTGATTAAAGTCAAATCTAACAATTCCTTCATAAAAGTTTTCTATTTTAAATTCTCTACCCTTTACATTAATTGTCACTGAAGATTGTTTTCTTTTCTTTGTTATAGTTCTAAAAAATTTGTTAATCATAAAATTAGTTTCTTTATTAAGTGGGAAAAAATATCTTTGTTTTTGATTATTATTAGATTTTCTATAATCATCTTCAATTTTTAATTCATGTTCAATTGATTGATCTTCCATTATTTTAATAAAAGGTATAAATTGTTCACGTTGAAGGCCATCTTTATAAAGATCTGAAATTTTAGTATTTGATGTAAGAATAATTTTAATATCCTCTTTAAATATTTGATCAAATAGTTTTCCTAAAATCATTGCATCAACAATATTTGTTACTTGGAACTCATCAAAATAAATTAAAGAGGCTTTTGATTTTAAATTTTTAACAAATTGATTGATTACATTTTCTTCATTTTTTTCTTTCTGTTTATGTACAAAATCATGAAAACCTAACATAAACTCGTTAAAATGCTGTTTTAATTTTTTTTCTAGAATATGATCATAAAAGAAGTTTAAAATCATTGTTTTACCAACCCCTACACCACCATATAAATAAAATCCTTTTTTAGATTTTTGTTTGGAAAATAATTTTGAAAAAAATGATTTATAGTTAGAATGGTGATAATAATCTAATTTTTTAATTACAGTGATTTGATTATAGTTTACTTCTAAATCTTGATTTTCACAAAATGATATAAAAATTTTTTCAAATTTTTTTGGCATCAATTTTTTTTAGTTTTAAAATCAATACCATACTCTGATCTTGGTCCTTTCCTTAAACCAAATGGACCTGAGATAAACAAAGTTAATGGTTTAGTTCCTGGTTCCAAATCTACTCTATGTAAATTATTTGCCGATCTAAAACCAATATACCCCGGTGGACGCCAAAACTTGCCAGTGCTTAATGTTTCCCAATAACCTCCTCTCAAAATTATAGTAATATAAGGAAATGTATGATTATGTACTCCTTCTCCATGATCATCTGCTAGCATCTCATGAATTAATATATTGAATGGGAACCATTTAGGTCGATACCTCATCAAAACATAGTAACGGTTCATCCAAGGCTTTGCCTCTTTAAAATTAGGATGTGAAGGTCCTCTATCTAATACAACTTTTTTTCTGCCAATCTTTTCTAAAAATTTTAGGAACATACCTAATCATATTTTACAATAGAACCATTTCTTACTACATATAAATTTTTATTATATATAAATGGTTCAGAAATTAATCCACCTGATACTTTTTCAATATGAATTACATTTCCGTCTTCGATACTCGCTACAATCATTTTTCCATCCGAGTTAGTTAAATATAAATTTTTGTTACCAATTGCGAACCCTATGGGACTAACATTTTTTCTTTTTTTATCTTTATAATTAAAAAAAAGATCTGTAATTCTTAATATATTTCCTTTATTTTTATCAATTAAGAATAAATAACCTTCATTAGAAATCGTAAAAATAAAGTTTCCAATTAAAACAGGTCGAATATTTGAATTGATTTCATTTATCCAGTTAGTGGTACCTGTTTTCAAATCAATTGAATAAAACTCGTTTTTATTATTTGAAAAAAATATTGAATTTCCATCTGATACGAGTCTAGAAGACTTAAAATTATAGGTTTCATTTATTATTGAACTACTCTGTGTAGGTAGTTGCCAGGCAATTAAACCAGTTTCAATATCTACAGCTGTAATATCTCCTATAGAATTGTTGAAGATAACATTATTATTATAAATAATTAGTGAATATTTAATGTTAGAAATTGTAAATGAATCCTCTGTTTGTAAATTCCAATATTCAGAACCATCTTTAATTTTGTAGCACCTCAGTATATTTTTATAATCGATAACAAATATTTTATCTTTATACTTTTTAATACTTGAATTAAATGGATAGTCATTATTTTTTGACCAATTTAATTCGCCAGTACTAATATTCACAGAATAATATTTAGATATACTATCAGTCACTAAAAGATTTTTACCATCTACTAAAAAATTTAATTTTGGTTTTAATTTTTTTTCAGCTTTTGAATAATGATTTTTTTTCCAAATAACTTTATTATTATTATCATATCTAATAATTGTGCCCTTTTTATCAAAAAATATAATTCCATTACTTAAAAAAATCGGTTCGAAATTTAATTGATCAAGTTCATCTAACTTTGAAAATTTAAAGTTACTAATCTTTATTAATTCACCTTTATAATTTTGAGAACCTAAATTATTTTGATTATCAATTATCTCGTTATTTATTTTAATTTTTGAGAAATCTAATTTAAATCCCTGATTAAATTCAGAAATAACTTTTTTCTTCTTAGTCAAAACTTTAGTTACATTTTTTTTTGTATTTAGATTGTTTTCGTTATCTTTCCAAATTTTAGAATTTTCGTTAAAAGAACAGCTATTTAAAAATATTAATGCAATACAAGTAAAAATTAATTTATTCACTCAGATCTCTGTTCAATCTTTTCTCTGCTTGCAACCTAATATCTGGATTTGAATTTTCTAAAGTCATTATTTGATTGAAAAATTCTTTAGCTTTTTGTTTCTGATTATTCGCATAAAAATATTCTGCCATCAAATACAAAGAATGTGACTTCCAAACACTTTTTGAATTAATAAGTGGATTTAGCATGTTTAGAAGATCACTTTCTTGAGAATTATCTGCATTGTAGAGAGCCTTTTTATATATAATTAAATTTTTAATTTCAGTATCTAATGAAGTATCCTTTATTAATATATCAAACAAAGAATTAATTTTTGACTGGTCACTTATAAGATTATTATCGATGATAAAATATAGTGATAAAGGTGAATAAGTTGGATTTTTCTTTTTTACTATTTCGATCAAGCTATTAGCTGTCTTTTCTTTTGTGTTATTTGAGTAATCTATTGTTATAGAGTTAAATTTATCCGATATCTCTTTTTTTTTAGATATTAAATACTTATCATAACTAAAAACACTTATTATAATAATAATTAAAAAAATTATAGCTGATATTATTTTGTTTTTATTATTTACAATAAAATTTTTAATTTTTTGATTTCTTGTATTGCTATTTATAATTGATAAATCTTCGTCCATATCTAAATCATATTCCTTAAAACGTATTGCAGAATACCTCCATTCTTATAGTACTCTAATTCATTTTTTGTATCAATTCTGCATAAAGATTTAATTTTCTTTATTTCGCCTGATGCATATTTAATTTCCACTGTTACCTCATCAGAAGGATTAATACCCTTCTCTAAATCCATAATACTAAACAATTCAGATCCTATTAATTTAAGATTTTTTCTATTAACATTGTTTATAAACTGTAAAGGCAATACTCCCATTCCAATTAAATTAGATCTGTGAATTCTTTCAAAGCTCTCAGCGATAACTGCTTTAATTCCTAACAGTTTTGTGCCTTTTGCAGCCCAATCTCTTGAAGATCCAGTTCCATATTCTTTTCCACCAATCACAACTAAATCAGTCCCTCTTTTTTTATATTCAACCACAGCTTCATAAATAGGAAGAACTTTTTCCTCTGGGTATAACTTTGTAAAACCACCTTCTGTGCCTGGTGCCATTTCATTTCTAATTCTTATATTTGCAAAAGTACCTCTCATCATAACTTCATGGTTTCCTCTTCTTGAGCCATAAGAATTAAAGTCTTTTGGTAAAATCTGATGCTCCATAAAATATTCACCAGTTGGACTATCTTTTTGAATACTGCCAGCAGGTGATATATGATCTGTAGTTACCATATCTCCTAATATTAATAATGGCCTTGCATCTCTAATTTCTTTAAATCCCTCTGGTTTATCTGGCAAAGAGTCAAAGAATGGAGGTTTTTTTACGTAGGTTGAGCCTTCATCCCAATTGTAGATACTACTTTTATCCGTTTTAATTTTTTGCCATTGAGTTGGGCCTTCCGATACATTGGAATACCTTTGTATAAACATCTCTGCATTAAGTGAATGTTTTAAGGTATCCTCAATTTCTTTATTAGAAGGCCAAATATCTTTTAAAAAAACTTCGTTACCGTTTTTATCTTTTCCAAGTGGATCTTTGTATAAATCAACTTCCATATGTCCAGCAATTGCATATGCTACAACAAGTGGAGGTGAGGCTAGATAATTAGCTTTAATATGCGGTGAAATTCTTCCTTCAAAATTTCTATTCCCTGATAAAACTGAAACTGCATAAATATTTTCTTTTTGTATCGCCTCTACAATGTTTTCTGGTAGTGGACCTGAGTTACCAATACACGTAGTACATCCATAGCCTACTAGATTAAATCCTAATTCATCCAAATATGTATTTAATCCAGCTTTTTCTAAATAATCAGTTACTACTTGAGATCCAGGTGCTAAAGAAGTTTTTACCCATGGTTTAACTTGTAATCCTTTTTCAATTGCCTTTTTAGCCAAAAGTCCAGCTCCAATCAAAACATTTGGATTTGATGTATTCGTGCAAGAAGTAATTGCAGCAATTAAAATAGATCCATCTTTAATAACGAATTCGGTATTAGCCACTTTTGAAACCGATTTTTCGTTTTTGCTTTTGGCTTCTTTTAATACTTTTTTAAAAGAACTATGTGCGTCAGTTAAAAGTACTTTGTCTTGAGGTCGCTTTGGGCCTGAAATAGTTGGAACAACTGTAGACATATCTAAAGATATGATATCAGTAAATTCTAAATCATTACTTGCCCATAGCCCTTGTTCCTTGGCATAGTTTTCAACAATATTTACAGTATGTTGATCTCTTCCTGAAAATTTTAAATATTTCAAAGTTTCTTCATCAATAGGAAAGAACCCACATGTAGCGCCATATTCTGGTGCCATGTTAGCAATTGTCGCTCTATCAGCAAGAGTTAAATTTTTTAAACCTTCTCCATAAAACTCAACGAATTTTCCCACAACTCCTTTATCTCTTAACATTTTAACAACAGTTAAAACTAAATCAGTAGCTGTAGTACCTTCAGGCATTTTATTTTTCATCTCAAAACCAATAACTTCAGGTATTAACATTGATATTGGTTGCCCAAGCATTCCTGCTTCAGCTTCAATTCCACCAACTCCCCATCCTAAGACAGATAAACCATTTACCATTGTCGTGTGGCTATCAGTTCCAACTAAAGTATCAGGAAATAAATAATTGTCTCCTTTGAATTCTTCTGACCATACTACTTTTGACAAATACTCAAGATTTACCTGATGGCAGATTCCTGTTCCAGGTGGCACAATTCTGAAGTTATTAAATGCTTGTTGTCCCCATTTCAAAAAAGAATACCTTTCTCCATTTCTTTCAAATTCTATATCAACATTTTTTTCGAAAGAATCAGCTTTAGCAGACTGATCTACCTGAACAGAATGGTCAATTACAAGGTCTACTGCGGATAGAGGATTGATAGTATTAGGATCTTTATTTTTATCTTTTACCGCTTCTCGCATTGCTGCAAGATCAGCCACAGCTGGGATACCGGTATAGTCCTGAAGGAGTACTCTTGCTGGTCTATAAGCAATTTCAGTTTTAGATTTTTTTGTTTTTAACCAGTCTTTTACAGCTACAATTTGAGACTTTGTAACACTCAAGTCATCTTCATATCTCAATAAATTTTCTAACAAAACTTTAAGGGATTTGGGGAGTTTGCTTATACCATCTAGGCCATTTTTTTCTGCTTCAAGTAAAGAGTAATAATTAAAATCTTTACTATCTATAGAAATTTTTTTAAGAGAATTGTAAGAATTTTTGTTTCCTGGTTTCATGTTATAAATAAAAAGTTAATATGCTTAATAAAAGAAGCAGTGACATAACATAATTAAAATAATTAATAAATTTCTGATTTGTCGCAAATTTCCTGAAAAATTTACCTAAAAATGTCCATAATGTAATACTAGTTACTGAGACTAACAAAGCCAATATAACAATTTGAGTTGTATGACTTACAAAATTTTCTCCTACTTTAATATAAGTTGATACAATTATAATTGAAGCAATTACAGCTTTTGGATTTAAAAATTGAAAAACAAATGTTTCTATAAATTTTACTGGATTTTTATTTTTGTTTTCTTGGTTTTTAGAATTAGAGAAAGAAATTTTGTATGCTAAATAAATTAAAAACAGTGTTCCAAGGTATTTTAATATTTCTTGAATTAGTGGATAAAGTTTAAATACATTTATCAAACCTAAAGCTACACATAATAGTAAAAAGGGGAAACCAAAAGTTACTCCAATAATATGTGGAAGTGTTCTAGTAATTCCAAAATTAAATCCAGAATAAAAAGCAACAAAATTATTTGGCCCGGGTGAATAAGCAGCTACAATTCCAAATAATGTTATCGATAAAATTTCAGGATGCATTTTTATGCAATAGGTAAACCATTCTCAGATTTTTGAGATGGATGGACCAAAATTACTTTGCCCTCCTTATCAATTGAGCCAAGAATAAGTATTTGAGAAACTACACCAGCTATATTTTTTTCAGGAAAATTACAAACACCTATTACTTGTTTTCCTTTAAGATTTTCTTCATTATAATAATGAGTAATTTGGGCAGAAGATTGTTTAATTCCAATTTCTTTTCCAAAATCTACTTCTAAAACTAAAGAAGGTTTTCTGGCCTTTTCATTTTTTTTTACAGAAATTACTGTACCAATTCTAATGTCAACTTTATCAAAAATATCATAGGTAATTTGTTCTTTCATATAATTAATATATAATAGATGAAAATTATGAGTACAGAAAATAATTCAGAGCTTTTATTCAAAAATTCAATAAAAATATTAACAGATCTAATTGGTTTCAAAACAATTTCAGGAGAAGATAATAATTCTCTAATTGATTATTGCGATAAAATTTTAAAAGATCTTGGTGCTAGCTCTTTTAGAACATTTGATGAAGATAAAAAAAGAGTAAATCTATTTGCTACAATTAAGGCAAAAAATACCAGTAATAAAAAACCAATAATCTTATCAGGACATACTGATGTTGTTCCTGTATCGAAAGGTTGGGCAACTGATCCCTTCCAAGCAACAATAAAAGACAATAAACTTTTTGGAAGAGGTTCATGTGATATGAAAGGTTTCATTGCTTGCACTTTAGCTTTTGCTCCAATTTTTTCAGAGTCAAACCTAGATAGAGATATACATTTCTCATTTACTTTTGATGAAGAAACTGCATGTCAAGGAGCACCTATTTTAATTGAAGAATTAAAAAAAAGAGATATCAAAGATGGAATTTGTATTGTTGGTGAACCAACTAATATGAAAATTATCGATGCTCATAAAGGATGTTATGAATACACCACTTATTTTAAAGGTTTAGCTGGACATAGTTCAGCGCCCCATAAAGGTGTAAGTGCGGTTGAATATGCTTCAAGATATGTAAATAAATTAATTGAGTTGAGAGAAAAACTTAAAGAAAGATCTCCTAAAGACTCTATATTTGACCCCCCTCATTCTACTTTATCAATCGGAGGTATATTTGGTGGAATTGCTCATAATGTAATTGCAGATAAATGTCATGTTAATTGGGAGACAAGACCAGTAGTAAAAGAGGATGCAGTTTTTCTAAACAAAGAACTAGACAAATATGCAAATGAAGTTTTATTACCAGAAATGAAAAAAGTTTTTCCTAATTCCTCAATTGAAAAAGAAATAATTGGAGAGATAGTTGGCTTTGATAGAGAGCAAAAATCAGATGCATGTGAATTAATATCTAGTTTAACTGGAGATAATTCGCGCCAAGTAGTTTCATTTGGAACGGAAGCAGGTTTGTTTCAAGAAATAGGTATTAGTACAGTTGTCTGTGGTCCTGGCTCAATTGAACAAGCTCATAAAATTGATGAATTTATTATTTTAGATGAACTAAAAAAATGTTTGAAACTTCTCGATGGTATAAAAGATCAGTCTACTGTAAATTAACTCCAGCCGCCTACAGCTTTAACTTCTAAGAATTCTTCTAAACCGAACTCCCCTGCTTCTCGACCTATTCCAGAATGTTTAAAACCTCCAAATGGTGCATCAACTGCAATACCAGCTCCATTTACATCAACCATTCCAGATCTTAATTTTCTAGCAACTCGTTTTACTTTATCATGATCTTGTGATTGAATATAATTTGTTAATCCATAAGTGGTATCATTTGCAATCTTAATTGCATCCTCCTCTGAATCAAATGGTATAACAGATAGCACTGGACCAAAGATTTCTGTTCTTGCAACTTCCATATTGTTATTAACGTCAGCAAATACTGTTGGTTTTACAAAATAACCTTTATCAAGGCCATCTGGTTTTCCGGTCCCTCCAGCAACTAATTTTGCACCTTCATCAATACCTTTTTGAATTAAAGCTTGTATTTTTTTAAATTGATTTTCTGAAATGACAGGACCAATATGCTCACCTTCTTTTTTTGGATCACCTACCTCAAAATTTTCTGTATATTTTTTTAATCTCTCAATAGCCTCGTTGTACATAGATTTTTCAACTAGCATTCTTGTGGGTGCATTACAAGATTGTCCTGAATTTCTAAAACATCTAAAAGCACCTCTTTCTATAGCTTCAGGATCAGCATCTTTAAAAATTATATTAGCCCCTTTGCCTCCAAGCTCTAAACTTACCCTTTTAAAATCCTTTGCAGCGTTTTGTGAAATTAGAGCTCCAGCCCTAGTCGATCCAGTAAAAGAAATCATATTTATATCTGGATGACTTGTTAATGCATCACCAGTAGTTGCTCCATCACCATTGACTAAATTAAATACACCTTTTGGAAACTTTACTTCATCCACAATTTCAGCAAGTATCATAGACGACAAGGGTGCAAGTTCAGATGGTTTTAATACCATAGTACATCCTGCTGCCATGGCAGGCATTACTTTCAAACAAACTTGATTCATTGGCCAATTCCAAGGTGTAATTAATGCACAAACACCTTTTGGTTCATAAATTAGTCTTTGATTTGGAGCATGTTCACCCAATGGCTTTTCAAATTCAAAATTTTTTAAATATCTTATGAATGATTTAATATGACTTGCTCCTGTACCTGCTTGCAATTTAGATGCAAAATCTTTTGGAGCGCCCATTTCAAGAGTTATGGCTTTAGCAATATCCGCCCATCTTTTTTTATAATTTTCGTAGAGTTTTTCTAATAATCCAATTCTATCTTCCTTAGACGAGAAGGCCCATGATTCATATGCATTTTTTGCTGCTTTTACAGCCTTATCAACATCAATTTTGTCACCTAAAGTAATTACAGCACAATTTTCTTCTGTAGCTGGATCTACTACTGTAATTTCTTCTGAACTGTTTGGTTTTATCCATTCACCATTTATATAAAAATTTTTTTTATTTAACATGCTAAGAAGTTATCTTTTATCTATGATTTTGCAAATAAATTAGTTAACTCATAAACAATAGTGGCTGCTGCTAAGGAAGTTACCTCTGCATGATCATATGCTGGTGAAACTTCGACTACGTCAGCAGAAACTAAATTTAATCCTGACAAGCCTCTAAGAACATTAACCATTTCTCTTGTTGTCATTCCTGCAATTTCTGGTGTACCAGTACCTGGAGCAAATGCAGGATCTAAAACATCAATATCAATTGACAAATACAAAGGATTATTTCCTACTCTATTTTTTATTCTCTCAGCAATTTTATCCGTACCTTCTGTTTGAAACTCATCACAATGAATTATTTTAAATCCAAAACTTTCATCATTTTTAATATCATTTCTACTATAAAGTGGTCCTCGAATTCCAACATGCATAGAAGCATCATCTAAAAATAATCCTTCTTCTCTAGCTCTTCTGAATGGAGTTCCGTGAGTATAAGGTGCACCAAAATATGTGTCCCAAGTATCTAAGTGGGCATCAAAATGAACTAAAGATACAGGACCCTTATTTTTTTTATTGATTGCTCTTAACAATGGTACTGCAATAGTGTGGTCTCCACCTAAACTTATAATTCCTCCAACCTTATTTAATAAATCTGTTGCACCTACTTCTATTTGTTTAATTGCTTCATCAATACTAAATGGGTTGCAAGCGATATCACCAGCATCAGCTACTTGTTGGATTTTAAAAGGCTCAACATCATAATTAGGATGATAATTGGTTCTTAAATGTCTAGAAGCTTGCCTTATGCTTTGTGGACCAAATCTTGCTCCGGGTCGATAACTTGTGCCAGCATCAAACGGAATTCCAACAATTGCGACGTCACAGCTTTCTACATCTCTTAGCTCAGGAAGTCTCGCAAAAGTACTTGGACCAGCAAATCTTGGAACTTTAGTTCCGCTAACTGGTTGAATTGGATTTTTGTTTCTTTCTTTTTTCATTTTTTAATAATCTAAGATAATATTATCTCATCTAATTCGTCTATAATAATTTAATGAAAATTTTATTTTTATTTATTCTTATTTTTCATATTTCGCATGTAAATGCTGATGAAATTTATAATCTGATAAAAATTCCAAATTTAGAAATTTATAAATTAAAAAACGATAATAATATTCGTTATTTGAGCGCTAAAGGTAATTTTAAAATTGGTATAAATAAGAACATTTCTTGCGATAAAGTTAGTATCAATAATTTAAATTCAAAATTTCCTTTAATTGAAAAAAATCTTAATCGATATAATTCTGATTTTCTTAATAAGATAAAATTAAAATATATTGTATTTTGTGAAAATTTATTCATCTCTGAAATTAATACTGGAGGAATACCTGATAATAAAAACAGGACATTAATTTTAGATATTAATTTTAATAAAAAATATTTTGAAAGAATGATGCATCATGAAATTTTTCATATGATACAAAACACTCACATTGAATATTTTGATGAGGATAAATTTTCCTCTTTTAATCTAACATCATTTAATTACGCTGAATGTTCGACTTGTTCTGATAGATTAAATTTAGATCTATATAAAAAAACTGATGGTTTTTTAACAGAATATTCTAAATCTATCCCATCTGAAGATATGGCAGAAATTTTTTCATTTTTAATGACTGATAAGGAAACAATCGAAGATAAAATTAATAGTGACAAAATTCTAAAAAACAAAGTGAATTTTATAAAAATAAATTTAGCTAAAATAGATAAAAATATTTTATGATTAAAACAATTAAAGCCTCAAAATCAGAAAAAATTTTATTTATATTTTTAATTTGTCTTTCAATTTTTGTTTTTACATCTTTTTTTTTATTAAAAAATAAATGTCTATTTGTAGAAAAAAATAATTTAAGTAAACTTAATTTTAATAATCCAGATAATATTGTAGTAATGAATGTTGAGTGTGGAAATGTAATAATTGAACTTTATCCAGATATTTCTCCTAAAGCGGTGAAAAGATTTAAAATTTTAATTGAACAAAAAATGTATGATGGTTCTGCTTTTTATAAAGTTTCAGAAAATACTTTTGTACAAGCTGGAGATATCGAGTATGGAAATATAAATAATTTAGATTATTCTAAAATTGGTAGCGGAAAGTCTGGACTGGGATTGTTAAAATCAGAACTCAGCATCGATTTTAAATTTACGGAAGGAAGTGTTGGTTTTGCTAGAGCAACAGAATTTGATACAGAAGATAGTGAATTCTTTATTACATTAAAAGAAATTCCAATTTATCAAGGTGAATATACTCCAATTGGTAAAGTAGTTTATGGCTTAGATATATTAACTAAAATTAAAAAAGGTAATAAGGCAATATATGTTTTAAGACCTGATTATATTAAAACCTTTAGAATGTTTAATTCTAATTAACTAAAGGTTTACCTGTCGATAATGTATGTTTAATTCTTTCTTGAGTTTGTTTTGTTTCTATCAATCTCATAAAAGAATCTAGTTCTAGTTTGTACAGATCATCCTCTGACAATACTTTTTCAATAGTAGTGTTTCCACCACTTAAAACGTTTGCAAGCTCAGTTCCAACATACATTCCATGATCTAAAATTACCTTTTCGTTATATAATTTCTCTAAAACCTTAATCATTTTATCTTTCAACGGCTTTCCAGAAAGCTTAAATTTACACTGTTCTGGAGGAACAAAATCAGTATTTTGATTAATTAAATTTTTTGCTTCCTCAAAAAGGCTATTTCTGTTCATTATTTTTTTATCTTCTGGTCTTAAATACTTTAATGGCTCAGCCTCGATTGGAGATGTGGCTGTTTTAGCATAACCAATAATATCAAAAACTTTTAGTGGGGCATAATCTGGATCTGATTTTGCTTCCTCTGTTTGTGA
Organism: Candidatus Pelagibacter sp.; assembly: GCF_052049855.1. Taxonomy (GTDB): domain Bacteria; phylum Pseudomonadota; class Alphaproteobacteria; order Pelagibacterales; family Pelagibacteraceae; genus Pelagibacter. The sequence continues at coordinate 551,804 of NZ_JBNGZE010000002.1, forward strand.
CCATCTCCACAACATTTCTTTACATCCTCCGCCTGCAGGAACTAACCCAACAATAGTTTCAACTAATCCAATAACTAAATTTGTATGTGAGGCAACAAAATTACTTTGAACTAAAACCTCAAAGCCTCCTCCAAGTGTAAGTCCAGAAGGTGCTGATACAACTGGGTACTTAGAGTATTTTAAAGTTTTGCAAGTATCTTGAAAATATTTTATAAATTTTTCAATTGATTTAAAATCACCTTTATCAGCAAAATTCATAGTATAACTTAAATTCACACCTGCTGAAAATTGCATGCTTTCATTAATTACTATTAAAGGTTTGTCGGTTGCATTTTTCAGTGCATCCATTGAGTCATAATCTAATGCACAGGCTTTTGTCGTAAACTCAACAATATTAAAATCTTTAAATCGATGAATTTCAGCTGAATTATTTTTATCTACTTTAATTGCTGATGGCCTTATTTTTCCTAAAGTTTGAATGTCTGTATAAATTTGTCTTTCTCCATAGAAGTTTTCATCTTTTGTTTTTGATAAATTTTCTAAAAATATATTATTTTCAAAGTCATCTATTCTTTCAAAGAAATTCTTTACCCCTATAGATTTCAACATTTCAAAAGGACCCATTGCCCAATTAAAACCAAGTCTCATAGCTTCATCAATATCATTGAACTTATCAGTAATTCCTGGAACAAGTGAAGATGCATATTTAATTATTTTTGAGACTACAATCCAAGCATACTCACCAAACTTATCTTTTCGATTAATTAAATTATTTATGTCAACTGTCTCAATTCCTAAATCTATTTTTTTTGTTGCTGAATACTCTCCTGTTTCTAAATTAATTGCTTCTAAAATTTTTTGATCTCCACTTTTATTCATTCTGTAAAAGCCACCTTTTCCTTTACGGCCGGTGTAGCCTGTCTCAATTAATTTTTTTACTAATGGAATTTCTTTTGCAACAATTATAAATTCATCTTTATCTGAAAGTTCCTTTATAAAACTTTTTAATACATCAGCCATCAAATCAATTCCAATTAGATCATACAATCCAAATACTCCTGTTTTAGGTATACCCATCGGTCTACCAAAAACTGCATCTGCTTCTTCTATTGAAAGTTTCATTTTGAATGCTTCCGTCATAGCAACCTGCATAGCGTAAACACCAATCCTATTACCGAGAAAACCTGGCGTATCGTTGCAAATTATTGCTCCTTTACCAAGCTCAACTTCACAAAATTTCTTTAAAGAATTAATTTTATTTAAGTCATTATTTTCGTTTTTAACAATTTCTAACAATCCCATGTATCTGACAGGATTAAAAAAGTGAGTGATACAAAAATCTTTTTTTTCTTCGTCATTTAGTTTTTCCGATAGAACTTTAATTGGAATTGATGATGTATTTGATGAAACTATCGCACCTTTTTTTCTGTTCTTAAATATCTTCTCATAAATATTATGTTTAATATCAATTCTTTCCACTACTGCCTCTACCACCCAATCTGCATCTTTTACTACGTCAAAATTTTCTTCAATATTTCCGACATTAATATTGTTAATTTTGCTCTTATCTATTAGCAAAGGAGGTCTAGATTTATGTATTCTATCTCTAGCTTTTTCGCTGATTTCAGTAGACAAATCTAAAAGAGTAACTGGAACACCAGCATTACATAAATGTGCTGCTATACCACTTCCCATTGTACCAGATCCAATGACTACAACTTTTCTAATTTCCATAAAGAACTCTATATATGAATAATTTATTTGGGTAAATTACCTATTTATTCCTCTTAATCTTTCAGATCTTCTTCTTAATAACTCTGCACTAATTAATATCAAGGTAGATAAAAGAATTAAACAAGTTGCAACTGCAAGAATTGTGGGGCTTAGTTGTTCTCTCAAACCAGTCCACATCTGTATTGGGATAGTTGTATTTTCTAATCCTGCTAAGAATAATACCACAACAACTTCATCAAAGGATGTTACAAAAGCAAATAATCCCCCAGAAATTACTCCTGGTAATATTAAAGGGAGTGTTATCTTCATAAATGTGTTAACTGGGTTACTACCCAAACTTGCGGCAGCTCTTGTTACGCTATGATCAAAACCTGAAAGTGTAGCTGTTACAGTAATAACAACAAACGGTGTTCCTAATATAATATGTGCCAAAACTATTCCTGTGTGAGTTGCTGCTAAACCAGCTTTTGCCATGAAAAAGAAAATTGCAACGCCTGATATAATTAATGGAACAATCATTGGAGATATTAAGGTCGCCATTATCAATCCTTTATAAGGCATATGTCTACTGCTGAGTCCTAGTGCAGCTAATGTACCTAAAATAATTGATCCAATTGTTGCAAAGATTGCAATTATGAAGCTATTTTTTGCCGCTAGTCCCCATGGATTTTTAGTTCCATAAATCATATCTTTATACCATCTCAAAGAGAATGCATCTGGATCAAGATTTTTCATTCCTTCAGAAAAAACTAAAAATTCTTCTGCATTAAATGATAAAGGAAAAATTACAAATAAAGGTGCAATCAAAAAGAAAAAAACAAAGGTACAAATCGTAAGATAAATATAATGCCAAATTCTATATCTAGTTTCTGTATAACTTGGTAATGCCATAATTATCCTAATTTAATGTTATCAACTCCAACCAATTTATTATAAATCCAATAAATAACCAAAACTCCTGTCAAAAGCATTAATCCCATCGCTGATGCAAAACTCCAATCAAGCGTTGTCTTCATATGAAATGCAATTTGATTACTTATTAAAGTTCCTGATGCTCCACCAACTAAAGCAGGGGTTATGTAGTATCCTATCGCTAAAATGAAAACTAATAAACATCCAGCTCCTATTCCTGGAATTGTTAAAGGAAAGTAAACTTTCCAAAAAGCAACGAAAGGTGTTCCGCCTAATGATTTTCCTGCTCTCATTAAACTTGGTGATATTGTTTTCATGACACTATATAAAGGTAGAACCATAAAAGGTAATAATATTTGTGTCATAGCAACGTAAGTTCCAACTTTATTGTACATCATCTCTGGCCGGTTATCGTCTCCAACTAAACCAATCATTACAAAAAAATCATTTACCACTCCTTGCTGTTGCAACAAAATCATCCAACTTGCAGTTCTGACCAGCAAAGATGTCCAGAATGGGAGCAATACACAAATCATCAATAAATTGCTGTACTTCATCGGAAGTGTTGCAAGCAAATGAGCTATTGGATAGCCCATAAAAAAGCTAAAAAGTGTAACAAAAAATGCAATTTCTAATGTTCTAAGCCATAAAATTCTGTGAATTCTTCTGTCTTCGTCTACTTGAGCTATACTGCCATCTGAAGCAACATACATATCCATACCCTTCAAATATTTTGCCATTGTATAAGGAGGGGCAGTTCTTTTAATTGCTAACCAAAACTCTACATTTCTCCATCTCTTATGAATTTTGTTAATTTGTTCTTTTATACTAATACTTTCATCAATTTTATTTCTTTTTATTTGTCTAAAAAGTCTTTTAGTAATTGTATTAAAACCATTTTTTTCTTTATTTAACCTTTGTCCTAATTTTCCATGCTCTTGCTTCTCAACAAGTACTTTATAATCTTCATAAAATCCTCTATATACTTCTTCGGGTGGTAATTCTTCAAGATTTTCCCATTTTTCCATTGCTTTGAAAGTTTTTGGAAGCATATTAGTAACCATTCTGTCATCAACACTCCTCATAAACATGTCGCCAATTGGAAATATATAAGTGATAACAAGAAATAATAGTAATGGAGCTACAAGAAGAAATGCTTTTATTTTATTCTTCTTTTCTGCTTTTTTTAAACTAACTTCTAAAGGTATTCCGTCAGTTGTTAATATTTGTTTTGTTTCAGAGCTCATAAAAAAATAGGGCGGTTAAAAATAACCGCCCTAAATATATTATATAAATTCAGTGTTTAAAACTGAAATTATAGTCCCGCTTTCATTGCTTCCCACTTCTCACTGATTTCAGTATTGTTATCAGCCCAGAAGAATGGGTCTACTAAGAAATAATTCTTAGTGTTTGCGGGAGCTGTTGGCATTTGTGGCATCATTTCAGTTTTACCGTCTTTGTACCAAGGCTCACCAGCAGTAATTACATCAAGAGATGATTTTCTGTATGGTGCATAAGCAATATACTTCGCACTACCAGCTAACATTTCTGTGTTAGTCATCATTGCAAGAGCTTTTTTAGCATCAGCTTCGTTTGGTCCACCTTTAACTAATGCAAAGTATTCATAATCAAGACCTTGACCATCCCATACTTGTACAAGTGGTGCACCTTCACCAACTATTGCATTAAAAAATCTTCCGTTCCAACCAGTTGCCATAACAACTTCACCACTCATTAAAAGTTCTGGTGGTTGAGCACCTGCAGACCAGAATACACATCCACCATTTGGATCTGTACATAATGCTTTGATTTTATTCATTGCTCTGTCGATTCCACCATCTTCTAAAAGTTTTCTGTAAACTCTAGTTCCGCCATCACCCAACTTAACACCGTCAGCTGCTAAAGCGATTTCTAGGTTTGTTAAAGCACTTTTATAGATAGCTCTTTTTCCAGGAAACTTTTTAGTATTAAAGAAATCTTTAATAGTCTTTGGAGTGCCTTTAACATTATTTTTGTTATAAGCATAATTCCAAGAATATAAAATGTTACCTACAGCACATTCACTCGGCATTGGTGCAAAGAAATCTTCACTTGCTTTAGTTCCATCTGGTGCTGCTGGGAAATCTTTGTCAAAATCAAATTTAACAAATATTCCTTCGTCACATCCGTTAATAGTGTCGAATGCAAATACATCTATGATATCCCAAGTGATTGCACCTGCTTCTTTCTGTGCTTTGATCTCTGATAAACCACCAGAATAGTCAACCCAATTGATTTCTATTCCAAGTTTTTTAGCAGTAGGATCACCATACCCTAGCTTTTGAGACTCTGTATAAGCTCCACCCCAAGATGCTACAGTAACAGCAAAGGCTGAAGATGTTAGAGACACAACAAAAGAAAGAGCTAGTAATAATTTACTTATTTTTCTCATTATTCCTCCGTTTAAACGTTGATATAAATTAATTTATATAAGTAAAATTACAACAAATAGGGATGATTAAGTCAACAGCTGATTTTGTCGTTAGATACATGTATTAAACATATATATTTTTAAATGAGATTATTTTGGGTCTAATGCTCTAGCATCAACACTATTCCAGCCAATATTTATATCTTGACTTACTTTTAACTCTAAATTGGATGTGCTGTTGGGTACTTTAAGAATAAACTCTGAGCTTCCTAAAAGATTTAATCTAACTCTTGTATGATCGCCGTGATAAATTACTTCTTCAATCTTTCCAGTAAACATATTATCCATCTTATCAGTCGGATTAATTAACGCTCTTTCAGGTCTTAAAGAAACAGTTGTTTTCTCACCTTTAGACTTTACAGAAATTGGATTGGCTAGTATTTCTGAATTGGCTAATTTAACTTTGCATTTATCTTTATCGATATCCACAACTTCACCATTGAAAGTATTGTTCTCACCAATAAACTCAGCAACAAAAGAATTTACTGGCTTCTCATAAAGTTCAGCTGGATTTGAAAGCTGTTGAACTTTTCCATCATTAAATACCGCAATTCGGTTTGACATAGTTAATGCCTCACTTTGATCATGAGTTACATATACAACTGTTACACCAATACTTTCATGAATATGTTTTATTTCATATTGCATGCTTTCTCTTAAATTTTTATCTAATGCTCCAAGTGGTTCATCCATTAATACGACTGCTGGATCAAATACCAAAGCTCTTGCAACTGCTACCCTTTGTTGCTGACCACCAGAAAGTTGAGCGGGCATTCTGGTTTCAAAACCACTTAATGAAACCATCGATAATGCTTTATCAACTTTTTTATCTATTTCGTCTTTTTCAACTTTTCTTACTCTTAACGGAAAAGCTAAGTTTTCATAAACTGTCATATGTGGAAACAATGCATAGTTTTGGAAAACCATACCAATACCTCTTTTATGAGGAGGAATGTTAGAAATTATATTTCCATCTAATAATATTTCACCATGAGTTGGTGTTTCAAAACCAGCCAACATCATTAGACACGTTGTTTTACCTGAACCAGATGGACCAAGCATTGTTATGAATTCGCCTTCTGCAATATCTAATTGAAGATCTTTAACGACAAGAACTTTGCCGTCGTAACTTTTATCTACTTTATCGAATTTTACAAATTCTTGATTTTTAGACATAAAGGAGAATATAAAACATTTGTGTAAATATATTTCAATAGCTAATTAACTCTTAATATGAAGCTCTTTTGGAAAATTACAGAACAATTCTGATCCATTCTCTGTAACTCTTATGGCCTCAGACGCTTCAACACCCCAATCACCGAACTGCATTACTGCTATCATATGAAAACAAACATTGGGTTCAAGAACTGTCATATCTCCTTTATAAATATTAAGTGTATGCTCACCCCAATCAGGAGGATAACCAATTCCAATCGAATAACCCGTTCTAGATTTTTTTTCTATTCCATATTTATCTAATATTTTCCAAAAGGCTTCTGCAACATGATCTGCTGTATTTCCAGGTTTAATTTGACTTATGCCAGCATTTAAAGCTTCAATTGTTTTGTTCATTGTATCAATCTTTAATTGATTGGGTTTTCCAAGCAGAACTGTTCTCGCCATTGGAGCGTGATATCTCTTATAAACACCAGATAATTCAATAATTGTAGCCTCACCTTCTACAAATTTATCTTGTGTTGCTGTTAAATGTGAAGCTGAAGTACCTTTCCCTGTTGGAAGTAATGTTGCAATACTAGAATATTCTCCTCCAAATTCTTCTGTTCCATAGAATAAAGTTTTTTGAATTTCACCTACTGCATCGCACTGTCTTACTCCTGGGTTAATAACCTCCATTGCAGTTTTCATTCCTTTTTCAGAAATTTTTGCAGCAGATTTCATGAAACCTATTTCAGCATCTGATTTTACTAACCTTGCCCAATTAACTAAACGATCACTATCTTTGATTTTTGCATTAGGTAATCCTTGCTTTATTTTTTCATAACAAAACGCAGTGAAGTAATGCGCATCCATTTCTAATCCAATGCATATCTTATCCCATTTTCTTTCTTTTATAATCTCTACCAAATTATCATAAGGATGTTTTGGCCAAGTATGGATATAATTTTCGTCATAAACTAAAATATTCTCATCCTTTAAATAAGTTTTAATATATGCGCCACCTGCATCTTGAGCCCTAACAAAACATAGAGGCTCGTCTGCATCTATATGAACAATTGCACATTGAGCATAATAAAAAGACCATGCATCATAACCTGTTAGGTAATTCATGTTGTTAGTGTCATGTGAGATTAAAAGATCGATGCCTTTTTCTTGCATCATTTTTTTAACTTTTGTTAATCTTTGCTTATATTCTTCTTTTGTGAACGACATTAATTTTCATTAAATAATTTACCAAATCCTTCGACGGAATTATTTTTGTTTATTTTAACAAGCGTATCCCAAATTAAAGCCTGATTGCTAGATAAAACTGTAGTATTTAATTTTTTTTCTAATTTATCAATAATTGGCAATACTGGTAAAGCAGTACAAGAAACAAAGAGAGCCTCTGCTCCATTTAAATTTATTTCTGATAGAACGTTAAATAAATAATTTTGATCAACTTTTCCGATATCGTAATCAGCTTCTATATCAAAGTAAGAATTTGAAGTAACTTCAAACCCTTCGTTTTTAAAATATTCCAAAACTTCATCGTTAAGTTTTTTGCTATAAGGTGTAAATAGACTTATCTTACTTATATTTAACTTCTTTAAAGCTTTAATTGCAGCGGTACTTGGAGTTGTCACCTCTGCCATAGGTTTTGCAGCTTTTACTTTTTTCTCTATAGATTCATAACCTGCAGCTATTGTTCCAGAGGTACAGCCATAAACAACACAATCGATATCCTGATCAGGTAATATATCTTTTGTTACCTCGGTTACTTTGTTTGACATTTTGATCAAATTTTCTTTTGTTAGCGGGTTATAGCATTCAATACGATTTACAAAAAAATCAACTTCTCTGTCTTTAATTACGTTTATAAAATCTCTTTCAATCATAAAATCGCTTGCAAGCGCAATAAGTCCAATTCTTGGATTTGATTTGGTGATGTATTTAGGATCTATTTTTGTTGAATTCATATTTTAAAAGGTGAATATATCAGAAGTTCTTTAATAATCATTAATATAAAAAAATAGGTATGAATATAAAAGATACTTTCGTAGCATCCTTGGTGCCTATTTTTTTAGGCTTTGGTTTTGTAATAGCTAAACCAGCATTTGAATCTTTTCCTCCTATTCTTTTAATGGGTATCAGATTTACATTTGCTGCATCATTATTAATTTGGTGGTTTCCAATACCAAGAGGATATTTAAAAAGAATTTTTGCTGCATCATTAGTCGCTAATACATTGCAATATAGCATTACCTATACTGGTTTAGATTTAATTGATGCATCTTCAGCAGTTCTTTTAGTTCAGATGGAAGTTCCGTTTGGAGTTATTTTTGCTTACTTCATGCTTAAAGAAAAGCCAACTATTAGAGCTTTGATTGGTATAGCTATCGCATTTGTTGGTGTTTATATTTTAACTGGATCTCCTAACTTGGATGGAAAATTTATTGGAATTGGACTTACGATTTTAGGTTCAGCTGTATGGGCTCTCGGTCAAGTTATGGTTAAACCTTTAAGTAAAGAAATAAATCCTTTAGCGTTAGTTGCTTGGTTAGCATTATTCTCTGGACCAATATTGGTAATGTTATCTGCAATAATTGATGGAAACACAATTAATTATCTAACAAATGCAAAATTTGATCATTGGATTATTGCTATTTATATTGGTTTCATCATGCAGCCAATTACATACGGTTGTTTCTATTATGTTTTAAAAAATAACCCACTTTATAAAGTGCTTCCAATTGTTACTATGGGGATACCACCAACAGGTTTATTGGCTGCTATATTTCTTTTAGGTGAAAAACCAACGCCAGAATTATTTATAGGTGGTGCAATAATCATTATTGGTGTGATTTTAATTGTATTTACAAAAAACAAAAAAGAAGAGGAAATAAAATGAAAATTGGATTTATTGGTTTGGGTAATGTTGGTAGAAAACTTGCAGGAAGTTTGTTAAGAAATAATTTTGATCTTACGGTAAGAGATTTAGATGAAACTTTAACAAATTCTTTGAAAGACTTAGGTGCTAAAGTTGCAAAGTCTCCAAAAGAATTAGCTGAAAAATCTGATTTAATCATCACCTCTCTTCCATCGCCTGAGGTGTCTGCTGAAGTAATGGAGGCTGACGATGGAATTCTAAATGGTTTATCAAATAATAAAATTTGGCTAGAAATGAGTACCACAGACGAAAATGAAGTTAAAAGACTTGGGAAAAAAGTAATAGAAAAAAAAGCTACACCAATGGATGGGCCTGTGAGCGGTGGATGTCATAGAGCAGCAACAGGTAATATTGCTATATTCGTTGGTGGAGAAAGAAAAGCATTTGAAAAAATTTTACCTGCATTAACTGTTATGGGAAGAAAAATATTGCACACTGGTGAGCTTGGTACAGCAAGTGTATTAAAAGTAATTACAAATTATCTAGCATCTGCACATTTAGTTGCATTAGGTGAGGCTTGGACTGTAGCAAAAAAATCTAATTTAGATCTATCAAAAACTTATAAAGGAATTGCCATTTCATCTGGTAATTCATTTGTGCATGAAACCGAAAGTCAGGTTATATTAAATGGATCTTACAATATAAATTTTACAATGGATTTAGTTTTAAAAGACACAAGTCTATTTGATAATCTTGCAAAAAAACTAAATGCCCCTTTAGAAATTTCTCCACAAATCGTTGAAATTTTTAAAGATGGTCAAAAAAAATATGGCTCTAGAGCTTGGTCATCAATGATTGTGAAAAGGATGGAGGATTTAAATAATATTAATTTTAGAGCTAATGGTTTTCCCGATGAGTTGGTTGATAATGAACCTGAGGAAAAAGGATATGAAATTTAATTAATGTGTTAAGATAAAAAATGTTAGATAAAAGAAAATTTTACATAAATGGTCAGTGGGTTGAACCAATTAAAAAAAATGATTTTGACGTAATTAATCCATGCAATGAAGACCCATTTGCTGTTATTTCTTTAGGTTCAAAAGAAGATACAGATTTAGCTGTTAAATCAGCAAAAAATGCCTTTGATACTTGGAAAGAAACTAGCAAGGAAGAAAGGCTCAATTTACTTGAAAAATTATCATCAGTTTATAAAAAAAGATTTAATGAAATGGCCGAGGCTATTTCTCTAGAAATGGGTGCACCAATGGATTGGGCAAAAGATGTTCAAACAGCTTCAGGGAAAGATCATTTAGATGATTTTATTTTAAGATTAAAAAATTTTAAATTTGATGAACACTTTGATAATAAATCAAATAATCATATCTATTATGAACCAATTGGAGTTTGTGGATTAATCACACCGTGGAATTGGCCAATTAATCAAATTGCTTTAAAAGTCGTTCCTGCATTCGCAACTGGATGTACAATGATTTTAAAACCATCAGAAATTGCTCCTATTTCTGGAATGATATTTGCAGAAATGATTGATGAAGCAGGTTTTCCAAAAGGTGTATTTAATTTAGTAAATGGAGACGGTGCAGGAGTGGGAACCCACATTTCAAGCCACCCTGATATTGATATGGTTTCTTTCACAGGTTCAACACGAGCAGGAAGATTAATTTCAAAAAACTCTGCAGAAACAATTAAAAGAGTTTGTCTTGAATTAGGTGGAAAAGGTGGAAATATTGTTTTTGCTGATAGTTATAAAGATGCAGTAAGAGACGGTATTAGAAATGTAATGAGTAATTCTGGTCAATCTTGTGATGCACCAACAAGGATGCTTGTTGAAAAATCAATTTATGAAAGAGCTGTTAAAGAAGCTGTAGATGAAGCAAACAAAATTAAAGTAGATCAAGCTTCAAAAAAAGGAGATCATATAGGACCAGTAATTTCTAAAATACAATATGATAAAATTATAAATCTTATTGAAAGTGGAATTTCTGAAGGCGCAACTCTAGCAGCAGGTGGACCTGAGCTACCAAACGGTTTGAACAAAGGATACTTTATCAAACCAACTATATTTACAGATGTAACTAATGAAATGAGAATTGCTAAAGAAGAAATTTTTGGACCTGTGTTATCTATAATTCCCTTTGAAACTGAAGATGAGGCGGTCAATATTGTAAACGATACTTCTTATGGTCTTGGAAATTATTTGCAAACTGAAGATAGAGAAAAAGCACATCGTGTTGCTAAAAAATTAAGATCAGGCTGTGTTTACATTAATGGAAATGGAGCAGATGCCGGAACTCCATTTGGTGGTTACAGACAATCAGGTAATGGGAGAGAAGGAGGTGTTTGGGGCCTTGAGGAATATCTTGAAGTAAAGAATGTTACTGGTTGGAGTTAACCGAATTTTTTAAATATCTTAGTCTTCCAATAATTTCATCTCGATCCATGTAATAACCTTGTAAATGTCTATGTCCTGAGTTTGGATCATATTCAGTTCTACCGTGTAATAATCGTCTGTTGTTAAAAGAAAAAATATCACCTGGTCCTAATCTAAATTTAATCTGGAATTGATCGTCATGAAGCAAATTTCCAAATCGATGATGAGCTTTGTAAACTTTATCCATCAAGTCAGGATGACAGTCTAAAGCATCCATAGTTGCTACGCTAAACCGAATATCATGGTAATCATTATCTTTTGTTAGAGATATCGCGGGTGCGTAATAACTTCTAACAGACTCTTGTGTATAATCCATGTCTCTAAATTTTAAATGAACGTTTACTAGCGTATCAAATATTTCTTTCTCATTTTTTCTTAAATAATCTGCAACTGCAAAGCCGTCTACGGCGGATGAGTCTCCTCCAGTTGCAGAATTTACTAAACAATGAAGAAACTGATATCCAGGTGGTGTTTCAAACCAAGGTAAATCCATATGATTTCTTAAAGCATGCGCTGTGTAAGCAGAATTATTTGGTTTAGGAATGTTTATTACTTCAAATGGTGTTTTAAAAAAAGTTTCTCTGGTATGGCTAATTCTGTTTAAAATTTTAAAGCCAGAATTATTTTCAGTTGGAGCATTTTTTACTATAGCAATTCCAGTATGATGTAAAAGCTCTAACCATCTGATAAGTCCTTCATCTGAACTAATAATTTCATCATGCTCAATCTCGATTGACTTCAGGTCATTTTGTAAAGAATTGTCCCAAAGTTGATATGGTGATTTATATTCTAAATTATTTTTTATTGTATAGCAGTTTTCTCTTAACCAATTTTGATCAAAATAACTAACGTGGTCTCCTTCACTCCATTCAATTTCAAGCTTACCTTCGTTATTTACTACAAATTTTTTTGGGTTAATATTATTTGATACTTTTAAAATATTAAACATTCTATGACGTGAGTCTTTATCGTGTGCAGTTGGACAATTGTCTCTTAGCCATAAATAATTAAATTTACTTTTTTTTCCATCGCTCCAATCAACTTCTAAATTTGTAGAATTTTTAGTTATATTTTTAATTGTAAAATTTTGTTCCATTAATTTTTATAATTTGAATGTTCTCTCTCTAGTTTTCTTAATAAAGCAGCCCACTCTGTTTTTCCATCATAATTATAATCATGAGAGTAACTCATGTTTTCCCAGAAATATGCAGCTTTTTGTTTGTCTATTTCATGTTTGTTTAAACCCATAGCAAGATTTTTTACCTGAACTGAACATGCTTGCTCCAGATAATAAGCTCTGAAAAATGCTTCTGCAGCAGTTTTTCCTACTGTGTAATATCCATGATTTCTAGTAATCAAAATGTCGTGTTTACTAATTAGGTTTTCAAATTTACTTCCAAATTCTTTGTCCTCAACAAATTCATAATCAATATATCCAACAAGATGATTTAAATAAACTGCAGCCTGTGAGAGATACATTAAACCCTCTTTAGTACCACCAACTGCCATCACATCGTTGGCATGTCCGTGAACATAAAAGTTTACATCATTTCTTTTGTTAAAAATCCATTGAGCAAGATTAATGCATCCATCATTTAACCAAGGTCCATCTGAGTCTAATTTTTTTCCGTTCTGATCAATTTTAACTAAAGATGAAGCGGTAATTTCTTCATAAAACATTCCGTATGGATGAACAAAAGAACAATTTTTATCTTCAGCAGATCTTGCGCCCGCGCATTGATTTGCAAGATCAGTCATACCGTACATATGTAAAATTCTATAGAGAGCGGACAACTCTAGTCGCACATCTTTATCTGTTTGCGCCATATATAAAATTCTTATTTAAAAAATAAGTAAAAGCAAATAAATACAACCGTTATTTCTTAAAACAATTATAAGTTGTATAATATTTGTTTTACATATGATGATTGTAACTGTTAGAACATTACATCATGTCAAAAATTGAGATCAACAACGTATACAAAATTTTTGGAAACAACCCGTCTTCTGTACTGCCAATGGTAAAAGAAGGTGCAACAAAAGATGAAATTTTAGAGCAAACAGGTCATACCGTTGGATTAGATAATGTTTCGCTTAAAATTGAAGAAGGAGAAACCTTTGTTTGTATGGGTTTATCAGGATCAGGGAAATCAACACTAATAAGACATCTAAATAGACTAATCGATCCAACTGATGGCGAAATTTTAGTTGAGGGTACAAATGTAATGTCACTTGATAAAGATAAGCTTATCGAATTTAGAAGACATAAAATGAGCATGGTATTTCAAAGATTTGGTTTATTCCCACATAAAACAGTGATTCAAAATGTTGGTTACGGACTAGAAATGCAAGGGAAAGGTGAAGATGAAAGAAATAAAATCTCAATGGAAAAAATTGATGCAGTTGGTCTAACTGGTTTTGAAAATCAATATCCTGCTCAATTATCAGGAGGAATGCAGCAACGTGTTGGGTTAGCAAGAGCATTAGCTACTGATACAGATATCATGTTAATGGATGAAGCTTTCAGCGCTCTAGATCCTCTGATTAGAAGTGATATGCAAAAACAATTAATTGATCTTCAAGCAGAACTAAAAAAAACAATTGTATTTATTACTCACGATCTAGATGAATCATTAAGATTGGGTGATCATATCGGGATATTAAACTCTGGAAAATTAGTACAAGTAGGAACTCCCGAAGAAATTATTATGAACCCTGCTGATGATTATGTAAAAGCTTTTGTAAAAGATGTGAATAGAGCAAAAGTTATAAAGGCAAAAATTATTATGAAAACTGCTGATCAAGCTAATGACATAGATAAATCAAACTTAATAAAAGTAAATGAAGACGAATTTATAGAAGATTTTTTACCAAAAATCGTTTGTTCTGACTCAAATTGTGAAGTGGTTGATAAAAGTGGAAATGTAAAAGGATACATTTCAAATCAAGAATTACAGTCTTCATTAACAAGATCATAAAGTGTTATTAAAAACTTTCGAGGTAAAAAAAGAATGGGTTGATTACAACAATCATATGAATATGGCTTATTATGTGCTTGTTTTTGATCAAGCATGGGAAGTTGCTCTTGAAAAATTTAAAATGGGTGGAACAGCAGCAAAAAATCTTAATAGAAGTACAATGGTTGTTGAAACTAATACTAAATATTTAAATGAGGTAAAAGAGGGAGAAATGGTCAATGTTAATCTGACTTATTTTGATCATGATAAAAAAAGATTACATTTAAAAATGGAAATGATTTCTCAAAAAACTAACAAACTTTCAGCTTCTATGGAATGGATATCGCTTTATATTGATTTAAGCAAAAGGAAAGTTACTGAATTTGAAGAGGAAAAAGTAAAGTTAATGAAAGATTTTATTGAAGAAAATAAGTCAAAATTTTCAAGCGAAGGTCTTCTATTCTCTTCTAAATTAAAGAAATAATTAAATATTCTATACAATTTTTTTTTGATATAGGTGCATAATGGACGCTAATAATAATTCAAAAGGAATACTTTTAATTATTACTGCAATGACATTTTTTGCAATGCAGGATGCTTTAATTAAATTCATTTTTGAAAAAGCAGCTTTGTATGAAATATTTTTTGGAAGATATTT
The DNA here is from genome assembly GCF_052049855.1 of Candidatus Pelagibacter sp. Classification (GTDB taxonomy): domain Bacteria; phylum Pseudomonadota; class Alphaproteobacteria; order Pelagibacterales; family Pelagibacteraceae; genus Pelagibacter. The sequence goes on from NZ_JBNGZE010000002.1 coordinate 567,032, forward strand.
TGTTGCAGCAATTTTGCTATTTGGTTATATAAAATTCAGAAAACAAAAAGTCTCTCTTAAAACTTACTATCCTTTTTTAACAATACTAAGAGTGATTTTGCATTTTATTGCTTTTTCTGCTTTTTTTATCTCATTAACTTTTATGCCTTTAGCAACAGCAAATGCTCTATTCTTTTCCTCCCCTTTTTTCGTATCAATATTTGCAAAATTGTTTTTAAAAGAGACTATTGGTATTAGAAGGTGGTCAGCAATTGTTTTTGGTTTTATTGGTGTTTTTATAGTCTTAAATCCAAATTTTTCAGACTTTGAATATCGGAGTCTTTTACCAGTTTTTTGTGCATTTTGTTATGCTGCTTCGATGACAATCACTAAATATACATCTGATAAAGATGATGTTAACACCCAATTATATTACTTTTATCTTATTGCAATATTGCTGTGTATAATTTTATATATTTTTATGGGTAGTGGTCAGCTTAATAATCCAAACTTTGATCCAACAATACAATTCATCTTTAGAGAATGGTTTTCAAATATTGAATATACATGGAAATTTATTTTATTTTTTGGTTTTGCTGCATCAATAGCTTTTGTTTGTATTTTTTCAGCATATATAGTTGCATCACCATCAGTTGTTTCTTTGTTTGAGTACTCATTAATAATTATGTCTATGATACCTGGCTACTTTTTATTTAATGAAGTACCAACAACCAGAACATTTATTGGTGTTGCGTGTATTATAGCAGCTGGAATTTATATTTACATGAGAGAGCGAGTTAGAGATCAGTATATTGCAACTGAAACTCCAGTAAGAAGATGAGTAAAAGCTATATACCTACAATCAATATATCTTCACTAATTAAAAATAATTTTGAAACTCAAAATGCATTCAAAACAATTAAAAAAATTGAAAAAGCTTGTGTCAATGTAGGATTTTTTCAAATTACTGGACATGGAATTAATCTGAAAGAAATAAATAAAACATGTGAAGTTGCCAATAAATTTTTTAATTTACCAGACAGCACGAAAAGAAGATTAGCACCTAAAAAATGGAATAAAAAAAATAAAAATTTATACAGAGGATATTTTCCTAATGATGTTAATGGAAAAGAAGGTCTTGATATAGGTGATTTAAAAGTAACTAAAAAATATTCTTCAAATCTCAAAAATCAATACATAGAGTTTATTAATCTAAGCATTTGTTTTAATAGAAGCTCAATTAAAATTCTAAACATATATTTTGATAACATTTATAGATTGAGTGAAATATTGTTTAAAAGTTTAATAAAACTTTATAAAAAAAATCCTGAGATTTCTAATGCAGCTTTTTCAAGATTAAAAACTTTAAGCACATTAAGATTTAATTATTACCCAAATCAAACGAAACCAGTAGAAATATCAAAACAAGATGGAGAAGCGCTTGGATGTGAAACTCATGTTGATAGTGGAATATTTACAGTTCTCTATCAAGATAAAAAAGGTGGATTACAAGTACAAAATAGAAAAAACAAAAAATGGTATGATGTACCATTTAATAAAAAGGCTTTAGTAGTAAACACGGGAAGAGCTTTAGAATATTTAAGTAAAGGTAAATTTAAAGCAACTAATCATAGGGTTTTGTGGAATAAAAGTAAGAGGCTATCTGTTCCTTTTTTCTTTGAACCTTCCTATGATTTCAAAATGAACCAATCATTTTTAAATGAAAGTAAATCTAAAAATAATGGTGAAATTTATGAGAAATTTCTCAACAAATCTTTAAAGAAATTTATTGAATATCATCGTTAGTAATTATAAAGTTTAGATATAAAGCGATACATAACTCGTCGTTAAAATCAAAGATTTACGAAAGTGGGATCGGTCGTCTTTAAATTAACTTTTAAAGGAGGCTTTATGAAATTTGGTTATTTTTGTAATACCACAAACTGGACACACAAACCTTATCATCAATTGCTAGATGAGACTAAAGAAATTACAGAATACTGTGATCAAAACAAATGGAATTCAATTTGGTTTACAGAACATCACTTTAATCATGAGGGAATGGAATCTTGTACCAATCCATTAATGATGGGTGCAGATGCAGCTGCAAGAACAAAAAATATAAGAATAGGCCAAGCTGCAAACGTTATTACTTTTCATAATCCAATAAGATTAGCAGAAGATATTGCAACATTAGATCAACTTTCAAAAGGGAGAGTTGAAGTAGGTGTAGCAAGAGGAATTTATGGTAGAGAAGCAATAAATTTAAACAAAGAGGCTGATTTAAAAGATCAGGCTAAAAATTTCAGATTATTTGCTGAGACTTTAGAAGTATTAAAGAAAGCATGGAGTGAAAAATTTTTCAGTCACCAAGGAGAATTTTATACTTATCCATCACCAAATTATGTTTGGCAGCATGATATGAGTCCTCCAAGTGAAGAATTTATGAATATGGAAGACAGTACTATGAAAAAAATTAGTGTTGTTCCACAGCCATATCAACAGCCACATCCTCCAATTCATCAAGTTGTTGATGGAATTAGATCAATTGAGTGGGCTGCTGAAAATAATATTAATGTTATTATGTGGATTCCAACTGTAAAAGCTTTGAAACCAAAATTTGAAGCTTATAAAAATAAAAGATCAGAGGTAACAAAGAAAAATATACCTCTTGGCGAAGGGGTGTCTCTTGTAAGAGATATGTTTGTTGCAGATACGATGGAAGAAGCAAAAGAAAAAGCTGGGGAACATATGGTAAATTATATGAGATGGGTTTGTCATTGGAGAGGTTTGGGAAATCATATGGATCCTGGTGAAGAGCTACCTGAAACAAAAGGTAAATTAGATTTATTAAATTATGAATTTTTACATAAAAGAAACATGTTATTTGGAACACCAGAATATGTGATTGATAAAATTCATGAATTAAAATCTGAACTCAATTTACAAAATTTGCAAGTTTGGTCTAATTTTCCAGGTGTGAAGCATAAAGATTGTATGAAAAGTATAAAACTTTTCACAGAAAAAGTTATGCCTCACTTCCAAGATGATTTTGATACTGAAGTAAAAAAAGTTTCGTGAATAAAAGACGAAAAAGAATTAGCGGCGGACAAGCTGCTGTTCAATCATTAAAAAAAGAAAGAGTAAAACATGTTTTTGGACTTATTGGTTCAGCAACAATGGAAATGTTTGATGCTCTTTATCATGAGAAAAGTATAAAATTTATTGGTGTCAGAGATGAAAGAACTGGCACACATATGGCTGATGGTTATGCAAGAGCCTCAAATAAACCTGGGGTAATTATTGCAGGCCAAAACGGACCTGGTGCTACTAATTTAGTTACAGGGGTTGCTCAAGCAAAAGCAGCCTTTTCTCCAGTTGTTGCAATTGCGGGTTCTTATTCAACTAAAGATAAAATGGAAGATGCATTTCAGGGTTTAGATCAACAGTCTTTGTTTACACCTATTACAAAAAAAACCTGGACTATAAAAAATTCAAAAATAATTCCAAAAATTATGAGTGATGCTTTTAGTTTGGCAATGAAACCTAGAAAAGGACCTGTTTGTGTAAATTTACCAAGAAATATATTAGCAGCTTCAAACAATTATAATATCAATACTAAAAAACCATCGTTCACAAATTTAAGCAAACAAAAAGGAAATAAGGAAAATATCAAAAAAGCTGCAAAATTAATCGGATCTTCAAAATGTTCGGTAATTATTGTTGGAGCAGGAATTAAGTATAATTCTAAATACAAAGAGGTAATTAAGTTAGCTGAACTATGCAACCTACCTATTGTTACAGCAGCGGGTCATGGAGATGCAATTCCTTTTGGTCATAAATTAAATGCGGGACAAATGGGTCCTAGAGGAAATCCTGTAGCATCAAGATTAGTTAAAAATGCAGATGTTATTTTAGCAATTGGAACACGTTTAGGATTTAATTCAACTTTTTACTCCTATGAAAATATAAATAAAAAAGCAAAGATAATTCAAATTGAACTAGAAAAAACAATGCTTGGAAAATATTTTCCTGTAAAAGTAAAGATACATGCGGATGCTGCGACTGCAACTAAACAACTTTACGAAGAGGTTAAAAAAGAGAAAATTAAATTAAATGTTAAAGATTGGACTAACTCTTATTTACAAGAGAGAAAAGAATATTTGATAAATAGAAATAAAGAAAATTTGGGTCCAAATTTTCCTATACAACCAAAAGGACTATTTAAACAATTAAGAAAAGTGCTACCAAGAAACTCAGCAATTACTCTAGATGCTGGAACGTTATGTTTGCAGGCTACAGATGCTTTAGAATATTATGATCCTCCTTCATTATTTACTCCATTGGATTTTGGTTTAGTTGGTTTTTCATTTGCATGTGGTCTTGGAGTCAAGGTTGCAAAACCTAAAAAAACAGTCGTTAGTCTTATGGGTGATGGGGGTTTTGGCATGACAATATCTGAATTGAGCACTGCTGTTGAATATGGAATTAATACTACAACTATTGTGATGAACAATAAAAGTTGGGGTGCTGAAAAAGCTTATCAAAAAGATTTTTTTGGAAAAAGATATTTAGGTGCGGATATTACCAGTCCATCCTTTGATAAAGTTGCGGAACTTTATGGTGCAAAAGGTTTTAAAGTTAAAAAAATTTCTGAGATTTGTGAAGCTGTAAGAGCAGCAATTAAATCAAATAAGCCATCTGTGATTGATGTTGATGTAGATCCAAAAGCATTATACAGTTTTAGAAGAGATAGTTTCAAACATAGAGTAAAAAAATGAAATTAGAATTAAGAAAATTTACAAAATTTGTAGACAAAACTTTTATTGAAGGTGGTAAAGAAGCGAAAGAACCAGTTTTAATGGTATCAGTAGCAGCAGTTTTTAAAAATCCATGGCATGGTCAGGGTTTTGTTGAAGATCTCAGACCAACTATTTTAGATCTTGCACCAAAGCTAGGTGATTTACTTGTTCCAGAATTGATAAAAGAAATAGGATCACCTGAAAAAATATTAGCATATGGTAAGGCAGGTGTAGTTGGACTGAACGGTGAAATAGAACATGCTTCAGCTTTTATTCATACTTTAAGGTTTGGAAATAAATTTAGAGATGCGGTGGGTGGAACTTCATATTTAAGTTTTACAAACACAAGAGGACCAGCTGGATCAAAGATTGCAATTCCTATGATGCATAAAACAGACTCTGGATTGAGACCATATTACCTAACTCATGAATTTACTATTCATGATGCACCCTTCAATGACGAGGTGGTTATTGCAATTGGTGGGGCATCAAGTGGTAGAGCACATGCAAGAACTGGTGACAGATATCAAGATATGAAAGAAATGGGCATTGAGCCAAAATAATTCTTGATGATTAAAGGAACTACTGCCTCAGGAACCTATTACTTATTCAATAAAAAAGATCAAGAAGTCCCAATAGTGTTTGTGCATGGTGTTGGTCTAACTCATGAAATTTGGCAACCTCAGCTTGAATTTTTTAATTATCATTCAAATATTGCTTACGACATTTTAGGTCATGGAAGATCACCATTAGAAGAAGGTGAAATAAGTTTTGATGATTTTTCTAAACAACTTATCGAGCTTTTAGATCATCTTAAAATAAAAAAAATACATCTTGTAGGTTTCTCTATAGGGTCTTTAATTGCACGAAATTTTGCAATTAAACATAATGAACGTTTACAGACATTAACTCTTTTGTGTTCTATTTATAAAAGAACCGAAGAACAACAAAAAATTGTTAATCAAAGGTTTGAACAGGCAAAACAAGATTTAAAACTTTCAAAGCAAGCTTTAAAGAGGTGGTTTACTGATAAATATTTAGAAAATAATCCAGAAATATATGAAAAAATAACTTCAATTTTATCTGCAAATAACATGAATAATTTTCTAAAGGTTTACGAGCTATTCGTTAATCATAAAAATGATGAAGATTTTAATAAAATTAAAGCTAATACGCTAGTTGTGACAGGTGAATACGATATTGGCTCAACTGTAAAAATGTCTCAAGAATTGAATGCTTTAATCTCTAAAAGTCAATTAAAGATCATTAAAGATGGAAAACATCTTTGTGGTATTGAGTGTGCTGATGATGTAAATTTAACTATCAAAAATTTTATTGGATCAGATGAGTAAACTTAAACAATATAAAATGTTTATTAATGGAGAGTGGGTTGACTCTGAAAGTAAAAGAACATTTGAAACTCTAAATCCAGAACATAATGAGCCATGGGCAGTTGTTCCAGAAGCAAGTGCTAAAGATGTTGATAATGCAGTCAAAGCTGCTCAAAAAGCATTCGAAGGTGAATGGCCAAAACTACTTCCCAGAGAAAGAGCTAAATATTTAAGAGCTATTGGAAATCAATTGAGAGAGAATGCAGAAATGCTAGGAGAAATAGAAACAATTGATACTGGAAAACTTTACAGAGAAACAAAAAAACAAGCAGTTTATATAGCAGAATACTACGACTATTATGCTGGCTTGGCAGATAAAGTTGAAGGTACGGTTTTGCCAATCGATAAGCCAAATGTTCAAGCAATAACAACAAGAATACCTATAGGAGTTATAGCTGCAATCATTCCATGGAATTCACAAATGTTTTTAACCGCAACTAAAATAGCACCAGCACTTGCAATGGGTAATACAGTGGTAATTAAATCTTCAGAACTTGCACCTGCTGTTTTGTTTGAATTTGCAAAATTAGTTGAAAAAACTGGTATCCCTAAAGGTGTGGTGAATGTAATTACAGGATTTGGAGATCCTTGTGGTAAAAGTTTAACTACTCATAACTTGGTTGAAAAAGTTGCTTTTACTGGTGGTCCTGAAACAGCAAGACATATAATTAAAAACTCAGCAGAAAATTTATCAGAAGTAAGCTTAGAATTAGGTGGAAAAAGTCCAGTTGCAGTCTTTGATGATGCAGAACAAGAAAATGCAATAAATGGGATTACAGCTGGAATATTTGGTGCAAGTGGACAAAGTTGTATAGCAGGATCAAGACTTTATTTGCAAAAAGGAATTTACGATGAATTTTTAGATGAACTTTCAAAACGTGCATCAAAGATAAAAATTGGAGCTCCAATGGATCCAGAAACAGAGATGGGGCCTTTAAGTAATTTTAAGCAATTAGAGGTAATAGAAAAAAATATTAAAGAGACAATTGATCAAGGTGGAAAAATTAAGTGTGGAGGTGAAAGACATTCCTTTTCAAATAAAGGATACTACTTTCCCCCAACAATTATTGAATGCGACAATCATAATCTGCCTGTAGCAGAAAACGAATTATTTGGACCTGTATTATCGGTTATGAAATTTGATACGGAAGAAGAAGTAATTTCTAAAATGAATGATAATCAATATGGATTATCCTCTGGGGTTTATACAAGCAATTTATCTAGAGGCATGAGAGTTTCTAAAGCAATTAGGGCAGGAATAACATTTGTTAACACTTATCGATTAATTTCACCATCTGCACCATTTGGAGGCATTAAAGATAGTGGATATGGAAAAGAAGCAGGAATTGACTCGATTAAAGACTATACAAGAGTAAAAACAACTTGGTTCTATACATCTGATGAACCTTCTTTAGACCCCTTCTCAATCAGGTAATTTTCAGCGTCAATTAACTGTCTAAAATAGGATAATTTTGTCATTGAATATTAATAATATTCATACTTAAATTGGTCTTTTATAAATTGTTAACAATATAGAGGAAGATAATGAGAAAACTATTTATCGCTGTATTTATGTTTGTATCAAGTTTTGGTTCAAATGTAATGGCAGACGGACATTCGATTAAAATGGGGATAATCTTAGGATTCACTGGTCCTATTGAATCTCTAACTCCAGCTATGGCTGCATCTGCAGAGCTTGCTTTTAAAGAAGCATCTGATTCAGGTTCATTATTAGGTGGAAAAAAAATTGAGCCAGTAAGAGCAGACTCAACTTGTGTTGACTCAGCAGCGGCAACAGCTGCAGCTGAAGGTTTAATTTCAGGTGGTGTAGCTGCAATTATGGGAGCAGACTGTTCAGGTGTAACTGGTGCTATTGCAACTAACGTTGCTGTACCAAATGGTGTAGTAATGATTTCACCTTCAGCTACTTCTCCAGGATTAACAACTCTAGATGACAAAGGGTATTTCTTTAGAACTGCTCCATCAGATGCTAGAGGTGGTCAAATTTTAGCTGATATAACTAAAGACAGAAAAGTAAAAAGTGTTGCAATCACTTATACTAACAATGACTATGGTAAAGGTTTAGCTGATGTTTACAAAGCTGCAGTTGAAGCTCATGGTATTAAAGTTACAACTGTAACTGCTCACGAAGATGGAAAAGCAGATTACTCATCTGAAGTAGCAACTCTTGCTTCTGCAGGTGGTGATGCTGTAGCAGTTATTGGTTATCTTGACCAAGGAGGAAAAGGAATTATTCAAGCTTCTTTAGACTCTGGTGCGTTTGATAGATTTATTTTATCAGATGGTATGATTGGTCAATCTTTAGTTGATGCATTCGGAAAAGATCTAAGCAAATCATTTGGATCATTACCAGGTTCTACTGGTAAAGGTGCAGGTATATTTGCTGAAGTTGCAAAAGCTGGAGGTGTAGAAGCTTCTGGTCCTTACACAGGTGAATCTTACGATGCAGCTGCTTTAATCGTTCTTGCAATGCAAGCAGGTAACTCTGCTGACAGAGCATCAATTGCAAAAAATGTAATGGATGTTGCTAATGCTCCTGGAACTAAAATTTATCCAGGTGAACTTAAGAAAGGTTTAGACTTACTAGCAAAAGGTAAAAAGATTAATTACGAAGGTGCTACTGGAGTAACTTTTACTAGTGTTGGTGAAGCTGAAGGTTCTTTCTTAGAACAAGAAATTAAAGGTGGAAAATTCAAAACTAAAAAACAAAGATAATTTTTTATCTTAATTCAAAAAACCCCAGTAATTTAATTACTGGGGTTTTTTTTTAAGTCTGCTCTTATGGTAGATAGAGCTATGATAATTAGAAAAATCAAACAAATTAAATTCATAGTTTTCCAGCTAGTTAAGCTTAGAAACACCCCAGCAGACAAACTCGCTGCTGCTTGTATAGAATAAACAATTAAATCATTATATCCTTGAGCTCTAAATTTCTCCTCTTCTCTATAACACAAAACAAGTAAACTTGTTCCTGATATAAATAAAAAATTCCATCCTAGCCCTAGAAAAATAAGAGCAATCATATAATTAATAAAATTTTGTTCAAACAAACTAGTAATTATTGTGATTAAAAATAATAAAACCCCCATATGCATAATTTTACTATGACCAAACCTTTTAATTAAATTTCCAGTAATTAATGAAGGTAAAAACATGGCTGCTATATGAAGCTGAATAACAAATCCAGTCTTGGATAAACTTATTTTCTCCATTAAATGCATACTTATGGGAGTTGCTGTCATTAAAAAAGTCATTACTGCATACGCAAAAGCTGAAGCTATCAGTGCCTGTAGAAATCTAGGTTGTGAGATAAGCTCAAAAAAACTTCTTCCTGTTTTATATTGATTACTAGATATCGTTTTTGGTTCCTGATAAAAAATTAAAAATATTGTTGATGAGATAGATAAAATGGCAAGTGCAAGATAAGAACCTGCATACATATGATCTGAAATTAATTCTTTCGAAATGTTTGCAATGTTTGGACCAATAAATGCCGAACCTATTCCTGCTAACAAAATGATAGAAATTGCTTTTGGTGCATAATCCTTATCCACAACCTCGACTGCTGCAAAACGATATTGATGGCTAAAAGCTATTCCTCCACCAATTAAAAAGCATCCTAAATTATATAAGACAAAACTTTCTATAATTATAGAGTATGCAGTTAAAAGAGATGCAAAACATGTACCTACTGATGCGTAAATGAATCCCAATTTCCGTCCAATTATACTCATTAACTTTGCAGCAAAAAAAGCAAATAACGCAATTCCGACTACCGACAAAGCCATTGGAAGAGTTGCTAAAGTATTTATTGGACTAAATTTTGAACCAATTATACCACTTAAAAAAACGGTGACTGGGGCAGCTGTAAAAGCAAAAATCTGGCTTAATATAAGTAACGAAAGATTTTTATTCATTAAAAGAATAAATACTTATCAGCCATATACAAAGCCCAAGCAGCAGCAGCACCTAATATAATATATTTCATTACGTTTACTTTATTTCTATTTTTTCAGGAAGTATACCTTTAGGTCTATACCTCATTATAAACAACAATCCTAATCCCATTAGTAAAAATCTGAAATAAGGAACGCTTTCAATTAAATGAGCTTTAAGTGCATTTGTTTCAGGAATTCCCGCAGTGAAAAAGTTTATTAAGAATAATGATATTGGTGCAGCCTCTATCCATAAAAACCAAACAACAAATCCTCCTAAAATTGCTCCAAAATTATTTCCACTTCCTCCAACAATTACCATCACCCAAATCAAAAACGTATATCTCATAGGTCTATAACTTCCCGGTGTAAATAAACCATCTTGTGTAACAAGCATTGCACCCGCAATTCCAACAATTGCTGAGCCTAAAATAAAAATTAGCAAATGTTGTTTAACAACATTTTTACCCATTGCATTTGCAGCTTCCTCATTGTCTCTAATTGCCCTCATCATTCTTCCCCATGGAGAATAAAGAGCCTTTTGAGTTAAAATTAAAAGAATGATTACTACTATTAAAAATAATCCTGAATAACACAGTTTTACAAATACTGAAGAGCCTTCAATAACAAGTTGATTTAAAGCAGCTTGTCTATCAGCTAAATTCTCAATTACACTTAATTTTCCTGAATTAAACTTTTCAACTAATTTAATAAACCAATCAGTTGTTTGAAGATCTACTTCATAAGGTGCAGGTCTTTTTAAGCCAATAACATTTTTGACTCCTCTTGTGAGCCAGTCTTCATGTTTAATAATTGCAATAACAATTTCAGAAATAAGAAGTGTTGCGATAGCTAAATAATCTGCTCTAAGACCAAGCGCAACTTTTCCAACTATAAAAGCTAAACCACCAGCAAAAAGTGCTCCTACTATCCATGAAAATATAATTGGTAATCCAAATCCTCCTAAGAAACCAGTTTTAGCTGGATCTACTGCTTCAATTGCTTCTATGCCTGGCTCTGCAGAAAATCTGATAAGTAAAATACTTGAAATTATTATTGCAGCTATGCTGTACGTTCTTATTTTTGATTTTTCAAATCTTTTTAAAACAAAGCGTATCACTAATATCATTACTACTACCAGCCACAACGACATTAGAATGTCGAAACCTCCAGCCCTCCAAGCTTCTTGAACAGGATCTACAGATATTAATACCGCAGCTAAACCACCTAAAGCTGTATAACCCATAATTCCAAAATTAATTAAACCAGCATATCCCCATTGAATATTTGCACCCATTGTCATAACTGCAGAAATTAAACAAAGATTAAATATTGATAACGCTATGTTCCAAGACTGAAATATACCAACCATCAGAATGAGTACCATCATGATACTGTATGCTGCAATTACATTTAGGTTTTTTCTCACAATACTTTCCCCTTAAATATTCCCGAAGGTCGATAAATTAAAACAATTACAAGAATAGAAAACGAGACTGCAAACTTATAATCTGTGGATAATAACTGAACCAAACTACTTGGCTCCATACTTTCTGGTAAAATATACATAAAGAATTTTTTATATGCGTAAGTGAGCAATATTTCAGAAAAAGCAATTACATATCCACCTAAAAAAGCTCCAAATGGGTTTCCAATTCCTCCAACAATTGCAGCAGCAAAAATAGGAAGCATATTATTAAAATAAGTAAATGGTTTAAAACTTTTATCCAAACCATACAAAGCACCACCTATTGTAGCTAAAATTCCAGCAATAACCCAAGTAACTAAAACTATTTTTTTTGGATCAATACCTGACAACAAAGCAAGATCTTCATTATCAGAATAAGCTTTCATACTTTTTCCAGTTTTTGTTCTATTTAAAAACCAAAACAATAAAGAGACTAAAACTATTGTTACAAAAATGGTTATCACTTGAGTTGATTTCAATGCAAGACCTTCATTTAAACCTGTCATCTCCTTAAATTCACGAGCTTTAATAATAAATTTTTCACCATCAAAAAATCTTCTATCACCAGGTCCAATAATAATTCTTACCACTGCTTGTGTTACAAACATTACTCCAATACTCACCATTGCAAATTGAACTGGGGGGCTTTTTTGATTTCTATAATACTTAAAGACAAACTTATCTATTAAAAGCATGTAAAAAATCATGAAAATTATTCCAAATGGAATAGCCAATAAAGCAGTAGGTAAAACACCTAAAGAAACACCTAAAGATTGAAAATACCATGTAAACAATATTGTCATCATGGTTCCAAAAGACATCATGTCACCAGTCGCAAAGTTTGCAAATCTTAAAATTCCATAGATTAATGTTACAAATATTGCACCTAATGCTAACTGAGAACCATAAGTTAATGCAGGAATAAATATATAATTTAATAAAAGAATTATTGCATTTACAAAATCCATATTACCCTCCCAAAAAAGAGCTTCTTACTCTTGGATCGTCTAATAATTCTTTTCCAGTTCCTGAATAACGATTTTCTCCAGTAACTAGCACGTAGCCTCTATCTGAAATGCTTAAGGCTTGTTTTGCATTTTGTTCTACCATTAAGATAGCAACGTTTGTTCTTTTTACTTTTACAATATGATCAAATAATTCGTCCATCACAATTGGCGATACACCGGCAGTTGGCTCATCTAACATTAAAACAGTGGGTTTAATCATTAAAGCTCGACCTAGAGCTACTTGTTGTCTTTGACCTCCAGAAAGTTCACCAACCAACTGATTTCTTTTCTCTCTTAAAATTGGAAATAATTCATAAATTTCCTCAATTATATTTTTGATTTCATCCTCAACAAGAAATGCACCCATTTCTAAATTTTCTTCAACAGTCATCCCTGCAAAAACATTTTTAGTCTGTGGCACAAAAGAAATACCTTGCTTAACTCGATCTTGAGGAGATAATTTTGAAATATCTTTACCATCAATCTTTACTGATCCAGACTTTAAATTCAACAAGCCCAACATTGCTTTCATGGCAGTTGATTTACCAGCTCCATTAGGACCTAAAATAGAAACTATTTCACCTTTATTAACATTTACTGAACACGAACTAATAATGTCAGGACCATTACCATAACCACCTGTCATTTCTATTCCTTCAAAATATGCCATTAATTTGTATCCTTTATTTTTGATCCTCTTCCAAGATAGCTTTCAATAACTTTCTCATCTTTTTTTGCCTCTTCAACACTTCCTTCAAATAATACTGACCCCTCAGCCATTACAATCACTGGATCACACAATCTTCCAATAAAATCCATATCATGTTCAATCATACAAAAGGTATAACCTTTTTCTTTATTTAACTTTTCTATTGCAGTTCCAAGATCTTTTAACAGGGTCCTGTTAACTCCAGCCCCCACTTCATCTAATAAAACTAATTTTGCATCTACCATCATGGTTCTTCCAAGTTCTAATAATTTCTTTTGTCCACCTGAAAGATTTCCAGCGAGCTCATTTGATAAATGTCCTAAATTTAAAAATTCAACAACTTCTTTCGCTTTCTCTTTAACCACAGCCTCTTCTTGTGCAACTAAACCTGGTTTAAATAATGCTGTCATTATTTTTTCTCCAGATTGATTTCCTGGGACCATCATTAAATTTTCTAAAACAGATAAATTTGAAAACTCATGTGCAATTTGAAACGTTCTTAACAACCCTTTAGAAAATAATTCATAAGATGGAACATCAGTAATATTCTCATCATCAAAAACAACATTTCCACCAGAAGATTTTAAGTTTCCAGCAATTAAATTAAATAAAGTTGTCTTACCAGATCCATTTGGCCCAATGATACCAGTAATAGTTCCTCTTTTAACTTTTATTGAACAATCTGAAACTGCAGCTAATCCACCAAAATATTTACTCAAATTATTAATCTCTAAAATATTTTCAGACATTTAATTTATTTGTTAAGTCTTCTGTGAATACTATTTAATGCTCTTTCTAGAGATCTATAAAATCCAGCTTTGGTTAATTCTTTCACACCTTGTTCATTTAAACCTTTTGGCGTTTGAGACTCTTTTACTAAGTTCTTTAAATTTTCTTTTGAATTTACTACAGCATCTTCAGATAAAGCTAAAAATAAAGAAGTAATATATTTTTGAGCATTATTTCTTTTTACCCCTCTTTTTACCAACCAATCAGTCATTACTCTCAACATCTCATAAAAAGGCGCCATCATGCCAGAGGTTGACCAAAAATTTATAGACAATTTTTCATTCTTAATTTCTACAGTTGTGCCCAAGTTATTGAAAAACGCTTTAACTTTTGAATTAGGGGGACAAATAGGTACAGGACCTTTCTTTAATGAAATTGGAGGTAGAGGTATTGCTCTTACAATTTTTGCTTTTACTTTAATTGCTCTCTTTAATTGAGATAAAGTAATTGTTGAAATAAAACTAACAACTGTTTGGGTCGATTTAAATTTTAAATCTTTAATAATTTTTTCACCAACAGTAGGTGTAACAGATAAAAATACCCAATTAGATTGATCTATAATTTGTTGATTATCCTTGGCAATAATTATTTTTTTAAACTTTCTTTTTAACCCAAGAGCTATTTTTTTATTTCTTGGAGAAATAATAATTTTCTTATAGGAAATTTTTGATTTACATATCCCAGTAATCACTGAAGCTGCAATTTTTCCGGTACCAATAAAACCTAAATTCATAATTTTGGATACTTTATATTGATTATATTGAATTAATTAACAAAAAAAGAACCTCTAATTCTTAGTAATTCTCTGCTTAATTCCTTGTTTTCTTTGAAAGGTTTTCTTCCATGAAGCCAGAAATAATTATTTGCAATCACAGAGAATCCAACAGGTAATTTCGTAATTATTTTATTTTTACTTTCCTCTAATCCATCAGATAATCTTTGTAAAAAATTTCCTTGATCCATATTTTGAGGTTCTGGAAATTGATCAATATAAGATATCGTTGGTCTTCCCTCTTTATCAGTTGAGAAGACTGGGTGCTCTACCTTGTAATCAATATTTTTACTTTTTGGTGACCCCCAAACAAAATTTTGTCTCCCAACTGGATCATTGTATAAATCATCACAATGCTCCCAGTCATCAAGGTGTAACATAGCTGTCTCACCACCTTCAACATTTTGCTCATCAATTTTTGTCATAATTAACCAATCGGTTACATCTTTCACATACGTCCCATCTGTGTGAAGATCCATGTTCCTATAAGCCTTTCTTAGGTAAGAGTCGCTACTATCTTCGTGTTTAACATGAAAACGAGCATAATATTTTCCTGCCATGGCATCATGATTAGGTACACCAATTAGATGAGCTATTGCAGTTGATAATTTAACTAAAAATGTATCATTAATTTTTGCAGTTATATTTTTTGGTCCAATAATAAAGCAACCTGTAGATCTATCTCTAATAATTGAGTTCATTAATTTGCTTAATTTATTATTTGTTAAATCATCTAAACTTTTGGCTAAAGTAAATCTTGTAAATGGTTTTAGCTCTAATGCTGTTAAATCAAATTTATTAAAGGGGAAAATTAATTTATCTATTATGTCATTTTCTAAACTAATTTTTATAATCCTATTTGATTTATCGTGTTTTTGAATGTCTATGCCTGTAATTTTTTGCATTCTAAATTTTATTTTACCTTATTTTATAAATCAATTTAATCAGATATAATTGTTAATTATTGCCATACAAATAGCTGAGAAAATTGTTGGATAAACAAAGTTTTTCTTAGAAATAAAAAAAACAAATAAGGATAAAAACACAACAATTGATCTACTGTAATAACTAGCATCTGCCAAAACACCAGCTGGAAAAATTATAGTTCTAGCTATTAGTGCTGCCAAAGTTGCATAGGCTAAACAATTAAACCACTTAAAAACCTTGGAAGTTTCTTTAATACCCTCAGATGTTAGAGCGCCCAAAAATCTAGACAAAAAAGTTGCTAAAGACGTAACAATGATTGCGTAAACAATATTAGCTGACACTGTGCTCTCCTACTAGATAAGCTAAGGTTCCACCAATTATACCTGCTATCAAAATTGACCACTCTGGTGAGAGTAAATAAATAATTGGTCCTAATATAGTTCCAAATAAAACTGATAGAGTCACTGGTATGGTTTTAGATGCACCAATCATCATACATAGAAAATAAACTGGATTAAGAATTGCTAAACCCAACATCATATCTTTATTCAAATGTTCTGAAAAAGAGAAACCTAAAAATGTTCCAATTACTGATACACTTACTGTTGCACTTCCAATACCAATCCAATAATCAATTCTATGTTTTTTTGGAATGTTTTTATAATTGCTTTTCATGATTAGCCATGCGGAAATAGCAATGAAATGACATGAAAAATAATACTTCCACTTAGGTTGACTTTTATGCATCATTAACGGAAATAAAGATACAGCCATAGGGTAAAGTCTCGCATTCACAATCCATACAGCCAAAAAAATATTTAACAAAGATGCTCCAATTAACATGGACTCAGCCATTACTAGTGAGCCTGGTAAAGCATAAGTTAAAACAGTTGAAAAAATACTTTCCTGAATATTAAAACCTAAATTTTTAAATAGAGCTCCGATTGCTATAAAACAACAAGTAAGAGCTATAGCTGGACTATCATGAGTAAATATAGATCTATATCCTTTAAAGAAAAAATTTTTTTTAATCATTATCCACCTAGGAACAGTCTACCAACATCAGGATTTTGAAGTAAATCATCTCCTTTACCTGCAATTGCAGTTTGCCCGGATACCAAAACGTATCCAATATCTGCAAACTCTAATCCTTTTTTGGCATTTTGCTCAACTAGAATAATTGTTTTTTTTTCATTTTGCTGAAGATCTCTTAATATTTCAAAAACCATTTCAATATATCTAGGTTCAAGTCCAATAGATGGTTCATCTACTAAAAGTACTGATGGTTTCATAACTAAAGCTCTTGATATTTCCAGTAATCTTCTCTCACCTCCAGATAAAACTTTTGCAGGTTGGTTTCTTCTATTTCTTAGCCTTTCATACTTTTCAAAAATTCTTTCAGCCTCTTCAAATGATTCATCTGTTTTTTCTTTTATGTATCCTCCCATTAATAAATTTTCTTCTACTGTCATATCTGGAAATACAGAGTTGTCTTGTAAAATATAAGCTATACCAACTGACTTTAACTTTTCTGCTGGGGTAAGATTTGTAATTTCTTTTCCTTCAAGTTCAATTTGACCAGAAAAAATATTTGTAAAACCATAAATTGAATGAAGAATTGTAGATTTGCCTGCACCATTAGGACCAATTAAACATAAAGACTGAGCTTTATTTACGAATAAATCAAAGTTATGTAAAATTTCCATTTTTCCATAACCTGCGTTTAAGTTTTTAATAGTTAAATGAACTTCGTTTGGAGATAATTTTTTTAAATCATCTGGTGTTGGAGCTTTTCCTAATACTTCATATTGATTAGCCATTATTGTGCTCCTAAATATGCATCTATGACACGTTTATCATTTTTAATTTCATCTGGTGATCCATTAGCCAACATTTTACCATGAGCTAAACAAAAAATATTTTCAGCTAATTGCATAATTACTCTCATGTTGTGCTCAATCACTAAAAGTGTTATTCCAAAATCTTGGTTTACTTTAATTAATCTATCAATAATACCATTTATTAGAGTTGGATTAATTCCAGCTGTAGGCTCATCTAGCAGTAACATCTCTGGTTCATTCATTAATGCCATTGCCAATTCTAATAATTTTTGCTGACCAAAAGATAGATCTCCTGCCCTTAGCTTTCTTTTTTGATATAATCCTACAAAATTTAATAGATTTTCTGCTTTTTCAGTCAATTCTTTTGGAATTTTAGAAAATATTTTCATTAAATTTGCATCACTACCTTTGTGACTAATTAGCATATTTTCTATGCAATTAAGTTTTCCATAAATTCTAGTTTGTTGAAACGTTCTTAGAAGTCCTAACTTAGCAATAACTGGAACTGGCAACTCAGAAACTTCTTTACCATTAAATTTAATTGATCCATTATCTATAGGGTAAGTCCCTACAATTGAATTAAATAATGTAGTTTTGCCTGAACCATTTGGCCCAATTAATCCAACTATTTTACCTTTTTCAACATTCATTGAGATGTCAACATTAGCTTTAACACCACCAAATGATTTACTTACATTGCTTACTTCTAAAATACTCATTTAAGTTCTACCTGTGCTTTACGATCTTTTTCATCAACTACTTCACCGAAACGTTCTGGATATTTTTCTCTTAACCATCCCATAATTCCTTCTGGGAAATAAATTACAATTACTACAATCAAAACTCCAAGAGCAACATACTGCCAACCTAAAAAGAATGTCCAAAAACCTTCTTTAAATATATGGAATATAGTTGCACCAATAATCGGACCCCAAAGTGTTCCCTTTCCTCCAAGTATTGCCATCAATACCATGAATACACCCATCTCTCTTCCATCAAAAGCAACGTCTGTAGAGTCTATGTAGCCAACTAATCCACCCATTATTCCACCGGCTAATCCACAAAAGAAAGCTGAGATCATCCAGCCAATAATTTTATATTTCATTGTTTCAATACCCATTGCTTCAGCTTTATCCTCATTGTCTCTGATAGCATTAAGTATTAATTTAAATCTCGTAGAATAAATTGAACGCACTGCAATAAATGTCAGAATTAAAGTAAAGAAACTCAAGAAATAAAAAAACTCTCCTCTTGCCTCTAAACTCCCAACGTCTGGAAATGGAGGTGTTGTAAATCCTTGACCTGCACCAATAATTTCTATACCTCCAGAAATTTCACCTGCTGCAACTCCTAAACCCAATGTGCAGATTGCGAAGTAATGTCCTCTCAGACCTAAAATTGAGTATCCAATTAAACCAGCAATAATTGTTGGAACTATAGCTGCAACAATTAACCCAACAGCCATTCCTTGAAAAAATTGAGCAGGAGTATGAACAAATGTTTTTTCACCACCACTCTCCGTCCATTCCGCTAATGGAAAGAACATCCCAACTTGAACCGATGCACAAAGATACATCCCAAGACCATAGAACAAAATATTTCCAAACGAATTATAACCCATCTCACCACCTTGAATATTCCAAGTAGTCGCCAGAACTATCAACACGCATAGTATTGATAACTGAACTTTAAAAGCAGGAAAAAGGAATGGTGCTGCTAAACCAAAAATCAAAATACCAGAGTATAAAATTAAATTATTCCTGTTCATATAAGCTGTTTATTTTATCTCTAAATTTTTGATCAACTGTAAAGTAATGTCCATTTTCTTCATGTACGCTTGATCCATTTAAATGATACTCATCTAAATGTTTTTTGAATTTTTTGATATCAACTTTAATGATATTTCCAGTATCATCTGTAATTTCAACTTTTTTCATTTTAAGTACTCTCTTTTTCTTGAAAGTTTAAATCTTCTGTAAACTAAAATTAATACCAATAGTAAAAACACAGAACCAATTCTAAATTCTGTTCCTAAAATATAGTCTGCAAATTCTTCAAACACACCAAGGCCCATACCAGACATTGCAACTCCTGGTAAATTTCCTAAGCCAGCAACAATAACGATCATAAATGATCGAATTGTATATGGTAATCCCATGTAAGGGTGAATTGTGAAAGTTATAGAAATTAATGCTCCAGCAACACCACAAAGAGCAGCATTAATTCCAAATGTTGCGGCATAAACTTTTTCTGTGTCAACGCCTAAAATCTTAGCGGCTCTTGCATTTTGTGCGGTAGCTCTAATTGCACGTCCAAGCTTAGATTTTTTCATATAAATTACTAAACATATTGCGAATAAAATACTTATAAAAGCTGAAAACAGTTTTGAGTTTGGCAATACAACATTATTGTTAAACAACATTGTTGTTCCATAATCTGAGTTTGCAAGAACAACGTCTGCTCCAAATGCAAAGTTCATTAATTGCATGAACAGAATGCTTATTCCAAAAGTTGCTAATATGGAGATAAACAAGTCTCTATCTACTACTTTATTAATAACTAATTTGTAAATTAAAACTCCAAGGAAATACATTATTACTGGTGCAACAATCACACCCCATGCTGGATGAATTCCATAAAGATACATAAAATAAGCAATATATCCTCCCAGAATAACAAGATCTCCTTGTGCAATGTTAATGATATTCATTACTCCCCATTGAAGAGCCATCCCATACGCGATCAATGCAAATAAAATTCCAAGAAGAATTCCATCCAAGCAAGCTTGGACTGTTATCATCGGATATTGGAAAACCATGAAATCCATAAAAAGTATTTGGGTTATATAAAAAAAAGCCCCCTGATACTAGGGGGCTTTAATATTTTTTATTTTATCTTTCTGACCACTTAGGAACAGGATGTATTAACTTAGCTGATGCCCATTTAGTTGGCGCAACAACTTTGTTCTCACATTTTCCTGAGTCATCACACATTACTTGGAAAAGTACCATTGGTTTGTCAACATTTTGACCACCAGGTGCAAATTTAATATTTCCATAGAATGTTTGCATGTTAGTAGCTGCAAGAGCGTCTCTTACTTTCTTCTGATCAAACGAATTTGCTCTCTCAAAAGCATCTTTAAATACTAACAACGCAGCAGAAGACTCTGCAGATTGATAAGGTGGATCATATCCAAACTCTTTCTCAAAGTCAGCCGCATAAGTCATTCCATCTTTAAAGAAATTATCTTTATATGTTAATGTTTTGTGCCATTGAGAAGCGCATAATGCGTATTGTGAGTTTTTGCCATGCTGTTTTGATAGCTTAGCAGCATCACAGTGAGTCATAGCTAACATTGGAACATCTACCTTCATTTCAGCAATTTGTCTAATTGCAGTAAGTGCACCTTTTGTATGACCTGATACAACAAGAACATCTGGCTTCATTTGTTTAACTTTAACTAATGTTGCAGCCATATCATTTAACTCTTTTGGTAATTTATCATCAATTACTTTTTTTGAGCCAGTTCTTTTAATTGCATCTAAAACTCCCAATCTAACATCTTGAGAAAACGCATCTTGCTCAAATGCCATTGCTACTGTCACTGGTTTTCCATTATTCTTTTCAACTGCTAAATCGATAGCAACATCAAGATACAGATTAGCTGGAGCTAATACAGCAAATAGATATTTGTAACCTTTTGTAAACAAAGATCTAGATGCACCATTTGCTTCAACCATTGGAACACCATATTTTTCAGTTACTGGTGCAATCGCTTTAGTTAAACCAGAACTGTAAGGGCCAAGCATAAACTCAACACCATCTTGTGATATTAATCTTTCTGCAAGCTGTGCAGCTCTCTTAGGATTTGATTCATCATCGTAATAAATAATGTCAAACTTATAAGTCTTTCCACCAACTTTAACACCACCCATGCTGTTAATTCTATCAACGGCCATGTTATAACCATTTTGAGTATGAACACCATTAGATGAGTATTTACCAGTTAAGGAAATCGCAGCACCTAAAATAATTTTGTCTCCAACTACTTTTGCAAAAGATGCAACAGAAGTTGAAAATAAAATTACTAATGCAGAAACAAAACTTAAAATTATTTTATTTAATTTCATTTTATTTCCTCTTTAATTAATTAATTATATAATGATTAAATAAAGAAATTTTATTTTATGCAAGTGGCAATAAAGGCCAAATCTAATTAATATTGTTGAGTTACAACAATTATTACGGCAATAATTACTAAAACACTCGCAGAAATTGTATTAATCGTTTTTGGATTAGCAGTTATCCACTTTATTAATTTTTGCGCGAGCATTGCATAGCCAATCAAAGATAAAAAATCTAAAACGATGTAAGTTGTAATTAAAATTACAAATTGAGCCAATAAATTAGAATTAAAGTCAATAAATTGAGGAAAAATAAAAGGAAAAAACATCCAAGCCTTAGGGCTTGTACCAGCAACTAAAAAACCATCTCTAAAAAAAGATAAGTTACTTTTTTTTATTTCTCCTTGATTTGAAATACTTTTTGGTCGAGATTTATAAATATCATAAGCTAAATATAATAAATAAACTATTCCGATCCATTTAAACGCATTAAGTGCTATTGAGTTCTCTGAAAAAAAAGATCCAATTACAAAAATAACTAAAGTTGCCTGAATCAAATTTGCAGTTACGTCTCCTAATGCAGACCAAATACATTTTCCGACTCCATAATTCATTGAATAAGAGATAATTACAATCCTGGGAGTTCCTGGTGTAATAAATAAAAAAATAATTATCTGTAAATAAAGTATAAAATCTAGGGGGAGCATAAAAAAAGATAGTCCTTAAAAACCGGGAGCTAAAGATGGCTAAGAAGGACTATCTAAAAGATAATATCAGAGGCTAAAAAAAATGCATTAAATATTTTTTTCAAATATAAAGGATTTATGAAAAAAAAAGGTCACAGGCCAATTACTAAAGTCAAAAATCCAGAACCCAAAATGGACGATCCTGATTGGATCATTTGGGCAGCCTGGGCAGATAGGATAACTTTTGAGGAAATTGAAAAAAAAACTGGGAAGAAAGAATCTGATGTAATTAAAATTATGAGAAGGTCTCTAAAACCATCATCTTTCAGATTATGGAGAAAAAGAGTAAATCAAAAAAGTATAAAACACCGCAAAAAGTTTGAATACTCTAGAAAAGAAATTACTAGTAAAATTAAAAAAGGTGATTATTTATAATTCATGAAAAAAATTACAATGTATACAGGTCCCTTTTGCAATTATTGTGAAGCTGCTAAAAGATTATTGGCAAGAAATAATGCAACATATAATGAAATTGATATTTCAAAAGTTGATGGAGCAATGGATGAAATGATTAAAAAAGCAAATGGTAAAAGAACAATTCCCCAGATCTTTTTTGATGAAGAGCATATCGGTGGTTATGATGAAGTTAGAGCATTAGAAAAAGAAAATAAACTACAAGATCGTCTAAAAAATTAATTCCAATCTTCTAAAGCTAATTGTTTCTTAGCTAATAAACTTAAATCTCCTATTTTAATTCTACCTTTGTAATTGATCTCATAATCTTCAGGAGCAAAGTCAGGTGGGCTCTTGCCTTCTAAAAATTTTTTCGATTGTTTTATAGTATAATCTAGGTTTTTTTTACAGTAAGGTGTTGCACCAACATAAACTACATTAGAATAATTTTTACCTGAATGTTTATCTTCAACAGCATGCACAACATCAGGATGCCACCAAACTGTATCTCCTGGTTTCATCTTTGGAATTGAAACTAATCCCTTTAAAAGTAAAGAATGATATTCATTGTTTACAGATAAAGCTCTACCTAATTTTGATCCACATAGTTCATTTTTTGGAACATCATCTTGTAAAGCTCGTGTTAAAACATATGCAATACCTTTTGAGATAGGTATTAATTGTAAAGTTCCATCACTTGGTCCTTGCTCAGTTAATGCTGTCCATCCTTGAAATGTTCTAAAAACATGAGCAACCGCTGGAGACTCAAATTCTTTTGTTTTGTCTCTATATTTTGCATCGAATGGATCAAATTTTTCAAAACTATCAGCAAATATTTTTTTGTAAATTTTTTGATAAAAACTATCAGTCCACCTCTCAATGGATCCAGCATCACAATGAGGAGATAAACCTAAGGTATTGTCTCCTGGCTCTCTTCTCCTTACTCTATCTGCATAAGATAGTTCTTTATTTGGATTAAAGACTTCATATTCATCATTTTTATAAAGCCAAAGATTATTTAACCATTTCTTAACTTTAGCCATTTTCTCCGAATGTCTAATTTCGATTTGAGCTTTTGACCAATAAAGACCATAAATTTGAGGTTTTGCAGATTTCAGATCACTAAAATATTTGTCTAAATCAGACTTTTCCTGTTGATCTTCATAGTAGTTATTTTCATCAATATATTTTTCTAATTGAGTATTTAGTTCAAAGATCGCTTTATCCTCAAATACATTCCTTATTATAAGACATCCTCTTTTTTTTACATTTTCTATAAAATCAATATTTGGTTGATCTAACTCACTGAAATCAATTTCTGGAATTACAGCTTTTTGAGAATTTTTTAATTGTTGTATTTTATCTACTTCAGATTTAATAAAATTTTCAATTTTAAGGAAATTTTGCTCATAGTTTTTTGAGAGACTTTTTAAGTAATTTTTTACATTGTTTATATCAATATCTTCTAACATTAAATTTAACTCTTTGGTTTGAACACTAAACAAACTCCGTTGTTACAAAATCGCTTACCAGTTGGTTCAGGTCCATCATCGAATATGTGACCGTGATGGCCTCCACATTTTTTACAATGATATTCAGTTCTTGCGTATCCTATGTGGTGATCTGTTTTAGTTTCAAATACATCAGGCAAAGATTTGTAAAAAGAAGGCCAACCCGATCCACTTTCATATTTAGTATTTGAGTCAAATAATTTTTCATCACAGTTTGCACAATGAAAACTTCCCTCCCTTTTTTCGTTATTAAGTTCACTTGATCCAGCACGTTCAGTGCCTTCCTCGAATAAAATTAATTTTTGCTCAGCGGTTAAATTTGGATTTATTTTTTTTGTCATGATCCTATATATTTAGCACAAGATTGATGTAACATTGAGTGTAATTCAACAAGTTTATTAAAATCTTTATTATAACCACCACCCAAAACTCCACAAAATGGTATTCGTCTAGAAAAAAAGTTTTCTACTACTAGCTCATCTCTTAATTTAATACCCTCATCAGAAATTTTTAATTTACCTAATCTATCATTAAAATGAATATCAACACCCGCTATATAAAAAACAAAATCAAAATTTTCTTGATTAAGCTCATTTAAATAATGTTTAAGTGTTTTTATATAAGCACCATCCTCCAAATTGTCTTCTAGCTCTACATCTAAATCACTGTTTGATTTTTTTGCTGGATAGTTAGTTTTAGAATGCATACTAAAAGTAAAAACACTTCTATTATCTTTAAAGATTTCTGAATTTCCATTTCCTTGGTGAACGTCTAAATCAACAATCAAAATTTTATTTGCTAAACCTCTATTGAGTAAATAATGCGCAGCAACTGCTACATCGTTAAATACACAATAACCTGCTCCACCATTATAACTTGCATGATGGCTACCTCCTGCAGTGTTACATGAGATACCATAATTGATTGCAAGTTTAGATGCTAAAACAGTACCGCCTGTAGCAACTAACGACCTTTGAACAACACTATCTACAAGTGGAAATCCAATTTTTTTAACTCCTTCTTTGCTTAAAGTTTTATTTTTAATATCTAAAATATAATTTTTTGAATGTGCGTAGCTTAATGTTTCAAATGAACAGGCTGAAGGTTTATGAAATTTATTTACTATTTTTTTTTGAGTTAAGTAGTTTGCTAGCTCTCCAAATTTATTAATTGGAAATTTATGATCATCACCAATTTTAGCAAAATAATCCTCGTGATTAACAACAGGTAGCTCCATTTTTACTCTAGCACTCTAATAGGCTTTCCATTCACACAAGCCTCTAGTCCTTCAATCATTTGGTTGTAAAAAATGCTATAGTTTTCAGCTGTTACATAACCTATGTGAGGAGTAAGAAGCGCATTAGGTAAAAATCTAAGTTTGTTATTCTCTGGTAGAGGTTCTTTATCATAAACATCTATACCTGCACCAGCAATTACATTTGTTGATAAAGCAATAATTAAATCATCTTCATTTACAATAGGTCCTCTTGAAGTATTTATTAAAAAAGCTGTTTTTTTCATTTTATCCAATTCTTTTAAAGTAATGCAATCTTTGTATCTTGCTCCTCCTTGAACATGAATTGAAAGTACATCAGAATTTGTAATTAAATCTTCTTTGCTGCAAGGTAATACGTCTAATTCTTTACATTTATCTAAGCTCAAGTTTTCACTCCAAGCCATTACTTGCATTCCAAATGCTTTTCCAATTTTTGCAACTTCTGTACCTACTCTGCCTAGACCAATTAAGCCTAGGATTTTTCCTTTTAATTCTACTCCGATTGTAGTTTGCCAATAACCTTGATACATATTGTCAAACTCCTCTTTAAAATTTCTAGCTAAACCAAGAATTAGCCCCCAAGTTAATTCAGGTGTTGGGTTTAAATTTATATCTGTACCACAAACTGTAATTTTTCTTTTCTTTGCAGCTTCTAAATCAACAGATCTATTACGTAATCCACTTGTGATTACAAATTTTAAATCATTTAAATTATCAATTAAATTTTTTGTGATTGGAGTTCTTTCTCTCATTATTAATAAAGCTTCAAAATCAGCTAGCTGATCAATTGCATCAGCCTCGTCTAAAAAAGGTTCACTAAAAATTTTAAACTCGTATTTCCCAGATAATTTTTCTAAATCTACGAACTGTTGAGCAACATTTTGGTAATCATCTAATATAGCAACTTTAAGCATTTTTAACTTTCTTATTTGATAACAATATTCCTGTAATAATAAAACAAGCGCCTAAAATATGATAAAACATAAATTTTTCACTAAAAAAAATCATTGCCATTATTGCGCTTAATATTGGCATTAAGTGTAAAAAAACACCAGAGCGATTAGCACCAATCATGGATAT
Source organism: Candidatus Pelagibacter sp. (assembly GCF_052049855.1). Lineage (GTDB taxonomy): Bacteria > Pseudomonadota > Alphaproteobacteria > Pelagibacterales > Pelagibacteraceae > Pelagibacter. Next base: position 593,803 of record NZ_JBNGZE010000002.1, read on the forward strand.
TCCTTTTATCCATAAAAGAAAAGATGCCAAACCTGGAAACAAAACTACATAGGATAAAATTAAAATAAAAGGTAGTTCTAAATTAATTCTAAACCCAATTTGATATTCAATAAAATAAACTGGTATTAGAAATACTAAACCAAAAGTAATTACTACTTGAAGTAATGATATTTGAGATAACTCATATTGTTTTCCCTTTAATAAAGTTGAATATAATGCCCATGAAAACATTGCTATAACCATGGTTATGTCCCCTTTATTAAAATCTAAATTTTTCAATATCTCAATATTTGCTTTTGTTATAATCATAATTACACCTCCAAAAGAAAATACTACCCCTATAATTTGAAAAATATTTGTCTTTTCAATTTTTAAAATTGAAGAAAACAACATGATCATCACAGGTATAGTTGAAATCATTAAAACTCCACTAATCACCTGAGTAAAATTTAATGAATAATAAACAATTGAATTAAATACCGTTATACTAGTAACTCCCAAAACAATAAAAAGTTTATAGTTTTTAATTATATAGTTTCTCTTCTCTAATATTTCAGGAATTGTAAAAGGTGCTAAAATTAACCAAGCAAAAAACCATCGATAAAAATTTAATGAAAAAGGTGGAACTTCATAAAAACTTGCAAGTTTACCTACTACAAAATTTCCTGCCCAGAAAGTTACTGTTAAAAATAGATATAAATAAGCTAAAAAATTATTATCTTTAGTCACTTAACTAAATCTAAGCGAACTATAAGGTTTTAAATCTAAATTTGTATTTTCGTTCGCTATCATCCCTGAAACAATCTTTCCAGAAATTGGACCTAAAGTCCATCCTAAATGATGATGCCCAAAACAATAATAAATATTTTTGTAATTTTTTGATGGCCCCATAACAGGTAAAAAATCTGGTAAAGTTGGTCTAAAACCTAGCCATTCGTCCTCATGCTCTGGTAAATCACCAAGCATGTATTTTGCATTATTTATCAAATTTTTAACTCTTGATTTAGATAATGGATTATCTAATCCACCAAATTCTACAGTTCCAACAACTCTTAAACCTTGTTCCATCGGTGTAATTCCAAATCCACGATTGGAAAATATTACGGGTCTACTTAATAAATGATCACAATTTTTGAAATGAACATGGTATCCACGCTCTGTATCTAAGGGTATTTTTTCACCAAGATTATCTGTTAATTTTTTTGAAAAAGCCCCACAAGCTATTACTGCTTTATCAAAAACATAACTTTGAGTTTCAGTTTTAAAAACTGGTTTTTCTTCATCAAAAATAATATCTTTAATATTTACTTTGTTAAATTTTCCACCTTTTTGCAAAAATAAATCAAACAATTTTAAAAGAATTTTTTTTGGATTTCTTGCATGTCTTGCATAAGGATAATATACACCAGCATGGTAAAATGGTTTAATATGTGGTTCAAGATCGTGTATTTCGGCTTTAGTGACTAATTGTTGTTCAACTCCTAATTCATCTCTAACTTTAATTTCTAATTCTCTACTTTTTAGATCTTTATCGTTCCATATATATAGAATTCCTTTGTTTTCAACCAAACCTTCTAGGTTTATCTCTTCAAATAATTCATCATATGCGGGTAAAGCTAGATCTAAAATTTGGTGCATATTTTTAGCAGTATGCATCATCTTAGTTTTAGTAGTATTCATTATAAATTTTATAAACCATGGAATCATTTTAGGAACATAATTCCATTTTAAAGCAAGTGGACCTGAAGAACTAAGCAACATTGCAGGCACATCTGCTAGAACATCAGTTCTGTTTAAAGAAAGAGATGCATATGGTGAAAAGTGACCTGCATTACCATAAGAGGCGGCTTGGCTACCTGGGTTATCCCTATCAAAGATAGTTACATCGAAACCTTTTTTTTGAAGAAACAAAGCATTAGACACACCTTGAATCCCTGCTCCAACTATTCCTACGTTAGTATTTTTATTCATAGGTTTGTTATACAATTAAAAATTAAATTAAGAGAGTGACAAATTATGCAATCATTTGTTTATGATTAATTTTTGCACTCAATACTATACCAAATCCAATCATAGTGGCTAACATTGAAGAACCACCATATGACATTATTGGTAATGGAGAACCAACTATAGGTAGCAGACCCAAAACCATAGATAAATTTACTACAATATAAATAAAAATTGCAAAAGCATATCCAAAACAAAAAAGTCTTGCAAAATTACTTCTTGAGATGGACCCTATTCTTATAATTCTAAAAATTATAATTGAGTATAATATTAGAAGTCCAACTGAACCAACAAACCCAAACTCTTCTGAGAATAAGGTGAATATAAAATCCGTATGTTTTTCAGGTAAAAAATCTAAATAACTCTGTGTCCCTTTTAAAAAACCTTTTCCATCAAGACCACCTGAGCCAATTGCTATTTTTGATTGTATAATTTGGTATCCTGCACCCAATGGATCTCTATCTGGGTCTAAAAAAGTAAGTATTCTTAGTTTTTGATAGGGTTTTAAGAAAGAAATTATAAACGGCAATGAAATTAAGAAAGTAATAAATGAATATATAAAATATTTAATTTTTACCCCACCTAGCCATAATATAATTAATCCACTCAATGCAATAAGTATTGAAGTGCCAAGATCAGGCTGAGAAACTACAAAAATAGTAGGAATTATTATAACTGACAAAACAATTGTAATACTGGTGAATGAATTTACATTCTCAATTTTCAATCTGTGATAATATTTAGCAAGACACATTATAATTGCTATTTTCATTAATTCAGAGGGCTGAAGTACGAAAAAATATACATCCATCCATCTTTGTGAACCTGAGGCCTTAATCCCAAAAAATGAGACGTAAATTAATAAAAGCATTACTATGAAATAGATAATATAAGAAAAATTGTGCCAAAATTTTATGTTAAAAAAAGCAACAAAAATCATTAATGGAAAAAAAACTGCAAGTTTTAAAAAATGATTTTTGGTATGAAATAGTATTTCGCCCCCATCAGTAGAATACATAACCAAAACACTTATTACAGAAAGTAGGGTAACAGAGATTAACAATGTATAGTCTAAGTTTTTTATTTTTTGAAGTAATGTAATCTCACTATTCAATCTATCATGCTGAAACATTTAAATTGTAATCCTCTCAAAATTTGATTGTTTGTTTCTTAATTCATGTCTATCAATAATTAATTTAAATAATTTTTTTGCTATAGGTGCTGCTGCCTTACTTCCTGAGCCACCGTGCTCTATAATTATACTTAAAGCATATCTTGGATTTATATAAGGTCCATAAGCAACATATAACGCATGGTCTCTATCTTTGTAAGGTATTTGCTCTAATTCTAAATCTAATTCTCTTTCTCTTTTACTTATTTTCTTAACCTGTGCTGTTCCAGTTTTTCCTGCAAATTGATACTTGGGATCATCAATTCTTGATTTATAAGATGTTCCAAATCTTTCATTTGTTGAAGCAAACATAGCTTCTTGAACAATTTTAATATTTTTTTTGTTTTTAAATAGCTTTTTGTCTAATAGAGAATCAGAATTTGAATCAAATAATAACCCACTTTCCATTGATTGTTTTGCATCCTCATAAGAAATTGGATTACTATCGACAATTATCTTAGGTTTGATTGCATATCCACCATTTGCGATTTGTGCTGTCATCATGCAAAGTTGTAAAGGCGTTGATTGTATGTAGCCTTGGCCAATACCTGTTATTAGAGTTTCACCTAATACCCAACCTCTTCCAAGATTATTTTTTTTCCATTTTGTATTAGGGAATAGCCCTTTTTTTTCATTATCAAAATATTCACCAAGTACTTTTTTACCTAAACCAAACTTTTCAGCTGTAATATTTAATCGATCAACACCTAACAATCTTGAAACTTCATAAAAATAAGTATCACAAGATTGTTTCATTGCATTTTTCAAACTAACCCAACCGTGTCCCTTTTCTTTCCAACAATGAAATGTTTGTCCATATAACTCCATCTTTCCTGTACATTTAACTTTAAACTTTGTATCAATAACATTGTTTTCCAATGCTGATAGAGCAACTATTGGTTTTATAGTTGAACCTGGAGAGTATAGGCCTGAAAGAGTTTTATTAATTAACGGTTTTAAAGGATTGTTTCTAATTAATTGCCATTCATCTTGACTTATACCGAATAAAAATAAATTTGGATCATAAGACGGAGATGAATACATTGCAATAATGTCACCTGTATAGATATCCATTACACTTATTGATCCTGCTTTTTCATTTAACAATTCTCTGCAAGCTTTTTGTATTTCTGTGTCTACAGTTAAACGTATTTTTGATCCTTGGTTTCCTTTTTGATGCTCAAGTTGATTAATTCTTTTGCCGTAAGCATTAACTTCATATCGTTGAATTGCATTTGTTCCAATTAAATGATTTTCAAGTCTCTTCTCTAAGCCTAATTTTCCAATTTTCATCCCAGGTACAAATCTTTCTTGGATGATTGGATTGTTTAAAATTTCTTTTTCATTTGGTTGACTCACATATCCAAGAACGTGAGTGTATACATCATTGAATGGATAGTTTCTAGAGATTGTCATAACAGGTTTAACACCTACAAGATCGTATAAATAATTATTTATTTTTACAAATTGACTCCAGCTTAAATTTTCAGATACAATAATACTATCCCACGGTTTTAACTCTGCTTTTAATTTATTTATTCTTGCAATTTTTTTATCGCTTAGATTTAAAAGATTTTTCAATCTAACTAATAAATAATTGAAATTCTCAACTTGCTCTGGAATTATATGTAATTGGTAAACTTTCAAATTACCTGCAATAACATTTCCAAAATAATCAACTATATTTCCCCTTGTAGGAGGGAGTTTCCATTCTCTAATTCTATTCTTGTCTGAGAGTGTGAGATATTTTTTATTTTCATTTATTTGAAGAGAAAATAAGCGGGCAACGATACCAGCAAATACTACTATTTTTGCTGCTCCGATTATGAACATCCGCCTATTAATCACATCTGTTTTTCTTATTCCTGAATTAGATTTGATCATTTGTTTGAAATGAAATTCTTTCGTTTAAAAAATTAAAAAATACAAAAAATATAGGATAAAATAAAAAGGAAAATCCAGAATTAATTAAATAATTAGTGTAATCAACTTCAATTAAAAAAACTAAATCCAAAATAATTATTTGAATTGAGTTTATTAATAAAATTGTAAATAATAATGATATCCAGTCTTTCATAAAGTTTGGAGTTAAAGTAATATTTCTTATATAAGCTGTTACTGAACAAAGAATAAGGTAACAGAAACTACTTATTCCTATTGGTATTCCAATTACAACATCATTAATTATACCAGCAAAGAAGATTGCAAGATAACCAAGTTGATCTGGATTTCTTAATGTCCAAAAAAAAATTAAAAGATGAACAAAATTAAAGGCAAAATAATCAAGTTTTAAGTAATTAAAATCAAATTCATTAAATACAGAGAAAAATAACATTATTAAAGGAAGATAAGATAAAACAATTCTAAAAAAAGGACTTTTATTTAGTGATGACATTATTCTTCTCCGCCAGATTTATAAGAGACTATTTTTACATAACTCAACTGAGTGAAGTCAGAAAAGAAATTGACAATTCCATTTGAGCTAATATTCATTTTTCCAATTGGAATTCCAGGTTTAAATAAACCTCCAAGACCAGAGGTATAAACTACTCTTTCTTTTTCATTTATCTCTTTTTTAGAAACATACTGAGTATGTTCAATTATTCCAAAATTTTTTCCAGTTCCAGAAACGACAGTTTGTACATCATTAGGGGCTAATACAGAAGGTATTTTGCTATTAAGATCAGATAATAACAATGCTCTAGAGTTAGTATAATTTACCTCAATTATTTGTCCAACGAGATAAGCGCCATCAACAACAGCCATTCCAATTTTTACTTTATCTTTTGTGCCTTTATTTAATACTACCGATTTTAAATATGGACTGTCTTTATCAATTAAAACCCTGGCAAATATTTCTTGTGAATTTATACTTTCATCAAGTAACTCTCTAAGCCTTTTATTTTCTGAAACTAAAAACTCATTTTGTAATTTAAGTTGCTCAGAATCATCTTCTTTAATTAATTCTTTCTGATGATTTTCATATAAATTTATATGTAATTTAAGTTTGGAAGTTATTTCTTCTAATTTATTTTCTGGAATAGATACAATATAAGAAGTTCTATAAATTACTTCATTAATTCCTAATTTAACAAATTGTATTGCTTTAAAATTAAGATTACTTAAGACAATAACAAAAATTGATATAAAAATTAGAGTGAGTAATGAAAATTTTTGTTTGTCTTTTTTTTTTAAAAAAGCTGACCTGATGGCAATTACAAAATCATCTCTGCCAGTAGCCATTTTTCCTAATATTCAGATAACATAGTAGAAAAAGTTTCTTCTTGATCCAAAGCTTTACCCGTGCCAACAGCAACACAAGATAATGGATCATCTGCTATATGAACTGGTAAGCCTGTTTCTTTAGAAAACCTTTTATCAATATTTTTTAACAAAGCACCACCTCCTGTTAAAGTTAAACCCATATCAACTAAATCAGCTGACAACTCAGGTGGTGTGTTTTCTAATGCATCTTTAATTGCACCAACCATTTGTTTCATTATATCATTTAGTGCTTCTGCAGTATCTTCCTCTGTAATATTAACTTCCTTAGGTGTACCTGATCTTAAATCTCTTCCTTTAACTGGATAAGTATTTGTTCCAGTTGGAACAGCTGTTCCCATTTCCTTCTTTATTTTTTCAGCAGTAGTATCACCAATTAACAAATTATATTCTCTTCTCATATAATCCACTATTGCGGTATCCATTGAGTCGCCTGCAACTCTTAAAGATTTTGAATAAACTAATCCACCTAAAGACATGACTGCAATCTCACTTGTGCCCCCTCCGATATCTACAATCATTGAGCCAGTTGCTTCAGAAATTGGAAGATTTGCTCCAATAGCTGCTGCGATTGGTTCTTCAATTAATTGAACCCTTCTTGCACCCGCTGCTAAAGCACTATCTTGAATAGCTTTTCTTTCAACAGGAGTTGAGCCAGTTGGTACGCAAATTAAAATCCTGGGATTAGCAAATGTACTGCCTTTATGAACTTTTTTAATAAAATGTTTAATCATTTCTTCGGTAACTATAAAATCTGCAATGACACCATCTCTTAAAGGTCTAATTGCACTAATATTACCAGGAGTTCTTCCAAGCATTGTTTTCGCTTCATCTCCTACTGCTAATACATTTTTTTTACCACCTTGATCTACTATTGCAACAACTGAAGGTTCATTAAGAACTACACCTTGACCCTTTAAAACTACAAGTGTATTTGCTGTTCCAAGATCAATTGCCATATCTTGGCTCCATATTTTTTTAACACTGCTAAATAATCCCATTATATCCCTCTTACTTTCTGACTTTCTTGCTCCATTGGAGCTGTTTTATCTCGCTTAATTATCATTTTGTTTAATGCATTTATGTAGGCGTTTGCTGATGCTACTAAAGTATCTGTATCAGCTGCTTGACCTACGGTTGTTTTGCCTTTTTCCTCAATTTTCACACTCACAGTTGCTTGTGCATCTGTTCCCTCTGTAACTGCATGAACTTGATAAAGTTGCAAGTTAACATCATGAGGATAAAGAGTCTTTATACATTTGAATATTGCATCCACTGGACCATCTCCAGTTTCTGTTGCATTTTTGACATCTCCATGAACATCCAAAGTCATTTCCGCTTTCTGTGGTTCTCCTGTTCCAGCAAAAACTTTTAATGATTTAAGAGTAATTGCATTTACTTTGTTATCTACGATTAAACTATCATCTACTAATGCAATAATATCTTCATCATAAACATGTTTTTTCTTATCTGCTAGGACCTTGAATTTTGCAAACGCATTTCCAACCACATCATCTGTTAAATCTGGATAACCTAAGCTGTTTAATTTATCTTTAAACGCATGTCTTCCAGAATGTTTTCCCATAACCAATGATGTTTGTTTGACACCCACACTTTCAGGCGTCATTATTTCGTAGGTTTGTCTATTTTTTAACATTCCATCCTGGTGAATTCCTGCTTCATGTGCAAAAGCATTTTTTCCAACAATAGCTTTGTTATATTGAACAGGAAATCCTGTTGCGTTTGAAACAATTTTAGAGGCTTTACTTAAAAGTGTCGTATTAATTCCAGTATCATAAGGCATTAAATCAGGTCTTGTTTTAATTGCCATCACAACTTCTTCAAGTGCAGCATTTCCTGCTCTTTCACCTAAACCATTTATTGTACACTCAATTTGCCTTGCCCCAGCTTGAACGCCAGCTAATGAGTTAGCGACTGCTAAACCTAAATCATTATGACAATGAGTTGATAAAATTGCTTTATCAATGTTTGGAACTTTATTTAATAAAGTTTCTATAATTGTAGTAAATTCAGATGGTATTGTGTAACCAACTGTATCAGGAATATTAATTGTTGTAGCTCCATTTTTAATTGCAAGCTCTACAGTTTTACACATGTAATCCATATCAGTTCTTGTTCCATCTTCACAAGACCACTCAACGTCATCAGTAAATTTTCTTGCATAAGCAACATGTTTTCCAATTGATTCATAAACATCCTCTGGAGACATATTTAATTTATGCCTCATGTGTAATGGACTTGTAGAAATAAATGTATGTATTCTAAATCTTGGCGCATGTTTTAGAGCTTCATAAGCTCTATCAATATCTTTTACTGAATGTCTTGAAAGTCCTGCAGGAATAGAATTTTTTAAAATTTTACTTACTTCTGAAACAGCTTCAAAATCTCCTGGTGAAGCTATAGGAAAACCTGCTTCAATTATATCGATACCTAATTCATCAAACACTCTAGCAATTTGAATTTTTTCCTCTAAACTCATAGACGCACCTGGCGATTGCTCACCATCACGCATAGTAGTATCAAATATAAACACTCTATCTTTATTGCTCATAACTAAAATTTTAGAAAAACTATAATACAATCTATGAGAGAGATTGCAAAATAATTTGTAAAATAATTATTTTTAATAGACCATTTTAGGCTTACAAAAAATTAATTATAAATTGACTCAATTTTAGGCATTAACCTTAAAAGTTCTCTTGTGTATTCATGACTGGGTTTTAAAAATAAATCCTCAGTATTTGAAACCTCACACAATTTTCCATCTTTTAATACTCCAATTCTATCACACATTTGTCTAACAACCGGTAAGTCATGACTAATGAATAAAATTGTTAAATTTAATTGTTCTTGAAGATCTTTAAGTAAATTTAATATTTGGGCTTGTATACTTACGTCCAAAGCAGAGGTAGGTTCGTCACAAACTAAAAGTCTTGGTTGTGTGGCAAGTGCTCTTGCAATTGATATTCTTTGTCTCTGTCCTCCTGAAAATTCATGTGGATATCGATCCGCAGATTTTTGAGTTAATTCTACAGACTCAAGTAAATCATAAATATAATTATTTAAATCTATATTTGATATTGATGGATTATGAAGTGTAATCGGTTCTGCAATTATATCTTTTACTTTTAATCTTCCATTTAGCGAAGAATAAGGATCTTGAAATATCATTTGAATTTGTTTTCTAAATTTCATTAATTCGGATCTTTGTTTTATTTTTGTAATACAAACGTTGTCAAAGAAGATATCTCCAGAAGAAGGTTTAAATAAATTTACAATCATTTTTGCAATTGTAGATTTTCCACTTCCGCTTTCTCCTACTAAGCCAAAAGACTCACCTTCTTTAATATCAAAAGAAACACCATCAACAGCCATTACAGAATTCTTAGAACTTTCTGTAAAAAAATTATCGTCAAAATTTTTACTAAGCCTTTTTATCTGTACTAAACTTTGATCTATTATTTCTTTTTTTGTCCATCTATTTAATATTTTGATATTATTTTCTTTTTTGTCACTGTTTTCTTTCTCAACTATTACAAATCTTGAAATTTTTTTGTTAGTTGGTGGAACTGAACTTACTAAGCTTTTAGTATAATTTTCTTGTGGTTTAGTTAATATTTTTTTTGTTTCACCAATTTCAACTAAATTGCCACTTTTCATAACTGCAACTCGGTCTGCAGTCTCAGCTATAACCCCCATGTCATGAGTAATTAAGATAACTGCAAGATTTCTTTCTTTTGTTAATTTTTTAATTAGCTCTAAAATCTGAGATTGAATTGATACATCTAATGCTGTTGTTGGTTCATCTGCGATTAATAATTCTGGCTCACAACATAGAGCTAAAGAAATTACTACTCGCTGTCTCATTCCTCCTGAGAATTGATGGGGATAATTATCAAATCTTATTTCTGCATCTTTTATGCCAACCTCTTTCAATAGATTTATAGATTTATTTTTTGCTTGCTCTTTACTCAATTTAAGATGAGTTTGAATTGTTTCAATTAACTGTTCACCTACAGTTAGAATTGGGTTAAGTGAAGTTTGAGGATCTTGAAATATCAGTCCAATTTTATTTCCTCTATATTTAACAATACTTTCAGAGTTTTCATGAATGTTAAGATCACCTAAAATAACTGAGCCACTAGAAACCTTACCTGGTTCATCTATTAAATTAATGATAGCGTTTCCTACTGTACTTTTTCCTGAACCAGACTCTCCAACTAATCCTAAAATTTCTCCTTTGTTGACCTCAATGTTTACATTCTTAGCAGCGTTAACTGTTTCTTTTCTCATTTGGTAATCAACACTAAGATTATTAATTTTTAAAAATGTCATTTTTTTAATTTTGGATTTAAAGTATCTCTCATCCAATCCCCTAATAAATTTATTGAAAATGCTAAAATAACTAAGAAAATTGCTGGAAAAAAAGTAATCCACCATTCTCCAGAAAATAAAAAGTCATTACCAAGTCGTATCAATGTCCCTAAAGAAGGTGTTGTCGGGGGTACGCCAACTCCTAAAAAACTTAAAGTAGACTCGGCTAAAATAGCCAGTGCTAGACCAATAGTTCCTATTACCAAAACTGGTCTTAAAATATTTGGTAAAATATGTTTAAACATTATAATTATATTCGAAACTCCAATTATTGTTGATGCTGAAACATAATCTTTATTTTTTTCAACTAAAGTTGCGGCTCTAGAAACTCTTGCAAATTGTGGCCACTCAGAAATTCCAATAGCAAATATTAAAACATAAATTGCCATTTCGTCATGCATTTCTCTTGAGATTAATCCTCTTGCTATTCCGTCAACCAACAATGCCATCAAAATACTTGGTACTGTTAACTGAACATCTGTTAATCTCATTACTATCATTTCGTATTTTCCACCAAAAAATCCAGCCGTTAATCCCAACCCAACTCCAAGAATTAAACTAAAGATTATTGCAGAAAAACCTACAATTAGAGAAATTCTACATCCGTATAAAATTGTAGATAACATATCTCTTCCTTGTCCATCGGTGCCTAAAATAAATCTAGCCAGACCATCCTCTGTCCATGATGGTGGTGTGAATGCATCCATCAGTGATAGAGACGAAGGGTCAAAAGGATTATAAGGTGTTATGAGTTCAACAAAAAAAGAACAGAAAAAAATTATAAACAAAATAGTAGATGATACAATCGCAGTAGGAGAATTAATAAAGCTATGATAAATATCACTATCTTTAATTCTTTCCCAAGTACTTAATGATTTGTTATCCACTCGCAACATCTCCCTTAACTCTTATTCTTGGATCAATTAAATAATAAAGAATATCGACTATAAAATTTATCATCACGAAAACAAAAGCTATAAAAACTAAATATGCTGACATGATTGGTATATCGACGAATTGTACTGCTTGAATAAATAAGAAACCCATACCAGGCCACTGAAAAACAGTCTCAGTAATAATTGAAAAAGCAATTAGAGTTCCAATATTTATTCCTGCTATAGTTATTACTGGTATCAATCCATTTTTTAATGCATGTTTATATTTTATACTATTTTCACCAATGCCTCGAGCACGTGCAAATTTAATATAATCTGTTTGTAATATTTCCATCATCTCTGCTCGCACAAGTCTGATGATATAAGTCATTTGGAAAAGGCTTAATGTTACTGAAGGAAGTATAATTGCTTTCAGTCCTGAAACTGTTAAGAAACCTGTTGTCCAAAAACCTAAATCAACAACTTCTCCTCTTCCAAAAGAAGGTAGTATTCCTAAGATTACTGCAAACAAATATATAAATAATATTCCAATAACAAATGTTGGGAGTGAAACTCCCAATAAGGAGATGGCTAAGACAAAATCACTTAAAAAGCCTTTCCGATTTATACCTGTATAAACTCCTAATAATGTACCAGTTACAAGTGCAATTAATGCTGAAATAACTACTAGTTCAATAGTAGCTGGTAATCTTTCAACAATTAATTCTGAAACAGGTCTTCTTAATTGATATGAAATTCCAAACTCGCCCTTAGAAGCATTAACTATAAATCTTGAAAACTGTATATGAATTGGATCCATCAAACCTAATGTTTTTCTTAATTCTGCTCTTTCCTCATCAGAAGTCTCTTCTCCAACCATGTTATTAATTGGATCTCCAACAAAATTAAATAAAGAGAACGACACAAAGGCGACAACCAACATCACCAAAGCAGATTGAAACAGCCTTTTAAAAAAATATTTTATCAATTTGTGAAGGTTTAAATTTACAAGCCCTTTAAAAATTTAAAGGGCTTGTAATAATTTTTAATTAGTTAAAACTAGCAGTTCTGAATAACGGTTCGTTATTCGGTCTGATAGGAACATTAACATTGCTTTTAGATGCCCAAGAAATTACTTGGTGATGTAAAGGAAGATAAGAAATATCATCTTTTACAATTTTCCAAGCTTTTGCAATTGCAGCATTTCTTTTATCTAAATCAACTTCACCTTCCATAACTCTAATTGCAGCATCAACATCAGCGTTACTAAAGTTAACTTTGTTCCAGCTAGCACCAGTTTCATATAGATAATGGAAAACATAGTGACTATCTAAAGTTGGAACACCCCATCCTAGCATATAGAAATCACCTTGATCATCTTTAAGTTCTTTGAAGTGTTTACTTTTAGTTTGAGCAAATAAGTTGACATTAACTCCAATTTTACCCAACATTCCAACAACAGCAGTACATATTGCCTCATCATTTACATATCTGTCATTAGGACATCTAAGTTCAACATCAAAACCATTAGGATAACCCGCATCAGCTAAAAGTTTTTTTGCAGCATTAACATCGTAAGGTAATCTTTTATCAAGATCAGCTGTATATCCATTTACACCTGGGAAAGTTATAATTCCTGCTGGTTCACTTAAACCTCTCATAACTTTTTTCTTGATAGCTTCAATATCAATTGCTTGATAAAGAGCTTGTCTTACTTCTTTTTTCTTAAATGGATTATCACCTGTATTACCAGTTCTTAATTTGTCAGCTTCTTGATCCATACCTAAGAAAATTGTTCTCATTTGAGCTGTGCTTTCAACTTTGTGACCTGAAGAAGATCCAATTCTTTTTAAGTCTTGAACAGGAGCATCAGTAACTATATCAATTTCACCAGATAATAAAGCTGCTACTCTTGTAGCTGCATTTTTAATAGGCATTAATTCTATTTGAGTTACTTTTTTGTCCTTCATTTCACCCCACCAATGTTTATTTCTTTTAAACACTGTCTTGGTATTAGGCTCTCTTAAAGTTATTTTAAAAGGACCAGTTCCCATAGCATTAGTAGCAGAGAAAGTTTCTTGTCCTGCATCCCAATTTTGTGGAGACATTGCAAAGTTTTTCTCTGACCAAGCTTTAGACATTATAAAAATGTTAGATAATTGATTCAAAAGAATTGGGTTAGGTTTACTTGTAGTTATTTTTACTGAGTAATCTCCAACCGCTTCAACATTTGAAATTGTGCTGATGTATTCTTTAAAATCAGATGTTCTTTGCTTGGCTCTTAGTATGCTAAAAACAACATCTGCAGATGTCATTCCAGAGCCATCTGAAAACTTAGCATCTTCTCTTAAAGTAAAAATCCAAGTATTTGGATCAGTAGCTTTCCATTTTGTAGCTAACGCAGGTCCTATTTTCATGTCCAATCCTCTTTGAACTAGAGCTTCATAAACTTGTCTAGACACTTGTGTAGTTGGACCTTCGTTTTGTGCATGTGGATCTAGTGTTAAACTGTCTCCTTGCATAGACCATTTAATAGTTTTCGCCCATGCTGAAGAAAATCCGAATACTAGAACTAATGACAATAGTATTCTTACTATATTTTTAGTCTTCATTATTCCCCTCATTTTTAAAATTTATTTAAAAAAGTATAAGTGAAATAATTGAATTATAGTAGTAATAATTTTCTAATAAAATTTAACTTTTATCACTATCAACTAATTTTTTCTTAGCAATCCAAGGCATCATAGCTCTAAGTTCAGCACCAACTTTTTCGACTGGATGCTCAGCTAATTTAGCCCTTGTAGCTAGAAAGTTTTTCTGACCATTTTTACATTCATCCATCCACTCCTTAGTGAATTTTCCAGATTGAATTTCAGCCAAAACTTCTTTCATTCTTTTTTTAGTTTCTTCTTTGTTAACTACTCTTGGCCCTGATTGATATTCACCGTATTCAGCAGTATTTGAAATTGAATAATTCATATTTGCAATTCCTCCCTCATAAATTAAATCGACAATTAATTTAACTTCATGGACAGTCTCAAAATATGCCATTTCAGGTTCATATCCTGCCTCAACTAAAGTCTCATAACCATTTTTGATTAGTTCAACTAAACCTCCACACAATACAGTTTGTTCACCAAATAAATCTGTTTCAACTTCGTCTTTAAATGTAGTTTCAATAATTCCTGATCTTCCTCCTCCAACTGCTGAAGCATAAGATAATGCTAGGTCTCTAGCTTTTCCTGAACCATTTTGATGTACTGCGAATAAACAAGGTACTCCACCTCCTTTTTCATATTCGCTTCTTACCAAATGACCTGGACCTTTTGGAGCAACCATAAAAACATCTAGATCTTTTCTAGCTTTAATTAAATCGTAATGAACATTTAAACCATGAGCAAATGCAATACTTGTTCCTTCTCGTACTCTTTGTTCAATGTGATTCTTGTAAATTTCTGCTTGTAGCTCATCTGGAGTTAAAATCATTACTACATCTGCCCATTCAGCAGCATCAGATAAATTCATTACTTTCAGTCCTTTTGATTCTGCTTTAGCTGCACTAGATGAACCTTCTCTTAATGCTACAACAATATCTTTTACTCCACTATCTTTTAAATTTAATGCATGGGCATGACCTTGACTACCATATCCAAAAATAGCAACCTTTTTACTTTTTATTAAATTCACATCTGCATCTTTTTCATAAAACATTTTCATATTCTCTCCTATTAATTTAATTAAATATTTTAGCACCTCTTGTCATAGCCACCGCCCCAGTTCTCGAAGTGCTAATAAGTCCTAAGGGCTTTAATTTTTTATTCATTTTGTCAATTTCTCTTCTGAGTGCAGTTATTTGAATTACCGCTGAAGTTTTAGTTTCATCTAATATTATGGGATTAAATCTTTTACAAGCATTTAAACATTTTTCTATTTTGTTTCTTTTGCCAACAACTTTAAATAAAGCCATTTCTTTAAAAATTACATTTTTATCTTCCCTTTTAAATTCAGCTACTTTGTGAACAGGAACTAATTTTGTCAATTGAAGCTTTATTTGATCTATTACCTGAGGTGTTCCTGTAGTAACGATTGTTATTCTTGAAATATTTTTAATTGCATCAACTTCAGCAACAGCTAACGACTCTATATTGTAACCTCTTCCTGAAAAAAGACCAACAACTCTTGCAAGCACACCAGCTTCATTATCAACCCAAACAACAAAAATATATGTCTCTGGTTTTTCTATCTTTGTAGGTACACTGTAAGCTGATTTTGATTTTGGCATTTTTATTATACTAAAGCTTTGCCTTTTCCCTTAATTTTATTATCCTCTTGATCATTTGGGCCCAAGATCATTTGATTGTGTGGTTTTCCAGACGGGATCATTGGAAAGCAATTTTCATTAGGATCTACATGACAATCAAAAATAACAGGTCCATTGTAATCGATCATTTCTTGAATTTTATAATCAAGATCAGATGGGTTATCTGCTTTAATACCTTTGCAACCGTAAGCTTCTGCCATTTTCATAAAATCTGGTAATGCCTCTGAATAACTTTCAGAATAATTTTTTTCATGCAGTAATTCCTGCCACTGTCTTACCATGCCCATATATTGATTGTTTAATATGAATATTTTTATAGGAAGATTGTATTGAACTGCTGTAGACATCTCTTGCATTGTCATTAAAACAGAGGCCTCTCCTGCAATATCAATTACTAATTTTTCAGGATGAGCAATTTGTACACCAACAGCTGCTGGTAAACCATATCCCATAGTACCCAAGCCACCAGATGTCATCCATCTGTTTGGTTTGTTAAATTTATAATGCTGAGCAGCCCACATTTGATGTTGTCCAACCTCAGTAGTAACATAAGCATCTTTATCTTTAGTTAATTCATAAAGTCTTTGAACAGCATGTTGTGGTTTTATAGTTTTATCGCTATTAACAAAATTAAGAGAGTTTTTTTCTCTCCATTTTTCAATTTGTTCCCACCACTTAGCAATGTTTGGTTTATTTGATTTACTATGGCCATTTTTCCTTTTAGCGATTGTCTTATTAATTTTGCTTATTACACTTGTGACATCACCAACTATTGCAAGATCAACTTTGATAATTTTATTGATTGATGATGGGTCAATATCAATATGTACTTTCTTCGAATGTGGTGAAAACTCATCTATTTTTCCAGTAATTCGATCATCAAATCTTGCGCCAATATTAATTAATAGATCACAATCATGCATAGCATTGTTTGCTTCGTATGTACCATGCATACCAAGCATTCCTAAAAATTGATTATCATCTCCCGGGTATGCACCCAAACCCTGAAGAGTAGAAGTAATTGGAAAACCGGTTAAATCCACAAATTCTCTTAAAGCCTGGCTTCCTTTTGGTCCTGAGTTAATCACTCCTCCACCACTGTAAATGACTGGTTTTTTTGCTTTGCTTAATAATTTTATTAATTCATCAATTTGATCTTGAGAAAATTTATTATGTGATTTTCCATTTAATTTTTTTTCTATAATTGGTTTTTTATATTTTGTTTTTGCAAACTGAACATCTTTTGGAATATCAATTAAAACCGGTCCAGGTCTTCCAGTTGTTGCCACTCTAAATGCTTCATGCATAACTTTTGAAAGATCATTAATATCTTTAACTAACCAATTGTGTTTCGTGCAAGGCCTTGTAATTCCTGTAGTATCACATTCTTGAAAAGCATCAGTTCCAATCAAATGTGTTGGGACCTGACCAGAAATACAAACCAATGGAACTGAATCCATATAAGCATCAGTTAAAGCAGTTACAACATTTGTAGCTCCAGGACCTGATGTAACTAAAACTACTCCTGGTTTTCCAGATGATCTTGCATAACCTTCAGCTGCGTGGCCAGCACCTTGTTCGTGTCTAACTAAAATATGTTTTATAGATGGATGATTTTTTAATTCATCATAAATCGGTAACACTGCTCCACCTGGATAACCAAAGATATGCTCTACCTTTTGGTCTTTAAGACATTTAAATACGATTTCTGCTCCAGTAAATAATTTTGGCATTATGCAATCTAGCTGAAGTTGTACTCATTGGTCAAGTTTAAGAATGAAAATTTTAAATTTTTTTTAAAAATTTATTTATGTCTTTTGGCTTTAATTTTATCCAACTCATCATGTTCCCTTTGGCCCAAGTGCTTTGTCTTTTAGCGTATTGTCTAGTTTTTATGGCTATTTTTTCTTTTATTTGCTCCAAATCTTTTTCTTTATTAAGAAAATCTTTAATCTCCATAATTCCTATGGCCTTATTTGCACTATTATCTTTTCTAACCTTAAGTTTTATAAAATTTTTGACTTCTTTTATTGCACCATTTTCTATCATCTCATTTGTTCTGAGATAAATACGCCCTATTAATTCTTGTCGAGGATAGTCAATATAAATTTTTAAGAAATCGGCTTCTAAGAAGTTTGATTTGGTGTTTTTAAACCATTCATAAAGTGATTTTTTTGTAAATTTTTTTACTTCATAAGCTCTTATAGATCTTTGAGTGTCAGTAGGATTTATTTTTCCTTTTAAAGGTGGGTCTAGTTTTAACAGTTTTTCATAAAATTTTTTTTGTCCAAGTTTTATTTGCATATTTCTAATCTGGTTTCTTAATTTTAATGAAATCTTTGGAATTTTTGCAAGCCCATCGGTCAATGCCTTAAAATATAAACCTGTACCTCCAACAAGAATAGGAATTCTTTTTCTTTTTTGTACATTTTTTATTTTTTTGTTTACAAGTTTTAACCAATCACCTGTGGAAAAGTTTTTCCTTACATCGTGAAAACCATATAAGTGATGTCTGATTTTCTGGTATTGTTTTGTATCTGGTCTAGCTGATAAAATTTTAAGCTGTTTGTAGACTTGCATACTGTCTGCATTGATTATCT
This sequence comes from Candidatus Pelagibacter sp., assembly GCF_052049855.1. GTDB lineage: Bacteria > Pseudomonadota > Alphaproteobacteria > Pelagibacterales > Pelagibacteraceae > Pelagibacter. Next base: position 612,454 of record NZ_JBNGZE010000002.1, read on the forward strand.
CTCCATTAATTTTCTTTGCAATTTTAATTGCTAATTTTGACTTTCCTGATGCTGTAGGTCCTGATAAAAGTATAATCTTGGATCTTAAATCCATTCTCAATCTAGTTTAATACCAATGTATCTTCGTTGATTTTGATTATTATAAATTGCAAGTAAAACAGTTTTTTGATTTGAATTTAAAACTTCTTTAGTAATGTTTCTTAAGTCATCCACTGATCTGATTTTTTTCTTCTGAGCCTCAACAATAATACTATTTAGCTCTATCGAATTTGCTACAGGACTGTTGTTTGCAATTTTTGTTATAACAAGTCCTGTTGTCTGATTTGGTAATTTTCTATTTTTTATATCTTCTTTAGTCAAAGGCCTCACTGCAATTCTTAAACTTTCAATTATTTCTTCATTATCTTGTTTTTGTGTTTCTTGATTTTTACTTATTTTGAAGTCCTCTGAAGTTTCTAATCTTCCTAAAATAACATTTTTAATTATTTCTTTTTTTTCTCTCCAAATTTTTACTTCAACTTTTTTTCCAACTTCTGTTCTTGCCACAATAGCTGGAAGTTCTTTCATTTGGTTTATTTTTTCTCCATTAAATTCTAAAATTATATCACCAGCTTGTATTCCTGCTTTTTCTGATGGACTATTTTCTGCAACACTAGCAACTAATGCTCCTCGTGCTTTGTCTAATTTTTCAACTTCAGCAATTTCTTTTGTTACATCTTGAATTCTAACACCCAGCCAACCTCTTTTTGTTTCTCCAAATTCGATTAGTTGTTTAATTACAATTTTAGCGCTGTTTGCTGGTATGGAAAATCCAATACCAATAGAACCGTTACGTCCAAGGATCGCTGTATTAATTCCGATTACATTTCCTTCCATATCAAACAAAGGTCCTCCTGAATTACCAGAGTTTATAGAAGCATCAGTTTGAATAAAATCTTCATATCTTGATAATCCGATTGATCTATTTCTTGCTGAAATAATTCCAGCAGTAACAGTTCCACCTAAACCAAATGGATTTCCAATTGCCAAAACCCAATCCCCAATTCTTGCTTTATCAGAATCTCCAAATGCCACTGGTACAAATTTTTCATCTGTTTCTAATTGTAAAACTGCAATATCCATAAGTGGATCAGCACCAAGAACCTTTGCTTTAAATTCCTGATCTCCATTAACTCTGACAATAATATCGTCAGCGTCTTGGATAACGTGATTATTTGTAACAACAATTCCTTTTTCATCAATTATAAATCCAGAGCCTAACGCAGCTGATTGTCTTTGTTGAGGTGTCCCAAATTCTTTAAACATATCCTCAAAAGGAGATCCTGGAGGAAATTCAAACGGAAAAGGATTAGAATTTGTTGTGATGGTAGTTGTTGTAGAAATGTTTACAACAGATGGCATTAGTTTTTCTGCAAGGTCTGCAAATGAAGAAGGAACTGGTTTTGAGTTTACACTTAAGGAAAAAGTAAGTGATAGAACTATTGTTAAAAATATAATTTTAATTTTTCTCATATTAACTCTTAATGTAATAAATAATTATAAATCCTATTACTGCAAAAATAAGTCCACCTGATCTTAGTTGGCTATTTTTAACGAGTTCTAATTTTTTTAACATACTTTTCATTTTTGCTGGAAATAAGGCGTACAAAATTCCCTCAATAAAAAAGAAAAGACCCAAAGCTATGACTAGCTCACGCATTTAAAATTTACTGTTGGATTTCAGGCTTTATATTTCCAAAAAATTTAAAGAATTCACTATCAGGAGACAAGATTAAAGAGGTTTCACCACCAATTAGAGCTTTTTCATATGCTTGCATAGCTCTATAGAAAGCAAAAAATTCTGGATCTTGACCGAAAGCATCAGCAAAAATTTTGTTTCTTAAGCCATCGCCTTCACCTTTCATAATCTCTGATTGCTTCTGAGCATCTGCTAAAATAACAGTGACTTCTTTGTCTGCAGTTGATGTAATTGTAACTGCCATCTCTGCTCCTTTTGCTCTAAATTCTTTCGCTTCTCTTTCTCTTTCAGTTTGCATTCTTCTGTAAATTGCATCACTGTTTGCTTGTGGAAGGTCTGCTCTTTTAATTCTTACATCTACAATATTAATTCCAAAATTTTGTGCTTCATTGTTTACACCTTCCTTAATTAAAGCCATTTGCTTAGATCTATCCTTTGATAATAATGTTTGTAACTCCTCTTGACCTAAAACATTTCTAATTCTTGAGTTTATAATTGTAGACAACCTTGACCTTGCAACTCTTTCATTACCAACTGAAATATAAAATTTCAGTGGATCTATAATTTGAAATCTTGCAAAAGCATCAACAATTAAACGTTTTTGATCTGATGCAATAACTTCTTCGGGTGGAGCATCTAAGTTTAAAATTCTTTTATCTAGATAAACAACGTTTTGAATAAAAGGAATTTTAAAGTTTAAACCTGGTTTCATTATAATTCTTTTTGGATCTCCAAATTGAAGTATTATTGCTTGATTAACCTCTTTAACAATTATTACTGATAAAAAGGCTATTACACCAATTGCAACTAATACTCCTGCTAATATTTTTCCAGCCTTCATTTTAATTTGTCACTTTCTTTTTTAATTCAGGTAAAGGTAAGTATGGAACTACTCCTGAACCTGCATTTTTTTCTATAATTACTTTATCTATATCAGCTAAAACTTTCTCCATAGTTTCTAAATACATTCTTTCTTGAGTAACTGCTTTTGCATTTTTATATTCACTGTATATTGCTATAAATCTGCTTGCCTCACCCTCTGCTTTTGCAACAACTTCTTTTTTATATGCTTCTGCTGCTTGTAAAATTTTTTGTGCTTCTCCTCGTGCTCTTGGTATTACATCGTTCGCATAAGCTTCAGCTTCGTTTTTTGATCTTTCCATATCAGCTCTTGCAGCCTGGACATCCCTAAATGCATCGATTACTTGATCAGGTGGGTCAGCTTTTTGAGTTTGCACTTGAGTAATTTGAATTCCACTTTCATAATCATCTAAAATAGTCTGAATAATTTCTTGAGTTTCAAGCTCAATTTTTGATCTTCCCTCTGTTAAAATTGGTTGAATATCGCTTTTTGCAATTACTTCTCTCATAGCAGTTTCGGCAGCTGCTTTAACAGTTCCTTCTGGATCTTGAATTTTAAATAAAAAATTACCAGCGTCTTTAATTACCCAAAATACTGAAAAGTCTATGTTAACAATATTTTCATCTCCAGTTAACATCAAGCTTTCTTGTGGTACATCAGCAACCCCTCCGCCCGTGGAGAAACCACTGTCTCTCTCAGACCTAAAACCAATATCCATCCGATTAACCTTAGTGACCTTTGGAGTTTGCACGGTTTCAACAGGAAAGGGTATATGATAATTTAAACCAGGTTGTGTAGTTTTTACAAATTTACCAAATCTTAATACAACTCCTTGTTCATCTGGTAGTACTCTATATAGACCGCTAGCTAACCACACAAAAACTAAAACTAATAAAATTAGACTAATTGATTTTCCTCCTGAAGTTTTTCCACCAGGTAAAAATCTTTTTATTTTATCTTGAAGATCTTTTATCAATTCGTCAACATTGGGTGGTGTCGGGCCTCTACCTGAACCATTACCACCACCTCCACCAGGAGGTGCTCCCCAAGGACTTTGACCTTTAAAATCATCAGACATATGGCAAAGTATATAGTGTCTTTATTGCAAAAAACAAGTAATGATACTTTTATGACTGACAAAAAGCCTGAACTTAGTGCCGCAATGAAAAGTAAGCTAGAACCTAAAAAATTCAATAAAAATCCTATTCTTGGAACTAAGTTTACAATTGCAATCTCTAGTGCAAAAGGTGGAGTTGGAAAATCTACATTTGCGACGAATCTTGCTTTGGCTTTGAAAAAAGTTGGATGCAAAGTGGGTCTTTTAGATGCAGATATTTATGGTCCATCAATTCCTAAAATGTTCGATATTAATGAAAAACCCAAAAGTGATGGTCAAAAATTAGATCCAATTACAAAATATGAAATTCAATGTATGTCTATCGGTTTTTTAGCAGACCAGCAAACTCCAATGATATGGCGTGGTCCTATGGTAACAAGCGCAATTAAAACTTTTACTCAGAAAGTAAATTGGAAAGAATTGGATTTTATTATCGTTGATATGCCTCCAGGAACTGGTGACACTCAACTTACATTTTCACAAGAAATAAAGATGGATGGTGCAATAATTATTAGTACACCTCAAGAAGTAGCTCTTTTAGATGTTAAAAGAGGAATAAAAATGTTTGATAAACTTGGAGTTAAAATCTTAGGTTTAGTTGATAACATGAGTTATTTCATAGGTGACGATGGAAAAAAATATAAAATTTTTGGAGAAGGTGGGGTTAAGAAAACTGCAGAGGAATTTCAAAAAGAATTTTTGGGTGAAATTCCAATTTATCCTGAATTAGGTAAGACTGGTGATGAAGGAAAACCAATTGTAGAGGCTAGCCCCGAGCATGAAATTTCTAAAATATATTTAAATTTTGCTGAAAGAATTAAATCAACTTATCTTTAATATCAAAAGCAGTCATTAATTCATTCCACTCTCTTTTGGAAAGGCCAGAACTTTCAACATCTACATTCTCACCTTTAATAAGTTTTTGAATAATTAACTTTCCTTTTGCGGAAACCTCAGTACCACCAACTCTATAATCCATAAAAGCATCATAAGTTGTAGGAACCCACTTTTTTACGGTATCCAGCATTATGTCAGCATAAACTCTAATTTCGTATTGAGCATGACTATCAGCTCGTAATCTTAAAAAATTCATTAAATTTAATAAATCAGTTTTCCAGTACCATTGAGTATAGGTATTTAGTGTTAAATTCATTCTTGCGAGCTCTCTCGCTAAACCTTTTTTTTTTTCATCTATAGTTGATCCATCAAATCTTTCATTAAGCATAGTCTCATAATTATTATAAGTTCTCTCTGCATCAGTTTTTAAAAGTTCTAAAACTTCCTCTGCCTGTTTTCCTTTTAAGACATCTCCTCTACCCTGTCGATTACTAGTAGATTGAGCAGCTAAATTTTCTTGTGATGGCAAATAAAATTCTTTATCTAAAATTGAATATCTAGCGGAATATTCATTAACATTTGCAGTTCTATGTCTAATCCATTGTCTTGCAATAAATATTGGAAGCTTAACATGATATTTAATTTCACACATTTCAAATGGAGTGCTGTGCCAATGCCTCATCAAATATTTAATTAAACCTTTGTCAGTTGAAACTTGTTTGGTTCCTTTTCCGTACGATACTCTGGCTGATTGAACTATCGATGTGTCATCACCCATATAATCAACAACTCTTACAAAACCATGATCAAGCGCTGGAATTGCTTCATATAATATTTTTTCAAGCTCAGGAGCAGTAACTCTTTTTGTTTGATTACTTTGAGATTGTTGATTTTTTATTTCCTCTTGTTGTTCTTTAGTTAATTTCATGATTGTTATTGAATCTGTTGAAATTACTTTTATATTAATAATGTTGGTTTTCCAACTACGACGATAAACGAATTTCGTAATAACCATTGCGGACGTGGGGGCAGTACCCACCACCTCCACCATTACAACTTATGGGGGTGAACTAGATTCGACGGGTGACTAAAGGCTATTCTTTCGTTCGGGATTGTTCCACCGTAACGGGCTAATTTATAATTGCTAACGAAAGTTACGCACTTGCTGCCTAATTAACTTGGTTAATTAAGCAAACGGGGTTTGGGGCACCTGGCAACAGAACGCCCCTTAAGAAAATGGAAATCTAAATTATTGTCTTAATTTTATCAGTTCTAATTCATCAAGGTTACAAAGGATTTGGAGCTTTACAAATTGTTGCAAGAGGTTTTTGGTTATTTATTTTACTTTGGATAATTTCTTACTTGGCGCCATAGTGGTGTTTTTTTGATAATGAAATTTTAAATTTAGTATGTTTGCTATGTTTTTTTCCTTTGTGAAACATGGATTTTTATTGTTTTGATTTAAATCTAACTCTTTATGTAGAAATATTATTCTGTTTTCAAAAATTATTTAATTTCAAATTTTGTATTCTTTTATAAAATTCTACTTCAATTTCATTATTTTTATAAAATAATTCTTTCAATTCATTTAGAAAATTTTCATCAATTTTAACATCTGACTTTCTTACATAATCTAAATTAGTTGTTTTCAATTCTAATTTTTTAACTAGTAAATCAAAATGTTCATTTAAATTAGATTGATTTAATAAAAAATCTAATCTTTTAATATTTTCTAAAGCTTCAAAAATATTTAGATTTTTAGAAAATGTATGAATTTGATTAAAAAATAAAAACTTATTTTCTTTTATTCTTTCGATAAACTTTTTTGGGTTATTATATATTTCAATATCATCAAATTTTTTGTAAAAATCACCATAAACATAAAGTTCATTATTAAAATGGTTTTTATAGAGATTTTTAAATAAAGACATAAATCTGCTTCCAGGTTCTCTTATTACCGAAAAACAAAAATATTTTTTATTTTTTAAATAAGTTAGACTTAGATTGTGTTGATGGATATAGCTAAATAAATTAAGTTTTCGAAGAATTTTACTTTTAGCTATTATATAATTATTTCCACTTACATTGCCTCCGTGCCGATTAGATATCATATATATTTTGTTACCTGCAGATGATTTTTTAAAGTTCTCTTGTTGATAATCTTTAATTTTTGGAAATTTTATTTCAATATTATCAAAGTCTTTATTATTTAATAAACTATAAAAATATTGATTTATAGACGTGCCTCCAGTTTTCATTATGTGATAATGTACAACTCTCTTATTGTTAAATTTTTTTGGGAACAAAAATCTAAACAAATTATTTGGATATAATTTCATTTTTTTTAATTTCAGCTTGAGCGGCAGCTAGCCTTGCAACAGGAACTCTATAAGGTGAACAAGAAACATAATTCAATCCTGCATTAGAACAAAAAGAAATACTATGTGGATCTCCTCCATGCTCTCCACAGATACCTAGCTTTAGGTTTTTGTTTTGTTCTCGTCCTTTTTTGACAGCTATTTCAACTAAATCTGAAACTCCTTCATCTATTGAAACAAAAGGATCAACAGAAAATATTTTGTTTTCTAAATAATCATTTAAAAATTTACCACTATCATCTCTACTGATCCCAAAAGTAGTCTGAGTTAGATCATTTGTTCCAAAACTAAAGAATTCTGCGTGCTTAGCGATCTCCTTTGCTTTTATTGCTGCTCTGGGTAATTCAATCATCGTTCCTATTAAAAACTCTATTTTCAATTTATTTTCTTGTTGGACTTGACTCGCAGTTCTAACTACTAATTCTTTCATTATTTTTATTTCAGCTTCTGTAGAAACTAAAGGTATCATTATTTCAGGAAACGCAGATTTAATTTTATTCTTTTTAAGGTAAACCAAAGCTTCAAATATTGCTTTGCATTGCATTTTATAAATTTCAGGAAAAGATATTCCCAGACGACATCCTCTATGACCTAACATAGGATTTTGCTCATGGAGTTCTTCAATTCTTGACTCAACCTCTTTAATTGGGAGATTAACTATGCTAGCAACCTCATTAATTTCCTTTTCTGTACTTGGTAAAAATTCATGTAATGGTGGGTCCAACAATCTAACTGTGACTGGTAATCCGCTCATGATTTTAAAAATATCTATAAAATCTTTTCTTTGATGCGGTAACAGTTTTTGTAATGCTATTGCTCTGTCTTCTTTTGTTTTTGATAATATCATTTCTCTTACAGATAAAATCCGTTCTTCATCAAAAAACATATGTTCAGTTCTGCATAATCCAATGCCCTCTGCACCAAAATCTTTTGCTGTTTTGGTATCTTTTGGCGTTTCAGAATTTGTTCTTACTTTTAATTTTCTAAAGCTATCTGCCCAAGACATTAACTTAGAAAAATCACCAGATATCTCAGGCTTCACAGTTAAAACACTTCCAACAATAATTCTTCCTGTTGAACCATCAATGGTGATTACTTCTCCCTCTTTAATCTCCATTGAAGAAGTTTTAAAAGATTTATTTTCATAGTTTATATCAATTTCACTTGATCCTGATACACATGGTCTACCCATACCTCTTGCAACAACTGCCGCATGACTTGTCATGCCTCCTCTAGCAGTCAAAATTCCTTTTGCAGCATGCATTCCTTGTATATCCTCTGGAGAGGTCTCTACTCTGACCAAAATTGTATCTTGCATCATTGCGTTTAATCTTTCAGCCTCCTCAGATGAAAATACAACTTTACCACTAGCTGCACCTGGTGATGCTGGCAATCCATTTGCTATTACTTTAATTGAAGTTTTTTCATCCAAAGTAGGGTGTAAAAGTGTATCTAAAGTGTTTGGGTCAATTCTTAATACGGCTTCTTTTTTAGAAATTAATTTTTCTTTAACCATATCAACTGCAATCTTGACTGCTGATTTTGCTGTTCTTTTTCCTGATCTTGTTTGAAGCATCCATAGTTTACTATTTTCAACTGTAAACTCTACATCTTGCATATCTTTGTAATGCATCTCTAATTTTTTCAAAATTTTTTGAAGTTCTTTAAAGACTTTAGGCATAGATTCTTCCATTGATAATTCTTTTAATTTTGCATCTCTCCTAGCTTTTTTTGTTATGTATTGAGGAGTTCTTGTACCCGCTACAACATCTTCGCCTTGCGCATTAATTAAATACTCACCATATATTTCATTTGATCCGTCTGATGGATTTCTTGTAAACACAACTCCTGTTGCACAATCATCACCCATATTTCCAAAAACCATTGATTGAACATTTACTGCAGTTCCCCACTCGGCTGGGATTTGATGTAGTTTTCTGTAAACTTTTGCTCTATTACTTTCCCACGATAAAAATACTGCGCTTATTGCACCCAGCAATTGTTCATAAACATCTTGGGGAAAATCTTTTTTTGCCTTTTCTCTTACTGTTCTTTTAAAATCTTCAATTAATCCATCCCAATCACTTTCATCTAAATCTGTATCTAACAAAACACCTTTCGTAAGTTTATAATTTTCAATTAATTCCTCAAAATGATAACCTTCTACACCCATTACAACATTACCATACATTTGAATGAATCTTCTATAACTGTCTTTGGCAAATCTTCCATTTGAAGTTTTAATTGCTAAAGCTTTGACTGTTTTATCGTTCAGACCTAGATTTAGAATAGTATCCATCATGCCTGGCATTGAAACTCTTGCACCAGACCGCACAGACAACAAAAGTGGATTTTTTAAGTCTCCAAATTTCTTAGAAACATCTTTTTCAATTAATTTTAATTCTTTTTTAATTTGAGAAATTAAATTTTTATTTAATTTTTTTTTATCCTTATAAAAAATTTCACAAACTTTTGTGGATATTGTAAAACCAGAAGGCACTGGAAGACCCATTCTTCCCATTTCAGAGAGATTAGCACCTTTTCCTCCTAAAAAATTTTTAGGATTTTTAATTTTTCTACTATCCTTAGAATTAAAGTTTAATATAAGTTTTTTCATTAATGGGAGTCGATTAGAGAAAAATTAACATAATTGTTGAACGTTTTACACATCATTTGGATTAGTTCCAGCCTATTCTTTTTTACTATTGGATCATCCTCGTTCACAATTACATTATCAAAAAAGTCAAAAACCTCTCTTTTAACACTAGCTAAATTGTCCAATGTTTGAACATAATTTTCATCTTTATTAATGCCTGAAAAATATTTCCTTAATTCACTAATTTTTTCAAAGAGGTTTTTTTCTAACTCAGTTTTAAAAATACTAGGGTCAGTTGTATTTGATAATTCTATTTTATTATTTTTTAATTCACCGTCTAAAATGTTTGAGGCTCTTTTATAGCTTGCAATAATATCTAAACCACCTGGTTCGTTAATAATTTTATTTAAATGTTTAGCTTTATTAAAAATAACAAAAGATTGATCTAAGTTAAAGGAACTGGTTGATGCATTAACTATATCATTTCTAATATTTTCTTCCTTCATGTGATATTTTAATCTATCCATTAAAAAATCTGATAAATCATTTTGTAAAGATTTATTATCAATTTCAAAACCTTGATCTAAATACAGGCTTAAAGAATAATTAATTAAATCTTTTATTTTAAAATCTTTTTTATTTTCAACTATTATTCTTATTACTCCTAATGCTAATCTTCTGAGAGCATATGGATCTTTAGAACTTGTTGGCTTTTGATTTAAACCAAAAAAACCAACTAAAGTGTCTATCTTATCAGCTAAAGAAAGGGCTATGCTAAATGGTTTTTTTGGGACTCTTGATCCTGACCCTAAGGGTAAATATTGCTCACTTATGGCCAAAGCCAAATCTTTATCAAAACCTTGTGCAATCGCAAAATAACCTCCCATCACACCTTGTAGTTCTGGGAATTCACCCACTACCTCTGATAATAAATCAACTTTACAAATTGATGCTGATAATTCAACTTTTTCTTTACTGATTAAAAGTTCATCGGATATCATTCCACCCAATTTTCTCATTCTTTGAGCTTTATCAAAATAACTTCCTAGGCCTCTAAAGTAATTCATTGATTTTAATTCAGTAACTTTTTTGACCATATTTTGAGATTTATCTTTTTTCCAAAAAAATTCTGCATCGCTTAATCTTGCTTCGACCACTCTTTCATTTCCTAATTTAATTAATCCCTTTTTATCTTTTTTATTTGCAACAACTAAAAACTCATTAGTAATATTTTCTTTATTATCAAATATAGGGAAATATTTTTGATGGTACTGCATGGTAATAATTAATATTTCTTTTGGAATATTCAAAAATTTCTTATCAAATTCACAAAGAAGGATATTTGGTTGATCTGTTAAATCTACAACCTCATTAAGCAATCTAGGATTATGTTGAATCTTAACATTTTTATTTTTTAATATATTGTTGAATTTTTTTTCTATTATCTTTTTTCTTTCATTGTGATCAACGATAATGTCAATTTTTTTAAAAAAATTTTTATAATTTTTAAATTCTAAGAATGACTTTTTATTTTCCTCAAATTCTTTATCAATAAAAGTTGAGTTAGAAGATGTTAGGTGATGAAAATTAAAATTTAATTTTTTTTTATCAAATACAGCTAGAATTGATTTTAACGGTCTCCCCCAATTTAGGTCAAAAGTTCCCCAATACATTGATTTTTTCCATTGAATTTTACTTAACAATATTGGTATAAATTCTTCTAGCAATTCATGTGTGTGCAATTTTTTTGATTTTGTATTGAAAAAATAAAATTCTCCTTTATCAGTTTTCTTTTGGTAGAGCTCCTTTTTTAATATTTTATTTGACCTAACAAACCCGTCTAATGCAACCTCTGGTGACTTGATATTCGGACCTTTAATCTCCTCAGATTTTTGCACAACATTTTTTTGAACACCTTCAAACAATACCACTAGTCTGTTTGGTGTTGAGTATGAAGAGCTTTTTTTAAATAAAATTGATTTTTCTAAAAAAAAATCATTAAATTTTTTAAGTAAGTCTTCCCTTAAATTTTGTTGAAGGTTTGAGGGTATTTCCTCACTATATAATTCTAAAAAAAACTCTGACATTATTTTTGACTATCTAACCAAACGCCTGCTGCAGATTTTGTAATCTCTCTTATTCTAGCAATATAACCTGCTCTTTGTGCGACACTGATTGCACCTCTTGCATCTAAAATATTAAATACATGACTAGCTTTTAAACATTGATCATATGCTGGTAAAGAAATTTTTTTTTCTACCAAATCTTTTGCCTCGGTCTCATGCATTTCAAACATTTTCAAAAGTGTTTCTACATTTGCGTGTTCAAAATTGTATGCTGAAAATTCTTTTTCAGCTTGATGAAATACTTCATGATATTTTACACCTTCATCATTCCATAATAAATCATAAACGTTTTTTTCTTTTTGAGTGAACATACAAATTCTTTCTAAACCATAAGTAATTTCAACTGATACAGGTTTACAATCAAATCCAGCCATTTGTTGAAAATAGGTGAATTGAGTAATTTCCATTCCATCACACCATACTTCCCATCCCAGTCCTGCAGCACCTAAAGTTGGGCTTTCCCAATCATCTTCAACAAACCTTATATCATGATCATTATGATCTATTCCTATAGTAGATAAACTATTTAAATAAAGTTTTTTTATATTTTCTGGTGAAGGTTTAATTAAAACTTGAAATTGATAATAGTGTTGCAACCTGTTTGGATTATCTCCATATCTGCCATCTGTAGGTCTTCTTGATGGTTGTACATAAGCTGCTTTCCATGGTTTATATCCAAGTGATCTTAGGGTAGTAGCTGGATGAAAAGTTCCTGCACCAACCTCCATATCATAAGGCTGAAGAATAATGCATCCTTTTTTACTCCAAAATTTCTGAAGATTTAAAATTGTATCTTGGAATGTTTGAATTTTTTTTTTTTCTTTTTTTGCTTTAGAAACCATATCTTTGCCAAATTGATCTTTCATCTAAAATACTTGCTATTTGATCTACTTGATTACTGGATGAAGAAAGTTTTTGACTTAACCATCCTTTTGATTTTTCAAATTTTTTAATAATTACATCTTCACCAAATTTATTTTTTAATATTTCATGTGCATTACCTATTCCATCAATCAAACCTAAATTTTTTGCTTTACCACCTGACCAAAACTCACCTGAAAAAAGTTCTACATCAGATTTGTTTAATTTTGATCCTCTGCTTTTTTCAACAACATCTATAAAGTCTTTATGAAGATCCAATTGAATATTTTTTAATCTTTCTATATCCTCGTTTTTTTCTTCTAAAAATGGATCAAGTGTGCTTTTGTTTTTACCAGCAGTATGAACTCTTCTTTCAACCCCAATTTTTTTTATCAACTCAGTAAATCCAAAAGAGGAATATATCACTCCTATAGATCCGATTATTGAACTTGAATTTGCATAAATTTCGTCTCCAGCACAAGAAATCAAATAACCTCCAGAAGCAGCTACATCTTCAGCGAATACAATAACTTTTTTTTTGTGTTTTTTTGCTTGTTGTCTAATAAAACTGTAGATTAAATGAGATTGAACTGGTGATCCTCCTGGAGAATTGATTGATATAGCAACACATGCCGCTTTTTTCAAAGAAAAAGCCTTTTTAATTAGTTCTTCTTGACCTGCAAAATCAATACCTTGTTTAAATCTTCCTGCATTACCAATAACCCCACTTAATTTTAAGTGAGCAACAATTTTTTGCTTTTTAAAAAAAGAGAACATAGGTAAGTCTTATAGAATTATTTATTGAATATAAAGACTACTTATAATTGAAGAAACCGGTGCGTCAATTGATAAGTAATATATATAAACAAATTATACTAATTTAAAATGTTATGGGAACAGTTGTACAGCTCAAAAATCAGATAAATGATTCATATTTTCAGCTTAAAGACTCGGTTGAAGAAAAACTGGTTTTAACTGAAGAAAAAATAAAATCAAAATTATCTAGCGACGTAGAGCTGGTTCAAAAAATGACAGATTATCATATAGAAACTGGAGGAAAAAGACTTAGAGCTTTACTCACATTAGGTAGTGCAAAACTATGCGGTTACTCTAAAGGCTCTAGAGATATAAATTTAGCTGCATGCGTTGAATTAATTCACAGCGCAACATTGATGCATGATGATGTAATTGATGAAGGTACTGTTAGAAGGGGGAAAGAAACTTTGAACAAAGTTTGGAATAATCATTCGTCAGTTTTAATAGGAGATTATCTATTGAGTAGATGTTTTGAAATGATGGTAGAAGATGGAAACCTAGAAGTTTTAAAATTATTATCGTCCACTTCATCAAAAATTGCTCAGGGAGAAGTGCTACAACTTCAACACAAAGGTGAAGTTGATATGCTAGAAGAAACATATTTAAAAATTATCTCAGCTAAAACTGCTGAGTTATTTGCAGCAGCAACTAAAGTTGGTGCAATTTTATCTGATGCAGAAAATAAAGAAAAAGATGCTTTAGAATTTTATGGAAGAAACTTGGGATTAACTTTTCAAATAGCAGACGACACACTAGACTATAATGCTGAGCTCAAACTATTTGGCAAAAAAATTGGTCAAGATTTTTTTGAAGGAAAAATTACGTTACCAATAATTTTACTTTTTCAAAAATTAGGAAACGATGAAAAGAAAATTTTATCAAATATGTTTAAAAAAGAGTTAAGAACAAGAGATGAATTTAATGAAATTATTGCTCTTATAAATAAGTATCAAATAATTCAGGAATGCTATCAAAAAGCCCAGCACTATATAAATTTAGCCTCAAATTCTCTAAGTGTTTTTAAAGACTCTGAAGAAAAAAATATTCTTAAAAGATTAACTTCATTTAGTTTATCAAGAAATTTTTAAGGACTTATTAAAGACTTTATCCACTTCCCAGAGTTATCTTTATTATATTTTAATCTCTCGTGGATTCTGTTCTCACCATCTAGCCAAAATTCAATACAATCTGGAGATAAAATCCATCCAGACCAGTGACTTGGTCTTGGTACATCTGATTTGTTGCTATATTTTTTTTTGTAATCTTTTATAGATTCTAATAATTGTTCTCGAGAATTTAATTCTTCACTTTGCTTAGAAGCCCATGCTCCTATTCGACTTTCATACGCTCTAGATGAATAATATTCATCTGCAACCTGATCAGAAACTAATGATACCTTTCCATTAATTCTTATTTGTCTTAGGAGACTTTTCCAATGGAAACACATCGCAGCATTCGGATTTTCCTTTAATTCATTTCCCTTTTGACTATTTAAGTTTGTATAAAATACAAATCCATCTTTGTTAAAATCCTTAAGTAAAACCATTCTTACTGAAGGAATGTTTTTTTTATCTGATGTGGCCAAAGCAACAGCGTTTGGATCATTTGGCTCAGTTTTCTTTGCTTCCTCCATCCATTCATGAAATAAATGAATTGGATCATCTATATCAAGAAAGCAACTATTAAGACCTAAAGAGTTTTTTTGATTCATAATTTAAACAAAATAATCTATATAATATAAATAATGTCATTTAATACTTTTGGAAAGCTATTTCGTTTCACAACTTGGGGAGAGTCTCATGGACCAGCAATTGGTTGTATTGTTGATGGTTGTCCTCCAAACATAACTCTTAAAGAGCACGATATTCAAATAGAATTAAACAAAAGAAAACCAGGACAATCTAAATTTACAACTCAGAGAAAAGAGGATGATAAAGTTCAAATATTGTCAGGAGTGTTTGAGGGCAAAACAACTGGAACACCTATTTCTCTCATAATCTACAACAAAGATATGAGATCCAAAGATTATAGTAATATTAAAGATAAGTTCAGACCAGGTCATGCAGATTTTACTTATTTTAAAAAATACGGAATTAGAGACTATAGAGGTGGTGGTAGATCTTCTGCAAGAGAAACTGCAGCACGTGTTGCGGCTGGTGCAATAGCAAAAGTTGTACTTCAAAAAAAATTAGGTAAAAAATTTAAAGTAATTGGTGCAGTAACTCAGCTAGGAATTCTTGGATGCGATACAAATCAATGGAACGATAAAGTAATTTCAAAAAATCCATTTTTTTGTCCAGATAAATCAATGATTAAATTATGGGAAAAATATTTACTTAGTGTAAGAAAATCAGGATCATCATGTGGAGCAGTAATTGAAATAAGAGCAAGAGGTATCCCAGTTGGTTTAGGTGCTCCAATTTATTCTAAATTGGATACTGACATAGCTTCAGGTCTAATGAGTATTAATGCAGTTAAGGGTGTAAATATAGGTGCAGGAATGAACTCAGCACAATTAAGTGGAGAACAAAATTCAGATGAAATTTCTTCAAAAGGAAATAAATTAAAATTCAATTCAAATAAAGCGGGTGGAATTCTTGGTGGAATTTCTACGGGCCAAGAAATTATTGCATCTTTTGCTGTCAAACCAACATCCTCAATTTTAACTAGTAGAAAAACTATTAATAAATTTGGAAAAAATACTTCTATATCTGTTAAGGGTAGACATGATCCTTGTGTAGGAATTAGAGCTGTACCAATTGGTGAAGCTATGATGAACTGTGTTTTACTTGACCACTACTTGATGAATAAAGCCCAATGTAATTAGCTTAAATTAATTTTTCACAACTCTTATTGTGTCCTTTTGAAACAAAATATCAGCAATTTTCTTAGAAATTTGAGAACTGTTTAATCCAGCTTTATCGTACATTTTTTTTGGATCATCTTGTTCAATAAATTTATCTGGTAAAGTCATTGATCTAAATTTTAAACCTTTATCAAATACTCCTTTTTCAGCTAATAAATTTTCAACATGGGAACCAAAACCGCCTATTGATCCCTCTTCAATAGTTATCATAAGCTCATGTTCCTTAGCAGATTTTAATATAAGTTCTTCGTCTAAAGGCTTAGCAAATCTGGCGTCTATCAGAGTTGTTGAAATTCCTTTTGCTTTTAATTCCTCTAAAGCTAACTTGCACTCCTCAAGACGAGTACCGAGGTTTAAAATACAAACTTGTGTCCCTTGTTGAACGACTCTCCCTTTACCAATTTCAATTTTTTCGTCTATTGATGGGAGATCAACACCTACTCCAGTTCCTCTTGGATATCTAATTGCGGTAGGTCTATCATTTATATATACTGAAGTATTAATCATTTTAACCAGCTCAGCTTCATCACTTGCTGCCATTACTATAAAGTTAGGTAAAGTTGATAAGTAAGTTATATCAAATGAACCAGCATGTGTTGATCCATCAGCACCAACTAATCCTGCTCTATCTATCGCAAATCTAACTGGTAAACTTTGAATGGCAACATCGTGGACAACTTGATCATACGCTCTTTGTAAAAATGTAGAATATATTGCAGCATATGGTTTGTATCCCTCGGTTGCTAAACCAGCGGCAAAAGTTACTGCATGTTGTTCAGCTATTCCTACATCAAACATTCTACTTGGAAACTCTTTTCCAAAAATATCCATACCAGTCCCTCCTGGCATTGCTGCTGTGATTCCAACTATTTTGCTATCTTTTTTTGCGTGTTTCACTAACGTATTAGCAAAAACTTTTGTATAAGCTGGAAGATTAGATTTACTCTTTAACTGTTCTCCAGTCTCAACATTAAATTTTGATACTCCATGATAATGGTCATTTGCTTTTTCTGCATAAGAATAACCCTTTCCTTTTTGAGTTTTAATATGGATCATTATTGGACCCTCATGTCTTGAGTCTTTTGCATTTTTTAAAATCGGAACTAGGCTTGATAAATCATGACCATCTATAGGACCTGCGTAATAAAAACCTAGTGAACTAAACAATGTGCCTCCTGTTACTGCTGAACGGAAAAAATCTTCTGCTTTTCCTGCTTTAGCACTAAATCTTTTCGAAAATGCAGATGTAATTAATTTAAAGGTCTCTCTTAAACTAAAATATATCTTACCAGTAAATAATTTTGCCAAGTAAGTTCTCATTGCCCCGACTGGTTTTGCAATTGACATATCGTTATCATTTAAAATTACAATCATTTTTGTCTTTGACGCTCCAGCATTATTCATAGCTTCGTAAGCCATACCTGCACTAATCGCTCCATCACCTATAACAGCTATTACATTGGAAGACTTATTTTCTAATTTATTTGCCTCAGCAATTCCCAATGCTGATGAAATAGATGTTGAGCTGTGGGCTGCTCCAAATGGGTCATATTCGCTTTCAGATCTTTTTGTAAAACCTGATAAACCATCACCCTGTCGTAAAGTTCTAATTTTATCTTTTCTTCCAGTTAAAATTTTATGAGGATAAGACTGATGACCAACATCCCATATTAATTTATCATTTGGCGTATCAAAAACATAATGAAGTGCAACTGTCAATTCAACCACTCCTAAACCAGCACCAAGGTGACCTCCTGTTTCTGAAACAGCACTTATCATTTCCTCTCTAACCTCATCAGCAACTTTTTGTAAATTTTCCTCAGAAACTTTTCTTAAATCAGATGGAAAGTTGATATCATTTAAAAATTGATAATTTTTTTTCATTTTTTTCTATTCAATATATATTCCAATGTTTCATTTATTTTTTTAGATCTTGAACCATATTTTGTTAAATTTTTATTAATATCTTTTATTATTTTATCACAATACTTAACTGAGTCATCATAACCTATTAAATTTATAAGTGTTGCCTTTCCTTTTTTTTGATCTTTTCCTGTTTTTTTCCCAGCTTCTTTAGATTTACTTTTCAAATCAATTAAATCATCAGCAATTTGGAATAAAAGACCAATTTTTGATCCAATATTTTCAAAAAATTTAATTTCTTTAATTGTTTTTCTCTTAATTATTGCTGGAGCCGCACAACAAAAACTAAATAACATTCCTGTTTTCTTTATTTCCATTTCTAATATTTTATTCCTTGATATTTTCTTTTTCTCGTAACTCAAATCTAAATATTGCCCACCAGCTATCCCTAAATGACCTGAACATTCTGATAATTTTTTGATTAAGTTGATTTTTATCTTTTCATTTAATTTCAATTTAGGACTCGATAAAATTTCAAATGCTAAAGTTAATAATGAATTACCTGCAAGAACTGCTGTTGACTCACCAAATTTAATGTGAGTTGATGGTTTTCCTCTTCTTATATCATCATCATCCATACAAGGTAGATCGTCATGAATAAGTGAATAAGCATGAATACATTCAACCGCTGAGCCAACTATAATTAGTGTTTTATAATCCACTGAAAATAATGACCCTAAGTCAATTAAGATTTTAGATCTTATTTTTTTTCCACCTGGAAATAAACCATACTTCATTGGTGACATTAAATGAGAATATTTCTGTGAATTAATATATTTTTTAAGAAAAATATTTGTATCCTTAACTATTTTATCAAGCTGTTTCTTCATTTTTTTTAGTAATCTCTTTAATCTTTTTATTTGTCTCTTTCCCAATAGATTTAAAATTTTTATGAAATTTCTTTTCAATAATATTATTTAATTTTAAAAGTTCTTGATAACTGTCAACTGAATTGTTTAAATCATTATCTGTCTCTAGAGACTCTATAATCTTATTTGCTTTTTCTGTAAGCTGCTCAACTGAATACTGATCATAATCAAGTGGTAATATTTTATCTTTCATATAATAATAATTATTAATACATGAAATCTACTCAATCAAATATCAAAAAAGCAAAAAAATATTTAGATAATAATCATTGTATTGCGGTACCAACAGAAACTGTTTATGGATTAGCTGCAAACGCCTACTCAAATAGTGCAGTTAAGAAAATATTTAGTCTTAAAAAAAGACCATTAAATAATCCACTGATTGTCCATTATTATGATATTCAAAGACTTAAGGAGGACTGCAATATAAATGATAACTTAGTAAAACTTTATAAAAAATTTTCTCCTGGTCCAATAACGTATGTTTTAAAATTAAAAAAAGAGTCAAAAATATCAAAATTTGTCACTAATAATAAAAAAAGTATTGCCGTACGTTTTCCTAAACATAAATTGTTCAGAAATTTATTAAAAAATTTAGATTATCCACTTGCTGCGCCGAGTGCAAATATATCCTCAAAATTAAGTTCCGTTAAACCATCTGATGTAAAAGAAGAATTTGATTCAAAAATAAAATATATTTTAAATGGTGGGAAAAGTAAAATTGGAGTTGAATCCACAATATTAAATCTTATAGAAAAGCCATCACTTTTAAGATATGGTGGCCTTGATACTAAAAAAATTGAAAATGTTTTAAAAAAAAAATTATTTATTAATACAAATTCAAAAAAAAAATTATCACCTGGTTTATTTCCGTTACATTACTCACCTGGGATACCTTTAAGAGTCAATGTTAAAAAACCAAAAAAAGATGAGGCTTATTTATTAATAAAAAAAAGAAAATCAAAATTTAAAAACTATTATTATTTATCTAAAGTGAAAAATATCAATGAAGCTGCAAGAAATTTATATTCAACTTTAAGAAAAATAAAAAATGATGGTTATAAAAAGATTGCAGTTGAGACGATACCAGACAAAGGTCTTGGCAAAACAATTAATGATAGATTAAGGAGAGCCTCTAAATATAAATGACAAATTCTATTGAAGTAATCAATCTCTCAAAAAAATATAAAGATAAAGAAGCAGTAGCTAATATTAATTTTAAAATTAATGAAAATGAAATGGTTGGTTTATTAGGACCTAATGGATGTGGAAAAACTACAACTATTGGAATGATTTTAGGATTATTAAAACCAAGTAGTGGTAAGGTTTTAATCAATGGAGAGAATATTGAAAAAAATAAAATCTCTCTTCTTCATAAAATGAATTTTATCTCACCATATATTGAATTACCTAAAAAACTTAAAGTTAAACAAAATTTAATTGTTTATGGAAAATTATATAACATTCAAAATTTAAATGACCGAATAGATTACCTTGCAAATAAACTTAGATTAAAAGACCTTTTAAACAAAATTACTGGAGAACTTTCCTCTGGACAAAAAAATAGAGTAAGTCTTGCGAAAGCTCTAATAAATGATCCAAGGGTACTTTTATTAGATGAACCTACTGCCTCACTAGATCCTGAAACCGGTGATTTTGTAAGGTCGTTTTTAGAAGATTACAAAAAGGAAAAAAAAATATCAGTTTTGCTCGCCTCTCATAATATGGAAGAAGTAAAAAGATTATGTAGTTCTGTTTTAATGATGAAAGATGGTTTAATAGTGGATAGAGGAACTACTGAAGAATTAATAACAAAATATGGAAGAAGAAATTTAGAGGAAGTATTTTTAGAAATTGCGAGAAAATAAAAATGAATTTAATTAGAATTTATGGTCTTTTTTTAAGACACTTTTATTTAATAACTAGATCATTTCCAAGAATATTAGATTTAATTTATTGGCCTTCAATTCAAATTACTCTTTGGGGATTTATTTCTAATTTTTTTGCAGCTCACAGCTCTTATTACAGTGGTGCAGTAGGAGTTATTCTTTCATGTGCAATTCTGTATGACTTTTTATTTAGAACCAGTATTGGCTTTAATATGTTATTTTTGGAAGAAATTTGGAGTAGAAATTTTACTAACCTATTCATTGCGCCAATGAAAATTAGCGAGATAATTGTCTCTCTAGTTTTTACAGCTTTAATAAGAGCATTAATTGGTTTGATTCCAGCTATACTATTAACTTCTCCACTGTTTGGTATATCATTGCTAAAACTTGGTCTTCCTTTAGCATTTCTTTTCTTGAGTCTATATTTATTTGGAATAACGCTTGGTCTGTTTGTTTCGGCAGGATTATTAAGATTTGGACCATCTTTTGAGAATATTGCATGGTCAACCATGTTTTTATTAGCGCCTTTTGGCTGCATTTATTATCCAGTTGAAACACTCCCGGGAATCTTTCAGTCAGTCGCTTTCGCACTTCCATTGGTTTATATTTTTGAAGAGACTAGAAATATTTTGGTTAATGGAATGGTAAATTATGAAAATATCATTAATGCAATATATCTGAATGGGTTTTATTTAATTTTGTCAATATTTGTATTTTATTACTCTTTTGACAAAGCAAGAGATAAAGGTACTCTAATTAATATTGGAGAATAGTAAAATTTTATTATTTACAATTGCTCTTTATTCTAAATTTTAAAATCTATTTGATTATTTGCTTTATCTCAAAAATTAAATAAATTTAAATTTTTAAATATATTTTATCATTTAAATATTTTGTTAAAGTTTTTAATTAACCTCATCATGTGTATCAAATAAACAAAAACAGGATTTTGTCCATTGTCTATTCTAATTCGCGAACATTCATTTAACCACTCTAAATAAGGAACCTTGGAGGAAAAACCCCCACTTCTACGATAACCAAAAACCTCAGTTTTCTTTGAAATCATTCCTTTCATTTTATGTTTAACCAACATCTTATAAAAGAAATCATAATCTGAGGAGGTTCTATAATTTAAACTCCAACCACCAACTTTTTTAGCATCCTTTGTTTTAATAAAAAATGCTGGAGTTGTAGTTGTATAAAATCCGAAGCTCCATTTAATTTTTTCAGGTTTATATTTATGGACTACTCCCCATCCCATTTTAGCAGCTCCAAAAAGAAAATTTATTTTAGAAAATTTATTAAAATAATTATTTACTATAGAAAAAGTATTCTTAAAGTAGTAATCATCTGAACATAAAATTGTAAAAATTTCACCTTTGGCTACTTTAAGTCCTTTATTCCAAGCATCATAAAGATTTCTGTCTTTTTCACTTACCCAGTAATTAATATATTTTCTATATTTTTTAATAATACTTAAGGTTTCGTCATTTGAACCTCCATCAATAATTATAAGTTGGACATTTTTATAATCTTGAACAATGACGCTTTTTATGGCTTTTTCTAAATACTTTTCTGAATTCAAAGTAGGAATGCATACTGAAATAAGGTATTTTTTTTTTTTCATAAATTAATACTTAATATATTGATAGTAATATTAAATTATATTAATTGATATTACCTATAAC
>NZ_JBNGZE010000003.1:0-10000 GCF_052049855.1 Candidatus Pelagibacter sp.
AATTTAGTTAGTTAATATTTAGATAAATATCTAAAATCTCATCTAAATACAAATAAAGACCTAAAATATAAAATTGGCATTACTTTTACTACAAACTTCATACTTATGAAATTATTAAATTATATTTAAAAATAATGATTTAATAATAAACTTTTCCTTTATAAAAACTATAGATCAAGTATTAAAGCATGTAATGAGTATACTTAATTCGGATGTTACAATAATAGTCTCAACATTGAACGATATGCATAGAGATTTAGATTTTTTTTTTTTTAATCTTGTTGAAAATAATCCAGCTGAAATAATTGTTGCAGATGGAGGTTCAAAAGATGGAACTATAGATATTGCCAAAAAATATACAAATTCTGTTTATGTTGTGAGTCCTGGAATGGCTACACAACATTATTTTGCATTAAAAAAAGTTAAAACTAAATATGTTATTTGCTTATCAACTAAAAATGTTTTGCCATCAGGATTGGTATCGCTCTTAAAAAAAGATTTTGAAAGTAATGATTGTTTTGCAATTTTAGCAAAACAAAATTGTAGGTATGAAAGAAATTTTATTGAAAAAGGAAAAAAAATTATGATAGAATTCCTTCAAGAGGGTAAAAAAAATATAGATGTCCCAACCGATCCATGTTTTTATAATACAGAAAAATATCTTAATAACATAGTTGAAGAATTAGTTTCATCCCATAACGCTCAGAACTATGCGGTAGATACAATTAAAGCTGATTTAATAAAAGAAAAAAATCTTAAAGTTTTATATTCTCAACATTATTCAATCTTAAATGAAAAGTTAAATTTTAAAAAGTATGTAAAAAAAACTATTTTCTATGGTCAAGGTGATTTGTCATATTATCTAGAAAACAAAAATAGGTGGACTAACTATAGAAAAATATTAAGTCTTACTCATGTTTTAAGAAGGTATATTGTTGTTTTTCCTCTTAAATGCATTCTAAGACCTAGATATTTTATTGCAATTCCATTTTTTTGGTTAACTGCAACATTAAGATATTATGGTTTTTTTAAATCTATTTTAAAAAAAAAATAATACTTCAAAATAAAATGACTGAGAATAATTAAATTTGACTTTTGCTATATTTTTTGTCCAATAATTTTTGATTTTTCTTTGAAACTATTAAAAATAAATATATATCATTCAATTTTATGACTAGTAAATATATAGAATATAAACCTCTTTTAACAAACTATAATAAAATTATAAAATATTTAAAATTAATTGATAAGAATAGATATTATTCTAATTTCGGACCCTTATATTATGAATGTAATAAATTAATAAAAAAAAGATTTAATTTAAAAAAACAAACAACTGTTTTTACATCATCTGCCCATAGCTCTATTCTTGCCAGTTTATACTTAATAAAAAACTTAACAAAAAAAAGGTATGTTTTAACTAGCTCTTACAATTTTTTTTCATCACCTCAAGCTATAATTCAAGCTGGATTTGAGCCAGTTTTCATCGATATTAATATTAAAGATTTGCAATTTAACGATAATGATTTGATAAACTTACCAAAAAAAATATTAAGAAATATCGCTTGTATTATAATACCCTCACCTCATGGAATGCCCATAGATGTTTTTAAATTAAATAAAATAAGAAAAAAAAACAAATGTGAAATCATTTATGATGCAGCTGATACTTTTAATAATTTTAATAAAGATTTAAATAAAGCTGATTTTTTTATTTCTTGCAGTTTTCATCCTACTAAAAATTTTGGAGCAAACGAGTCAGGTTTAATTATTTGTAACAAAAAATATAAAAAAAAACTTGAAACAATCATTTCTTTTGGCGCCGATTTTGAACGAAAAAATGCAAACTTAATTGGATTTAATGGTAAATTTTCTGAGTATGATGCAGCTATATTTTTAGCAAATTATTTTGAAAATAGTAAATTTGAAAAAAAACTAAAGAAAAACTCAATTTATTTTAGAAGAAAATTTTTAGAACTAAACAAAAAAGATATTTTTTTACAAAGTGGGTTTGGGATTAATTGGTTCGGTTCAAAGGCTTGTTTAATTAGTACTAAAAAGAATTATAATAATTTCTATCAAGAGTTCATTAAGTTTAAAATCAAAATATTCCATCCATGGTCATCTAAACCAATGAATTATCAAAAAAATTTTAAAAATATTAAAAAAACCAATCTTAATGTAACAAAAAAATATACAAATAAAATATTTGCATTACCATTAAATAAAGATCTTGAGAAAAAAGATATTAATAAATTTATTTTTGCGATTTCAAAGATATTTGATTAATTTATATAACGATAAATCTTAAATAATAAAATTTTTATTTTCAAAAAAGTAATTCAAAATTGACAATTTTTTACCCTTATATTCTTTTAAAAAGGTAAGTTTTATGTTTTCTTTTTTGAAATATTTATTGTTATATAATTTCTTTCCACTAGGTAAGTTAATATATTCACTTGCTTTTAACTCTTTACATATATCTATAATTTTTTTTTCTCCTTTAAGTTTTTTATTTTCTAAACTACTTGATAATATCATCTTATTATTTAATTTCAGTTTTTTTAAAATTTTTTTATTTAAATTATTTATGTAAGCTAAAGGTGTTTGATGAAGTTTTGTCAAATCTTGCATTATAAAATCTAAATTTTTACTATTTTGTAAAAAATTAATTTTTTTTTTAAAATGTTCACTTGCCTCACTATTAATATCAAATTCTAAGTCACAAATTAAAGTATTTAAAGGTTTTTTTTTTAAGGGTAACGTAATCCAAGTTTTGTTACCAAATACATCGAATAAATTTCGATGCACAAATCCTCTTCTATTAAATTGAACATCATCCATAACCACAAAATAATCAACTTCTTTGAATAATAAATAATATCCTGGATATGGAACAAAATATGGTTGCATTACACAAATTTTCATTCTTAAATTAAATTGTAGTTAAATTTTTATATTTTTAATATATGTATACTAATTAAATTATTTCAAACTACAATTGTAGATACTATAAAACTTATGAAAGACTTGCTTGTATTTGGAAACGGAAATATATCAAAAATATTAAGTCAATACTTAGAAAAAAATTATAATATATTGGCATATGTTTCTTTTAAAAAATTTATTAAAAGTAAAAAATTTAATAATAAACCTTTATTCTCCGCTGAAAAAATTGATAAAAAGTTCTCTCCAAAAAATTATAAATTTATTACTACCATAGGGTATATAGAAATGAATAATGTAAGAAAAAATATACATAAATTTTTAAAATCAAAAGGTTATAAATTCATAAATTATGTACATGAAAATGTAAGTTTGCCTACTAACGTTAAAATTGGAGAAAATAATATTTTACTTGATAATGTTTCAATTAACCCAAAAACCGTTCTAGGAAATGGGAATATTATTTGGAGTAATTCTGTTATTTCACACAACGTAAAAATGAAAGATTTTAATTGGGTTTCATCAGGCTCGGTCGTTTCAGGAGAGACGACTGTTGGTAGTTGTAATTTCTTTGGATCAAATTCTACTGTGAGCAATAATTCATCAATAGGCAATAATTCATTTATAGGCGCGGGAACATTGGTTTCAGGAAAAATTGGAAATAATAGCACTTTTATCAACTCAAAATCAAAAAGGCTCAAGATAAGAAGTAATATATTTCTTAAATATATTAAAAATGAAAGATAAAATAGAAAAAATAAAAAAGATCTTGGGAAGAGATATAATTAAAAATAATAAAAATTTTAATACATTAGAAGATTGGGACTCTTTGGCACAAATGAAGTTTATTATTAGTTTAGAAAAAGAGTTTAAAATAAAATTTTCGACAAAAGAAATAATAAATATAAAAAGTATAAATTCTTGTATTAAAGTTTTAAAAAAATATGCAACTAAAAGAAAATGAAATTTTAATAATAGGTTCAGAAGGATCTATTGGTTCATCAATTTCAAAAAAATTGATTCAAAAAAAACTAAATCCAATTTTAATAGATGAAAAAAAATTAAAAAAAAAAAATTATCATAGAGTAAGATTAAAAGACTCTGCACAAATAGAAAAATTATTTAAAAAAATTTTTAAACTTTATCCTAAAATTAAAATATTAATAAATTGCTGTGGATTTATACATAGTGAATTATCATACAATTTTTTAGAGAAAAGAATTCATAATGAAAAATATTTGAGAAAAATATTTAATGAAAATTTATTTATACCTTATCTATCTAGTATCATTTTTGCCTATAAATTATTTGAAAAAAGATCGGCTGGATTAGTAATTAATTTTTCATCAACAAATTCCAAAGGACAAATTGGTCAAGCAGCTTATTCTGCTAGTAAAAAAGGTATCGAAATATTAACTAAAGTTTGGGCAAAAGAATTTTCGAACACTCAAATTAGATTTTCTTGTGTTGCTCCTGGCTATATAAAAATAAAATCTACATTAAATAAAACATCTAAAATGCAAATAAAAAGAATTATTGATAATAACCCTACAAAAAGATTGGGGGACATCGAAGAACTAATCAAAGCAATTTTTTTCATCATTGAAAATGACTATTTTAATGGAAAGACACTTTTTTTAGATGGTGGTCAATAGAAGATGTATAATAATAAACTTTCTAAATTATTTTTAGAAATTTGTAATAAAAACCCTCTTAATACAGCAATACAAATAAACAAGAAAAAAGTAAGTTATAAAAAATTGGACTACAATTCAAATAAATATAAAAAATTTTTTTTTAAAAACATCAAAAAAAAAACAGTAATTCTTATTGAGGGAAATAAGAATATCGAAACCTATTATTCAATGCTTGGAGCTATCAAAACACCATTTGCTTATTCAATAATTGATCCAAAAATTCCAAAAGAAAGATTTAAAAAATTAATTAAAAATGGAAATTTTTTTTTACTATATTCAAGCAAAAAATTTGAAAAAATAAAAAATATCAAAAAATATAAAATTAAAGAAATTTTAAAAAAAAATTTTGATAATGAAAATAAAAATAAAACTAAGATAATAAAAGATAATACCTACATAGTTTTTACTTCTGGCTCTACAGGAGCTCCCAAAGGCTGTTGTATAGGAGAAGAAAGTATATTGAGCTTTATAAATATATGGAAAAAAATATTGAAAATTAACGAAAAAAAACAAAAAAATTTTTCACAATTAAACCCACTATATTTTGATAACTCAATATTTGATTTCTATATCTCTATTTTTACAGGATCTATTCTAAGTCCTATAAATACAGACAAGATCGAAGATCTAATGAATGTTCCAAAAGAAATATTAAAAGCAAATTGTAATATATGGTTTTCTGTCCCATCTTTAATAATTTATCTATTAAATTTAAGATTGCTTAAAAGACAACATTTAAAAAAGCTCGACTATGTAATATTTGGTGGTGAAGGCTTTCCTAAAAATAAATTGAAAGAATTATGGATGTTAAAAAAGGAATTGATTAATGTTTATGGCCCATCAGAATGTACTTGCATTTGTAGTCATCATTTTATTAAAAAAAAAGATATTTTTGATGATAATGAAAAATTTGTACCATTAGGGAAAATAAGTGAAAATTTTAAATTTAAAATATTGAGCAAAAAAAATTTTGGTGAACTTTTGTTGTTTGGAAAAGGTGTGGGAAATGGTTATTTTCAAAATATAAAAGAAACTAAAAATAAATTTATTAAGAAACATAATAAAATAATTGGCTATAAAACTGGTGATATAATTAAAAAGAAAAATAACAAAATATTTTTTATCGGAAGAAAAGATAATCAAGTCAAATTAATGGGACACAGAATAGAGCTCGAAGAAATAGAAAAAGAAATAAGTAAATTAAAAAACGTTAAGGAAAATATTGTTACTAAGTCAAAAAATAAGAATATCGAATTTTTAACTGCACATATTTATCATACTAAGAGTTTAAAAAAAAAATTTGTTGAAAATTATTTAAATAAAAAATTACCATACTATATGAAACCTAAAGAACTTAATTTCTATAGAAAACCATTAAAAAAAAATAGAAATTTCAAAATTGATAGAAGCTTTTATCAAAACTTATCTGTGCAAATATAAATATTAGATCTCTAAATTCACGTTTGTAAGTAAAAATCTACTTTATTAATTTTAAAGCAATTGAGCCAAGCCAAAACCATATTTTCCAAATTCATTTCCACAATAAAATAAATATTTTTTTCCATCAATTTCAGAAATATTGGGATAAGCTAACATTTGAGAATCCCATCCATTTTTTGATACATCTATACCAATTTTATCATCGTCTCGATGCCATGTCTCTAAATCATTAGAATAAGCGTATCCTAACCTATAAGAACCATCTGAAGCTTCTCTGAAATCCAAGGGTTTTCGATAAGCAAAAATTGCATTCCATTTATCATTGTGCTTAACAACAGAGAATGAAACTTGACACTCATCTTTAAATTTAGAGGGTATTATTGGAATTCCATTTCTTTCCCAACTTATACCATCTTTAGATTTTGCATGAGCGAACTTATACACTGGTTCATATTTTCCATTATGATTTAACCACTTAGTTCCAACAAGATACCACATATGCCATAGACCATTTTCAACAATTATTTTTGGACCTGATAACAAAAACGGTTCTTTTTCAGTTTGTCCTAATATAGGTCCCTCACTTATTTTTTTAAATGTGTTACCACCGTCAGAACTTATAGCCAAACCTATTGCCATATTATATGGAACAGTCTGTAATCTAGACCAGCCCGTATAGTAACCATAAATCTGTTTACCAACTTTTATAAAACAGCTTGTCATTGCACCAAATTCATCAAAAGAACCAGGCGAACCAATTTCGAATAAAGGCTTATCAGAAATATTTATTACTTGTGTTAAATTTTTTCTGTCTAAATCTACATATCCAGATCTTGATACATACTTTAGATCTGTATTTTTTTTTGGTCTAGTTGCAAAGTAAACTCTTATAACTTCATCGTTTAATATAAATGGGACAGGAAGTTGCGCATATTCTTGCATCCATTCTTTGGTTTCGTTTTTACTTGGATCAAATATTTTTCCAAGCTTTTTCCATTTAAACATAATCTATAATTTCAATTCTATTCATCAAAAAATGCATACAATACTAACATCATTGACATATAATTTCTTTGTCTTAATTGAAGTTTAATTTTTGGAGCAATTTTTTTTAACAATATTGGCAGACGAAAAAAATCCTGTTTCACATGCATTTTAACAGCAATAAAAGGTTTATTTTTAGAAATTATTTCTGATGCTCCCTTCAAAGCATTATACTCTGCTCCATTAATATCTATTTTTATATAAGAAACTGAATGATTTGTGCGTGATAGGATAGAATCAATTGTGTTCACATTTATTTTATCGTCACCATGTAATTCAATTTTACTATCTATATCTTTTTCAGTATTGCTAAAAGATAAAATGTCCTTTTTATTCCATGCTCCTATCTGAATAGGTGTGCATCTATCATTAATTTGTAAATTATTAATTGTTTTTTTAAGTTCATTAAACATTTTGGGGAATGGCTCGAGGGAAATTATATGATCGTAGTTGCCATTAGCTATTGAATGAAAATCCTTTATTGAGTCTCCGTTAAAACCACCCACATCAAGCAAGATTTCATTTTTTTTTTTAGGAAAATTTTTTTTTGTAAAATATAAATGATCTAACTGGATATTTTTTTTAATATAGGACAAATCACCTGAAAGTTTTGTATTAATGGCACCTATAAAAGTTTTTTTGGAAAGTTTGTCTTCAAAACAATTATAAGCTTTTTCAAAATTTTCTTTATTTTCAATGATAAACGAATATTCCATAAATGTTTTGGGGATATTTAAAAAATCTGGTACATCAATTACAAATAGGTTTTTTCCACCATATTTTTTCAATTTTTTAATTGCTAGTGGATAATTTGGAAATCCGACAACTATATTATAATCATTGATATTATCCAAAATATCATTGACAAAAATAATTTCAGTATCGAGTAAAATTTCACTATGCTTGTACTTTTCATCAACAACAATTTTAAAAATTTTAATTCTTTTTGCTTTTAAATATTTAATTAAAACATATGAATAGATACCCGCACCATAAACTATCAATTTTTTTTTTGAATTTTTCAATTTTTCTATAATTTCATTGGTGTAATTTTTTTTGTTTTTAATTATTTTATCTAACATTGTTAAATTCTTTTGGAGGGTGGAAACTTTGGCAATTGATACTTTGGTTTTGTATTTTCTAGAAAATAAATATTCTTATTGTCCTTTTTAGTGGAAATAATTTTACTTAAATTTGATGGAATAGATGAAAAAACATTAATGACATATTTTTTTTTTCCATTGTGAAAAAATATTGCCCCATTATAATTTTTCTGAGATCTAATCTTTTGATCTATTGTATCCATGCTATCTGTTGTTAGATCAATTGTGAAATCTTGTTCAGTTACCCATGGTCTATATATACCGTCTTCAATGTTTTCTCCTTTTAATTTGCCTAGAATAAAAAGATAAGTAGACTCGATAAGTTTAGGTAAACCTTTCTCTAATTTTTTTATAACATCATTTACACTATCATTGTTAGAAATTTCAACATCATACCAATCAATTGCGATGCCCAAGTCTATCCTGCTATTAATCTTATGTAGTGTTATTGAAGTGGATTTGTGTCCTAATAAAATAGGCCAGATATCAGGGTTGGGACCTCTATTTGTTTTGAGATTACCACGATGTAGGTTAAAAAAATTATATTTTTCAGTTAGAATAGCTGGCACAAGCATGTCTAATTGATAAATAAAAAAAGGAATTGAGTTTTCATATAAATTAATTAATTTCTCAAAATCATTTATCCAATTAAATGACTTAATTTTTAATCCCAATTTATTTGTTACAATTTCTAATTCAGGATTAACTTTTTTTTTAAGACACAAGACGTCAATAATTTTAAACCTTTTTGACTGAGAAAGTTTTTCTAAACCTATTGCAGATGAACCAATGAATACGATTTCCTTACTCAATTATACTCTCAACAAAACAATCATTATTATTATTTTAGAACATACGCGTTTGGCATCCTGAAATTAAGAAGTATTTTTGCTTTTACATTTTCTAATTCACCAAATTTATGTTTTTTATTACTCATATATTTATCTTAATGATTTAATTCCTCTCTTCATTTCACTTCCTTCAAATTCGTCTTTATAAGCATAGCTACAAAATCCAAGTAAAATTTTTTCTTTTACAGTTAGATCTTTGTAAATTTTTTTCGGTAAAGCTCTTGGTATGTCAAACTGTTGTTTTAACCACCATCTTGTAAAGTTAGATAACAGCACCCATCGGCTCTTTCCAGATTTATTTTCTGTAGTTCCATGCCATACTCTTCCATCCCACATTACAATATCTCCCACTTTAGGAAAAACAGGTTTGGCTTTTATATTTTGATTTGCCCATTTACCTGATAAATGAGATCCTGGTTTAAATATTGTACATCCATTATCAAGATTCTGGTCTTCTAAAACTAAAGCACAAGGCATAGCAATAATTTCATTCCCTTTATATGGGATTAAAGAGTCAATATGTATAGGCATTTTTGCAACTGAACTTCTCGCTCCAAAAGCTCTTATGATGTAATTTGGATAATCTGGTTTGATCGAAGTGTACCATTTATCATTTAAAAAATACTTTAAAATATCTTCAAGAACTTTGCTGGATGTAAGTGCTTTAATAAACAAGATATTTTTATTCTGTAAATTAAAAACATTATTTGAAGTTTCTTGTGATCCACTTACACTTTTGGAAATATTTTTTTGAGATCTGGTAAGCTGTTTGGTTAATGTTAATAACTTTTTACAAGTATCTAATGAAAGTTGGTTTTTTAGAACAAAATAACCGTTTTTTTTTATGCTATTAATACCATCCTTAAGTTTACTTTTCATCTATCAATAATAAATTGATAGCATAAAATGATTATTTACT
>NZ_JBNGZE010000003.1:12500-206900 GCF_052049855.1 Candidatus Pelagibacter sp.
AACTATTCAAATTTTTTTAACAAAACTGCTGGCCTAGTCCGCGTTCGCTCGCCACTACTAACGGAATCTCAATTGATTTCTTTTCCTCTGGTTACTTAGATGTTTCAGTTCTCCAGGTTGTCTCTTTAAACCTATGTATTCAGTTTAAAGTACCACATAAAGTGGTGGGTTTCCCCATTCGGAAATTTTCGGATCAAAACTTACATACAGCTCCCCGAAACTTATCGCAGTATATCACGTCCTTCATCGGCTTTCAGTGCCAAGGCATCCACTACACGCCCTTAAACGCTTGATTTATGCACAGAAAAAAATTCTGTGTTGAATCAAATTTTTATTTTGAACATTAGCTAATAACATTACTAATGTTCGGATATAGATATTGATATTAATTATTTTTGATATTTACAATTTAATATAGCTAAGTGTTCTGGTGGAGGATAGCGGGATCGAACCGCTGACCTCCTGAATGCAAATCAGGCGCTCTCCCAGCTGAGCTAATCCCCCATGATCTTAATTTGGTGGGCCGAGAAAGACTCGAACTTTCGACCCCACCCTTATCAAGGGTGTGCTCTAACCAACTGAGCTACCGGCCCCCATGCAAGAGAAACACTACTTTAAGAAGAGAAATGAGGACGGTCAACATTAACCTGTATATTATTTAGAATGAAATTTTATTTTTCATTCATCCTTAGAAAGGAGGTAATCCAGCCGCAGGTTCCCCTACGGCTACCTTGTTACGACTTCACCCCAGTCGCTGACTATACCGTGGTCAAGGGTTTTAAACCTTGCCTTAAGGTAGAACCAACTCCCATGGTGTGACGGGCGGTGTGTACAAGACCCGGGAACGCATTCACCGTGGCACGCTGATCCACGATTACTAGTAATTCCAGCTTCATGCACTCGAGTTGCAGAGTGCAATCCGAACTGAGGTATCTTTTAAGGATTTGCTTAACTTCGCAGTTTTGCTTCCTGTTGTAGATACCATTGTAGCACGTGTGTAGCCCAACACGTAAGGGCCATGAGGACTTGACGTCATCCCCACCTTCCTCCAGCTTATCACTGGCAGTTCTTTCAGAGTGCCCAACTTAATGATGGCAACTAAAAGTGAGGGTTGCGCTCGTTGCGGGACTTAACCCAACATCTCACGACACGAGCTGACGACAGCCATGCAGCACCTGTGTTTCGTCCGGCCGAACCGAAAACTTTAATCTCTTAAAGTCGCGACGAACATGTCAAGTGTTGGTAAGGTTCTGCGCGTATCTTCGAATTAAACCACATGCTCCACTACTTGTGCGGGTCCCCGTCAATTCATTTGAGTTTTAACCTTGCGGTCGTACTCCCCAGGCGGTGTGTTTATCGCTTTCGCTGCGACACTGAAAATAAATTTCCAACGTCTAACACACATCGTTTACGGCATGGACTACGAGGGTATCTAATCCTCTTCGCTACCCATGCTTTCGTTCCTCAGTGTCAGTAATGATCCAGAAAGCTGCCTTCGCAATTGGTATTCTTTCTAATATCTACGAATTTCACCTCTACACTAGAAATTCTGCTTTCCTCTATCATACTCTAGCTGAAAAGTTTTGATGGCAGTTCCAGAGTTAAGCTCTGGGATTTCACCACCAACTTTTTCAACCACCTACGAACTCTTTAAGCCCAGTAATTCCGAACTACGCTAGGTCCCTTCGTATTACCGCGGCTGCTGGCACGAAGTTAGCCGGACCTTCTTATTCGGGTACAGTCATTTTCTTCCCCGACGAAAGAGCTTTACAACCCAAGGGCCTTCTTCACTCACGCGGCATCGCTGCATCAGAGTTTCCTCCATTGTGCAAGATTCCCCACTGCTGCCTCCCGTAGGAGTTTGGGCCGTGTCTCAGTCCCAATGTGGCTGATCATCCTCTCAAATCAGCTATTGATCACAGTCTTGGTAGGCCATTACCCCACCAACAAACTAATCAAGTGCAGGCTCATCCAATGGTGCATAAAGCTTTCTCCGTAAAGACTTATCCGGTATTAGCACAAGTTTCCTCGTGTTATTCCAGGCCAAAGGGCAGATACCTACATGTTACTCACCCGTCTGCCACTAAGTATTGCTACTTCGTTCGACTTGCATGTGTTAGGCGTGCCGCCAGCGTACGTTCTGAGCCATGATCAAACTCTCAAGTTTAAAAACGGCGCACACTAGCTTCCATATAAACTCTAAGAATAAAGTTTATATGTGATTGAAGTGTGTACGACAAATTTTTGGTAACCTTAACCGTCCACACTTCTCTTCTTAAATCTTTACTTTTTAAATAGCTAATTGAGCAAAAGAGCTCAATAATCCTCACTTTTTTATTGTATAACAATAATTTTATTGAGAAAGTTCAGTGCTTATAGGCTAAAATTGTAGGAAATCAAGCATTATAGGATAAAAAATTCATCAAAAAACGAGCTATTTAACGGGTTTTTTTTGATTTTTGTATATCTCTAAACTAATAATTGAAAGCCAACAAAAATAACATGTTTAAAAGAATTAAGCCTAAACACAAGATTGAATTTAAAGTTTTACTTTTTTTAATCGTTATATCATCAATTTTCACAACTTATTATAATTTTGAAAAAAATAAAAAAAATGAAACTTTAAATAATTTGATCGATAATGTTTATCTCAAAAAAAGTTTAAATCACATTATCAAAAATCTTGAGCCTAAGTATGAAAGAATAAAGCATAGAGTAAAACAAGGAGAAACTTTTAATAAAATTTTAGAAAATTATTCTATAAATAAAGTAGAAATAAATAAAATTAAGAAATCACTTCAGAAAAAAATAAATATAAATAATTTAAATACAAAACAGATAATTCAATTTAATTTAGATAAATCAAA
Organism: Candidatus Pelagibacter sp.; assembly: GCF_052049855.1. GTDB lineage: Bacteria > Pseudomonadota > Alphaproteobacteria > Pelagibacterales > Pelagibacteraceae > Pelagibacter. The sequence continues at coordinate 15,368 of NZ_JBNGZE010000003.1, forward strand.
TGATAAAATTAAAGAATTTACTTTTCAAATTTCCAACACACAAAAAATAAGTTTAAAAAGAAATATTGATAACGATAGTTTCAGTGAAGAAATATTATCAATAGAATTAAATAAAAAAAATGTTTACAAAGAAAATATTATTTTACAAAGTCTTTATAAAGCTGCAAGTGATGAAAAAATTCCTCCAAATATAATAATTGAATTTGCAGGTATATATGGATTTCAAGTTGACTTTCAAAGAGACATCAGAAAGCAAGATAAATATCAAATTTTATATGAAGTATTCTTTAACGAAAAAAACGAATTTATAGAAACTGGTGAAATACTTTTTGCAAATTTAAAACTTAGTGGACAAGATAATAGTTTATATTATTTTGATAAAGATGGAAGTGAAGGACATTACGATAAAAATGGTAAAAGTGTTAAAAAAGCATTAATGAAAACACCAATCAATGGGGCAAGACTATCTTCTCCCTTTGGCATGAGAAAACATCCTATAGATGGATTTAACAAAATGCATAGAGGTACAGATTTTGCGGCTCCAATGGGAACACCAATAATGGCCTCAGGTGACGGAATAGTTAAAAAAGCAGGATGGTGTGGAGGTGGAGGCAATTGTGTAAAAATTAAACATAATTCAACATATCAAACTGTATATGCCCATATGTCCAAATTTGCTAGAGGAATTAAACCTGGTGTTAGAGTTAAACAAGGTCAAACTATTGGATATGTTGGATCAACTGGAAAGTCCACTGGTCCACATCTCCATTATGAAGTAATCGTCAATGGTAAAAAAGTTAACTCACAAAAATTAAAGTTACCTTCGGGCAAAATCTTGAAAGGTAAGGAAAGAAAATTGTTTGAAACAGAAAAAATTAAAATTGAGGTCTTAAAATCAGAAAAAATTATTGGGTTAAACTAGTTTATCTCTACCTGGTTTTTTGATGCCTGATCTATTTCAGTTTCTTCTTTGGTATTATCGCTTAAATTTTTTTTGGTTACATTATCTTCTATATTAATTTGATTAGAAGAATTATCTGTATTTTCTAATTTATTTTCAGAGAATTTTTCTTTTTTATAACTCTCTCTTTCATTTAAAATTCTGGTAAAATGATCAGCATGTTGCATATAATTCTCTGATAATATTTTATCACCATTAGATAAGGCTTCTCTGGCTAAATCATTATATTTTTCAATTAATTTAGGGGCATTATGATTGTTTCGCCCTGGTGACTTTCTTTTGAAGTTTTCATTATTTGAAAAATTAGAGCTAAATTTTTGTCTTTCGTTGTTAGATTTGTAATTTCTATCATTCCTTCTAAAATTGTTTCTTCTAGTGTTATTGCTGTTATTTCTAAATGTTACCATAATTAATTTTTGATTATATTTTTGTACAAACTATACAACGATCATTATTTGCAAGATCCTTGTGGGTACTATTTATATAAAAACCTTCTTTTTTTAATAAATTAACTACTTTATTTTTTTGATCAAATCCGATCTCTAAAATAAACTTACCTTTTTTTTTTATCAGTTTAGGTGCTTTTTTAATTACCTTCCTAATTTCTGATAATCCATCTAATCCACCATCCAATGCTAATCTTGGCTCAAACTTTGCAACATCTTTTTCCAAATATTTTATATCAGATTTTTTAATATAAGGAGGATTGGAAACAATTAAATCATATTTACCTAAATTGAATTTGTCAACATTTGATTTATATAATTTTAATCTTGAGGTTACATCAAGATTAACTGCATTAATTTTACTTATATTTAAACATTTTTTACTAACATCTATGCCTGTCCCATAAAAATTTTCTCGCTCTTTTAAGATTGATAAAAGAATACATCCTGAGCCAATTCCTACATCCAAAATATTTATTTTATTACTAGATTTTGTTACCTGTAATACATTTTCAACAATAAGCTCAGTCTCAGGTCGAGGAATTAATGTACTATTTGTTACAAAAAATTCAGAATTCCAAAAAAATTTCTTTTTGACCAAATATGCAACAGGTTTTCCTAATGATCTCTGCTCTATTAATCTATAGAAATTTATTAAATCATTTTTAGTAAGATAATAATCGGAATTTAATAAAATATAATTTCTGTCTTTATTAATTGTTTTTGCCATTAAAATTTCAGAGTCTAATTGAGAGTTAGGTATTAATTTATTTTTCAAAATTTTTGAACCTTGATTTATAGCAAAATTAATATTCATAGATTATCTCAAATTATTAAGGCTTTCTTCTTGCGCTTGTAAAGTTAAAGACTCAATCATTTCATCAAAAGCCTCACCTTCTAAAAATTCATCTAGTTTATGTAATGTTAGGTTTATTCTATGATCTGTCACTCTTCCTTGGGGAAAATTATAAGTTCTTATTCTTTCAGATCTATCCCCAGTACCAATTTTTGTTTTACGATCTTTAGATCTTTCTTGGTCTATTCTTGATCTTTCAAGTTCATAAAGTCGTGCTCTCAAAATTTTCATTCCTTTGGCTTTATTTTTGTGCTGCGATTTTTCATCTTGTTGAGACACTGATAAACCTGTTGGAATATGAGTAATTCTAACTGCACTATCTGTTGTATTTACCGATTGTCCTCCTGGCCCTCCTGCTCTAAATACATCTATTCTTAGATCAGTATCATTAATTTTTAAATCCACCTCCTCTGCTTCTGGTAATACAGCAACAGTTGCTGCGGATGTATGAACTCTTCCCTGCGTTTCTGTGTCCGGAACTCTTTGAACTCTATGAACTCCACTTTCATATTTTAATGTTGAATAAATATTACTTCCTTTTATAGACGCTATAACTTCCTTTAAACCTCCCGCATCACTTTTTGATATTGAAATTAATTCTAAAGACCATTTCTTTTTATGACTAACTTTTTCATACATTTTAAATAAATCTGATGCGAATAAACTTGCTTCTAAACCACCAGTTCCAGCTCTTATTTCAATGATAGCATTTTTTTTATCTGCTTCATCTTTTGGTAACAAAAATAATTTAAGTTTTTTTTCATTATACTCATATTTTTTCTCTAAATCTATCAGTTCTAAATCTGCCATTTTTTTTAACTCTTCATCCGCTGAACTGTCATTTAATATTTTTTCTAATTCTTTTTTTTCAGCATGAAAAGAAATATAATCTTTGGCACTTTCAATAATTTCATTTAAGTCTGAATATTCTTTTGATTTTTCAGCAAATAATTTGTTTTCTAATCCACCAGTGGATAATTCTTTTTCTATAGAGGAATGTCTCGTAATTAATTCTTCAACTGTATTTAGGGGTATCATAATTAATTTTCTAATTCAGATGCTCTTTTCTCTACTTCATTGACAACTTTATTAATAATATCATCTGTCAAAACTTTTTCTTTCTGAACTCCAGATAAATAGAGCATATTATTGCCTTTTCCCCCACCAGTAATTCCTATATCGGTCATTGCAGCTTCTCCCGGTCCATTAACGACACAGCCAATAATCGATAGCGTAATTGGTGTTTTTATATGAGATAATTTCTCTTCTAAAATTTTAACAGTATCAATCACCTGAAATGCTTGTCTTGCACAAGAAGGGCAAGAAATGATCTTTACTCCTCTATTTCTTAGATTGAGTGATTTTAATATCTCATTACCAATTTTCACCTCTTGAGTTGGGTTGTCAGATAAAGAAATTCTAATAGTATCTCCAATTCCATCCATTAATAAACTACCAAGACCAATAGATGATTTAATGCTCCCAGAAACAAAGCTTCCTGCCTCTGTGATTCCAAGGTGTAAAGGATAATCTATAACTTTAGATAATTGTCTGTATGCTGCTATCGAGAGAAATACATCTGATGATTTGACACTTATCTTAAAATTAAAAAAATCTTTATCTTCTAAAATTTTTATATTTCTTAAAGCGCTTTTAACTAATGCCTCTGGACAAGGTTCTTTAAATTCCTCTAAAATATCTTTTTCCAGAGAACCTGCATTTACTCCGATTCTTATTGAACAATTATTATTCTTTGCAGCCCTCAACACCTCATGTATCTTTGTTTCATCTCCGATATTTCCTGGATTAATTCTTAAGCAGCTAGCTCCATTTTCTGCTGCCTCAATAGCCCTTTTATAATGAAAATGTATATCTGCTACTACTGGGATTGATACATGTTTTATTATTTCTTTTAATGCTTTGGAAGAATCCTTATCAGGACAGGACACTCTTACAATATCAGCACCTTCCTCAGTTATATCATTAATTTGTTTAATGGTTGCTTTAACATCTGTAGTTAAAGTATTCGTCATTGATTGAACAGAGATTGGATTATCGCCTCCAATCTTTACTTTTCCAACATTTATTACTTTTGTTTTTCTTCTTTTAATATCTCTAAATGGTCGTAAACTCATTTTAATTTATCTAATTTAAATTCTTTATGTAAAGCAGCTATTGCTCTTTTAACATGCTTAACAGAAACTAGAACTGAAATTTTTATTTCTGAGGTAGAAATAACCAAAATATTAATTTTTTTTGAGGCTAGTGCCTGGAACATTCTAAATGTTATACCTGGAGTTGTTATCATGCCAACACCAATGATTGAAACTTTTGAAACACCTTTATCAAAAGATAATTTTTTAAAAGATATTTTTTTATTCTGTTTAATTAATTTTTCTGTTTTTTTTAAATCATCAGCTTTTATAGTAAATGTAAGATCTGTCTCTTTTCCATCTAAAGATATATTTTGAACCACCATATCTACATTGATAAGATTTTTTGATAGTGGTTTAAAAATAGAAGCGGCAACACCAGGTCTATCTTTTACTCCTATTATTGTAATTTTAGCATCATTTTTTGTTGATGAAATTCCAGTAATAATTTGGTCACTAAAGGCTTTTTTAGAATTTGTTATTAAGGTACCAGATTTTGATACAAATGAAGATTTTACTTTAACATCAATCTTATTCAACTTTGCATCCTGAACAGATGTAGGATGCATTACTTTTGAACCTAGAGATGCCATTTCTAACATTTCGTCATAAAAAATTTTTTTGATTTTTTTTGCTTTTTTATACTGTCTTGGATCAGTAGTATAAACTCCATCTACATCAGTATATATTATACACTCATCAGCTTTAATAAATTTTGCAAGCATAATTGCAGTTGCATCAGATCCGCTTCTTCCGATTGTTGTTATTCTTGAATCTTTACTTACACCCTGAAATCCTGTGATTATAGGTATTCCACCTGAATTCATATATCTGTTTAGCTCTCTAATACCTATTGAACTAATCCTTGCACTTGAATGAGGACCATCTGTTAAAATAGGTAATTGCCATGATGTCCAAGATCTAGATTTAAACCCATTATGTTTTAGTCTACCAGCAATAAGTGCGCATGAAGCTTGTTCTCCAGTCGAGACTAATGCATCATATTCTGCTCTATCAAAATTGCTACTTATTAGGTTGGATTTATTAACTAACTCATTTGTCACACCACTCATTGCCGATGAAACTACTGCTACCTTGTTTTTTTTATTTTTGTAAAAAGCAATAATTTTGCATACGTTTTTAATTCTATCTATAGTTCCTACAGATGTTCCACCAAATTTTAATACGATAGTTTTCATGCTAGCTTTAATTATTAATATTTAATAAATAATGGATAAAATACATCTAAATTATTATGTCAACTATATATCACAATGACTAGCGTAAATAAAAAAGAAATAGATAAATTTTCTAAAATGGCTGATGAATGGTGGGATCCAGAGGGTAAATTCAAACCACTTCATAAATTTAATCCAACAAGAATAAAATATATAAAGGAAAATATTATTAATAATTTCAAATTAAAAAATAAATTCAGACCTTTATCAGGAATAAGTATTTTAGATATTGGATGTGGTGGAGGATTGCTATCTGAACCAATGTCAAGAATGGGAGCAAATGTAACAGGTATAGATGCATCTGATAAAAATATAAAAATTGCTAAAATTCATTCAAAAAAAAATAAACTAAAAATTAATTATTTATGTTCATCACCTGAAAATCTTAAAATTACAAAAAAATTTGACGTTATTTTAAATATGGAAATTGTTGAACATGTAGAGGATATAGATTTTTTTCTAAAGTCGTGCTCAAAGCTTTTAAAAAAAAATGGACTAATGTTTATTGCAACAATAAATAAAACTTTGAAATCTTATGTTTTTGCAATTGTGGGAGCAGAGTATGTGTTGAGATGGCTTCCAATAGGAACACATGAATGGGAAAAATTTGTTAAACCAGGTGATCTTAAAAAAATTTTAATGAAATACGATTTATCTCTCAATAAATTAGAGGGTATGAATTTTAATGTTATTAAGAACGAATGGAGTATTTCTAGAGATTTATCTGTAAACTATATTGCCAAGTTTATTAAAAACTAATTTTCATTTTCATCTATCCAAGGGATCATTTGAGCATCTATACCCTCTTCTTTTAATTCTTTTAAATCTTCCTTTGACGCTGTACCGTAAATACCCTTTGATTTTTTTTTATCATTATAATGAATCGATCTCGCTTCATAAGCAAAATTATCACCAACATAATTAAAATTATCTTTAATAAATTTTTGATAATCTTTTATAGTTTTTTTTACTTTATTATATTTTTCTAAGTTTATTTTTTCATCAGCTTTTGATTTATGACTTATTAGCCGAGGTGACATAATTGTTTTTTCAACTTTTACTGAATTACAATTGTGGCAGTTCAAAAGTTTTTTCTTTTTTAATCTTTCATACTCATTTGAAGATGCAAACCAGCTATCAAATTTTAAATCACATTCTTTGCAAAAAAGTTTATATTTGATCATTATTATTAATTAATCATACAATTTATATTTTCAATAAGTTAACTTCTATAATCTGCATTAATTTCAATATATTTTTTCGTTAAATCCATTGTAAAAGCTGTAAAATTTTTCTTTCCTGTAAAAATTTCAATATTTATCTCTATGTTTTCAGATTTCATGTAATTTGCTGTTTGTTCTTCATCGTAACTTTGATTTAATTTTCCACCTTCTACTATTGTTATATTTCCGAACTTAATTAATAATTTATTTAAATTGATCTTAGGCCCAGCTTTCCCGATTGCCATTATAACCCGTCCCCAATTTGGATCTTCACCAGCAATTGCAGTTTTCACTAATGAGGAATTTGCAACTGAAAAAGCAAATTTTCTTGCATCTGTCTCATTTTTACATTTGCTAACATTTATTGTTATGAATTTTGATGCTCCCTCGCCATCTGAAACAACTCTTTTCGCCAAATTCAAAAGAACATTATTTAAAGCTTTATCAAAATTTTTAATTTTATTTTCATTAATATTTTTAACTAGAGAATTTTTTACTTCATTGGTTGCAAAAATAGTTGTCATATCATTAGTGCTAGTATCCCCATCACAAGAAATAGCATTAAATGTATTGGTAATATTTTTTTTTAATAACTTTCCTAAAATGTCATTAGATAAAGTTGCATCTGTAAATATATACGCAAGCGTTGTGGCCATATTTGGGTGTATCATTCCTGAACCTTTTGCAATTCCATATATTTTTACTTTTTCATTTCCTATATGACATTCCTCCATAGCTAATTTTGGCTTTGTATCGGTGGTCATGATTGCAAGTGCTGCCTTCATCCATATAAATTTATTTTGAGTATAATTAATTTTTTTTATTAAATTTGGAATATTATTAGAAATCTTTTCATATGGAAAAATTTCTCCAATTGTACCTGTGCAACCAAAAATTATATTTTTTAAAGAAATCTTCCTAGGATATTCCTCGTCTTCCTGTTGTTTTTTATTTAATTGTTTTGCAGTTAAATCTGCTATTTTTTTTAAACTTTCATACCCTTGCTTCCCAGTAAAAGCATTAGCATTTCTTGTGTTAACAATTAGAGAATATATTTTTTTTGGTCTTTGATTAATATTCCATTTTATATTTTCAGACACTATTTTTGACTGTGTATAAACAGAAGCATAATTTGCACCTTCTCTAAAATAAAACATGGTTAAATCATCTCTGATATCTTTATATAAATTTGCTGAAACAACCGAAATTGAAAGACCATCTAGATGATCAAGGTCTTGAAAATCAATCATTTTAGTATTTTTTGATTGAGATGATAAAAAATTTGTTAAATTAATTCCCATATTGTTTAAATTATTTATTTAATACATATATTAAACAATATAATTAAAGAATAAATCAAATAGTAATGTTTAACCCATTAAATTTAATAACAAAATTTATCAAATCTAGTAATCAAAAAGAACTAGATAGAATTGGTAAAATTGTTGAAAAAATAAACTTACATGAGGAAAATTTTAAAAATCTAAATGATGCTGACTTTCCAAAAAAAACAAACGAATTTAAAAATAAAATAAAAAATGGAAAATCTTTAGATGATTTGCTTCCAGAAGCTTTTGCTTTAGTTAGGGAGGCTGCTAATAGGACAAGAAATGAAAGACATTTTGACGTTCAGTTAATCGGAGGTGTAGCATTGCATCAGGGTAAAATTGCTGAAATGAGAACTGGAGAAGGAAAAACTTTAACCATAACACTTGCTGCCTATTTAAATGCATTAAGCGGTAGAGGTGTTCATATAGTAACTGTAAATGATTATCTTGCAAAAAGAGACTCGATTGAAATGGGACAAATTTATAATTTTCTAGGTCTTACATCTGGTTTTATTAACAACTATCAAGACGATACTGAACGAAAGAAAAACTATAAATGTGACATTACTTATGCAACTAATAGTGAATTAGGTTTTGATTACCTAAGAGACAATATGAAATTTTCTGAAGAGCAAATGGTTCAGAGAGATCATAATTTTTCAATAGTAGATGAAATAGATTCATGTTTAATTGATGAAGCGAGAACACCTTTGATAATTTCTGGTGCAGCTGAAGACAAAACAGCTCAATATTTAGCAATCGATAAACTAATTAGAATCTTAAATAATAAAGATTTTGAAATAGATGAAAAAGAAAAAAGTATATTATTAACAAATGATGGAATTAATAATGTAGAAAAACTTTTTTCTAACGCGGGAATTTTAAAAAATAATAATTTTTATGATCCAGAAAATTTACACTTAGTTCATCATGTTAATCAAGCATTAAGAGCAAATCATTTATTTGAAAAAGGTAGAGACTATATTGTTAAAGATGGAAGTCTTAAAATTATTGACGAACTAACTGGAAGAATATTAGAAGGTAGACGTTTTGGAGATGGTTTGCATCAAGCATTAGAAGCTAAAGAAAAAATTCAAGTACAGGCTGAAAATCAAACTTTAGCTTCAATTACTTATCAAAATTATTTTAAACTTTATAAAAAAATATCAGGTTGTACTGGTACAGCTGCTACAGAATCTGAAGAGTTTTTTGAAATTTACAATCTTCCAGTTGTTGTTATTCCAACGAACAAAGAAATGATAAGAAAAGATTTTAATGATTTAATTTTTAGAACAGAAAAAGAGAAGAATGATGCTATCGTTGAAAAAATAATTGAAAGAAACAAATTAGGTCAGCCTATTTTGGTATTTACTTCGAGTATTAATAAATCTGAAGTTTATTCAAATTTATTAAATCAAAAAAATATTAAACACGTTGTGTTAAACGCAAAAAACCATGAAAATGAAGCCGAGATAATTGCAAATGCTGGAAAAGAAAATTCATTAATTATTACGACAAGTATATCTGGAAGAGGAGTTGATATTCAACTTGGTGGTAAAAAAGGTTCTATTCCAGAGGATCAACTTAAAATAAATAAAGACAAAATTAAATCTTTAGGTGGCTTATTTGTTATTGGCACAGAGAGAATGGAGTCTAGAAGGGTGGATAATCAGGCTAGAGGAAGATCTGGAAGACAGGGAGATGAAGGTAGTTCGGTATTTTACGTTAGTCTTGAGGATGATTTAATGAGAATTTTTGGATCAGAGTCGATGAATAGTATGCTTGAAAAACTTGGACTTAAAGATGGTGAAAGTATTGATCATCCATGGATTAATAAAGCATTAGAAAGAGCTCAACAAAAAGTGGAAGCCAGAAATTTTGATATAAGAAAAACACTTATAAAATTTGATAATGTTCTTAATGATCAAAGGCATGTTGTATTTTCACAAAGAAAAAATGCGATGAATAGTGAAAATATTTTTGATTATTCGGATGAATTTTTAAAAGAAATATCTGAAAATTTAACTAGGTTAAAAATTTCAAAATTATCCAATCCTAAAAGTAATGAATTTTATAATAAAACTAAACAAATAGTTGGAAAAAGCTTTGAAGAAACTGAATTTAAGGATCTAATTGAAGCAAAAGATAAAGATTTCAGAGAAAAGATTTCCAACAAATTTCAAGAAACTAGAAAGGAACGGATTAAACTTTTAGGTGAAGATCATGCCAAAGAAATTGAAAAAAGAATTTTTCTTCAATCAATAGATCTAAATTGGAAATCGCATATTCAATATTTAGAGCAATTAAGACAAGTCATAGGTCTAAGATCTTATGGTCAAAGAGATCCATTAGTTGAATATAAAAAAGAAGCATTTGAATTATTTTCAAATCTTTTAGAAAAATTAAAATTAGATTATGTAACTATTTTAATGAACTTAAAGGTTGTTCTTGAACCAAGCCAGGAAAATGAAAACAATCAAAAAGATATTTCTAAACAAATTTCAAACAATAAAAAAATGGGAAGAAATGAACCATGTTTTTGTGGATCTGGAAAAAAATTCAAGCATTGTCACGGTGCTTTATAAATTTAAATAAATAACAGAATTAAAGAAATTAAAATTAATCCACCAGCAACAGCTGATAATATTTTTTTTGATTTTAAAATTTCATCAAAATTATTTTTCTTAATAGTTAATGTACTTAAATCCTCAGTGCTAGTCATAAAACCATCATTTCTTCCAATTTTAAGAAATTTATTTTTTCTCTCATTCATTATTTCTTCTGAAGAGAATTCATCAAAATAATTTAAATTTTTAGTTAAAGTTTCTCTCACGTTATTTAATATGATATCTCTATCTCTGTGCGCACCACCTAAAGGTTCTTCAATTATTTCATCAATAACTTTTAATTTTAATAAATCTTTAGCTGAAAGTTTCATAGCTTTCGCAGCATCAAGCATTTTTTTTGGATCTCTCCATAAAATTGTTGCACATCCCTCAGGGGAAATTACTGAATAAATTGCATTTTCTAACATAAGAACTTTATTTGATGAAGCTAATGCTATTGCTCCACCAGAACCACCCTCACCTATAATTATTGCGATTGTTGGAACTTTAAGCTCCATACAGCACTCGATTGATTTTGCAATTGCTTCAGCTTGTCCTCGTTCTTCAGCTCCTACACCTGGATATGCTCCTGGAGTGTCAATAAAAGAAATTATGGGAATATTAAATTTGTTTGCTAGGTTCATTAATCTTATAGTTTTTCTATAACCTTCTGGCCTCATCATTCCAAAATTTCTTTCTATTCTGCTATCTAAGTCTTCTCCTTTTTCTTGGCCTATCACTAAAACTGATTTTCCATTAAATTTTGCAAATCCAGTTAAAACCGATTTATCCTCTCCATAATATCTATCTCCAGATAGGGAGATAAAATCATCAAACAAATTATCAATAAAAAATTTTGCTTTAGGTCTATCTTCGTGACGAGCAACCATAGTGGTCTGCCAAGGATCTAGATTGGAGTAAATATTTTTTAATTTTTCATCTATTTCTATTTGAGTGCTTGAAATTTTTTGAGTATCAACTTCTGATAATCCCTCTTGATTGTAAGGATCTTTCAATTTTTCTAGCTCGTGTTCTAGATCTTTAATTTCTGTTTCAAAATTTAGATAATTTTTCATATTTTATTTATAACGGATGGTTAAAATACAAAAAAGGCAATAAAATGATATTAAATAAGGTGTAATTCTTATTAATTGACTTAAATCATTTAACAGATACAAATTCATTATCGGGAGAGACTATTTATAGCGCCGAAGGAGCAACCACCCCGGAAACTCTCAGGCAAAAGGACCGATTAAAGCATAACACTCTGGAAAGAGAATAATTTCCGCCGAAGGAGTAAAGCTCTCAGGCAAAAATACAGATGGGGTACGAAATTTAGTGCTATGCAAGAAAAATATATTAAAATTAATAATCTTCAAGTATCTGAGAAACTATCAAACTTTGTAAATGATGAATTATTAAAGAATACGAGTATATCTTCAGAAAATTTTTGGTTAGGTCTAGAAAAAACCCTCGATGAGCTTGCACCAAAAAATAAAGAATTAATTAAATTTAGAGAAGAATTGCAAAAAAAAATAGACGATTGGCATATCAAAAATAAAGGTAAGGAATTTAATTTAGATGAGTATAAAAAATTTTTATTAGAAATTGGATATTTAAAAAATGAAGGACCTGATTTCAAAATCGAAACTAAAAATGTTGATGAAGAAATTGCGAGTATAGCTGGACCTCAGTTAGTTGTACCTGTCATGAATGCGAGGTATGCATTAAATGCTGCAAATGCAAGATGGATGAGTTTGTATGATAGTCTTTATGGTACAGATGTAATTGAACAGTCTGAAGACAGCGTATCTGAACGGTATGACCCTTTAAGAGGTGAAATGGTAATAAAATATGGTAGAGATTTTTTAGATAAATACTTTCCATTAGCTGGATTAAGTTGGAATAAAATTACAAGTTTTGCAGTGAAATATGGTAAATTGAAAGTTTTAAAAGGTGCTGATATTTTTGATTTGGAAGATGAAAATAAATTTGTTGGCCACAGGGGTGAAAGTGACAATCCATCTGCAGTTATTCTAAAAAACAATAACTTACATATTGAAATTCTAAAAGACTCAAGAGCTTTTGCTGCTCAACAAGATCATGCAGGTATTAGCGACATTATACTTGAATCTGCAGTATCAACCATTTGTGATAATGAAGATAGTGTAGCAGCAGTTGATTCAGAAGATAAAATTATTTGTTATCGAAATTGGCTAGGTCTAATGAAAGGAGACCTTAAGTCCAAATTTGAAAAAGAAGGGAAATTATTTGAGAGAAAATTAAATCCACACAGAAGTTATATCTCAAAAGATGGCAAAGGTTTAAAGTTACATGGTAGAAGCCTTTTGCTGGTAAGAAACGTTGGTCATCTAATGACTAACCCATCAATTTTATTAAGTGATGGAAGTGAAATACCTGAAGGTATAATGGATGCATTTATAACTACAGCAGCTGCACTACATGATATTAAAAACAAAAATAATTCAAGAACTGGATCAATTTATATTGTAAAGCCTAAAATGCATGGTCCAGATGAGACAGCATTTACAGATTTAATTTTTTCTAAAGTTGAGGAAGTTTTAAATTTACCTAAGTATACTTGTAAGATCGGTATTATGGATGAAGAGAGAAGAACATCGTCAAATTTAAAAGAATGTATTAGAAGTCTTAAAAATAGAGTTTTTTTTATTAATACTGGTTTCTTGGACAGAACTGGTGATGAAATGCATACATCAATGGAGGCTGGTCCTATGATTAAAAAAGGTGATATGAAATCATCTAAGTGGATTACTGCTTACGAAAACAACAATGTTGATATTGGTTTAAGTTGTGGATTTTCTGGTAAAGCTCAAATTGGAAAAGGAATGTGGGCAATGCCAGATAAAATGAAAGATATGATGGAGCAAAAAACGGGACACTTAAAAGCAGGAGCAAACTGCGCATGGGTACCTTCTCCGACTGCAGCTGCATTACATGCTTTGCATTACCATGAAATAAATATTTTTAATGAACAAAAAAAATTAAAAGATAGAGAACCAGCTAAGCTTGATGATCTTTTAACCATCCCAATAGCAGATAGACCTAATTGGTCTGTAGAAGATATAAACAAAGAAATTTCTAATTCTGCACAAACTTTATTAGGGTATGTTGTAAGATGGGTCGATCAGGGTGTAGGTTGTTCAAAAGTGCCCGATATTAACAATATAGGCTTGATGGAAGATAGAGCAACACTAAGAATTTCTTCACAACATATAGCCAACTGGATTCATCATGGAATTACTACAAAAATACAAGTAACTGAAATAATGAAAGAAATGGCCAAAATAGTAGATGATCAGAACAAAGATGATCCGCTATATGTTAAAATGAGCAGCGATTATGAAAACTCAATAGCATTTCAAACTGCATGTGATTTAGTATTTAAAGGTAAAGAGCAACCTTCAGGTTATACTGAACCGTTACTTCATTTAAATAGATTGAAAAAAAAATCTAATCTGAGTTCGAAACCAAATTAGATCTATTTTTAAAAGCAGAAAATAAAGTTCCATCATCTAAACTTTCAATTTCTCCGCCAACAGGTAATCCTTGTGCTAATTTAGTAATCTTAACATTCAAGTTTTTTAAACTATCCTGAATATAATATGCAGTTGTTTGACCTTCAACGGTTGCACTAGTTGCAAGAATTACCTCTTCGATTTTATCTCTATTAACTCTTTCAACTAATGAATTAATTAATAAATCTTCTTTTCTTTGGCCAACTGAAGAAATTGTCCCTCCTAAGATATGAAAATAGCCCTGAAAGATATTTGAATTTTCAATCGACCATTGGTCCGCAATATCCTCTACTACGCAGATTTTATTATATTTTTCTTTTGTATTCTCACAATTTAGGCATCCATTTGAATTTGACTTTAATGCACCACATGAATTGCATCTAACTACATTTTTATAAACTTGTGCCAATGTATTTGCCATAGGTTTTACAAGTTCGTCACGATTATTTATTAATTTTAAAACAATTCTTTTTGCTGATTTGGGACCTAAGCCTGGAAGTTTTGAAATTAATTTAATTAATTCTTCTATCTCACTGATGTTTCGCATCTATTATAAAGGCCATTTAAAACCAGGAATTCCAAAACCTCCAGTCGCTTTTGAAATTTCCTCAGTTGTTTTTGATTTAAGTTGAGATTTAGCACTATTATGTGCTGCAACAATTAAATCTTCAATTATGGTTTTGTCCTCTTTCATAATTTCATCAGATAACTTTATTGTTTGCATCTCTCCCTCTCCATCCAAAGTTATCTTTACAGAATTAGAGCCCGAAACTCCTTCAACTTTAATTTCTTTAATCTTTTGTTGGCTTTCTTTCATTTTTGCCTCAAGTTCTTTTGCTTTATCTAAAATTTTACTAAAATCAGTCATTATCAACTCCATCTTTTTTTGAATTTACATCTATTAATTCGGCATCAGGAAATTTATCCATCACACTTTTAAATATTTCTGAATTTTTCATTTCATCCATTAACTTTTTTTTTACATTTTTTTCTTTATCTTTTACTGAAATTTGCCCTTTTAATTTACTAAACGTAATAATCCATCTTTCACCAGTCCATTCAAAAAGCTTTGATGATAAATCTTTTACAAAATCTTTATCTAAACTTTCATTAAAAGATATTTCAATTCTATTTTTTTCAAATTTTACAAGGTTAACATTTTTTTCTAACTCGTATTTAAGTTTGTTCTCTTTTTTTTTTGAACAAATTTCAATTAAATCCTCAAATACATTTATATTAATTTTATTTTCTGCTTTAATTTCTGTCTGAACTTCTGGTTTGATTTTTTCTTCCTGTGCAACATTCTTAATTTGGTTTATTGTTTTAGAAGTTAATTCAGTTTCTGTGTTCTTTACAATATTTTCACTCTTCAAGTGAACCTCAACATTTTCAATTTTATTTTCAGATTTTACAGAACTTAAATGCATTAGTCTTATTAAAAACATCTCAATTGAAAGGTGTTGATTAGAAACTATATCTATCTCTTCAAGAGAAGAGATGGCGAATTGCCAAAATAATATTAATACATCTGAGTCTATTTGATTTGATAAATTTTTAATTTTAGAAAATTCTTCATCATTTAATGAAAAGTTTGTACTTTCTAAAGTTAAAGAATTAATATTTTTAAAGTAGTAAAGTAACTCTAAGAAATCATTAATAAAAACCTTTGGTTCAACACCTTGGTCATAAATTTTTCTATAAATACTTATTACTTTTGTTTCATCACCTTTTAAAATTAACTCAAACAAATCGATTAATTGAGATTTATCAAAATACCCAAAAATTTTCTGAGCTGAATTTAGGTCTAATTCCTTTCCTTCATCCAAACTTAATAGTGCTCTATCGAGCAACGATAAAGAATCTCTAACAGAACCCTCGGAAATTTTTACTATAAGCTTTAAAGCATCATCGCTTATTTTTCCATTTTCCCTGTCCTTAATTTTTTTAATAAACTCCAATAATTCTGAGGATTTAATTCTAGATAGATCAAATCTTTGACATCTAGATACTACTGTAATTGGAATTTTTTTAATTTCTGTAGTTGCAAAAATAAATTTTAGATATTCTGGTGGTTCCTCTAAAGTTTTTAATAAAGCATTAAATGCTTGTTTACTTAACATATGAACTTCATCAATAATGAAGATTTTGTATTTAGCGGAGGTCGGCCCGTATCTTGAAAATTCGATTAAATCTCTTACGTCGTCTACTCCTGTTTTGCTTGCTGCATCCATTTCAAGCACATCTATATGACTAGACTCACTTATAGATTTACAACTTTCACAAAAGTTTTCTTTACATAAATTATCGATACCATTTGAACAATTAAGTGCTTTTGCAACAATTCTTGCTGTTGTGGTTTTTCCTATTCCCCTTATTCCAGTGAACAAATATGCATTAGGTATTTTGTCAGCTTTAATGGAATTAGTAATAGTTTCCGCAACAACTTCTTGACCAATAAGATCATCAAAGGTTTGTGGTCTGTATTTTAATGCTAATACTTTTGAGTTATTATTCATATATCTATAAGGAGACTAGAACCTGAATAACTGTCTCTACGACTGCTTCCGTTAAGATCTGGTCGGGTTCAAGCAGCATCCACCTCTAGCCTCCAAATCTATTATAGCAGTTAAAATTTCTAATCTACAAGAAAAGAATCTTATTTATTTTGTCTCAAACTATCAGCTTCAAAAACACCTAGAACGTGAAAATCCTCACAATGTAGGCCTAGCTCTTCAAGAGATTTTTGAACTTTTAAATCTTCAATATGTCCATCTAAATCACATAAGAAAAAATAAGAATCAAAACTATTTTTTTCTGGATAGCTTTGTAGTTTTGTTAAATTTACACCATTAATAGCAAAACCTCCTAGTGATTGATAGAGAGCAGCTGGCTTACTTTTCAGTTTAAATAAAAAAGAGGTTATATAAGTTTTGTCTTTAAATTCTGGTTGTGAAATATTTTTCCCCATAACTAAAAACCTTGTCAAATTTCCACTTTCGTTTTCTATATTTTTTTTAATTACTTCCAAGCCATAAATTTCAGCACTTAAGGAAGATGCTATCGCAGATTGTTTGATATCTTTTGTTTTAGAAATCATTTCAGCTGATCCAGCAGTATCTGCTCTAATATGTTCTGCTAAATTATTTTCTTTTATAAATTTTGAACACTGAGACAATCCTTGAGCATGTGAGTATACTTCTTTGATATCATTTAATTTTGCACCAGTCTGTCCTAACAAGTTGTGTTCAATTTTTTGAAAATGCTCTTTATAAATATTTAGCCTATGTTTAAATATTAAATATTCAATTCCAATATTACCAGTAATCCTATTTGATTCTGGAATTATAATTCTGCTATCTGGCTCTTCGGATGCTTTGTTAAAACACTCATCAAAAGTTTTACATGGCAAAATCTCAGCTTTAGGATCAATAGAAAGCGCTGCTAAATGAGAATACGCACCAAAGGTTCCCTGAAAATAAATTTTACTCATCAATTCTTATATTCCATTATTTTTTTTAAGGCTAGATAATCTTCTTCTGTATCCACTCCTATTGGAGATGACATAGCAAGTGAAACATTGATATCAATATTATTATCTAATGCTCTTAACTGCTCTAGTCTATTTTCTATTTCGTTTTTGGATTGATCCAAGTGAACAAACTTTTCTAGACAATCTTTTGAATAACAATAAATTCCAATATGGTGATAAATATTTTCTACTTGCTCAGATTTTCTTGAAAATGATACAGCCTTTGGAAAATGATCACTTTCTAGGCTATTTTTAGTAATGACCTTAACAATATTTTCATTCTTAAAGTTTTTATTATCTTTTATTTTTGCGGCAAGAGTTCCTAAATTAGAATTATTTTTTACCATTTTGTCATTCAAACTTTTGATGTCATCAATATCGATTGCTGGTTCATCACCTTGCAAATTCATAATAAAATCAACATCTCTAACATTTGATTTTTTAAGTGCTTCGTAAATTCTATCTGTTCCTGTCTTATGTTTATTGCTGGTTAAAATAGCATTGAAACCATTACTTTTAACATCATCAATAATTTCTTGATCCTCTGTAGCTACAATCACGTCTCCAATATTGGCTTCTCCAGCTTTTTTAGACACATGTGATATAATTGATAAACCATTTATTTTTAATAATGGTTTACCTGGAAGCCTAGTCGCAGACATTCTAGAGGGTATAATTACTAAAGTTTTCATTATATTTTTCAAATTATTATACTAGTTAAACAACTATAGAGGCAAATTTATACATTAAATTTTAGCTTTTTTTTAATTTATCGTGTTATACGTTCACTACAAAATTTAGAAAAAATGGATTCTTTCGAAATAAATAAAATAGTTGCTGCAGTTTTAATGGTTGCCCTGCTTTTTATCGGTATTGGAAAATTATCTGATGTTATATTCCATGTAGAGAAACCTGAAACGCCTGGTTATTCAGTTGAAGTAGAAGCTGCCACTACTGTATCCACAACCAGCTCAAGCACGACGACAGACAAGATTGATATATCAGCATTGATGGCAATGGGAGATATTGCTCATGGTGAAAAAGTTTTTAAAAAATGCGCTGCTTGTCATTCAATTATTAAAGGAGGAAAGAATGCTATAGGTCCAGCGTTATATAATGTTGTGGGAAGAAAAGTTGGAGCGGTTGAAGAATATAAATATTCTAAAGCATTAGCAGCGTATGATAAAGAATGGACTTTTGAAGAACTAAATGGATTTTTAATTAAACCAGCAAAATGGATTAAGGGAACAAAGATGGCATATGCAGGTCTTAGAAAAGAAAAAGATAGAGCCTCTGTAATAAAATATCTAAATGAGAATTCAGACAGCCCTTTGCCGCTACCTTAATTTTCCAAAACAATATAATAAAATACTTTTTTGTACGTGAACTCTATTGAGTGCTTGTTGCCATACGTGAGATTTTTTACCTAAAAAAATATCATCACTTACCTCATCGCCTCTTGGCAAACAGTGTAAAAAAATGCAACTTTTTTTTGCATAACTTATTAATTTTTTATTGATTTTAAAATTTTTAAATGCTTGTATTTTTTTCTTCTTATTAACTCTATCATTTAAAGAAATAACTTTGTCAGAAAAAATCACATCTGCACCTACAACTGCTTTTTTAGCATCATTATAAATATAAATTTTTTTATTATTCCTCTTGACCCAATCTCTAACTTCTTTTCCTGGTTCAAATTTTTTTGGACAACCAATATTTAGCTTGAAAGAAAATTTTACTGATGCTGCTATTAAACTATCTAAAACATTGTTGGAGTCACCTATCCAACAAATATTTAATTTAGATATAGGTTTCTTCGTTATTTCCTCAACAGTAAAAACATCTGATAAAACCTGCGTTGGATGAGATGAGGGACTTAAACCATTGATGATGGGTATTGATAAATAATTTTCAAAATTTTCAACCTTTTTATCACTATCGGTTCTAAGCATAAACCCATCACCATAAGTAGAAAGAATTTTAGCTGTATCAGCAATACTTTCTCCACCTTGACCTAAATGAAGTTCATTAGATCTTAAAGTCAAGGTGCCACCACCTAATTGTTTGATAGCTAAATAAAAGCTTAATCTTGTTCGCAAACTAGATTTTTCAAACATTTGAATTAATAACTTTCCTTTTAAGGGCGCACCCTTATCAACCTCTAAAGTACTAAGTTTTTTTCTTAAATTTTTTCTTTTTTTAGCATCAATAATAATCTTTCTTAGATCTTTTGCGGGTATATCTTTTAAATTGATGAAATGTTTCATATTATTTAATCTGCGAACAGACTTTTTCAATAATTCTTATTGCTAAATCTATCTCATTTTTTTTAACATTTAATGGAGGTAAAATACGAACAACGTTTTCTGCTGCTCGTATAGTCAATAGCTGATTATTCATCAATTTTTTAATAAATTCTGTTTGATCTTTATATAACTGTATTCCAATCAAAAAACCTTTTCCTCTTATCTGTTTAATCAGATTTGGATATTTTTTTTGAATTTTATTTAGTTTAAATAAAAAATATCTTGATAAAATTTTTACATTATTTAAAAATTTCTTATTTGATATGATATCCATTACAGTATTTCCAACTGCCATCGCCAAAGGGTTTCCTCCAAATGTTGATCCATGAGTACCTGGTGTCATGGCCGATGCAACTTTTTTATTCATTAAAACTGCTCCAATAGGAAATCCTCCACCTATCCCTTTTGCAATTGGTACAATATCAGGTTTTACTTTAGATTTTTCAAAAGCAAAGAAATCACCTGTTCTTCCTATTCCACACTGAACTTCGTCAAGAATTAATAATATTTTTTTCTTATTACATAATACTCTTAATTCTTTTAAACACCAATCTGGTATCACTTTTATACCACCTTCGCCCATTATTGTTTCAACCATAATAGCTGCTGTATTTTTATTAATTTTCTTTTTAAGAGAATTATGATCTCCGAAATTAAAGTGATCAAATCCTGATACCTTTGGAGTAAATCCCTCAGTCATTTTCTTTGATCCGCTAGCAAAAATTGCTGCTAATGTTCTTCCATGAAAAGAGTTTTTAATGCATAAAATTCTATTTTTATTTGGTTTACCTATTGAGTAAAAATATCTTCTAGCGACTTTAATTGCTGCTTCCGTAGCTTCAGCCCCACTATTTTGAAACATAACGTAATCAGCAAAAGTTTTTTTACATAACTTTTTAGCTAATTTTTCACCCTCTGGAATTTGAAATGCATTAGATACATGCCACAATTTTTTTGATTGATGATTTACAGTTTTAACTAATTTAGGATGTGCGTGACCCAAAGAATTGACAGCTATTCCCTGCACAAAATCTAAATACTTTTTTTTATCAGTTGAATATAAATAGCTACCTTTGCCATATTTAAAGGAAATATTTTTTCTATTATAATTTTTTGCCAAATAACTCATAAGTTTAATTTGTTTTATTTAGTTTAATTATTAATACAAGTTGAGATTGAAAATATATTAATACTTACAATTAAAATTAATGTTGATAAGTCTCATTTTTTGTTTGTTTAATTTAGTTTTATATCAGTATATTGTTGTTTTATATAATTAAGATACAACATATTGATTATGAGCTGGACAGAGGAAAAAGTAGCAAAATTAAAAGAGCTTTGGGGTAAAGGGAATACTGCTAGCCAGATTGCTGAAATAATTGGCGGCATAAGTCGAAATGCTGTTATAGGTAAAGCTCATAGACTTAATTTATCTGCAAAGATTAAAACTCGTACAGCTACTTCAAATCAGAGTTTTGATAATGCAACCACTGAAAAAAATATTCAAACGACAAAAACTGGACGAAGAAATAAATTTAAATCATTAATAATTGAAAAAAATTTTGAGCCAGAAAATCCAAAACAATTGGAAGAACTTGATGAAAATTCTTGTAAGTGGCCTATTGGTCACCCTGATGAAAAATCATTTTATTTTTGTGGAAGATCGTCTTTAAAAGATTTCTCTTATTGTAAATTGCACCTTTTGTATGCTTACCAACCTAAAGGTAAAAAGGAAGAGGTTGCTGATAAAAATGAAATTCCAGAATTTATAGAAAAAAAAATACAATCAGCTTAAATTAGTTAATACTGTTTTCTCTATCATCATTTGAGCTATATTTTTCTGTTGAAAATTGACCACCTTCTCTCCACATGTAACAATATTTTTTAACCTCATCATTAAAATGTCTTTTGCTGGGTATTCCAATTTCTGAATTTGTTTTGTATCTTCCTGATGGAATATTGTCATATTTTAAAAGTCTTAATTGATCCATTGTAATTATTGGTTTGGGTAAAATCTCAAAAAATTTTGCAGATAATTTAGCTATAGGCAGAGGAAAAGGTAATAGAATTCTTTTTTTATTAATAAGTTTTAGCAATCGTTGCAATAACTCTTTAAAAGTAATGATTTCAGGTCCTGCACACTCTATAATTTTTGAATAAACATTATTTGAAATAACATAATAAATTATATCAGTTAAATCAGAGCAATGTATTGGTGCAAACTTTGTTCTGCCATTATAGTAAAGTGGAAACAATGGAAGTCTGTTCATTAAAGTCATAAAATTGGTTGTCAGCTGATCATCTTGGGAAAATACAATTGATGGCCTCAAAATGACTGATAATGGAAAATATTTTAGGATTTCTTTTTCCCCTTCAAGTTTACTTCTTGCATAATTTGAGTCAATTGCATCATTAATGCCTAGTGCAGATAAATGTATGAAATGCTTTAAATTAGATTCTTTACAAAGTTTTGCTAAAAGAGCTGGAAAAACAGTATGTATATTTTTGAATGTATTACCTTTTCTCTGTTCAAACAATATACCAATTAAATTTACACAGACGTCAGCTTTTTTAAAAAGGGTTCTTATTTTATCTTCCTCAAATATATTGGCTTCAACAACATCAATATATCCAGCATTGGCCTGGGTCTTAATTATATAGCTTTTCTGATGGATATTCCTTGTTACCACAGTAACCTTGTAGCCATTCTTAGTTAGTTTTCTTATAAGGTTTCTGCCTATTTGACCACTACCGCCAAAAATTAGACAATTTTTTGCTTTCATATATATATGTTTAAAAATGAGTAATAATAATATTCTTCTTCACAAAAATGATCTACCAGATGATTTGAATTTAGGCAATATAATAGCTGTTGATGGTGAGTTTATGGGTCTAAATGTAAGACGTGATCCTTTATGTTTGATTCAAGTTTCATCAGGTAACTCAGATGCTCACATAGTGCAATTTGATCGGAAAAATTACAACGCACCAAACTTAATTAAAATTTTGAATGACACAAATATAAGTAAAATTTTTCATTACGGGAGAGCAGATTTAGCACATATAAAGTATTATTTAAAAACTGAAACAAATAATATTCTTGATACTAAAATTGCATCTAAGCTTGCTAGATCATATTCTGATAATCATTCATTAAAAACATTAATAAAAGAATTTATTAATATAGATATCAGTAAACAATTTCAAAACTCAGATTTTGGTGGTGAATTAACTCCTGCTCAACTGAAATACTGTGCAAATGATGTTATATTCTTACATCAAATACATCTTGAACTTCAAAAAATTTTAGAAAGAGAAAATAGAATTAAACTTTATAAAGACTGTCTTAAATTTTTAAAGACAAGAGTTGAACTTGATCTGGCTTTATTTAAAGATGATATCTGGTCTCACTAATGAATAAAAAGAAATTTATATCTATAGCTAAAGAGGTTGTTAACCTTGAAATTAAAGCACTACAAATTTTAAAAAAAAATATAAATAAGTCTTTTAGTGAAGCTGTTGTTCAAATAGCAAAATGCCAATCTAAAGTAATTTTGTGTGGAGTTGGAAAAAGTGGAATTATTGCATCAAAAATTGCCGCAACTCTATCTTCAGTTGGAACTCCCTCTTTTTTTTTGTCTGCTGGCGATTCTTCTCATGGTGATCTGGGGAGTATTTCAAAAAAAGATATTTTGATACTTATAAGCAATTCTGGTCAAACTGAAGAGTTAAAAAACATAATTCATTACGCCAACAGAAATAAAATAATTTTGATAGGAATTGTTTCAAAAAAAGATTCTGTTTTGTACAAAGCCTCAGATATTAAGCTTTTAATTCCACAAACTAAGGAAGCAGGCACGATTATACCAACCTCAAGTACAACAATGCAGCTTGCTTTAGGTGATGCTTTAGCAATTTCAACTATGAAATATAAAAAATTTGATAGACTAGATTTTAAAAAGCTTCATCCTTCTGGAAATCTTGGTGCTCAACTAAAAACTGTTGAAGATGTTATGGTTACTGGGAAAAAAATTCCTTTTATAAACGAAAAGCTAAGTATGAAAAAAGGACTTTATATATTAAGTGAAAAAAAACTTGGAATTTTAGTTGTAAGAAATACAAAAAGAAAAACTATTGGAATAATTACTGATGGACAAATTAGAAGACATAATGAGAGTAATTTTAATTTACACTTGAAAAAAGCTTATCAAATAATGACCAAAAACCCTATAAGTGTTGATAAAAATATATTGGCAGCTAAAGCACTTTCTATTATGAACAGTAAAAAAATTACTTCTTTATGTGTTCATGAAAAAAAAAATAAATCTAAAACAATTGGGGTAGTTCACGTTCATAATATATTACAATCAAACATTTCGTAAATGAAAAGAACGATAGCTATTGGTACTTCGATAATAATTTTTTTAGTAATCCTGCTTGTATTTTATTTTGAGTATTTAAAAGATGAAAATAAAATAACTAAAGAAAATGATAATATTGAAGAAAATACTTCTGTCTCAAATATAATTGAAAATGTTGAATATTCTTCAAAAGATGTCAGAGGAAATGAGTATGTAATAAGGGCCAAAACAGGCGAAATAGATATAAATGAAAATAATGTAATTTTTTTAAAAAATGTAAATGCAGTCATAAATTTAATAAATTCAAACAAAATATTAATTTATGCAGATTTTGGAAAATATAATATTAATAATTATGATACAATTTTCTCAAAAAATGTAATAATTGAGTACTTAGATAAAAAAATTACTAGCGAATATTTAGATTTTTCTATTGAAAGAAAATCAATGATTATATCAAAAAATGTAATATATAAAGATTTGTTGAATACATTAAATACAGATGTAATAGAACTAGATTTAGAAACCAAAGATACAAAAATATATATGTACGATAAGAAAAAAAAAATTTTGATAAAAAAAAATTAATATGGGAACTATAAAACCATTTAGAATTAAATCTTTCAAAAAAATTAATAGTGCTATTGAATTTGAAAGTGTTTCGTTGGCATACAGTAATAGATTTATTTTAAAAGATATCAGTTTTAAAATTCAGGAAAACACAATTCATGGTTTGTTGGGTCCAAATGGTGCTGGAAAAAGTAGTATATATCATTTAATGACTGGTCTAATTTCACCCAAAAGTGGCAATATTAAAATTGTTGATAAAAATGTAACTAATTATCCTGTATATTTAAGAACAAAACAATTTGGAATTGGTTATGTGCCTCAGTATGGAGGGGCATTTATGGACCTAACATTATTAGATAATTTAAATGCAATCAGTGAAATTGTTATAGAAAACAAAAATTATAGAATTGAGAGAATTAATTATTTAATTTCTAAATTAGAGCTAGAGAATGTAAAAGACATTAAAGCAAAACACTTATCTGGAGGTGAACGTAAAAAATTAGTCATAGCTCTTTCACTTCTAAGTGAACCTAAACTTTTACTATTAGACGAGCCTTTTAGCGCATTAGATGTCCTTACTATACAGATGTTGCAAGAGCTTATTATAAATCTACAACAAGAAAATAAAATTACTATTTGCATTTGTGATCATATTGCTACTTCTCTTTTACAAATTGTTGATAGAGCAATGATTCTTAGCAATGGAAAAATAATTGCAGAGGGTTCACCATCAAATATAATTAAAGATATAAATGCTCAAAAAGCTTATTTTGGAAGTTCATTCAAGATAAGTTAAATATAATGAGGAATGCACTTGTTATAAAAAAAAAGATTAAAAATTTTGATAAAAGAATTAGTGTAGACGGAGATAAAAGTTTAAGTATACGTTGGGTTTTATTCTCATCATTGTCAGATGGCATTTCTATAGGAAAAAATTTACTTTTATCAGAAGATGTAATGGCTGCCATTAAAGCAGTTAAAAAACTAGGAATTAAAGTAATTTTAAAAAAAAATGTTTGCAAGGTTTATGGCAAAGGAATAAACGGATTTAAATATAAAAAAAAATTAAAAATTAATGCTCAAAATTCTGGTACATTAGGAAGACTTATCTTAGGTTTATTAATTAACTCACCATATACAATAAAAATAATTGGAGATAAAAGTTTATCAAAAAGAGATTTTAAAAGAATAGCAGATCCACTTAGAAAATTTGGAGCTAAGATAAAACTAAATAAAAATAAAAATCTACCACTATTTATTACTGGCAGTAAAAATTTAAGGCCATGTATTTACACAGAAAATAAAGGCTCAGCACAATGCAAAAGTGCAGTTATATTTGCGGGTATGAGAACCGATGGAACAACTATAATAAAAGCAAAAAAATCAAGAAATCACACTGAGTTATTATCTCAATTTTTAAAATTACCAATAACCGTTAAGGAAAATAAAAATTATGATTTAATAAAAGTTAATAAAGTTAAAAAAATAAAAAAATTAAATTATTTAATACCAGCAGATATAAGTTCTAGTGCTTTCTTCATAATTTTGACTGTTCTTAACAAGAATTCAAAACTAGTAATAAAAAATGTAAATATAAATCAATCTAGAATAGGCATTATAACTATTTTACGAAAAATGGGTGTTAATATAAAATTTTTAAATCAATCAATCTATAAAGGAGAGAAAAAAGCTGACATTGAAGTCAAAAGTCCAAAAGAATTAAAAGCAATAAAATGTCCATCAAAATTAAATAGTGGAGCAATAGATGAATTTTTAGTAATTTTCTTGGCAGCTGCAAAAGCAAAGGGTATCTCCTCTTTTAAAAATTTAAGTGAATTAAATCAAAAAGAAAGTCCAAGACTTAATTGGGGAGAAATAATTTTAAATAAAATGGGAGTTAAAACAATCAAAACAAAAAACTCATTAAAAATTTATGGAAAACCAAATTTAGAAATTAATAAGAAAATAGTTATCAAAAATTACTTAAAAGATCATAGAGTCTTCATGACGAGTGTGATAGCAGCTTTATCTTTTGGTGGAGAATGGAAAATTTATGACAAAGATTCAATCAATACATCGTTTCCAAGTTTTTTAAAAATAATTAAAAATTTAAGTAAATGAAAAAGAGAAAAAAAATCATTAAAATTGCAATTGACTCACCCGCAGCAGCTGGTGCTGGGACTTTGGCAAAAGCGATATCAAAACATTATAATCTTTTTTATTTAGATACAGGTAAGATTTATAGATATTTGGCATTTTTGAAAATAAAGTTTCCAAAAAAATTTAATTTAAAATTTATTAAATTGAAAATAAAAAAACTTAAAATTAAAGATTTATCTTATAAATTTCTTTTATCTGATGAAGTGGGTACTAAAGCCTCACTCATTGCTAAAAATAAAAGTATCAGAAAAGCAGTTCATAGCTTTCAAAAAAATTTAGCTTATAATCCTCCAAAAAAATTCAAAGGTTCCTGTTTAGATGGAAGAGACATTACTTATAACATTATACCTGATGCAGATTTTAAATTTTACATAACTGCCGATGTTAAAATTAGAGCATTAAGGAGATTAAAAGAATTAAAGCATCTAAAAAAAAAAATAACTTATAAAGAAGTGTTAAAAAGCATTAAAAACCGTGATAAAAGTGACTTTAATCGAAAAATATCTCCTTTAAGAAAAACTAAAGATTCTCTATTGATTAATACAACAAACCTTAATAAAAGGGCATGTTTTTTAAAAATTAAAAAAATAATAGATAGGAAACTAATACTTAATGGAAATTTATAAAGATCTCTCAAGCCCAGCGTCTAAAGAGTTTGAAAAACTCCTTAATAGCCAACTGTCAAAAATTCAAATTGAAGAAGGAAAAATAATTGAAGGTAAAATAAACAAAATTACTGAAAAATTTGTATTCCTTTTTGTTGAGGGGTTGAAATCTGAACCGGTGTTAGACGTTAATGAGTTGAAGACAATGGGTTTATCCGAAAAAATTAAAGTCGGAGAAACAATTCCTGTTTTATTAGAAAAAATCGAAGATAAAAATGGTGAAGTTTTAGTTTCTGCAAGTAAAGCTCAAAAAATTAAGGGATGGGATAAATTAGTTGAAGCTTATGAGAAAAATGAACCGATTATGGGTAAGATTACATCTAAATGTAAAGGCGGTTGTATCGTAGAACATATTGATACAGGTTCACTAATGTTTTTACCAGGCTCTCAAATAAGTGATAAACCTTTGAAAGACATCAGTCATTTAATGAATGAACCACAAAAATTTGCACTCATTAAACTTGACAGAGTAAGAGGTAATGCATGCGTATCTAGAAGAGAAATTATTTCTTCATTTAAAAAAGAGGATAAAGCTAAAATAATCGATAAATTTAAAGTTGGAGATATAATTAAAGGAGCTGAAGTTAAAGGATACAGTTCTTTTGGTTGCTTTTTTAATGTAAATGGAGAATTAGATGTATTAGTTCATTTACAAGAGATTTCCTACTCGAGAGTTAATCATCCTGATGAAGTATTTAATATCGGGGAAAAACATGATCTAAAAGTAATAAGCGTAGATAAAGAAAAATTACAAGTTGGATGTTCAGTAAAACAATTATCACCAGATCCATTTGAACATATTGAAAATTATGAGTTAAACAAAACTTATAAAGTAAAAGTTGTTAAGTTAATGGATTTTGGTGCTTTTTGTGAATTAGAACCAGGATTAACGACACTACTTCACTCTAGTGAACTAAGTTGGACAAAAAAAAATGTATCAGCTAAAAAAATGTTCAAAGTTGGTGATGAAATTGATTGTGTTATAACTGAAATTGATAAAGAAAAAAGAAGAGTGGCTATTTCACATAGATTAACAAAAGAGAACCCGTTTGAACAATTTCAAAAAAAATATCCAGTTGATACAATTGTAGAAGGAGAAATTGTTAATAAGAATGAATACTCATTATTTGTAAAAATTGAAGATTTAGATGTAGACGCGTTTTTACATTGTAATGATTTAACATATTTAAATAATGGGGAAGATGAATTATTAAAATATAAAAAAGGTGACAAAATTAAAGTTAAAGTATTAGAAATTAAACCAACTGATCAAAAAATAAGGGTTGGTTTGAGACAAACCCAGGCAGATCCTTTTGATTGGTTTAAAGACAAATCTAAAAATCAAACCATAACTGTAAAAGTGATCTCTACAGATAATAAAGGTCTAATAGTAAGACCTGAAGGTTGTGAAATGGATTTCCAAATTAAAAAATCTGCTATTGCAATAAATGCAGCTGATGCACGTCCAAGCAGGTGGACTGGTGGTGAGAAATTAGATTGCGCAATTGCAGATATTGATTTAGCAAAAAGAAAAGTGACTTTGAGTATCAAACTATTAGAGGAAATTGAAAAAAAAGAAGCTTTAGATAAATACGGTTCTGAGGGATCTGGAAAAAATCTACCATTTTCATCATTATCTGAGGACTTAAAAAGAAAAGAAGAAAAAGAATAATTCAAGAATATTTAAATTGGCTATTGTAAAATCAAAGCTTTTAAAACAAATTTCAAAAAATTACCCAAATTTTCTTAAAAAAGATCTAGAAAAATTTTCGAATATTGTATTAAACGAAATAAAAAGTGCACTTAAAAGGGGTGACAGAGTTGAACTTAGAGGATTTGGTGTATTTTCTACAAAATTACAAAAAGCTAGAATATCTAGGAATCCTAAAACAGGCGAAAAAGTAAATACACCTGAAAAAAAAACTATTCACTTTAAAATGTCAAAAGAGTTGTTTAATAAATTAAATAATAATGAAGAATAAAACTATATTTGTTGCATGTGATACATCTAATTTAAATATAGTAAAAAAAATTCTTAGTCAAACCAAAACAAAAAAAATAAATATAATTCCAAAATTTGGTCTTCAATTTTTTTACTCTAGAAAAGGTAGAAAATTCTTAGAAACTATTAAAAGTGATTTCTGGTTAGATTTAAAAATAAATGACATTCCACAAACAGCATTATCAGCGATTGATAGCTTAAAAGATTTAAAGAGATGTAAATATATTACTGTGCATGTGAATGGTGGATTGGAAATGCTTAGATCTATAAAAAAAAAGACAAAAAAAATAAATAAAAATTTAAAAATTTTAGGTGTTACAATCTTAACAAGTCTTAATAATAAATCTCTTAAGGAAATAGGTCATACAAAAAACGTGAAAGAATTAGTTTTAAAACAAGCAGCATTAATTAAAAAATCAGGATGCGATGGTATAGTTTGTTCTGCTCAAGAAGCTTTAATAGTTCGTAAAAGATACAAAGATTTATTAATCATAACTCCAGGAATAAGATTGCCTGGTGATAGTTCAGATGATCAAATAAGAATTATGACTCCTAAACAGGCTTTTAAAAATAAGGTTTCTGGTATTGTTATAGGAAGATCTCTAACAAAAGGTAACATAATTAATAACACCAAAAAACTTGCTGATCATTTAAACAGATGATCAAAGGTTGTAAGATTTGTGGTATTAAAGATTCAAATACTTTAAATTACATAATTAATCATCCCTATCCCCCAAAATTTATTGGCTTCATTTGTAATTACCCAAAAAGCTCAAGGTATATTGAAATTGACTCATTAAAAAAATTATTAAATGTTAAAAAAAACAAAAGTGAATTTGTTGCTGTTTTAGTAAAACCTAATAATGAGATTTTAGAAGAAATAAAACATTTACCTTTTGATTATTATCAATTGTATGACTGTACACCTGAAGCAATTATAAATATAAAACGAAAATATCAAAAAAAGATTATTACAGCTTTAACAATTAAAGATAAGTCTGATGTTCTTATGTATAAGTCATTTGTTAACGTCACAGATGTCTATTTATTTGATAGTAAAGGTTATGAAAAAAGTCAGAGCTTTAATCATAACTTGATTCAAAACATCAAATTAAACAAGGAATTAATGCTAGCTGGTAATATAAAATTTGATGATAATCTAAAAAACTATGAGAAAATTGCTAATTACATAGATTTATCTGGAGGCTTAGAAACTTCTGGATTAAAAGATAAATCCAAAATAGATTTTTTTTTAAATAACTTAAATAAATTGAAAAATGAAACTTAAAAAAAAAATTCCTTTAATTGACC
The DNA here is from genome assembly GCF_052049855.1 of Candidatus Pelagibacter sp. Lineage (GTDB taxonomy): Bacteria > Pseudomonadota > Alphaproteobacteria > Pelagibacterales > Pelagibacteraceae > Pelagibacter. Next base: position 46,640 of record NZ_JBNGZE010000003.1, read on the forward strand.
AGCATGATCATCAGGGTTTTTGGGGTGGTAAATTTGGAGGAAGTTTTATTCCTGAAACTTTAAAAAAACCTGTAGAAGATCTTACACGTGAGTTTTCAAAATTAAGAAATAATAAGAAATTTTTAAAAAAAAGAGACTATTATTTTAAAAATTATATAGGATCACCCACATCATTTGTAAAATTAGAAAATTTATCTGCTCATTTAGGTGGTGCTCAAATATGGGCTAAAGTTGTATCGGAGGCTAATGGTGGTGCCCATAAAATATACAATGCAACTGTTCATGCCTTAATCTGCAAAGCTATGGGGAAAAAATATATAGTTGGTGATACTGGTGCTGGTTATGCTGGTAAAATGTTAAGTATGGCTGCAAAGAAATTTGGTCTCAAATGTAAAATTTTCATGGGTGCAAAAGACATCAAGAGACAAAAACCAAATTGTGATGCTATGAGAAAAAATGGTGCTGAAATAGTTCCTGTATATTCAGGTAGTCAAACCTTAGTCGATGCAGTCAGTGAGTGTATGAGATATTGGGTATCAAATTGTGACACTACACATATGTGTGTTGGAAGTACAGTTGGTCCAAATATATTTGTAAAAATTTGTGGATGGAGTACGGCACAAATTTCAAGAGAATTAAAAAAACAAATTAAACAAGAATTCAAAAAAATCCCAAAAAAAATTAAATTAATTAACTGTGTAGGTGGTGGAAGTTCAGCATATGGTTTTTGGAGTGAATTTATAGACTTTAATAAATCACAAATAGAGTTAGTTGGAGTGGAGGCTGGAGGTCCAAAAAGATCAAAGCTCCACGCTGCTCCTTTAAGTAGAAATGCTAAAATTGGAATTTTACATGGAGCAGCATCTTATGTTTGTCAAAACAGTGAAGGTCAAATTAATGATACCGAGTCGATTAGTGCTGGATTGGATTACCCCGGTGTAAGTCCTATACATTGTTTTTTAAAAGATGCAAAAAGAGCCAGATACACTTATGCAACTGATGAAGAAGCGCTAAAAGCGCATGTGATGGTTACTAAATTTGAAAAACTTAATCCAAGTTTAGAACCTAGTCATGCATTTGCAGAGGCGATAAAAATTGCTCCAAAATTAAGTAAAGATACAATAATAATAGTTAACTCTTGTGGTGATGCTAAAAAAGATAGAGATATCTTAAGAGAAAGGTTGGGTAAAAATTAATGAATTCATTAATTAGCAAAGCTTTCTCAGTTGCAAAAAAAGAGAACAGACCAGCTTTACTTACATATACTGTCGCTGGAGATAATACTAAAAAAAAATCTTTAGAAATATTAAAATCAATTTCTAGTTACGCAGATATTTGTGAATTAGGTTTTCCACATAATACTCCTATAGCTGATGGAGGACAAATACAAACAAGTGCTTACCGAGCAATCAAAAATGGTATTAAAATTAATGATGTATTTTCAATTGTAAAAAATTTTAAAAAAATAAAAAAAAATAAACCAGTTATACTCATGGGCTATTACAACATGATATATCAATATAATGAAAATAAATTTTTAGAAAAATGCAAACAATCAAAAGTTGATGGTTTAATAGTTGTTGATTTGCCTTATCCTGAAAATAAAAATTTTGCATCAAAATGCAAAAAAAAAGCAATTACTTTTATTCAATTGGTTTCACCAACTACTTCCCAGATAAGACTAAAAAAAATCATAAAAGACTCACATAATATGATTTATTATATAAGCATGTTGTCTACAACGGGTGGTAAGCTTAAAGTGTCCCCAAAGAAAATATTAGAAAAATACAACAAAATTAAAAAACAAAATAAATCAAAAAATGTTGTTATTGGTTTTGGAATTACAGAAAAAACCATCCAATCTCTTAAAAAAGCTGATGGTTTGGTGGTTGGAAGCGCAATTTGTAAAGAAATCTCTAAATCAATTGAAAAGAGACAAAATGCGGTCACAAATGTTACTAATATTGTTAAGAGGTTAAAAAATAAAATTCAATGAACTGGATAACTAAAATTATTAAAGCAGGTGAAAAAATTAAAACTGCTATACGTGAAAGGGCTACAAAAGAAGATATTGCAAAAAGCGATTGGACATCGTGTTGCAAGGGTCCAATTTTAAAAAAAGATTTAGAGGAAAACTTATGGGTATGTCCGGATTGTAAACGTCATCATAGAATAAAACCACATCAAAGGTTTGATATTTTGTTTGGAAAAAATAATTATGAGATTTTCAAAACTCCAATACCTAAAGACGATCCACTGAACTGGATAGATTCTAAACCTTACAAAGAAAGATTGAAAAGTGCCCGAAAAAAAACAGGATTAGAATGTGGTATGATGGTTGCCTCTGGAACTATAAATAATATTAAAATTACAGCTGTAGCTTCTGATTTTGATTTTTTAGGAGCTTCAATGGCAGCAGCAGAAGGTGAGGCTTTTTTATATGGAATACAACATGCCATAGAAAATCAAACACCTTTTTTATGTATTAGTGCAGGAGGGGGAATGAGAATGATGGAAAGTTTAATTTCATTATCTCAAATGACAAGAACAACTCTTGCAATAAATGAATTAAAGAAAAATGGACTTCCATATTTAGTTTGTATCACTGATCCAACAGCAGGAGGTATTACTGCATCATACGCTATGTTAGGTGATATTCACATTGCAGAACCAGGAGCTTTAATTGCATTTGCGGGTGCAAGAGTAATTCAAGGAACTGTTAAAGAAGAATTACCTGAAGGTTTCCAAAAAAGTGAATATGTTGAAAAAACTGGTTTTGTTGATTTAATCGTTGAACGTAAAGATCTTGCCTCTAAAATTGGAACTTTATTATCAATATTGTTAAAGAAAAACTCTGATATAAGTGCTGAACAAAATGAAACTTCAGAAGATAGTCAGTCGCTTACAAGAGCTGCATCCTAAAGAAATAGATTTAAGTCTAGATCGTATTCAAAGTCTCTGCAAAAAATTAGGCAAACCTCAAGATAAAATCAAAGCAATTTCAATTGTTGGTACTAATGGAAAGTACTCAACTATCCAAGCAATGTTTTCTATTTTAAAGGAAGCAAATTTCAATTGTAATATCTACACTAGTCCTCATATCAAAAGTATCAATGAAAGGTTTGTTTTTAATAATGAAGAATTGAATAATGAAGATTTGGCAAATTTACTTGAAGAAGTTGAGGAAGCTAACAATGGTGAACCAATTACTTTCTTTGAGATACTTACTGCGGCTTATTTTTTAAAAGCATCTCAATACCCAGATAATATAAATTTAATTGAAAGTGGATTATTCTTTAGATTTGACGCTACTAATATCTTAAAAAATAACCTTGCTAGCGTTGTAACATCTATTGGCCTTGATCATTTAGATTGGCTACCTGAAAATGAACAAACTGTTGAAAAAATTATTTTTGAGAAAACATCAAGCCTTTTAAACTCAAATATTATAGTTGCAAAACAAAGCAATAAAGAAATTGTAGATGATATAAAAAAAACAATTTCAAATAACAGATCAAATAAGTTTTTCCATAATGAAAACTATAGTTTTACAATGCAAGAAAATGACTTCTTTTATTATGAAGATCAATTTGGGGGAATAAAATTACCTATGCCAAATGTTAAAGGTCAATTTCAATTAGAAAATGTCTCAACAGCAATTGCGACCCTAAGAATTTTGAAAGATTTAAAAATTAAAGATGACCACATTAAAAAAGGTATTTTAAAAATAAATTGTATTGCAAGATTACAAGAAATTAAATCTGGAAAACTTAAAGAGCTTGTAAAAGATCACAAACTTTATGTTGATGGATCTCATAACTCATTGGGAGCAAAAGTTTTGAATGAATACTTGGAAAGTTTAGATTGCAATAAACACATCATTCTTGGAATGATGGCTAATAAAGATCATAATGAATATATGAGTTTCTTTAAAGATATCTCTACATTGACTACAATAGATATACCTAATCAACCTAATTCAATTAAAGGAGGAGAGCTTAAAGATAAGCTAAACGGCTTTTCAAATATAAATTATAAGGAAAGTATAGAAGATGCTATAAAGTCAATCCCAGTAAAAGAAAACGATATAATACTTATTACTGGATCGTTATATCTTGCAGGTGAAGTTTTAAATTTAAATTAGATATTTTTATCTAAAAATTCCTTCATGTGACTTTCAGGAACTCCACCAACTTTTCTATCTACTTCAACGCCTTTTTTATAGATAATAACTGTTGGAACACCCCTGATACCTGCTGCACTTCCGGTATTTATTCCACCGTCTTCAACATCAGCATAATAGAAACCAGCCTTATCTTTATATTCATCAGATAACTTATCCATTACTGGTTTTAGTGCCTTACATGGACCACACCACTCAGCTGAAAACTGAATGACTGAAACATTTTCATTTTTAATTTTAGTATCAAAATCTTCATCTTTAAAATTTGTAAGCATATTTCCTTTCTATTAATTAGAGCCTTAAAGTCAACTATGCAATTTCATATTTTTTTTCTATAGACATAATAAATTCATTTATTTCATCTAATTTTTTTAGTTCCTCTTCATCATCTCGATTTGATGCTTGATCTCTTAAGGTGTCAATTTCTTGATAGGCCATTCCTATAGTTTGCCACTTTTCTCTATTTTTGCTTAAAATTCGTCTGGCAATTTCACTTTTTATATTTTTATATAAATCTGGTGGCAAAATATGCGGTGCTTCTTGATAAATAATTTTTTGCCCAAACCAACTACATCTTTTATCTTGAAACTTATCCAACATTCTTAATTTATCTTCCCAAGAAGAACTGTGCCAAGTTTTAAATAATTGGGTGTCTTTATTGGGAATGAATTTTTCATATAAAGTTTCTTCAGGTAATAGATCTTCCTGGGTTTGAGTTTGAGCTTTTTCTTCAGCGGCCTCTCTATTAATTATTTGAATATTTTTACAAAAATTTTGACTATTTCTAATCATTTTTGCTCTTTTCTGGATTGTTTCTAAATCTAAGTCAGCATATGCCTTCTCTTTTAATGCAAACTTTTTATCTAAAACAACAGGGGCTTTATTTGTTTTGATTACTCTAAGTGCTTTTGGACTAAACTTTTTTAAATAAACTTTAAGATCATTTATTGATAAATTTAACAAAGGTTCAGGATCTCTTCTTAAATCAAATAAATATCCCCAAGATGCATATGATGGATGAAAACAATGATCTGGATGTAATGTAGAAACAAGATACATCATATTTTTTCCTTTAACATTTTCGAAAATTGAATAAATCCCCTCACTTTTTAAGATAGTTTCAACGCTATTTTTTGTAGATGTACTTAAAAAATTTTCCCAATTGTCTTGATGTTTGTCTTTTATAATTCTTAGAATTTTTAAGCTTGTGAATGCATCATGATAAGCAGTATGTTGTTGAGATGTATCAAATCCTTGTTGTCTAGCTAAACCTTCTAAAGCTAGACTTTCATTTCCAGCTTCTGTTAATTCAGTCTTTAATGTTTCAGGATTCAAGGTTTGTGCTACTCTTGCAACATGTAAACCGTCATGTTCTTTATTAGGTGATGAATGTGTAATGTAAGGATATCTATTCCCTTTAAAAAAATTAAAATGAAACATTCGTCTATCAAAATTTAAGTTACTCCAACCCATAAACAATGCTGGACCAGCTTTAGAGAAAAAATTCTCTACTGCAGCTAAAAAATCGTAATGCGAGTAATTGCCTTTAGTAAGTAAATCAATGCTTGTTGAATTAACTAATAAGGCCTTTGCACTTGGAACCTCACCCTCAGGCATTCTGCCACGAATATTTAGCTTACCAATTTCTTTTAAGTTTTTATCAACAACTACAGCGCCTACTTCAATTATTGAGCCCCAAATTGTACTATTTGTTGTTTCTGTATCGTAAATTACTATTTTATCCATAAAATCCTAAGTTAAGTGCGATAGCTCATTAAATTTTTTTAATCTTCCTAAAAACAAATTTTGATAAACAATTAAATCATGCCCTTGAATTTTAAACTCTTGGAATAATTTATCTACTGTGCAAACCAAAATTACACAAGAAGTGATATTGGAGTTATACACAATGTTATGTGCTAATGAATATGCACTTGTTTGAAGAAGCCATGAGTCTATATATTCAGCTTTTTTAGGTTTATTACTTTGTTTAAAATCAATTATTGTTTCTTTTCCTTCATAAACTCCAACACAATCAGCAGTACCTGCATACTTCTCTGGATAATAAAGAGTGCATTCAACACCCCAAATTTCATCCAATCTATTTTTCAAACCTTTTTCTATAATTTCCTTAGCCATTAATTTGTATTGTTCGTTATCTTCAAAAAAACTTAAATTTTCTCTTCCAAGTAAATAAGACTCTAAATAGTTGTGCATTTGAGAACCTCTACTACTTGCTGCTTTTGTAATTGCCTCAGCCTCTTTTTGCCCAGTTCTTTCTCTCCAATTTGCTAATGCTGCTTTATCTTCTTCAGATCGAGTTACATCTAAAATTGAAGTGACACTTGGTAATTTTGTTTCCCCTAATAAGTATCTTCTAATGCCATCAACTGTGGCTCTTGATGATTTTGGATAATCATATTTTTGATTCCACTGCATGAGATTTCTTATAGACGTTATTCAGGAAAAAAAGAAATTAATTTTTAAGCTGCCTATTTGGTTCAACAAATTTTTCCACGTTTTCAGTTTGTACAGCTTTCTCAACCTGCTCGGGATCTTTAATATTTTCTAAGGTTCTTGAAATTGATCTTGCATCCGTTCCAAATTTATCAACAACTCCCATTGCATCTTCTAATTTTTTTCTAAGAACTATAATGTTTTCAAAATGTTTAGAAAATCTTGTACTGATTGTTTTTAAATGATTATAAATTTCTGTTGCACCTTTTTGTACCTTCAATGATTGAAATCCCATATGTAAAGACTGTAAGTAAGCAGAAAGAGTATTGGGTCCACATATTACAACTTTATATTTTTTCATTAACTCTTGAGTTAATAATTCTTTTGTACTTGGATCTTGGTATTCAGTTAACTCTTTGTATAAACTTTCTGTAGGAGCATATACGATTGCAAAATCAGTAGTTTTTGGTGGAACAATATATTTTTCATTAACACTTTTAGCTTTTGCTTTAAACGCTGAGGCTAATTTTGCTCTAGCATCTGCTACAGCCCTTTTGTCTTCCGCATCATGACCATCGGTAATTGCTTTAAATTTTTCTACTGGAAAATGACTATCAACAGGAACTAAAACATCTCCTTGAAGCTTTATTGCAAATTCAACATTTTCACTGGTATCCTCTTTCATTTTAACATTCGTCATAAATTGAGAGGCTGGTAGCAAATCTTTAATTAGAGCATCTAAGCTAAATTCTGCAAGAGTTCCATATTTCTTAACTCCAGCTAAAATTTTAGTTATCCCCTCTTGGCTTTGATTTAATAGTTGAACTTGTTGATTAAAATTACCAACCTTTTCCTCTACCTTAGTTAAAGTTTCAGTCATATCTTTAGTAACTCCAGTTGATAGATTATTAAATGAAGTCGACATTGCACCAAGTGAGCTATTGATTGTAGTGTTTAAGGTGTCTTTTAAACTTGATATTTCTGATTTTAAATTAGCTATTTCCTCAGCTTCTTTGTTTTCATTTTCATCTTTTGGCTTAGTTTTTAAATTTAGATAAAGAATAGCGAAAACGCCACCTAATAACAAAACTAGTAAAATTAACAATATATTATCCATGATTCTAATTTTTTTATTTTATCGTAAATATTTGATTAATGAATTTAAATATTTAAAAATACTTTATGGAACTAATTTTAGTATTAAAAATATTCTTTATAATTTGTGTTATTGTTGCACTTTATGCAATTATTAGAAATCTAGATATTATCAAAATTATACTAATTTATTGGAAAGACTTAATTTTTAGAAAGTAATTTTACTATTTTTTTAATACCCATTTTATTATTGGATGACTTAGAAATCATCATGCAGGCCTCTGATCTTAATATTTCTCCATCCTTTAAAATACGTAGATTGTTTGCTTTTAACGTTTCTCCGGTAGAAGTGATATCTGTAATTATTTCCGATGAGCCTGTAAAAGGATAAGCTTCAGTTGCACCCAAACTATCAATTAATTTAAATTGGGTAACGCCCTTTGAAAACAAAAATTCCCTTGTTAAGTTTGGATATTTTGTTGCTACTCTTAATCTTTTCTTTTTCTTATCTTTAAATTCAAATGCAATTTCTTCTAAATCTGCAACTGTTTGTACATCTATCCATGGATCAGGAATTGCAACTACTAATTTGGCCTTTCCAAAATTATATCTTTTAAACACATTAATTTTCTTTTGAGTATTAATTTCACTTTCCTTTAATAAATCAAAGCCAGAAAAACCTATGTCCAAAGATCCGTCTCCAAGTCTTTCTATGATCTCTCTTGCATGAAGATATAAAATCTTAATATTTTTAAATTGTTTTATAGATCCTAAAAGATCTCTTTCTCCTCTTTCAGAAATGAGTTTTAATTTGTTTTTTTTAAAAATATTTAAAACATCTTTTCTAAGTCTACCTTTACTTGGAATTCCAATATTTAAAATATTTTTTGTCATTAGTAATTTAAATTTAAAGCAGCACCCACTGCTGGAGTTTGTTTTTTTGATCCTAAGTCTGAAATTAGACCATCATAACGACCACCATTAATAATATTTTTTAATGAGTTTTTAGATTTAATATCAATTTTAAAAACCATTCCGGTGTAATATTCTAATTGTCTTCCAAAGGATGCTGAAAATACTACATTTAATTTTGAAACCTTATTATTAGAGATTGGAAAATATTTTTGATCTACAACTAGATTTATTTTGTTTTTTTTAAAAAATTTATTTAACTCATTTGCTGCTTTATTTATCGGACATTTAATTTTTAAGAAATCTTTAATTATTTTTGAAACATTCTTTCCTTTACTAGCTCTTCTAGGATCTTTTATTTTCTGATCAAACCTTTTTAGTATTTCATTAATTGTTCTTCCTGCAACAATATTTGATAAATCTTCTTTAAGCATTTTCACGTAACGCTTTTTATCTATTTCTACAATTGTTGGATCAACATCTGAATTAGTTTTTAATCTTTTTAATAAATCATTAAAATATTCTTCTCTCCAGAAGTGTCTGGCTAATCTTAGCTTCCATCTCTTTGGAATATCCAATTTTGAAATTAGCAAATTAAATATTTCAACATTTCCAATAGTTAGTGTTCCTGAAGAATATTTAATATTTTGAAGTGATTTAAGAGATGTATTTATAATTTCTTTATCGTCATTTTTCTCATCCTTAGATCCTAAAATTTCAAATCCAATTTGATTTCTAATAATTGAATCTTTTTTATTTTGTGATTTTCGATAAGCTTGGCCACTGTAGAAAATTTTTTCCTTACCTTTTAAATTATTTTCCAAATACCTTAAACAAGATGCAATTGTTAAATCTGGTCTTAAACACAACTCGCTTCCATTCTGATCAGTAAAGGAGAAGATAAACTTTCTAAAATTTTCTCCTGATCTTTGAACAATGTGATTAGCCTCAATTACTGAGGGTAAATCAATATATTTAAAACCCTTAGATTTTACTGATCTAAGGATGTTTTCAGATAAGTTTTTTGACTTCATCGATTAAATTTTCTTTTGGAAATGTTTTATTATTTTCACCCTTAACACCTTTAAGGCTTTTAATAGTGACTGTATTTTCATTAAATTCATTTTCACCACATATTATTGCAACATCCAACTCACGTTTATTTGCTAGGGTTAGTTGCTTACCTAAATTTTTTTTTGTATCCAAAAAAATTTCAGCATTGATATTATTATTTCTTAAAAGATCTAAAATTTCATAGTAATTTTTAAGATATTTTTCATCCATTACACAAACTAAAACTGGTTTTTGATTATCTAATTTTACTTGATCCAATTGCATTAAAGCAAATAACAACCGATCAACACCAAAACTAATTCCAGTGCCTGGAATATCCACACCTTTAAATCTCGAAATTAATTTTGCATAGGCTCCTCCAGAACAAATACTGCCTATATCGATTACTTTGCCTTTGTTATTTGTGACTTTAAAATTTAGATTTGTTTCAACAATAAAATCTGAATAATAAGCCAATCCCCTAACAATTGTAAAATTTGTTTTGACCTGATTTAAATTTGAACTGTAACCCAATACTTCAAATACTTGTTCTAATTCCTTTATACCTTCTTGAGACAATGGATTTTTTAATGTTTCTTTTAATTCTTTTAAATCTTTAATTTTTAAAAAATTTAGTATTTCAGATGCTTGTTCATCGTTTAAATCTGCACCCTTAGTGACTGCACCACTTATATCTTTTCTTTCTTTTTTAAGTAGATCTTCAACACCTTTTAAACCAAAACCTGGTTTATCTAATTTGTCAATTGCCCTAATTACTTTTACTTGCTTTTCTTCTGATATTTTTAAATCATCAATTAATCCTTGAACTATTTTTCTATTACTGATGTTAATAGTAAATTGATCTTTTTTAAGACCGCAATCTAACAAAGTACTTGATATTAAATTGCAAAGCTCCGCATTTGCTTGGGCAGAATTAACATTTCCAATAATATCAAAATCTGCTTGCATGAATTCCCTGTATCTTCCATTACCAGCCTTTTCATTCCTAAAGACATTTTGAATGGCATACCTTTTAAAGATTGATGGAAGTTCTTGATTATTTTGTGCAACAAATCTAGCTAGCGGGCTTGAAAGATCATACCTAAGAGTAATGTTTTTTTCTCCATCCTGAAATGAGAATACATCAGACATAGGATTAGCGTCATCTTCTGCCAAAAAAGATCCTATATTTTCACTTATTTCAAACGAAGGGGTTTCCAGAGCCTCTGCTCCAAATTTGATAAAATTATTCTCAATAGCTTTTAAAAGCTTTTTTTTGAGAAGAAGTTTTTTATCCCAACGATCTTCAAATCCTGAAGGTAATCCAGGAATTAATTTTTTTTCTTTATTCATTTTTTGGTACCCGGGCTGAGAGTCGAACTCAAACTTAAAGTTCCACAAACTTCCGTGCTAACCATTACACCACCCGGGCTTATCCTCTTTGTTTTTATCTTATTTTATGTGGATTTAAAATTATAATATAAATAAATAGCCTACTGGCTATGAAAACAGTTTCTGTGAGTACTTCTAAAAGTCTTTCTGTATATAATATTTATATTCATGTGCAGTCTTTTAGACAAAAAAAATTAATATTCAAGGCCTAAATAGAAAAGGACGTTTGTCTATTTAATAGATTAAACGCCCTTTTAAATAATTTCTAAATTAGTCTATTTTTTTTAAATTAACTGCAGAAGGACCTTTGGGACCATCTTCTAATGTGAATTCAAGTTTATCACCTTCATTGAGATATCTCATACCGGCAGCTTTTACCGCTGAAGCGTGAACAAAGGCATCTTTTTCTTTATCATCTCTTTCAATGAAGCCATATCCCTTTTTACCATTATACCATTTAATTTTTCCTTGTAGTGTACTCATCTTATTTCTTAGTCCTATTGTTATTTATTATCTCTTAAAGTTAATTTCTTTTACGATTATTTCAAGACGAAAGTTTGTGGTGGTGGCTGAGGAAGGATTCGCACCTCCGACACAAGCCTTTTCAGGGCTCTGCTCTACTCCTGAGCTACTCAGCCTTATTTATCCTCTAAAGATAATTCTTCCTTTAGTAAGATCGTAAGGTGTCATTTCAACTGTCACATTATCACCTTGGAGAACTCTAATTCTGTTTTTTCTTAACTTACCAGCTGTATGGGCAGTAACGGTATGTCCATTTTCTAATTTTACTCTAAACATAGCATTAGGAAGTAGATCTATAACTGTACCTTTAAATTCCAGTAAGTCTTGTTTTGACAAATTTATTTTCTCCTTATTCGTTTTACTACAGATTGAGCGTGTCCAACCAACCCTTCGTAATTTGCAAGTGTTATAACTGATGGTCCAAGACTTTCAATACCCTTTTTTGATAAGTTTATATATGAAATCCTTTTATAAAATTCATTTACACTTATACCGCTTGAGTATTTTGCAGAACCATTAGTTGGCAACACATGGTTTGATCCAACATTATAATCAGTCATTGCCATCACTGCATATTTTCCTAAACATATTGATCCTGAATTTTTTATTTTTGGAACTAACGATTTGTAATTTTTAATATTTAATTCTAAATGTTCTGGTGCAATTTTATTTACAACACTTGTTATTTTAGCATCTGAAGAAATATACATAAGAATTCCATTATTAATTAAACTTCTTCTTGCAACAGAAGCTCTTGGAATTTCTTTTAATTGTTTAGTAATTTCAATTTTTACTTTATCTAGCAAATTTTTATCTTTTGAAATCAAAATACATTGTGCAAGAATATCATGTTCAGCTTGTCCAATTAAATCACTTGCAACCCACTCAGGATTTGAAAATTTGTCACAAACGACAGTCACTTCTGAAGGACCTGCAGTCATACTTTCAATTCCAACAACACCAAAAACTTCTTTTTTTGCTGCTGCAACATATGCATTTCCTGGACCAACTATTTTATGAACTTTTTTAATTTTTTTAGTCCCATAAGATACTGCTGCAATAGCAGAAGGGCCCCCGATAGAGTAAATTTCTTTTATTTTGCATTTTTTGGCAGCATATAATACTGCTGGATTTTGTTTTCCTTTATGGCCTGGATTAATCATAACTATTCTCTTAACACCTGCTACAATTGCCGGAATAGCATTCATCAACACACTCGATGGGTATGAAGCAGTAGAACCAGGAACATAAATTGCCACAGACTCCAAAGGCACATATTTATATTCAAGTTTGTTTTTTAATTTATCTGTATAAGAAATATTTTTAAATTTTTGAAGTGAATGAAATTTATAAATTCTATTATAAGCCGTATCGATTGCCTTCTTTACTTTTTTATCAAGTAAATTTATAGATTTTTTTATTTGTTTTGAACTTGGAATAATTATGTTGTTTTGATTAAATCTTTTCTCGTATTTTAATAATGCTTTATCTCCATTTTTTTTAACATCTTTAATTATTTTTGTTACAGTAACAGAGTCTGATTGAATTTTTTTTTTTCTCTGTAAAAGCAAATTCTCTAATAATTTATCAAAATTTTTACTTTTGCTATTTAGTATCTTCATAACTATTTAATTTCACTTTGATCCTCTAATCTTGCTTCGATAGTTTCTGTAGTTAAAGCAATATAAGAATTGTTATTAAAAATAAGATTTATTTCATAAACATCATTATTTTTCAAATAATCTATACCTATTAGTTCTAAAACAGTTTCTTGATTTGATTGATCAATGTTCTTTGATCTTACTTTATCAACAAAATCAAACCTACAAATGCTATTGATTTTTTTATCTTCTTGATCACTTTCAACCTTGGTTCTTTCAATTGATAATAAAAAAACCTTATTGGATGCGAGATATTTTATATCTGCAATTTTAACCTTAGCCCCTGAGCTACAAGCTGAAATCATCTGTAACCCTTCTTGGTCACTTGCTATTATTTTTGCCAAATATTTATTCACTATTTTAATCTTTTAATTTTAACACCTATTTTTTTTAATTTATTTTCTATTTTTTCATAACCTCTATCTAAGTGATAAATTCTGTTAATATATGATTTACCATTAGAAACTATAGCTGCTAGAACCAAAGCAACAGAAGCTCTTAAATCGCTAGACATTAATTCAGCACCAATGAATTTAGTATTTCCTTCTATCGTAGCAGTATTATTTTTAATATTTATTTTTGCTCCTAGTCTTTGCAATTCTGCAACATGCATAAACCTATTTTCAAAAATACTTTCAGTTATTGAGCTTTTGCCAACTGCTTTGCACATTAAAACCATCAATTGTGCTTGAAGATCTGTAGGAATGCCTGGAAACTCTCTAGTTTTGATGCTTTTTATTGATTTTATTTTTTTAGGTCCTTTAATTATGATTTTATTTTCACTAGTTTTAATATTAGCACCAACTTTCTTTAATAATTTTATTTCTGTAACAATAATTTTAGGATTTAAATTATTTATTTGTAAATTACCTTTTGCAAGTGTAGCAGCTACACAGAAGGTACCTGCTTCAATTCTATCAGCCATTACAGAATATTCAATTTCATTCAAGGAATTTACACCTATAATTTCGCAAACTCTTCCACGCCACTTAATTTTTGCTCCAGCTTTATTTAAAAAATTTGTAAGATCTTTAATCTCAGGTTCAATTGCACAATTTTTTAAAACTGTTTTTCCTTTTGCTAAACATGCTGCTATTATAGAATTTTCTGTTGCCCCAACACTTATCTTTGGAAAATTTATAGTTGTTCCGCTAAGTTTTCCTTTTGATTTTGCCAGAATATATCCATCTTTTAATTCATATTTCATACCAAGTTTTTTTAAAGCTGTTAAATGATAATTAACTGGTCTTGCACCAATTAAACATCCACCAGGCAAAGAGGTTTTAGATTTATGGTACTTTGAAATAAGTGGACCTAAAACTAAAATAGAGCCTCGCATTGTTTTGACTAAAGAATAACTCGCAAAAGTTTTCATATTTTTTTTATTTAAAATTTTTGCTGTTTTTTTATCTTTTGATAAAATTATTTTAGAACCAAGAGACTTTAATAAATTTAACATTGTATTAATGTCTCTTACTCTTGGTAAATTATTTATGACTACAGGTTTATCAAATAAAAGTGTTGCAGCTAATATTGGTAGGGATGCATTCTTCGAACCTGAAATTGAAACATTGCCCTTAATTTTACAAGGACCATTAATCAGAAATTTATCCATAAATTACTTTTTAATTTTGGCAACTTGAATTGTGGTTTGGCCCTGGTATTTACCGTTCTTTGATTTATAAGTTGTTTCTGGCTGAGTATCTGATTTGAAAAATAAAAATTGTGCTATTCCCTCATTTGAATAAATTTTTGCAGGATTAGGTGTTGTATTACTTAGCTCAATTACGATGTTGCCCTCAAATTCATTTTCAATTGGAGTAACATTGCAAATAATTCCTGTCCTTGCATAAGTACTTTTTCCAACACAAATACATAAAACGTCTTTTGGTATTCTAAAATATTCTACTGTTTTAGCTAAAACAAATGAGTTTGGTGGGATAATACAGTGTGGCCCTTTTCGCTCTATAAAGTTATCATCAGAAAAATTCTTTGGATCAACCAAAGAACTATTAACATTAGTAAATATTCTATATTCATTGGAGATTCTTACGTCATACCCCATACTACTTAATCCATAAGAAATTTTACCTTCGGAGACTTGATGATCTAAAAATGGCTCTATCATATTGTGCTCTTTGCACATTTTTTTTATCCAAGAATCAGGTTGAATTGACATTATTTATTTTTCTTTTTATTTTTTTTTTGGAAAATTTTTCTTTTCTTCAAATTTTTTTTAAGCGCCAAGCTTAAACGCTCATTTTTTTCTTTTGAACTCATTCTTTATTTGGGTTAGTCAGGAAATCTAAAGAAATTGGTTTATTGGGATCTAATGCAGGTTTTTTTTCCTCTTCTTCCTTTGGGCCTTCTTTAGCTAAACGTTTAGCTTTTTTTTCAGCAAGCTTTCTCTCTCTTTTAGCTTGCTTTTCCATAAGCTTATTACCTTTAGTTGATTTGTAATCGTAATGAATTCCCATAACATTTTCCTAAAATAGATATAAATCATATTAACCAAAAAATTAAGGCAATAATTTGAAAAAAATGCTTTATTATCAATAAAATATAATTTGTGTCCAAGCTCCTGTAGTTAAATGGTATAACAAGTCATTGGTAATGACTAGTTCCCTGGTCAGTACAGGGTGGGAGCACCACTAATTTTTATAAAAAAACTTTCTTAAAAATATCGTAATTAGAATTAAAATAAAGAAAGCTGTAATAGGAATATATATATCAGGTGAAAATATTATGTCAGTTATTCTTGGTACCTCAACATTTTGGTCTATAATTTTTTCTAATCCACTCCCAATAGAAACTGCTAAAAAAATTTGAGGAATTATTCCAATCAATGTAGCAAAGAAAAAATTTATAATCTTAACATTAAATAAAGTTGGTAAGAGACAGCTCAGCTGCCAAGGTATTCCACCTATAAATCGATAAATTAATAAATAATTAAATTCGGATTGTTTAAATTTTATTTCTAAGTTTTGAAACTTATTTAAGAACTTTTCTTTAATAAACTGTTTTAAAAAATAATTTCCAAAAATATACAAAAAAGTGGCACCAACACTCAGGCCTAAAACAACAATAAGTGTTCCTATCCATTTTCCAAATATAAAACCACCCATTAAAGCAACTGGAGATCCAAACCCTAAAAAAGGGAAAACCCAAAGAATAGTTAATATTAAAAAAATAATAGAAATTAAAAATAGGTTAGATTTTTTAAGTTCAAAAAAATAAGATTGGTTGTTTCTTAGAAAATCATATGAAGTAATTTCTGTGAGACTAAATTTTGAAAAAAAGAAATACAAAAATAGGCAAACAATTAATAAATAAGACAAACCAATAAATAATTTAATTTTTTTTGTATTTTCCATGATTCTTCTTATTTTAATGCTTAATCTTCTATTTGCTATTTTAATTATTACTAATATAAAGGGGCAAAAATTATAAAAAACTATATCAAATCTAATTATGAAAAGAACTTACCAACCATCAAATAAAAAAAGAGCTCGAAAACACGGCTTTCGTTCAAAAATGAAAACTAAAGGTGGCAAAAAACTTCTAGCTAGAAGAAGAGCAAGAGGAAGAAAATCACTAACTGTTTCTGTGTAGAATAATGAAAAGCAAAATACTTGCTCTTTCAAAAAACGAAGAATTTAAAAATTTACTTAAACAAAAAAAGATTACCAATAAATATGTAATTATTTTTTTTGGAAAATTACTAAATAAAGATAAAAAAAGACTAAATATCAGTTTTGTGACTAAAAAAAAAATTGGCAATGCAGTAAAGAGAAATAAAATTAAAAGAAGACTAAGAAATATCATGAATGAAGCAGTTAAAAAAATAAAGATAAACTTTGATTATTCATTTCTTGTTATCGCTAAGTCTTCTATGCTAAATAATGAATATAAAATTATAAAAGAAACTCTTTTTCAGGATTTTGCAAAAATAGAATAATGAATATTTTTACTTTAATTTTAATTAAATTTATCAAAGTCTATAAATATTTGATTAGTCCATTATTAGGTCATTCTTGTAGATATTTACCAACATGTTCTGAATACAGCATAGATGCTTTAAAAGAATACGGTTTTTTTAAAGGTATATTTATTAGTGTAAAAAGAATTTTATCCTGCCATCCAATAAAATTTTTAGGGGGTGGCGAAGGGTTTGATCCAGTTAAAAAAGAAATGGAGGATAATAAATAATGGAAACCAGAAATATAATTGCTGCCATAAGTTTATCAGCTGCTGTAATTATATTGTACTCGCTATTTTTTGCACCACCTCCTGTAACGAAAGAAAATTTAGCTGAAGAAACTAAAACTGAAAGGAATTCAGATGCACCTAGTCTTGATAAAAAAGAAAATGTAACCGAAATTTCACGAGAAGAAGCATTACAACAAAGCGAAAGAATTCAATTTGAAAACCAAAGTATTGTTGGTTCTATCTCATTAAAAGGGGCTGCAATAGATGATCTAACTTTCAAAGAATATAATGTTAGTTTGGAAAGCGATGAAAAAGTAAAATTTCTTGCACCTCGAAGCTCTAAAGCAGGCTATATAATAGAAAGTGGTTTTATAACTACTGATAAAAATATAAATATTCCAAATGCAGATTCAATTTGGTCAATTTCTGGAAATAATAAATTAACTGATCAATCTCCTATAAAACTAAGTTGGACTAATGATCAAGGCATCACTTTTGAAAAAGAAATTGCATTAGATGATAAGTTTTTATTTACAATAAAACAAAGAGTTATAAATTCTACTGATAAAAACTATGACTTCTATTCTTATGGACAAATTATAAGAAATCAAATCCCAGAAGGTTTAACCGATTTTTACATTCTTCATGAAGGTCCTATCGCTACGTTAGATGAAGAATTAATTGAAGAGGATTATGACGATATTGAAGAGAAAAAATTTTCAAGGACAGCACAAAAAGGATGGTTAGGAATTGGAGATAAATACTACATATCAACACTTATTCCACCAAGAGAAAAAGAATTCAAAACTACAATGGATTATAAAAACAAGTACAGGATAAACTTTGTTACAACAGAACCATTAGAGTTGAATGGAAATTCTTCCATAGAAGAAAATTTACAAGTAATTGTAGCTGCAAAACGGGTTGATGTGATTGATGGATACGCAGAATCATTAAAAATTGATAAATTTGATTTAACAATTGACTGGGGCTTCCTGTACTTTTTAACTCGACCTTTGTTCACCGCTTTAGAGTATTTCTTTAAAATATTTGGTAATTATGGATTAGCAATTATTGCTGTTACTGTTTGTATTCGTGTAGCATTTTTTCCACTTGCTAATTTTTCATTCAGAAGCATGGCTAAGATGAAAGCTCTTCAGCCAGAAATGGCAAGACTTAAGGAAGTGCATAAAGATGATAAGATGAAATTACAACAAGCAATGATGGCTCTTTATAAAAAAGAGAAGGTAAATCCTATGAGTGGGTGCCTTCCCATTTTAATTCAGATTCCAGTGTTCTTTGCTCTTTATAAAGTTTTATTTGTAACCATAGAAATGCGTCATATGCCTTTTTATGGTTGGATCCAAGATTTAAGTGCTAAAGATCCTACTTCTATATTTAATTTATTTGGATTGTTTCCTTATGACGTACCTTCTTTCCTTGTAATTGGAGCATGGCCAGTTGCTATGGGGGTATCAATGTGGGTGCAACAAAAATTAAATCCTGCTCCAACAGATCCAATGCAAGCAAAAATATTTATGTTTTTCCCATTATTTTTAACAGTTATTCTTGCACCATTCCCAAGTGGTTTAGTAATTTATTGGACAGTTAATAACATTTTAACAATGGCTCAGCAGGTTGTAATAATGAAACGTACAACAGTTAAAACTGTAACCTAATTAAAATAAAATAAATGGACCTTGAAAAGATACTACCTAAAAATGGGCCGCCATTAAATGAGGTAACTAAATACGTTGAAAAATACAAAAATGATTTGATAGTAATTAAATATGGTGGAAACGTTTTAATTGATAGAAACGTATTTAATAACTTCATAATAGATCTTAGTGTTCTAAATAAATTGGGCCTTGCAACTGTTGTGATTCATGGTGGTGGACCTAGAATTAAAAGAGAGCTAGAAAAATCAAATATTCAATCAAAATTTATAAGAGGACTAAGAGTAACCGATAAACATATAATTAATATTGTTGAATCTGTTTTGATTGATTTTAATGATGACATTGTTAATTCTTTAAAAGAAAAAGGAACAGAGGCAATCTCTATTCACACAAAAAATAATAATATTATAAAAACTATACCAGAAGAAGAGGAGCTAGGATTTGTAGGAATACCAAATGAAATTAATAATGAACAAATATTAAAGATAATTAATCAAAATAAAATTCCTATAATTTCACCACTAGGATTAGGTAAAGGAAGTCAAACATATAATATTAATGGAGATACTGCCGCAATGGCCATAGCAAAATCTTTAAAATCAAGAAGACTTTTATTGATGACGAATGTGGATGGTGTCCTAGATAAAAATAAAAAATTGATAGAAGAAATTTCCTCATCTGAGGTTATGGAGATGATTGAAGATAAAACTATTACAGAGGGCATGATACCTAAAATAAATGCGTGCTTAGATGCAGTGAGTAATGGAGTAACAGCAGTTGGTATAATCAATGGCACAAAACCACATTCATGTTTATGGGAAATATTCTCTGACAAGGGATCTGGGACTCTAATAAGACAATGAAAGAATTAAAGAATATCAAAAATATATTATTTGATTGTGATGGGGTGCTCTACAGTGATCTTGAAGGAGTATTTGGTCAAGTAAGTAAAAAAATGACTCAATATATCTCAAAAAAATTAAATGTAGATTTAAAAGAAGCAAAGGAATTACAAACAAATTATTTTCATAAATATAACACTAGCCTAAATGGTTTAATGATACATCACGATATACCTCCAAAAGAATTTTTAGACTACGTGCATGATATTAATTTAGATTTTTTAGAAAAAGATACTGCTTTAAGGAATGAGCTAGAAAATATTAAACTAAACAAATTTGTGTTTACAAATGGTAGCAAAGAACATGTTAAAAATATAACTACTCACTTAGGAATTGACGATCAATTTGATGGTGTATTTGATATTGTAGATGCTGAATACAGTCCAAAACCTGAGGCAAAAACATTTGATCTAATGTTAAAGAAATTTAAAATTGATCCAACTGAGACACTTTACATTGAAGATATTGCAAAAAACTTATCTATTGGAAAAAAAAGAGGAGCAAAAACAGTTTGGTTAATCAATGATGAATACTGGGGGAAAAAAGAGTCTGATGAAGAGTATATTGATTACAAAATTGAAAATCTTTCTTTATTTTTAAAAGAAATAAGGTTATTAAAAAACTCATAAAACTATGAGTATTGAGAAAATTATAAATGAAGCGTGGGAAAATAAAGACCAAGTAAGTCAAAATTCAGATAAATCTTTAAAGGATGCTGTTAATCAAATTATTGATGATTTAGACAGTGGAAAAGCAAGAGTAGCAGAAAAGATCAATGGTGAATGGGTTACACATCAACATCTAAAAAAAGCGATCATGTTAAGCTTTAGAATGTATCCAATGGAAAATTTAAATGGTCCATACAGTAGCTGGTATGACAAAGCTCATTTACTTAAAGGAAAAACAGCTGGATGGACAAAAGAAGATCATGAAAAAGCAGGTTTTAGAATGGTACCTAATTCGCCAGTAAGAAAAGGATCATTTGTAGGAAAGAATGCGGTTTTGATGCCATGTTATGTAAATATTGGAGCGTATATTGATGAGGGAACAATGATGGATACATTTAGTCGTGCAGGAAGTTGTTGTCAGATTGGAAAAAATTGTCATATCTCAGCCGGTACTGGAGTTGGAGGTGTATTAGAACCTGCTCAAGCATTACCAACAATTATTGAGGATAATGTTTTCTTAGGAGCAATGTCTGAAGTAGTAGAAGGTGTAATAGTTGGAGAAGGCTCTGTTCTAAGTATGGGAATGTATATTGGACAATCAACAAAAATTGTTAATAGAAAAAATGGTGAAATCACTTATGGAAAAATTCCACCTTATTCAGTGGTAGTCCCGGGATCTTTGCCAGATAAAAACAATCCACAAGCACCATCTTTATATTGCGCAGTAATAATTAAACAAGTTGATGAAAAAACAAGATCAAAAACATCAGTTAATGATCTTTTAAGAGAATAAAAATGCAAAAAATTAATGAACTACAATTAGCTAAAGAGCTAATTAGGTTTCCATCTGTTACAAAAACTGATGCAGGTATAATTAAATTTTTAGAAAAAAAATTAAATAAACTTGGGTTTAAGACTAAAATACTCGAGTTCAAAGATAAAAATAGTTATCCTGTAAAAAATCTCTATGCAAGACTTGGTAACTCAAGTCCAAATTTTTGTTATGCAGGCCATTTGGATGTAGTGCCACCTGGTAATTTAAATGATTGGATTGTTAATCCATTCAAACCTGCTGTTAAAAAAGGATACTTAATTGGCAGAGGTGCAAATGATATGAAAAGCTCGATAGCCGCATTTGTTACTGCGGTAAATGACTTTTCTAAGAAAAACAAAAAATTTGATGGGTCTATTAGTCTTCTAATTACTGGAGACGAAGAAGGAATTGCAATTAATGGAACAAAAAAAGTTGTTGAATATTTGAGAAAAAGAAAAGAAAAAATAGATTTTTGCTTGGTAGGAGAGCCTACCAATCCAAATAAGCTAGGAGAAATGATAAAAATTGGTCGTAGAGGTAGTATGACTGGAAAATTATCTGTCATTGGAATTCAGGGTCATGTCGCTTACCCAAAAAGAGCTAACAATCCGTCAACAGCTTTAGTCCAAATACTAAAAGAGTTAAAAGAAATTAAATTTGATAAAGGAACAAAAGATTTTCAACCTACAAATTTAGAAATAACAAAAATTAACATTGATAATTCAGCCGATAATGTAATTCCAGGATTGGCAAGTGCTTCCTTTAATATAAGATTTAATAACAAACATACATCTTTCAAATTAAAGAATAAGATAAATAAAATAATTAAAAAATTGTGTAATAAAAATAAATCAAAATTTAAAATTGAATATAGTGTTTCAGGTGAGGCTTTTTTAACTAAACCAAATAAAACTACATTTATGATTCAAAATACAATTAAAAAAATTGCTAAAATAAAACCAAAATTATCTACGACTGGTGGTACTTCGGATGCAAGATTCATAAGAAAAATAGCTCCATGTTTAGAATTTGGATTAGTTGGGAAAACTATGCATAAAGTGGGAGAATGTGTGGCCTTATCTGATTTAAAAAGATTAACTTTAATTTATACTAAGATATTAGATAACTACTTTAAGTGAAAACTGGTTTAATTACATCTAATACATCTCAAAATCATGATACAGGTCCTGGTCATCCAGAACAAATAGCAAGAGTATCCGTCATAGAAGAAAATTTTAAAAAATTTAATAACAAAAACCTTTTATGGAAGAAACCAACTAAAGTTTCAGATGATATTCTTTTGATAACACACGAAAAAAATTATTTAAATTTAGTAAAAAGTTCTTTTCCAAAAAAAGGTTTTTCTTCACTTGATGGTGATACAATCATTTCACCTGGAAGCAAAGGCGCGACTTTTGATGCAGTTGGATCAATAATTGCCGCAATTGATGGAGTAGAAAAAAAAGAATTTAGAAATGCATTTTGTGGTGTTCGACCTCCTGGACATCATAGCTCACAAAATAAGGCTGCTGGTTTTTGCATTTTAAATTCAGTGAGCATTGGTGCAAATTATTTGTTGAAAAAATATAAATATAAGAAAGTTGCAATAATAGATTTTGATGTACATCATGGTAATGGAACGCAGGATATTTTTTATGAAAATGAAAATGTTCTTTTTATATCAACTCACCAATATCCCTACTATCCAGGAACTGGTTCGGAGCAAGAAAAAGGGAAGTTTAACAATATATTTAATATACCTTTGCCAGCTGGCATAAGCTCAGAAGAATATTTAAACGTATTTGACCGTGTATTAAAAAAATTGGAGGAATTTAGACCAGAGTTTGTATTGATTAGCGCTGGTTTTGACGCCCATGAGGATGACCCTCTTGCTCAATTTAATTTAAAAACAGAGGATTATTTTACAATTACCAAAAGAATATTAGAAGCTTCTAAAAAATTTTGTAATGGAAAAGTTGTTTCAATTTTGGAGGGCGGTTATGATCTAAATGCTCTTCGAGACAGCACTAAAAGACACGTTGATGCTCTTTTAGAATTTAATTGATAATTCTTAAGAAAACTCTAAATAAAAAATTTCATGAAGTTATATAAAATAAAAAAATCAGGCATTGATAATAAAGGTAGAGGACTTTATGCAACTCGCGACATTAAAGAAGGAACTAAAATAATTGACTATGTTGGAAAACTTATAACAAAAAAACAAACACAAGACTCTGATAAGTACGATAATAGTAAACCAATATATTTATTTACAATAAATAAAAGATACGACCTAGATGGAGATTTTTCATGGAATACCGCGGGTTTAATTAATCATTCTTGTGATAATAATTGTGATTATGATGGAAAGGGATTGAAGGTTTGGGTCAAAGCAATCAAAGATATTAAAAAAGGCGAGGAGTTTACCTGTGATTATGGATTTGGTTATGATGAAAACTACAAACAATTTCCTTGTAAATGTAAATCAAAAAACTGTTGTGGGTATATTGTAAGAGCTGAATCTAGATGGCGAATAAATAAAAAGTTTGCTATGAGCAATAAAAATCAATTAATAAAGAACTCTAAATAAAAATAAACCACTTGGTGGTGCTGGAGGCGCACACAGTGTTCTTTTTTTTGACTTAAATCTCTTTTCAAAAGTTTTCAAATCCCATTTAGTTTCTCCCAAATATTTTAAACAACCAATCATAGATCTAACCTGATGTTGTAAAAATGATTGAGAACTAAATTGAAATTCAATTTTATTTTTTGATGATTTAATTTTAATTGATTTAATAGTTTTAATTGGACTTTTAGCTTGACAGCTTGAAGATCTAAAAGTTGAATAATCATTGGTTCCTAATAACTTTTTTGCACCCTTTTTCATTAAGTCTAAATTTAAAGGCCTACGAACATGCCACGCTCTATTTTTTTCAATTATTGGTTGGCTTATTTGATTAAAAATAAAGTATTTATAAATTCTTTGTTTTGCTGAAAATCTAGCATGAAATTTATTATTTCTTTTTTTAATATTTTTAATTGCAATGTTCTTTAAATTTAAAAAATGATTAATTGATTTTAAAAATTTAATTTTATCGGTTATTTTATTTTTGCAATCAAAGTGCGCAGATTGCTCAAATGCATGAACCCCTGCATCAGTTCTTCCTTGGCCATGTAAAATAATTTTTTCTTTTAATAGTTTTGATAATTTTTCTTGAATTAATCCTTGGATTGTTGGCCCCTTTTTTTGAATTTGCCAACCTCTAAAATTTGTCCCTACATACTCAATGAGTATTTGGTATCTATTCATTACAAAAATGAACCCTTTTTAATTTGTGTTCCTAAAACAAATTCCCCAATGCTTTGAGGTTTTTTTCCTTCTCTTTGTATTTTTTTAATTTTTATTGATTTTTTATCTCCACATGAAATTTCTAAATGTTCAGATAAAACCTCACCTGGTTTTCCTTGTGCTTGTCCAATTTCTGCTTTTAATATTTTATATCTCTCACCATTAAACATGAAATAGGCTCCTGGAACTGGATAAAGTCCATTTATTTTACCAATTATAATTTTAGCATCTTCTTTCCAATTAATCTGCCCCTCTAATTTTTGAATTTTTGGTGCGTATGTCGCTGATGAGTGATCTTGTTCTATAAAGTTTGCTTTATCTTCATATATATTATCGATATTATCTAAAATTTTCTCTGCAGCCAAACTTGATAGCTTTTCATTAATATCTTCAGCGTTTAAATTGTTTTCTATATTAATTTTATAAATATTACATACAGGTCCTGTATCTAGTTCCTCTCTTATTTTCATAATACTAATTCCTGTCTCTTTATCTAAATTCATAATTGATCTTTGAATAGGAGCAGCACCTCTCCATTTTGGAAGAATAGATGCATGTATATTAATAAATCCTTTTTTAGTTAAATTTAAATATGACTTGGGTATAATTTGACCATAAGCAACAACTATTACTAAATCTGCCTCTAAAGATTTAAAATACTCTAATTCCTCTAAATTTTCTTTTAATGAATTTGGTGTTCTAAATTCTATGTTTAAAGTTTCTGAAATTAATTGAATTGGTGACTTGTTAATTTTTTGACCTCTTTTAGATTTTTGAGGTGGTTGTGTATAAACGCAAGAAATAGGAAATCCATTTTGATAAAGTGATTTTAAAATTGGAACAGCGAACATGGGTGTACCCATAAAAACTATTTTCTTTAGCATGTTTAAAGAACTGCTGCTGTAGATTTTTTCTTAGATAATTTTTTAATTATCATTGACCTTTTTAATTTTGAAAGATAATCAATAAATAGTATTCCCTCTAAATGGTCCATTTCATGCTGAATACATGTTGCAAGAAGACCATCTGCCTTTAGCAATTTCTTTTCTCCATGATAATCAAGATATTCTACTTCACACTTGCTAGGTCTATCAATTTCTGCAAACTGATTTGGCACAGAAAGACATCCCTCCTCATAAGTTGCTTTTTCTGAGTCTTTATTCTTAATAACTGGATTTACGAAATATCTTGGCTCTTTTTTAGTCTCATCTTTACTTATATCCATTACAATAATTCTCTTTGGTACACCAACTTGTATCGCTGCGAGACCAATTCCATTTGCGTCATACATTGTCTCAAGCATATCATCCATCAATTTTTGCTCCTCTTTTCCAACGCCATTGACTGGTTTAGAAATTTGTCTAAGCAATTTATTAGGTTCTGTTATTATAGTTCTGATAGCCATAACTTGATTTTATTATAATTTTTACACTTTTAAAGGAAGAACTTTTAGCAATAGTTTATTTCTAATTAAATCAACATTTAGTTGATTTAAAGTATTGATAATAAAATAAACTGTATCTTCATCAATATTTTCAATTTTGTCAGGTCCAATTACCTCAATTATTCTCAACAATGCAGCACCAATCTCATTATTATCTATCATTGTTTGAATATCGGCAGGCATTTCTGATTGCTTTACCTCATAAAGACTGTCATATTTTTTTGAAATTTCAACTCCATCAGATTTAAGCGCCTCTAAAAAAATTATATCTTTTTTTGATAAAAAATATTTTTTATCTTTTTTAATTTTCTTTAAAAATTTATCTAGATCCTCTTCAATTTTAGATTTTGCATAGTCCCCATTAAAATAATTTATAAGTTTTGATTGATGCAAAATTTTACTATTATATTTAATCTTTTTATCTGCTGTCTCTTTCTTGTTTAGATTACTATTATAAAATGTTGTAAAATTTGATGGAACATCCTCAACATTAATTTCACTTAAAAATTTTTTTAATTCCAAATCGAAGGCATCGCCAATATCATCAGATATGAATAGATCCTTTAAAAGTTTTATAAATTCTAATTTGATTTTTGGTTCTTCTGTTAAAAGAGCTCTTTGATATAAAAGAGCGCGTCCCTCGATTGAAGATAAAGATTTATAAGCCTCTTTTGCGTTTAAAAATTGATTAATATTAAATTGGAATTTTTTATAAAATTCGAATAACTCCTCTTCAGAATAATTTTTATCATTAACAGCTTTTTCTATTGTAGAAATTTTTTCTACATCGGTAATTTCTATATCTTGAATTTTAAAAAGTAAATTAGCAGCTGAAAGATATTTCCAAATTATTTTAGGTGTATCTCCTGTTGGTTCATAGGAAAACTCAGAGTTAGTTCTATGAGCTAAATGAAAATCTAAAATTGAATTTATTGATATTTGTTTATCCGCATCATCTAGATATCCAAATAAATAATTTATTTTGTTTTCGTAATAACTATCTTCAAAACCTAACTCTTTTTTTAAATCTAAGATTAGTTGTGCCTCTTCATTTTTTCCATAATTGATTAAGCAATATAAATTAAATTTTGATAGATATTCATCTTGAATGGGTTCAGAATTTTTAGAAAAAATCTCACATGATTTTTTTATGTTTGATTCTGATAAATAAGTATCTACCAAATATCTTGTTAAATTTGGATGCAAATTTATAATTTGATTTTTAATTAAATACTCTTCTATTAATTCTAAGTTTGCATCCTTTATTAACCAATCAGATTTAAAGCTCATGAATTCTTTCTCAGTAATATTTTGAGTTGGGGAATAAGCGTTGGTTAATAAAGATATGTGCATTATATCAGATGCATCCTCAGAAAGATTAAACTTATTAATATTCTCAAATAAATTTTTTAATTTAGTTCCATCAGAATTTGACCACATATCCATACTCAAACCGTATTCACTAGGATCGTATAATCCAACAATTTTAATTTCTTTTGATAAAAATTCTTTATCAAGTTTAATAGTATCTGTTTGTTTATTTGTTTGTAGTTCGTAAACACTATTCTGAGTAGTAACGCTAGAATTTTCACTTGAAATATTTGTTTCTGAAATAACTTGATTATTTTTTTTTTCTATATTCCAAATATCAATCGGTTTCTCTTCTGCAAACGCAGATGTAAAAAAAATAAGACAAACTAATTTATTTAAAAGAATTTTCTTATTTAACAATTTTAAAATTTTCATTTGGAATAATTTTTTCAATTTCTTTTTTAGGTGCAGGAAAATCAATTGTACTTAGAAAAAAAATAATACCTAAAATAACCCCTAATCCAATTATAGATTTAATCACAAGTCCTATGATACTTGCTTTGCCTGAACTTGTGTTTTTAATGAATTGCATATACTTTTAGATAATTTCAAATTAAGACATATTTATGTTTTTTCAATAAAGAAACTTATGAAATCAAAAGAAAATCTAGTTTTTTTGGGGATGATGGGTTCTGGTAAGAGCTCTATTGGATCTTTAGTAGCTAAGAAATTAAAATTAAATTTTGTCGATATTGATAAAGAAATTGAAAAAAATTTAAACATTACAATAAAAAAAATCTTTGAAGTAAAGGGTGAAAATTATTTTAGAAAAATTGAAGAACAAACAACTTTAAAAAAACTTAAATTAAGTTCTACTGTGATTTCACTTGGTGGGGGAGCTTTTACAAATAACAATATTAGGAAAGAAATTTTAAAAAATCATTTATCTTTTTGGCTAAATTGGGATGATAAAACATTGTTAAATAGAATTAAAAACAGTAAAAAAAGACCATTAGCGATTAATGCAACAGATACTGAGTTAATTGATTTAATTAAGAAACGATCTAACATTTATTCTAAAGCTTTATATGAGATAAAATGTGATAATCTTACTAAAATTGAAATAGTAAAAAAAATTGTTGGAATTTATGAAACAAGTTAAATTAAACATAGTAACTAAAACTGAAAAATATCCAATAATTATTGGATCAAATTTGACCTCAAGTGTATCAAAAATTTTTAAATCTAATTCAATTGATTTTGATAAATGTTTAATTGTTGTTGATAAAAATGTTCCAAAAAAATTTGTCTCAAATATTAAAAAGTCTTTAAAAAATAAAAGTATTTTTGTGTTATTTTTTAATGCTAGTGAAAAAAATAAAAATATTAATAGCGTTAATAAAATTCTAGAAGTTTTATTAAATAAAAACTTTTCAAGAAATGATGTTTTAATTTCTTTAGGAGGAGGAATTACAGGAGATGTAAGTGGTTTTGCGGCTAGTCTTTTTAAAAGGGGCCTAAAGTTTGCAAATATTCCAACAACTCTTTTAGCTCAAGTTGATTCATCAATCGGGGGAAAAACTGGGGTTAATTCTAAATATGGTAAAAATTTAATAGGAAGCTTT
Organism: Candidatus Pelagibacter sp.; assembly: GCF_052049855.1. GTDB lineage: Bacteria > Pseudomonadota > Alphaproteobacteria > Pelagibacterales > Pelagibacteraceae > Pelagibacter. The sequence goes on from NZ_JBNGZE010000003.1 coordinate 75,916, forward strand.
TATCAACCATCACTGGTTCTCTCGGATATTCAATTTCTTAAATCTTTATCAAAAAGAGAAATAATTTGTGGATATGGAGAAATATTGAAGCATTCATTAATTGATAATAAAAAATTTTTTAGTTTTTTAAATAAAAATCTTAAAAAAGTTTTAAGTCTTTCTTCTCCATTTATTGAAAAAGCAATTTATGAAAGTTGTAAAATTAAAAAAAAAGTAGTTGAAAAAGATGAAAAAGAAATAGCATTAAGAAAAATATTAAATTTTGGCCATACATTTGCCCATGCTTATGAGGCAGGCTTAGGGTACAGCCATAAACTAAATCATGGTGAAGCCGTGATACTTGGAATGAAAACAGCACTGAGTTTTAGTTTTAAGGAAAACATGCTAAATAAAAGTGAATATAATTTAATTGTAAATCATATTGGTAATTCTGGTCTACCTTCTTCTTTAAAAAAATATTTTTCTATCAGAGATTTGAATAAGATTTTATCTTTTATGATCAAAGATAAAAAAAATAATTCTAAAAAAATTAACTTAGTTTTGTTAAAAAAAATTGGTAAGCCAATTTTCAACAAACAATACTCCAAAAAAAAGTTGAATTTATTTCTGAAAAATTTTTTAATTAATTAAAATTTGGATTGAGTGAATAAATTCTTTTAATTCTTGATCTAAAATCTTGTAAATTTTTTTATTACTTTCAATTTTATTCATTTTTTTTAGCTCTTCAGAAACAATAATTAATTTTAAATGATATTTTCCTTCTTGATTTCCTTTATGATTTTTATGAAGAAAAGATTTATCTTCAATATTTATGCTTTCAATATTAATTTGATTTAATAATTTATTTTTTACAATTGTAATTAACTCATTTATATCCATATATGTTATTATATATCATGAAAAATATTTGTGACTGGAATAATTGTAATGAAATAGGTGAATATAAGGCGCCGGTTGAAAAAGATAACAGCAGAAAATTTAGAATGCTTTGCCTTGAACATGTAAAAGAATTTAATAAAAATTGGAACTATTTTTCAGGAATGAATGATGACCAAGTAATGGATTTTTTAAAATCTGACATGACTTGGCACAAACCCACACAAAGCTTTAGCTCTTCAGATAATTTTTTCAAAGTGTTATGGAATACAACTTTAAGAGATGAGTTAGATAAAGAAAAAATAAATGGAGAATATAATCATATGCGTCAATTTAAATTTGATCATAAAGATATAAAAGCTTTTGGAATATTGGGAGTTTCTGTGGGTTTAAAGTGGAAGAAAATACAAGATAAATTCAAATTACTTGTGAAAAAATTTCACCCTGATATGAATTCTGGAAATAAAAAATACGAGGAAAAACTTAAACTTATAACTTTGGCTTACACCCAACTAAAAAATACCTATAGAGAAAAAATTGACACCAAATCTTAATACAGAACCAGATATTAAAGTTTCATTAAAACAAACTTTTGGAATTGATTCAGAAATGGAAGTTGACGCATTTTCAAAAAAAAATGAATATGTTCCTGAAATTGACAAAAATTACAAGTTCGATAGAGATACTACTTTAGCTATTATTTCAGGATTTGCGTTTAATAAAAGAGTTTTAGTTCAAGGATATCATGGCACTGGAAAATCTACTCACATTGAACAAATAGCTGCAAGATTAAATTGGCCCTGTATCCGTGTAAATTTAGATAGTCATGTAAGTAGAATTGATTTGATTGGAAAAGATGCGATCGTTCTAAAAGATGGCAAACAAGTAACACAGTTTAATGAAGGAATTTTACCATGGTCTATACAAAATCCAGTTGCACTTGTATTTGATGAATATGATGCTGGTAGACCTGATGTAATGTTTGTAATTCAAAGAGTTTTGGAAGCTGAGGGAAATTTTACATTACTAGATAAAAACAAAGTAATTAAACAAAATAAATTTTTTAGATTATTTGCTACTTCAAATACTGTGGGACTGGGTGATACGACAGGTCTTTATCATGGTACACAGCAAATTAACCAAGGTCAGATGGACAGATGGAATATCGTTACAACATTAAATTATCTTAGCCTGGATAGAGAAATGGATATTGTGTTGTCTAAAAATAAAAATCTAAATAATGCAAAAGGTAAAGAAAAAGTTGCCAATATGATAAAAGTTGCATCCCTTACACGTAAAGGATTTATAGCAGGAGATATTTCAACGGTAATGAGTCCTAGAACTGTATTGCATTGGGCTGAAAATTCTGAAATTTTTAAAGACACTGGTTACGCTTTTAGAGTAACTTTTCTAAATAAATGTGATGATATTGAGAAAAATACTATCGCAGAATATTATCAAAGATGTTTTGGGGAAGAATTGCCAGAGTCTTTGGTTAATATTCAAATTTAAATGAGCTCTAAAGAATCAAACTTAAAAGAAAAATTCAGAATTGCTTTAAATTCAACAGCAAAAGTAATTGCTGATGATTTTGATTTAAATAAAAAAAACTTCGAAGAAAAAAAAGCTAAAGATATTATTTCATTAGAAATTGATAGTCTTACTAATCCAAGCGACTTTATAAGACTACGTGCAGAGACAGACTCAAGCGCCCTTAAAAAAAAATTTTCTAGTGAGTTAATTTATAAAAAAAACTTACCTAGCAACAATTCGTCTAGATCACTTTATAATATTGCTGAAAAAATTAGATATGAGGCCCTTGGTGGTAAAATGCTTAAAGGTATTGAAAAAAACTTTCATGAAAACTATTCACAAATAATTAATCGTAAAAGAAAAGATCAATTAAAAACAAAAGATGATGTACCTGTGGCAGAGGCTTTTGAATTATATATGCTAAAAAACTTTCATAAAATAAAGTTAAATGCTCTAACTTCTAGAATGTTAAATTTTTGGGAAAAAGATTTTGAAAATTCTATTGAAAAACATAAGGAATTTTTGATGAATAATCTAGAGGATCAAAATACTTACTCCTCAAAGTTTTCTCAAATATTGGAAGAAATGGATATTTTTCAAAGTGATGAAGATAACGAAAAAGAGCAAGAAAATCAGGATCAGGGGCAAGACAATCCTTCAAATGATGATCAAAACAGCGATACAGATGATAGCAAAGATGAAAACAATGACCAGGAAACCCAAGCATCTCTAGACGCTGATTATAGCATTGATGAATTTAATTTAGATGAACAGCTCAACGAAGTTGAATCTGATGAACAAAGTTCAGAACAAATAGTAAAAAAAAATATAGATAATATAAATCTTGATTATAAAATTTTTACTACACAGTATGATGAAATAGTAAAAGCTGAGAATTTAGAAAATGCTGATGAAGCAACTAAACTAAGAAAAAGTTTAGATCAACAGCTAATTGGTTTCCAAGATGTTATAACAAAATTAGCAAATAAACTTCAAAGACAATTGCTTGCAAAACAAAATAGGGCTTGGGAATTTGATTTAGAGGAAGGGTTATTAGACAGCTCTAAACTTCCAAGAATTATTATGGACCCTTATAATTCTTTATCTTTTAAAAAAGAGAAGGACTTAGATTTTAAAGATACGGTAGTAACTTTATTAATTGATAATTCTGGATCCATGAGAGGCAGACCAATTACTATTGCAGCTATATGTGCTGATATCTTGTCTAGAACTCTTGAAAGATGCTCGGTAAAAGTTGAAATTTTAGGTTTCACAACTAAAAACTGGAAAGGTGGACAATGTAGAGAGCTCTGGACAAAAAATTCAAAACCTAAAACGCCGGGTAGATTAAATGATTTAAGACATATAATATACAAGGGTGCAGATACTCATTGGAGACAAGCAAAAAATAATTTGGGACTAATGCTTAAAGAGGGTTTGCTTAAAGAAAATATTGATGGAGAAGCAATATCGTGGGCTTTTAATAGAATTAAAAAAAGAAAAGAAGAAAGAAAAATTCTGATGGTGATTTCAGATGGAGCACCTGTAGATGATTCAACTCTTTCCGTAAATTCAGGAGACTTTTTAGAAAAACATTTAAAAAAAATAGTAAAATTTATTGAAAATAAATCAGATATCGAAGTTCTAGCCATAGGAATAGGTCACGATGTTTCAAGGTACTATGACAAAGCAATAAAGATTACTGATGTAAATGAATTAGGAGATGTTATGATATCTCAATTAAGTTCATTATTTGAAACAAAGAAAAAATTCCACTAAATATTAAATAACTCTTTATTCTTCCATTTGATATTAACTTCAGCTCCACCACGTGTTTTTGAATTTCTACAATTTACTGTTGCAAAATTTTTTTCTAATAAAGTTTTTCCAATAAACAGTCCAAGACCAAGGCCTTGCTTAGACTTATCATTTGGAGAATTTGATTTTAAATATGGTTCTCCAATTTTTGATATAATATCTCTGGGGTAACCATTGCCATCATCCTCAATAGTAATCTCTGTGCTTTCACTATCACTTTTTACATTAACAAAAATATTGTTTTTGGCAAATTTATTAGCATTTCCTATGAAATTTCTTAATCCATAAACTATCTCAATAGATTTGCTTATTTTTTTAGGGTTAGAGTCCTGATCAAAATTTAAAATAAAATCTTTTTTACTAATTTCTTTAAATGATGAAATAATTTCACTTAAATAATCTCTAATATTTATATCTTTATCTATAAATTCATCTTCTTCAACCGGGTTAAGAGTTAAACGCTTCAAGATTTCATTACATCGATCAACCTGACTATTTAATAGTTCTATATCTTTTTCTATATCCTTCTGACCCTTAAATTGTTTCATTAAATCGTGAGAAATTATTGTTATTGTTGAAAGTGGAGTGCCTAAAGAATGGGCTGCAGCAGCTGCTTGACCTCCTAGAGATAAAAGCTCATGTTCTTTAGCCATCACTTCCTCCATTTTTCCCAATGCCTCTTTTCTTAATCTTGATTGTGTTCCAAATGTCATTGCAAAGTAATTTAAAAATACCAAAGCAATGATTAATGATGTTGGTATAGAGTAATAAAAATAATGATTATTATGAAGATCACTATTTAAATTAATTGGTAAATCTTGATAATAAAAAGTTAAAAATATAATTATAATTATCGTTAAGATAACTAATAAAGTATTAGTAACAAAGCTTAAATTCGATGACGAAAATACACTTGGTATTAATAAAAAAATTACAAAGGGATTCATTATTCCACCAGATAAGTAAAGTAAAATACCCAATTGCAAAATATCAATAAATAAAAAAAGAAAAGCTGATCTATCTGAAAGTTGTGTTTTTTTATAAATAAAAATTAAATATAGGTTGCTTAATACACCTAAAAATATTATTAAATTTGATGTAACAAAATCAAAATTAGAATTTAAAAAAAAATATACAAAATTTACTGCAATCAATTGTCCTAAAATTCCAATCCATCTTAAAGCTACATATGTCGATTTTTTAAATGAATGATGTTTTGAAGTTTGAAAAAACCTCATTTTTAAATGTCAAGATTCTGAACATTTATAGCATTTGATACTATAAAATCTTTTCTCAATGCAACATCATTTCCCATCAAAGTATGTATTAAACTTTGATCTTTTTTTAAATCTTTAGAATATTTCACTTGAAGTAAATTTCTTTTTTCAGGATCTAGTGTTGTGCTCCATAACTCTTCCGGGTTCATTTCTCCTAAACCTTTAAATCTTTGAATATTCATTTTTGATTTTTCTAAGTCAATGGTTTTGGAATATTCTTTTGAGCTTTTTTTAATTTTTTTTAATTCTTTATTATTATTTATAATATAATTTTCTAACTCTTCTTCATCCTTGATATAAATACCCTTGGAACCTTTGTTGATCTTAAATAATGGTGGTTGTGCTAAATAAACATGGCCATTTTCAATTAATTTATTGAATGGCTTATTATTAAAAAATGTTAAAAGAAGAGCTCTTATATGTGATCCATCTACATCAGCGTCAGTCATAATAATTATTTTTCCATATCTCAAATCTTTTAAATCAATCTCTTGTGCTTTTGGATCTAAACCTAAAGCATTTATTAAAGTAACTATCTCATTTGAAGAAATCATTTTGGATAAAGCTTTTGTTCTATGATCAGATCCATTTCCATTACCATTCCCATTTTTCTTCACCTTAAAGTCTTCTACATACGTATTTAATATTTTGCCTCTTAGAGGTAAAACCGCTTGATTTGCTCTATTTCTTCCTTGTTTTGCTGAACCACCTGCTGAATCCCCCTCTACAATAAATAGTTCTGTTCCCTCTTGTTTTCCAATTTGGCAATCAGCTAATTTTCCTGGAAGACCACTTAATTCTAGGGCTCCTTTTCGTCTAACATTTTCTCTAGCCTTTCTAGCAACGTCTCTGGCCATTGCTGCTTGTATAATTTTAGCTAAAATTATTTTTGCAATCGAAGGATTTTGATCAAACCAAGTAGATAATTTTTCATTTACAAGCGTTTCTACTATCATTCTGACTTCTGATGAAACTAGTTTATCTTTTGTTTGTGAAGAAAACTTTGGATCAGGAATCTTGGTTGATAGAACACATGTAAGACCTTCTTTTATGTCATCACCTGAAATCGCCAATTTATTTTTCTTCAGTAAATTATTTTCATTAGCGTATTTGTTAATTACCCTGGTTAGCGCACTTCTAAAACCTAATAAATGAGTTCCACCATCTTTTTGATAAATATTGTTTGTATATGCAAAAATATCTTCTGTATATCCAGCATTCCATTTTAAAGAACACTCTAATTCAATATTATTTTTTTTACCTTCAATATAAATCGGCTTTTTAAATAAATCATTTCCATTTTTGTTTTGTAACTTTTCTCTTTTTTCATCTAAGAAATCAACAAATTCTAAAACACCACCATCAAATTTAAACTCTGAAATTTTCTCTTTCTTTTGACTCGCATCTGTAAATTTTATTCTAATCCCTTTATTTAAAAATGCTAACTCTCGCATCTTTTTAATAAGAATATTTGGACTAAACTTTATTGAAGAGAAGATTTCTTTTGAAGGTAAAAATGTTATTTGTGTACCAGTATTTTTTTCTTTACCTATTATTTTTAATGGAGCTTTAGCTTCTCCATTTTGAAACTCTATATAATATTTTTTTCCATCCCTGTATATTTCTAACTTTAATTTTTCTGACAACGCGTTAACAACAGAAACACCTACTCCATGTAATCCACCTGAAACTTTATAAGACTCATGATCGAATTTTCCACCAGCATGAAGTTGGGTCATAATAACTTCTGCGGCTGATTTTTTTTCTCCTTTATGGATATCTACTGGAATACCTCTACCATCATCATTTACTGTAACAGTTCCATCAGGATTTATTTTTACACTAATATTCTTACAATAACCTGCTAGAGCTTCATCAATTGAGTTGTCAACAACTTCATAAACCATGTGATGCAGACCAGTGCCGTCGTCTGTATCCCCAATATACATTCCGGGTCTTTTTCTAACAGCTTCAAGACCTTTCAAAACTTTAATAGAATCTGCTTGATATGTATTTTTATTTGTCATTTTTAAATTTTTGGAAATAAAAAATTATAACATTTTTTAAAAAAATTGCTGATTAATCTTTTAAAATTAAAATTATATCAATTAAATTATAGTTGAAAAATAAGGCTAATTTCATGGCGGAGAGAATGGGATTCGAACCCATGAAAGAATTGCTCCTTTACACGCTTTCCAAGCGTGCGCCTTCAACCACTCGGCCACCTCTCCACAAATCAAAAATAGATATTAATTAATTTTATGTTAATTATTTCTATGATTAAAAATACAACTAAAAATAAAATCTATGATTGTATAACATTTTATCAAGCAAATATGTTGTTTCAACTAAGATTTGAAGTATTAAAAGATGTAGTAGATTATTTTGTTATTTGCGAAGCAAATAAAAGTCACACTGGCTTAAAAAAAGATTTTAATTTTAATCCAAAAATACCAGAAAAATATAAAAACAAAATTATATATATAAAAGTTACCGACTTACCAGATATTAAAATCAAAGGAAAAAAAGACTATAAATTGTTAAGATTACAAATGGAAAACTTGTTTAGAGGAATTCAATCAGCCAGTAAGAATGATCTAATAATTTTTTCAGATGAAGATGAAATACCTAATCCAAATATTATAAACAGTTTTAATTTTGAAAAACATAAATTTGGAATTTTTTTACAAAATATGTATTACTATAAATTAAATATTATGAACATCGATGAAGGTAATGGAAATTGGGCAGGATCAAGGATATGTCAGAAGAAAAACCTAAAATCATTTTTTAAATTAAGATTGCTCAAAATTAAAAATTTAGAATATCCTTTCTGGAGAATAGATAAAGAAAAAAATATTGAATTAATTGAAAAAGGTGGATGGCATTTTACTTACTTAATGAAGCCGAAAGAAATTTCAAAAAAAATTGAGGATATGGCTCACACTGAATTTAATAAAGACAATTTCAAAGACATTAATTCAATTGAAAATAATATTAAAAATTTAAAAGATCCTTTCGATAGAAATCTAAATTTGAAGAGGACAGAAATAGACGAAACTTATCCAGAATATATACAGAAAAATATGCAATTATATCATGAATGGATATTACAATGATACCCATAACTAAACCATCACTTGATAATTCTGATTTTAATTACATCAAAAAAGTTTTAAAATCTAAAATACTTACAGATGGATATTTCCAAAATAAGACTGAAATATTACTAAAGAAATTAATCAAATCTAAATTTGTTGCTTTGACGCATAGTTGTACTGCTGCATTAGAAATTTCGGCTATTTTAATTAATTTAAAAAAAAATGATGAAGTTATTATGCCTTCTTATGGATTTGTATCAGTTGCAAATGCTGTAGTTTTAAGAGGAGCTAAACCAATTTTTGCAGACATAAATCCTTTTACTTTAAATATATCTTACGAGGACATTAGAAAAAAAATAAGTAAGCGAACTAAAGCAATCTACGTAATTCATTATGCCGGTAATCCTTGTGAAATTGAAAAAATTTCCATATTAGCAAAAAAAAATAAAATATATTTAATTGAGGACTCTGCTCACTCTTTTCTAGGAAAAAGCAACAATAAATTTTTAGGTACAATAGGAGATATAGGTGTATTTAGTTTTCATGAAACAAAAAATTTAGTAGCTGGGCAAGGTGGATGTATTTCAATTAATAATTCTTCTCTCATTAAAAGAGCTAACAATGTTTTAGATAAAGGTACAGATAGAAAAAGATTTATTAATAATTTCAGAAGCAAAATAATCAAATCAAATAATAAAAAATTTTATAGTTGGGTAGATATTGGTTCAGAATATCGTGCCTCTGAACTTGCAAGTGCATTATTATATTCTCAAATGCTAAAAGTAAAAAAAATACAAAAGAGGAGAAAATATTTATGGAATGTCTTTAATAAGACTATTTTTAATCTTAAAACTAAAAAATTTTACTTAATAAAACCCCCAGCAAAATCGAACAGTGCATATCATTTATTTGTTTTAATATTTAAAAATTCAAAATTATCAAATAACTTTAAGAATAAGATGCAAAAATCAAATATTGCTGCTACTTTTCATTATGTTCCACTTCACAAGTCTAAAATGGGTAGAAAATTTAGAAATTCTAAATTACCTGTAACTGAAAAAATTTATAATCGAATAGTAAGACTTCCTTTATTTCCAGATATGACAAGAAAAGAAGTCAATAAAATTATTAAAAATATTAAAGAATTTAACAATGAATAAAAAAAAAATTTTAGATTATTGGAATTTGAGAGCAGGGAAAAAGAACTTAAAGTGTACAAATGATATAAATTTAGAAATCAACGAGATTAATATTTTTTTATCAATCATAAAAAACAAAAAAAATGTATTAGATATAGGCTGTGGTGATGGTGAGCTTTTAAGAAATCTTAAAAAAAAAAATAATTGTAATTGTTATGGTATAGATTTCAGTCAGAATCTAATTAAAGTAGCAAAGAGAAAATCTAAAAATATTAATTATTACTGTATGGATATGAACAAAATAAAAAAAGAATTTAAAGAAAAGATAAATTTTGATTATATTATTACTAAAAGATCTGTGCAAAATCTCACTTCATGGAATGATCAAAAAAAATTTATTAATCAATTAAAATTTCTTTCGAGCCCAAAAACCAAAATTTTACTTATGGAAAGTTCTAACGATGGTCTAAAAAAAATTAATGATATGAGAAATAAACTGAAATTAAAAAAAATTATTAAACCGTGGCACAATTTATATTTGGATGACTCAAAACTAAAAAAAACAAGTTTTGAGGGTGTGAAATTAGTTGATATCAAGGAACTTTTTTCAACATATTATTTTACATCAAGAGTTTTAAATGCAGCAATTAATCCTAAGCCTAGTTATAATGATTTACTCAATTTGACTGGTTGGAAACTACCTCAAACAACAATTGAAGGTTTTTCTCAACTAAGATTATATGAATTTAAAACTATAAATTAGTTTTTTTTATTACTGCAATATTTTTGAGATAAAGAATTTTAATTTTTTTTTTATGTAATCTATAAAATTTTTCAAATGCATTGTATGGCTGCATTTCTATATCTTCATAAATATTAGTAATATCATCAAAGATAATAATTCCACCAACATTCAATATCTTAAATGATGCCAAAGCATCATTAAATATATCTATACCGTTATGTGATCCATCAATATAAATATAATCAAAACTATCCTTTTCCATAAGTTGCTTAAAGGCTTGTTCAGAAGTACTTTTAATTTTTTTAATAGAAAAATCCTTTAAATTTGTGTCAAATTTTTTTTCTATATTCTCAAAATTAAAATCTAAAACTTGAGACCTATCTTTACTAGTTTCCCAGGTATCTATACAAGTAACATTTGCCTTCTTCCAATAAGAAAGAACAAATAAGCAGGATAATCCTTCGAAAGACCCTATTTCTAAATAATTAAAAGTTTTATTATAATCTTTTGGAAAAAAACTTCCTATTATTTTATAATTATTTAAAAACCAGTAAGTTGAAAAGTTTTTATCTGTAATTAAACTTTCAAAATTCGAAAAATCAGAATTTTTTTTAATTTTTTTTTTTTTGAAACTTGAAATTATTCTTGGCAATATGTGTTTAAGTTTAAAGATAAAAATATTTATTTTTTTATTTTTCATTATTAATTTTTAATACACCAATAAATGCTTCTTGAGGTATTTCAACTCTACCAAATTGTTTAGATCTTGCCTTCCCCTTCTTTTGCTTTTCTAAAAGTTTCCTTTTTCTGTCTGTTGCGCCTCCACCATGAATTTTAGTTAATACATCTTTTTTAAATCCCTTAATTGTCTCTCTTGCAATAATTTTACCTCCTATTGCAGCTTGAACTGGAATCATAAAATTATGTCTTGGTATTAAATTTTTTAATTTCTCACATACTTCTCTCCCAGTTTTTTGTGCAAAATCTTTATGAATCATCATCGCCAAAGCATCAACAGGTTCACCATTTACTAATATTCCAAGCTTAACCAAATCTCCTTCCCTATGTTCAATAATTTCATAATCAAAACTAGCATATCCACTAGTCATTGATTTTAATCTATCATTAAAATCAAAAACTACTTCATTAAGTGGCAACTCATAATTAACAACCGCTCTGTTTCCAGAATAACTTAAATTAGTTTGAATTCCTCTCTTATCTTGGCACATTTTTATTATTGAACCTAAATATTGGTCTGGTGTAATGATTGTTGCTTTTATCCACGGCTCTTCGATATATTTTATTAACGTTGGATCGGGTAGACTTGAAGGGTTCTGAAGATCAATTATGCTTTTGTTATTTAGATGAACTTTATAAACAACACCAGGTGTAGTTGTTAATAGATTAACATCAAATTCTCTTTCAAGCCTTTCGGTTACAATTTCCAAATGAAGCAGACCTAAAAATCCACATCTAAAACCTAATCCTAAAGCAGATGAGGTTTCTGGCTCAAATGAAAAACTTGCATCATTTAGTTGCAACTTTGCTAAACCCTCTTTTAATTTTTGAAACTCAGAACTATCTACAGGGAATAATCCACAGAAAACTACGGGTTTGCTAGGTTTAAATCCAGGTAAAGCTTCTTTTAATGGTTTTGAAGCATCACAAATTGTATCTCCAACTTTTGTTTCGGATAAAACTTTAATTCCTGTTGTAATGAAGCCAATTTCACCTGTTTTTAATTCATTAATATCAACAGGTTTTGGAGTAAAAACTCCAACTTTCTCAACAATATATTCCTGATTAGTAGACATCATTTTAATTTTCATATGTTTCGAAAGTTTACCGTCAATTACTCTAACTAAAATAACTACACCTAAATAAGTATCATACCAACTATCAACTAATAAACATTTTAAATCTGCTGAACTTTCTCCTTTTGGTGCTGGTAAAGTTGTAATAATTTGCTCTAAAATATTTTCTATACCTTCTCCAGTTTTACCTGAACACGGAATTGCATTTTCAGTATCAATTCCTATTACATCCTCGATTTGTTTTTTTGTTCTTTCCAGATCTGAAGCTGGCAAATCTACCTTATTTAAAACAGGTACTATTTCATGATTAGTATCAAGCGCTTGATAAACGTTTGCTAAAGTTTGGGCTTCTACTCCCTGTGTACTATCTACGATTAAAATTGAACCTTCACATGCATATAAAGATCTACTTACTTCATAACTAAAATCTACATGACCTGGGGTATCAATGATATTTAAAATATAATTTTTACCATTTTTAGCTTTATAGTTTAATTTTACTGTTTGAGCTTTGATTGTGATTCCTCTTTCACGTTCAATATCCATTGAGTCTAAAACTTGAGCTTTCATCTCTCTTTCAGTTAATCCACCACAACTATGAATAATTCTATCAGCTATAGTAGATTTTCCGTGATCTATATGCGCAATTATCGCAAAGTTTCTTATATTATCAATTGAACTCATTAATTATTTTAGGAACGAATTTTAGCACCAGTTTTATTTTCAACTGTTTCTATTATCAAATTATTAGTTTTTTCTAAATCATTATCCGTTAAAGTTTTTTCCAAAGATTGAATTGTTACACTGATAGCAATTGATTTTTGATTTTTAGGAATATTATCTCCTTCGTATACGTCAAAAACTTTGACATTTGAAATTAAATTTTTATCAATATTTGATATGACACTTACTAAATCCTGTACACTTATTTTTTTATCAATAATAAATGCAAAATCTCTTTCGGATTTTTGAAAGTCAGATACTGAATATTTTGTTTTTTGATCTTTTAAAGGTTTTTTTGGTAATTTTAAATTTTCTAGAAATATTTCAAATCCTAATAAAGATTCTGTTTTAATATCTAGCGTTTTGATAATGTTTGGATGAATTTCACCAAAATACGCTGCTACCTTATCTTTTCCCTTATTTAAAAATATTCTACCTGATTTTCCTGGATGATAATATTTAGGACTTTCATCATCAATATAAAATTTTTCTGAGTCATAACCAGCTTCAACTAAAGTTTGTATAACATCTCTTTTAATATCAAAAACATCTATATTTCTCCCTTTTTCAATCCATGAAAGTCTGGATTTTTTCCCAGCTGACAAACCACAAACAACTGTATTTTGAGCCCCAGGTTGTGAACCATAAAATATTGGTCCTATTTCAAATATTGATAAGTCTTTAATTCCTCTATCTAAATTTTTGCTCATATACATCACTAAATTTGAAAAAATAGAATTTCTTAATACTCCCAATTCAGAGCTAATTGGATTTACAATTTTTATTTCTTTATTGCCCTCTTTAAAATGATCGTTGTATTTTGAATCTGTAAAAGACCAAGTAATAGCCTCCAGATACCCTTTAGATGCTACTGCTCTTTGAAGAAAATGAAATAACTTTTGAGTTGGATTTAAAGTATTTTTTGATCTTTCTTTAATAGGATTTTCTATTTTTATTTTTTCATAGCCACTAATTCTTACAATTTCCTCAACTATATCAATTTCTTGAACGATATCTGGTCTCCAAGATGGAACTGATAATTTAAAGAATTTTTTTTCTTTTTTTAATTTAAAACCAAGTTTTTCTAAGATGTTAATCATTTCCTTGGTTGAAATTTTAAAACCAGTAATTTTTTCAAACATTTTGGGTTCAAATTTTATGACTTTGTTTTTATAAGTTTCAATTTTTTGAATATCTATTTTGCTAATTTCACCACCACAAATTTCCTTAATTAAAAAAGCTGCTTTATTTAATCCAACTTCAATAGATAACTGATCAATACCTCTTTCAAATCTAAATTTAGCATCTGTATCGATATTCAATTTTTTAGCAGTTTTTCTAATTGATCTTGGATCAAAATAAGCTGATTCTAATAGAACATTTTTTGTACCTAACTCTGTACCAGATCTTGTTCCTCCGATAATTCCTCCTAGGCCTAATACACCTTTGTTATCACTTATTACACACATTCCATCATCTAGTTTATAATTTTTATTATCTAGAGCAGTAAATTCTTCTCCTGATTTTGAATTTCTAACAATTATTCCCTTATCAATTTTATCAGCATCATATGCGTGCAAAGGACGATTAATATCAATCATGACATAATTTGTAATATCTACAATTGCAGATATTGGTTTTTGGCCTATAGAAATTAACTTATCTTTCAGCCATTTAGGACTTTCTGTATTTTTGACGTTAGTTATCAAGCAGCTGCCAAAAGACAAACACCCTTGATTTTTTTCTTTTGTTATTTTTACTTTTAATGTCTGTTTTTTATTAGATTTAATTTTTTTATCTTTTTCTGGTTTTAAGTTTCCAAAACCTGCGGCTGATAGATCTCTCGCTATCCCCCGAACACCAAGACAGTCTGGTCTATTTGGTGTGATTGATAAATCGATAAGATTAGAACTTGGTTTAGAAAAATAACTTTTTCCAATATTTTTTGCATATTTCGAAGATGATAATTCAGTAATTCCATCACTTTCATCTGATAAATTCAATTCAGATTCAGAACAAAGCATTCCATAAGATGTAACATCTCTAATTTTAGCAACAACAAGTTTAGTTTTGTTTTTTGGGATTATAGCACCTGGTGGAGCATACACAGTAAGAAGGCCCTCTCTAGCATTTGCAGCCCCACAAACAACTTTTTTGATTTCATTATTACCAACATCAACATCACAAACTTTAAGTCTGTCTGCATTAGGATGTTTTTCTGTTTTAATGATTTTTGCTACTCTAAATAAGTCTAATCCTTCGGATAAATTTTCTATACTCTCAACCTCGAGACCTATGTCTGTTAGTTTATCAAGAAGTTTATCTTCTTTAGCACTTATTTTTAAATGATCTTTTAACCAATCATATGTAATCTTCATCTGCTTAAACCTCTGTAATTTGAAGGGACATCAAGTGGATCAAAACCAAAATGATTTAGCCATCTGTAATCACAATCAAAAAACGCTCTTAAATCATTTATGCCGTATTTAAGCATTGCTAATCGGTCTATACCTATGCCAAAGGCATATCCTTGATATTTAGATGGATCTACTTTTACATTTCTTAAAACATTAGGATGCACCATGCCACAGCCTAAAATTTCAAGCCACTTATCTCCTTCTCCGATAATTATTTTGCCTTCTTTTATTTCATAACCAATATCAACTTCTGCAGATGGTTCTGTAAATGGAAAATGACTAGGTCTAAATCTCATTTTAATTTTTTCGACTTCAAAAAATTCTTTAATAAAATAATTCAAGCATCCTTTTAAATGTCCCATATTAATATTTGTATCAATATGCAAACCTTCTACTTGATGAAACATTGGTGAGTGTGTTTGATCACTATCAGATCTATAAGTTCTCCCAGGAGCAATGATTTTAAATGGAGGTTTGTCTTTTAGCATAGTTCTAATTTGAACTGGTGAAGTATGAGTTCGTAACAAAACTTCTTTGTTTTCATCTAAGTAAAATGTATCATGCATATCTCTTGCTGGATGATTGTCCGGTGTGTTTAAAGCAGTAAAGTTGTTATATTCATTTTCAACATCAGGTCCCTCC
The DNA here is from genome assembly GCF_052049855.1 of Candidatus Pelagibacter sp. GTDB lineage: Bacteria > Pseudomonadota > Alphaproteobacteria > Pelagibacterales > Pelagibacteraceae > Pelagibacter. The sequence goes on from NZ_JBNGZE010000003.1 coordinate 92,001, forward strand.
TCAACACTAAATCCTATTTCAGAGAAAATAGATGAAATTTCATCAATAGTTTGTGATACTGGATGAACTTTTCCTCTAACGAATGGTCTTTCAGGTAAAGTTATATCAACTTTTTCCTTTTCTAATTTTTCGTTTATCTTTTTTCCTTCTATCTCATTAATTTTAGAAGTTATCAAATTCTGAAGCTCATCTTTAACTTGATTTAAATCTGACGCAAATTTTTTTCTATCAGTCTCTGGAATTGACCCTATTGTTTTAAATTTTGATGAAATTAAACCATTTTTACCAAAGAGATCGGTTTTGATTTCATTTATTTGATCAATGCTTAAATCATTTTCTAGCTTTGATATAAACTGATCTCTAATATTTTTTATCTCTGACATATTAGTAGATTATTTCCTTAAGAAATAAAAACAATAGCGAAGATTAATTTAAAGCTGATTGAGCTTTTTGTACAATTGTTTTGAATGCTTCTGGGCTATCGTAAGCAATTTCAGCAAGAATTTTTCTATCTATTGCAATACCACATTTATTTAATCCATTGATAAATTTTGAATAAGTTAAGCCTTCAGCTCTTACTCCAGCATTTATTCTCTGTATCCACAATGATTTAAAATCTCTTTTTTTATTTCTTCTGTCTCTGTAAGCGTATTGCATGGATTTTTCCATAGCTTGCTTAGCAACTCTAATAGTATTTTTTCTTCTACCCCATTGACCTTTTACAGCTTTTAAAACTTTTTTATGTTTAGCTTTACTAGTTACACCTCTTTTAACTCTTGCCATATTAACCTCTTAAACTGTAAGGCATATATGACTTAACAATTTTTCCATCTTGTTTAGACAATGTTGTAGTGCCTCTTAGTTTTCTTATTTGTGAATTCGTTCTTTTGATCATACCATGTCTTTTACCTGCTTGTGCAGAAATAACTTTACCCTTAGCTGATATTTTAAATCTTTTTTTTGCTGAGCTTTTTGTTTTTAGTTTTGGCATTATTCTGCGGACTTATACAAAGAAAGATATAATTTTACAACCTCTATTAAGGCTTATAAAGGCTGAATTACCATTATCATTTGCTTCCCATCAAACTTGGGATGCAATTCTACCTTACCGATATCCTTCATATCTTCTTTAATTTTGCCCATTAGTTCATTTCCTAGATGGGAATGCTGAAGTTCTCTGCCTTTAAATCTAATAGTGAATTTAACCTTATCTCCTTTAGCTATAAATTTTTTAGCATTTTTGACTTTAAACTCATAATCATGAGTTTCCGTAACAGGTCTCATTTTTATTTCTTTTAAAGAAACAATTTTTTGTTTTTTCTTTGCAAGATTTGCTTTTTTCTGAGCATCATACTTATATTTACCCATATCCATTATTTTACATACAGGAGGATTTGCATTAGGTGCTATTTCAATTAAATCTAAACCTTGATTTTTTGCCATGGAAATAGCTTCATTGGTATTCATCACTCCAAGATTTTCCCCATCACTTGCTATAACCTGAACATCAGGAGAAGAAATTCTATTATTAGATCTTGGACCTCTTTCCTTAGTTCTTCTTTGAAAATAATTTTGTTTGAAGTCTGCCACTTAGTTTGATGATGCTTTGTTTAAAGCAGAGAATGTTTTTAAGAATTGATCTATACCCATATTTTCTTGTTTATTAGAATCTAATCTTCTAATCGTTACTGAATTGGAGTCAACTTCTTTTTTACCACAAATTAACAAAAGCGGTATTTTTTCCAAAGAATGATCTCTTATTTTATAATTTAAATTATTATTTTTTAAGTCTACTGCAGAACTAATACCTTCATTTTTAATTTTTTTAGATACTTCAACTGCGTAATCATTAAATTCCTCTGATATAGGTATTACCATTGTCTGCAAAGGGGACAACCAGAAAGGAAACTTTCCTGCGTAGTTTTCAATTAGAATTCCAACAAATCTTTCTAAAGAACCAAATAACGCTCTATGTAACATAACAGGAATTTTTTTAGTTCCATCTTTATCAACATATGATGCATCTAATCTTCCAGGTAAGTTTAAATCAACCTGTAAAGTTCCACATTGCCAATCTCTACCGATTGCATCTCTTAAGACAAATTCAATTTTTGGACCATAGAATGCACCCTCACCCTTATTAATACTATATTCTAACTTGGAAGCTTTAACTGCTTCAAGCAAAGAAGCCTCTGCTTTATCCCAAATTTCATCATCCCCAACTCTTACCTCAGGTCTATCTGCATATTTAAGAATTACATTTTCGAAGCCTAAATCTTTATAAATATCTAAAATTAAATTAGTTACCTCTAAACATTCATTAGTAATTTGATCTTCAGAACAAAATATATGAGCATCATCTTGAGTGAAAGCTCTTACCCTTAGTAATCCATGTAGGGCTCCAGATGGTTCATACCTGTGTACTTTTCCAAATTCAGCAATGCGTAGAGGAAGGTCTCTATAACTTTTTAAACCTTGATTAAATACCTGAATATGCCCAGGACAATTCATTGGTTTAATTGCGAATACTTTTTCATCTGGTGTTTCTGAAGTATACATATTTTCTCCATATTTTTCCCAATGCCCAGATTTTTCCCATAGTTGTCTATCTAATATCTCTGGTGTGTTTACTTCTTTATAACCAGCAGCGTCTTGCCGACTTCTCATATAGTTAATTAATTTCTGAAACAAGGCCCATCCTTTTTCATGCCAAAATACCGATCCAGGACTTTCTTCTCTAAAATGAAATAGGTCCATTTCTTTTCCAAGTTTTCTATGATCTCTTTTTTCAGCTTCTTCAATTCTTTTCAAATAATCGTCCAATTGTTTTTGATTTGCCCAACTAGTTCCATAAATTCTTTGAAGCATTTCATTATTTGAATCTCCTCTCCAATATGCTCCTGAAACCTTCATTAATTTGAAAGCTTTACCAATTTTTCCAGATGACACTAAATGAGGACCTCTGCATAAATCATGCCATGTTTCACCGTGATGATAAACAGAAAGTTCTTCATTTCCTGGAATACTTTCAATTATTTCGGCTTTATATTTTTCACCAATTTTGATGAAATGGCTGATTGCTTTTTTTCTTTCCCAAACTTCTCTTCTTGTTTTCACATCTTTATCAATTATTTCTGACATTCTATTTTCAATCTTTTTTAGATCATCAGTTGTGAATGGTTCCTTTCTAGCAAAATCATAATAAAATCCATTCTCAATTACTGGTCCAATAGTTACTTGAGTGCCAGGATATAATTCTTGAACAGCCATAGCCATTATATGTGCTGTATCATGCCTAATAACCTCTAATCCTTCTGGATCTTTTGAAGTAAAAATTTTAACAGAACTATCTTTATTTATTTCAAAAAATAAATCCTTAAGTTCACCATCAACACTCATTATAAGTGCTTGTTTAGCTAATGATTTACTAATTTTTTCAGCTACTTCCAGTCCAGTAACTTTATTAGGAAAATCAATATTGTTTCCGTCAGGTAATGTTATTATCGGCATTTAATTTAATAATCTCTTATACTCTGAATAAGTAGAAAAGCACATTTTTTCAACATTAAATTTTTTAACTATATTCTTTCTTCCCTCGGTACCAATCGATTTTAATAATGTTTCATCTAAATAAAGAAGTTTTAAAATTTTTTGGCTTAAGGATTTAGCATTTTCTGATTCAAATAAAAAACCTGTCTTTTCATCAATAATTGTTTCATTAGACCCCCCAATATTACTTGCAATAATTGGTGTCTCCATTGATTGTGCTTCAACAGCAACTCTTCCAAAAGCCTCTGGCTCAGTTGATGCAGAAACTACAATATCTGACACCTTATAAGCTAAAGCCATATCCTTACAGTGATCTATGAATCTTATTTGGTTCACTAACCTATATTGTTCCGAAAGTCTTATTAATTTTTTTTTATATAAATCTCTACCTTGATCACTTCCAAGAATGACAGCATAGAACGCTTCATAACCTAGTTCTATATTCACTAAATTAATTGCTTCAATAAAAACTTCCTGTCCTTTCCAAGATGTCAATCTACCAGGTAAAAGTATAATTTTTTTATCTTTTTCAATATTCCATTTTATTAATAATTTTTTTTCATCAGTCTCAAATTTTGTAGTAGGATCAAAATAATCAACATTAATTCCTCTGAAAATAACCATTAATTTTTTTTTATCATTTAAGTATTCTGAATAATTTTGCTTGATATGTGAAAATATAAAATTTGATCCTGCAATGATAAGATCAGATCTTGTCATAATTGAATTATAAAATTTTTTAAAATTATTTTTAAAATTATATGTGCCATGAAATGTTGTAACAAATTTTCTACCAGTCAATTTCGTTGCAAATAAACATGACCAAGCTGGAGCTCTACTTCTTGCATGAACTATTGAGATATTATTAGTCAAAATTATACCAATTAAAATTAAAGCATTTATCAACATTAATAATGGATTTTTGCTATGTACTGGTAATTTAAATATTTTTACTTTTTTTTTATCAACAAATTTAAGTAATTCACCCCCACTTGTTACAATAAATGATTTACAATTATTTTCTGGTAAATAGTGTGCGATATCATAACAGCCTGTTTCCGCACCCCCATACCCTAATTTTGGAATAACCTGCAAAACTTTTAAATCAGATGTCATTTGATATGATTATATATTAATAGTTATAACTAATAAACGATTATGGCAAAATTCAAATACCACAAGATATCAAATTCAAAGAAAATTAGATATATTTCCAAAACTTTTAAAAATAGTTCTTTTATAGTTTTTTTGCATGGTTTTATGTCAGACCTCGAAGGTAAAAAACCAAATGCATTTTTAAAATTTGCAAAAAAAAATAAAAAAAGTTTTTTGGCACTGGAATACTCTGGTCATGGGAAATCTTCTGGAAAATTTATAAATGGAAACATTTCAAAATGGAGTAAAGAAACTTCAATTTTAATAAGAAAATACGTTAAAAAAAAAGAATTTGTGTTAATTGGTTCAAGTATGGGTGCATGGATTTCGCTAAATCAATTCAAAATTTTCCAAAAACAGATTAAAGGATTTTTAGGAATAGGGGCTGCTCCTGAATTTTTAGAAAATTTAATGTGGAAAAAATTTACAAAAAAAATGAAAAAAGAAACAATAAGTAATGGTATTTATCAACTCAAACATGGAAGTTATGAATATCCAATTACACTGCAACTAATAAAAGATGGAAGAAAAAACAAAGTCTTAAATAAGAAAATTAATTCAAATATTAAGGTAACAATGGTACATGGTGAAAAGGATGAGGCAGTTCCTGTTTCATATTCAAGAAAAGTTTTAAAATTATTTCCAAAAGCTAAGAAAAAATTAAATATTATAAAAAAAGGTGATCACAGTTTATCAAATAAAAAATGGTTAAATATAATTTTAAAAGAGCTTAAATTATTAATTTAGCTAACTTTTTTTATATCTTTTTTTAAAGTAATTGGATTTTTTAATTTATCCAACATTTCTTTAGGACACACCTGAACAAAATTATTTACTTCATCATCAAAGTTTACAATTATTTTTTTCGATAGTTGAGACTCAGTTTCTTTGAAGTGCTCATTGACTAAATTTTTTAAATATTCTTTCCAATAATCTGTCTCTACATTTTGCCAAACTACTGATTCTGGATTTACTTTCTTTTCAAATTGTTGAGATTTATCATATATAAAGGCCATTCCACCTGTCATACCAGCTGCAAAATTATCACCAACATCTCCTAAAATTACTACAGTTCCACCAGTCATATATTCACATCCATTAGAATCGCATCCTTCAATTACTGTAACTGCACCAGAATTTCTAACTGAAAATCTTTCACCAGCTTGGCCAGCAGCAAAAAGTTTTCCTGAAGTAGCTCCGTAAAGAACCGTATTTCCTAAAATTGTATTCTCATTTGAAACTAAATTGCTCTCTTCAGGTAATTTTATTGAAATAGTAGCTCCTGACAAACCTTTACCAACATAATCATTTGCATCTCCCTTTAATACAAGTTTTAAACCTTTAGAAGAAAATGCACCAAATGATTGACCTGCTGATCCTTTAAAATTTAAAACTAAAAAGTTTTCATCAAGTTTTTCATAACCATATTTTTTATACAAATGATGAGAAATTCTAGTGCCTACTGCCCTATGAGTATTTTTTATTTGATATTCTTTCTCAATTTTTTCAGAATTATCCAAAGCCTGTTCAATTTCTGGCCAAATTTCTTGGTCAAGAGTATCTGGAACACTATTTATTTCTTGATCCTCACAATACCTTGGATTATTTCCGGTATCAGCTTGAACAAATAAAGGATTTAAATCTAGATCGTCTAAATTTGGAGAGCCCTTGCTAACCTGTTTTAATAAGTCTGTCCTACCAATCACTTCATTTAATGATTTAAAACCTAAATTTGCTAATATCTCTCTTACTTCACTGGCTATAAATGTGAACAAATTAACTACTTTTTCTGGAGTTCCAGTAAATTTTTCTCTTAGCTTTTCATCTTGAGTACATACGCCTACAGGACATGTATTTGAATGACACTGCCTTACCATTATACATCCCATTGCAACTAATGCTGTAGTAGCAACACCATATTCTTCAGCACCCATCATTGCAGCTATTACCACATCTCTTCCAGTTTTAATTCCACCATCTGTTCTTAAAGTAATTTTATGTCTAAGATTATTTAAAGTTAATACTTGGTTCGCTTCCGTCAAACCCATTTCCCATGGTATTCCAACATACTTAACACTAGTCTGTGGTGTTGCTCCTGTTCCGCCATTATGTCCAGAAATTAATATTATATCTGCTTTTGCTTTAGCTACACCAGCTGCAATTGTTCCTACTCCAGAGGAAGCAACAAGCTTAACTCCAATTCTTGCTTTAGGATTTATCTGTTTTAAATCATAAATTAGTTGTGCAAGATCTTCGATTGAATAAATATCATGATGTGGTGGTGGTGATATTAATGTTACTCCAGGGGTTGAATGTCTAAGTTTAGCAATCTCCTCTGTGACTTTAAATCCTGGTAACTGACCTCCCTCACCAGGCTTAGCGCCTTGTGCAATTTTAATTTCAATTTCATTACAATTATTAAGATAATTAACTGTAACTCCGAATCTTGCAGAAGCTATTTGTTTAACTCTTGAGTTTGCGCTGTCACCATTATCTAAAACTTTAAATCTACTTGCATCTTCACCGCCCTCTCCACTACATGAAGCACCTTTAATCCTATTCATACCAGTTGCCAAAGTTTCATGGGCCTCTTTTGATAAAGCTCCATGAGACATGCTCCCACTTCCAAATCTTTTTAAAATATTTTCTATTGGCTCAACCTCAGAAATATCTATTGGCCCACTTAATTTTTTTTCTCTAAAATCAATTAAGTCTCTAAGATTAATAGGTGGTAAACTGTATATTCCATCCGCATATCTTTTATAGGCATCATAAGAATTAGATCCTACTGCACTTTGAAGTAAATGAATTAATTTTCCTTGATATTGATGAGTTTCACCATTTTTACGATATCTATATATACCGCCTATCGGTAATATGGTTTCAGAACTTTCAAATGCCTCTTTATGTATTTCTCTAATTTTTTTCTCTATACCCGTAAGTCCAATACCTGAAATTTTGGAGACAACTCCTGGAAAATAATCTGCAACAATTGTTCTACTTAAACCTACGGTTTCAAAGTTACATCCACCTCTATAAGAACTTAGAACTGAAATACCCATTTTAGACATGATCTTTAATAAACCTGCGTTTACTGATTTTATGTATCTCTCTACACATTCATCAAAGCTAAATTGACCAAATAATTTCTTTTCATAACGCTGAAATAAACTATCAAATGCTAAGTATGGATTTACAGTAGTTGCTCCAACTCCTATTAAGGTTGCAAAAGAGTGTGTATCTAAAGCCTCTCCAGATTGAACATTTATTGATACATATCCTCTTAGTTTTTTTTCAATAAGGAATGAATTAATTGATCCAACTGCTAAAAGCATTGGTATTGGAAGTTTTAAGCTAGAAAGCTCTTTGTCACTTAAAATCAATTGAGTAACTCCCTGTCTTACTGCAATTTCAGCTTCTTTTTGAATTTTTTTAATTGAATCAAATAAAGTTTCTTCCTCAGAAAAAGTACAATCAATTATAGATGAATTGTTACCAAAAAAATTTATAAATTTTTCAAACTGAGAATTTGATAATATTGGACTATTTAAAACATAAATATTTTGCTTTGTTAAATTATCAAAATTTAAAATATTTCCAAGATTTCCAAACCTTGTTTTCAAACTCATAACCTTGTTTTCTCTTAAAGAGTCAATTGGTGGGTTTGTGACTTGACTAAAATTTTGTCTAAAAAAATGGTACAACGGTCTATACCTATCTGACAAAACAGCCAATGGTGTATCGTCCCCCATAGATCCAGTTGCTTCTTTAGCATCTTCTGCCATAGGATGCAGTATGAGCTCAAGATCTTCCAGACTAATTCCAAAAGTATATTGCCTTCTTCTTAAATCATCTCCCGAAAAAGAATTTTTTTCATCTGAAATAGTTAACTTATCATCTAGGTCGATAATTTGTGAATTAAAGTGTTTATACTCTTTGGCTAAATAATCTTTTATTTGCTTGTTTGTAAATACTTTACCTTTTTCTATTCTAACTCCAATTATTTCTCCAGGACCCAATCTTCCCTTTGACAAAATTCTTTTTTCATTTAATTCAATCATTCCTGTTTCAGAACCTGCAAATAATAATTTGTCTTTCGTAATTGCGTATCTTAAAGGTCTTAACCCATTTCTATCATTTGCAGCTATAACCCACTCATTATCAGTTCCAGCAATAGCAGCTGGTCCATCCCATGGCTCCATAGTACTGTTCAAAAAATTAAATAATTGTTGGTGATCTTTTGGTAGAGTTTTATTTTTTTTGGACCATGCGTCTGGAACTAACATAAGCTTCGCCAAAGGTGCAGGCTTACCAGATATATTTAATAATTCAAAAACATTGTCTAATGCAGCAGAGTCTGATGCTCCCTGTTGTATAACAGGTTTTAAGTTCTCAACATCGTCAAAAAGGGGACTGTTCATCTCTTGTTCATGAACTTTCATCCAATTTTTATTTCCTCTATAAGTATTAATTTCCCCATTATGCGCTATAGCTCTAAAGGGTTGAGCTAAATTCCAGCTAGGCGCTGTATTTGTTGAAAATCTTTGATGAAAAATAGCAAACCTTGAAATAAATCTCTCATCTTTTAAATCAAGGTAGAAATCTGAGATAGCTTCAGCTAAAAACATTCCCTTGTAGATGATAGATTTAGAACTTAATGAACAAATATAAAAATTGTTTAAAGATTTTTTAAAAGCTTCATTTTCTATCTTTCTTCTAGTTTCATAAATTTTTCTTTCTAAATCTTTATTTGTTAATTCTGGATTATAAGGTTTAAACAATACTTGGATAATTTCAGGCATTGTTTGGAATGCCTTTTCTCCTAAAACTTTTGGATTAACTGGAACTTGTCTCCAACCGTAAATACTAAAATCATTTTTTGTTAATTCACTTTCTACAATAGTTTTGCAACTTTCTTGCGCTGCATAATCATTCCGAGGCAGAAATATCATACCCACACATATTTCAGAATTGTCATGTGTGTGTCCTGTCACTTCTATCTTTTCAATGAAGAAATCTTTTGGTATTTCAACATGAATTCCAGCTCCGTCACCAGTTTTCCCATCGGCATCTACAGCACCTCTATGCCAAACTGCTTTTAACGCCTCAATACCATACTCTACAACTTTACGAGATTTTTTACCTTCAGTTGATGCAATTATACCAACACCACAAGCATCATGCTCCATATCTTCTGAATAAACATTATTTTCTTTTAAAAGGTGAAGGTTTTTTTTATAATTTTTCATTAAGCCACTCTTTTTTCCACTTTAGATTTACTCTCTAGATAAGTTTTAATTGAAGCTGCTGCATCTCTTCCATCTTTTATCGCCCAAACAACTAATGAGGCTCCTCTAACTATATCACCAGCTGCAAACACCCCTTTTATATTTGTTTCCATAGTATCAAAATCTGTTTTAATAGTTCCCCACTTTGTTACTTGTAATTCACTACTATCAAATAAATTTGGTATATCCTCAGGATCAAAACCTAGTGCTTTGATAACCATATCTGCTTTTGTTTCGTAACTTGAGCCTTCTTGTACTTGTGGCTTTCTTCTTCCTGTCTCGTCTGGATCACCTAGTTTAATTTGATCTACAATTATTTTTTCCACTTTATTTGTACCTTTAAATTCTTTAGGACTTGATAACCAAACAAATTCAACACCTTCTTCTTCTGCATTTGCAACTTCTCTTGCAGATCCTGGCATATTTTCTTTATCTCTTCTATACAAACATTTAACAGAATTTGCCTTCTGTCTTATAGAAGTTCTCACACAATCCATTGCTGTATCACCTCCACCGATTACAACAACATCTTTACCTTCTGCATTTAAAATTCCTTTATCAAACAACTCAACATCATCTCCTAGACCTTTTTTATTAGATGCTGTTAAAAAATCCATTGCAGGAAAAATATTATCAAGATCATTTCCAGGTAAGTTTACTTCTCTTGCTTTATAAACTCCTGTAGCAATTAAAATTGCATCATGTTTTTTTCTCAATTGGTCTAGGCTAGCATCCTTACCAACTTCAAAATTTTGAACAAATTCAATTCCTCCATCCTTTAAGAGTTTTGTTCTTCGCTCTACAACTTCTTTTTCTAATTTAAAATTTGGAATACCATAAATTAATAATCCTCCTGCTCTATCATATCTATCGTAGACAGTTATTTTATACCCATTTTTTCTTAATTGTTCTGCTGCAGCTAAACCAGCAGGACCTGCTCCTATAATACCTACGCTTTGATTTTTTTCATTCGTTACCTTAATTGGTTTTACCCAGCCCTGAGCCCAAGCATTATCTGTAATATATTTTTCTACTGATCCAATAGTTACTGTTCCATGACCAGACTGTTCAATTACACAATTTCCCTCACATAATCTATCTTGGGGGCAAATTCGGCCACACACTTCAGGCATATTGTTTGTGCTTTGGGATAATTCATAGGCCTCTTTTAATCTTCCTTCAGCTGTGAGTTTAAGCCAATCTGGAATGTTGTTACTTACAGGGCAATGAACTTGGCAAAAAGGTACTCCACATTGCGAACACCTACTCGACTGTTCTTTAGCCTTTTCATTGATATATTCGTCATAGATTTCCTTAAAATCTTCCTTTCTAGTATCAACTTCTCTTTTAGGTGGCGTTTGTTGACCTATTTTTACAAATTTGAGCATTTTATCTGGCATAATAATATTTAAGTTCCCGCAAAATATATCCTGATTTATGTATATAAAGCATAAAATAGGTCATATATATTGACCTTTATTTTTAAATTATTACCACTAATACACAAGTTTTTAATTATTGCATAGCTATTATGCTTAAATCGAATTGTTTTAAATAAATACTTTATAAGTTACGTAGAAATAATGTTTCAAAATATTATAGAAGTTTTAATTCTCTCTGCAATTCAAGGAATATCTGAGTTTCTTCCTATTAGTTCCTCTGCACATTTAATTTTGGTTTCTACTTTATATGAATTTAAATCTAGTTCCTTGCTTATTGATATCAGTCTCCATCTAGGTTCTCTAATAGCAATAATTTATTTTTTTAGGGAAGAACTATTTAATGCTAGAAAAAATAGAAGACTTTTAAGTTTAATTATACTTGGATCTATTCCGCTAATAATTGTTGGATACATACTTTATAGTACAAATTTAATTTACCAGTTAAGAAACATAAAAATTATAGCATGGACTACTTTAATATTCGCAATAATTTTATACATCTCAGACAAAAATCGATTTGATAAAAAAATTTCCTCAAATTTAAATTTTCAGTCAATAATATTTATAGGTATTTTCCAAATTTTCTCTCTTGTACCCGGAGTAAGTAGGGCAGGAATTACTATAACAGCTGCGAGAATTTTAAAATTTAATAGAGTAGACTCAAGCAAGATATCTTTTTTACTTTCAATCCCAGCATTGGCTGGAGCCAGTGTCTTAAGCTTAAAAGATATTTTGGAACAATCAATACAGTTTAATTACTTAGTTGTTATCGCAATTGTATCTTCTTTTATTTTTTCTTTTCTAACAGTAAAATTCTTTTTAATTTATATAAATAAATTTTCAATGAATGCGTTTATAATTTATAGAATAATAATTGCTTTGATTTTATTTAGTTTAATTTATTAAATATACTTCTTTTTATCAAAGGAAGTAATTGAGACATGAGAACTCCACATAGAATAAAAAAGCATCCAAGTAAATTATTAACATCTAGAATTTGATTTAAAATAAACCAAGCAGCTATAGTTGCAAATACACCTTCAAGAGAAAAAATTATAGCAGCAGGTGCCGGAGTAATGTTACGCTGTGCATAAATTTGTAATACAAATGCAAATCCACCAGATAATATACCTGCATATAAAATTGAGTAAATTTCCATTAAAATATTGCTGAAAATAAATTCTTCATAAATAATTCCAATAATAAATGAGAAAATAGCTACAATTAAAGTCTGCGCAGCTCCTAAGGTAAGTGGAAGATTGTATTTAGTTATAATGATCCCAGTAAAAATGATATGAGTACTCCAAAATAAAGCTCCAAGAACAACCAAAGTATCTCCTAATCTTACTGTTGCATCATGAAAATTTGTTAATAAATATCCTCCAATTAAACATAGAACTACAGAAGGCCATACGCTCCAATGCATTGATTTTTTACCAAACATAAAAATAATAATCGGTACCATTGGCACATAAAAAATTGTAAAAAAAGCAGCATTTGCAACGTCTGTATAAAGCAAAGCGACTTGTTGTAGTGCTGAGCCCAAGAATAAAGAAATTCCAATTAATAATGAATAAATTATGAAAGTTTTTTTATCTAATTTAAATTCTGATTTAAAATTTTTTAATTCCAATAAAATCATAAGTGGAATTATGGCTAGAAAACCAACAAAAAATCTCACAGCATTAAAGGTAAAAGGGCCAATATTATCCATGCCCGTATCTTGGGCAATAAAAGTTGTACCCCAAATAAAAGTGCACAATAAGGCACTTAATAATGATATTGATTTACTCATTTTTAATTAGACAGCCAGTTTATAGGCAAAATTCTTGCCTAAATTTTCTTTTAGATCATTATTAAACCTAGCTGCTTCTGCACCATCAATAATTCTGTGATCATAAGATAAAGAAATTGGCAGCATAGTCCTAGTTTTAAACTTTCCATTCATAAAAATTTGTTTTTTTTCTGATCTTCCTACTCCTAATATAGCAACTTCAGGGTAATTAATTATAGGAGTAAAAAATGAACCTCCTATACCGCCTAAACTCGTAATTGTCATAGAGCCCCCAAACAATTCTTTTTTATCAATTTTTAAATTTCTACAAAGTTCGCTTACCTCTTTTAATTCTTTGCTTATCAGAGAAATTTTTTTGTTATTCGCATTTCTTATTTTTGGGACCATTAATCCATTTGGCGTATCGACTGCTATCCCAATATGGTAATATTTTTTTAAAGTCATTTTTCCAGTCTCAATTTCATCGATAGAGGAATTAAAACTAGGAAATTTCTTAAGAGATGCAACTAAAGCCTTTATTATAAATGCTAGAGGTGTAATTTTAATTTTTTCTCCAGTATACATATCTGTTAATGAACTTCTAAAACTTTCCATCTCCGTTATGTCGGCTTCATCGTGATTTGTAACATGAGGAATTGTTGTCCATGAATTTGTAAGATATTTAGATGATAATCTTTTTACTCTTGGTATGTCTTTAATTTCTATTTCACCAAAATCAGAATGTTCAAATTCGTTTTTAATTTTATCTGGTTTACTATCTTTTACTAAAACGTTATTTTTTGAATTAGATGAAACAAATTTTTTAATATCATCTTCAACAACTCTTCCATCTTTCTGACTTCCTGCTACTTGATTAATATCTACACCAAGTTCTCTAGCAAATTTTCTAGCTTTTGGACTTGCAGACGAAATTTCTGAAATATTATTTTTAGAAAATTTTTTTTCTTGGATTTTAGGTTTTGTTATCTCAATATTTTTTGACTCTTTTTCAATTTCTGGTTTCTCTTTAATCTCTTCCTTTTTAACTTCTGAAACACTCTCTATAGTTAAAATTAAGTCGCCCTCAGAAACTTTATCTCCTACTTTTATTTTTAAATTTTTAATTTTACCCTCATAATTTGATGGTATTTCTACACTGGATTTATCACTTTCAATTGTAATTAAGGCATCATTTTTTTTAATTGATTGACCTTCGGTAACTAATACCTCAATAACCTCAACATCTTTAAAATCTCCAATATTAGGTACTTTAATCTCAGTTTCTGACATTATAATTTTGTTGGCATTGGTTTGTTGGTATCAATATTATACTTCTTCATTGCATCTTTTGCATGTTTGGAAGTAATAAGCTGTTCTTTTGCTAAAATACTTAAACCATAAGCAACCAAATGTTCTTTATCTACCTCAAAAAATTTTCTTAAATTTTTTCTTGTATCACTTCTTCCAAAACCATCTGCTCCTAATGAATAAAAGCTTTTATTAATATAAGGTCTGATTTGATCTGAATTCATTCTCATATAATCAGATGCAGCCATTATTGGACCCTCGGTTTTGCCTAAGCATTGTTCAACATAGGATTTTTTAGGTTCTTTATCAGGATTCAAAAGATTAAATCTTTCGACCTCCATTCCATCTTTTCTTAATTCATTAAAACTTGTTACACTCCATATCTCACTGTCAATTTGATAATCATTTTGTAAAATCTCTGCAGCAGACAGCATTTCTCTTAAGATTGTTCCTGATCCTAAAAGTTGAATTTTAGTTTTTTTATATTTTTTAAATTCTTTTAATTTATACATGCCTTTTAAAATACCTTCTTCACAATTCTTATCTTTAGGCATTTCTGGGTGTGAGTAATTTTCATTCATTGTTGTAATATAATAAAAAACATTCTCATTTTTTTCATGCATTCTTCTTAGACCTTCTCGAAAAATTACCGCCAATTCGTAATGAAATGTAGGATCATAAGCTACACAATTTGGAATAGTTGATGCAATTAAATGACTATGCCCATCCTGATGTTGTAAGCCTTCTCCAGCTAGTGTTGTTCTTCCAGCTGTTGCGCCCACCAAAAATCCTCTAGCCTGACTATCTCCAGCTGCCCAAGCTAAGTCTCCTACTCTTTGAAATCCAAACATAGAATAAAAAATATAAATAGGGATCATTTCGATATCATGATTAGTATATGAAGTGGCAGCAGCAATCCATGATGACATAGCACCAGCTTCATTGATACCTTCTTCTAAAACTTGTCCACTTTTATCTTCTCTATAAGAACTTAATTGAGCAGCATCTTCAGGTTCGTATTTTTGTCCCTCGTGAGCATAAATTCCTATTTTTTGAAAAAATCCTTCCATACCAAATGTTCTTGCTTCATCAGGAATAATTGGAACTAATTTAGGAGATATATTTTTATCTCTTAATAAATTAGTAAGCATTCTTACTAAGGCCATAGTAGTAGACATTTCTTTTTCACCAGTTGATACTTTCATGAAATCAAAAATATCTTTTGATGGAGCTTTAATTGGTTTTGCAAAAGTAGAACGCTCGGGTAAATATCCACCTAATTTAATTCTTCTTTCTTTTATGTATTTTATTTCTGGAGAGTTCTCATCAGGCCTAAAGTATTCAATATTTTTTACTTGTTTATCTGTTAAGGGAACATCGAATCGATCTCTATAATACATTAAATCATCAACATCTAACTTTTTGGTTTGATGGGTAGTATTAACACTTTCACCAGATTTTCCCATTCCATAACCTTTAATAGTTTTTGCAATAATTACTGTTGGGCTTCCCTTATGTTTAGTTGCCTTATCATAAGCAGCAAAAACTTTGTGAGGATCATGACCACCTCTATTAAGTCTCCAAATATCTGTATCAGACATACTTGATACCAATTCAAGGGTTTCGGGGTATTTGCCAAAAAATTTTTCTCTAACGTATGCACCATCTCTTGCTTTCATTGCCTGATATTCACCATCAACTGTCTCATTCATAGCTTTAACTAAATGACCAGTTTTATCATTTGCTATTAATGAATCCCAATATGATCCCCAAATAACTTTTAACACGTTCCATCCCGATCCTCTGAAACTTCCCTCGAGCTCTTGAATAATTTTTCCATTACCTCTAACTGGACCATCTAGTCTTTGAAGATTACAATTAATTACAAATATTAAATTATCCAAATTTTCTCTTGCAGCTAATCCGATAGCTCCCATTGATTCAGGTTCGTCCATTTCCCCATCACCTAAAAAAGCCCAAACCTTTCTTCCTTCATCTTTAATCAAACCTCTATTGATTAAATATTTCATGTATCTTGCTTGATAAATTGCAAGCATAGGGCCTAAACCCATAGAGACTGTAGGGAACTGCCAAAATTTTGGCATTAACCATGGATGTGGATAAGATGATAGACCTCCAGGTTTTACTTCTTGTCTAAAACTATCTAATTGTTTTTCACTTAATCTACCCTCTAAGAATGCCCTAGCATACATTCCTGGAGCACTATGTCCTTGAAAATAAACTAAATCCCCACCAAATTTATTATTTTTTGCTCTCCAAAAGTGGTTCATACCAACGTCATATAATGTTGCAGCAGATGCAAATGTTCCAATATGTCCACCTAGCTCAGGATATTTTTTATTTGCTCGTACTACCATTGCTGCTGCATTCCATCTAATTAGTGATCTAATTCTTCTCTCAATATTTTGATCACCATTTGACTTTACTTCTGCCTCAGGGGGTATTGTATTTATATATGGTGTGTTTTGAGTATAAGGAATATTGGCTCCTTCACGATAAGCTTTATTAATTAGTTCTTTAATTAGAAAATGAGCTCTGTGATTTCCGTCTTTCGAAATTACAGCGGATAAAGAATCTAACCAATCTTGTGTTTCAAGTGGATCGATATCAGCTCCATTAACTACTTGAATTGTAGATTGTTTTTTCTCTATTAGTGGTTCAGAAATACTTTCTTTCTCCTCTTTTTTCTCAGCCATTGCTTCTTCAGCCTGTTTAATTATATTTTCTGTATCTTTAGGCAGAGTACTTTCTGATAACGTTTTTGATGATGATGTAAGATTAAGTAACAAATCTCCTTTTGAAACTTTGTCACCAACCTTAACTGCTACACTATCTATTTTTCCAGTAACTGTAGAGGGAATTTCAACGCTTGATTTATCACTTTCAATCGTGACAATTGGATCGTTTTCTTTAATTTGATCACCTGCTTTAACAAGAATCTCTATAACTTCAACATTTTCAAAATCACCGATGTCAGGAACAACTAATTTTTCGCTCATTTTTTAAATGTTTTATACACACAAAAAAACATTATTGTGTTTTATTTTATCACATTAATAAGGTTTTTTCTTTAATCTTATCTTTTTATTATACAAAAAATAAAAAAATAAATGAAATTTAAGCTTTTTAGCTTCTCTCAATACACATGGCTATTCCCATGCCACCACCTATACAGAGTGCCGCACAACCTTTTTTTTTATCTTGCTTTATCATTTCATGAATAAGAGTTACCAAAATTCTTGACCCAGAAGCTCCGATTGGATGACCTAAGGCAATTGCTCCCCCATTAACATTAACTTTTTGTTCAGGAATTTTTAGCTCTTCTATTACTGCAATACTTTGAGCTGCAAAGGCTTCATTAATTTCAAATAAGTCTACCTCATTCATTTTCCAATTTGCTTTAGATAAAGCCTCTTGGATTGAAGGTATAGGTCCAAGTCCCATTAATGAAGGTTCAACGCCACAGGTAGCCCAAGATTTAATTTTAACCATTGGTTCTAAAAATTTTTTATCAGCTTGCTTCCTAGACATTAAAACTAAAGCTGCTGCACCATCATTTATCCCTGAAGAATTTCCAGGTGTTACTGTTCCATTTTCTTTGAATATTGTTTTTAGCTTTTTTAAGTCATCAATACTTAAATTATTTCTAGGGTGTTCATCTTTTTCAAATATAAATTTTTTATTTTCATCTTCAATTTGTAACTTAATCAACTCATCTTTAAATTTATTTTCGTTATAGGCTTTTTCTGTTTTTTTCTGAGAATTCAATGAAAAATTATCTTGTTGATCTCTTGAAATTTTATATTTTTCAGCAACGTTCTCAGCAGTAACTCCCATATGATAATCATTAAATGAATCTAATAGACCATCTTTCATCATTGTATCTACTAATTCTTTTTCTGAAAATTTTTTATCTTCTCTATAATAAATTGCATGAGTTGCTCTAGACATATTTTCTTGACCCCCTGCAACAATTATTTGATTTTCTCCTAAACTGATTGATTGATATCCTGACACAACAGATCTTAATCCAGATCCACAAACCTGATTGACTATATGAGCAGGTTTTGAAACTGGTATTCCAGCCCCAATCGAAGCTTGTCTAGCAGGGTTTTGACCAAGTCCAGAAGTTAAAACATGCCCCATTATTACTTCATCAATCTCTTCCACATCTAATTTTGATTTATAAATTACCTCTTTAATTACTATTGATCCTAATTTTGACGCACTAAGATTTTTTAATGAACCTTTGTATCTTCCTATTGGAGTTCTTAGCGCAGACGTAATTACAATATCACTTGGTTTATTGCTCATAAAGTAATTAACTTAATATTTTATAAGTTAAATTACATCAAAAACTTTGATATATGGAATATATTATTTTAAAGGACCGCTGGCCAAATTGGATAAGGCACCCGGCTACGAACCGGGAGATTCCAGATTCGAGTTCTGGGCGGTCCACCAAAAATGAAATAGAAATGTTAGATTGGCTTTTAAAAGTATCTTTACAAAAATCAGTAATTTATTTTTTTATAATTATTTTAATTATTTTATTAATCTTAACTTTTGTATTATAAAAAATTATGAGTAATAACTTTGAACAAATAAGTATTAAACCTGGATTTATGAAACACAATGGGGGTGTTTTGTTTAGATCTATTTCAGATACTGAATATGAATTTAAGTCTATAATTAATGAAAATCATTTAAATGCTGCAGGAATTACTCACGGAGGCTATTTATCTGCATTAATAGATGCAGGAGCAGGAACAGCCGCACATAGAGCTGCAGGAAATGCTCCATGTGTAACTATCTCTTTAGATATAAAATTTATAGGGGCCTCAAAAGTTGGAGATGAAATTATTGGACATACAAAAATTTTAAAAAAAACAAACACTCTTGTCTTTTTATTTTGTGAGCTAAAGTGTAATGATAAAATAATTACTTCTGCATCTGGAGTATGGAAAATTATTAAAATAAAGCCTTCTAATTTAGGACCTGGTGGTTAATTTTTTATATTTAGATATCTAATTCTTTTATATTTCTATATTGTTCAAGTGCTTCGGGATTTGCTAAAGCTTCAATGTTTTTAATTTCACTTCCATCTATCTTGTTCTTAACGGCTAGTTCGACTATTTTACCACTTTTTGTTCTGGGTATATCTTTCACAACAATAATTTTACTAGGGACATGTCTAGGAGATGCGTTTTTTTTTATTTGTAATTTTATTTTGTTAATTAATTCTCTTGTTAATGAATAATTTTTGCTCATTACAATAAATAAAACTATTCTAACATCATTATCCCATGATTGTCCTACAACTATAGACTCTTTTATTTCTTTAAACTTCTCAACCTCTGAATATATTTCTGCTGTTCCAAGTCGAACGCCTCCTGGATTTAAGGTGGTATCTGATCTACCATGAATTATATACCCACCATTATTCTTTATCTCTGCATAATCACCGTGATGCCAGATATTTTTAAATCTGTTGAAATAGGCATTCCTGAACTTAAGATCATTTTTATCATTCCAAAACTTTAAAGGCATTGATGGAAACGGATTTTTACAAACGAGTTCTCCTTTAATATTTTTTAAAGACTTGCCTTTATCACTCAGAACATCTACATCTAAGGCCAAACCTTTGTTTTGTATTTCACCTATATTTACTGGCTGATACAAATTTCCTAATACGAAACATGAAACAATATCGGTTCCACCAGAAATAGACGACAAGTGAACATTTTTTTTAATGTGCTTATAAACATATTTAAAACTTTCATTTGAAAGAGGTGAGCCAGTTGAACAAATCGTTCTTAAATTATTAAGTTTGAATTTATAATTTAATTTTGGTTTTAACTTTCTTAAAGCATCTACATACTTCGCGCTTATACCAAATAAGGTTATTTTTTCTCTTTGTGCTATTTTCAAAAGTAAATCAGGTGATTTAAACATAGGAGATCCATCAAAAAGAACAATAGATGCCTTGGAAGCTAATGAACTAACTAACCAATTCCACATCATCCACCCACATGTAGTAAAATAAAAAACGTTATCATTTTCTTTTATATTACAATGTAATTGATGTTCCTTCTTATGCTGAATTAAAACACCACCAGATTTATGACAAATACATTTGGGTTTTCCAGTAGTTCCACTTGAATATAATATTACTAACTCTGTTTCAAAATCAAATTTTTTAAAATTAATTCTTTCGTCATTAATTTCCATTAATTTATTCCATTTAAATAAATTGACTTTTTTAAATTTATTTTTGCTTTTAATAAATTTTTTTCCAGGATAATTAATTATTACAACACTTTTAATTGATGGGATTGATTTTAAGATTGCTGAAAGTCTTTTTAAAACTTCTATTTTTTTTCCATTATAAAAATACTGATCAGCGATAAATAAAACTTTTGGATTAATTTGAGAAAATCTTTCTATAACACCTTTAGAGCCAAAATCAGGACTGCAAGAAGACCATATGCACCCCAAAGAAGTTGTAGCAATGAATGCCTCAACTGCTTCTATGGTATTAGGCATATAGGCTGCTACTCTGTCTCCTTTTTTTATATTTATTTTTTTTAGGAATTTTAAAATTTTACTAGTATTAAAATTTAATTGTTTCCAAGACCTTTCCTCTCTATAGCCATTTTCACTAATAAATGTAACTGCTTTTTCTTGATTATTTTTCGAAAGTAAATTTTCACCAAAATTTAACTTGCTACCTGGTAAAAATAAATTTTTATAAAAAATTTTTGATTTTTTAAAATTTTTTTTACCTTTCGTTCCTATAATTTTGCTAAAATCCCAAAATCTGCTCCAAAACTCAGGTGAATTTTTAATACTCCAATTTAATATGTTTTTAAAATTTTTATTAAATTTTTTATTTACTTTTTTTGAAATGTAATTTTCAAAATCAAATAAATTTGAATTTTTTTTTTCAATAGGAGAAGGTTGCCAAAGTTTTTTACCCATTTTATTAAATTAAATTACTGTTATAGAATTAATCTTATTTATGATAATCTCACTAACATATTAAAGAAAATGAGAACTTTTTATCCTCCGATTCGGTCATGTTTTAGTCTATTTTTGTTCTTTAGCAGTAACAATATCTGGTAGGTAAAAAAAAAGAAGCACAAAAGATAGAAATGACTAAAAATAAAATTACAGCTGTTCTTGGTCCCACTAATACAGGCAAAACTCACCTAGCCATTGAAACCATGCTTTCTTTTGAGACTGGAATGATTGGATTTCCACTTAGATTATTAGCAAGAGAAGTGTATGACAAAGTAATCAAGAAAATAAGTTTAGATAAAGTTGCATTAATAACTGGTGAGGAAAAAATAATTCCATCTAATGCAAAATATTTTTTATGTACGGTTGAGTCTATGCCGATTGATAAACATTTAGAGTTTGTTGGTGTAGATGAAATTCAAATGTGTGCTGATCACGAAAGAGGTCACATTTTTACTGATAGACTTTTAAATATGAGAGGAGAAAAACTTACAATGCTGATGGGTTCAAGTACCATTAAAAATATCATCTCAAAATTAAATGGAGATATTGAATTTATAAACAGAGAAAGGCTATCTAAACTTACATACGCTGGGCATAAAAAAATATCAAGAATTGACAGAAAAACAGCAATTATTGCATTCTCCACAGAGGAGGTTTATGCCATTGCTGAGTTAATAAGAAGACAAAAGGGTGGTGCTGCTATTGTAATGGGATCACTAAGTCCAAAAACAAGAAATGCTCAAGTTGAACTATATCAATCAGGGGATGTTGACTTCTTAGTTGCAACAGATGCAATTGGAATGGGAATAAATATGGATTTAGATTTTGTTTATTTTTCAAATATTAAGAAATTTGATGGAAAGAAATTGAGAAGATTAAATCTTTCTGAAATAGGTCAAATAGCAGGTAGAGCTGGTCGTTATCTTAACGATGGAAGTTTTGGTATTACTGGTGATTGTAAAGAAATATCTCCAGAAGAAGTAGAGTTATTAGAAAATCATAAATTTGAGAAAATTAAAACTTTATTTTGGAGAAATTCAAATCTTAATTTCAATAACCCAATTAGTTTGATTAAAAGTTTAGAAGAAAAACCTCAAGAGGAGTGGCTAAGAAAAATTCATGAATGTGAAGATGAAAAAGCACTAAAATATTTTCTCAAAGATCAAAGAAATTTAAATGTAGGATTTGATAAGAAAACATTAATGCTTTTATGGGAATGTTGCCAAATACCTGATTTTGTTAAAAAAACTTACGGAAATCATTTTGAAGTTATTGGAAATGTATTTAAATTTTTAACAAGCAAAAAAGGACTAATTTCTGAAGATTATATGAGATTACAGCTCATGAAACTAGATAAATTAGATGGAAATGTAGATTCTTTATCAAATAGAATTGCAAATGTCAGAACTTGGTCATATGTTTCAAATAAAAATAATTGGGTAGAAAATCAAAGTTATTGGATCGAAAAAACTAAACACTTAGAAGATAGACTTTCAGACAGATTACATGAAGAACTTACTAAAACTTTTATTGACAAAAGAGCAAGTGTACTTGCAAGAGGTTTAAAACAAGATATGGAATTTAAAACTGAAATTTTACAAAACAATGACGTTAAAATTGACGATCAATTTATTGGAAAGATAAAAGGACTAAAATTAGAGCTAGATCTTAAAAAAGGTGCTTTAGAAACTGATATAAAATCTTTAAAAAAAGCTGCAAGGCAAACTATTGGCCCAGAATTAGAAAAGCGTATT
Organism: Candidatus Pelagibacter sp.; assembly: GCF_052049855.1. Lineage (GTDB taxonomy): Bacteria > Pseudomonadota > Alphaproteobacteria > Pelagibacterales > Pelagibacteraceae > Pelagibacter. The sequence continues at coordinate 115,315 of NZ_JBNGZE010000003.1, forward strand.
CAATTGATAATTGATACAGGATTAATAAATTTGAATGAAGATTTTAAAATTTACTGGAATGATTTCCCAATTGCTAAATTAACAACAGGTAGTGACTATTTAAATCCTAATTTTGATTTAATCATCGATGATATTATTGAACAGAATACTAAAAAAAAATTAAACGATTACATTAATAAATGGATAAATGCAAAAATAAACAACGTTCTTAAAAGTTTAATTGATTTAAAAAATATAAAAGAAAGTAACTCATCAATTAAAGCACTGGCGTACCAACTCTATGAAAACAATGGGGTATTAAAACGAGACCAAGTTTCAGAATACCTAAAAACCTTAGAACAAAATGATAGGAGAATTCTCAGAAACTTAGGAGTAAAATTTGGGAGATACCATGTTTTTCTTTATCAATTAATTAAGCCAGAAGCAGTATCTTTAAGAACTCTATTATGGAAAAATTTTCATCAAAAATTTTATAATTTAAAACCTCCTATATTTGGTTTAAATTTTTTAGACGATAAAGAAATAAAAAATAAAAACTTTATGCTTTTGTGCGGATTTGAAAAATTTGATAATTTTTTTGTGAGAATTGATATTTTAGAAAGATTATTTGTATTAATAATAAATTCTATTTCAAAAAAAAATTCTGAAATAAAATTAGTTCCAGAAATGATAAATCTTTTAGGATGTAGTAAAGATAATTTTAAAAAATTACTTCAAAAAATGAACTATAAAATATTTGAGAAAGAAAATGAAATATTTTTTAAATACAGTCCTACTAAAAAATTTAAAAAAATTACAAAGAAGAAAGTTTCAAATGAAAACCCATTTAAAATATTAAAGAATTTAAATTTAACTTAAAATGTTTTTTAAACAGGAAAAAATAAAAAAAAATAATTTTCTTACAAAGGTTTGCGCTTTGTTAATTCATGCAGCTAAGATAGATGAAAATTATACATATAAAGAGGAAAAAATTATTAAAAAAACTCTTATTGAGCTAGGTGTTAAAAATGAAAATATTTCTAAAACAATTGAGGAAGCAAAAGCAATTGAGGAAAGCTCAAATCAAATTTTAGATTTTACTAGAGAAGTAAAAAGTTTACCTGAACAGGATAAAATTAAAATTTTAGAGGCTTTATGGTCTATAGTTTATTCAGACAGAGATGCAGATATTTATGAAACTAATTTAATGAGACGACTTGCAGGGCTACTATATATTGACAATAAAACGATGGGCGATATTAAAGAAAAAATTAAAAAAATTTCAAAATGACATATATCGTAAATGACAATTGTATTAAGTGTAAATTAACAGACTGTGTTGATGTGTGCCCAGTGGATTGCTTTTATGAAGGTAAAAATATGCTTGTAATTAAACCCGATGAGTGTATAGATTGTGGCGTTTGCGAGCCAGAATGTCCCGTCGATGCTATAAAAGCGGACACTGAACCTGGAAGTGAAAAATGGTTAGAGATCAATAAGAAATACTCTGATATCTGGCCTAACATAAGTGAAAAAAAAGATCCACCATCGGATCATGAAAAATATAAAAATGAGCAAAATAAGTACGAAAAGTATTTTAAAGAAAATCTTTAAAGGAAAAACAATTAAAAGAGTGAAAAAAAAAGTTGCCAAAAAAAAAGTTGTAAAAGTTAAAAAAACTGTAAAAGCCAAAAAAGCAAAAAAAATAATTTTAAAAAAATCAAAAAAAGTAATTAAAAAAATTTCACCTCGAACAATTAAAATAAAAAAAAATGTTAAAGAAATAGAAAAAACAACTGAACAAAAAGTAGACAATTTAAGAATTTCAAAAACAAACGAAGTTAAACCTGAAATAAAAAAAGTTAAAAAACAAGAGACTGAAAGAAGACAATTTAAAATCAAAGATTATGTTGTTTATCCAAAACATGGGGTCGGTCAAATTTCTGAATTTAAAAAAATTAACATTGGAGGGATTGATGTGGAAACATATGTTATTAAATTTGAAAAAGATAAGGCTAATGGTATGGTCCCTGTTAACAAGCAGTCACACTTGAGACCCTTAGCGACTATTAACCAAGTTAATAAATGTATATCAATATTAAAAAGTAAACCGAAAATTAAAAGGTCAATGTGGAGTCGAAGAGCGCAAGAGTATGAAGCAAAAATATCCTCAGGAAAAATTTATGAGTTGGCTGAAGTAGTTAGAGATTTAAATAAAGGCGACGATCTGATGGTTGATCAATCTTATAGTGAGAGACAATTATTTGAAAAAGCCTATGAAAGAATTTTATCTGAATTTCAGATTGTTTTGAATGTCTCTTTAGAGGATACTCAGAAGAAATTGGATAAAGCGCTAAAAAGAAATTCAGGTGGACAACCCCAAACGGTTGCAACTACAAAAGCTCCAGCTAGTGAACTCCCTGTGGATGAACCTATTTCTGATAACGACGAACAAATTGATGAGTAAAAAAAACGCCTCTCACACAAACTGTAATGAGAAGCGTTTTTTGTAAAGAATACTAAGTTACTATTTTCTTCTTCTTTTTTTTGCTTTTTTCTTAGCTTTTTTCTTAGCTTTTTTCTTAGTTTTCTTTGCCGCTTTTTTTCTTTTCTTAGGCATCTTTAGCTCCCTTTTTTAGTTAAACGAATCAATTTGATTCGCTTTTCTATATTTTTATTTTTTTCTATAAGTTATGTCAATTCTTTAATTAAAAATTAAAATTTATAAAAAAAAATTTTTAGTTTTATATTTTTATAAAACTTTTTTTATTAATTAAGTTAATGTTTATGCGGTTAATAAACTGTTTTATTTATTTTTTTAATAAAGATTTTCTAATTGATTTTTATATTTTTCAGCAACTTTTTTTCTTTTTACTTTCATTGTTGGTGTCATTAAACCATTTTCGATAGAAAAATTTTCATCTATTAATTGAATTTTTTTTATCTTTTCTAATAAAGTTAATTTTGTATTTATTTTTTCAATTACATTATTAATTTTCTCCTTTTCATTTGAAAAATCTTTATTAGGTACTATTAAAGCAACTAAATAATTTTTTTTATCTCCATAAACCATACATTGATCTATCTCCGGCTCATTTGTAATCATATTTTCAATTTTAGCTGGTGAAATATTATCTCCTCCAGCACTCACTATGATATCTTTTTTTCTATCAGTAATTTTTAAATAACCATCATGTGGATCTATCTCTCCAATATCGCCTGTATGAAGCCATCCATTTATTATTACTTTTTCAGTTTCCTCTTTTTTGTTCCAATATCCTAGCATTACATTTTCACCTTTAACTAAAATTTCTCCATCTTCTGCAATTTTAACTTCATTTCCTTTAAATGGAGGTCCTACAGTTTCCACTTTAATTTTATGTATTGGATTGCAACTTACTACTGGTGATGTTTCTGTTAACCCGTATCCCTGAAGTGTTGGTAATCCTATAGCATTTAAAAATTCACCTATTTCTTTATCTAAAGCACCACCACCTGAAACGAAAGCTTTTAAATTTCCACCAAATTGTTTTTTTATTTTCTTTCTAACTAATTTATCAACTATAAAATCGAGCAATTTTTCATAAAAAGTCATTTTTTGATTTAATAGTTTTTTTCTCCCCAGACGAAGAGTTGCTTCAATTAATTTTGCTTTAAAACCCGTTTGTTTTTTTAAATTAATGTTTATTTTGTTGTAAAGGTTCTGATAGAACCTTGGAACAGCAGTCATAAGCGTAGGTTTTGCCTCAGAAATATTGTCTAGAAGTTTTTCAATTTTTTCAGCATAAAATACTTTAGCTCCTACTGCTACTTGTACAAATTGAACACAGTGTTCATAGGAGTGAGAAAGAGGAAGCCAAGTTAAAAATACTGGTCTTGAGTTAAATAATGGTTTTATAATTCCACACGATCCCTCAACATTATTCAAAATTCCACCGTGACTCAAAATTACTCCTTTAGGATTCCCTCCAGTTCCTGAAGTATAAATAATACATGCTGGAGACTTTCTGTTTAATTTATTATTTACGATTTTATCTTCCCCTAATAAATTATTCTCAACTATTAAGTTAAAATCTAAGTATTTTTCTTTATTAATTAAATTTAAATTATTTGTTACTTTATCTATTTCATCCAAAGTAATAACTTTTTTGATGAAGTCTTTTTCATTAATTGAATTATTTAATTTTTTTAACATTTCATTATTTGAAACAATAACTAAGCTAGGTTCACAATCCTCTATCAAGTACTTATAATCACCTTCCATATAAGTTGTATATGCTGGAACTGTAATTCCACCAGCAACCATAATAGCTAAATCACAAACAAACCATTCAGGTCTATTCTCTGAAACTAAAAGACATCTATCACCTTCTTTTATATTTTTTTTAATAACTTTTGATAATTTTAAAATATTCTTTTCAGTTTGTTCCCATGTATATGTTTTTTTATTACTTGGATTTAGCCATTCTAAAAAAATATCTTTTTTGTTTTGTTTATTTGCTTGATTTACAAACAATTCGATCAAATTATTTAAATTATTTATATTCATAATTACTGGTGGGCGAAGAGAGAATCGAACTCTCACTTCTTGCGAAACACGATTTTGAGTCGTGCGCGTCTACCAATTCCGCCATTCGCCCTTGGTATTCAATTAAATTATATTTAATAGTATAAGAACTAAATTTATATTAAAACCAAAAAATGTTTCAAACACTTTACAAAAAATGTTTAGAATTAGCTGCACATAAAAGTTCAAATTTTTATTTAGGGCTTGTATCTTTTGTAGAAAGTTCTTTTTTTCCTATACCTCCAGATGCAATGATAATCCCAATGGTTATTGCAAAAAAAAAGGAATATTTGAAAATATTTATAATAGCATCAATATTTTCAGTGCTTGGAGGAATATTCGGATATTTGATAGGTTATTTATTTTTTGATTTAGCAATGTATGTAATCGAATTTTATGGTTATCAAGATAAAGTAGAAAATTTAAAATTAAGCATGTCTCAAGGGAGTGGATTCCTGGCATGGCTGAGTATTCTTTTTTTAGCAGGCTTTACTCCGTTACCTTATAAAGCTTTCACGATTTCAAGTGGTTTAATTGCTTTTAATCTTCCTGTTTTTATAGTTGTTAGTTTAATTTCAAGAGCTCTGAGATTTTTTATTGTTGCTTATTTGTCTTATAAATTTGGAGAATTATTTACAGAGTACATGGAAAAACATGGATCAAAATGGTTCACCATAATTGGAATTATTATAGTTATAATATTTATTATTATTTATTTATTTTTAAAATTTAATGGTTGAGATTAACAAAACAATTACATTAAAGTTAATTTTTTTAATTAGTGTTCTTGCTCTAGCATCGGCATTTTTTATTGAATACGTTCTAGGTCATCAACCTTGTAACTTATGTGTACTGGAAAGAGTTCCATACTTATTATCATTAATAATTATTATATTAAATTATAAATTTATTAATCTTGAAAAATATTTCATTCTTTCTCTTATTTTAATTTTTTTAGCTGCAATTATTTTATCTCTATATCATTTAGGTATTGAGCAAGGTTTCATTGAAGAGTCATTAGTTTGCGATTTAAAAAATGGCTCTAATTTACTATCAAAAGAAGATATATTAAGACAATTACAAGAAAAAAATGTAAGCTGCAAAGATGTTACATTTAAAATTTTAGGATTATCGCTTACAAGCTATAACATTATTATATCAATATTGATTGTATATTTTACAACTAAAACTTATTTAAGTTATGAAAACAATAAATAAAAAGAAAATAGAAGAATTCATTAGAGTTGATCATGCTGGGGAGCGTGGTGCTGTAAAAATTTATGAGGGACAGTTGCTTGCACTAAACACATTAATTAAAGATGATGCTTTAAAAAAAACAATTGAAGAAATGAAAGTTCATGAGAAAGAACATTCTGATTTTTTTGAAAAAGAAATTAAAAAAAGAAATATTAAACCGACAAAATTTTTACCCTTATGGGATTTATTAGGTGTAGGATTGGGTTTTGGTTCAACTTTACTTGGTAAGAAAGCGGCTATGCTTTGTACTGCTTCTGTTGAAGAGGTAATAGATGAACATTATTTAAACCAAATAAATCAACTTGATAATAGTGAACCAAAACTTAAAAAGAAAATAATTAAATTTAGAGAAGATGAATTAAACCATAAAGATATTGCTTATGAAAAGGGTGCAACAAAAAAAGGTGCTTACTCTATATTAGATAAAATTATTAAAACTGGATCAAAAATTGCAATAAATATTTCTGAGAAAATTTAAGACTCTAGTTCTACATCCCAATATAGGTAATCCATCCAACTTTTGTGTAAAAAATTTGGTGGAAAATGTTTGCCATTTTTATGTAGGTCCTCTGTTGATGGCCGATAAGGGTACTGATGTAACTTCATACCTGAATGTTTTAATAGTTTTCCACCCTTTTTTACATTGCATGCAGAACAAGCTGTTACAACATTATCCCAATTAGTTTCACCCCCTTTAGATCTAGGTAATAAATGATCAAAAGTTAACTCTTCATTGCTTCCACAATATTGACAGGAAAATTTATCTCTTAAAAACACATTAAATCTAGTAAAACTTGGTTTGCTTTGAGGAACAATATAATCCTTTAATGCGATAACACTTGGTAATTTCATATTAAATGACGGACTTCTTATAGTTCTATCATAATTACTAACAATAATAACTCGATCAAGAAAAACAGATTTAACTGTATCCTGCCATGACCACAAAGACAAAGGGTAGTAACTCAGAGGTCTATAGTCTGCATTGAGGACTAATGCAGGGCACTTTTCTAATGAAACATTTTGTTCAATAAAGTTATTCATTAAATTAATTTTAACTTAGTTAAACAATTTTATCAATAATAAGAGACGTTAAATTTTTTTTAAAATAAAATTTAAAGCTGTACTTGATGCTTCAATAGGAATATGATGATCACAATTTTTTATTAATAGTGTATCAACTTTAACATTATTTCTTATTAAAAAATCTTTTGCTTCCAGTAAATGGGTAGATGGGACAATTTGATCAGCTTCTCCATGTATAAGTAATGTTTCAGTTTTATTTTTGATTCTATTTTTTAAATCTTTTTGATTTATTATTTTTCCAGAAAAACCAACTATACATAAAAAATTTTCTCCAAATGTAAGACCAACATTTATAGACATCATGCATCCTTGGCTGAATCCTGATAAACATATTTGATTATTTGATAACTTGAACTCTTTTTTTATTTCATTAATAAATTTTTTTAGTACCTCTTCAGCTTTAATTGATTGCTGTAATATGTAATCAGAATCCTCTTTTGTTAAATCAAACCATTGATAACCAGAGGGATTTATAGCACATGGCTCGTGACCATTCGGACAGATAAAGACTGTATTAGGCATATGTCTCTTCCAGTTTAAAGATAACATGCTAATATCCTTTCCATCACCTCCATAACCATGAAGCAAAATAATTGCATTTTTAATTTCAACACCGTTTTCTGGTTTAATAATTATGGAATCTAGGCAAAATGTCATAGTAGATAAATTATGTTTTTTATGTCAAAACACAATCTAAAATAAAAAAAATGATTTCAGGAATAGTAGTAAAAGTTTTATCAATAGCCCTTTTGATAGCTGTAGGGATAGTTTTAATCTTAGGTATAGGGACTCTTTTTAAGGGAGGAGAGACAAGTAAAAAATATTCAAATAAATTAATGCAGTTAAGAGTTATTTTACAGTTTATTGCAATTATTGCTTTAGTTGGCTTTGCTTATTTTTTTAAAAATTAGTTATATTTTTTTATCCAATTAATAAAATTTTTATCTTCAAAATCAATTGAACCTATTACTCTAGCAAATTCTTGGCCATCTTTATTAATTAGAATTGTTGTAGGGACACCTCTTAATGAAAACATTTTTGCTAATGTTGTAGGTGGATCAAAATAAGGTTCAAAATTTTTAATGTTAAGATCTATAAAAAATTTATTAACTTTATCTAAAGTTTCTTTCCCAATATTAATTGCAAAAATTTTTATATTATCCAATTCTGGGTTGGCTTGGAGTTTATTTAAAGATGGCATTTCATCTTTACAAGGTTCACACCAAGTCGCCCAAAAATTTAATATCAACAAGTTACCAGTATATTCATTGATATTAATTTTTTGATCATTTTTGTCTAAAAAAATAACATTATCATGTGTTTTTGGTATTTTATGGATTACAATATTTTTAATACCATGTAGTTCTTCAGCTACAACATTTGTTATCAAAAAAATAAATATTATTAAAAATCTCATGTTAAATAGGTATAATTAAATATCATGGCAAAAAATAAAAACAACCAAGCAATATGGAACACGCGGATAAAAAAAAATGTATCAAGTTTGTTTCAAAAAGTCGGTAATTCAATAGATATTGATAAAAGACTTTATAAAGAAGATATTCAAGGATCAATTGCTCATGTTGAGATGCTTTTTAAACAAAAAATAATTTCATTCAAAATAAAAAATAAAATTATTTATGGACTAACAAAAATTGACAAGGAAATAGCAAACAATAAATTTGAGTTTAATAAAAAATATGAAGATATTCACATGAATATTGAAAAGAGACTTTTTCAAATTATAGGTGAAGAAGCTGGCTACGTTCACACTGCAAGATCAAGAAATGATCAAGTAATTACTGATTTTAAAATTTGGATGAAAAATTCAACCAACGAAATAAATAATAACATTAATAAAGTTATTAAGAGTACAATTAAGTTAGCTGAAAAAAATGTTGAGACTATTATGCCTGGATTTACACATCTTAAAAATGCTCAAGCTATCTCTTTTGCACATTATTTAATGTCTTATGTAGAAATGTTTAATAGAGACAAAAAGAGATTTTATAATAATTTAGACAGTTTAAATGAAAATCCTTTAGGTGTTGCTGCTTTAGCAGGAACATCATTTAATATAGATAGAAATTATACAACTAAAAAACTTGGTTTTAAAATACCTACAAATAATTCTATTGATACAGTTTCAGATAGAGATTTTGTTTTAGATTTTTTATACGCTTCATCTGTGTGTGCTATGCATATTTCTAGAATTGCTGAAGAGTTGATTATTTGGAATTCGGATGCTTTTAACTTGATCAATTTATCTGATAAAGTCGTTACCGGATCTTCCATAATGCCACAAAAGAAGAATCCTGATCTTTTAGAGTACTTGCGTGGTAAATCAGGAAGCGCTTATGGAAATTTATTTTCGATGCTTACAATTTTAAAAGGATTACCACTGTCTTATTTTAAAGATATGCAAGACGATAAGGAGATTGTTTTCAAATCTAACGACAATCTAAATAATTGTTTAAAAATTTTCGATGAAATACTAAAAAATTGTAACCCGAATAAGAGTAAAATGTTAGAACTTGCTAATTCTGGATATATTACTGCCACTGATTTAGCTGACTATCTTGTGAAAAATCACTCAATGTCTTTTAGAAAAGCATATCAAAAAACTGCTGCTGTAGTTAATTTGGCTGAAAAGAAAAAAAAGAAATTAAATGAACTGACTTTAGAAGAATTAAGAAAAATCGAACCTAAACTTAAAGATGATGTATTAAAAGTATTTAATTTAAAAAATTCAATTAATTCGAAAAAATCTTATGGTGGAACTTCTTTTGATAATATTAAAAAAATGATAATGAAATATAAAAGAGAAAAATGATTAAAAAATTTACCATAATTATATTGATATTTTGTGCCGTTATTTCTTGTGGAAAAAAAGGGGATCCTAAATACGTAGATCCAGATAAAAAAGCAGAAATAAAAAAAGTTTCAGTTAACTTAGCTTAATGAAATACATAAATAAAACACTAACAATAGAAAAAATTAATCTCCAAAAAATTGCAAATAAATTTGGAACTCCATTTTATTCTTACTCCTATTCTAAATTAAAAGAAAATATTAATAATTTTAAAAAAAACTTCAGATCTTTTTCACCACTTATCTGTTTTGCGGTTAAATCCAATACAAATGTTAATATAATTAGAGAAATTAAAAAATTTGGATTAGGTGCTGATGTTGTTTCAGTAGGAGAACTCATTATGGCACTGAAAGCAGGAATTAATCCAAGAAAAATAGTATTTTCTGGTGTTGGTAAAACAACAAGTGAAATCAGCTTTGCTATTGATAAAAAAATTTTGCTTATTAACGCTGAGTCTTTAAGTGAAATAAAAGAAATAAATCGAATTGCAAAATCAAAAAATAAAAGAATAAAAATTGGTGTAAGACTAAACCCCAATACAGATGCAAAAACATTAAGTCAAATATCCACTGGAAAAAAAGAAAATAAATTTGGTGTAAATAAAAATACATTCTATGAAATTATAAATTATTGCAAAAATTCAAAAAATATTGATTTAAAATGTCTAAGCGTTCATATAGGTAGTCAAATTTTAGACCATAGACCTTATGAAAAAATGCTTAAAGCGGTTAGTCAAATTCTCAATAAAACAAATCATAAATTTGAATTTATAGATTTAGGTGGAGGTATGGGCATTACTTATACTGATAAAAATAAAAAACTTAATTATAAAAAATATAACACAGCTATTCTTAAATTTTTAAGAAGACATAAAGTTAAAATTATATTTGAGCCAGGTAGATCAATTATTGGCGATACTGGTACATTAGTATCAAAAATAATCTATATAAAAGATAGCGGAAGTAAAAAGTTTATAATTTTAGATGCTGCAATGAACGATTTAATGAGGCCTGCTTTATATGGTGCGTTTCATAAAACCTTACCTGTTACAAAATCTAACAAAATATCAAAAAAACCATATGAATTTGTAGGTCCTATTTGTGAAAGTACAGATAAATTTATTACATTAAAAAAGTTTCAAGTGTTGAAAGAAAAAGATTTAATAGCAATATGTGATGTGGGAGCTTATGGAATGTCGCTTAGCTCAAATTATAATTTAAGACCTAAACCAGTGGAATTATTAATAAAGGGATCAAAAATTAAAGTAATAAGAAAAAGACAAAAGCATAAAGATATAATTTAGCTTTTGACAAAAATGATAAGAAACTTTTTATTTTCAATATTATTTTTTACTGGAATCATTTTTATTTCGATAATTTTTTTACCATCATTTTTTTTACCTAAACAGGTTGTTTTGGTAGGAGGTAAATTAATGGGCCATTGGGCCAGTTTTTGTTTAAGGTTTGTTCTTTCAGTAAAAATTTCAATCAAAGGAAAGGAAAATATTATTAATAATGAAAAATTTTTTATAGCAGCATCTCATCAATCAATGTTTGAAACTTTTTACTTACAAACAATCTTTAACTCACCTGTATTTATTCTAAAAAAAGAATTATTGTTAATTCCAATATTTGGTTGGTACTTAAAAAAAATAGGATCAATTTCAATAAAAAGAAACAAAGTTACAAAAGATAACTTAGGTTTTTTTGATGATATTTCAAAAATGATAGTTACTTCTAATAGACCTTTGATTATTTTTCCTCAAGGAACTAGAGTTCTTCCAGATGAGAGACCACCTTTTAAAAAAGGTGCTTCGAGAATTTATGAAGAGCTAAATGTTGCTTGTCAGCCAGTTGCAATTAACTCTGGATATGTGTGGCCTAAAAAAGGTAAAAAGAAATCTAATAAAACGATTACAATATCTATTCTAAAACCAATTCCTTCTGGGTTAACAAAGGAAAATTTTATTCAAATCGTTGAAAAAAATATTTATTCAGAGTTAGATTTAATTAATTAGCCCTTCATAGGCATAACAACAAAAATACTATCGAAATCACCTGGATCTTTTATCAGTGCTGGTGAACCAGTATCATTAAAGAAAATTTCAACTCTTTCTCCATCTAGTTGAGAAGCAATATCTATTAAATATCTAGAGTTAAAACTTATCTCTAAATCATGATCAAACTTAACAGTTAAAGTTTCTTTACCATCACCACTGTTTGTATTATTTACCGACAGATCTAAAGTATCTTTAGATAAATTGAATTTCACACCATCTTTTTTATCTAATGAAACAGATGCTACTCTATCAACTGAATTTAAAAACAATTTTAAGTCTATTTCTAATTTTTTTTGATTATTTTTAGGTATAACTTGAACATAATTAGGAAATTTTCCATCAATAAGTTTTGAAATTAAAATACTATTATTTAATTCAAATTTTATTTTTGATTTCACATTTGAAACTTTTACATCTCCGTCATAGCTATCTAATAAAGAACAAAGTTGAAAAATTGTTTTTTTTGGTAAAATTATTGGATCAAAATCAATTTTTTCCTCCAATCTAAATTTTGAAATAGACATTCTATGACTATCAGTTGCAACTGCTGTTAAATAATTTTTATCTTCAACTTCCGTTTGATGAAAATAAATACCACTTAGATAATGCCTAGTTTCATCATTAGAAACTGAAAATTTACACTTATTTAATAATTTCAAAAGTTGTTTTGATTTAATTACAAATTCATTTTGATTAAAATTTTCGTCTGTCAGTGGAAATTCTGTTGCACTTATACAATTCAAATTAAAAATGGATTTTTCAGACTCTACTTGTAATTTACTAATATCTGTTAGAGAAAGATTTATTTTTTTTCCTGAATTAAACTTTCTTATAATATCATACATTATTGAGGAGGTTGTAGTTGTTTTTCCCTCCTCTAATATTTCTACATTATTTAACTGGTGTATAAATATTAAATCTAGATCAGTTGCTGTAATAGTAAGTTTTGAATTACTTGCATCTAACAGAATGTTTGAAAGAATTGGTAGTGTGCTTCTTTTCTCAATAACACCTTGGCAATAATTTAAAGCTTGCTGAAGGTCTTGTTGATTTACATTAAATTTCATTTTCTTTATTATTATATAAAATCTGATTTTTTAATTTATTTATATTATCGACCATCTCAGGATCTTTTTCTTTTATCTTTTCAATTGTTTTTACTGAATGAATTATTGTTGTATGGTCTCGGTTAGAAAATTCCCTTCCAATTTCAGGTAATGATTTAGAAGTCAATATTTTAGTTAAATAAATTGCCGTTTGTCTAGGTCTTACTAAATATCTTGATCTTCTTGATGATAGCATTTCATTTTTGCTTATTTTGAAAAACTTACAAACAATTGTCTGAATTAGATCTATTGTAACCTTATTTTCTGCTAAATTTAATAAATCCTTTAAAACTACTTTAGTTTCAGCAAGATTTGGGACTTTGTTGTAAATTCTTGAAAATGAAACAACTCTGTTTATTGCACCAACTAATTCTCTTACACTTCCAGTTATTTCATTACTTATAAAATCTTGAATTTCTTTAGAAACTTGTAATTGTTCGGAATACAAAGCATTCAATTCCTCAGTTTTTTTTCCAACTATTTTTTTTCTTAGCTCTTGGTCTGGCTTTTGAATATCAACAACTAATCCGCCAGAAAATCTTGATTTTATTCTTTCTTGAATCCTTGATAATTTATTTGGTGCTCGATCAGCTGATACTATTATTTGAGATCCCTTATCAAGTAATGCATTAAATGTATGAAAGAACTCCTCTTGCATAGCCTCTTTTCCACTTATAAACTGAATATCATCAATTAATAAAATATCTGTATTTCTAAAATATTCTTTAAACTTAACCATTTCGTTTGATTTAATTGATTTTACAAACTGATACATGAAACGTTCAGCAGAAATAAACATTACTTTATTATTTTTTTTAAGCTCTAAACCTATTGAATTTAGTAAGTGAGTTTTTCCCATTCCAACACCGCCATAAATATAAAGTGGATTATAATGAGATATATTTTCTGAAACTTTTAAAGATGCTTCGTAAGCTAATTTGTTACTTGAACCTGTAATAAAATTATCAAATCTTTTATTTGGATCAATTCGATTATACTGAAGGTAAGAGTCTTTTATAAATGAAACATTTTCATTAGTATTATTCTCTTTAATATTATTTTCATTTAAAGTGATATCTTGAGCTTTTTCAACTATTTTGAACTCAATTCTAATAATGTCTTTTTTAAATACCTTAATTATCTTTAATATTTGGTCTAAATACCTTGATGTAATCCAATCTCTAATAAATCTTGTTGGAACTGATAATAATAAGTAATTATTGAATTCCTCAACAAAAGAAATCTTTTTTAACCAGCTCTCATAAACTTCTAAGCCTAGTTTATTTTTCATTTCATTCTGTACTTGCTTCCATTCAAAACTCTCAGAAGAAAAATTATTAATATTTTTTGTATTTATTAATTTATTCATAAATTAAGGAGGAATCTCAGTTAGAACTATTTAAAAAAATTTGCAACAAGTTAATAAAGAAATTTAAAAAAAAATAAAATCTAGGATTGTGATTTATAATTTTGCAGATAAATTTTATTTTAAATTTAAAATTAAAATTTAAAATTGAATCAAATATAGATTGAATCGATAAATTGATTGAATTAAAATTAAATCAAATATAGATTGAATGACGATAATCCAAATATTTACTAAATCTAAATATAGTAACTTAATACAAAACTTAAATATATACTGTGGATATCAGAAGTTGTTTGAAAATTTAAACTAACGTTTAGATTGCAGCTATTTTTTTGGTAATTCTAGAAACGTTTCTAGAGGCATTTTGTTTTTTTATTATTCCTGTTTTAGCAATTTTCATCAACTCAGAGTTTAACTTTGGTAAAAATTTTAGAGCTTCATCTTTCTTCTTACTATCAATTAGAAGGTTTATTTTCTTAAGAGCGTTTCTAAACCTACTCTTTCTAGCTTTATTTACCGCTGTTTGTTTAGAAATTCTTCTAATCCTCTTAATTGCTGATTTTGTGTTTGCCATCTGCGCAGGGGTATAGCTTGAGAATTTATAGTGGTCAACTAAATATTTAACTATTTTTGACAGGAAACACAAAAAAAGGTTGATCTATTTGAAGTTATTTTTTTTTTTATAATACCTTTGCACTTCGTGCGCTTACAATTAGCTCCGTCTTGCTGATAAACTTTAAACTCCTTTTGAAAATTACCTTTATTACCTAAGATATCTTTAAAATCTCTTATGCTTGAACCTCCCTTATTAATCGCCTGTTGAAGTATTTTCTTAGAATTTAAAATAATATTTAAACATTCATTTTTATTAAGTCTTTTTGCCTTTTTAAATGGATTTATTTTACTAGCAAAAAGAATTTCGCTTGCATAAATATTACCTATCCCAGACACAAATCTCTGGTCAAGTAAGAAACTTTTTATATCCTTATTTTTATTCTTAAAATAATTAACTAAATAATTTAAGTTAAATTTATCGCTAAAAGGTTCGGGTCCCATTAATTTAAATCTTTTTTTTAAATCTTGATGATTTTTGATTATTTCGAAAAATCCAAAACGTCTTGGATCATTATAAATTACTTTCAAGCTATCAAATACAAACTCTGCGTGGTTATGTTTTTTAGGTAAAAAAGGTGAATGATAAAAACTAGTATTCGTAAATTTTTGAGGCTTTTTGTTATCAAGAATATGAATAGTTCCTGACATTCCTAAATGAATTATACAATAATTTTCATTTTGAAAATGGATAATCAAATATTTAGAAAATCTATTAACTTCAATTATTTTTTTATTTTTAAGAAAACTTTCAAAATAACTTGGTATTTTAAACCTTAAATTCCTATTTCTAATTATTACTTTTTTTATGCTTTTTTTTTTGATCTTTTTATGAAGGGATTGTCTTACAATTTCTACTTCTGGTAATTCTGGCATTTGATACTATATTCAATATATATTTTTTTATGCAACAAAATCTTCAAAATAAAAAAGGACTTGTAGAAAATGTATTTAATCAGGTCTACAACAAATATGACTTGATGAATGACTTTATGTCTATGGGGGTTCATAGGTATTGGAAAAAAAGTTTAATCAATATGATGAATCCGAGAGTTAGTAGAAAATTAATAGATGTTGCATGTGGGACGGGGGATGTTGGAAAGTTATTTTTAGATAACACAAATAAAGAAGCAGAAATTACTTGTGTAGACCCTAATAAGGGAATGGTTAGTCAAGGAAAGCAAAAATTAACTAATTACAAAAATGTAAAATGGGTTATTTCTCCAGCAGAGAAATTGCCAATAGCAGACAATTCATTTGATTATTACACTATTAGCTTTGGGCTAAGAAATACAAAAAATTTAAATAAAGCACTTTCAGAAGCCTATAGAGTTTTAAAGCCTGGCGGACGCTATCTATGTCTAGAATTTTCTAAGATTCAAAACTCAAATCTTGATTTTGTATATAAAAATTATTCAAAACTCATTCCTATTATTGGTCAGTTTGTAGTTGGAGAAAAAGAACCTTACGAATATTTAATCAAAAGTATTGAACAATTTATTAATCAAGATGAATTAATAGAGTTGATGGAAAAAAATAATTTTCATAAATGTTCTTATAGAAATCTTTCTGGTGGTATTGTTTCAATTCATAGTGGTTGGAAAATTTGATGATTAAAAAACTTATTACTTTATTTAAATTGGGAAGAAAAATTGCAAAATCAGATATTTTAAAAATTGCATCAAAATTTAAAAAACCTCCTTTAGCTATAACAATATTGTTCCAAATTTTATCTATTTCATTAAAAAAAAAGGAACAAAATAATTTAATTGAAGATGATGGAGAAAGACTATCTAGGTCATTAGAGTCTATGGGTACAACTTTCATCAAACTTGGACAATTTCTTGCTACTAGACCTGATATAATTGGAGAAGAATTATCTTTAAAGCTAGAAAAACTTCAAGATCGATTGCCCCCTTTTTCAATTCATGAAGCAAAAGAAATTATTAAAGAAGATCTCGGTATCGATGCGTTTAATTCTATAATAGATTTAAGTCAACCAGTCGCTGCTGCTTCGATTGCACAAGTTCATAAGGCAAAAATAAATGACAATGGAACTATTAAAGATGTAGCAATAAAAATTTTAAGACCAAATATAAAAAAAATATTCAATGAAGAAATAGATGCGATGATGTTATTTGCATTTATTATTGAGTCATTTGTAAAAAAAACAAAAAGATTAAAACTTGTTGAAGTTGTTTTTTTACTTAAAGAGATAACTAATCTTGAAATGGATTTAAGATTCGAAGCTGCTGCAGCAAATGAATATGCAGAAAATACAAAAAATGATGCTGGATTTAAAGTTCCTGAGATTTATTGGAATTTTACTAGTGAAAATGTAATGACTTTGGATTGGATAGATGGAATTTCAATAAGAGAAGCTGAGGAGCTTAAGAAAAGAAATTTAGATACTAATAAAATAGCTGAAGATATTATCCAACATTTTTTGAGACATGCTGTAAGAGATGGTTTTTTTCATGCAGACATGCATCAAGGAAATATTTTTGTTGATAATAGTGGACAGATTGTTCCTATAGATTTTGGGATTATGGGTAGATTAGATAAACTTAGTAAAAGGTTTTTAGCAGAAATTTTATTTGGATTTATTCAAAGAGATTATCGCAAAGTAGCTGAAGTTCACTTGGTTGCTGGATTAGTTCCTAAAGAAGTACCAATCGATGATCTAGCTCAAGCTTTGAGGTCTATTGGTGAACCTATATTTGGTCAAGAAGTAAAAGATATTTCAGGAGGTAAATTACTCAAACAATTGTTTGATGTAACAGAAAAGTTTAATATGCAAACTCAACCTCAATTATTAATGTTGCAAAAAACTATGGTTGTTGTTGAAGGTGTGGCAAGAAAATTAAATCCAAACACAAATATTTGGACAACGTCAAAGCCTGTACTAGAAAATTGGCTTAAAGAAACCAAAGATCCAATTAATAATTTAAATGAAACTTTAAAAAATACATCTGAAGTAATTAAACGTTTACCAGAATTTCCTGAGATTATGGATAAAGCAAATCAAGCATTAACGTTTTTAGCTAGTGGTCAAATTCCACAAAATTCAAATTCTTACACCGCTCTGAATGATAAAAAATCAGAAATGATAGCATTTAGAAATCAATCTATTATTGGTTTATTACTTCTTGTAATTTTTGGCCTTATAGTATTTTAATTCTGCAAATGGAAAATTTGTTAAATAAAAAAATACTATTTATTATCTGTGGAGGAATATCCGCTTATAAAAGTCTTGAAACAATTAGACTTTTTAAAAAGAATGGTGCAGAAATAAAAACAATTCTTACAACAAGTGCAAGAGAGTTTGTAACTCCGCTTTCAATAACATCACTTTCTCAAGGTAAAGTTTATAGTGATTTATTTAGTCTAGAAAATGAAGCTGAAATGGATCATATTTCACTTTCAAGATGGGCAGATATAATAGTAATTGCACCTGCAACGGCAAATACAATTTCGAAACTGGCTCAAGGAACAACTAATGATTTAGCATCCACTGTTGTTTTGGCATCAGATAAAGACATTATTTTAGCACCAGCAATGAATGTAAGAATGTGGGAGCATCCAACTACTAAAACAAATATAAAAAAATTAAAAGGGTTTGGATATAAACTAATAGGTCCAGATGTTGGTGATATGGCTTGTGGTGAATATGGAGAGGGTAAAATGTCAGACCCATCAGTAATTGCTGAAGAAATTGATAAATATTTCTTAACTCAAAAAAATAATAAAAAATTTAGAGCATTAGTTACAGCAGGTCCGACTAATGAGTACATAGATCCAGTTCGTTTTATTACAAATAAATCAAGTGGCAAACAAGGATATGAATTAGCAAAATCATTATCCAAAAAAGGTTTTGATACAACATTAATATCAGGTCCAACTAATCTTGAAATAACTAAAGATATTAATCTTATAAGAGTTGAAACAGCAGATGAAATGTTAGTTGCTACTCAAGAAAATTTACCTGTTGATGTAGCAATTTTTTCTGCTGCGGTAGCTGATTTTAAGATTAACAAAAAGTATGAAAATAAAATTAAAAAACAAGAGAACTTAAACTTAAATTTAGAAAAGAATGTAGATATACTTCATTATGTGTCTAACCATAACTCTATGAGACCTAAACTTGTAATAGGATTTGCAGCAGAAACCAATGAGATCGATAAAAATGCAGAAGTAAAATTAAATAAGAAAAATTGTGACTGGATAATTTCTAATGATGTATCAAATAAAGATATAGGATTTAATTCTGATTATAATGAGGTAACAATTCATTATAAAAACAGAGACGTTAAAAAAGAAAAACTTTCTTACAAAAAAAAATCTGGAATTTCTGATGAAATAGTTGATAGAATAATTGATCAATTAAATTAATGGCAAAAGTTCTTATCAAAAAGTTAGACCCTACAGTTGAATTACCTGCTTACAAAACAGAAGGTGCATCAGGAATGGATATAATGGCATTTATAAAAGAACCCATTAATCTCAAACCAAACTCTTCCTGTTTAGTTCCAACTGGGCTTACAGTAGCATTTTCTAGTGATTTCGAAATCCAAATCAGACCAAGATCTGGTTTAGCTGCAAAAAACAGTATAAGTGTATTAAATACACCTGGAACTATTGATAGTGATTACAGAGGAGAAATTAAAGTAATTCTTTTTAATCACGGGAAAAATAATTTCTTGATAAATAATAAAGATAGAATAGCGCAAATGATTTTAACTCCTGTAATTAAAATGGATCTTGAGGAAACTGATGATCTACCAGAAACAATTAGAGGAGAGGGTGGTTTTGGCTCTACTGGAAAATGAGCAAAAATTTAAGCAAAAAAGAAATAGATAAATTTTCTAGACAAATAATTTTAAAAAATATAGGTCCATTAGGACAAAAAAAAATTCTAGACTCAAAGGTTTTAATAATTGGAATGGGTGGTCTAGGATGTCCAGCAGCTGATTTTTTAACCCGATCTGGTATTGGAAAATTAGGAATTGCTGATCATGACATCGTTAGCCTATCTAATATTCATAGACAAAGTTTATATGATGAAAAAGATTTAAATCACTCAAAAGTTAAAATTGCCAAAAAAAAACTAAATAGAACAAACCCAAAAACAAAAATAAATCTTTATAACTTTAAAATGGATAGAGTAAAATTTGAAAAAATAATAAAAAATTATGACTTCATTATTGATGGTACTGACAATTTTGAAAGTAAATTTTTAATTAATGATTTAAGTTTGAAATATAAAAAATATCTTGTAACTGGAGCAATTAGTAAATTTGATGGTCATATTTTTACTTTTGATTTTGTAGATAAAGATACTCCTTCTTTGCGAGACTTCTACCAAGAGGAAGTTATTACTGATGAAATATTAAACTGTGAATATGAAGGAATATTGGGACCGGTAGCAGGAACAATTGGGACAATGCTAGCTAATGAAGTTTTGAAAAAAATATTAAAAGTTGGCCAAAATTTAAATGGATTTATTCTTATTATAGATTTATTAAATTTAAGCTTTAGAAAAGTTAAATTAAATAAAACAAAAAAAAGTGAAAATAAAAAATTTAATAAATAATATTTTTATATTCTCTCTTTTAATATTATTTATTACCTCAAGTAATGCAGGAGAAATATTTGTTTCCCTTAAAAAAAATAAGGTGAACGTGCGTTATGGACCAAGTTTTGAGTCTGATATTAAGTATGTTTATAAAAAAATAAATTTACCCTTAAAACAAATTGATAAGAAAGAAAATTTTAGACGAATTATTGATTTTAAAAATAACAGCGGATGGATACATATTTCACAATTAAAAAAAAGTAATTCAGTAATAGCCACGAAAGATAAAGTTTTATTCAAGAAACCTACATCTTTTGCTAAACCAGTTGCTCAAATAAAAGAAGGCAGATTATTAATTATAGAAAAATGTGAACAAAATTGGTGCAGAATTACATCAGAAGAGTTTGAAGGTTGGATTAAAACAGATAATATTTGGGGACTAAATTAACTAAAATCATCAGATAAGGAGACTATATTTTCTTTAGATAATTTTGTGCTATGAGAATATTCTTTGTGGTCTATACCAAGCTCAATTTCTGAACTACTAGATTTAAATTTTTCTATTTGATCATCAGTAAAATTAAAATGAATAAACTGTACTGAAGAAGCTTTTCCTTCAGTAGAAGTTCTATCTACATCTTCCTCTGGAACCGCTTTAATTTTTTCACCATTTATTTTCATAAATACTGTTTCCTCTATTCCACCAACTTTTCCAAGAAACGCCGCTCTTGAAATAGGATTATCTATTTCGAACATCAGAGTTGCTGTAAGCTCTTTTCCGTTAGGTATTAGAGGATTATATGCAGAAAGCTCATCCTGAAGTTGTTCATCACCACCTTTTTCAATGTATAGCATTTCTTGAACCTGAGCTAACATTGTTTCATAACTTTCAAAATAAAAAGTAGCATAAGGACCCAAAGCAACTCTTCTATTTTTTTTATAATCAACAATATTTTTTCTTAGTTCACGTCTCTTCCCTGTATAAACATCCAGGGGCATGATGTCTTTTTTTTCGATTACTCTTTTTTCTTTAGACATAATCATAAGTTATAACTTTTTGCCATTAGTTCGATAGGATGTAGTGCCTCATCATTAGATATATTAGTATCAACTTCTAACTGTTTTAAATGTTTACCAGCTAGAGGACAATCCGAAGCCATATACTTATTATTTTTAGTTTTAATTTGTCTAGCTGTTGGTCTTCCAACTTTATTTGCTAAATTATGCGTTTCTTTCATTACTCCAAAAGTTCCTCCATGACCCGCACATCTTTCAACAACATCGATTTTAACGTTTGGTATTAATTTTAGCATATCTCTTGCTTTGATACCCATGTTCTGTGCTCTGGCATGACAAGCATGATGTACTGTTACTCCTCCATCAATCTCATTTAATCCTTCTGCTAATCCCTCATTGTTTGCTATATCAACCACATACTCATCAATATCCATAACATTGGAAGATAATTTTTTTATTTTTTCATCGTTTGGTAATAACAAAGGCCATTCAAATTTTAACATCAATCCACAACTCGCTGTAAGGGTTAATACTTTATAACCTTTATCAATCCATTCGATTAAATCCTTAGAGACTTTCTTTGCTTGTTCAACAACTTTTGGAAGATCTGCTTGCTCTAAAAATGGCATTCCACAACAACCAGGATAAGCCTCCTGGACCTCTACACCATTTTTTTTCAAAACTTTTAAAGCAGCAACACCTGTGTTTTTTTTATTAAAATTTACAAAACAGGTTGAATAGATTACAACCTTTCTATCTTTAGAAGTTGTTTGATAATTTATTTTATCTCTATTTTTTTTGAAAAAACTTGAAAAAGTTTCTGAGTTATATTTTGGCAGCTGTACTCTTTTATCTATTCCAGCAATAAGTTCTAAGATTTTTCTTATTAATTTATTTTTAATATTTGATGCCCAATTTACTATTTTTGAGAAAAATACACCAATTTTAGCATTTCGGTCTATTTGAGCTAGTTGTGTTGGTACACTTGGTAATTTACCTAATTTTTTTTGAGCTGATCTATATCGCAGCATTAAATGTGGAAAATCTAGATCAAAATCATGAGGTGGAACATATGGGCATTTAGTCATAAAACACATATCACACAAAGTACATGCATCAACAACAGGAGCAAATTGGTCACTAGATAAGCTTTCAACATCCTCATTTTTAGACTCATCAATCATGTCAAATAGTTTTGGAAATGAGTCACAGAGATTAAAACATCTTCGACATCCATGACAAATATCAAACACTCTTCTCATTTCAGCATCTAATTTTTCAGCATTTAAAAAATCAGGATGCTCAAAATCTATAGGGTGTCTTATAGGTGCACCTAAACTTCCTTCTTTACTCATGTAATTAGTTATTTTAAATTTGAATTGTTTTTAGTGGGCCACAAACGCCCACTAAAAAATTTGATTAGCTAATAGATTCTAAAGTTTTTTGAAATTTACCAGCGTGTGATTTTTCAGCTTTAGCTAAAGTTTCAAACCAGTCAGCAATTTCTTCAAAACCTTCTTCTCTTGCAGTTTTAGCCATACCTGGGTACATATCAGTGTATTCATGCGTTTCACCTTGTACAGCAGAAGCCAGGTTAGCTTTTGTCTCGCCAATAGGCATACCAGTTCCCGGATCACCAACTTCCTCTAGATACTCCAAATGACCATGTGCGTGACCAGTCTCACCTTCGGCTGTTGATCTAAAAACTGCAGCCACATCATTGTAACCTTCTATGTCAGCTTTTTGTGCAAAATAAAGATATCTTCTGTTCGCTTGACTTTCACCAGCAAAAGCTTCTTTTAAATTTTCTTCTGTTTTACTTCCTTTTAAAGACATTTTTTCTCCTTTTTAATGATATACAGATCATATAATGCATCTTAATAGTATGTCAACAGTTTAGAATTGTTATAATGTAGTTTTTAAGTGTATGATTTATTTAAATTTTTTTTGATTTTGATTATCACTCGCAACCTTAATCAAAACTTCCACTGAATTTATTTTTTTCCCTGTAATATTTTTCTTAATATTTACTGGATCTATATCATTCTCATCACAATCGATTAGCACATTTGTGTCTTCATCAAAAAAATGATGATGTACTGATGTGTTTGTGTCAAAATAACTTTTGTGACTATCGATTGAAATTTCTTTTAAATATCCTTTTCTCTCAAGTGCGTGAACGGTGTTATAAACTGTAGCTAAAGATATCTTTTGATTCATTTTCTCAGATATCATTTTAACCAAATCGTTAATTGTGAAATGGAAAGTTTTTTCTCTATTAAACAAAACTTCGCACATATTCACTCTTTGCTTGGTAGGTCTAAGTCCCACTTCTCTTAATTTTTCAATAAAATTAAAGGTTTTTGGCATTGTTTTTTATAATAATTCTAAAGTAAGAATAAAAATATATTGTTTTATTATATTATATTAGGATTAAATCAAGTATTAAGGGTGCTCAAAATTATGAAAAAAAACTCATACTCCTATGATGATCTAATTACTTGTGGAAATGGTGATCTTTTTGGCCCTGGTAATGCTAAATTACCACTTCCACCAATGCTTATGTTTGACAGAATAACAGAAATCAATGAAAATAATGGTGCGTTTAATAAAGGCTCATTAAAAGCTGAATTAGACATTAAAGATGATCTTTGGTTTTTTGATTGTCATTTTAAAAAAGATCCCGTTATGCCGGGGTGCTTAGGTTTAGATGCTATGTGGCAACTGGTAGGGTTTTTTCTAGGTTGGCTTGGAAATCCTGGAAAAGGAAGAGCATTAGGTGTGGGTACTGTAAAGTTTACAGGTGAAGTTTTACAGAATGTGAAAAATGTAAGATATGAAATTGATATGAAGAAAATTATGTCTCCTGGTGGAACAACTGTAGGGCTTGCAAATGGAATTGTTCTTGCAGATAATAAAAAAATATATTCAGCAGAAAGTTTAAAAGTAGGGTTATTTAAATAATGAGAAGAGTGGTTATTACAGGTTTAGGAGTAGTTTCTTGCTTAGGAAATAATCAAGAAGAAGTTCATCAATCTTTATTAAATTCCAAATCTGGAATTTCTTTTGCAGAAGAATACAAAGAGCATAATTTAAAAAGTCATGTTCATGGTAAACCAAATATTAAACTTGAAGATCACGTAGATAGAAAAACAATTAGATTTATGGGTTCAGGCTCGGCTTATAATTATATTGCAATGAAAGAAGCTATTGAAGACTCTGGATTAGAGGAAAATGAAGTAAGTAATTTTAAAACTGGAATTGTGATGGGCTCAGGTGGACCTTCTATAGAGAATGTAATTTTAGCTGCAGATAAAACTCGAGCAAAGACACCAAAATTAATGGGGCCTTTTATTGTTCCAAGAACTATGGCCAGTACTGCTTCTGCAACACTTGCCGTACCATTTAAAATTAAAGGAACTAACTACACAATGAGTTCTGCATGTGCAACTAGCGGACATTGCATAGGAAATTCTATGGAATTAATTCAAATGGGTAAACAGGATGTTGTTTTTGCAGGTGGTAGTGAAGAAATTCATTGGGCAATGACAGCAATGTTTGATGCCATGACTGCTTTATCTTCAAAATATAATGATACTCCACAATCTGCATCTAGAGCTTATGATAAAACTAGAGATGGATTTGTAATTGCTGGTGGAGCAGGTGTTTTAGTGCTAGAAGAGTACGAACATGCTAAAGCGAGAGGTGCTAAAATATACGCAGAATTAACTGGTTATGGAGCAACTTCAGATGGATATGATATGGTAGCTCCATCAGGTGAAGGTGCTGTTAGATGTATGAAAATGGCAATGGCAACTACAAAAAATAAAATTGATTATATAAATACTCATGGAACATCAACACCAGTTGGAGATATAACTGAGCTTAATGCTATTAAAGAAACATTTGGGGATGATATTCCAAAAATAAGTTCAACTAAATCTTTATCAGGCCACCCATTGGGTGCTGCTTCAGTTCATGAAGCAATTTATTGTTTGATAATGATGAAAAATAATTTCATTACAGGTTCTGCAAATATTACTGAGATGGATGATGATGCTAAAAAATTTCCTATAGTTTCAACAACTGAAACAGGATCAACTTTAAATACAGTAATGTCAAATAGCTTTGGTTTTGGCGGAACTAATGCAGCTTTAATTTTTGAAAAGGTTTAATTCATGAGTTTAATGCAAGGTAAAAAAGGATTAATCATGGGTGTAGCTAATGAAAGATCTATTGCCTGGGGTATATCTCAAAAACTTGCTGAAGCAGGAGCTGAACTAGCATTTACATATTTAGGTGATGCTCTTAAAAAAAGAGTAGTCCCTTTGGCAGAAAAATTAAATTCAAATATCACGTTTAGTTGTGACGTTGAAAAAAAAGAAGAAATAGTAAAATTATTTGAAGATATCAAATCTCAATGGGGTGAAATTGATTTTGTAGTTCATGCAGTTGCTTTTTCAGATAAATCAGAGTTATCAGGTGAATATTTAAATACAACTAGAGAAAACTTTTTAAGAAGTATGTTAATCTCATGCTTTTCATTCACTGAAGTGGCAAAAGAAGCTTCAAAAGTAATGAAGCAAGGTGGTAACCTTTTAACTTTAACTTACGAATCAACTAAAGCCATTCCAAATTATAATGTTATGGGTGTTTGCAAATCTGCTCTTGAGGCCAGTGTAAAATATTTAGCTCGAGATTTAGGGGCTAAAGGCATGAGAGTAAATGCAATAAGTGCTGGACCTATAAAAACCTTGGCTGCATCCGCAATTGGGGATGCAAAATTCCTATACAAATGGAATGAAGACCATTCTTTCTTAAGAAGAAATGTAGATATCCATGATGTTGGAAATTCTGCGTTATATCTTTTAAGTGACCTAGCAAACGGTGTTACTGGTGAAATTCACTATGTAGATGCAGGATATAACAAGGTTGGGATGCCAGATCCTAAAAACATCTCTTAAAAATATAGTTAAATTTAGTTAAAATTTTTTTGAATTAGCTTAAAAATACAATATCTAAAAGTTATGTTGAAAGTCGGTTTTTATCTTCGAGAATTAAACTTCAGAGGAATAGCGAATTCTATTTTCATTTATGCTAAAAATAATCAAACTGTATTAAAAAATAAATCAATTATATTTTATAACTCAACTGCTCTAGATAATAAACCAGAGGCAATAAAAGAATTTAAAAAAAAATTTAAAACAATTAAAGTCTCTAACCTCAATGAGTTAGAAAAAATAAATAAAAATTTAAAATTAGATTATATCTATTTCCAGAGAGATGGTGCTAAAGATGAATTGGTGAATAATTCTAAAAATATTATTCATGCGGTATTTCCTCAAAATCCTTTTCAATATCATGGATCTAACTATGCATTCATATCAAAATGGCTATCTATGACATGCTCTAATAATAAATTTCCATTTGCCCCTTTACCAGTTCAACTTTTAGAAAATAATCAAAATTTAAGAAATAAATTGAAGATACCTAGGAATGCAAAAGTATTTGGTTATCATGGAGGAGAAACAAGTTTTGATCTAATTTTTGTAAGAGATGCAATTAAAAAAGTAGTTCAACAAAATAAGAATATCTATTTTTTATTTATGAATATTAAAAAATTTTTTAATCACAAAAAAGTTATATTTTTAAAGGGCACATTTAATCAAACTCAAAAAGTTAAATTTATAAATACTTGTGATGCAATGTTACATGCAAGATCTTTAGGAGAAAGTTTTGGCTTATCTTGTGCTGAATTTGCAATAAAAAATAAACCTATACTAACATATGGTTATTGTAGACAAAGAGCGCATTTTGAAATCTGCAAAAATAATATTATTCCATACTACTCGTATAGAGATTTAAATACAAAAATAATAAATTTTAACAAGAATAAAAAATATAATTCTGGTAATCTTAAGAATGATTTATCAGAAAAAAAAACTATTAAAATTTTTAAAGAAATTCTTTTAAATAAAAAACAAGAAAGAAGATCCTTAAATATAATTGATTATATAATGATTTCTTTTTTCTTTTTACAAAAAAACTACTTTTATATTAGAAATAAAGTTTATATTAATTTTTATAAAATTTTATAATTAATCCCCCTAAACTTTATTTAAGGGGATCAAATTTTATATTTAATTAATTATTCAGAGACTTGTTTAATAGAAAGTTTTACTTTACCTCTGTCAAAACCAATCACTTTAACTTTTACTTCGTCACCTTCTTTGACAACGTCAGTAACTTTAGCAACTCTTTTGTCTGCAAGTTCTGAGATATGAACTAGTCCATCTTGTTTTCCTAAGAAATTAACAAATGCACCAAACTCCATAATCTTCATTACTTTACCTGAATAAATTTTGTTTAATTCAGCTTTTGCAGTGATGTCTTTAATCATTTGCATTGCGATGTTTCTAGATTCCTCATCAGGAGCAGCAACTGTTACTACGCCTTCATCATTTACATCTACTTTAGCACCTGACTTTTCAACAATCTCTCTGATTGTTGCTCCACCTTTTCCAATTACAGCCGCAATGTCTTTTTTATCAACATTAACTTGTTCCATTTTTGGAGTGTGTTTTCCAACATCTTCTCTTGAAGCTGATAATGCTTTATTCATTTCACCTAAGATATGAACTCTTCCATCTTTAGCTTGGCTTAACGCCTGCTCCATAATTTCAAATGTAATACCTGTAATTTTGATATCCATTTGAAGAGAAGTAATTCCATCTTTAGTTCCAGCAACTTTAAAGTCCATGTCACCCAAGTGATCTTCATCACCTAAAATGTCTGATAAGACACTAAAATCATCACCTTCTTTAATTAATCCCATTGCAATACCAGCAACTGGCTCTTTAATTGGAACCCCTGCATCCATTAATGCTAAAGATGTTCCGCAAACAGTAGCCATTGAAGAAGATCCATTAGATTCTGTAATCTCTGAAACTACTCTAAAAGTATATGGAAACGCCTCTTTTGTAGGTAATGAAGAGTTAATTGCTCTCCAAGCTAATTTACCATGACCAATTTCTCTTCTACCTGTTCCAATTCTTCCAGTTTCTCCAACTGAAAAAGGAGGAAAATTGTAGTGAAGCATAAATCGCTCTCTTTGTAATCCATCTAAACTTTCAATTCTTTGCTCGTCATCAGATGTTCCTAAAGTTGCTACAACAATTGCTTGTGTTTCCCCCCTAGTAAATAATGCAGAACCGTGGGCTCTTGGTAAAACACCCACTTCACACGAAATTGGTCTTACATCTGACAATCCTCTACCATCAATTCTATTTTTATTTTTTAGAATATCAGTTCTAACAATTAATTTTTCAAGATTTTTTAACTGACTGTTAACATCAAGATCTGTGTAGTTTTCATCTTCCTCATAAAGTTTTTTAGCTTTATCAGTGATTTCAGAAATTTGATTTGATCTGTCTTGTTTATCTCTTGTAGCAAAAGCTTTTTTAAGATCTTCTGTAAAAGTTTCCTCAAGTTTTTTCTTAACCTCAGATAAATCTTTTTTCTCAACTGTCCACTCAGGTTTTCTGCATTCTTTTGCAAGTTCCTCTATCATTTCAATTACTGGAACAAATCCCTCATGACCAAATTTAACTGCATTTAACATTTCTTCCTCTGTTAAACCACTTGCTTCAGACTCAACCATAAGCACAGCATCTTTTGTACCTGCTACAACTAAATCTAATTTCGATTTTTCTAACTCTGCTTTAGATGGGTTTAAAACATATTTTCCATCAATAAATCCAACCCTTGATGCTCCTACAGGACCCATAAATGGCATTCCTGATATAGCTAATGCTGCTGAAGATGCAGTAATAGATAAAATATCTGGTTCATTTTCTTTATCATATGAAATTACTGTTGGTAATAACTGTACTTCATTTTTAAATTCATCAGGAAACAAAGGTCTGATTGGTCTATCAATTAATCTAGAGATTAATGTTTCACTTTCAGTTGGTCTTGCTTCTCTTTTAAAATATCCACCTGGAATTTTTCCAGCTGCATAATATTTTTCTTGGTAATTTACAGATAATGGAAAGTAATCCATATCAGGATTTACTTTTTTTGCTCCCACCACTGTTGCTAGTACGACTGTCTCTCCACATGTTGCAATTATTGCACCGTCTGCCTGTCTTGCTACTTTACCTGTTTCTAAACTTATCTTCTTTCCTGCTACTTCAATTTCCTTCTTATATACCTTAAACATTTCATTTCCATTTCGTTTCGTTCGTTTCGTTCCATTCAGTTCTATCTATCTTGACTTCTATTTTCTTAAATTCAATTTCGACAGTACATTTTTGTAAGAATCCATTTTATTTTTCTTTAAGTATTCTAACAATTTCTTTCTTCTATTTACCGCTCTCAACAATCCAACAGATGAATGTTTATCTTTTTTGAATTGCTTAATATGTTTAGAGAGAGTTTCAATTTTCTCTGTTAGCAAAGCGATTTGAATCTCTGAAGATCCAGTGTCTTTATCGTGTATTGCTAATTCTTGTGCCTTTTTACTCATGCCTCTTTCTTCCTATTTATTTGTTTGTTTTATTAAGTTTTCTATTTTTTCCGCATACTCAAAAGATTCGTCTTTTCTAAAAAGTAATTTTGGTAAAAATTTCATAACCACTTTTTGTGATAAAATTTTTCTAATTAAAAATGAGTATTCCTTTAAAATATTAATTGTTTCCTCAGCATTTTTTCCACCCAATGGAAGAACATATGCTTTAGCAATTTTTAAATCAGGACTCATTCTAACCTCAGTAACCGTAATAGTATTTGTTTCTAAATTCGGCACCTTAGCCTCATTCCTTATAAAAATCATGCTTAAAGACTGCTTAATCATTTCACCTACTCTTAACTGTCTTTGTGACACTGGTTTTCCTATTCTATCTGCCATTAAATTGACCTCTCTGTAGATGTAACACTAAATGCCTCTATTGTGTCATTTTTTTGGAAATCCATATAATCTTTAACGGTTATTCCACATTCTTGACCATCACTTACCTGTTTAACTTGGTTTTTTTCTCTAAATATTGTTGAAACTTTTCCAGTATAAATAATAGCACCATCTCTAATAATTCTTATATCTGAAGTACTATTAATTTCTCCTTCAGTTACTTTTGAGCCAGCAACTTTGCCTGCACCTGAAACTTTAAATATTTCTAAAATTTGTGCAGTACCAGTAATTTTTTCTTGTACATCTGGTGCTAACAAACCTGACATCCTTTGTTTAATATAGTCTAGAACTTCATAAATAATATTGTAAGAAGATATTTTTATCTTCTCATTTTCAGCAAGTTTTTTTGCCTCTTTACTTGGTTTAACATTGAAAGCTATTAATACTGCATTTGAAGCTTTAGCTAATGTAACGTCTGTTTCTGTTACCATTCCAATATCTGCTAAAATTATTTTAGGTTTAACCTCATCATGTTTGATTTGATTAATTGCATTTTTGATTGCTTCAGATGATCCATGTACATCAGATTTAATAATTAAATTTAGTTCTTCAGTAGATTTATCTGAAAAAGCAGAATCTTGAGTTGCAAAAGTTAATGGATTTTTTCCATCCTTACTCTCTTGAGCTCTATTTTCACTCAGTGTCTTAGCTTCTTTCTCTGTATCAAGAACAATAAAATCATCTCCAGCTTTGGCAGCACCATTTATTCCTAAAATTTCAATAGGAGTAGAGGGTAATGCTTCATTAATATTTTTACCTTTATCATTAATAATAGCTCTTACTTTTCCCCACTTTAAACCACTTACAAAAAAATCACCTCTCTTAAGTGTTCCAGTTGTTACAATTATATTTGCAACTGGACCTCTGCCAACATCAATTTTTGACTCTAAAACTATTCCTGTAGCTTTAGTTTCATAATCCGTTTTAAGATCTAAAATCTCTGCTTGTAATATTATTGACTCTACTAATTTATCTAAGTTTTGTTTTGTTTTAGTTGAAATCTCAACCATTAAAGTATCACCAGATAAATCTTCAGCAATTAATTCATGCTCTAATAATTGATTTTTTATTTTCTGAGGATCTGCCTCTGGTAAATCACATTTATTTATTGCTACAACTATTGGAACATTTGCGGCTTTAGCATGCTTGATAGACTCGACTGTTTGAGGTTTAACTCCGTCGTCAGCAGCAACTACTAAAACAACCACGTCTGTTAATTTTGATCCTCTTGCTCTCATTTCTGTGAATGCAGCGTGACCTGGAGTATCAATAAATGTTAGTTTATTACCCTGACTTTCAATTTGATAAGCTCCAATGTGTTGGGTTATTCCACCAAATTCTCCTGAAACCACGTTCGCACTTCTGAGCACATCTAGTACTGATGTTTTGCCATGATCCACATGACCCATAACGGTAACTATTGGTGGTCGATTTTTTAAATTTTCTGTTCTTGAAGCTTTTATTTTTTGAATTATTTCTTCTGCTTTCTCTTCCCTAATTGGATTGTGACCAAATTCTTTAACTAAATATTCTGCAGTATCTGCAGCTAAGGTCTGATTGATAGTCACAGTAACACCCATACCAAATAAATGCTTAATTACATTGCTTGATTGTTCAGCCATTCTATTTGCAAGTTCTCTTACTGTGATTGCTTCAGGAATATTAACATCTCTTTTAATCGGTTTTAAATTTTCTTGAGAATCATCTTTCGTAGCATTTTTAATTTCTTTTTGTCTTGCTCTTTTTACTGATGCTAAACTTCTTTGTTTTGCATCAATCTCATCACTTAGTGCTCTTGATACAGTTAACTTTAACTCTCTCTTTTTTGTTCCTGCTTTTAAAGTCTTTTTATCTTTATTTTCACTATCTCCTTTAAGTCGTTTAGTGGCTCTTTGCTCAGCTAGTTTTCTCTTTTCAAAATCATTTGTTATAGGGGGTGATTTAGGATTAAATGAAGGTTTTAATGGTGTTCCTCTGTTGAAAGTTGAGGTTGTTCTTGGCTTATTCGTATTAGATCTAAATGATCCTCCTCTACTCGAGAATTTTCCAGTTTGTTTTTCAATTACTACAGAATTTTTTCCTTGAGATTTAGCAATCTCAATATTCTTGATTGATTTTTTGGCTGAGCCTGAAATTGTTAATTTTGTTTTTTTCTCCATACCTCATCACTCAATCTTTATAAACAATGTTTCTGGCAGACATAATTAGTTCATCCGCTTCTTCTTTAGATAAAGCAAAATCTTCCAGATAACCTTGGATTTTCACTCTCTCACCTTTAACAACGTCATAACCACCAGTTAATTCATCTGATGCTAAGTCTGCAAAATCTTCTAAACTTAAAATTTTTTGTTCACCAAGTGTGACTAACATTCCTGGTGTTAATCCCTTTAAATTAATCAAGGCATCTTCCAGACCTAATTCTTTAATTCTCTGAGAAATATCCTCTTGATCCTTTTCATGAAACTCTTTAGCTCTTTCTATCAATGCTTTAGCGGTGTCTTCTTCTATACCTTCTATCTTCATTAAATTTTCAGCTGAACTATCTTTGATGTCATCAATAGTTGAAAAACCTTCAGCAACAAGTAGCTGACCCAACGTTTCATCTAACTCTAAATTTTTTACAAAGTTCTCTGTTTTTTCTTTAAATTCTAATTGTCTTCGTTCAGAGTCTTCTGCATCTGTCATTATATTAATTTCATAATTTAAGAGTTTTGTCGCAAGTCTTACATTTTGACCTCTTCTTCCAATTGCTTTACTTAAATTTTCTTCCGTCAGAATTACATCAAGCTTTTTTCTTTCACTATCAACGTTTACTCTTTGTACTTCAGCAGGGGATAACGCATTTGAAACCAGCATAGCAGGGTCTTCTGACCAATTAACTATATCAATTTTCTCTCCTTGAAGTTCATTTACAACTGCTTGCACTCTTGAACCTCTCATACCTACGCAGGCACCTACTGGATCTAAAGATGTATCAACTGCTTTAACACATATTTTAGCTCTACTTCCAGGATCTCTTGAAGAGGATTTAATTTCTATTAGTCCATCATAAATTTCGGGAACTTCTTGAACAAAAAGCTTTTCCATAAATTTAGGATGAGCTCTCGATAAAAATATTTGTTGCCCTCTAGGTTCTCTTCTAACATCATAACAATAAGCTTTTATTCGATCACCTGCTTTAATATTTTCGCGAGGTATTAATTCATTTTTTTGAATTATTGCTTCAGTTCTTCCTAAATCAACAATCACATTTCCAAATTCTAATCTCTTTACAATTCCACTTAAAATAGTGTCTTTCTTATCAATAAAATCATTAAATTGCCTTTCTCTTTCAGCTTCTCTTACATTAAAACTAATTACCTGCTTTGCAGTTTGTGCAGCTATTCTTCCAAAATCAAATGAAGGAAGTGGCTGTAATACTTCGTCACCAATAGCCTTATCTTTGTTTAATTCATTTAAATTGATTGCATCTTCCAATTTTATCTCTGTATTTGCATTTTCAGGATTTTCAGCAATTATCAATTTTCTAAAAAGCTCAATATCTCCATTGTCTCTATTGATAGAAACTTTAATTTCATTTTCCTGTCCAAATTTTGATTTTGCAGCTTTAGCAATACCAGTTTCCATGGAACTTATAATTAGCTCTTTATCAATTGATTTTTCTAAAGCTACAGCTTCAGCAATTCTTAATAATTCAAGTTTGTCTGCTCTTTTATTCAACATAATTTTGTTTGCTCCAAAAAAAAATGGGCTAAGGCCCATTTTGTAAAATTCAATAATGTAGTTGCAATATAGTAAAGTTTTTTTTTAATTCAACAGAAACTATTTAGAAAAAATGTTAGTTTTATCAGTTTTTTCCCATGAAAATGAACCATTTTCTTCAGGCGCTCTACCAAAATGACCATAGGCGGCTGTTTTTTCATATATTGGTTTATTTAAATTTAACATTTCTCTGATACCTCTTGGGCTCAAATCAAAATTTTCTTTAATCTTTTCGACAACAAATTTATTTTTATCTATGTCGTTATCAAATAAATCAACGTAAATAGAAAGTGGTTTTGATACACCAATTGCATAAGCTAATTGAATTAAACATTTTTCAGCAATTTTTGAACCCACAACATTTTTAGCAATATACCTTGCCGCGTAAGCTGCCGATCTGTCAACTTTAGTTGGATCTTTTCCTGAAAAAGCACCACCACCATGAGGTGCGGCACCACCATATGTATCGACAATAATTTTTCTACCTGTCAAACCACAATCTCCATCGGGACCACCAATCACGAAATTACCTGTTGGATTTACATAAAACTCATCTTCATTGAAACCATTAAGAAAATTCTCAGGAATGGATTTTAACATATAAGGTCTTAATAAATCTCTTACTTGTGCTTGATTAACATCAGCTGAATGTTGTGAAGATATTACCACTGATTTGACTTTTGAGGGTTTTCCATCAACATATTCAAATGTTACTTGGCTTTTTGAGTCTGGTTCAATATTTTTTAACTTTCCTGACTTTCTGTCTTCCGCCATTAATCTTAAAATTTTATGAGAATAATGAATTGGTGCTGGCATTAAAACATCTGTTTCATTACATGCGTATCCAAACATGATACCTTGATCTCCAGCTCCTTCATCTTTATTTCCTGATGAGTCCACTCCCATAGCAATATCAGCTGATTGGGAATGTAAATGACTTTCAATTTTTGTGGCTTCTTTCCAGGTAAATCCTTCTTGGTCATAACCAATATCTTTTATACAATTCCTTACTTTTTGAATTAATTCATCTTTTTTAATTTCTGGTCCCCTTATTTCACCAGCTAAAACAACTTTATTTGTAGTAGTTAGTGTTTCGCAGGCAACTCTAGAATACGGATCTCCAGAAATAAAACTATCAACAACCATATCTGAAATTCTATCAGAGACTTTATCCGGATGACCTTCTGAGACAGACTCGCTTGTGAAAAGATAATTTTTTAAATTACTCATTTCTAAGTTTCTTAAATGAAAATATCAAAAAAATATACAATAAAATTATAAATCCAAAAATTTTGTTTCCAAATTTTGCAAATAGAGTTGTCTCAATTTTTCTTGACTCAATTAAATCAATGTAACCTGATTTATTTATATCAACTTTTTGCTCAATAACTCCTAGTGGATTAATAATTGCTGTTGTCCCATTATTTGCAGACCTTAAAACATATTTCCCACTCTCTATCGCTCTAAAAATACTATGAGTTAAATGTTGCTCTGGTCCAATTGATTTACCAAACCAGCCATCTTCTGAAATATTTACAATATAATCAAACTTACTATTTGTGAAAATTTTACCTGAATAAATTATCTCATAACAAATAAGGGGTAATATTTTAACTGATAAATTATTATATTTCAGATTAATTATGTTTCTTTGTTCACCTTTTGAATATGATTGATAGTCATTAGTAATTGTTTTTAAACCAATGCTTTTTAACAAGTTTTCAAGAGGTAAAAATTCACCAAAAGGAACAAGATTAATTTTGTTATATGAATTTATTACATTAAGGTCATAGTCAAAAATAGATAATGAATTAAAATATTTAATAGTTTTATTTTCATCTTCTTTGCTATTTATCCCAATTGCTAATAAATGATTTTCATTGAATTCATTTTCAAATAACCATTTGTATTCTTTTAGTTGCTCTCGTGAAATACCTGGAATAATACCTTCTGGCCAAATAAAAATTATTTTTTGATTTTTTTTAGGAGAGCTGATTTCAATTAGCTCTTCTATTGCAGTTATTGGATCAATATTATTATAAAATCTATCTATGCTTATATTTGAACTTAAAATTCTTAGTTTATAATCAAGTTTTTTTAACTCTTGATTATTAAATTTTTCTAAATTTTGTGAACCAAGTATATAAAATGACATTGTTGTAATAAGAAATGCAACACAAATACTAATATCTTTTTTATTCTTTCTTAAAATGAATATTGATGGGCTTGTAAATAATGAAATACAGAAAAGATTAAAGCTGTATGTGCCTATGACTGATGTAATGTTTAAAATTTCGATTTGATTAGAGAAACTATAAGCAATTAAATTCCAAGGGAAACCAGTGAGTATTGATCCTCTCACAAATTCTACTATTCCAAATATTAAAGAAAAAAGAAAAAATGAGCTTAAATTATTATTTGGTTTTAAAACTACAAATAGATAAGCAACTAAAGCATAAAATAAGGCTAAGAAACCAGGTATTAATATTATTGTAAAAGGTATTAAAAACTTAAAATTTTGATCAAACGTTAATGATATTGAGATCCAATATAAATTACTTACAAAATAACCAAAGCCAAATAACCAACCATAAAGAAAAAATATTCTTTTATTTTTATAAAACTCAATTTTTTTTATTAAAAATATATAGAATAAACTAAAAGTTAAAAAATTTATTACAACATAATTAAATGGAGGCAAACTTAAGGAAGTAAGCACTCCTAATAAAATTAAATAAATTAATTCAATATAAAATTTATTTTTCAATTTAATTTATTTTTGATTGTACAGATTTAAATAATAGATTTTCCTCTTTTAACATTTTGGAATAATCTTTATTTTTTTTATGATCAAAACCTAAAAGATGAAGAAAACCATGTATGAATAATTTAGTAACTTTTTCTTTAAAAGATTTTAAATTTTGTGATCTTGGTTTATCTAGATAATTATAGCTAATGATAATGTCTCCAAGATAAGTATTTTTTGAAATTTTTATTTTTTTATCTAATGGAAAAGATAATATATCGGTAGATTTATTTTTTTTTCTAAAAACCTTATTTAATTTTTTAATATTCTGATTATTTGAAAGTAATAGTGTTAAGGTTACTTTTTTATTCAAAAATTTGTATTTTTTTGGAAAAGCTTTACATATTTTTTTAAAAAAAATGTCCTTATTTTTAAGTCTTTTTGACCAAGCCTTCTCCTCGGAGAAGACATTAATACTAATCATTATTTGAGTATGCTTTAACTATTTTTGAAACAAGTGGATGTCTTACTACATCGGAGTGATCAAAATCAACTATGGATATTTCCTTTAAATGTCCAAGTAACTTTTTTGATCGGACTAATCCTGACATACTTTTATTTGGTAAATCAATTTGAGAAGGATCTCCATTGACTACTATTTTTGAATTTTCTCCAATACGTGTTAGAAACATTTTAATTTGGGTATCTGTCGCATTTTGTGCCTCGTCTAAAATTGCAAAGGAATTTTTAAGAGTTCTACCTCTCATAAAAGCTAAAGGTGCAATCTCTATATCTCCAATCTCAATCATTCTCTGTATTTTTTCAAAGTCAAAGAGATCATATAAAGAATCATACAAAGGTCTAAGATAAGGATCTACTTTTTCCTTCATATCACCAGGTAAAAATCCTAGACGCTCACCTGCTTCTACAGCGGGTCTTGAAAGAATAATTCTCTCAATCTTTTTTTCTAAAAGCATTGTTAAACCTACGGCAACTGCCAAAAAAGTTTTTCCTGTTCCTGCTGGTCCGGCTGAAATTACAATATCACTCTCCCTCAAAGCTCTCACATAACTTTTTTGTTTTTCAGATCTAGGAATTATAGATTTCTTGGGAGTTTTGATTATGTCTGTAATATTATTATTTTTTACTTTTTCATTAATCATAAAGTTATCAACTGATGAAATTATATCTTTATTCTCTATACTTCCATTATTAATAAACTGATTGGCCAAAAACTGAATAGCGTTTTTAATCTTTTCATTTTTTTCAGGTGTTGATTTAATTAAAATTGAATTTCCCCTTGAATATAAACTACAACTTGTAATTCTTTCCAATTCTTGTAAATTTTTATTAAATTCTCCAACAACACCCATTAACAAGTTATTGTCATGAAATATAACACTAAGATAATTGTTATCTGAATAAACAAATTTTAAAGACTGATCGATATTTTTTTTTGTTATTCCAGTCAAATTCTATGCAACCTTCTTGTCTGAATTAGTAGTAGCTTCACCGAATAAAGTATTTCTATTACTATCTTTAATTCTTACTTGCACTATTTTTCCAATATCTTTCTTTTTACCATTAAATATTACAGATGTCATATACTCAGATCTACCAAAAGCTTTACTTTTATCTTCAGTTAAATTTTCAACCAATACATCAATAATTTTACCCTCCAATGATTTATTCATTCGTATTTGATTTTCGAATAAAATAGTCTGAATTTTTTCTAATCTTTCAATAGAAATTTTTTTTTCAATTAATTCTAAATTTTCAGCCACTGTTCCAGGTCTTGGACTAAAGATAAATGAATAAGAGTTTATAAATTTAATCCTTTCAATTAATCTGATGGTATCCTTAAAATCCTGATCTTCTTCACCAGGATAACCTATAATAAAATCACTTGAAAATTCTATATTTGGATTAATTTCTTTTAATTTATCAAAAGTGCTTAAATATTCCTCAATGCTATGTTTTCTATTCATTGATCCTAAAATTTTATTAGATCCACTTTGAACAGGTAAATGTACAAGTGGCATTAACTTTTTAGAAGATTTATACGCTTCAATCAAATCCTCTGTCATATCTTTTGGGTGAGAAGTTGTATATCTAACTCTCTTAATTTCAGATAATTTTTCAATATTTAAAATCAAATCAGATAGTCTGTATCCCTCATTGTCATAAGCATTTACATTTTGACCAAGTAAAATTATTTCTCTTGTGCCATTATCAGCTAAATATTTTGCTTCATCTAAAATTTGATTAAATGGACGAGAATATTCTGGTCCTCTTGTATATGGGACTACACAAAAATGACAAAACTTATCGCACCCTTCCTGAATAGTTAAGAAGGATGAAACTTTTCCAGCTTCATTTTTTATTTTACTTAAATATTTAAATTTAGAAACTGCATCAAACTCTGTCTCTTCTATTTTTTTATTTTTTTCAGTATAATTTAAAATTGTATCATTAATTTTATGATAAGCTTGAGGACCAATAACCAAATCTATATAAGGTTCTCTTTTAAGCATTTCCTGATTTTCTGCTTGAGCTACACACCCTGCAATAATTACCAATGGCTTTTTTTTAGATCTAAAAATTTTTTTTACTCTACCTATTTCGGAGTAAACTTTTTCTTTTGCTTTGTCTCTAATATGGCATGTATTTAAAAGATAACAGTTTGCTTCTTCATATTTTTCTGTTTTTTCATAACCAATTTTTTTAACTGAATCATATATTCTATTTGAGTCATACTCATTCATTTGACATCCAAAAGTTTTAATAAATATTTTATGGTTCATATTATTGGGATTTTTTCTTAACCCCATATAATTCTAATTTATGGTCCACTAGAGTATATCCATATTTCTCTGCAACTTTTTTTTGAAGCTTTTCAATTTCTTCATCTACAAATTCGATAATCTCGCCAGTTTTCACATCAATTAAATGGTCATGATGACCTTCATTTAATTCCTCATATCTAGCTTTTCCACCTTTAAACTCGTGCTTTGTTAAAATTCCTGTCTCTTCAAATAATTTTACTGTTCTATAAACAGTTGCAATACTTATTTTTGGATCAATTTTAGACACTCTATTATAAAGCTCATCTACGTCCGGATGGTCAGAAGACTCGGACATTACTTGTGCAATAACTCTTCTTTGATCAGTTAATTTAACTCCTTTTGCTACACATTTTTGCTCTATTGTATCTGACATAAAATAATTTTAACTTAAATAAATAGGGTTAATCAAATTTTTTTTAACATTAAATTTATCGCACAAATGTGGGATATTTTCGTATTTTATGTCTTTTTCACCTTTAAAATCTTGAATGCTATAACAATAGTAATCAATTTTATTAGTTAAATTAAATGCTTTAACTATAGATAGAGAATTTCTTATTCCTGCAAAGCTTCCGGGACCCCTATTTAAGTAGATTGTATTTATATCTTTTAACTTTAATTGATGGGAATTTAAAAAATCATTAATAATTAAAGTTAATTTTTCGTAATTAATTTTAGTATTCTCTTTAGTAATATTATAAATATCATTATTAGTTATGATCATTAAAAAAATTTTTTCGCTGGCTACATCAATTATCAGTTTATTCATAATTATTTTATTTTCTAATATCAGTTCTAAATCAGATGAGAATAATATCAAATATTATTCAAATGATGAAGGAATTCTATCAATAATGTATCACCGTTTTAATGAAAACAAATACCCTTCAACAAATATTAGAATGGAAATATTTAGAGAACATATCGATATTATTAGAAAATCAAACTTTGATTTTCATAATCCAAATAATTTTGATAAACAATTTAATATACCAAAATCAAAAAAAGAAATTCTCATAACTATCGACGATGCTTTTGAGTCTTTTTATAATGAAGCATGGCCATATCTAAAAGAAAATAAAATTCCATTTATTTTATTTGTTTCAACTGAGCCTATAGGAAAAAGAGGCTATATGACCTGGGAACAAATTAAAGAAGTTGAAAGTAATAATTTTGCATATATAGGGCATCATTCTCATACTCATGAATATCTTATTGATGTAAGTAATGACGATTTTATTTTAGATATTGAAACAGCAAATAAAATTTTTCTAAGAGAACTTGGTTACGTACCTAGTCTATTTTCATATCCATTTGGTGAATACTCTAAGTTTATGAAAGATTACATATCTAAAAATTTCAAATATGCTTTTGGCCAACATTCTGGAGTCATTGATTTAAATAAAGATAAATTTGAATTACCTAGATTTCCAATTAATGAGAAATATGGAGAGTTAAAAAGATTCAAATCGATAATAAATTATTTTCCCCTTGAATATAAAAAAATACTTCCTGAAGAAAAACAATTATTCGAAAACACTAATCCTCCAAATTTCAAAGTTGAATTTTTCAAAGAACAAAAAAATTTATCTTATATCAATTGTTATTCTAATGAGGGAGATCTTTGGGAAAAATCTAAAACAAGATTTGCCAATAACTCTCTAACAATTGAATTTAGAGAACCGTTCAAACCAAGAAGAGGTAGAATTAAT
Organism: Candidatus Pelagibacter sp.; assembly: GCF_052049855.1. GTDB lineage: Bacteria > Pseudomonadota > Alphaproteobacteria > Pelagibacterales > Pelagibacteraceae > Pelagibacter. The sequence goes on from NZ_JBNGZE010000003.1 coordinate 156,848, forward strand.
TGCTCTCTAAATGATAATGGAAAATGGAGATGGTTTGGTGTGCAATTTCCTATTAAAGAAAATTAAATCAAACTTTCTAAATCTTTGCTTGATGGTAGCAATCTAGCCTCGTCAAAATCTTTTAAATTATTCTGTTCAATAATTTTTTGTAATACCTCTATGTATTGACTTCCTGTTTCAGCATATTTATCTAAATATTTTGATAAAATTAAACTATCTAAAGGTTTATTTTGATTTCTAAGTTCTGTTCTTGCTTTTCTAAAATTTCTATATGTTGAATGTGTATTCAAATTTCTCAAATATGCTCTAACAGACAACCGCAAACTATGAAATTTCATAACCTTATGATCTTTACCCTCATCAGCATTTTTAGGTTTTAATCCTTCTCCTGACCATGTCCATTGTCCAAATAACGCATTCCCCTTTAAAGCAAATCTTGAAGTACCCCATCCAGTTTCTTTAGCAGCTTGAGCTATTGCTAGTGAAACTGGTATTTCATCCATTCTTACTTTCAATGTAGATAAATCGTTTTTTCTTGCACCATATTGTTTATACTTTTTTTCTAACCATTTTTTTTCAATATCAGTGTTGCTATTCTTATTTAAAATTGTGAATAATCTTTTTCTGTCAATTCTAATCTTATTGTTTTCCTTAACAATTAAAGGTAAAATAATCTTTATAAACATTTCTTTTCTTTTTTTAGTGTTTCCAATATTTTTAATTTCATTCGGTAGAAGACCGATATCTATTGGTTTTACTAATTTAGTATCCCTCACATCTTTTAAATTATAATTCACTTCTTTAAATAATGAGTCAATCTCAGATGTTGTGTATCTAACTAGATTAATTTCAGAATTATTATCCTCTAAAATATCATATAATAAATCTATTTCATCAACATCTGCTGATGAGTCTTCCTCAATTAATTTATCTTTATTTAAAGTATGATTTAAAATATTTTTTGAATTGTTAGTGTATTCTTTGTTATTGAAATTTTTATCTGTAAAATTGATAATTATCGGCGCCACATAAAAGAATGAAATTACGATAAAAGAACTTAAAAAAAATCGTGAAACTATGTTAAGGCTTTTATTTTTTAGAAAACCTGATTTTTTTAATTTTCTCATAATTAATTATTGTATGGCAACAACTTCTTTTACCTCTGGTATATAATGACATAAAAGATTTTGAACGCCTTGTTTTAAAGTCATGGTTGAACTAGGACAACCTGAACAACTTCCTTGTAATTGTACCTTTACAACTCCATCTTTAAACTCTTTAAATTTTATATCTCCTCCGTCTTTAGCAACAGCAGGCCTTATTTTTTGTTCTAAAATTTTTACTATTTTTTCCTCAATTTCGTTAAAATCTGAAACTTCATCTTTAATATTTTCGTCAATAACAAACTCTTTACCATCCGCGTAAAAATCATTTATTAAAGAAATTACTATATGTTTAATTTCCTCCCACTTAATCTTTTCATTCTTATTTACTGAAATGAAATCTTGACCTAAAAATATACCCTCTACACCATTAATTGACAAAATATTTCTCACCAATTCATTTTTTACATCTTCTTTGTTTGTAATTTCATATGGGCCACTATTTGAAACTTTCTTTCCAGGAAGAAATTTCAAGGAATTTGGATTTGGTGTTACTTCTGTTTGAACGAACATGAATTATATATAGTTAATATTTTAAAAAATAAAACTTGATAATAAATTTTTTTTAAAAACCCACTATTTCTTTAATTCTTTCAATCTTTTTAGATGCAATCAAATTAGCTTTTTCAACTCCATCTAGAAGAATTTTATCCAAATAACTTTTATCTCCTAAAAGTTTTTTTATATCATTAGAAATAGGTTCAATTTTATTCACAAGTTCTTCAGCTAATTGTTCTTTAAATTCTGAAAAGTTTTTACCTGCAAAATTTTTTACTGTGTTTTCTAATTTAGAATTAGTTAAACTTGAATATATTCCTAAAAGATTTTTCGCTTCTAATCTTTTATCAAGTTCCTCTATATCTTGTGGCATAGGCAAAGGATCAGTTTTCGCCTTTTTGATTTTGTTTATTATTTGATCTTTGTTATCTGTTAAATTTATCCTACTTAAATCTGATAACTCTGATTTACTCATTTTTTTTGAACCATCTTTTAAACTCATTATTCTTGAAAATTCTTTTTGAATTAAAGGTTCAGGAACTTGAAGAAAATTTTCTACTTCAAAATCGTTATTAAATTTTTGAGCTATATCTCTACATAGCTCCAAATGTTGCTTTTGATCATCACCTACTGGAACATGAGTAGCATCATATAGAAGAATATCAGCAGCCATTAAAACTGGATAAGAATATAAACCAATGCTGGCCTTTTCTTTGTCTTTACCTGCTTTCTCCTTAAATTGAGTCATCCTATTTAACCAGCCCATTCTAGCAACACAGCTTAATATCCATGCTCCTTCCGCATGAGCAGCCACACTAGATTGATTAAAAATTACACTTTTTTTTGCATCTATTCCGCTTGCTACAAAAGTTGCAACAGTTTCCCGTATATTATTTTTTAATTCTTTAGGATCTTGCCTTACTGTAATGGCATGTAGATCAACTACACAAAAAATACATTTATTATCTTTATCGTTATTTAAGTCTACAAAATTTTTTATGGCACCTAAATAATTTCCAAGATGAAGATTACCTGTAGGCTGAACACCAGAGAATATTTTTTTACCCATAAAATCAATACTTTAATTTAATATCATTCATTTGAAAAGCTTTGATGAAATAACACACAATTAAATAAAACAATAATCCCAATATAACAGATAAAACTAAATAAAAAGATTTAATTGATTGATTAAATGCTAATTCGTTTTGGAAATAATTTAATATAAAATTAAAAAATAAACCCATCATAATTGATGCAAAAATTATTTTAATAAATTTGACAAAAAATATTTGATTAAAATAAAATAATTTTTGATTTTTTAAAAATAAAAATAATAATATTGAATTAAACCAAGATGAAATAGATGTGGCTATTGGAATTATTATAAAACCAATTTCATTAAAAAAATATAAACTGATAAAAATGTTAACCAATACTGAGATCAAAGAAATGTAAAATGGAGTTGTGGTATCATGGTTTGCAAAGAAAAAACTTGAAAAAACTTTTATCAATGCAAAAGCAGGCAGACCTAAAGCAAAATAATATAAAGCTAAGCTTGAGTTGCTCACAGAATTTTCATTGAAAGACCCATAACCAAATAAAGCTGAAATAATTTGTTCTGATCCTATGATTAAAGCGATAGTTGCTGGAAGACTTAAGAATAAACTTAATTCAAGAGCTTTATTTTGTATAAGCAAAATCTTATTTTTTTTCTTAGATTGAATATGCTTTGAAAGCTGTGGAAGAATTACAACTCCAATTGCGATACCAGCTATAGCTAGGTTAATTTGATAAATTCTATCAGCATAATATAAGTAAGAAACTGCACTTGCTTGAAATGATGCAATTATTGTCCCAATTAAAATATTAATTTGCGTGACACCTGATGAAAAAATACTTGGTAAAAGTTTTTTAAAAAAAAATTTAACTTTTTTACTTACTTTTAATTCAAGACTAAATTTAAGTGAGTAATATTTTGATACATATTTATATAAAAATATTAATTGTAAAAAACCAGCTAGAGAAACCCCATAAGATAAATAATATACCAACTGATCACCTAGATTTTTTGAAAAAATTAATACTAAAATTAAAACAATATTCAATATTATTGGTGCTGCTGCAGCAGCTGCAAATTTATTATGTGAATTTAAGATTGCGGAAAAAAATGAGGCTAAACATATAAAAAATAAAAAAGGAAAAGTAATTCTTGTTAAATTAATTGCTACATCCATTTTTTTTAAATCACCCACAAATCCTGGGGCAATAATAGAAACAAATGCTGGCATGAAAATTTCAATTATTATTGTTAAAAATAACAACCCTAAAAAAAGGAGATTAAAAATATCGTTAGCAAATTTGTTTGATTGTTTTTTTCCCTTGTTTATTTCTGATGAATAACTTGGAACAAATGCTGCATTAAAGGTGCCTTCAGCAAACAATCTTCTAAAAGTATTAGGGATTCTAAATGCTACAAAAAATGCGTCAGCTAACATTCCTGTGCCTAGAAAAATTGCTATTAAAATATCTCTTAAATAACCAAGCAATCTACTAATGATAGTATAAAAACCAAATGTGCCTGTTGACTTAAGTAAGTTCATAAATCATATTAGTCTTAATTTTACCCCAATTGTACATTTATTGTTATCAGAAATGAAAAAAACAAAAATTGATCATTACACAGATAAAGAAGCTTTAGATTTTCATAAAGACAAAAAACCTGGCAAGATTGAGATTATTTCTTCAAAAAATATGACAACTAAGCGTGATCTCGCTTTAGCATATTCTCCAGGAGTTGCTGCTCCAGTAAAAAAGATAAGTGAAAACCCAGAAGCAGCTTATGATTACACAAGTAAAGGAAACCTTGTTGCTGTGATTAGTAATGGTTCAGCAATATTAGGAATGGGAAATTTAGGTGCCCTTGCATCAAAGCCTGTGATGGAAGGAAAGGCCGTATTATTTAAAAGATTTGCAGATATTGATTCGATTGATTTAGAGATTGATTGTAAAGATTCAGACGAAATTATAAATTCAATTAAAAATTTTGCACCTAGCTTTGGTGGAATAAATTTAGAAGATATAGCGGCTCCTGATTGTTTTGTAATAGAACAGAAATTAAAAGAAATTTTGGACATTCCAGTTTTTCATGATGATCAACATGGGACAGCAATTATAACAACCGCAGCATTAATTAATGCCTTAGATATTTGTGGTAAATCATTAAAAAAAATTAAAGTTGTAGTTAATGGTGCTGGAGCTTCAGCACAAGCTTGCACTGAGCTATTTAAAAACTCAGGAGTAAAATCTGAAAATATAATTATGCTAGACAGAAAAGGTGTTATTTATGAGGGAAGATCTGAGGGAATTGATCAATGGAAATCTAGATATTTAGTCAAAACTAAACATAGAACTTTAGCAGATGCTATAAAGGGTGCAGATGTTTTTTTAGGTTTATCTGCAAAAGGTGTTCTAAAAAAAGATATGGTTAAATCTATGGCAAAAAATCCAATTATATTTGCTTGCGCTAATCCTGATCCAGAAATTACCCCAGAGGAAATTAATGAAGTTAGAAATGATGCAATTATTGCGACTGGGAGATCAGATTACCCCAATCAAGTAAACAATTTAATTGGATTTCCTTATATCTTTAGAGGAGCTTTAGATGTTAGATCCAAAACTATAAACGAAGAAATGAAAGTTGCTGCAGCTAATGCAATAGCTAAGTTAGCAAGAGAAGATGTTCCTGATGAAGTTGTAGCAGCCATGGGCGGTGAAAGACCTCGCTATGGAAAAGATTATATAATTCCATCCACATTTGATCCAAGATTGATTAGTGTAATACCAGCTGCTGTAGCAAAAGCAGCTATAGATAGTGGGGCAGCTAGAAAAAAAATAGATGATTTCGAACTTTACAAAGATCAACTAAAACAAAGACTGGACCCAACAGTAACCATAATGCAGGGTATAAATTCCTTTATTAAAAAAAATCAGAAAAGAATTGTGTTCGCAGATGGTGAAGATGAAAATAATTTAAAAGCAGCAATAGCGTTCAAAAACTCAAAACTAGGTATTCCAATTTTAGTTGGAAAAGAAAGTAGAATTAAAGAACAAATAAAAAATATTGGTTACAGTGGAAATTTTGACATTGAAATTGTTAACTCAAAAGATGAAGAAAAAAGAAAAAAATACGTAAAGCATTTGTTTGAAAAATTACAAAGAGAACAGGGGTTATTGGAGAGAGATTGTGATAGAATGATCAGAAACGACAGAGTTGTATGGGCTACAAGCATGGTAGCATGTGGTGATGCCGACGGAGCAGTTACTGGAAACACTAGAAGATTTGGAGCTTCTTTAGAAAAAATTAAGCAAGTTGTAGATGTGAGAAAAGGGGAAATTATGTTTGGATTAAACATGATAGTTCATAAAGGAAGAACTATTTTTGTCGGCGATACAAGCGTTCATGAATACCCAACATCTGAACAAATGGCTGAAATAGCAATATCCACCGCAAGAGTAGTAAGGCTTTTTGGATTTGAGCCAAAAGTTGCTTTTGTATCTCATTCCACGTTTGGACAACCTCTTACTAGCAGAACAAAACATATTCGTAATGCAGTTGAAATACTCAAAGAAAAAAAAGTAGATTTTGAATTTGATGGGGATATGCAGCCAGATGTTGCTCTTAATTCAGAATACAAGGAACTTTACCCTTTTGCAAAAATTGTTGGTAAGGCAAATATTTTAATAATGCCTGGACAACATAGTGCAGCAATATCATACAAGTTAATGAAAACTTTTGGTGACACAAAAGTTATTGGTCCTTTACTTATAGGACTTGGCCTTCCAATAGAAATTGCACCTCTTAGAACCTCTACATCTGAAATAATTAATTTAGCATCAATTGCAGCTTATTCCTCTGAAGTTATTGATTATAAAAAATAATTATTCTCGTTGAACTCTTAAGTCTTCTAAAAGTATAATACTGGCAATTACATCTTCCACATCAAGAATTTCTTTAGCCTCGCTTATTACCAAATCTTTTTCTTCAGAAGTTAGAGCAATTCCATAAATATAAATTTTCTTCTTGTAAGTATCTATTTGATAATTAGTTGCTTTTATATTTTTATTTACAATTAATGCTGTTCTTAATTGGGAGGTAATAAGTAAGTCTTTTGCAGATTGTTTAAAATTAAACTCTTCTTTAATTTTAATATCATTTCTAACAGATCTAGCACCCTTAGTTTCCCACGCTAATTTCGTAATCATTAATTTTTCATCCGGGCTATCTACTTTTCCAGTAACAAAAATTCTCCCATCTAAAACTTTAGTCTTTACAGATAAAAGATATTTACTATCTTTTGCTAAAATTTTAGCACTTATGCTTTTTTGCATAATGGAGTCATCTATTTGTGTACCAACTGATCTAGGGTCTAAAGCAACTGAAACACCAGTTCCAAAAAGACCTTTGGAACCAACTCCAGCACATCCAATTAAAATAAAGCTTACGAATATAAAAATTAGTAATTTATTTTTCATTTTTTAATTCTAAACAATAATTATATATTTCTTTTTTAGGCACGTTAGTACTCAAACTTAAAATTTCTGTAATTTCTTTTGTAGATAATTTATTAATCATTTTTTTAATTATATTAATATCTGATTCAGTTAATTTTTCAGATAAATTTTTATTTATTTTTTTTTCAGAAATAACAACTGTTAGCTCACCTTTTGGTTCTTTTTCAAATAATTCTAATTCATCAACGTTTTTTCTAATAAATTCCTCATATATTTTTGTTATTTCTCTACAAAAAACTATCTTTCTTCCTGGAAAATTTTTTTTTATTTCTGGTATAATTTTATTAATTTTTTTTGGAGAAATAAAAAAAACTAAAGAATTTTCAAATTTTGAAAATTTTTTTAATTCATTAGATAATTGCTGTTTTTTATCTGGGAAAAAACCACAAAACAAAAATGTATCTGAAAAACCACTTATTGAAACGGCTGCGGCAACTGCTGAAGGTCCGGGAATGGGAAATATTTTAATCTCGTTATTAATACACTCGTTAACTAAAATTGAACCAGGATCAGAAATGCTAGGCGTCCCAGCATCTGATATCAAAGAAATTATTTTTCCAGATTTTAGATACTCAATAATTTTTACTACATTTTTTTTTTCATTAAATTTATGATTTGAAATTAATTTTGATTTTATTTGATATTTATCTAAAAGGTTTTTTGAAACACGAGTATCTTCACATAAAATATAATGAGACTGCTGCAAAACTTCAATTGCTCTTAAAGTTATATCTTTTAGATTTCCTAAAGGAGTTGATACCAAATAAAGACCATTTTCGTACTCTTTTAATTTAAATTGTGGTTTTATGATCATAATTTAGCTTAAAAAATATTATACTAGCATCAAAATGATCAAATTAATTAAAATTATTTATTTTATTATTTTAAGTTTTTACTTTCTGTCTTTTTCAAATGTTAATGCTACAGAAAAAATTAAAATAGGATTATTAGTACCTATGACAGGAGAAAATAAGGAGATTGGAGAGTCGATAATTAAAGCAGTTGGATTAGCGGTCAAGGATATTAATAATAATCTTATAGAAATCTATCCAAAAGACACGGCAACTAAAGCTAATCAAACTTTAAAATCAGCATTTGAATTAAGTGAAATGGGTATAAAAATTGTTATAGGTCCCATTTTCCATGAAAGTTTAACTTATTTAGATGAAATGAAAGATTTAACTTTTTTATCATTAACAAATAAAACTTTAGATCTTCCAAAAAATGTAATTTCAGCTGGAATTAATTCTACATCACAATTTAATACGATAAAAAAATTTTTAGAAACTAATCAAATAAAAAAAACTATTTTTTTAACACCAATTCAAGATTATGAATTTGAGATTAAAAAAGGAATGAAAAATTCAAAAATTAAAATTTATAAAGATTATGAATATAATACAGAACCCACAAAACTAACAAAACAAATAGAAGAAATTACAAATTATAAAATTAGAAAACAAAATTTAGAAGATGAAATAAGGAGAATAAAAAACTCTAATGAACCTAATAAAGAAAAAAAAATAAAAAGTCTTGAGAAAAGATACACTCTAGGTGGTTTAAACTTTGATGCTGTTGTAATTGCAGATTTTGATGAAAGTCTGAAAAGTGTGTCTACATCACTTTTATATACTGATGTACTTCCAAAAAATAAATATTTTATAACTTTAAATCAATGGTTTGATGAAAGTTTATTTAACGAAACTAATATACAGCCGTTATATTATCCATCAATAAATAAACAAAATTTTGATAGCTACAAAATCAAATACTTTAACGCATTTAATGAAGACCCTACTCACTTGTCTCTATTAAGTTATGATCTTGTTGGATTGGTTTATTATTTATCTACGAACTCAAAAGCAGAAAACCTAAATAAAATTTTTAAAAGAAAAAGCTCTTTCAAAGGAAAAATAGGAATTTTTGATATAAAAAATAACAAAATAAATCATAGACTTAATTTTTATAAAATTGAGGATCAAAAACTTATAGAAATTTTTTAATTTTTTTAAAAGCTTGGTATCTATGATCCATCTTATATTTTTGAGATGGTTTCATTTCTCCAAAAGTCTTTCTTTTTTTTAAAGGAATAAAAATTGGATCATAGCCAAATCCATTCTTGCCTCTTGGTTCATTTGAAATATAGCCCTCTACTTTTCCCAATACGCAAGCAATCTTTTTATTTAAATATGAAATAGACAAAGCACAAATAAATCTCGCTTTAATTTTTTTATCTTTCCAATTTTTATCTTTTTTATTTAGCTCTCTGTAAACTTTTCTTATAGCTTTATTAAAATCTCCATGCTTTCCACCCCACCTTGCAGAGTAAATTCCAGGACTTTTGTCTAAAAAATCTATTTCTAAACCAGAGTCATCAGCCAGACAAATTAATCCTGTTTTTTGAGAAAAATATCTAGATTTAATTAATGAGTTTTCCTTAAATGTCTTGCCATTTTCAGTTGGGCTACTAAGATTAAATACAGAAGTAGAGTAAATTTTGATATCCTTTGGCAACAAACTCTTAATTTCACGTAATTTACCCTTGTTATTAGTGCCAATAAGTAATTTATCAATTTTTTGTTCAGACATCTGGAAATTACTAAAATCCTTACCATATAAGAGACTATGGAAAAAGAAGAAAACCAAAATAGTACTTCTGTGGATCAAAACCAGGATGCAACAAAAGAAAATGGGAAACCTGAAGAAAATTTAGTCGAAGAAAATAAGCAAGATAAAGACCAAGAGCCCCAAGAAGAGATTAAAGAGCAAACTCCAGAGGAAAAAATTGCTGAACTTGAAGATAAAGTAGCAAGAACTTTCGCTGAAATGGAAAATCAAAGAAGAAGGTTTGAAAAAGAAAAGGAGGATGCTTTTGAATATGGTGGTTATAGTTTTGCTAAAGAAGCATTAAGTTTGATTGATAACTTGGATCGGTCAAAACATGTTCTTGAAAGTGACGATAAGTTAAAAGAAACTGAGGCATTAAAGAAGACACTAGAACATTTAGACATTATTAAAAAAGATTTAATTTCAATATTCGAAAAGAATAATATTAAATCAATTGAAAGCCTTAACAAAAAACTAGATCCAAACTTTCATCAAGCAATGATAGAAATTGAAGATGATACGAAAGAACCTGGAACAATAATTCAGGAAATTCAAAAAGGCTTTACTATAAAAGACAGATTGCTTAGACCCTCATTAGTTGGGGTGTCAAAAAAAGTTACAATAAAAGAAGAAAAAACTAAGGAAAATCAGGAAAATCAGGAAAATAAATAATTATGAGATCAACTTGTAGTTTCACATTTAAACCCTATATGACGAAAGAGAGACATTAAATTATGAGTAAAATTATTGGAATAGACTTAGGAACAACAAATTCGTGTGTTGCCATTATGGAAGGAACACAGGCTAAGGTTTTAGAAAATGCTGAAGGTGCAAGAACTACTCCATCTGTTGTAGCATTTACAGATGAGAACGAAAAATTAATCGGACAACCAGCAAAAAGACAAGCTGTTACAAATCCAGAGAACACTATCTTTGCAGTTAAAAGATTAATTGGAAGAAATTTTGATGACCCAACAGTAAAAAAAGATGTGGAAGCTGCACCTTTTAAAATAGTTAATTCTGAAAAAGGTGATGCTTGGATTGAGGCTAAAGGTGAGAAATATTCACCTTCTCAAATATCAGCGTTCATTTTACAAAAAATGAAAGAAACAGCAGAAAAATATTTAGGTCAGGCTGTAACTAAAGCTGTGATTACAGTCCCAGCGTACTTTAACGATGCACAAAGACAAGCTACTAAAGATGCTGGAAAAATTGCTGGGTTAGAAGTTTTAAGAATTATTAATGAACCAACCGCAGCATCACTTGCGTATGGTTTAGATAAAAAACAAAATAAAAAAATTGCCGTATATGATTTAGGTGGAGGAACATTTGATGTTTCTATCCTAGAATTAGGTGATGGTGTATTTGAAGTTAAATCAACTAATGGTGATACTTTCTTAGGTGGTGAAGATTTTGATAATGCTGTTGTTGATTACTTAGTTTCTGAGTTTAAGAAAGATAATGGAATTGATCTGAAATCAGATAAGCTTGCTTTACAAAGATTAAAAGAAGCTGCAGAAAAAGCAAAAATAGAATTATCTTCTGCTGAACAAACCGATATAAATTTACCATTCATTACAGCAGATAAAACAGGTCCAAAACATATTAATTTGAAGATGACTAGGGCAAAACTTGAAGCTTTAGTTGAGGATTTAATTGCTAGAACGATGCCTCCATGTAAGACTGCATTAAAAGATGCGGGAATAACTGCTAGTGAAATTGATGAAGTTGTTATGGTTGGTGGTATGACAAGAATGCCGAAAGTAATCGAGGAAGTAAAAAACTTTTTTGGAAAAGATCCTAACAAAAGTGTAAACCCAGATGAAGTAGTTGCAATGGGTGCTGCTATTCAGGCAGGAGTTTTACAAGGTGATGTTAAAGATGTACTTTTATTAGATGTAACTCCACTATCACTTGGTATCGAAACACTTGGTGGAGTTTCTACAAAACTGATTGATAAAAACACAACAATACCAACTAAAAAAAGTCAGGTGTTTTCAACTGCAGAAGATAATCAGCCAGCTGTATCTATTAGAGTTCTACAAGGTGAAAGAGAAATGGCTGCTGACAATAAAGCTTTAGGAAATTTTGAATTAGTAGGTATTGCACCAGCACCGAGAGGAGTGCCTCAAATTGAAGTTACATTTGATATTGATGCTAATGGTATCGTAAATGTTTCAGCAAAAGATAAGGGAACTGGTAAAGAACAAAAAATTCAAATCCAAGCTTCAGGTGGACTTAGTGATGAAGAAATTGAAAAAATGGTTAAAGATGCTGAAGCTAATAAAGAAGCTGATAAAAAGAAAAGAGAGTCAGTTGATGTTAGAAACCAAGCAGATACTCTAATTCACTCTACTGAAAAGAATTTAAAAGAGCATGGAGCGAAGATTTCTGATGCAGAGAAAAAAGCAATTGAAGATGCATCAGGCGCTGTAAAAGAAGCTCTAAAAGGTGAAGATATTGATGATATCAAGAAGAAAACTGAAGCTTTAGTTCAAGCTTCAATGAAACTTGGAGAAGCAATCTATAAATCACAACAAACTGCAAAACCAGAGTCTGGAAAGGATGATGGTGGAGATGATGCAGGAAAAAAAGACGAGAATGTTGTCGATGCTGATTTCGAAGAAGTAAAAGACGAGAATAAAGAAAAAAGCGCTTAAACTGACATCTAATTGTCTGGGGTAATTTGATGGCTAAAAGAGACTATTATGATGTCCTGGGCGTAAATAAAAGCGCAAGTCCTGAAGAATTAAAATCCGCGTATAGAAAGTTAGCTGTTAAGTATCATCCTGATAAAAATCCTGGAGACTCAAAAGCAGAAGAAAAATTCAAAGAGGCTAGTGAGGCTTACGGAATACTTTCAGACAAAGAGAAAAAGCAAAACTACGATAACTTTGGTCATGCAGCTTTTGAAAATGGTGGTGGTGGACGAGGTGGAGGTTTTGGTGGTTTTAGTGGAGCAGACTTTTCAGATATTTTTGAAGATTTTTTTGGAGATTTTGGTGGAGGTGGAAGATCAAGAAATAGAAAATCAAATAATAGAGGTTCTGACCTAAGATACGATTTATCTATTTCATTAGAAGAAGCTTACCATGGGAAAAAACAAGACATTAAATTTTCAACAACAGAACAGTGTGGTACATGCAGAGGAAATGGATCTAAACCAGGCTATTCTCCTGACAGGTGCTCATATTGCGGTGGTAATGGTAGAATAAGATCCAATCAAGGTTTCTTTACTGTACAACAAACTTGTCCTCAATGTAATGGAAATGGTGAAGAAATAACAAACCCATGTAATGATTGTAATGGCCAGGGTAAAAAACAAGCATCAAAGAAAATTTCTGTAACCATTCCAAAAGGTGTTGATGATGGAACCAGAATTAGACTTGCAGGAAAAGGTGAAGCCGGAACTCGAGGTGGAGCAACAGGAGATCTTTATTTGTTTATTAATGTTAATTCACATAACTTATTTAAAAGATCAGACGAAAATTTATTTTTTGAATTTCCAATTTCTTTTGCAGACGCTGCTTTGGGAACAACCATTGAAATACCAACTATTGACGGGGGTAAAGCAAAAATAAAAATTCCTGATGGTACTCAAAATGGAAAACAATTCAGATTAAAGGGTAAAGGAATGCCGTTTATGAGAAGAGGGGACTTTGGAGATTTATATGTTCAAGTTAAAACAGAGGTTCCTGTATATTTAAATAAAAAACAAAAAGAATTACTAGAGCAATTTAGAGAAATTGAAAACGATAAGTCAAATCCAAGTATTAAAAAATTTTTTCAGAGGGCAAAAGATTTCTGGAAAAACTAAAAGACTAATCTTCTAAAAAAGGTTAAGATTAGCTAAATGAAAAAAATTAATTTAGCTATTTCTGGTTGCATAGGCAGGATGGGCCAACAATTAATCAAGTCTTCAAAGAAAAATAAAAACTTTAAATTAGTTACACTTACAGAAAATAGATTAATTAATAAAAAATTTAATGGAGTTAAACCTGAATTAAATTCCGAAAAAGCTTTTAAAAAAACTGATGTTATTATTGATTTTACTGTACCAAATTGTACTCTTGAAATTCTTAAAATAGCATCAAAACTAAAGAAAAAAGTAGTAATTGGTACTACAGGTTTTACTAGAAACCAAGAAAATCAAATTAAAAAATATTCAAAAAAAATACCTATTTTAAAAGCTGGAAACATGAGTTTAGGAGTAAATTTATTAATGTATTTAACTGAGATTGCCTCAAAATCATTGAATGATGAATACTTGAGTAAGATATTTGAAGTACACCATAAACATAAAAAAGATTATCCGTCCGGTACCGCGTTAATGCTTGGTAAAGGAATAGCTGATGGAAAAAATCAAAATCTATATAGTTTAATTGGTAAAAAATTTTTAAATAAAAAAACTTTTCCTTATGGAAAAAAAATTAATTTTAACTCAATTAGAAAAGGTGAAATTATTGGTGAACATGAAGTTAAATTCTCAAGTGGAAAAGAAATAATTACATTAAACCATGAGGCTTTTGATAGAGCACTTTACTCAGATGGGGCTTTGACTGCTTCTAAATGGTTGATGAAAAAAAAGCCAGGTTTATATTCTATGAGAGATTTGCTTGATTTTTCGTAATGAATGAAAAACAGAAAGCAAAAATAATTGTTAAAACCCTAAATAAAATTTATCCCAAAGCACCTGTTCCACTTAAAAGTAAAAATACTTTCACACTATTAATTTCTGTACTACTTTCAGCACAATGTACTGATGTAAATGTAAATAATGTAACAAAAGATATCTATCCTAAATACTATAAACCAGAACACTTTGTGAGATTAGGAAGAAAAAAAATTGAAAAATTAATAAAGAAAATTGGTATTTTTAGAATTAAAGCCAAAAGTATTTATTTAATGTCAAAACAAGTGTTAGAAAAACATAAGGGCAAAGTACCTAAAACCTTTGAAGAACTTGAAAAATTACCTGGTGTAGGACACAAAACAGCAAGCGTAGTAATGTCTCAAGGCTTTGGATATCCAGCTTTTGCGGTTGATACTCATATTCATAGACTTGCACAACGATGGGGTTTAACGAATGGGAAAAATGTAATTCAAACTGAAAAAGATTTAAAAAGAATATTTCCTAAAAAAACCTGGTCAAAGCTTCATTTGCAAATAATTTTTTATGGTAGAGAATATTGTAAAGCTAGAGATTGTTATGGTTTAAGTTGCAAAATATGTACTACTTGCTACCCAAATAGAAAAAAACCTGTTATTACCAAAAAAGCTTAATATGAAAATTTTAGGAATAGGAAACGCAATTATAGATGTTATTTGCAAAGTTGACGATAGTTTTATTATCGAAAATAATCTTACAAAGAGTACAATGAAATTATTTTTTGATGAAAATGAATTCAAAAATTTACTAAAAAATATCAAAATTGAAAAAACAGTCTCTGGGGGATCTGTTGCGAATTCTATTGTTGGTATATCCCAACTTGGTGATCAAGTTGGTTTCATAGGTAAAGTTTCTGATGACGAATTTGGTGCCAATTATGAAGAGGGATTGAAAAAAGAAAATGTAGAGTACTTTTATTCTAAGAAGAAAGAAGAATTGCCGACAGGAACATGTCTAATATTAGTAACTCCAGACTCAGAAAGAACAATGTGTACTTTCTTAGGAACTGCAGGAAAAATTAACGAAAACGATGTTAATTCTAGTGTAGTGAAAAATAGTGAAATAATATTTTTGGAAGGGTACTTATGGGATGAGGGAGAACCTAAGAAAGCCTTTGATAAGGCTATGAGCAATGCAAAAAAGGTTGCTATGTCTCTTTCTGATATATTTTGTGTAGATAGACACAAACCTCATTTTTTAAACTTAGTTAAAAACAAACTAGATATAACTTTTGCAAACGAGCAAGAGATGAGTTCATTAATTGAAGCTAAAAATTTTGAAGAAGTCATAAACTTTTCAAAACAACTTAATAAATTAGTGGTTGTAACTAGAGGTGAGAAAGGAGCTGTAGCAATTAATGGAGATGAAGTTATTGAAAGTAATATTCAAAAAAATCTTAAAATTATAGACCTTACAGGTGCTGGCGATCTCTTTGCAGCTGGATATTTGCATGGGTACATAAATAAATTATCTACAAAAAAATGTCTTGAGAAAGGAACAGAAATGTCATCAAAGGTAATCCAACAAATTGGAGCAAGGCTCTAAAATTAAGTTTTCTTTCGTTTAAAACTTCCCTTTCCTTTTTTGGGCTTAACTATTTTTGGCTTGTACTTTTTAGTATACAAATCTTTAGCCATTGGATTTTTCTTATTTAATTTGATAACCATTTTTTTTACTAATTATAAATTCGTTATCATTAAAAATTTCTAAAATTTTCTTTCTTAATCGATAAATATGCGTCTCGACAGTATGGGTTTCTATATTTGATTGATAGCTCCAAACTTTTTCTTGTAATTCATCAATACTAACTGGTTTATTTGATTTAGATAAATAAGTAATTGTATTAATTTCTTTTTCGGTCAGCTTAAGCTTGGCATTTTTTGTAAACATTTCTCTTGAATTAAGATTAATCATGTAATTACTTACCTTAACTTCAGATTGACTATTAAATTGTAGTTTTAAAAATTCGATATTTATTTTTTCTAATAATTTAGAAATGTTAATTGGTAAATTATCTAAAACAAATTGATTATCAATTTCCAAATTTTTTTTATTAGACAAAATCAAATAATTAATATGCTCCTTTTCTTTATTATTTAATAAATCCTTATTATCTGCAAAAAGGATGTTAAAATTTAAATTCAAGTCAAGTTCTTCAAGAATATGATACAATGGTTTAAATTTGTATATTATTAAAATCTGAGCACTCACAGAGAGAGAATATGACAATTTTTGTAAAAAATAAACACACTCTTCAAATTGATGAATTCAAATTTAGGTGTTCTATTGGTAAAAAAGGTTCAACATTCAATAAAATAGAAGGAGATAAAAAAACACCCAAGGGAACCTTTAAAATTGAAAATCTTTATTTTAGAAAAAATCGAATTGCAAAACCATTCACTTCACTAAAATGTATAGAAATAAAGAAAAATATGGGTTGGTGTAATGACATTAATTTTCCAAGAAAATATAACAAGCTTATTAAAATAGATAAAAGAGTCAGTCACGAAAAATTAACGAGAAAAGATCATATTTATGATTTATTGATCCCAATTAAGTATAATTATAAAAAACCTATTATTGGTAAAGGCAGTTGTATTTTTATTCATCTAACCAAAAATTATAAGCCCACAGCTGGCTGTGTAGCTTTAAAAGAAAAAGATTTTTTGATTATGCTTAAATTAATTAAAAAAAATTCAATAATAAAAATTTTTTAATGTCTTTGACCAAAAATTTTAGAACCAATTCTTATATAGGTTGATGAGTATTCGGCAGCTTTGAGAAAGTCAGAAGACATTCCCATACTTAACTCTGAAAAACCTAGACTTTTATTTATTTTTTGCATCTCATCAAAGTAACTTTCTGGATCAATATTTACAGGCGGTATACACATTAGACCTACCAAATCTAAACCAATACCTTTACAATAAGATATTAGTTGCTTCAAGTTGTCTTTATCAATTCCTGATTTTTGATTTTCATTACCAATATTTACTTGCAAAAATATTTTAATTTTTTTATTTATTTTATTCTGTTCATCGGCAATTTTTTTTGCAAGCTTTTCGCTGTCTACTGAATGAATATAATCAAATAATGGAACTGCGAATTTAACTTTGTTTGTTTGTAATTTTCCAATCATATGTAATTTTATTTTTGAATTTTTTTTCTTTATTTCTGTCCATTTTTCGACAGCCTCCTGAACCTTATTTTCACCATAGTCAATATGACCGTATTTAATAAGAGGCAAAATTTTATCAAATTTGAAGGTCTTGGAAACTGCAACAATTTTGGGGGTTTTATGAATATTTATTTTATTAAGATGATTTTTGATATTAGTCTCAATATCTAATAAATTTTGTATTGTACTGTGCATATAAATATGATGAAAAAATATTACTTTATTAATAAATTCGACGCAAATAATATTGATAAACAAGATAAAGAAACTACAATCATATTTCGAGATTATTCATTAAAAAAACCTAGTCAAACACTTATTTTAAAAATTAAAAGCTATTGTAAAAAAAAATCAATTAAATTTTATTTATCTAATAATATTAAACTGGCAATTAAACTTAATTTAGATGGTGCCTATATACCATCCTTTAATAAAAGTTTTAATCATTTATCTTATTCTTACAAAACTAACTTTAAGATTGTTGGATCCGCCCATAATCTTAAAGAAATTAAAACAAAAGAAAAACAAAAGGTAGTAAAGATTTTTATTTCTTCTTTATTTAAAAAAAATAAAAATTTTCTGGGAATAAATAAATTTAAATTACTCTCAAAAATGACAAATAAAGATGTTGTTATTCTTGGTGGTGTTTCAAAAAAAAACTTAAAAAAACTTGCTCTTTTAAATCAATTTGAATTTGCTGGAATTTCTTATTTCGAATAAAAAAAGGCCCCTAAAAAGGGGCCTCTTTAAAATTTTAATCTAAACTAAATTAGAATGCAAATGTAGCTGATAAAGACCATCTGTCTTTATCACCAGTATTGTGTGCTTCTGTAGTTGTATTACCAACACCAGATGCATTAAATTGAGAAGCAGATAATGTTACACCACCAGTTGTGTATGAAACATTGAATTTATCAACTTCTTCATCTACTGCTGAACCTTCAGTTTCGATAGTTTCAGTACCATATGCAATCGATAGATCGTCTGAAACAGTATAAGCTACATTCCATGAAGAAATTTCTTCATCAACACCTGAAGTAGCATCGTATGCATTTTCAGTGTTTGAGTAACTTACAGTGAAAGAACTATATGCGTATGAAGCTTTCATAGTAGTATGTTCTTGCTCTGAACCAATAGTTTCAGTTTGACCTACAGCATAATCAAGAGATAATCCTTCAACTCCTGAATATCCTACGTGCCATGCTGTTGCAGATGACCCACCAGCTGATCCTGGAGAGTATGACGCGTTAATCGTCAAGTCATCCATAATAGATGGTAATGTGTAGAATAAGCTGTTGTTTCCAGCTTCCGATGCTCTTGGCGATGTAATACCTGAACCATTATCCCAAGCATCACCAGCTGCAGTAGTATCAATAGCTGATTGCGCAGAAGATCCACCTTCACCTGAGAACTTTAAAGTTCCTAAACTATCTGAACTAACAGACACAGAGTGACTATCAAACGGAGCGTTGTCAAGTTGTGCTCCAGTTCCTAAAGTTGAATCATCGTTTTGATCAATTACGAAAGATAGTGATACGTTCATACCATTATCTAACTCACCAGAACCTGTGAAAGTTAACTGGTTACCCATAGTCCAAGACTTACCTGAAGAAGACTTAGACGTGTTTTTAAGACCTATAGATGCTCCCCCAGACACTGACATCTCACCAGCATGTGCTGATACAGAAACAAGTGAAGCTGCTAAAGCAGTTAGACCTATTTTTTTAATGTTCATATTAATTACTCCTTAAATTAATTGTTAATTATTAATAATAAACATTGCATATTTAACATTTTAGAGTGATTTAAATCGTAAAATTCTATAATTTTGTTAAAAAAATCACTAGTGTTGCATATTTACATCACTTTTTAGCCCTTTTTTACTTAAATTTTATGAAATATGGGATTATGCTGTATAAGCAAACCAATAGATTAATACCAGTATGAGTTTTATCAAACTTTTTAAAATATTAAGTTTTTTTATAGTCATTTCCTTATTTTTAAATGGCTGCAATGGTAAGATACCTGGAGCTGATGCAAGAAAATTTCCTGCTGATCCTAAAGAAAGGGTTAAACAAAATCTCGAACAAGGTCGAGGATTTACCCTTAATAAAGCTTTTGGTAATGGAACACGTGGCGGAACATTTGATTTTGCTAGTTCAAATGAATTATGGAGAGCATCCTTAGATGTAATTGATTTTATGCCTTTAACTTCTGTAAATTATAGTGGAGGTATTATTATAACAGATTGGTACTCTGATGGAAACAATTCTAATGAAAGTATTAAAATTTCAATAAGATTTTTAACTAACGAAATAAGATCAGATGCCTTAGATGTAAAAATATTTACAAAAAAATGCTTAGATAATTTTATGAATTGTAAAATATTACAAACTGATAAAGTTTTGATTAATGAATTAAAAAAAGAGATTTTAAAAAAAGCAGCAATTTATGCTCAGCAGAAAAAAGATGAAAATTTTAAACCTTACACAAATAAAGGTTTAGGCATTGAGTAATTTTAAATAAAATTCAATAATTAGTTCTGTGCAAAGATATAATTTTAAATCAATAGAAGAAAAGTGGCAAAACTTTTGGGATAAAGAAAAAACGTTTTCAACAAAAGTAGAAAAAAATAAAAAGAAATTTTATTGTTTAGAAATGTTCCCTTACCCTTCAGGAAGAATACACATGGGTCACGTAAGAAATTATACAATTGGTGACGTTTTAGCAAGGTATAAGGCTCTTAAAGGGTTTAATGTGCTCCATCCAATGGGGTGGGACTCGTTTGGAATGCCAGCTGAAAATGCTGCTAAACAAAATAATTTAGATCCAAAAACTTGGACTGAAAGCAATATTACAAAAATGAAATCTCAGCTAAAGAAACTTGGTCTTTCTATTGACTGGGATCGTGAAATTTCAACTTGTTCAGAAGATTATTATAAACATCAACAAAAGTTTTTTTTAGAATTATTTAAAAAAAAACTAGTCTATAGGAAAGAAAATTATGTTAATTGGGATCCAGTAGATGAAACTGTACTTGCTAACGAGCAGGTTATTGATGGAAAAGGATGGCGCTCTGGAGCCACAGTAGAAAGAAAAAAATTAAGTCAATGGTTTTTCAACATATCTAAATTTTCTCAAGATCTATTAAATGGTCTAGACAATTTAGATAATTGGCCAAATAAAGTCAAAACGATGCAAAAAAACTGGATTGGAAAATCATTTGGCTGTGAAATTGATTTTAAAATTGAAGGAGACTTACCAGTTAATAACATAAAATGTTTTACCACTAGACCAGATACACTTTTTGGTTTTTCTTTTTTAGCTTTGTCTATTGATCATGAAATATCAAATTTTTACAAGGATGATAAAAATTTTCAAAAATTTAAAGACGAATGTTCAAAAACAGGCACAACTGAAGAAGCAATTGCAATTGCAGAGAAAATTGGATTCAAAACCAATCTTCTTGCAACAAATCCATTGAACCCAAAGCAGAAAGTACCAGTTTATTTTGCTAACTTTGTTCTAATGGATTATGGATTTGGAGCAGTATTTGGTTGTCCCGCACATGACCAAAGAGATTTTGATTTTGCAAAAAAATATAATCTGGAAATCAATACAGTTGTAAGACCTAATGATAAAGATAATACTTATGAAGTTATAAACGAAGCTTATCCAGGACCAGGTATATTAATCAACTCTGATTTTCTCAATGGGCTTAAAGCTCCAAACAATTCAGTATTGGAAACAATTAAAATTTTAGAGGAAAAAAAATTAGGAAAGAGAAAAATTAATTATAGACTAAAGGATTGGGGTGTATCTAGACAAAGATATTGGGGCTGTCCTATACCAATCGCATATGATGAAAATGGTGATGCTCATCCAATTCCTGAAAAAATGTTGCCAGTTAAACTTCCAAATAATGTTGATTTGAACGTAAAAGGAAACCCTCTCGATAGTCAAAAAAAATGGAGTGAGGTGATAATTAATGGAAAAACTCTAACACGAGAAACTGATACCTTGGATACTTTTGTGTGTTCTTCTTGGTATTACCTAAGGTTTTGTTCGCCTAAAGAAATTAATTATGGATTTAATAAAGATGAAATTGATTACTGGATGCCTGTAGACCAGTATATCGGGGGTGTTGAGCACGCTATTTTACACCTTTTATATTCAAGATTCTTTATGAGAGCCCTTTCTTATGAGAGTGAAAATTTTAGTATTTCAGAACCTTTTAAAGGTCTATTTACACAAGGGATGGTTTGTCATGAGACATATAAAGATCCGGAAAATAATTGGGTATCCCCAGAAGAAATAGTAACTATAGACGGAAAAAAATATCTTAAAAAAGATAAATCTAAATTAATTACCGTTGGCTCATCTGAGTCTATGTCAAAATCAAAAAAAAATACGATTGATCCTGAAGATATTATTTCAAATTATGGTGCAGATGCAGCTAGATTATTTATCTTATCAGACAGTCCTCCAGAAAAAGACGTGCAGTGGTCTGAGGAAGGTATAGCGTCATCTTTTAAGTTTATTCAAAGATTATGGAATTTAAATTCTATTATATTAGATGAAATAAACAAAGATCATCAAACAAATCAAATCGATGAAATGACAAAATACACAAATAAATATTTAAAGAAAGTAACTGATAATCTTGAGGATTTTAGTTACAATAAAATTATAGCCAACTTACATGAAGTGTACACTTTTTTAATCAAAGAGATAAATAAAAATTATGAAAAAAAAATTATTTTAGAAAATTATGAAAACATATTAATAACAATGCTTCCTATAATTCCACATTTTGCTAGTGAATGCTTAAATTTAATCAATTCCAAAAAAATTAATTGGCCAGATTATAATGAGACATTAATAAAAGATGATATAGTTAATATAGTTATACAAATAAATGGGAAGAAAAGAGGACTGATAACAACAAAACCAAATATGTTTGAGGAAACTTTACTCGAAATTATTAATAAAGACGAAAAATTATCAAAATTTTTAAAGAAGAAAATTATAAAAAGAAAAATTTATATTAAAGATAAATTAATGAATATTATTACTTAAATGAAAAATTGTTTTCTAATTTTTTTTTTAATTTTTATACTTAATGGATGTGGTTTCGAACCTATTTATTCAAATAAAGACACATCAAATTATAAAATTACTATTTTAGAAAATAAAGGTGACGTAATTCTTAATAATTTAGTTAACAGAGAACTAAAGAGAATTTCAAACAATAATTCTTTGAATGAATATAAAATCAAAGTTAATTCAAAATTTGATAAAATAATTATTTCTAAAGATAGTAAAGGATCACCATTAGAATTCGAACTATCAGCTAAAATAAGTTTCGAAATAAATGGTGAGGAACTTAATAAATCAATGAGCTTTAAAGAAAAACAAAATATGAAAAAAATATCTGATCTATTCCAACAAACAAATTATGAAAATATTATTAAAGAAAATTTTGTGACATCAATTGTTAGAAAATTATCTTTAAAATTATATAAATAAGAATGATAATTAAATCCTACGAAATAAATAAAATTAAATTAAATAAAACTAAAATAATTTTATTATATGGGCAAAACCAAGGAGCAAAAGAGGAAATAATCTCAAAAATAATAGCTGGAAAAGCCCAAACATTAAAGAAATATGATGAAAAAGATATATTAGAGAACACAAATATTTTGTATGACAATATTTTATCAAGATCACTTTTTGAAAGTGAAAAAATTATACTTATTAGTAGATCAACAGACAAAATATATAAAATAATTGAATACCTAGAAAACAAAGAATTGGATGGAATATTAATAATATTAGAAGCATCCATTTTGGAAAAGAAATCTAAACTTCGCAACTTTTTTGAAAAAAATAAAAATTATTTATGTATACCTTTTTATTCGGATGACCATCAAACGTTATCTAAATTGGCTAGTGATTACGTTAAAGAGAAAAAATTAATAATTTCTCAATCAAATATAAATTTAATTATAAATAGATCAAATGGAGACAGAGGATTTCTAAAAAGTGAGTTAAACAAAATTTATTTATTTTCATTAGGTGGTAAAAAAATTAATACAGAGAATTTGTCTAAGTTAACAAATTTAATTGAAAACTATGGCTACTCGGAATTGGTGGATAATTGCTTGGCAAAGAATAATAAAAAAACAATATTAATATTAAATGAGAATAATTTCAGTAACGAAGATTGTGTTATAATTTCAAGGACTTTTTTACAAAAATTGAAAAGAATTAAAAATTTATCTAAGTCTTATGCTAAAAATAAAGATTTAAATAAAACAATTTCAGACGCAAGACCTCCAATATTTTGGAAAGATAAAAATATAGTGAAATCTCAAATAGAGAAATGGAAAATAAATCAAATCAATCAATTAATATATGAGATTAGTGAAATTGAATTGCAGGTTAAAAAAAACTATGACAATGCTGTAAATATAGTTATAGATTTTATATTAGAGAAGTCATCTGTCTAACTCAACTAATAATGCGATTTAATAATATCAATTATTTTATTTAGTTGATCAAGATCCTTGTATTCAAAACTAATTTTTCCCTTATTTCTTTTGTTATTTTTAATTTCGACATTTAACCCAATTATATTTGAAACTGATAATTCAAGTGCGATAATATTAGTATCTTTGGATATATTTGACTTCTGTTTTTTATTTTTAAAAATTTTAACAAAATTTTCAGCTTGTCGAACAGAAAGTTTTTTCTCAACAATTTTAGTTGCTACAAAGCTGGCATTATTGAGACCAACTAGAATTTTAGCATGACCAGCAGTTAATTTTTGAGTTTCAATTAGTTTTATTACGTCTTCTGGTAATGTTAAAATCCTTAAAGAATTTGTTATATGACTTCTACTTTTTCCGATAAATTTTGATACTTTTTCATGATCATAAGAAAATTCTTCAATTAATCTTTTATATCCTTGAGCTTCTTCGAGTGGATTTAAGTCATGCCTTTGGACATTTTCAACAATTGCAAATTCCAAAGATTTCAGATCGTCAGCCTCTGTAACTACAACAGGAACCTTATGGAGACCTGCTCTTTGAGCAGCAAGCCATCTTCGTTCGCCTGCAATAATCTCAAATTTAGATTTATTTTCATTTGATTTTCTGACAATGATAGGCTGGATCATTCCACGTTCTTTGATTGAATTTGATAACTCTTCCATACTTGTTTCATCAAAAATTTTTCTTGGTTGATACTTGTTTGGTATTAATTCACTAATAGCTAATTGGTTTTTTTGAATCTCGACTTTTGTTTCTCCAATTAATGATGACAGTCCTCTCCCTAAACCCTTTTTGATCTTATCCATTAAGCAGCACTCCCAACTTTTGACTCTTGACTCATAAACTCATCAGTAAAACTAAAATAAGATTTGCTACCAGGACACGTCTTGTCATAAATTAATACTGGTATACCGTGTGAAGGTGCTTCTGACAATCTGACGTTCCTTGGTATCACGGTTGAATAAACTTTATCACTAAAGTAATCTCTCGCTTCTTTCTCAACTTGTGAAGAAAGCTTATTTCTTTTGTCATACATAGTTAGAAGTATACCCCTAATCTTCAAATCTGGATTTAAACTTACTTTAATCCTCTCGATTGTTTTCATTAGCTGCGTTAATCCCTCTAAAGCAAAAAATTCAGTTTGAAGTGGTACCAATAATGAGTTTGAGCTTACAAGAGCCATTACTGTCAACAAGCTCAACGAAGGCGGACAATCGATCAGAACATAATCGTATTGTCCTCTAGAATTGTTTAAATAAGCGGCTAATTTGGTTTTTAGTATAAAAGCCCTATTACTATCATCAGCCGTCTCAACTTCTAAGCCTGATAAATCTACATTGGATGTGATAATATCTAAATTTTCAAACTGTGTTTTTTTAATTACCTCACTAATTTTTTTAGTTCCATTCAAAACTCCATAAATTGTATCACTTGAGTTATCCATATTTGATAATCCTAAACCTGTTGTAGCGTTACCTTGTGGATCTAGGTCAATAACTAATATTTTTTTATCTATTTGAGATAACCCTGCTGCAAGATTTATCACAGTAGTAGTTTTTCCAACCCCACCCTTTTGATTTATGACTGAAATAATTTGCATTTAAATATTTTTTACAATCCTTTTAATTTTTTTTTTTAATTTTTTTAATATTTATCAAAAACGAATCTTTACTTGTTAAGCTTTTCTTTTCTACATACTCCAACTCCCAAATTTTTTTAGAATTTTCAAAAATTTTTTTTCCACTCCTCCCCATAAAAAAAATTAAATTTTTATATTTTGAAAAATTTTCATATACTAATTCTAAAACTACTGGCATTGGTTTAAATGCTCTGGACATTATTGTTCCTGTTTCTAAATTTTTTATTTCAAAAATATTTTTTTGAAAAACCTTTGTGTTTAAATTTAATTTTTTTGAAACTTCCTTTAAAAAATGGCTTTTATGGTAGCTTTTTTCATAAAGGTGCACATTCATATTATTTTTCATGTTTTTTAACATAATTGCCACGATTATGCCTGGCATACCCCCTCCTGAACCTATATCTGTGGTTGTATTACTATTTAAATCAACAAAATCAATTATTTGTGCTGAATCGATAATATGACGGTCAATTATACCTTTTTTCGACGCTGTATTTTGGCTGATTACGTTAATTTTTTTATTTTTTTCAAGAATCATAGATATATAGTTTTCAAAGTCCAAAAACGTTTCACGTGAAACATTTAAGTGATTGATTCTTGAATAAGAATTTAAAATTTCCTGATCCATTAAGCTATATGCTTAATAGACTTTCTTTTTACATGTGACAACAAAATATATACAGCCGCAGGAGTTATTCCGTCAATTCTTAGAGCTTGACCCATTGTTTTGGGCTTTATTTCTTTAAATTTTGCTTTTACCTCATTAGACAGACCTGATAGTCCATCATAATTAATTTTATCAGGAATAATTAGATTTTCATCCCTCTTAAATGCTAAAATATCAGCTTTTTGCTTCTTTAAATACCCTCTATAATGTGCATTTATTTCTACCTGTTCGTCAATTTCTTTACTAAAGAAAGGTATATCAGACCATATATCTCTAATTTTACTCATATTTACCCCTTTTTGGGTTAAAACTTCGCTTGAGGATCTCAATATTCCATCCTTTGCTATTTTTATTCCAAATTTTTCGGCTTTTGATGGTGAAATCTTGGACTCGCTCATTTTTATATTAATTTGACTGATTTGTTCAAATTTACTCAAATATACATCTTTTCTTTCATCACCTATTAAACCCATATCAATTCCCTTTGCAGTTAATCTTTGATCAGCATTATCAGATCTCAAAGTTAATCGATATTCTGCTCTTGATGTAAACATTCGATATGGCTCAGCTACTCCTTTTGTCACCAAATCGTCTATCATTACTCCAATGTAGGCGTCAGATCTATCAAGTATGAATGGTTCTAATTTTTTAACAGACAAGGCAGCATTTACTCCCGCTATAAGACCTTGTGCAGCAGCTTCCTCATATCCTGTTGTCCCGTTAATCTGACCGGCTAGATAAAGGTTGCTTATCTTCTTAGTTTCAAGAGTTAAGAATAATTCACGTGGATCTATATAATCATATTCTATTGCGTATCCTGGTCTTAATATAGTAGCATTTTCTAAACCATTGATATTATTGCATATTTCTAGTTGAACTTCAGCTGGAAGTGACGTGGAAATACCATTTGGGTAAATTGTGTGATCGTTTAGACCTTCTGGTTCTAAAAATATCTGATGACGAGCTTTATCTGCAAATTTTACTATTTTATCTTCTATTGATGGACAATATCTTGGGCCTACTCCTTTTATACTACCTGAGTACATAGCACTCTTTGATAAATTCTTTTCTATAATTTTATGAACCTTTTCATTTGTATATGTCATTCTACATGACACTTGTTTATTTAAATTTTTTTTTGTTAAGAATGAAAAAAAATAAGGATCGTCATCTGCGAATTGTTCTTCTAAGTTTTCAAAATTAATTGTTCTTGAATCTAACCTTGGTGGTGTTCCAGTTTTTAATCTTCCAATTTTAAAATTATATTTAGCCAATTGTTCACTTAAACCTGTCGAAGGTTTTTCATCGTACCTACCAGCAGGTGTTCTTTGATCACCTATATGTATCAAACCATTCAAAAAAGTCCCTGTAGTGAGTATTATCTTATTTGATAGAACTTTCTTTCCTTCTTTAGTTTGAAACCCACTTATTGAATTTTTATTAAAAATAAACTTTATGACAGGGTCTGAAAAAACACTTAAATTACAATAGTTTAGCAATTTTTCTTGCATATACTTACGATAAAGTGATCTGTCTGATTGAGTTCGTGGTCCTCTGACTGCTGGACCTCTGCTTCTATTTAATAATCTAAATTGTATACCCGATTTGTCTGCTACATCTCCCATAACACCATCAAGGGCATCTATTTCTCTAACCAAATGACCTTTACCTAAACCTCCGATTGCCGGGTTGCAAGACATCTCACCGATAGTTTCTATTTTATGAGTAAATAGGGCAGTGTTCACTCCAAGACGAGCAGAAGCTGCTGCAGCCTCACATCCAGCATGTCCTCCTCCAATTACAACTACATCAAATGACAAATCATTTTTCATAATCCAAATCTATATGTGATTATATAATTTACAAGATAGGTTTAATTTTTTGGAAATAAACCTTATTTATCAACGTTTTTTGATAAAAACAGTGCAAAAAACCAGCAAAATAGGGTATTACTTGCCGATACAAAAATCGTTGAAAATACTACCTAATATCTCCTCTACATCAACTTTTCCAACTATCATACCCAAATGTCTTGTAGCTAATCTTAAATCTTCTGCAGCTTTATCAAAGTCTTCAATTTCTTTTTTTTGATTAAAGTTATTTAGATGATCCAGGCACTGTTCCAGATGCTGCCTGTGTCTCTCTCTCGTGATTAAAATATCATCACTTGTAATAAATTTATTTTTTAAATTATTTTTTATTTTAAATATTAATTCTTCGATGTTTTTATTTTCTTTAATCGAAATCAAAACATGATTTGTTTTTTTAATTTCTGGATCAATATCTTTTTCTAAAAGATCAGCTTTATTTATAACTAAAATTGCATTTTCTTGTAACAAATCTTTCAAAACTTCAGTAAAATCAGGGCTTTTTGCATCAATCACAACAAGCTTTAAATCTGCTTCTTCGGCTCTATTTAGAGATAATTTAATACCTTTTCTTTCTATCTCATCTTTAGAGTCTCTTATTCCGGCTGTATCAGAGATTATAACTGGATAACCATCTATATTTAGATGGGTTTCAATCACGTCTCTAGTCGTGCCTGCAATTTCAGAAACTATTGCTACATCCCGATTCGATAAATGATTTATTAAACTAGACTTACCAGCATTAGTTGGTCCCAGAATAGCAATTTTAAAACCTTCTCTAATTCTTTCTCCAACTTTTTGATCGTTTAATATTTTTTGAATTTTATTTGTTACTTCATCTGAACTGTTTTTTATTTCATCTGAAATATTGTTAGGCAAATCTTCCTCTGGAAAATCAATTTTTGCCTCTACATGTGATAAAATTTTTAAAAGTTTTTCTCTTAGAAAATTAAATTGATTAGATGATTTTCCATTCATGATTTTAATTGCTTGTTGTCTTTGAATTTCTGTTTCTGAAGAAATCAAATCAGCAATACTTTCTGCTTTAAGTAAATTTATTTTTCCATTTTGAAATGCTAATTTTGTAAATTCACCTGGCTCAGCTAATCTACAATTTTCTATATCTGAAAGAGATGAATGTAGGGCATCCACAACAGCTTTGCTTCCATGGACTTGAATTTCAGCCATATCTTCGCCTGTGTAGCTCTCAGGACCAGGAAACCAAAGGATTAGTCCTTCATCAATCAGCTCAGAAGTGTTGATTTTGTTGATTTTTCTTAGTGTTGCTACTCTTGGTTTTGGTAGCTCCTTACCAGTTAAAAGTTGAATTACTTTTGACGTGTCTTGTCCTGAAAGTCTGATAACCGCTACACCCGAAACACCTGGGCCACTTGATAAAGCATAAATTGTCATTCAAAGATTATATCTTCAAATTTATGTCTCTGTAAAACTTAAAATTGTGATGAAAAATTCTTTTAAGCTGGTTTATTCATCGAGTTAAAAAACTCAGCATTATTTTTTGTGTCTTTTAATTTTGAGTTAATAAACTCTATAGCATCCATGGTTCCCATTGGAGCAATTATTCTTCTAAGCACATTCATTTTTTGTAAATCATTTTTATCAAATAATAATTCTTCTCTTCTTGTACCTGATTTTGTTATGTCAATCGCTGGGTATATTCTTTTATCTGCAATTTTTCTATCTAGTATTGTTTCGCTGTTACCTGTTCCTTTAAATTCTTCAAAAATAACTTCATCCATTCTGCTTCCTGTATCAATTAATGCAGTTGAGATAATTGTTAATGAACCACCTTCTTCAATGTTTCTTGCTGCACCAAAAAATCTTTTAGGTCTCTGAAGCGCATTTGCATCAACACCTCCTGTTAAAACTTTACCGGAACTTGGTATTACAGCGTTATAAGCTCTTCCTAATCTAGTTATAGAATCTAACAAAATAATAACATCTTTTTTATGTTCGGTTAGTCTCTTAGCTTTTTCAATAACCATTTCGGCTACTGCCACGTGCCTTTGAGCTGGTTCGTCGAAAGTAGAGCTAATTACTTCACCTTTTACAGTTCTTTGCATGTCGGTTACTTCCTCTGGACGTTCATCAATTAACAGAACCATGAGGTAGCATTCTGGATAATTTTTAGCTATCGAGTTCGCAATGCTTTGCAAAATCATTGTTTTTCCAGCTTTAGGTGGAGAAATAATTATAGATCTTTGTCCTTTACCGATTGGACTAACCAGATCAATAAGTCTTGGTGTTAAATCTTGTTTTTTTTCAACTTTTGTAGTTTCAACTTCCATCACCAGCTGTTTATCTGGGTATAAAGGAGTTAAGTTATCAAATGCAATTTTATGTCTTGCTTTTTCTGGTTCCTCAAAATTTATCTTACTAACCTGTAATAATGCAAAATATCTTTCTCCTTCTTTAGGGGCTCTAACTGGTCCTTCAACTGTGTCTCCGGTTCTCAAACCAAATTTTCTAATTTGACTCGGGCTCACATAAATATCATCTGGTCCTGGAAGATAATTTGATTCCATTGCCCTTAGAAAACCAAAGCCATCTTGTAATAATTGTAAAACACCTACACCAGTAATCTCCTCTTTTTCAGCAACTTTTTTAAGAATTGCAAAAAGTATTTCTTGTTTTCTTAACGTACTAGCATTTTCTATACCAAGCTCTTCTGCTTGCGCAATGAGCTGCTCGGATGATTTAAGTTTTAGTTCTTGAATATTCATGATTAATTATTTGATAAGGACCTATCGGATATTGTTAATATATATGCTACTTTTGTTTTTTCAACCCTAGATTGGCTTAAAAATAGCCAAAAATACAACAATAATCAAAATTACCGTTGGTATTTCGTTAATAATCCTAAAAAATTTAGCTGATCTTGTATTTGTAGAATTTTTTAAAGCAGAAAGACATTTTCCTAGATAATCATTATATGCAGATAGCAATATCATTAAAACAATTTTTATTTGAAACCATAATTGAGAGAAAATTTCTATTCCATTGAGGTGAATTAATACTAATCCAAAAACCCATGTAAAAATCATTGCAGGTCGCATAATGTAAAAAAATAATCTTTTTTCCATCACTTCAAATATATCGGTTGCTTCTTTTTTCTCATTATTTTCTACATGGTAAACAAAAATTCTAGGAAGATATAAAAGACCAGCCATCCAAGAAACAACAGCGATTAAATGTAAAGATTTAAATAATAAATAGTAGTTCATATATTAGATATTTCTTTCAATTAAGGATTTTAGTAAAATGATATGGTTATTATTATCATTTAGACAGGGGACCATATCAAAATTTTCTCCTCCAGAATTTAAGAAGCTTTCTTTACCTTGAATTAAAATTTCCTCCAAGGTTTCTACACAATCAGATGCAAAGCCTGGACAGATTGTAAGAACATTTTTGACACCTTCTCTAGGTAAATTTTCTAAAGTCTTATCGGTATATGGCTGAAGCCATTCTTGTGGGCCAAATCTTGACTGAAATGTAGTTTTAATTTCAATTGAAGTCAATTTTTCTGAAACAAGTCTTGTAGTTTTATGACAATAACAATGATAAGGATCACCTTTATCAAAATATTTTTTTGGTATTCCATGATAAGAGGCTATAATTAGGTCTGGTTTCCAATTAATTTCTTTTATTTTTTTATTAATCGAATTAACAAGAGCATCTATGTAAAGTGGATCAGATTCATAGTGAGGAATTATTTTTAAAGATGGTTGCCATCTCATTTTCATTAAAGTTCTGTAAACCTCGTCACAAACTGTTGCCGTTGTAGCTGCTGCATATTGTGGATAAAGAGGGAGTATCACTAAATTTTCACAACCCATTTCATGTAATTTATGGATCTTACTTTTAATACTTGGATTTCCATACCTCATTGCAAAATCTATAATAATATTTTCTTTTGATATAGATTGTGAAATTTTCTCACTTTGCTTTTTTGTATAAAAAAGAAGTGGAGAAATGTTCTCATCTTTCATCCAAATTTCTTTATAGGCTTTGGCAGTTTTAGAGGGTCTAAAATTCAGTATAAACATATTTAAAATTATCTGCCAAATTACAGGATTCACTTCAATAACTCTTCTATCGGAAAGAAACTCTTTTAAATATTTTCTTATATCGAGCCAACTAGTGGAGTCGGGTGTGCCCAAATTAATTATAAGAACGCCTGTTTTGCCATACTTTACAGGAGGATGGTTATTATCAATCATTTAATAATTTTTTACAATTTTTATTATATTTTCTACCATTATCGGATCAGTTTCTGGCAAAATACCATGACCGAGATTAAATATATATGGATGATCTTTAAAAATTTCTAAGTATTTAAAGGCTTCTTTTTTTAAATTATCATAATCGGTTAAAAGTATCTTTGGGTCTAAGCCTCCTTGTATGGGTATTTTTATATCTTTTAATATTTTTTTTGGATCAACATTATAATCAATACTAATAGCATCAGGTTTAACAATGTCACAAAATTCTTTATAGTTTTTAATTTCTCTTGGAAAGCATATCACTGGTACATTTAAAGATTTTACAAAATTTACCAAATTTAAAGTTGGCGTATAAATATAGTTTGGTAAATCTTTTTCTTCTAATAATCCAGCCCAACTATCAAAAATTTGAATTATATTTGCACCGTTATCAATTTGATTCTTTATATGGACTTTCAAAAATCTTTCGATAATTAGTAAAATTCTATTTATTAAAAAATTGTCTTTAAAAAAATCTTTTTTTAAATTTTTCTTAGGTGATTGTTGGTTGATCATATAAACTAATAATGTCCATGGAGCCCCAACAAATCCGATAATGTTTTTGTCATTTAAATTTGGATTTGTGCTAACTTTTTTTACAGCTTTATAAACACGGTGTATTTTTTCAACAAAATCAATTTCATCAATTTTTGAAATTTCATTTAAATTTAATTTTCCCAATCTCGGTCCAAAATTTTTTTCAAATTCTACTTTTTGACCTAAGCCATATGGCAACATTAAAATATCTGAAAATATTATTGCAGCATCTAGATCAAATCTTTTTATTGGTTGTAATGTTATTTCTGATGACAAATCATCATTCAAACATAAATTTATAAAATCAGAATTTTTTTTTCGAATTTCTCTAAATTCTGGTAAATATCTTCCTGCTTGCCTCATGATCCATATAGGATTAAAAGATGTATCCTTGTTAATTATTATTTTGTGTAAAGGTTTCATAAATAATCTTTATAAATAATTGTAGTTGTAATATATCCTGTGAATAAAGGTGATTATTTTTTATAAACATAATATTCACATTTTACCAACATCCTTTCAAAGCAAAACTGTTTAAAATGAAGCTTTTTTGACCATGCTAATTTTTGTGGATTGTTAAAATCTATTTATTAATAATGTTAATAAAAAGCATTTTTTACAAGAATTATTTAAGGAGCTTAAAATTACATAAACTAATTAAAATAATACAAATTTATTAACAAAATTTTCATGAATAATACATACCAAATATATTTAATATCCGATTCAACCGGTGAAACTTTAGATAGAATATTCTTAGCTCTTAAAGTACAATTTTTAAATATAGAATACAAAGTTCACTCTTATTCTTTTACAAGAACAGAAAACCAAATCTTGAAGATTTTAGAAGATGCACAAAAAAATAAAAATTCAATTATTTTATATACTATAGTGGACAATAGCTTAGCTAAATATTTGGCTAATGCGAGTCAGGATAAAAACATTCCTTGTTTTGGGGTCTTGGGAAATCTTATACTTAATTTTTCAAAAATCTTAAATCAAAAGGCAACACATGAGCCTAGCGGTCAACATATATTAAATGATGAGTACTATGATAGAATTGAAGCAATTCAATTTACAATGAATCATGATGACGGAAATTTAATAAATGAAGTTGATAAATCAGATATAATTCTTGTAGGTGTTAGCAGAACCAGCAAAACACCCACATCTATTTACTTAGCTAACAAAGGATTTAAAACATCAAACATTCCTTTAGTAAACGAAAACTCATTACCCGAAAATCTTAAAAAAAATCCTAAAATGGCTTGTGTAGTGGGATTAAGCACCGAACCAGAAAGATTAGCTGATTTAAGGAAAAATAGAATGAATTCTTTAAAAGAAAAAGAAAATATTCAATATACAAATTTAGAAAATATTAAAAAAGAAGTTTTAGATGCAAAAAAAACATTTCAAAAATATAAATGGCCATTAATTGATGTAACAAGAAAGTCTGTTGAAGAAACGGCAGCATCAATCATAAAAATTCACGAAATATATTTAAACAATGCCAAATAAAATTATTCTTGCATCTAAAAGCAAGGTCAGAAAAGAAATTTTAGATAAGAACAACATTGAAAATGATGTTGTCCCATCAAATGTTGATGAAGACATTGTTAAAATTAGTTTATTAAAGAAACAGGTAAGCCCTGAAATAATATCAAAAAACCTAGCAGAACTAAAAGCAAACAAGGTTAGCTTAAAAAGAGTTGATCAAATAGTATTGGGCGCTGATAGTGTCATTGATTTAGAAGGCGAGTTAATTTCTAAGCCAAAGAACAGGGAAGAGGCCATGTCTATCCTGAAAAAACTTAATGGTAAAACTCATCATTTAATTAGCTCTGTCTGTATATCAAAAAATGGGTCTATGATTTGGAATTATACTGATAAAGCCGAGTTAACCATGAAAAATCTTTCTAATGAGGAGTTAACAGCTTATTTGTCCGAAATATCAGATGAAAACCTTTATGCATACAATGTTTATCAAATAGAAGGCAAAGGTAAAAATTTGTTTGACAGTATAAAAGGCGACGAAAGTACTATTATGGGACTTCCTGTTGCAAAGATAAAAGAGTATATAAGCTCTTTGTAATGAAAAAATATTTCGTTATAGGCAATCCTATTGAGCATTCACTGTCCCCAAAACTTCAAAACTGGTGGTTAAAAGAAAATAATATTTATGCAACTTATGACAAAATTAAATTAGATGATCATGAAATTAAAAATTTCATTCAAGATATTAAGGAACAAAAGATAGCTGGTTGCAATGTGACCGTTCCATTCAAAAAAAAAGTTATTCCTTTTTTGGATAAATTAAGCCCAGAAGCAGAACACACTCAATCAGTAAACACAATTATTTTTGATAATGGTGATTTAATTGGATACAATACAGATATAGCTGGTTTTAATACTGCAATCAAAAAGCTAAACTTTAAAGCAAAAGGCAAGAAAGTTTTAATTTTGGGTGCTGGCGGCGTAGTCCCTTCAATAATTTTTGCCTTAAAAAATATGCACGTTCAAGAGATAATAATTAGCAATAGATCTAGGGAGAAGGCAGAAAATTTGAGAGATTTATTTGATAATCTTAAAATTTTAAAATGGGGAGATTTAACAGATTTTGATATGGTAATAAATGCTACAAGTCTTGGCTTAAATGATGAAACAATAAATTTAGATTTTTCAAGTTCAGGACATAATAAATTATTTTATGACGTTATTTATAATCCTACTGAAACTCGTTTTTTGAAAATGGGAAAAAAATTAGGACATAAGACGGAAAATGGTAAAACCATGTTTGTTTATCAGGCTTTAGCAGCATTTAAATTATGGCACAATATTGAACCCAAAGTTAATCTAGATACATTCAAGCTTTTAGATAATGATTAGAATTGGAATTTTAGGAGACATAGGATCAGGAAAAAGTTTTGTAGCAAAGGCCTTTAGTTATCCAGTTTTCAATGCAGATTACGAAGTATCAAAACTTTATAAAAAAGATAAAGAAATATTTATTAAGTTAAATAAAAAATTACCAAATCATATTTATAGATTTCCAATAGAAAAAAAAGAAATTACAGCAGCAATACTTAGTAATAAAAGTAATTTAAAAAAAATAATTAAAATTATTCACAAAGAGATAAGAAAAAAAATGAAATTATTTATTAAGAAAAACAAACACAAGAAAGTTGTAATATTGGATATACCTCTATTGTTAGAAAATAAAATAAATACTAAAAAGGATATATTGATTTTTGTTGATTCAAAAAAAAAAGATATAGAAAAAAGACTTATAAAAAGAAAAAATTTTGATCAAAATTTGTTCAATAAATTTAAAAAATTACAGTTTTCATCTTTTTATAAAAAGAGAAAATCTCACTTTATAATCAAAAATGATTTCAAAAAAAAATCTGTTAAAAATGAAATCAAAAATATTTTAGAAACAATTTTATAAATGAAAGAAATTATTATAGATACTGAGACCACAGGCATATCTGTAAAGGATGGTCATAGAATAGTAGAAATAGGCTGTGTTGAGCTCGAAAATTTAATACCAACAAAAAACAAATTCCACTGTTATTTAAATCCAGAAAGAAAGGTTTCAGAACAAGCTTTTAAGGTTCACGGTTATAGCGATGAATTTTTATCTAAACAAAAAAAATTTAATGAAATATTCGAAGATTTTTTGGAATTCATAAAGGACAAAAGACTTGTAATTCATAATGCAGAGTTTGATTTAACACATTTAAATAATGAACTTAAAATAATTGGAAAAGAAAAAATTGATAATGAAATTATAGACACTGTGACATTAGCCAGAGCTAAATTCCCTGGATCTCAAGCAAGTTTGGATGCTTTATGTAAAAGATTTGGTATAGATAATTCTAGAAGAGTTAAGCATACTGCTTTAATAGATTGTGACCTACTTGCAAAAGTTTACATTAATTTAATTGATCAAAAAGAGCCAACCTTACAATTTCAAAACTCTGATCAAGACAATTTAAAGATTGATAGCAGAAATAATGGTTATTTTAAGAAAATTATAAATGCAACAAAAGAAGAAAAAAAGAAACATGAAGATTATTTAAAGAAAAATTTGAAAAAAAATTTTTTTTAACTAAATCTTTGCTTATATAGCTCTTCAAAATCAACTTTTTTACTGAATTTTACACTTTCATATCCAGAGTCATGTAAAAGATTTAAAAAAGCCCTTTCCAAATTTGGATAAATCTCATTTTGTAAATCACATATAATAATTTTTTCTAACTCTTTTTTGCTACTTATTTTATCGATTAATTTAATTATTGTTGAGTAATTCATTTCAAAATATGCTTTTTTTTTATTATCTTCTTTATCTTGAAATACAAATTTAGTGGTGACTTCTATCATTTTATTTTTGAGTGCTTTTGACGTAATATCGATACCAAGTTTGTATTTAGAAATAATTTCTCTTACAAATAAATAGGTTTCAATGTCTGGAGTTTCGCTTGATGCATCTTTGATATATTGCCCTAAAACTTTATACTTTTCTGTCATTGTCATCTTCTATATCTTCAAACTCTCCATCAATGAAATTATTTCTATCTGTTTTTTTGTTATTAATTTTTTTTAAGAAGTAATTTAAAATAATATTTCTAGTAATTGGGAATATAAGTAGAAAGCCAACAATATCAGTAAAGAAGCCTGGTATTATTAGTAGCAAAGCTGCAAAAGCGATTACAGCTCCAGAAATCATTTCGTGAGTCGGTGCTTCATTTTTACTTAATTGTATAAATCCAGACCTAAGTGTATTTAAACCTTCGTATTTCGCATAATAAATTCCAATTATCGCAGTTGTAAAAATTAATAAAATTGTTGTTAATGCACCTATTTGAGAGCCAATTTTAATTAAAAGGTAAATTTCAATAATTGGCACCAGAATTATGGCTAATATTATTGAGTTCATTTGTCTTTAATCTAAATTGCTAGTTGAAATTAATCAACATAGTAATTACTATCATCTAATGAATTATAGTTTCGAATACATTGATATTATCTTACTGGCGATGATAGCAGGATTTATTTTCTTGAGGCTAAGAGGTATATTGGGAAAAAGAACTGGTTTTGAAGGGAAAGCAACAGGTCAATTCCAAGAGATATTGAAGAAAGTTGAAGAGGTCCAACCTAAGAAAGTTAGTGATACTTTTGATGCAAAAGCACAAAATGAATTCTTAAAAGGAGCAAAAATTGCTTATGAGACAATTATTACAGACTTTAGTGATAACGACAACAAAATCATAGCTAGCAAGCCACTATTAAATAAAGAAGTATTTGACCAGTTTAATAAGGCCCTAAAGGAAAGAAGCAATAGAGGACATTTTGCAGAAATTACATTTATTGGGATCAACTCAGCAAAGGTAAAAGAGCATAAGAAAACAGGGAGCATATTAAATGTAACAGTAGAATTTATTGCAGAAATAATTACTTGTATTAAAGATAAAGATAAAAAAATAATTTCTGGAAGTCCTGATAAAATTAAGAAGATTTATGATACATGGGTTTTTTCAAGAGATATGACGTCTCCAAATCCTAATTGGAAATTAATAAATATTTTAGCCTAATTGAATAATAATATCTCAGATAAAGATAAAAAAGATTGGCAGAATTTTTTAGATAGCAATAATAAATTAGAAGATAAAGATCTAATAAAAAAACAAAGAAAAAATTTTAGCACGAAGACGATCGATCTTCATGGGTACTCTCTTCAAGAATCAAATAAAATTATAGAAAACTTTATCAATAAAAATTATGAGGAAAAAGTAAATAAATTAATCGTTGTTACTGGAAAAGGTCTGCATTCAAAAAATGAAAAAGACCCATACGCGTCAAAAGAATTTGGTATTTTAAGATATTCAGTTCCAGAATATATTAAAACAAATGAAGCTTTAATGAAAAAAATAATTCAAATAAAAGAAGCAGACATAAAAGATGGTGGTAGTGGTGCTTTTTATATATATTTAAAAAAATTAAAATAAAAAAATAAAATCACCGATTATGTTTGTTTGGTTAGCATCATATCCAAAAAGTGGAAATACTTTAGTTAGATCTATGATTGCTGCATATTTCTTTTCACAAGATGGAAATTATAATTTTGAGTTAATAAAAAACATTAAACAATTTCCGAATATAGGATTATTCGAAAAAATGGGTATTGATATAACAAAAGAAAAAGAAGTATTGAAAAACTATATTAGAGTACAAGAAACATTTAATAAAAAAGATGCAACTCAATTTTTAAAAACACATAGCTATCTATTTAATATTGATAACAACCCATTTACTGATTTAAATAATACATTAGGTGTAATTTATGTTGTAAGAGATCCTAGGAATGTAGTTACATCTGTAGCTAACCATATGAGTATATCAAAGGAGGAGGCAACAAGAATAATGATTGAGGAATTTAAATTTGGTGGAGATATTAGTTCTAAAAATTCTGATCGTACTAGAGTTTATATGGGAACTTGGGCCGGTAATTATAATAGTTGGAAATCCCTTAAAGAACATAGCAAATATCTTTTAATTAAGTATGAGGATTTAATTAGCAATAGGGACTTTGCTTTCAGAAAAATATTAAAGTTTCTCCACAAAATTAAAGATACAAAATTTAAAATTGATCAAGAAAAATTTAAAAACGTTATTGAAAGTACAGATTTTTCAATAATGAAAAATTTAGAAAAAAAAAGTGGTTTTGATGAAGCAAAAACTAACCCAAAAACTGGAAAAAAGGTTCCCTTTTTTAATCTTGGACCTAAAAATGATTGGAAAAAAATACTTCCAGATGAATTAAAAATAAAAATTGAAAAGCACTTTAAAAAGGAAATGAAAGAACTTGGTTATCTATGATTAGTAAAGATTTAGAAAAAATTTTTAATGAGGCTGAAAGTCAAAAAAATAATGGTAATTTTTATGAAGCAATTAAATTATTTCTGAACATTTTAGAAACAAATCCTAATTTTGAGCCAGCTCTTAACAATGTTGCTAATTGTTATTTTCAAATTAACGAAACAGACTTGGCGGAGGAATATTATTTAAAATGTATTAATATAAATCAAAATAATATACTGACACTAAATAATCTTGCTATATTGTATTTGAAAATTAAAAAATTCCAAAAGGCTTTGGAGTATTTAAGTTATTCTTTAGAAAAAAATTCTGATCAAGAGCAAGTGGTTGAAAAAAAGTCATACTGCTTATCAGCTTTAAATTTAAGTAATGAGTTAGATAATTTTTCAAAAAAGTTTATTCAAGTATATCCAAAAAATAAAATAATTTTGTCTTATTATAGACGAAATTTATTTAAAATTGGTAGATATAAAGAGGGGTTAGAGGCATATCAAAAAGAAACCGGTGTAATTGAATTAGATGATGATAATATAAACATTGTTTCCGAATGAAAAAAATTAAATTATCAAATGAGTTAACACCACATTTCATTGGAAGTTGGAATATTTCAAACGATGAATTATGTAAAAGTATAATTACCTTTTTTGAAAATAATCCCAATTTACAAAAGAAGGGTGTTACATCTGGAAATACCTTAAATGAAGAGGTAAAAAAGTCTACAGATATAACTATAAACCCAAACAGTTTAGATGATAAAGATCGTGAAATATTTATAAGGTATTTTAAACACTTAAATGAGTGTTTTTTAGATTATAAAGAACAATTCCCTTTTTTAAAAACTTTTATTAAAAAAATAGGAATTGGTCCCTTTAATATTCAAAAATATTCATCTGGTGATCATTTTTCAAAACTTCATTCTGAA
Source organism: Candidatus Pelagibacter sp. (assembly GCF_052049855.1). Lineage (GTDB taxonomy): Bacteria > Pseudomonadota > Alphaproteobacteria > Pelagibacterales > Pelagibacteraceae > Pelagibacter. Next base: position 197,892 of record NZ_JBNGZE010000003.1, read on the forward strand.
CGAACTAGTGTATCTACTTTACACAGATTGTTTGCATGGATGACATATTTAAATGATGTTAAAGAAGATGATGGAGGAACTACAGATTTTGATTATTATAAAATAAAAGTGAAACCAGAGCGAGGCAAAACTTTAATTTGGCCAGCTGAATGGACACATGCGCATTGTGGATCAGTTTTAAAAAAAGGAGAAAAGTTTATAATAACTGGATGGATTGATTTTAAAGTATAAATTTAGACAGATCTGTATCTTTTACTAAATTATCTAAATTTTTATTAATATAGTCTTTATTAATAACAATTTTTTCACCAGCTCTATCTGTAGCTGTAAAACTGATTTCATCTAAAATTTTTTCAATTATAGTATGTAACCTTCTAGCTCCAATATTCTCAACAGTAGTATTTACCTCTGATGCTATATTAGCAATAGCATCAATACCATCATCTGAAAATTCAAGATCGACATTTTCAGTTTTTAAAAGGGCCACATATTGCTTTATCAAACTAAAATCAGGCTCCCTTAAAATTCTTTTAAAATCTTCACTTGTTAATGCCTCTAATTCAACTCTAATAGGCAATCTTCCTTGTAGCTCAGGCAATAAATCGGATGGTTTTGCAAGCTGAAATGCCCCAGATGCAATAAATAATATGTGATCTGTTTTTATTGGACCATGCTTTGTATTTACAGTTGTTCCTTCAATCAAGGGCAACAAATCTCTCTGGACACCTTCTCTTGAAACATCTCCTCCAACCCTGTCAGTTCTTGCAGAAATTTTGTCTATTTCGTCTAAGAAAACTATTCCATTGTTTTCGGTTGATAGCTTTGCGGCTTTAATGATTTTGTCTTGTTCAATTAATTTATCTGACTCGTCATTAATTAAAATTTCATGAGATTCTTTTACAGTCATTTTTTTCTTTTTTTCTTTATTACCCATTGATTTTCCAATCATTTCACCAATGTTTATCATCCCAACATTTGCGCCAGGCATTCCAGGAATTTCAAAAGAAGCACCACTTGAACCAGTATCACTTACAACTATTTCAATCTCATTATCATCTAAATCTCCGTTTCTTAATCTTTTTCTAAAACTTTCTCTTGTCGCCAAACTTGCTTTTTTTCCAACTAAAGCATCTAAAACTTTTTCCTCTGCTGCTTTTTGTGCTTGCGCAAAAACCTCTTTTCTTTTTTTTACTTTTTCCATTGAAATAGCTATTTCAATTAAATCCCTCACGATTTGCTCAACATCTCTTCCCACATACCCAACTTCTGTAAATCTTGTAGCCTCCACTTTTACAAATGGAGCTTCTGCAAGTTTTGATAGCCTTCTTGAAATTTCTGTTTTTCCAACACCAGTTGGGCCAATCATAAGAATATTTTTTGGTAAAACTTCATTTTTCATTTCACCTCTAAGAGCCAGACGTCTCCATCTATTTCTTAAAGCAACAGCGACGGCTCTTTTTGCCTTGTTTTGTCCAACAACAAATCTGTCTAATTCTGAAACTATCTCTCTTGGAGATAAAGAACTTACCAATGAAGCTTCCTCTTTTTGACTTTTATCTTTTGGGTGCAGTTGTGTTACGTTTGATTTATCCATTATATTTTTTCTATTTTCACATTATTATTTGTGAATACACATATATCAGCTGCCACTTTGATAGCCTTTTTTGCAACTTCTTCAGCAGACATGTCGCCATCCATTAAAACTTTTCCTGCAGCTAATGCGTAATTTCCACCAGACCCTATTCCAATTACATCACCCTCTGGCTCTAAAACATCACCTGTTCCTGAAATAATATAGCTATTGTTTTTATCTCCCACAGCCATAAGTGCCTCTAATCTTCTTAAATATTTATCTGTTCTCCAATCTTTGGCTAATTCAACAGCTGCTCTTGATAAATTTCCAGCATGTTTTTCAAGTTTTCCTTCTAATCTTTCAAATAAGGTTAAAGCATCCGCAGTTGATCCCGCGAACCCAGCGACCACATCTCTTTTTTCAATTTTTCTGACTTTTGAAGCAGTGCTTTTAACAACGGTATTTCCCATACTAACTTGTCCATCACCAGCAACCACTACATCATTATTTTTTCTAACTAGCACAATTGTTGTCATATCTAATAAATGGTAACTATTTTTGATACTTCAAGTGTTCAGACTGATATTGATATAGAGAGATTATGTATGTATACCATTAAAAATATATGGCCAGAAAAGGAAAAGTATCTCGTAAAACAAAAGAAACCAGCATCAATGTTGAAGTAAATATTGATGGCAAAGGTAAGTACCAAATTGACACTGGTATAGGTTTCTTAGATCATATGCTTGAACAATTATCAAAACATTCTCTAATTGATTTAAAAATTAAAGCAAAAGGAGACACTCATATCGATCTTCATCACACAACTGAAGATACTGGTATTGCTATAGGCGAAGCTTTAAAGAAAGCTGCCAAAAAATTTGTGGGGATAAAAAGATATGCGCACACAGTTATTCCGATGGATGAAACATTAACCAGAGTTGCAATAGATGTTTCAAACAGACCATATTTGATATGGAAAGTAAAATTGAAAGTTGAGAAACTTGGAGAAATGGATACGGAGCTATTCAAAGAATGGTTCCAAGCATTTTCTCAATCAGCTGGCATCACAATGCATGTTGAAAATATTTATGGTGATAATAGTCACCACATAATTGAGTCTTGTTATAAAGCATTAGCAAGATCTTTAAGAGCTGCATTAGAGATGGATCCAAGAAACAAAAAGAACATTCCATCCACTAAGGGCTCATTATAAGTTTAATGAACGTTACAATTGTTGATTATAATTCGGGCAATATAAGCTCGGTGATAAATTCCTTTAAAGAAGTTGCTAAAGATAAAGTAAGCATAGAGGTAACATCAGATTTAAATAAGATTAAATCTTCAGATAAAGTTGTTTTACCAGGGCAGGGTTCGTTTAAAAGTTGTGTTGATGCACTTAACAACATCAGTGGTTTAGTTGATACTTTAAGTGAATTTGCGATATATAATAAAAAACCACTTCTTGGAATTTGTGTAGGACTTCAAATGTTTGCAGATATTGGTTACGAAGAAACAGAGACAAAGGGTCTTGGCTGGGTTTCAGGAAAAGTATCAAAAATAGATAACCAAAACGGAAAATTTAAACTTCCTCACATTGGTTGGAACGAAATTAAAATTGTTAAAGATAGTAAAATTTTTAAAGGTATAGAAAATAATTCTCACATGTATTTTGTTCACAGTTATGAATTTGTACCAGAAAATAAAAATGTAATTTCAGCAACAACAGATTATTCATCAAATATTGTTTGCTCTGTTGAAAAAGAAAATATTTTTGGAACACAGTTTCATCCAGAGAAAAGTGATAAAACTGGACTCAAAATAATTGATAATTTTATAAGTTTATAAATGAAAATATTTCCATCAATAGATATTAAAGATAAAAAGTGTGTGAGGTTAGTCAAAGGAGACTTTGACAACAAAACTGAATATGAAATGTCTCCAGTTGAACAAGCTAGTAAATATAAGCAACATGGTTTTAAAAATTTACATATAGTTGATTTAGATGGTGCATTAACAGGAGAAACAATTAATTTGGATGTTATTCAAGAAATAGTAACTAAATTTGATCTTAAAATCGAAATTGGTGGAGGTATCAGAAATTTTGAGAGTATTCAGAAATATACTGATGCTGGTGTTGAAAAAGTTATTTTAGGAAGTGCAGCTATAAAAGATAAAAACTTTTTAAAAGAAGCTTGTGAAAAATTTCCAAACAGGATTGCTTTAGGTTTAGATGCTAAAGATGGCTATTTATCTGTCTCTGGGTGGAAAGAAAATTCCAACAAATTAACTTTAGATTATTTAAAAGAGGTGAATGATTTTGGTGCAAGCAGATTGATTTACACAGATATCAATAGAGATGGGATGAAGCAAAGCCCCAATTTCGATGAGACATCAAAAGTTGCTAATACTTCTAACTGCCCAGTAATTATATCTGGTGGAGTCTCTTCAATTGAAGACATTAAAAAGGCTAAAGAATTAAATAATAATAACATTGAAGGCATTATAGTTGGAAAAGCTATTTATGATGGTGATATTAAATTGGATGAATTAGTAAAGGAATTAGATGCTTAAGAATAGAATTATACCATGTTTAGACGTTAAAAATGGACGAGTTGTAAAAGGAATTAATTTTGTTGATTTGCAGGATGCAGGTGATCCTGTCGCACAAGCCAAAATTTATTCAGACGGTGGAGCAGATGAAATTTGCTTTTTAGATATTACGGCATCAAATGAAAACAGAGATACTATTTACGATGTAGTAGAGAAAACTTCTAAGAAATGCTTTGTTCCTCTTACAGTTGGAGGCGGTGTTAGGAGTGTTGAGGATATTAATAAACTACTGAACTCTGGTGCAGACAAAGTATCGATCAATACTGCTGCAGTTCAAAATCCAGAAGTAGTTGCAGAAAGTTCTAAAAAATTTGGATCTCAATGCATTGTGATAGCAATAGATGCTAAAAAAAATGGTGATAAATGGGAAATTTTTACTCATGGAGGAAGAAATAATATAGGAGCTGATGCTATCGAATTCGCAAAAAAAATGGAGGATAGCGGAGCAGGCGAACTCTTAGTAACATCAATGGATAGAGATGGTACTCAAGTAGGTTATGATATTGAGCTTATGTCAAAGATATCTTCAAAGGTAAATATTCCAGTAATTGCGTCTGGTGGGGTTGGAAACTTAGATCATTTGGTAGATGGAATTAAATTAGGAAATGCAAGCGCAGTTTTAGCAGCATCAATATTTCACTACGGCAAACATTCTGTGAAAGAAGCTAAGGAGTATTTGGATTCAAAAGGAATTCCTGTTAGAATTTAATATGTTTAACACATTAGAAAGCTTAATCAAACTTGCACGTGAGAGAAAATCTTCACCTGTCGAAGGTTCATATACTAATAAGCTGCTTAATGACAAATCATTGAGTAAGGCAAAAATTTTAGAGGAAGTTAATGAATTGATTGAGGCTGTGGAGGAAAATTCAAATAAAATTCATGAGGCCGCAGATGTATTTTACCATTTGCTAATGTATATTGAGGCGAATGACATTAAAATTGAAGATGTAATGTTAGAGTTAAAAAAAAGAAAAAAATGAGTTACGACGATAATAATATTTTTGCAAAAATTTTACGTGGAGAGATACCTTGTAATAAAATTTATGAAGATGATTTTGTTTTGTCATTTCATGATATTAACCCACAAAAAAAAATTCATGCTTTAGTTATCCCTAAAGGTAAATATATTGATTTAGATGATTTTAGTTTGAATGCCTCATCGGAGGAGATGGTTGGATTATTAAAAGGTATTAATATAGTTGCAAAAAAGCTTGGTATTTCAACAGAAGTAGGTAAAGGTTACAGAGCTTTGGTAAATATCAGCGATCATGGTGGACAAGAAGTACCTCATTTACACTTTCATTTATTTGGAGGTGAACGAGTAGGAAAATTGGTTGAGTGACCAAAGAAGTCAAAAGAAATTACCTAGAAATAAACTCGCTTCAAGATCTTAAAGAAGGAAACAAGCCTTCAGAAGATTATTCTTTAAGTTTAATTGACCCAATTAATTTTCAATTAAATAAATTTTTTTACAAAACCATTGGAAAAAATCACAGGTGGGTAGATAGATTATCTTGGTCAGAAGAAAAATGGATTAATTACGTCTCATCTGAAAAGGTTAAAACTTATGTATTAAAATTTGAGGATGATTTAGTGGGATTTTTTGAGTTAATTTTTCATTCAGAAAAAAATGAAACCGAAATTGCTTATTTGGGAATATTAGAAGAATATCAAAATAAAAAACTAGGTTCTTATTTACTATCTGAGGCTATTAAAAAATCTTTTGAAAATAAAGCTGATCGTGTTTGGGTTCATACATGTTCATTAGATCATAAAAATGCATTAGGTAATTATGTTTCTAGAGGAATGAAAATATTTAAAACTGAAATTTTGAATATTTAATTCTGAACAGGGATTTTAAAAAGACCTTTTGGAAGTACCCTATTTTTTCTAACAGAGCTAAGAAAAGTAATATTAAAATTTTGATAAATATCTGTATTCTGCCACCCGACTAAATCATAAGTTTTTTTATCAAAAAAAATATTAATTTCGTTATCCTGATCAAAAATTGTGAAATTTATAAGAGTATTATCAACAATTCTTTCATCAAGATCAGAAATTTTATTTAGTAGAAAATTTTTATCTAAAATTAAATTTAAAGCAGTTTTTTCTAGTGGATATCTGTAATAACTAGTTCTTGTTTTTATTACTAAAGATTTTCCATTCGATACCAAAATTTTATTATTACTTCTTGCATATTCACAAAAGATTTTTTTTGGATACTCAATAGTACAGTTTCCATTTTCTATTTTTCCATTAATATTTTGTTCGAATTTAAAATCAAGATTTTTTGTGTCTTTCAAATTTTGTACTATTTTGTCTTTGTAGTCAGCGTTTGAGACAGAGGTGTATACAGACAAAAAAAATATTAGAAAATATCGTGGCATTAAAGCACGTCTCTTTTGCCTACATGATTTGCTTTACTAACAACCCCATTAGCCTCCATCATGTCAATAATTCTTGCAGCTCTGTTGTATCCAATCTGTAGTTTCCTCTGTAAAAATGACGTAGATGCTTTACCTTCAGACCTAATTATATCTAAAGCCTGTTCGTAAAGCTCGTCTTTCTCTCCCTGATTTTGACTATCGCCAATTTCTTTCTCATCAGCAAAATTTAGAATTTCATCAACATAATCTGGCTCTGCTTGAGATCTTAAAGAATTGTTTATTTTTTCAATTTCACTATCTGATACAAATGGTGCATGAATTCTAACTATACGATTAGCTGAGGACATGTATAGCATGTCGCCTTTTCCCAACAATTGTTCAGCGCCTTGTTCTCCAAGTATAGTCCTACTATCTATTTTAGATGTTACTTGAAAAGATATTCTAGTAGGAAAATTAGCTTTAATTGTGCCTGTAATAACATCTACACTTGGTCTTTGAGTAGCCATTATAATATGTATACCCGCAGCTCGTGCCATTTGAGATAATTTTTGAATATAATTTTCAATTTCTTTACCAGCAACCAGCATTAAGTCAGACATTTCATCAACAACAACCACAATATAAGGCATTGGAAGTTTATGTTTTGAATTGTAACTATCAATATTTCTAACGCCTTCTTTAGTCATTAATCTATACCTGTTCTCCATTTCCTTCACTACCCAGCCTAGCACAGAGGCTGCTTTTTTTGCTTCAGTAATGACCGGGCATAGCAAATGTGGAATTCCTTCATAAGTAGATAACTCCAGCATTTTTGGATCAATTAGAATAAATTTACATTTATCAGGAGTGTGTCTGTAAAGTAGCGATAAAATAATTGTATTTATACATACTGATTTACCAGAACCAGTAGTTCCAGCTATAAGCAAATGTGGCATAGATGATAAATCTCCAATTATTGGATAGCCAGATATACTTTTGCCAAGCGCTATTGGTAATTTGATATCCTTTTTTTTAAAATCACTATTGTTTAAGATTTCACTTAAATAAACATTTTCTCTGGATGTATTTGGTAGCTCAATACCGATAGTATTCCTTCCAGGAATTGTAGAAATTCTTGCTGACTCTGAACTAGTGTTTCTAGCTATATCATCTGATAAATTAATAATTTTAGAGACTTTTACTCCAGCAGCAGGCTCAAATTCGTTAAGTGTTACAACAGGCCCATGACTTACTTTTTTAATTTTACCATTAACCCCAAAATCTAATAAAATTTTTTCTAAAAATTCAGGATCATTATTTTCATTTTTTTCAGATCCTTCTCTTTCTTTTTTAGAAGGTATTTTTAATAAATCTAAAACTGGAAGCTTAAATTTAATTTTGTTATCTTTTTTGTTTTCAGCTTTTATAAAAGGTAAGTCCTCTTGTATAAGATTTTTAATTTCGTCTTGTGGTATATATTCATTTATAATTTCACTTTTATCTGTATAATTTTTCTCTTCTTTGTTTTTAAACAAAGTTGTGGACTTAAGTAATAATTTATAAAATCGAACTGGCTCAAAATTTATACTTTTTAAGAATAATAATAAATTTAAAATAATTAAACTATAAAACGATATTTGATAGTTTATAATTAAGATTTGATTTAAATAAGTTTGGTTAAGAAAAATACCTATAAAGCCACCATTACCATTTATATAAAGTGTAAATGCATTAGAATAAAAATGAGTTAAAAAAAGAGTTCCAAAAATACAATAAAGTACAACAAAAAAAATATTTTCAATTATTAAAATAAATTCTTTACTTTTTATAAGATTAATACCTGTAAACATTAAAGTTAGTGAAATTAGGTAGGCAATTAATCCAACGGATTGAAAAAATAGATCAGAAACAAAACTACCTTTAAAACCAAAAAAATTTTTAACCTCCGTGTTTGTAGAAAAAATAAAGTTTGGATCTTCAGGTGAGTAAGTTAATAATGAAATTAATAAAGTTAAGCCTAAAAATAAGAAAATTAACCCAGAGATCTCAGCTAACCGCTTAAATATAAAATCGATGAATAAATTAGCTGTTTTTTTAATATCCATATATATGAATCAATTATATCACTTTGTATCATCTAATTTTTGTTGTTAAAATTAAAAATAATATGAGAGTTTGTATTCTTGGAAGTGGTTTATCGAGCTTAACTTTAGCAAAATCTTTAGTTAATCAAAAAATTTATGTAGATATTAATTATCCTAAAAAAATATACTCAGTAAATAAAATTCGTACAATTGGTATTTCAAAAAGCAATATAGAATTTTTCAATGAAAAAATAATTAATATTGAAAAAATTGCATATAAATTAAATAAAATAGAAATTTACAGTGATAATTTAGAAAAACAAAAGTTAATTAATTTTGGAAATAATTATGATTATTTATTTTCGATTGT
>NZ_JBNGZE010000004.1:0-40223 GCF_052049855.1 Candidatus Pelagibacter sp.
ACATTAAAATTATTAAAAAAATCTTTTTTAATTTTAAAATTAAATAGTGTGAAAATTAAAATCAAAACTAATGGATCATAGTATTTATGGTAAATTGTCAGTTGGGGGTTAGAAATAATTAATAAAAAAATAATACTTAAGTTATTAAAATTAAAATTTTTTATAAATAAAAAATAAAAACTAATTAAACAAATTATAAAAAAAAGAAAATTATTTTTAAAAAAAAAATTTGAAATATGTAAAAAGACTCCACCTCCTGTAAAATTAACTTTATAATTAAATGAAGTTATGCAAATCAAATAAATAATAAAAAAAATAATGCATAATACAAAATTTTTAATATTAATTGGAAAATTTATATTTCTTCCAAAAATCACAGGTATAGTGTAAAAAAAAATTATCGATGTCACACATAAAATTTTATTTGAAATATTAAATTCAATTGAATTTGGAAGTAGTGTTTCGCTTGAACCTGGTGTTAGTCCAAGATTTATGAAATTTACCTTGAGTATAAATATGTAATATATTGCAGGTAAAGCTAATAAACAGTTAGATAAGACAAATATTAAAACTTTTTTAAAATCATTAATTTTTAAAAAATAGTAAAAAAAATATATTGAGAAAACCGAAAAGTTAGGACTAAAATATGACGCAACGGACAAGAAAAAAATATTTTTTAAAGCTAAATTAAATTTTTTGCTATTTTGAAATTCTAAAAAATATTTAACACTAATTACAAAAAATAATAAGCCAACTGCTCTACTGTCAGGCCATATACTTAAAGATCTAAAAGTAGGTGAAACAAAAACTACTAAAGATATTAAATAAAGATAGTTTTTATTAACTTGATAAAATTTTAAATTTAAGCATTTAAAAAAAAAATAAATTGTTAGCAAATTAATGTGGAGGTTAATTAACCTTATTAGTTCAATATCAAAATTGATTTTTGTCAATAATGATAAAAAAATAATCATTATTGGAGAGTGTCTCTCATTAAATTTTTCATAATTTAAAAAAGAGTCTTTAAAATTATTTGAAAAGTTTGATATTATATTCTCATAAAAAATAAAATCCGATTTAGCTCCTCCATTTAAATCCTCACCAAGTATGAAACCTATTATTAGTGAAATATAAAAAAAAAGCGTAATAAAATTTATAGTTTTTTTTGACATAAATTAATATACACCAGGTGATGGCTTTAAATAAAATTTTTTATAATTTTTATATAGCTCTAAAAAGCGTTAATCAGTATGGAATATTATTAATTTTAAAATCTATAATTTTTGAAATTTATTATTCTATTAAATTTCAAGACACTTTATTTTTTCGATCAGATGAAAATATGGATAACAACATAGATTATAATAGATCGAAGTTAGAAACTGGTTATGGAACTCCAAATATACCAACTCCATATTATTTTTTACACCTAATTAAAAGTTTTCTTATTGAAGAAAAAATAAATAATTTTAATTTTATTGATTTGGGTTGTGGTAGTGGGAGATTAGTAAATTATTTGGATGAAAATTTTGAAAGAAGCTTTGTAGGAATTGATATAAATACTCAAATCATTAATGAAAATAAAAATAAATTTAACAAAATAAATAATTATTTTTTTCAGGCAAATTTGAAAACAATTCAAGTCTCTGAAGATTTAAATTTTTTAAATTTTAAGATAAATAAAAATAGAAAAAATATTGTTTTTATATCTGATGCAATTGATGCAGAATCGATTATTAAAATATTACCTATTTTTAAAAAATTTCTTGGAAAATTTCTTTTTATTATGGTAAATCAAAAAAAATTGGATTTATTCTCAATTTATCAATGTAAAAAAAATATTTTTTTTAAGGATAAATCAAGAAATATAAGTTTTTTTGAAATATAAATATTTATGAATTTAAATGATGTTGAAATTTTAATTCCCACTTTCAACGAGGAAAAAAACCTTCCAATTACAATTAATTCTCTTAAAAAAGCAGGATTAGAAAACCTAACAATCTTAGATGCTCTTTCGGATGACGAGACAGTAAAAGTTGCAAAAGAAAATAATTGTAAAGTTTTAATTGATCCTACTAGAAGATTAGGTTTTGGGTACTCACTTATTAATGGTATAAAAAATTCTAAATCAAAATATTTATGTATATTTGATGCTGATGGGTCATTTGATCCGAATACAATTTCACAAATGAAAAATTTACTAGAAGCAAAGAATTTAGATTTTGTTTTTGGCTCACGATATTTAAATGGAAATAAAAGTGATGACGATACTCTCTTAACTCGATTTGGAAATTTTTTATTTACAAAGTTAATTTCACTCTTGTTTAATTTCAATACAACAGATGCTTTATTTTTGTATTTATTTGGAAAAAGAGAATGTTTTATTAATTTAAACTTGGAAGAAAAAGATTTTAAAATTTGTACTGAAGCATTGATTAAAGCTAGAACAAATTATAAATGTGATGAAATATATTCCCACGAGAATAAACGAATTTTCGGAACAACCAAAGTAAATAGATTTAAAGATGGATATTTAATGTTAAGCAATGTATTTAATTTATGGTTAAAAAAATGAAAAAAGTTGCTTTTATTACAGGAATTACGGGTCAAGATGGTTCATACTTGGCTGAACTATTAATTCAAAAGAACTACATAGTACACGGGTTGCTAAGAAGAACTAGTGTATTAAATGTTGAAAGAATTCAAGAAACAATAAATAAATATGAAAAGATTGGAAAATTAAATCTTCACTATATGGACCTTACTGATACTTCAAGCATCAGTAATTTAATTAAAAAATACAAGCCAGATGAATTTTATAATTTAGCAGCAATGAGTCATGTAGGAATAAGCTTTTACACTGGTGAAGCTACATTAAATATAAACACTGTTGCATCTTATAGAATTTTAGAGTCTATTCTTAAAAATCATAAAAAATGTAAATTTTATCAGGCCTCATCTAGTGAAATGTTTGGTTCAACTCCTCCACCTCAAAATGAAAAGAGTCCTTTTAATCCTCAAAGTCCATATGGAATATCTAAAGTGGCAGCATTTCATACAACCAAGTATTTTAGACAAGCTCATGGACTATTTGCATCAAATGGTATCTTATTTAATCACGAGTCTCCAAGAAGAGGCTTAAATTTTGTAACAAGAAAAATAACGCATTCATTAGCAAGAATTTTGAGTGGCCATGAAAGCAAAATTCATTTAGGAGATATATCTACAAGACGGGATTGGGGCCATTCTAAAGATTATGTCAGGGGAATATGGATGATATTACAATATAAAAAACCTGAGGATTTTGTTTTATCAACTGGTAAAAACTATTCAATTGAAGATTTTATTAAAAAGGTATTCAAATTATTAGACTTAAATTGGAAAAGATTTGTTACAACAAACAATAAAAATTTTTTGAGGCCATCCGAAGTAAGAAGTTTACAAGGAGATAGTTCTAAAGCAAGAAAGCTTCTTAAATGGAAACCAGAATATAATTTAGATGCTCTTTGTCAAGATATGCTTTTAAGTGATTTAAAATTATATGGGATGAGTCTTGAGGAAGCAAAACAAATTGCAAAGAGACTAAAATAAAAGTGATTTATCAAACCAAACCCTTTTTTGAGAAAGATACTATTAAAAATGTTAAGAGGTATTTAGATTCGGGAAAATGGATTACAGAACATAAAGAAACTCAAAGATTTGAAAAAAAATTTTCAAAATTTATTAAGTCAAAAGAGTGTATAGCATTCCCAAATGGTACTTTAACCATGTCATCAATATTAGATTGTTTAGATATAAAAAGAGGTGATGAAGTATTGGTTTCAAATTATACCATGATAGCAACTGCTAATGCACCCAAATTAGTAGGTGGAAAAACTGTTCTAGTAGACATAACTAATGAAAACTTATGTATGTGCCCACAAGATCTAAAAAAAAAAATTACCTCTAGATCAAAATTTTGTATTTTTACTTCAATAAATGGAAGAATGGGTAATATTGATGAAATTGAAAAAATTTGTAAAAAAAATAATATTTTATTAATTGAGGACGCAGCTCATTCCATAGGGAGCTTTTTTTCAAATAAACATGCAGGAAATTTTGGTGTTGCAGGATCTTTTTCTTTTAGTATGCCAAAACTTATTACAATGGGTCAAGGAGGTGCCGTAGTAACAAACAATTCAAAATTAGCAAAAAAATTAAGATATTATAAAGACTTTGGTAGAAATAAACCTGGAAATGATATCCATAATTATTTCGGGTACAATTTAAAAATTACTGATTTGCAGTCAGTACTCGCACTAGGACAGTTGAAAAATATTAATTACAGAATTAAATCAAAGAGGAAAATTTATAAATTATATTTTAATTTATTAAAAAATAATAAAAAAATTAAAATTTTTCCTCCAAATGAAAATGAAACAAATTGGTCGGTGGATATATATCTTGATAAAAGTATGAACTTACATAAAAAATTAAAAACAAAAAAAATTATTACAAGATTTGTTTACCCACCAATTAATTCTCAAAGAATTTATATTAATCAAAAAGGACTACCTGTATCAAATAAATTTTGTAAAAATGGTTTATGGTTGCCAACCAGCATTGATTTAACAGAGAGAGAAATAAAAAAAATTTGTAGGGTTATTAACAACCATGTTAAGTAAAAGGTATTTAAACTTCGATAAAAGAAAAAAATGTTTGTCTTGCAATTCAAAAAATTTAACTGAAATATTAAATCTAGGACTTCATTCTTTTGCAGATAGATTTATAAAAAAAAATGATTTAAAAAAAAAAGATCCTTCTTATCCCTTAGTTTTAGATTTTTGTAAAAAATGTAGTTTCATTCAGTCAAAATATAAAACTAATCCAAAAGATAGATATATCAATTACGATTATTCATATACCTCTTCAAATTCTAAATATTCGATTAATCATTGGAAAAAATATGCTGATAATTTGGAAAGAAATTATAATTTAAAAAATAAAACTGTAATTGAAATTGGTTCTAATGATGGACTTTTAAGTTTTTTTATAAAAAAAAAAGCAAAAGAGGTGATAAGTATTGATGCTTCCCCATTTATGGTAAAATTAGCCAGATCAAAAAAATTAAAATCTTATTGTTATATTTTTAATTTTGAAAATAGTAAAAAAATAAAAAAAATATCAGGTTTGGCTGACATAATAATTGCAAATAATGTATTCAATCATGCTGATGATCCTAAAAATTTTCTTAAAGGAGTAAAGAATCTATTGAAGAAAGATGGAAAATTTATTTTTGAACAACCTTACTTTTTAAAAACTCTTGCCACAAAAAAATTTGATCAAATCTATCATGAACATATTTCGTATTTTACTGTAAAAAATATAAAAAATTTATTAGCTAAAGTTGGTTTGAAAATTAATAAATTATATTTTAATCAATATCATGGTGGAAGTGTGAGAACCATATGTTCATTTAATCAAACAGCTTCGCAAAAGAAAAATCAAGTAAGTAAAATTCGATATGAGGAAAATAAAGGAATATATAAGTTAAATTTTTTTAAAAATTATTCAGTCTACATAAATAAAAATAAAGCAAGAATTAATAAAATTGTAAATTTTTATAAAATGAGGAAATTTAAAGTAATCGGGGTTGGAGCAGGTGCAAAAACCAATACTTATCTTACCTTTAATGACTTGAATTATGAAAAGATAGATTTTGTGACAGATGCATCCAAATTTAAAATTGGAAAATTTACACCTCACACAAGAATACCAATAAAAAATGATAAAATTATTAAAAAATATAAAAAAATTGTATGTATAATTTTATCTTGGAATATAAGTACTTTACTACAAAATAAATTAATAAAAATTAACAAAGGTATAAAATTTATAAAACCATGAAATATTCTAGGCCAAAAATTTTTTTTAAAGATAAAAGGGGATCAATATCAGATATATTTTATAAAAAAAATATTAATCACGTAGCTATTATAAAATCAAAAAAAGGGGTATTGCGTGGCAACCATTATCATAAAAAAACTACTCAATATATGTATATAACCAAGGGCTCTTTGCAGTATTGGTATAAAAAATTAAATTCTAAGGGTAAAGCGAAAATGAAATTACTCAAAGAGGGAGATCTTGTAGAGACACCACCTAACGAGATGCACGCACTTAAAATTGGTAAAGACGGAAATGAATTTATAGTTTTTACTGTAGGTAAGCGTGGTGGTAAAGATTATGAAAACGACACTTATAGATTTACACCACCTTTGGTAAAGTAGTTTTAAACATTTAATTTTTTTTTTAAATTTAAATTATGAAAAAAAAAATAATTATTGTCACTGGTGGAAGTGGATTTGTTGGTTCAAACTTAATTGAATATTTACTTAAAAAAACTAATTTTAAAGTATTTAGTTTAGATGATTATTCCTCTGGAAGTCATAAAAATCATATTAAAAGTAAGAGAGTAAAATATATAAAAGGACATACAAAAAATATTTCTTCTATATTGAACAGACATAAAAACCAAATTCATTCCCTCTTTCACTTTGGAGAATTTTCTAGAATATATCAAAGTTTTAAATTTATGAATAAATGTATTCAATCTAATACAATTGGAACAAATGCTGTATTTGATTTTTGTTTAAAAAATAAAATAAAATTAATTTATTCAGCAACATCAGCATCATTAGGTAATAAAGGAAATGATAAAGATTTATCACCATATGCCTTCACAAAATCAAAAAATTTAGAATTTTTAAATAACTTAAAAAAATGGTTTAATTTTAAATATGAAGTAATTTTTTTTTATAATGTTTATGGTCCTAGGCAAATTACAAAAGGAAAAATGGCTACCGTAATTGGAATTTTTGAAGATTGTTATAAAAAAAAAATTCCTCTGCCGATTGTAAGACCAGGTAATCAGTCAAGAAGATTTACACATATATCTGATACCATTGAAGTATGTTATAAAGCATGGAAATTAGATAAATGTGGTTATTATAGTATTTCAAATAAACAAAGTTATTCTATCTTAAAAGTTGCAAAATTATTTAAATCAGATGTGGTTTTTTTACCACCAAGAAAAGGTGAAAGATATGCCTCTGCCTTGAGCAATATGGTTGTAAAAAATAAATTAAATAAAAATTTTGGTAAAATTAAATTAAGCGACTACATTAAAAATTTCCTTAAAAACCATTAAAATAGATAATTAATATGGTTTACAATAATATTTTATTATGTATAACACTACCGCCGGTGATTATTGCGTAGGTGTTATACCCGATCCCATTCCGAACTCGGAAGTCAAGCCCTGCAGCGCCGATGGTACTTTGTCTTAAGACATGGAAGAGTAGGTCATCGCCGGCTAAAAAATTATGAAAATAAAAAGCTCATTAAAATCTGTAAAAAAAAGAGACCTTAATTCTAAGTTAGTTAGGAGACGAGGTAGAGTTTACGTTATAAATAAAACTAATCCAAAATTTAAAGCAAGACAAAAATAAATTTTATGGATAATGAAAACCATAAAAATACCTGGAATAATTTTACAAAATTTGTTTTGTGGGGAACTGTCGCAGTAATCTCGGTTTTAGTTTTAATGGCAATATTTCTTTTATAGAATTTTAATTTATTTTATTATGAATTTAGCTTCAATTTCAGAAAATCAACATATTGAAAAGCGAATAGCGATTACTCCAGAAATTGCAAAAAAATATATTAGTTTAGGATTTAATTTAACTTTACCAAATAATTATGGATCTTACCTAGGTTTTACCGATGAAGAATATAAAAATTTAGGAGTTAATTTCTCAGATAATGAAGAAGAAATTATTAAAAATTCGAAAGTTGTTATACAATTAGGATTGCCTGTTGAGGAAAAATTATCATTTTTTAAAGAAAATCAAACTTTAATTGGCTCATTAAACGCTTTTTTAAATAAAGAAAAATTAGAGAATTTAAAATCAAAAAAAATAAATTGTTTTTCTTTGGAAATGCTACCAAGAATTACTAGAGCTCAATCAATGGATATTTTATCTTCACAAGCTAACCTAGCTGGTTACAAAGCAGTGGTAGAAGCTTTCCAAATTTATGAAAGGGCAATTCCGATGATGATGACTGCAGCTGGAACAATACCTGCAGCAAAAGTATTAGTAGTTGGAGCTGGAGTTGCTGGATTACAAGCTATTGCAACTGCTAAGAGAATGGGAGCTGTAGTATTTGCAACGGATGTGAGGATGGCCTCAAAAGAACAAGTTGAGAGTTTAGGGGGAAAATTTCTTACAGTTGAAGGATCCGAGAATTTAGAAACCGAAGGTGGTTATGCAAAAGAAGCGTCAGATGAATTTAAAAAGAAACAAGAAGAACTACTTTCCGAAACATTAAAAAAAATTGATATAATAATATGTACTGCCTTGATCCCAGGTAAAGAAGCTCCAAAAATAATTAAAGAGGAAATGTTTAAAAATTTACAACCAGGTTCAGTCATTTATGACTTAGCAGCAGTTCAAGGAGGAAATACTGTATTTACTGAGGTTGATAAAATTGTTGAAAAAAATGGTGTTAAAATTTTAGGTGAGGCAAATATATTAAATAAATTACCTGTATCAGCTTCTAATTTATATGCTAAGAATGTATTTAATTTTATCTCTAATTTATATGATAAAGAAAATAAGAAATTAAATATTAATTTAGAAGATGAAATAATAGAGAAAACACTTATCAAGTAGAATTATGGAAATAGATCCTTTTATATTCAGATTAAGTATATTTATATTATCAATATTTGTTGGCTACTATGTTGTGTGGAGTGTAACACCTTCTTTACATACTCCTTTAATGTCAGTTACGAATGCAATTTCTTCAGTAATCATAGTAGGTGCAATAATTGCAGCTTTGTCTGGAAGTGATGGAGTAGTTTTTTCATCATCTAGTATTTATGGATTTTTAGCAATTATTTTAGCAGCTGTTAATATTTTTGGAGGATTTTTAGTCACTCAAAGAATGTTAGCAATGTATAAAAAAAAGAAAAAGGATAAATAATTAATGTCTGCAAATTTATCTGCAATTTTATATTTAGTATCAGGCGTATTATTTATTTTAGCTTTAAGAGGTTTATCCTCTCCCGAAACTTCAAGACAAGGAAATTTATTTGGAATAATCGGAATGGTTATTGCTGTAACAGTTACATTTTTGTCAGTTGGAAATTTTAGCTCTGGATTTGTCTATGTTTTAATATTTTTGGCTATTGGAGGGAGTCTTGGAGCATTTATAGCGTATCGTATTCCAATGACTGCAATGCCAGAATTAGTTGCAGGCTTTCATAGTTTAGTTGGTTTAGCAGCTGTATTTGTAGCAATCTCTGCATTTATTAATCCATCAGCATTTAATCTTGGAACACCTGGAAATATTAAACTTGCAAGTTTAATTGAAATGGCAATTGGAGCAGCAGTTGGTGCTATCACTTTTTCTGGATCTATCATCGCATTCTTAAAATTACAAGGAATAATGTCAGGCGCACCAATAACATTTAAAGGCCAACACTTATTAAATGCATTATTGTTAATTTTGATTGTAATTTTAACTATTTATCTTTGTTCAACACAATCATCTAATTTATTTTGGATATTAATTGCAATTTCTTTTTTGATTGGATTTTTAATTATTATTCCAATTGGTGGTGCAGATATGCCAGTTGTCATTTCAATGTTAAATTCTTATTCAGGTTGGGCCGCAGCTGGAATTGGATTTACTTTGGAAAACACGGCCTTAATTATTACAGGAGCATTGGTTGGATCATCTGGTGCAATACTTTCATATATAATGTGTAAAGGAATGAATAGATCATTCTTTAATGTTATTTTAGGTGGTTTTGGAGCTACAGATCAAACTTCTGGAAGTCAAAACAAAGAGCAAAGACCAGTAAAAAGTGGCAATGCAGATGATGCAGCTTTTTTAATGAAAAATGCCTCATCAGTTATAATTGTCCCTGGCTACGGAATGGCAGTTGCTCAAGCCCAACATGCTCTGAGAGAAATGGTAGATACGCTTAAGAAAAATGATATTAAAGTTTCATATGCTATTCATCCTGTCGCTGGAAGGATGCCAGGACACATGAATGTTTTATTAGCAGAGGCAAACGTTCCTTATGACGAAGTATTTGAGTTAGAGGAAATAAACAATGATTTTGCTAATGCGGATGTTGCTTTTGTAATTGGTGCAAATGATGTGACTAACCCAGTTGCCAAAACAGATCCGCAGAGTCCAATCTATGGCATGCCGGTTTTAGATGTTGAAAAATGTAAATCAGTCTTGTTTGTAAAGAGAAGCTTATCCCCAGGATATGCAGGAATTGATAATGATTTATTTTATAAAGAGAACACATTAATGTTATTTGCGGATGCAAAAAAAATGACTGAAGATATTACAAAAAATCTATAGGTAATTAATTGAAAACAAAAATATTTTGTGACATTGCAGAACTCCACACAATAAAAAAATTTAATAAAAAAAAAATTATTAAAGGTTTTACAACAAACCCAAGTTTAATGAGAAAAGCTGGTGCAAAAGATTATAGATCTTATTCCCAAAAAATATTAAAAATTTGTAAAAAAAAACCTGTATCGCTTGAGGTTTTTGCTGACGATTATAAAGAGATGAAAAAACAAGCTTTACAGATAAATACCTGGGCAAAAAATGTCTATGTTAAAGTTCCTGTTATCAATTCTAAGGGGAAATTTATGGGGAAGATTATTAAAGAATTAAATTCCCAAGGTATTAAAATTAATATTACAGCAGTATATACATCGAAACAAACTGAGAAGATTCTTAAATTATTGAATAAAAAAACAAAAGTTATTATCTCAATATTTGCTGGGAGGGCAGCGGATACTGGCAAAGATCCTATACCAGAATTTAAAAAGAGTATTTCTTTAGCAAAAAAATATAAAAATGTTGAAATATTGTGGGCAAGTGTTAGGGAACCATATAATTTTTTGCAAGCAAAACAGCTTAACTGTCATATTATTACTGTACCACCAAATATAATTCAAAAAATAGAAAATTTTGGAAAAACATTTGATCAATTAACAAAAGAGACTGTTAAGGCATTTCTAGTAGATAGTAAAAAATCAAATTTTAATATTTAGTTTTTTGTGAAAAAAAATTTAATTAAGTTAAATTTAAGAGAAAAAATATGGTGTAATTTATTTCAAATAAAAATTTTACGAATTTTACTTTTTTACAAACTAAATAGATATAAAAATAAACTACCACCTCTAAATAAGTTAAGATTGAATAATAGAAGTATTGTTGTTGATATAGGTGCAAATAATGGATTAATTACTCAATATTTATTTGATAAATTTTCGTGCACAATACATTGTTTTGAACCAAATCCTTATTGCTTTGAAATACTAAAGAAAGTTTTCAAAAAGAATTCAAAAGTAAAATTATATAATTTTGCAATTTCAAATACCTTAAAATCTCAAAAACTTTATTTAAGCAAAGTCTCAACTGATATTACCAACATGAGATATTCAGAAATGCCATCATTAGAAAAGAAGAAACATAATTTATCATATAAAAATTACATTATTGTTAGATGTTTAACATTTCAAAAAGTAATAAGTAAATTAAAGTTTATTGATTTTCTGAAAATTGATATTGAGGGTCATGAATATAAAATATTACCATCTATCATTAAAAGAATTGACAAAATAGGCAAAATTTATTGTGAAATGCATGGTCAAAAAAAATCAAGATCCATGGGTTTTGAGAAAGATTTTCAAAAATGGAATAAAAAATTAAAAGGACTTAAAACTAAAAAGATACATTATTGGTTATAATATGTGATTGGTTGCGGGGGACGGATTTGAACCGCCGACCTTCAGGTTATGAGCCTGACGAGCTACCAGACTGCTCCACCCCGCGGTATATTAAATTCGATTTTTCAGCTTATTTAGTTTTTTAACTCTTTTAATGTTTTCTTGAAGAATTCTTTTTTTTTTCTCAGATGGTTTTTCGTATGTATTTTTTAATTTTATCACTTTAAAAAAACCATCCCTTTGTAGTTTTCTCTTTAAAACTCTCAAAGCTTGTTCAACATTATTATCTTTTACTTCTATTTTAATAACTACCTCCAAAAAGATGGTTAACTATCACTTTTATAAAATTATGTCTATTTATTTTATGCATTAAATCTGATTAAGATTAGTTTTTTCCAGTTTTTCTTTCTGTTTTTTTTCTCTTTTTATTCTTCTTTCAGCTTTTTCTATGGCTGTAGTCAAATCTTTTTGAGAAAATAAATTTAAAGCCACTGGATCCTTAGGATTAAGATTATTAAAATTCCAATAACTTTTATTTCTAATTGATGAAACTGAATTTTTAGTTATTCCCACAAGTTTTGCAATTTGTGAATCTTTCAAAATGTTGTGCTGCTTAATTAACCACAAAGCAGAGTCAGGTTTATCTTGCCTTTTTGAAAGGGGAATATACTTCTTAATTTTTTTTTCACTATTTGATATTTCGATGTCGGTACTCTTTATTTGTAAAGGACGATTTTGATCTTTTGATGATAGTTCAATTTCTTCCCTTGATAATTGACCAGAAATTATTGGATTGTATGCTTTAATTCCTTTTGCCACTTCTCCATCTGCTATACCTTGAACTTCTACTTCATGTAATTTACAAAAATCAGCAATTTGCTTGAATGTTAAAGTCGTATTTTCAACTAACCAAACGGCAGTTGCCATTGGCATTAATGGTGCATTTGACATCTAGCTGTTCTTTTCTGATTTAAAATTCTGGAATTTCTTATTAAATTTGCTTATTCTACCCTTATCCATTAGTTTTTGTCTCCCACCTGTCCAGGCAGCATGAGACTTTGGATCAATCTCTAATTTTAGTAAGTCACCCTCACTTCCCCAGGTTGATTTAGTTTCGAACTGACTGCCATCGGTCATTTCTACTTTAATCGTATGGTAATTTGGATGTATATCTTTTTTCATAACGAGACTTATAACAAAAGAATTTTATAACACAATTAAAAGTTCTTTAAATTTTCAAGCATTTTGTCATTAATTGTACTACTTGATGCTCTTATATCTATATTATTTTGATTGTATTTGTCTAAATTATTAACTATACCACCCGCTTCCTTGATTAATAAAGCTCCTGCTGCAACATCCCAAATATTAATTTTGTTATGAAAAAAACCATCTAATCTTCCTGAGGCAACATAAGCCAAGTCTAAAGCTGCACACCCGCTATACCGCATATTTAGATCGCTGTACTTTACACCCTCATGATTACTTGAGAATAAGCATTCATCTATTTTATTTTTGTTAGATACTCTTAATCTTTTATTATTTAAATATGCCCCTTTATTTTTTTCTGCATAAAACATTTCATCCTTAATTGGATCAAAAATTAAACCACTGACTATTTCTTTTTTAGATTCAAGAGCTATACAAATTGCAAAATGAGGAATGCCATGAAGGAAGTTTGTTGTCCCATCAATTGGGTCAAGAATCCAAATATTATCTTTATCTTTTTTTTCTATTTTTCCGATCTCCTCAGAAATAAAAGAAAAATTTTTTTTTATTTTTGATAGCTCATCAATTAAAATTTTTTCAACATGTTTGTCTGTTTTAGTAACAAAATCTCGGGGTCCTTTTTTTGAAACTTGTAATTTTTCAACTTCTCCAAAATCTCTTATTACTGACTTAGAGGCTTTTTCTGCTGCCTTGATCATTAAGTTTAAATTAGAGGATATGGAGATCATTTATATTTTTTTAACGTATTCAAGGTTTCTTGTATCTACTACAATTTCATCACCTACTTCAATAAATGGTGGGACCTGTATATTTAAACCATTCTCTAAAGTTGCAGGTTTATAAGAAGAGGAAATGGTCTGACCTTTAAGAGCTGCGTCAGTTGTTTCAATTTTACATTGTACTTGGTTAGGTAATTCAATCCATATTGGATTTTCATTATAAAAATTTATAGAAACCTCTAAATTTTCTGTTAAAAGTTTACCCTTATCGCCAATAATTTCTTTTTTTATTTCAATTTGCTCAAATGTTTTCGGATTCATGAAAAAATAGTTAACTTCATCATTATAAAGATAATTAAAAGTTGTTTCATCTAATGAAGCTTTTTCTACTGTTTCACTAGACCTAAATCTTTCATTTAATTTTGTATTTTTATTTACGCTTTTCATCTCAACTTGAGCAAATGCACCACCTTTTCCAGGTTTTACATGTTGGGTTTTTAAAACTTGCCACAAATCATTTTTATATTCTAAAAGCATCCCAACCCTAATTTCTCCAGCATTAATTTTCATTTTATTCTTTCTATAGCTTTTGACGGTTTAAATTTTTTATTTTTCCAAATGTAGCCTGAAATAGCTAAAAAATCGGCTTTGTTCAATAATAGATTTTTATAATTATCAAAATTAATTCCGCCAATAGCAACTATTGGAATTTTTGTAATTTTTTTAGCATTATTTAAAATTTTAATAGAAGCTGTATATTTAGTTTTTTTAGTGTTTGATTGATAAAAAGAGCCAAAGGCAATGTAACTTGCTTTAGCTTTTATCGCTTTCTTTGCCAAATTTATTGAATTATGACATGTAATTCCTATAATTTTTTTACCAAGTAGTTTTTTTGCTGTGTGAATATCCATATCTTTTTGACCTAGGTGGCAACCATCTGCGTCTAATTTTAAAGCTAGCAAAGGATCATCGTTAATTATAAATTTTACTTTATTTTTTTTACAAATATTTTTAATTTTTTTTCCAATTGTAATTTTACTTTTAAGAGAATAATTTTTAATTCTAAGTTGAAAAAAACTTACTTTTTTTGTTTTTAAAACTAATTTTAAATTATTATAGAATGAATTATGTATTTTGTTGGGAGAAATAAGATAAATAAATTTTTTTTTATTTATTTTCAAGTTCTCTAGACCATTTTCCTTGAGCAGCTAAAGTACACATTTTAGCTCTATGATTAAAAGTATTTTGAGTTGCCTCTACATTTTTAATATCATTAGACCAAACTTTTAGAGCACTTTGTTGAAGGGCTCTACCATATGAATAAGTCATTATAAAATTCGTGTTGTTATTTTTATTAATTAAATTTAAATTTTCTGTAGCTTCAATTTCAGATTGCCCTCCAGATAAAAAAGCTATTCCAGGAACTTCATTGGGTACAGAATTTTTAAGGCATTCTAACGTTTTGATGGAAACTTCTTCACTAGAAATTTTATTTTCTGATAGACTCCCAGGTAAAATCATATTTGGTTTTAATATTATTCCTGATAGATCAACTTTGTGTAAAATTAGTTCCTCAAAACACTTTTTAATTACCTCTGATGTTTTATTTAAACAAACTTCAGAAGAATGGTTCCCATCCATCAACACTTCAGGTTCGACTATTGGAACCATTCCAATTTCTTGAACTAATGCAGAGTACCTTGCAAGTGCATGAGCATTACTACTAATTGCTAGTTCGCTTGGAAATTTTTCACTAATAAAGTAAACACCCCTCCATTTTGTAAATCTTGCCCCAAGATCGTAATATTTTTTTAATCTATCTCGAAGGCCATCCAATCCCTCTGTAATTTTCTCTTTAGGAGAATTTGCTAAATCTTTAGCACCTGTATCAACTTTAATTCCAGGAACAGCACCTGAACTAGATATTAAATCAGGTATTGATTTTCCTGTGCTCGAAATTTGATTTATAGTTTCATCGTAAAGAATAACACCACCTATGAAATCCCTCATTCCATCCGATGAAAAAAGAATTTCTCTGAAGGAAAGCCTATTTTCTGGAGTTGAACTGACATTTACTGCTTCAAGTCTTTTTGTCATAGTTCCATTGCTTTCATCAGCTGCTAGTATACCTTTACCATTAGAAATTATTTTAATTGCAATTTTATTTAATTCAGACATTTTAATTTAGTGCGGTTATACCAGGAAGGTTTTTACCTTCAAGATATTCTAAAAAAGCTCCACCTGCAGTTGAAACAAAATTAAACTCATTAACAGCTTTTAAATTATTAATTAAAGAAACCGTGTCCCCACCACCAACAACCGAAAAAATTTTGTTTGCTTTATTGTTTTCAATTATTTTTTTTGCGATTTGAATGCTTCCATAAGAAAAAATTGGATTTTCAAAATATCCTGCAGGTCCATTCCAAAGTATTGTTTTACTGTTATCAATAATTTTTGAAATATTTTCAATAGTTTTTGGACCAATATCTAATATCATTTCATCAGATAATATTTCGCTCAATTGTTTCTTTTGAGGAGGTCCATTTAAATCTTTTGATACAACCACATCTTCTGGATAGATTATTTTACATTTTTCTTTTTTTGAAAGAGAGATGATTTCTTCTATTATTTTATCACAATTTTTTTCTTTAATAGATTTTCCAACACTATTTCCAAAATATTCTATAAAATTATTAGCCATACCTCCAGCAATTATAATATTATCAAATTTAGGAATTAAATTTTTAATAACATTAATCTTTGTTGAAATTTTAGACCCTCCGATAATACAAGTAATTGGTCTGGTAATTTCAGAAATTATTTTGTTAAGTGAATTAACTTCTAAGTCTAACTGTAATCCAGAAAACGAGGGCAAAAACTTTGGAACCTTATTAATTGAAGCATGAGCTCTATGCGAACAGGAAAAAGCTTCATTTACATAAATATCCCCAAGATTTGATAGAATTTCTGCAAATTTATTATCATTTTTTTCTTCTTCAGGATAAAATCTAATATTTTCTAATATTAAAATATCCTCGCTATAATTATTTAAGAAATTTTTGCTTTTTATTTCTTTAACATTTTCACTAATAAGTTTGACCTTTTTATTTAATTTTTTTTGTAATTCTTCTCTGATTGGTTCTAGGGAAAGTTCTTTAACAACTTTACCTTTTGGTCTACCAACATGAGATAAAATAATTATTTTAGCTTTTTCTTTTATCAAAAAATTTAGTGTAGGAAGAATTTTATCTATCCTTGTTGTATCTGTAATTTTGTCTTTTTTAAATGGAACATTTAGATCAAGTCTTAATAATATTTTTTTATTGTTTAGATTTTTTTCGTTTATAATACTTCTCATTTAGAGATTTTATGCAAAGTTTCAGCAATATCACACATTCTGTTGGAAAAGCCCCATTCATTATCATACCAGGCTGATATTTTTCCCATATTGTTTCCAACTACATTTGTCAAAGAAGCATCTACGATTGCAGAAGCAGGATGATGATTAAAATCTATAGATACTAATTTTTCATGAGTAATTTCTAAGATATTTTTCAATTTATTTTTTGATGATTTATCAAAAGCATCATTGATTTTTTTTATATCAATTATTTTTTTTGTACAAAATATTAATTCGATTAGAGAAACATTAGGCGTAGGTACTCTCATCGCTACGCCTTCCAATTTACCTTTGAGGTTTGGTATTATTTCACCTATTGCTTTAGAAGCTCCTGTTGATGTGGGAATTATGGATTGACTTGCAGACCTTGCTCTTCTTGGATCTTTGTGGGAATTATCTAATATTCTTTGATCGCTAGTATATGCATGAATTGTAGTCATAAAACCTTTTTCGATTTCAAAATTTTTATTAAGAACATCGACTACTGGTGCAAGACAATTGGTTGTGCATGAGGCAGCAGATATAATTTTATCATCTTTTTTAATTATATTTTCGTTAACACCAAACACTATTGTTTTATCAGCATTTTTACACGGAGCTGAAACGATAACTTTTTTTGCACCATTTTCTATATGAGCAAGAAGTTTTTCTTTTGAATTAAATTTTCCAGTACATTCAAAAACATAATCAACATCATATTTTTTCCAATTAATGTTTTCAATTTTTGTTTCTTGAGAAAAAGTAATTTTATTTTTATTAATTATTAAATGATTTGTATCAAAAGCTAAATTAGTATTTAATTTTCCATGTATAGAATCGTACTTGAGTAATTTAGATGTAGCTTCTGTATTTGACCTATTATTTATATGATTAATTTTAAAATTTTTATTTTTATTTTCAATAATTGATCTCAACACCATACGACCAATCCGTCCCATTCCATTAATTCCAATTTTGATTGTCATTTTATTTTCTTAATAATTTTTTTGTAATATTCTTAATGTTCGTGCTCTCTAGTCCGAAATATTTATAAATATCTTTATAAGGTGCACTTTTGCCGAATTCATCAATTCCAAAAACAACACTGTTATCACCAGTATATTTTTTCCAACAATCACTTGATCCAGCCTCAATAGATATTTTAAATTTTGTTTCATTTAAAATTTTATTTTTATAAAATTTTGATTGTAATTCGAAAAGTTCCATACAAGGCATTGATATCACTTTGGAGTATATTTTATCTTTGGCTAATTTATGGCTAACCTCTATTGCTAGATTAACTTCAGATCCACTAGCTAATATTGTTAGATTAATTTTTTTATTTGTTCTTAAAATTTCATAAGCGCCCGATGAGCATAAGTTTTTATTTGTGTATGTTTTTCTTACTGGATTTAAATTTTGTCTTGTTAAAGATAGTACACTAGGTGTTTTTGAACTTTTTAAAGCATGCTCCCAACATTCGATTGTCTCAATTCTATCTGCTGGCCTAAATACATTTAAGTTAGGTATAGCTCGTAATCCTGAAAGCTGTTCTATAGGTTGATGAGTAGGCCCATCTTCTCCAAGTCCAATAGAATCATGTGTCATCACATAAATAACTCTTTTTTTCATTAATGCTGACAGTCTGATCGAAGGTTTGCAATAATCGGCGAATATTAAAAAAGTACCTCCATAAGGAATTAGATTACTATGAAGTGCTATACCATTCATAATTCCACTCATTGCATGTTCTCTCACTCCATAGTGAATGTAGTTACCATTGAAATCTCCAGGTTTAATTATTTTATGGTTTTTAGTTTTTGTGTTATTTGATCCTGCTAAATCAGCAGAGCCACCAATTAAATTATTTTTTTGCTTTGTTAGTGCGCTCAATACCATTTCTGAACATTTTCTAGTAGCTAAACTTTTTGGTTCTTTTATCGCATTTTGTTTTTCTTGCTTAAGCGCCGGAGTAAAGTTATTTTTTAAAGTTTGATTAAATTTTATTTTTTTTCTTTTAAATATTTTATTCCATTTTTTTTCTAAAATTTCACCTCTTTGGCCAATTTTTCTCCATTCTTTTAAAATTTTATTTGGAATATCAAAAGGTTTATTTTTCCAATTTAAGGATCTTCTTACTAGCTTGATTTCATCTGCTCCCAATGGACTTCCATGGGATGATGCCTTTCCAGATTTATTAGGTGAACCATATCCAATTTTTGTTTTACAAGAAATCACAGAAGGTTTTTTAGAATTCTGAACCTTTTTTAGTGCTTTTAAAATTTCTTTTTCATTATGACCGTTGATAGAAATATAATCCCAACCATATCCCTCAAATCTTTTTTTAAAATTGTCTGAAACCGCAAGATTTGTTGGACCATCAATAGAAATTGAATTGTTATCAAATAGCATAACTAAATTTTTAAGTTTCAAATGTCCCGCTAAACTCATCGCTTCATGACTTATTCCTTCCATTAAGCATCCATCTCCAGCCAATACATAAGTTTTATGATTAATTAAATCTTTACCTAATTTTTTTTTTAAAATTTCCTCAGCTATTGCAAATCCAACAGCATTAGATATGCCTTGTCCAAGAGGACCTGTTGTAGTTTCAATACCTGTTTTCGGATGATATTCAGGATGTCCAGCACAAATAGAATTCAGCTGCCTAAATTTTTTAATATTTTTTATCGATATACTTTTATACCCTGTTAGGTAAAGCAAAGAGTAAAGAAGCATAGAACCATGACCAGCAGACAAAACAAATCTATCTCTATTTAACCAATCTGGATTCTTTGGATTAAATCTCAAAAAATTTTTAAACAGCACAGTTGCAACATCTGCCATACCCATAGGCATCCCTGGGTGACCTGAATTTGCCTTTTGAACAGCATCAATTGATAAAAATCTGATGCAATTAGCTAAATCGTTGTGTAGTTTGCTCAAAATTATCCTGACTAGACTAAGAAGAATCTATTTAATAATATAAATATATATATATGAATTCTATAGACGAAAAAGAAAAAAAATTAAACACTGCATTAGAAGAATTAAACAATTTAGATCTATCAAACCCTGAATTACAAAAAAATATTGAAAACTTAAGCGCCAAACAAAATCAATTAGAAATTGAAAAAATACAAATTGAAGAAAAATATAAATCTTTGCTCGAAGAACATGAAAATCTTTCAAAAAAACTTGAGGATTTAAAAAGTAAAGAAAAGCTAGAAGAAAGAAAACAAATTGAATTTTCTGAAAAAATTGATGAACTTAATCAAGAAACTGACACACTATTGGATGAGATAGATAAATGGCAAATGTAAGTATAAAATTTAATAATAAAGAGTTTTTGCTTGCTTGTGAAGATGGACAAGAAGAGCACTTAGAAGAATTGTTAATCCAGATTAACAAAAAGTTTAATAATTTAAAAAATGATTTAGGAAATTTAGGTGAAAATAAACTCTTATTAATTACAGCTGTAAAAATAATGGACGAATATTACGAAACTAAGAAAAAAGTAGATCAAAAAAAAAATGAATTAAACGATCTATCAAACAAATTTAAAGAACTAAAATCTCTAATTTACAATTACAGGGACTCAAAAGAATCCGAAATTGAAAAACTAAATCTTGATCATGAAAATTTAAAACAAGAAATTGACAATAATCAAAAAAAATATGAAAATTTAATTGATGAAGCTGCTGATCAAATATCAAATTTTGTAAATAAAGCAAAATTAGAAAACATATCAAAGTAGGTCTGTGAATAAATCCAAGCTAAGAAGTAAAATTTTAAATCTAAGAAAAAAAAACTTCTATAAAAAACTCAATGTTGATCCTTACAGAATTTATCAATTCTTAAAAAAAAATAAAATTAATTTTAAAAATGTAGGAGGTTATTATCCTTGTAATCATGAGATTGATGATTTAAATGTGTTACATTTTCTAAGAAACAAAGAATCAAATATTTCCTTACCAATTATAAACGAAAATAATCAAATGGATTTTTTCGAATTTACAAATATTGATCCTTTAAAAATTAATAAGTATGGAATTGCAGAGCCAATTTCGGTAAGGAAAATTTATCCAGATTTAATATTTGTTCCTTTAGTAGCTTATGATGATGACTTGAATAGATTAGGTTATGGTGGAGGATTTTATGATCGTTATTTAGAAAAAATTTCTAAAATTAAAAAAATTTTTAAAATTGGATTAGGATTTTCGTACCAGGAAATAAAAAAAATACCGATCAATAAGTATGATAAGAAACTTGATTTAATAGTAACCGAAAAAAAAATTATACAATGAGAATTTTATTTTTAGGAGATGTTGTTGGAATTTCTGGATGTTCTAAATTAACAAGCAGTTTATTAAATGAAATAGATAAAAAGAAAATAGATTTTGTAATTGTAAACGGTGAAAATGCTGCAGTTCAAGGTGTAGGGTTAACTCAAGAAATATGTGAGGATTTTTTTAATTGTGGAGTTGACGTTATTACAACCGGAAATCATGTTTGGGATCAAAAAGAAATAATGGAATTTATTGATAAAGAAGAAAGATTATTAAGACCTAAAAATTTATTTGAACCTGCTCCTGGAAAAGGTTTTCAGATTTATAAAACAAAGAATGATATTAAAATTGGAGTTCTTAATTTGATGGGCAATGTTTTTATGAAAAAGTGTGAAGATGTTTTCGAAGTTTCTCAAAAATTTTTAAAAGAAAATGAAATGAAAAAGGATTTTGATTTACTTGTAGTTGATTTCCATGGAGAAATTACCAGCGAAAAAAATGCTATAGGACATCTATTTGATGGAAAGGCAACTCTAGTGATTGGAACCCATACTCATATTCCAACAAATGATGCCAGAATACTCAATAATGGAACTGGGTATCAAACTGATGCCGGTATGTGTGGGGATTATGACTCAGTTATTGGAATGGATAAAGAAAACTCTTTAAATAGATTTTTAAAAAAGAATTCTGTTAAACACTTTCCTGCAACAGGAGATGCTACTTTGTGTGGTGTTATAGTAGATTGTGATATAAAAACAGGTTTAGCAATAAATATCGAAAGCTATGTATACGGAGATCAACTAAAAAATATTTAAAGATCATGGCAGGACATTCACATTGGGCAGGAATTAAACATAAAAAAGGTAAGGCAGACAAGCAAAGATCAAAAATATTTTCAAAATTATCTAAAGAGATTACTGTTGCCGCAAAACTTGGTGACAAAGATCCAGCAATGAACCCTAGACTACGATCTGCAGTACAGGCTGCTAGATCTGCAAATATGCCTAAAGATAATATTGAAAGAGCAATAGATAAATCTTCTGCAGCTGCAGGAGTAAATTTTGAAAATTTAAGATACGAAGGATTTGGACCAGAAAAGA
The DNA here is from genome assembly GCF_052049855.1 of Candidatus Pelagibacter sp. Lineage (GTDB taxonomy): Bacteria > Pseudomonadota > Alphaproteobacteria > Pelagibacterales > Pelagibacteraceae > Pelagibacter. The sequence goes on from NZ_JBNGZE010000004.1 coordinate 22,531, forward strand.
TTGCTGTTATAGTTGAAACTTTAACAGACAACAAAAATAGGACTGCATCAAATATTAGAACTATTTTTCAAAAGAGCGGAGGGAGCTTAGGAACCCAAGGTTCAGCATCTCATAATTTTCAACAATTAGGTATAATCAAAATTGATAAAAAAGTGATATCTGATGAAAAAATTTTAGATTTAGCGATCGAATCTGGAGCTGATGAATGTTTGTCTTATGAGGATTATCATGAGGTCCAGTGTGAAATGAGCGAAATATATAATGTAAAAAAAAATCTTGAGAGAATTATTATGAATTTTATTTCTACAGAAATTGAATGGGTCCCATTGAATAGTGTTGAAGTGAATAAAGAGAATAAAGATAGTGTTGTAGAATTTTTAGAAACTCTTGAGGAAGATGACGATGTTCAGAACGTTTATTCAAACGTCAATTTAGGTGGAATTTAATGATGATTATTGGAATTGATCCAGGCATATCAGGTTCAATCTGTTTTTTTCAGGACGGTAAAATAAAAGACGTAATTGAAATGCCAACCATGACAGATGGCAAGAAGAATAAGCGACAAGTAAATGGTGCTCAAATATTTAACGAAATTAGTGAAAGGATAAACAAATTTGATAAAAAAAATATAAAGGTTGTAATTGAACAAGTTTCTGCAATGCCTGGCCAAGGCGTTACTAGTATGTTTAATTTTGGTCAATCTTTTGGTATTTTAAAAGGGATATGCAGCGCAATGCATTTACCTGTTTATTATGTTAGGCCTGCTAAGTGGAAAAAATATTTTAACCTTATTAATTCAGAAAAAGATGCGAGCAGAACAAGAGCTATTGAAATTTTTCCATATTTTTCATCACAATTGTCAAAAAAGAAAGATAATAACAAGGCAGATGCTATTCTAATAGCTAGTTTTTTCTACGAAACTTATAAAAAAGAAGAATAATCAATTTAAATTAATAGACAAAATCATGACACATTTACGTGTGATGAGTAAGCATGGAAGCAGATATAGCAGCCAAAGCAGTAGAATTAGGAACTAATACTGATTTTTCATTATTCAGTTTATTTTCTAGAGCAGATATAATTGTTAAGTCTGTAATGATTATATTAATTTTATGTTCAATATATTCATGGGCTGTAATTATTGAAAAGTTTCGTTTATTTAAAAAAATAAAAAAATCTTCAGAGGAATTTGAAGAAAAATTCTGGAATTCTAAATCTGCTGAAACTTTTTACAATAGTTTACCTAGTAAACTTGAGGATCCAATGTCACTTGTGTTTCAAGATGCAATGGAAGGATTGCTTAAAAAAAAATCAAGAACTAACATTAGTGAAAGAATGAGCGCATCTCTAGAATCAGGAATTGAAAAACAAATGTCAAAAATTGAAAAAGGTTTTACTTTTTTGGCAACAGTAGGTTCAACTGCTCCATTTATTGGATTGTTTGGAACTGTTTGGGGGATTATGAATTCTTTTCAATCTATAGCTATTTCAAGAAACACAAGTCTTGCAATAGTTGCGCCAGGAATAGCCGAAGCTTTATTTGCAACTGCGCTTGGTCTGTTGGCTGCGATACCAGCAGTGGTGGCATACAATAAATTCAATAATGATGCCAAAAAATATTTAGAAAAATTAGAAAATTTTTCAAAAAGATTTTTAACAATTATTTAAATGGCATTTAAATTAAATCGTTCTTCCAAAGAACCAATGAGTGAAATAAATGTTACACCTTTTGTGGATGTAATGCTTGTATTGTTAATAATTTTTATGGTTACAGCACCATTGTTAACTGTTGGAGTTCAAGTTGATTTACCAGAAAGTTCAGCAGACTCTTTGCCAGAAGAGACTGAACCTTTAACACTTTCGATTAATGCAAAAGGTGAAATTTTTATTCAAGAAGCAAAAGTTGAATACGATAATATTATTGCAAAGGTTTTAGCGGTTTCAAAAAATAGAACCGATACCAGAATTTATGTTAGAGGTGATAAAACTATAAATTATGGAAGAGTTTTAGAAATAATGGGATTATTATCAGGATCTGGTTTTACTAAAGTTGCATTGATTTCAGAACCATATAAACAAAGGTAATTATAGTGAATAGAAGTTTAATTATTTCTTCTGTTTTACATGCTTTTTTAATTTTTATTACAGCTATGAGCTTACCTTTTTTGGCAAAGAAACCACTTGATATTCCACCAATTGTATCAGTTGAGTTGATTCAAATTGCAGAAAAAACCAATATTCCATTTGCACCTAAGGCTAAAAAAATAATTGAAAAAGTAAAAGAGAAGGAAAAAAAACTTGTTTCAGAACAGGCTCCTCCAAAAAAAGTAGAAAAAACGAAAACAAAAACTGTTCTGGCTCCTGATCAAAATAATAAAAAAATAGAGAATGAAACACCTGAAGCAATTCCACTTCCAGATAAAACTTTAAAAAAAGTTGAAACAAAAGAGGAAAAAAAACAAAATCCTGAAAAAGTAGATGATGAAGTTAAACAGGTATCAGAATTTGAAAAAAAAGATTTATTTGATCCAAATAATATTGCTGCTTTAATCGATAAATCAAAAGAAGAGAGCGCAGAAGTTTTAAAAACAAATGACGACATTACTCAAGATCAAGAAAGAAATGTAGAAAATACAGGACTTACACTAAGTGAGGAGGATGCTCTTAAAGCACAAATATTCGGGTGTTGGAGTATCCCATTAGGATTGCCATATAATGAAAATCTTTTAGTAAGAATAAAGTTAAAATTAAAACCTGATGGAACAGTATCAAAAACTGAAATTTTGGACCATGCAAGAATGAATAAACCAGGCCAAGGATTTTATAAGGTATTAGCAGAAAGTGCTTTGAGAGCTGTTAAGTTATGTCAACCATTAAGAGTTCCAACGACTGGATATGAAAGATGGAAAGAATTACAATTAAATTTTGATGCAAGAGAGATGTTAGAAGGGTAGTATGTTTAAATGACCAAAAAAATATTAGTTTTATTATTAATATTAATACCTATCAATGCAAATGCATTAATAGAAGTTGATATAACTCGGGGAAATTTAAATCCACTTCCATTAGCAGTTTCCCCTTTATCAATTGATGAAGAATCTAGAAAAGGTTTTGAAAAAATACTTAAAAAAGAAAATATTGGTTCTGAAATATCAAATATTGTTGAGAACAATTTGAGGATCTCAGGATTGTTTAACCCTCTTGATAAAAAGGCTTTTTTACAAGCTCCTGATATTGCAAATTTAAAACCAAGATTTGAAGATTGGAATTTGATTAAAGCTCAAGCACTTATTACTGGTAAAGTAAATTATATTGACGATAAATTAAGAGTTGAGTTTAGATTATGGGACGTTTTAGCTGCCAAAGAAATGATGGCTTTAGCTTTTACCACAGTCCCTAATAATTGGAGGAGAGTAGGACATATTATTTCTGATAAGGTTTACGAAAGGCTGACAGGGGAAAAAGGTTATTTTGATACAAGAATAATTTATGTCTCAGAAGAAGGACCAAAAACACAAAGAATAAAAAAATTAGCAATCATGGATCAAGATGGAGCTAATAATAAATTTTTGACATTAGGGAATGAGTTAGTTCTAACACCTCGATTTAATCCAGCAAGCCAAATGGTAACTTATTTGTCTTACTTTAAAAATATGCCAAGGGTTTATTTATTAGATATAGAAACTGGAACACAAGAAGTGGTTGGGGATTTTCCTGGAATGACATTTGCACCACGTTTTTCACCTGATGGTAAAAAAATAATTATGAGTTTTGCTAAAGATGGAAAGTCAGATATTTATACCATGGATTTAGAAAACAGAATTGTTGAAAAAATTACTAATCACCCATCAATCGATACTTCCCCATCATATTCTCCTGATGGAAAATATATTACATTTAATTCTGATAGGAGTGGTTATCAGCAAATTTATGTAATGAAGAATGACGGAAGTGACGTAAAAAGAATTTCTTTTGGTAACGGTTTATATGGAACGCCTGTGTGGTCTCCAAGAGGAGATTTAATTGCATTTACAAAATTGCATAAAGGTAAATTTTATATAGGTGTAATGAGAACTGATGGCAGTGGTGAAAGATTGTTAACTGAAAATTATTATCAAGAGGCACCTTCTTGGTCTCCCAATGGAAGAGTATTAATATTTTATAGAGAGACAAAAACTAACTCCAAAGGAGAAGGCTTTTCAGCAAAATTATGGTCTATAGATTTAACTGGTTATAATGAGCGGCAAATAAAGACACCAACAGATGCTTCAGACCCATCATGGTCATCTTTATTAAGTAATTAAAGATTAATTTTTTTTAAATTTCTTGATTTTTAGACTTGAAACCTCTATTTAGTTGTGAAAAAGTCAAGAAATTGAAATTAGCAGCAAGGAGCAATTTAATGAAATTAAACAAAATTTTTAAAAACACACTTTTAGTATTAGCAGCTTGCTTAGTGCTATCTGCATGTGCAACTAAAAAAGAAGTGGCAACAGACATTAAAGGTCAAATGCAAGGTGATGTTTACACAGGAACAGACACAGTTGAATATTTAGCTGAAGGAGTTCCAGACAGAGTTTTCTTTGCAACAAATGAGTCGATATTAACAACTGCATCAAGAGAAACTTTAAGAGCCCAAGCAGCGTGGTTAAGAAAGAATCCAGGCATAAATGTAGTTCTTGAAGGTCATGCTGACGAAAGAGGAACAAGAGAATATAACTTAGCTCTTGGTGAAAGAAGAGCAAATGCAGCTAAAGACTATTTAATGACTTACGGAATATCTTCTGACAGAATTACGGTATTAAGTTATGGTAAGGAGAGACCAGTTGATTCTGGTTCAAACCCATTAGCTTGGTCAAAAAACAGAAGATCAGTAACTGTTAAAGCAAATTAATTATTTAAAATTTAAGACCCTAAAACCTTTATTGGATTTAGGGTCTTTTTTTTGCCATTTTTATAATCATAAATCTAATTTAAATGATGCTCATATTTAAATTAGCAATTTTAAAATTATTTTTAATCTTAAATTTGGTTTTTATTAATATTTCTTTTGCAGATAACCATAATATTTATGAAACATTAGAAATAATAAAAAATGATCTTAAAACTCTTGAAAGAGCAGTTTATTCTGGATCTATAGAAGTGAAAACTAACACCAATGATAGTTCAGTTTCAGATTTGGATCAAAATTCAGAAGATGTTTTAACTAGACATTTATTAAAATTATCTGAGGTTGAGGACCAATTTAGAGAGCTCACTAATAAATTTGAAGAAATAAATTTTAAGCTGGATAAATTATCTACCCGTGTTTCAAAAATTCAAGCAGATAACCAAATAAGATTTCAAGATTTAGAGACCAACATTACCTCTGGAAATATAAGTAGCTTAGAAAATCAATTAAGTTCTAAGCCAAAAACAGAGGAGCAAAAAGTTTTACCTGGAAGTTCGCAACCTCAAGATTTAGGAACAATTTCATATAAGGATACAGAAACAAATGAAACCTCACAACAAATTCAATCTGTTGATACTACAGCTTCAATTGTGACAGAAAATTTTCAGTCTGAAGAAAAAATACTTCCTCAAGACTTAAATTCAGAGGAGCAATATGAATTTGCAACCAGTTTTTTAAAAGTTGGAGACTATAGCACAGCAGAAAGAGCATTTAGGGAATTTGTTATATCCAATCCTGATCATGAGTTAGCTGGTAGTGCACAATATTGGTACGCAGAAACATTTAGAATTAGACAATTATATACTGATGCAGCTTCTGCTTATTTAGAGGGTTACCAAAAATATCCTAAAGGGAAAAAAGCTCCAATTAATTTATTAAAACTTGGAGTATCAATGGTTCAAATTGGTGAAAAAGACCAAGGATGTAAAATGATAAATGGTGTAGAATTACAATATCCTAATGCAAATCAGTCTGTAATACAAAAAGCAAAATATGAGTCAAAAAAATTTGAATGCATCAAACAAGACTCATAAGTTTTTATTAAATCAATTAAAAGATAAACAAACTTCTAAAATTTATAAAAAATTTGAAAAAAATCTTGATTTAAAAGAGGATTTTATAGTTGCAGTTTCTGGTGGACCAGACAGTCTAGCTTTATGTTTTTTATCAAAAATTTACTCGATTAAAAAACATATAAAAATAAAATATTTTCACGTTGATCATAAACTTAGAAATAATTCAACAAAAGAAGCAAAATTTGTAAAATTACTTCTAAAAAAATTGTCTACTAATCTTGAGATTTTAACCTGGATTGGAAAAAAACCAAAAAGTAACATTCAATCAATTGCAAGAAATAAAAGATATGCACTCATGATTAACAAAGCTAAAAAATTAAAAATAAAAAATATTTTATTAGGTCATCATAAGGATGATTTAGTAGAAAATTTTTTTATTAGAATTTTGAGAGGCAGCGGTTTAAATGGCATGGTATCATTTGATCAAAAAACTAATTTACAAAATATTAATTTGATTAGACCTTTGTTAAAATTTTCTAAACAAAATTTAGAATATATTACAAAAAAAGTTTTTAAAAATTATGTTGAAGATCCCTCCAATAAAAATGATGTATTTAAAAGAGTAAAAATTAGAAATTTTATAAAGCACTTGGAATTAGAGGGATTAGATAATGATAAATTTAATCTAACAATTAAGAACTTAAGGTTTGCTAATGAGTCAATTAAATATTTTGTAGAAAAAAATTTAAAAGATAATTCAACAGTTATAAATATTAATAAGTTTGTTATTTTGAATAAAAATTTTTTTCTTCAGCCAGAGGAAGTGGTTTTTAGGTCTCTCACAGAAGTTTTAAAAGGTGTTAGTAAAAAATACTACCCAGTAAGAGGAAAAAAAATCGATAAATTAATTTATAAAATTATAAATGACACTTCTTTTAAGACCACTTTAGGAAACTGCGTAATAAAGAAGGTAAATAACTCAGTTATAGTATCAAAAGAGCGTTAAAGTTGTTAAAATAACTGATATTTTGTCACTTGTTAATTTAATAATAATTCTTATTTTAAACATATGAATTTAAAAAATCTTGCAATGTGGGGAATTATAGTTTTTTTAACTATAGGTCTTTATAACATGTTTAAAAATCCTCAGTCTAATGTTAGAGGCGGAAATCAAATAATTTTTTCAGATTTTTTAAATTCAGTTGAAAACGGTGAGGTCTTAAAAGTTGAGATACAGGGTAATAACATCAAAGGCACTTATTCAAATGGAAATTCTTTTTCAACTTATGCTCCTAATGATCCAAATCTTATAGAAAAATTATCAGAAAAGGGTGTAAGTATTTCAGCAGCACCTTTAGATGAAAAAATGCCCTCGTTGTTTGGTGTACTCTTATCATGGTTTCCTATGTTGCTACTCATTGCAGTCTGGATTTTCTTTATGAGACAAATGCAAGGAGGTAGAGGTGGCGCAATGGGATTCGGAAAATCAAAAGCAAAAATGATGAATGAATTAAAAGGAAAAGTTACTTTTAATGATGTTGCTGGTGTAGAGGAAGCTAAAGAAGAAGTGGAGGAAATGGTAGAATTCTTAAAAGACCCAAAAAAATTTAGTAGGTTGGGTGGTAAAATTCCAAGAGGAGCTTTACTTGTTGGCCCCCCAGGAACTGGTAAAACTTTATTAGCAAGGGCAATTGCCGGTGAAGCAGGAGTTCCATTTTTCACTATTTCAGGTTCTGATTTTGTAGAGATGTTTGTTGGAGTGGGAGCATCTAGAGTAAGAGATATGTTTGAACAAGGCAAAAAAAATTCTCCATGTATTATTTTTATAGATGAGATAGATGCTGTTGGAAGAAGCAGAGGGGCAGGTCTAGGGGGTGGAAATGATGAGAGAGAACAAACCTTAAATCAGTTGTTAGTTGAAATGGATGGTTTTGATACAAATGAAGGAGTTATAATTATAGCTGCAACAAATAGACCAGATGTGCTAGATCCAGCTTTATTAAGACCAGGCAGGTTTGATAGACAGGTAGTAGTTTCTAATCCAGATATTATTGGAAGAGAAAAAATTTTAAAAGTACATGTAAAAAAAATAAAAATGGCGCCAGATGTTAATTTAAGAACAATTGCAAGAGGCACGCCAGGATTTTCAGGAGCTGATCTTGCAAATATCGTTAATGAAGCAGCTTTGTTAGCAGCAAGAAAAAATAAAAGGATAGTCACATTACTAGAATTTGAGGAAGCGAAAGATAAAGTTATGATGGGTGCTGAAAGACGTTCAATGGTCATGACAGAAGATGAGAAAAAACTAACCGCATATCACGAAGGTGGGCATGCTTTGGTGTCGTTTAATATGCCAAGTTATGATCCAATTCATAAAGCTACTATTATACCAAGAGGAAGAGCTCTTGGAATGGTAATGAATTTACCTGAAAGAGACAAACACGGTTACTCAATAAAATATCTCAAAGCTAGACTAGCTGTATGCTTTGGAGGAAGAGTGGCTGAGGAATTAATTTTTGGAAAAGATAATATATCCACAGGAGCAGGTGGAGGAAATGGGTCTGATATTAATCAGGCTACACAGTTAGCAAGAGCGATGGTAACAAAATATGGAATGAGTGAAGAAATGGGTCCAGTTGAATATGGGGAAAATCAAGAGGAAGTATTTTTGGGCAGATCAGTTACTCAAACTCAATCAGTATCAGAGGAAGTTGCTCAGAAAATTGATAAAGAAATAAGAAAGCTTGTAGACGAAGGATATAACCAAGCTAAGAAAATTTTAACAGAAAAAATAGATGATCTCCATAAAATTGCAAAAGCACTAATAACTTATGAGACTTTAACTGGTGAGGAAATAGAAAATATAATTAATAAAAATTTATATCCTAAAGATAAAATTTTAGATAATCCAGAGTCAAAAGATGATCAAGACTCAGCTTTGGGTGCGATGGGTTTGAAACCAAAAATTGTACATTAATATAAAATGCCAAGACATTACACAAGAGCGTGTAATTTCTACTTCGGCAAACAATCAAAAATTTTAGTTAATAAAAAAAGATCTATCCCTTTACATCAGATTAAAGAAATATCTTTTGACCATATTGAAATAATTACAAGAAAAACAATTAGAAAAATTTCAATCAATAAAATAAAAAATTTACCAAAAAAACTAAAAACAAAAATAAATTCAGATTTAAAAAAAATTAAGTCAAAAAAATCAAATTTTTCAAATTTAAATTTTAAAAAAATTCCAAATATATTGGGTGTTTTAAATTTAACTCCAGATAGTTTTTCTGATGGAGGAAAATTTAACAAAAAAAATAAAGGTATAAGTCATGCTTTTAATTTATATAAAACCGGTGCATCGCTAGTAGATGTTGGTGGAGAGTCTACAAGACCAGGATCTAGGAAAGTAGATGAAAAGCGAGAATGGAATCGAATTTATAAGATATTAAAATTAATTGTAAAAAAAATACCAATATCTTTAGATACAAGAAAATCTGGAATTATGGAAAATGGTATTAGTATGGGTGTTAAACTTATTAATGATGTTTCAGGATTAAGCTATGATCCTAAAACAATAAATGTTTTAAAAAAGTATAAAATTCCATTTGTAATACAGCATTCAGTTGGGACACCGGAAAATATGCAAAAGAAAGCAAAATATAAAAATGAATTATTAGATATATATGATTATTTTGAGGATAAAATTAACTTAATAAGGTCTAAAGGTATTAAACATAATAATATAATTTTAGATCCTGGAATTGGATTTGGAAAAAATTTGAAACATAATATGAATCTTATAAGAGGTGTTTCTATTTTTCATTCATTAGGTTTTCCTATACTAGTAGGTAATTCAAGAAAAAGATTTATTAAAGATATATCAAAAAAAAATGATAGCGAAACAAGGATCGGTGGAACTATGGCTTCTTCAATTTATTTAATGATGCAAGGAATTCAGATCTTAAGAATTCATGATGTTAATGAAGTTGTACAAGGTATTAAAGTTTTTAATCAGATAATCAAAAATTGATGGCAAAAAAATATTTTGGAACAGATGGAATAAGAGGAGCGGTTAATAGCAAATATATTAATGGAGATATGTTCTTTAAATTTGGACTTGCTAGTGGAACATACTTCAAATCTCAAAAAAAAAGAAAACAAACAGCAATAATTGCAAAAGATACAAGATTGTCTGGATATACCCTTGAACCAGCTCTTGTTTCAGGTTTAGCTTCAGCTGGTATGCATGTTTATACCCTAGGACCCTTGCCAACTAATGGGTTGGCTATGTTAACAAAAGAAATGAAGGCTAATATGGGTATAATGATCACCGCCTCTCATAATACACATTTTGACAACGGTTTAAAATTGTTTGGTCCTGATGGAATGAAATTATCAGATAAAATAGAAAAAAAAATTGAGGGACTTATAGATAAGAAAATTTCAAAAAATCTTTCGAGCTCTGAAAAATTAGGAAGAGTAAAAAGACTAGAAACAGGCACTAAAAAATATATTAAAATATTAAAAAAAAATTTCACAAAAGAGTTCAATTTAAGAGGATTAAGAATAGTAATCGACTGTGCAAACGGTGCTGGTTATAAGGCAGGTCCTGAATTATTGAAATCATTAGGAGCTAAAGTGATAGCAATAGGTGTTAAACCAAATGGTTTAAATATTAACAAAAAATGTGGATCAACTTTTCCAAAAAACATTAGATCTGCTGTAAAAAAATATAAAGCACATATCGGAATATCTTTAGATGGAGATGCTGACAGAATTATAATGTGTGATGAGAAAAGCAATACAATAGATGGAGATCAAATTATAGCTGCTTTAGCAACAAGATGGAAAAATAAAAAAATGTTAAAAGGAGGAGTTGTTGGAACATTAATGTCAAATTATGGTTTAGAAAAATATTTTGAATCAATAGGAATTAAATTTTTAAGGGCAAATGTTGGAGATAGATATGTTAAAGAAAAAATGCGAAAATATAATTTTAATTTAGGTGGCGAACAATCAGGACATATTATTTTAGGTAAATTTGCAACCACGGGAGATGGCTTGTTAGTAGCTTTAGAAGCTCTTTTTGCTTTAAGAAAAGGAAAAAAGGCGAGTGAATTTTTTGAAAAATTTAAAAAAACACCTCAGCTTTTAGAAAATATCGAAGTAAAAAATAAAAATATTATAAACAAACCAGAGATAAAAAAAATTATAAAGAATGCAGATAAATTAATTAAAGGTAAAGGAAGAATTTTAGTAAGAAAATCAGGAACAGAATCTAAAATAAGAGTAATGGGAGAAAGTGAAAATAAAGATCTTTTATACAAATGTGTAAATATGATTACAAAAAAAATTAAATAAATTGAAATCAAATTCTAAAATTTTAATTATTGCAGGATCCGACTCATCTGGAGGAGCGGGTATTCAAGCTGATATAAAAACAATCACTGCTCTTGGTTCTTATGCAATGACGGCAATAACTGCAGTTACATCACAAAATACCACAGGTGTAAAATCAATTGTTGGGATTAATCCAAAAGAAATTTTTAATCAAATTATTTATAGCTGTAAAGATATCAGACCTGATGCAATAAAAATTGGTATGCTGCATTCTTCAGAGGTTATTAGAATGGTACTAAAAGCTTTGGATGAAATTAAAGTCAAAAAAATAGTATTAGATCCAGTGATGGTTGCTAAAGGAGGAGCTAAACTAATAAATGGTAAGGCAATTCAATTATTAAAATTAAAACTAATTAAAAAAGTAACACTTATTACTCCCAATATTCCTGAAGCAGAAATTTTAACTAAAACAAAAATTATAACAAAAGAGGATATGATTTTTGCTGCTAATAAACTTATAGGATTAGGAGCTAAAAATGTACTTATAAAAGGCGGACATTTAAAACATAAAAATGTAATAGATATTTTATTAAACAAAAAAGATATAAAGATCTTCAAAAGTGAACGTCACAAAACAAAGAATACTCATGGTACAGGTTGTACTTTATCTAGCTCAGTTACAACTTTTTTATCATGTGGAAAAACAGTAAAGAAATCTTGTGAGCTTGGAATTAAGTATGTAAATTCTGCAATTAAATCAAACCCTAAATATGGAAAAGGTCATGGCCCAATTAACCATCTCACTTCCTTAAAAATAAACAGAAAATTTAAATAATGAAAAATATTGTTGTTGTTGGATCTCAATGGGGTGACGAAGGTAAAGGAAAAATTGTTGATTGGTTATCTGAGCAGGCTGATGTAGTAATAAGATTCCAAGGAGGTCACAATGCTGGCCATACTTTAGTGATTGATGGTGTTACATATAAATTGAGATTGTTGCCATCCGGAATAGTTAGAAAAGGTAAAATATCAATAATTGGCAACGGAGTTGTCGTAGATCCGTGGGCTTTATTAGAGGAAATAGAGGAAATAAAATCTAAAGGAGTAGAAGTAAATGTAAATAATTTTGTTATTTCGGAGTCTGCAAACTTAATTTTGCCTTTTCACAGAGAAATGGATGAGATTAGAGAGGATGAAGCAGGAAAAAGCAAAATAGGAACTACAAGACGCGGAATTGGACCAGCATATGAAGATAAAGTTGGAAGAAGATCTATAAGAGTTATGGATCTTAGATCTGAAAAAAATTTAGATCAAAGACTCGACTCTGTATTAGTTCATCATAATGCAATTAGAAAAGGTTTAGGAAAAAAAATTTTTGAAAAAGATCACCTTAAATCTGAATTACTTAAAATAGCACCTAAAATATTAAAATTCTCCCAGCCAGTTTGGTTAAAAATTGATCAATTTAAAAAACAAAAAAAGAAAATTTTATTTGAAGGTGCCCAAGGTATTTTACTTGATGTAGATCATGGAACTTATCCTTTTGTAACTTCATCAAATACTGTTGCTTCGAGCGCAGCGACAGGAACTGGTTGTGGCCCTAATTCTATAAATTATGTTCTTGGCATCACAAAAGCTTATACAACAAGAGTTGGAGAGGGCCCTTTTCCTACTGAGTTAATAGATGATATCGGTGAACTTTTAGGAACACGTGGAAAAGAATTTGGAACGGTTACAAGTAGAAAAAGAAGATGTGGATGGTTTGATGGTGTTTTAGTGAGGCAAACTATTAAAGTTTCAGGGATTGATGGTATTGCTTTAACAAAATTAGATGTACTTGATGAATTAGATGAAATTAAAATGTGTGTTGCTTATGAGCTTGATGGAAAAAAATTAGATTATTTACCTGCCGCTGTAGAAGACCAGATTAAAATTAAACCAATTTATGAAACTTTTCAAGGTTGGAAAGTTTCTACAAGTGGAGTTAAAAATATGGACTCATTACCTGAAAATGCAAAAAAATATATTTTTGCTGTTGAAGATTTTATTGGTGCAAAGGTATCAAGTATCTCAACTAGTCCGGAAAGAGATGATACTATTTTAATTGAAAACCCTTTTGAGGTTTAATTTGCGGGTAAAAGATTTTTTGATTTAGCTAATAGAAGCATATGCTTTTGGAGTTTTTCAAATGCCTTATTTTCTATTTGTCTAACTCTTTCCCTACTAATTTTATATTTTTTGCTTAAATCTTCTAGGGTAGTTGGATCATCATTTAGTCTTCTTGAGTATAAAATTTCTCTTTCTCTATCGTTAAGAATTTTAACAGAGTCTTTTAATAAATCTTTTCTTTGCTCCATTTCTTCGTGTTGAGCAAATTTTAAATCATTATCAAGTTCTTTATCAACCAACCAATCTTGCCATTCATCGCCATCTTCTCCAACTGGAGCATTTAGCGAGAACTCCTTTCCAGAAAGTCTTCTATTCATTGAAACGACTTCTTCTTTACTAACATCGAGCTTTTTAGCTATATGATCAACGTGTTCATCTCTTAAGTCTCCCTCAGTTTCTGGAGAAATTTGATTTTTAATTTTTTTTAAATTAAAAAATAATTTTTTTTGAGCAGTAGTAGTTCCAATTTTTACAAGACTCCAAGATCTTAAAATATATTCTTGAATAGAGGCTTTAATCCACCACATTGCATAAGTTGCCAATCTAAAACCTTTTTCTGGTTCAAATTTCTTAACAGCTTGCATAAGACCTACATTTCCTTCTGAAATCATTTCATTAATAGGTAAACCATATCCTTTGTAGCCCATAGCAATCTTTGCAACTAATCTTAAATGACTAGTGACTAGTTTTTCTGCTGCTTTAATATTACCAGTTGTTTTCCAATTTTTTGCTAGCATATATTCTTCTTCTGCAGCTAACATAGGAAATTTTTTAATCTGCTCTAGATATGCAGATAGCCCACCTTCATTAGAAAGGGTTGGCAGATTGCTACTAATTGTTGTGCTCATAAAGGTGTTTATTTAATTAATTATACCTAATTTTCAATAATTTATTCTTCAGTGTTTCTAAGCATTTTTAGAATATTATTTAGATCTTGTGGCAAAAGTGAGGAAAAAATCATCTCTTTCTTAGTACGTGGATGTATAAATCCTAAAGTTTTCGCATGCAGGAACTGTCTATCTAATTTAGTAATTGAATTTTGGATATCTAAATCAATATTTTTTAATTTTTTATATTTTTTTTTATATTTATCATCTCCAACTATACTATTACCCTTATAATTCATATGAACTCTTATCTGATGTGTTCTTCCTGTTTCTAATTTACATTTAACTAAACTTAAAGTTGGTGTTTTCTGATTTTCAAAAATTTCAAGTGTTTTATAATTTGTTATAGCTTTCTTACCTTTAGAACTACTAACTTCCATAAGTTGTCTATTTTTTGAGCTGCGAGTTATAAATGTTTCAATCCTTCCTGAAGATGGTCTTAATTTTCCCCATATTAGAAGTTGGTACTCTCTTATAATTGTATGATCACTAAATTGTTTTGATAAATTTTCATGAGTTTCATTGTTTTTTGCAATTACAACTAAACCAGATGTGTTTTTATCAATTCTATGAACAATACCAGGTCTTAACTCATCATCTATACTTGATAAAGAATCCTTATTATAATACATCAACGCATTAACAATTGTTTTGTCATAATTTCCAGCTCCTGGATGCATGATTATTCCCGCAGGTTTATTAATTACTATTAAATCACTGTCTTCATAAATTATTTCTAATTTAAATTCAAAAGGTTTAAGAGATGCTATCTCAGGTTCTGGAATTTGAAGGTTTATTACATCACCAAGAGATACTTTTTTTGACGGACTTTTAATTATCTTATTATTTAATTTTAACCTTTCCTTTAAAATTAAATTTTTAATTCTAGTTCTGCTAATTAATTCCTTTCTTTTATTTATTAAAATATCAACCCTTAAGCCTTTCTCATCCTCTTTGACTATAAAAGTAATGTTTTTTTCCATAAAATATAATATTAATACTAAATGCGCTTGTAGCTCAACTGGATAGAGCGCCTGACTTCGGATCAGGAGGTTCTGGGTTCGACTCCTAGCAGGCGCACCATATTATTTTATTAGTCTAAATTTCTTTAATTAATATTTATGAATGTTTTTTTTAAAATCCACCAATGTTTTCATAAATCCATCGGATAAAGAAGTTTTTGATTTCCACCCGTATTTTTTCGCTAATGATATATCCAAAACTTTTCTTGGCATACCGTCTGGCTTTGAAGAATCAAATTTTATTTCTACGTCCATGTTTAGTTTTTTTGCAATAAATTGAATATATTTTTTTATAGACATATCATGACCAGTACCAATATTTACGATAGTTTCTTTAATTTTTTTATTTAAAAAATACACACAAGCATCAGCAACATCTTCACTAAATATTAGTTCTCTTTTTGCTTTACCAGTACCCCATATTACTGCTTTACTTTTTTTATTTTTTTTTAAAAAATAAAGTTTTTTAATATTTGCAGGAAAAAAATGTGATGCATAAGTATCATAATTATCACCTGGTCCGTAAGAATTAGCGGGCATTAAACATTTATAATTTGTACCATGTTGAATATTGTAACTTTCACATAATTTTATACCTGCGATTTTGGCTATTGCATATGACTCATTAGTAATTTCTAGTGGACCTCCTAAAAGATAACTTTCTTTAATTGGTTGTTTTGAGTGTTTTGGATAAATACAGCTAGATCCAAGAAAAATTAAATTTCTGATTTTATTTTTAAATGATCCATGAATTAAATTGTTTTGAATTGAGAGATTATCAAAGATAAAATCTCCTTTATACTTGTTGTTTGCATAAATTCCACCAACTTTTGCAGCTGCAATTATAGTTGCTTTAGGTTTTTTTCTTTTAAAATAATTAAACACATCGACCTGATTTCTTAAATCCAATTTTTTTCTATCAATTGTTAAAATATTTTTATAACCTTTTTCTTTTAGCTTTTTTAATATAGCCGAACCTATCATTCCATTATGGCCAGCTAGAAAAATTTTGTCTTTTTTTTTAATCATTTTTAATTTTATCTATTGTAAAAAGTGTGTTTACTATAAATTTTATTTCACTATCTTTAATTTCTTTTTTGTGTAAGCCAATGTAAAAACCATTTTTCTGAATGTATTCCGCATTAATAAACCTTTCTTTCTTGGGATTAAGCTTAAATAATTGTACAGATGGTTGGGATGGAAATGATCCACCTATTATAGGTCTTGTTTCTATACCCTTCTTTTCAATGTTATAAATAAATTTTTTTTTAATATTAGCATATTTTTTATTAATAAGTATTGGGATGCCCATAAAGCTAGGTTCGACATTTTTTGGAACTTCAACAAATGAAAATTGATTGTTATATCTTTTGTCGTTTAGAATATTATCAATTATTTTTTTTCTGTTTTTTGATCTTAATATTTTAAAAGAAGAATATTTTAAAAATTGATTTTTTGCCATTGTGGCTTGTATATCAGTCGGTCTCAAATTAAACCCCATATTCACAAAAACATATCTTGGGTCTAGTAATGGATTTTTTTTCAAAATCGTTTTAATTGTTTCAGGTTTCCTTTCCCAACCATGGGATCTCAAGGCATGAAGAATTTGATAATCGTTTTTATTATTGCAAACTATAATTCCTCCTTCGCCAGAAGTAATCTGATGAGAATAAAAAAATGAAAATGTTCCAAAATCTCCATAAGTTCCCAAAAACTTATCATTAAGCTTTGCACCTAAAGCTTCACAATTATCCTCAATTACAATTATATTTTTTTTCTTAGCATATTTAACTAGCTTATCTATATCACCACTTATTCCGAGTACATTAATTAACAAAATTACTTTAGTTCTCCTTGTAATTTTTTTAATAAAACTCTCTGCTTTTACATTTAAAGTGTTTATTTCAGGATCAATAAATCTGGGTTTAAGGCCGGCTTGAACTAAAGGCCATAACGAAGTTGGCCAACAAAGCGCTGGAAGCAATACTTCATCACCTGCTTTAAATCTATTTTTTCTTAATGGATTGCAACAAGCAAAAGTAGAAAGTAAGTTTGCAGAAGAACCAGAGTTAACCATAAGAGCATATTTTGCCCCAATTTTTTTTGCAAATATTTTTTCAAACTCTCTAGTTTCTTTACCCATCGTAATTTTTTTACTTTTTAAAACTTTAATCCCTTCTGAAATATCAGAATTAGAAAAACCATCCTCCAGTAACATATATTTATAGTTAGGTTTTAAGCCGTTATAACTATTTGATTTTAAATTATTATATTTATTCATTATTTTGTTATAGGTAATATC
>NZ_JBNGZE010000005.1:0-24503 GCF_052049855.1 Candidatus Pelagibacter sp.
ATATTATCAATTTTAAATTTTGTATTTTTTACATTTAAATTAGTATTAAAAACTTAATTTATTATCATTTTTCTCAATGAAATAATCAATTTCATCAAAATCTTTATCAATTTTAAATTTTCCAGAACCTGAAAAAGTTAGAGTATTATTGTTAAAATTAATTTTTAATTTATGATTATTAAAATTTATATTTTCATTAGCTTGAGGGAAGAAAATTTTTAAAAAATCTTGCTGCTCTAAAACTATATTTTTTAAAAATATTTCTGAATCTATTCTTAAATCCTTATCTTTTTTATTTATAAAATATTTAATTTCATCTATTTCTCCAGTATTTATTTGAATTTGCCCCCCGCCGTTGATTGATAAATTTTTATCCTTATAATTTAAATTTAATTTATGATTATCTAGTAAAATTATATCATCGACTTCTGAAAAATATTTATTAATTATTTTTAAATTTTTATATTTTAGTTGTGTAATATTTATATCAGAATTTAAAATAATATTTTTAACTTTAAATTTTTCATCTATTTCTAGAGAAAATTCATTATTTGTTTTGAATTTAGCATCATCAACAATTATATTTTCAAAATTTAAATTTAATAAATTTAATATATTTGAATTTAAACTTGATTGATCATTTTCTACAATAGCATCAATTAAAAAGCTGTTTTTTTTCTTTTTTACGTTAAGTTTTTTTGAAATAAAATTTACTTCTTCAGTTTTAAAATTTATTTCATAAAAATCATAATTATCTTTTTGAAAATTGAAGTTAAAATTTATATTTTTAAAAATAGCCCTGTCTAAAAAATTAATACTTCCATCTTTAATCAAACCTTCAATGATATAATCATTTTTAAGTTTGCCATTTTCATCGATGTTCAAACTTAGATCTATAATTATGTGACCTTTTTTTACAATTTTTTCTAATATTAATAATTCAGGTTTGTTGGTTGTTGTACGAATAAATTTAATTAAATCATTTAATAATATAGACTTAGTTTTTAACTCTATATTTGATGATGAAATCTTATTTTTAATTAAAGAATTAAGCGAAACTTGCGTTTTAATGCTTTCTAATGCTAAAGGTCTTTTTGCAAAATATACTGTGGTACCAACTGTTTTTGCAAAAATTTTTAGCCTAAAAGGATCTAGAGTTAATTTAATTTTTTTTAAGTCTATATCTATCTTTTTATTTATTAGTAATACTCTTTTTTTAATTTGATCATTGAATTTATCTGTCTCTATACCCACAGTGCTGAGGTAAACTATCGAAATAACTAACACTGAAAAAAGCAAAGTAAAATATTTTAAGAAATTATTTTTCATTTAATTTATAAAGTGATTGTTCCAAAAATTCATCAAGATCGCCATCTAATACTTTGTCTGGACTAGTGCTTTCAAAACTAGTTCTATTATCTTTTACAAGTCTGTAGGGTTGAAGAACATAAGATCTAATTTGATGGCCCCACCCTATATCTGATTTAGAATTTTCAACATTTTGATTTTCTTCCTCTCTTTTTTTAATTTCATAATCATATAATCTTGCTTTCAACATATTTATGCATGTTTCTTTATTTTTATGTTGAGATCTTTCATTTTGACATTGAACAACAATTTTTGATGGAATGTGTGTTATTCTAACTGCACTATCAGTAGTATTAACGTGCTGGCCACCTGCTCCACTGGAACGATAGGTATCTATTCTTAAATCTTTTTCTAAAATTTCAATATTTATGTTTTCATCCACGACTGGGTAAATCCAAACACTTGCAAAACTGGTGTGTCTTCTTGCTCCAGAGTCAAATGGAGATATCCTAACTAATCTATGTATTCCCGACTCTTTTTTTAACCATCCAAAAACATAGTCACCATCTATTTTAATTGTTGCAGACTTTATTCCAGCCTCGTCACCTCTATGTTCACTAATTAAACTTGATTTAAAATTTTTTTTATCGGACCATTTTAAATACATTCTTCTCAGCATATCAGCCCAATCTTGACTTTCTGTGCCTCCAGCGCCAGCATGTATTTCTATATAACAATTTAAAGAATCTGCTTCATTAGATAAAAAACATTTAATTTCATTTTTTTTAACTTCACTTCTTAAGTCTTTTATATTTTGTAAAACTTCTTTTTGAACTTGCAAATTTTCTTCTTCAAGCGCCAGTTGATACAAATCATCTAAATCTTTTAATTTCTCAACATTATTATTTAAAGAATTAGTTAAATCTTCATAAAATTTCTTTTCTTTAATAACTATTTGAGAATTATTTTTATCTTGCCAAAAATCGGCACTTAGCATTTGTGAATTTAAAGATTGCAGTTTTGAATAGATATTATTTTTTTCAAAGATACTCCTGTATTTTTTGATTTATCTTTTCAACTTCTTCTTTAAAATTTTGATAATTATTATCCATTAATAAAACTTTAATATATTATTTGGGTCTAATCTATCTGAATTTGTATAAAGTACTTTTCCATCAACTACATTTTCTTTTTTAAAAACCTCAATAATAGTATTCTTTGAGTTAAATTTTGCTTTTTGACCTGTTAAAGGATCAACAACCATCATGACTGTTCCTTTAGCAGCCTTAAATGGTCTTGCATCATATTTGTTAACAGAATCACTTATAAAATTTTTGAATATTGGCAAAGCAGTTTTAGATCCTGTTTCATATTTTCCTAATGGAGTTGGGTTATCTGAGCCCACATAAACTCCAACTAACAAATTTGAGGTAAAACCTATAAACCATGTATCTGTATTTTTATTTGTTGTTCCAGTTTTACCTGCAATATTTAATTTTAATTCTTTAAGTTTTTTAGCTGTACCTCTTTGAATAACTCCTTCTAAAATTGATGTCATTTGAAAAGCTGTTTCTGGAGAAAAAATTTGTGTGTAATTATTTTTAATCTCTGGATAATCGTTAGTTAAATAAGAAATTTGATCACAGTTAATACATTTTCTTTTATCATTATTAAAAATAGTGTTTCCCTCACTGTCTTGAATTCTATCTATCAATATTGGTTCAACAAGTTTTCCTCCATTAACAAAAACTGAATAAGCAGATGTAAGTTTTAATAAAGTTGTTTCAGCAGATCCCAAAGATATAGATAAAAGCTCTTCTGGATTATCGTAAATTTTTAATGCTTTTGAAAAATCAACTATTTTCTCTACACCTAGATTTTGGGCTATTCTTACTGTCATTAAATTTCTAGATTTCTCCAATCCAGTCCTTAAAGTCGAAGGTCCATAAAATTTTTTTCCATAATTTTCTGGTTTCCACATTTTTAAATCATCTCCTTGGTCTAAAACCATTGGTGCATCTAGAACTAATGATGTTGGTGTAAAATTATTCTCTAAGGCTAATGCATAAACAAATGGTTTAAAAGCTGATCCAGGCTGTCTTTTAGCTTGAGTTGCTCTGTTAAATTCACTTTGTTTAAAACTAAAACCACCACTTAGTGCTAAAACTCTTCCAGTAAATGGATCCATCACTACAATCCCACCATTTACTTTTGGTAATTGTTGTAAATTGAAAGTATTTTCTCCAACATTTTTAACATAAACAACATCACCAGGTTTTAATAATTCACTAAATTCTTTCTTAGTCCAAGAAATATTCTGATATTCAATAGTACCTTTAATATTATCCTCTGTTTCTACTTCAGCTGAAAATTTATTTATATTTTTGACTATTGCTAATTTCCAATTAATTGAATTTTCTAATTTATATTTTTCTAAATCTTTTTTCCATTCCGAATTATAAATCTTGTTAGCAAGTGGTCCTCTCCATCCCTTTCTTTTATCATATGCTACTAATCCATCTCTAAGTGATTTTGTTGCAATTGTTTGTAAATTTAAATCTATTGGAGTATTAATATTAAAACCTTGTTTATAAACTTTGTCATAGGTTAAAGTTTCAATTACACTCTTTCTAACATCCTCAATAAAATATTGAGCATCTTCTAAAAAAATTTTTTTATTTTTTTTTAAAATTATTTCTTCTTTTGTAAGTTTTTCATACCATTCTAATGTTAAATAATTATTATCTAATAAGTTTTTTAAAACTAAATTTCTTCTAAATTTTGCTATATCTGGATCTCTATAGGGATTATATCTACTAGGTGCTTTTGGTAAAGCTGCTAATAAAGCAGCCTCTGAGTAATTTAAATCTTTAATAGATTTATCAAAATATTCTAAGCTTGCAGCAGCTACTCCATAAGCTCCACTTCCAAGATAAATTTGATTTAGGTAAAGTTCTAGAATTCTTTCTTTAGATAAAGCTCTCTCTATTCTAAAAGCTAGTATTGCTTCCTTTATTTTCCTATTAAAACTTACTTCATTTGTTAATAAAAAATTTTTTGCTACCTGTTGGGTAATTGTAGATGCTCCCTCTAACCTTTTAGATGACAAAATATTTGAGATATTATTTATTACTGCTCTAATAACACCTTTGGCATCAACACCCGGATGTTTAAAAAAATTTTTGTCCTCAGCAGATAAAAATGCGTTAATTACATTTTTTGGAATTGAATTAAATGGAACAAATACTCTTTTTTGCTTTGAAAAATCTGCAACTAAATCACCATTACCAGAGTAAACTTTACTGGAAACAGGAGGTTTATAATTTTTAAGAAATTTATAATCTGCTAGATCGTTAGAATAAGTCCACAAGATACTTATTATCAAAATTGCTGATAAAATTATAAAAGACGTTGTTAAAATAAAGATAATTCTTAAAAATTTATTCATTTTAATTTCATTATATCTTGGAATTTGTTAAAGATATGGCAAGAAAATTAAACAAAATTTTAAATAATAAACTAATAATGAAATTAAAATTCACAAAATTATGGAAAAAAATTTATATATTGATGCTTCGCATCCAAACGAAACTAGAGTTGTTCTTAAATCAGGCGAAAATATTGAAGATTACGAATACGAAGGTTTAAAAAATAACTTAATTAAAAATAATATCTATTTAGGAAAAGTAAGTAGAATAGAACCATCATTGCAAGCTGCTTTCGTTGATTTTGGAAGAGAGAGGCATGGGTTTTTATCCTTTAATGACATACAATCAGATTATTATCAAATTCCAAAAGCTGATTTAGAAAAAATTAAAGAAGAGGAAGAAAAGGCTAGAGAGGAACTTTCAAGAAAAGTTCAAGCTAAAGAAGAGGAAAATATTGCTAAAGGAAAGTTAGAAGTTGATGATCCTATAGAAAAGATATCGGAAGAGCAAACAGAAGAGGATCCAAATAATAAAGAAAATATTTCTGAAAAAGAAAATTTAGGTGAAGAAGAAAAAAAAAAGGAGCATAGATTAAAATTTAAAAGGTATAAAATTCAAGAAGTAATTAAGCCTAATCAAGTAATTCTTGTACAAGTCATTAAAGACGAAAGAGGGCAAAAAGGTGCAGCATTAAGTACTTTCATTTCCATTGCAGGAAAATATATTGTTTTAATGCCAAACACTCCTAAAGGAGGAGGTATATCAAGAAAAATATTTAATCCTGCTGATAGAAAAAAAATAAGAACAATTTTAAATGAAATTGAAATACCTAAAGAGATGGGATTAATTGTCAGAACTGCTGGAAGTAATAAAACAAAAAATGAAATAAGTAGTGATTTAACAACTTTGATTAATTCTTGGAGTCAAATAAAAGAAAATGCAATAAACTCTATTGCTCCCTCTTTAATTCATCAAGAAAGTGAAATAATTAAAAGAACTTTAAGAGATATGTATGACGAAAATACCCAAAAAATAATTGTAGAAGGTAACGAGGGTTATAAAAAAGCTCAATCATTCATGAAAACTATGATGCCATCAAATCTGAAAAAAGTAAAAAAATATAGAGGAAAAATTCCACTATTTATTCAAGAAAATATTGAACAAAAGTTAAATCAAATATTTGACTCAGAAATTAAACTTAAATCTGGAGGATATTTGGTTATTAACCCTACAGAGGCTTTAGTTTCTATTGATATAAATTCTGGAAGTTCAATAAAAGGAAAAAATGTTGAAAGCACTGCTTTAGACACAAACATCGAAGCTTCAGAGGAAATTGCAAGACAAATAAAGATAAGAGATTTGTCAGGTTTAATCATAATAGATTTTATTGACATGCTGAGTTATGGAAACAGGAGATTGGTAGAAAGAAAACTTAAAGAGAAATGTAGATCAGATAGAGCGAGAATTCAAATTGGAAAAATAAGTAATTTTGGTCTTTTGGAAATGTCAAGACAAAGACTAAGAGAAAGTGCAATTAAATGGAAAGTTACTTTAACTGATGAGTCTTTTGCTCAAAAACTTTTAAAAATTGTTGAGTTAAAAGCAGTAATTAACAAAGCTAAATTTGTTGAATTAAAAGTTTGTAAGAAAATTTCAGATTTCCTTAAAGAAAATTTTATTAATGACTTAACTTATTTTGAAAAAAAAAATAAAATGAAAATTGACATTATCAGTGACAATTCTTTAATTATTCCTGAGTACATAATAGATATTAAAAATAAATCAAAAAAAACGATTGAATTAATAGAATATTACGAAAAATTAAAAAATTTAGAAACACAAAATAAAGAAGATAAATTTTCAGAAAAAAAAGATAATAAAAAAATTATTAAAAAAAAATATAGTAAAAAAAAATATTATAAAAAAACTAAATAATTCCTTTTGATGGTGAGGATGGATTGCCCATTAAAATTTTATCAATTCTTCCAGATTTGTAAGATTGTCTTCCTGCAATAACTGCATTTTTGAAAGCTAGAGCCATTTCAAAAGGTTTTTTTGCTTTTGCTATAGCAGTGTTAACAAGTACTCCATCACAACCTAATTCCATTGCAATTGTAGCGTCTGAAGCTTGACCTAAACCAGCATCTATAATTAATGGAAGTTTGGTTTGTTTTCTCATTATTTGAATATTGACTTTATTTTGAATGCCTAGTCCTGATCCAATTGGTGCTGCTAGAGGCATAATAGCTTCAGCACCTGAATTCTCTAAACGCTTAGCCATTAAAGGATCATCGTTACAATAAACCATAACCTTAAAACCTTCTTTAGCGAGAACTTCTGTAGATTTTAAAGTTTCAATCATATCTGGAAATAAATTTTTTTTATCTCCTAAAACTTCTAATTTAACTAACTTCCAACCACCTATTTCTCTTGCTAATCTCAAAGTTCTTAAAGCTTCCTTTGAATTAAAACATCCAGCAGTATTGGGTAAATATGTGATTTTTTTTGGATCAATATAATCCATAAGCAAAGGTTTATTTTTATCTGATATATTAACTCTTCTTACAGCAACGGTTATAATTTCTGCTCCTGAAAGTTTAATTGCTTTTGCACATTCAGACATACTTTTGTATTTTCCTGTTCCAACAATTAATCTGGAATTAAATTTTTTATTTGCAATAATCAGACTATCTTTTTTCAAATTAACCGCCTCCAATAAAATGAACTATTTCAATTTTATCATTTCTATTTAATTTTATTTTATTAATTTTTTTTTTATCTATTATTTCCTCATTAAGCTCAATAGCTACTTTATTTAATGGTATTTTTAGATTTTTTAACACCATAGAGAGATTAGAATCTTGAATTATAGATTTGATTTTACCATTTATTTTGATTTTTATTTTTTTTATTTTTTTCATCGTATATAAGTGCTGAATGAATAATAAAATAATTATTATTAACGGTCCAAATCTTAATCTATTAGGAGAAAGAGAACAATCACAATATGGATCAACTACATATGAACAACTTAAAGAAAATTGTTCCAAAAAAGCAAAAGAAATTGGTATTGATGTTGAATTTGCTCAATCTAATGTTGAAGGAGAGCTTGTTAACATTATTCAAGATGCTAGGAAAAAATTTGATGGAATGATTATAAATGCTGCTGCATTTACCCATACCTCTGTAGCTATAAGAGATGCTCTAGATTTATTTAAAAAACCAATAATCGAGCTACATTTATCTAATATTTATAAAAGAGAAGAATTTAGACATAAATCACTTATAAGTGATGTGGTAACTGGAGGAATTTTTGGATTAGGGGCTGAAGGATATATTTTGGCCATAATTTCATTACAAAAGACCTTGCATAATGAAAATAGATAAAAAAATAATTAAAGAGTTAAGTGATTATTTAAAAGAATTTAATCTTACTGAAATAGAGATAACTGAAAAGGATACAAAAATTAAAGTATCAAAAAATAATGTTTCAATAAGTAATCAACCTCAAGTTACTTCGTCCTCATCTCCTGCATCAAGTTCAGCACCTACTCAAACTCAAAATATTAAATCAGGAACTGAAATTACTTCACCTATAATTGGAACTGCCTATCATGCTCCAGAACCAGGTGCAAAAAAATTTGTTGAGATTGGAAAAAAAATTAAAAAAGGTGATACAATAATGATTGTTGAGGCAATGAAAACCATGAATCATGTTCCTTCAACAGCAGATGGTGTAGTAAAAGAAATTTGTGTTGAAGACGGTCAACCTGTTGAATTTGGTCAAACCCTTATTATCCTAGAATAAATAATGTTTAAAAAAATTTTAATTGCAAACCGTGGGGAAATTGCGGTTAGAATTATTAGGGCTTGTAAAGAATGGGGAATATCCACTGTAGCTGTTCACTCAGATGTAGATCGAGAAAGTATGCACGTAAGGATGGCAGATGAAAGTGTCTGTATTGGTTCACATCAACCTGCAAATAGTTATTTAAATATTCCTGCTTTAATGTCAGCTATAGAGCTTACTAATGCTGACGCAGTACATCCCGGCTATGGCTTTCTTTCTGAAAATGCAAACTTTGCAAAAATTTTAGAGGAGAATAAGATTACTTTTATAGGAGCCTCATCAAAACATATTGAAATGATGGGTGATAAAATCCAAGCAAAAAGAATAGCTAAAGAAAATGGATTACCTGTTATTGAGGGTTCAGAAGGTGGTGTAAAAGATGTTTCTGAAGCAAAGGAACTTTGTAAAAAAATTGGTTTTCCTGTCTTAATTAAAGCCTCAGGTGGAGGTGGAGGTAAAGGTATGAAAATAGTTGACAAGCAAGAAGAATTTGAAACGTTGTTTTCAACCGCTAAATCTGAAGCAAAGAAATACTTTGGTAATGATGAAGTTTACATTGAAAAATTTTTCCAAAATCCTAGACATATTGAGGTTCAAATATTAGCTGGAAAAAATAGAGCTGTTCACCTTCATGAAAGAGATTGTTCTGTTCAAAGAAGACATCAAAAGTTAATAGAAGAAACACCGAGTCCAGTATTAAATAATGAAATAAGAAAAGATTTGTTTGAAAAAACAGTAAATATGGTTGCCAAAATTGGTTATATGGGTGCTGGAACTGTTGAATTTATTTATGAAGACGGAAAATTTTATTTTCTAGAAATGAATACAAGAGTTCAAGTTGAACATCCTGTAACTGAAATGGTTACTGGTATAGATATAATTAAAGAACAAATTTGGATTGCTTTTTCAGAGGAAACAGCATTAAAACAAAGTGATGTCAATCCAAGAGGACATGCAATTGAGTGCAGAATAAACGCTGAAGATGCAAGCAAAAATTTTCAACCATCTCCTGGATTAATAACAATGTGCCACCAGCCTTCTGGTTTTAGAACCAGAGTAGATGGAGCTATATTCCAAGGTTACAAAGTAACTCCCTACTATGATAGCATGGTATGTAAATTAATTTGTCATGGAAGAAATCGAACTGAGGCTATTCAAAGAATGAATAGATCGTTAGATGAGTTTGTTATTGAAGGTATTACTACAACTATTCCTCTTCATAAAAAATTACTAAATCACAAAAAATTTATTAATTCAGATTTTAATGTAAGTTGGCTAGATAAAGACCCAATTATTTAATAACAGCTTACAAGCCAAACATCATAAACAGGATGATCAAAAGGTGTAATTGATGGACTTGATGAAAACATCCAACCATTAAAAACAAAAACTTCATCATTGTTTTTATTGGTCAGATCTCGAACTTGTATATAGGCGGTTATTTCTGGATTATCATCAAATTCTGAATTTTTACATTTCAAACTTTTAATTGATAAATCTTTAAACTTTATTAATTTTCCATTTTTAAGTTTAAGTAAGGTATTTTTAGAACTTATTTTATCCAAAATTTTTATATCAGTAAAAGTCCCCTCTAAATTACTTTTTGCATTTAAGTTTAAAAATAAACAAAAATAAAATAAAAAAACTAAATAGACTAATTTAAAATTATTCTTTCCAACTTGAGTATTTCTTTTTAATACCATCTTTATTCTTATTTGGATAATATGCTGCGTCAGTCCCTGTTAAATTTTCTTGATGAGGTTTTTGCCATTCATATTTTTCTAAGGTATGTTTTTTCTCAATTTTATTTGGTGTAAAATGTATCCAAGAGTACCATTCAACAGGAATTTTTGATGCGTCAATCGTACTTGAATAGATAACCCATCTTTTTCCATTTTTACTCTCGTAGTATTTATTACCTAGCTCATCAGTACCAACTAGTTTTCCATAAAAAATAGTTTTTAATCGTGTTCCAAAAGTGTCTTGATTCCACCATGTGAAAATTTTTCTTAAAAGTGTCAACATAATATTTTTTTATATTTTCAATTAAAAATTGTAAAATTTAAATTAGACTAAAATATGAATATGTATATAAATTAATTGATTCATTATTCAAATTAAAATTTAAATTGAGGTAAAATGGCAAAGTATTTAGTTGAAACTTATTATACCTGTACTTTTAAGGTAAATCATTTTTTAGATGATATTAATGAGGCAGAGTTAAAGAATTTAGAAAAAAGAGATGATGGTAAATTTGAGGTTTTAGACGTAAAACTTGATAACAGAAAAACAAAAAGTCTAGATCCAAAAAACAATAAAGTCCTTGAAAATAATAAAATAGAGATAGTTACTGAAAGGGACAAAAAAAGCGAAATAAATAAAGAAAGTGTTTTAACAAACATAAAAACAGCTAACGAGAAGTCAGGTAAAAGATTTAGCATGCCTGACAGAAGAAAAGGATATATTCAAAAAGCTACTATTGGTGACCACAAAGTTTACCTACATACTGGAGAATATGAAGACGGAAAAATTGGAGAAATATTTATTGATACCAGTAAAGAAGGTGAGCTTGTTAAAGCTTTAATGAATAATTTTGCAATTGCTGTATCTTTAGGCCTTCAATATGGTGTTCCTTTAGATGAGTTTATAAGTGCATTTGTAGATACAAAATTCGAACCGTCTGGCAAAGTCCATGGTAATGATAGAATTTTAAGCGCCACATCAATTTTGGATTATATTTTCAGAGAATTAGCTATTTCTTATCAAAATAGGGAAGATCTGGCCCATACTCCAGCTATTGGACAAAATGATGCCGTCAATGTAGAGGATCAAAACTCTGAGGATCAAAATCAATTATTGAAAATTGTAAAAGACATTACCAGTAAAGGTTTCGTTAGAAATAATTATAAAAAAAATCTAGTTGATCTTTCAGATGTAAAAATAAGTTTAAAAGGTAAAAAATAAGTTATTTTTTTATTTTTAAAGCTAAATTTAATTCTGTCAATTGATCTGGATTTACTTCAGATGGTGCATTCATCATTAAATCTTCTGCGTTTTGGTTCATTGGAAACATAGTAACTTCCCTAATATTTTTCTCATTTGCTAGTAACATCACGATTCTATCAATACCAGGTGCTATTCCTCCGTGTGGTGGTGCGCCATAACTAAGTGCATTAATCATACCACTAAATTTTTCATCTACTTGATTTTTATCATATCCTGCAATCGAGAAAAGTTTGTACATAAGTTCTGGTTTATGATTTCTAATTGCTCCAGAAGATAGTTCTATACCATTACAAACTATGTCATATTGATAGGCAAGTATATCTAACGGGTTTTCAAAATCTTTTTCACTTAAATCACCTTGAGGCATCGAAAATGGATTGTGACTAAATCCAATCTTATTTGTTGCTTCATCTTTTTCAAACATTGGATAGTCTACAATCCAACAAAATGCGAAAACATTTTCGTCGATTAAATCTAGATCTTTTGCAATTTTATCTCTTGCTAACGCAGTAATTTTTTCTAATTCGTCTTGTTTTCCACAAGCCATGAAAATACTGTCCCCTATTTCACAGTTCGTTATTTTCATGATTTCAACCAATGCACCTTGAGAAAAAAATTTTCCTATAGGGCCTTTTGCTAAGATATCTTTATCTTTTTCAAAAGTAAAATAAGCTAAACCAGATGCACCTTCTTCTTTTGCCCATTTATCAATATTATCAAAAAAACTTCTTGGCTTATCTTTCGTATTTTTTGTGATAATACATCTTACTTTAGATCCAAATTTTACTAATTTTTTAAATATTTCAAATGAAACATCTTCTCTTGTAAAAATTTTGGTTATATCATTTACAATAAGTGGGTTTCTTAAATCTGGTTTATCAGTACCGTATTTAAGCATTGCTTCCTTGTATGAAATCTTTGGAAATTTATCAAACATCAGTTTTTTAGTAGAAAAATTTTTAAATGTATTAACCATTAATTTCTCAACTACATTGAATACATCTTCCTGCTCAACAAATGACATTTCTAAATCTAATTGATAAAATTCTCCAGGACTTCGGTCCGCTCTCGCATCTTCATCTCTGAAACAAGGTGCAATTTGAAAATATCTGTCAAAACCTGAAACCATTATTAATTGTTTAAATTGTTGAGGGGCTTGAGGTAATGCATAAAATTTTCCAGGATTTAAACGACTAGGCACTAAAAAATCTCTAGCACCCTCTGGACTAGAAGAGGTTAAAATTGGTGTTTGAAATTCTAAAAAACCTAATTTAGTCATTTCATTTCTGATGTATGAAATAACTTTAGATCTTAAAATAATGTTTTCATGAATTTTTTTTCTTCTTAAATCTAAAAATCTATATTTTAATCTTATTTCTTCAGCATATTCTTGATCACTGAAGATTGGCATAGGTAGTTCCTTACAAGTCCCTAGAACTTCATAATTGTCAATAACAATCTCTATTTCGCCTGAATCTATTTCAGAATTAATTGTTTCTTTAGATCTATTAACTACTTTTCCCTCAACTTTAATTACAGTTTCTAATTGCATTTTTTCTAAATCAGAAAAATATTTGTTATCTTTATCAATTATACATTGGGTAATTCCATAATTATCTCTTAAATCAATGAATAACAAATTCCCATGGTCTCTTTTTTTATTTATCCAGCCTGAAAGAGAAATTTTTTTATCTACATCCTCTTTTCTTAACTCATTACATTTATGTGTTCTATATTTATTCAATTAAACCTCTAATGCTTCTTTTATAATTTTAAAATCGATTGGTTTCTTTCTTTTTAAACTAATTTCGTCGATTTTATATATGAAATCAGAAATTTTACCATAAGTTCTATCAATTCTCTTAATTATAAATTCAATAAGTTTTTGGTCTATTGATATTTGACGATCAGAAAGATTTTTTAATATTAATGCATAAATTAAATCGTCACCTGGTTTTTCAATTTGAGATAAAATAAAATTAGTAGATCTTGAATTAAGATCATTTAATTTAAACTTAAAATCAACTATTGGTTTTTTTGAGGTTACTATTAAGTACTTATTATACTGATCAATTACATTTATAAGTGTAAATAATAAGTTTTCATTTATTTTTTCAGTTAAATCCTCAACAATAATATTTTCATACATTTTAATTTGTTTAAGAAAGTCATTATTAATATTTTCTGCATTAATTTTAATTCCTCTATACTTTTCTAAAAATATATTTATTAAATGACTTTTTCCTGAAAATGTTTCACCTATTAAGTTTATAAAATTTTTATCCCATTTTGGCCAACTATTTAGAAGTCTATAAGAGTGTTCGTTGCTGTTTGTAACATAGAAGTCCAAATCTTTAAAATTTTGGTCATAATCAAATTTAAGTATTTGTTGATTAAGATTTGTCATTTAAAACCCAAATTTTATTTTTAATTTCAAAATCATAATTTTGATCACTCATTATTTCTAAAAACTTATCAGGTGTTCCATTAAAAATAACTTTATAAAAATTATTTCGATTATTGAACTTATAAATTGAAAAATTATATATCAGATCCATATCAGATAAAATTTTTTCAAATTTATTAATTTTTATATTATTAGAATTATCAATAGAAATATTTAAAGAAAACTTTACTGAAGTATTGATTTGATTTTGTGATTTCCAAAAATCTTCGTAGACTAATTTTAAATTGTCAATAAATTCAAATAATTCTTTTTCGTTGTCAAAATTAACCTCGGTAAAATTTAAATTTTTTAAATTATTATTTTCATTAAAAAAAATTTTATTAAATACTCTTACTTTATTATTATCCTTAAACACAATCATAATAATGTGGTCATTTATATTGTATTTATTTATAATTTCTTTGAAGTCATAATTTTCTAAAATATTAATATTCTGTTTTATCAATCTAAAATCATCTAAATCTTCGGTAGGTAGGATATAATTTAAAAGACTGTATTTTTTATTATTTAAATTCCAACTGGAAAATAACTTGTTCTCAGAGAACATTAAAACTTGATTTTTATTTTGATCAACAAGTACGGGGATGAATAAAAAATCTTTTTTAACAGGTAAAGATGGAAAAATATTTTTCTTTTCTAATAAATCAAATATATTTTTTTTATTAAATGAAACATTTATGGCAAGATAATAAATTTCATCAATAAACTTTTCTTCCTTTATTGAGAAGGTTTCTATCATGCCCTTAATTTGATTAATTGATGTATTTTTTAATTTTACCTGATCTTTACTTTGGACAATTGACAAAATAAGTTCATTAAATGCCTTTACAAATCCTTCATCAATAATTTCATTTTTATTAAAATTTATTTCAAAAGGTGTTGATATTTCAATATCATTTATAGAAAATGTCTTTGAATGACTTTTTCCTGTGGAAAAGAAAATATTTATTAAAGCAAGAAATAATAAAAAATTATATAAAAGCTTTAAATTACTGAGCAGAGAAATAAATTTCATAAAACATATTAATGAATAAAAAAAAATTTACCTATAAAAAAAGTGGAGTTAATATTAGAGCTGCAGACAAGTTTGTTGATTTCATTTCTACAGTTTCAGCAAAAAAAAGAGGCAAAAAAAAGTTCTCTAATATAGGAGGGTTTGGTTCAATCACAAATATACCAGGTAATATTAAGCAACCTAGAATCGTCGCTTGTACTGATGGCGTGGGAACTAAAGTTGAAATTGCTAATACATTAAATAAATTTGATACCATTGGTATTGATCTAGTTGCAATGAGTGTAAATGATTTAATTGTTCAAGGTGCTAAGCCTTTAATTTTTTTAGATTATATTTCAATAAATAAAATAGATATTAAAAAACTTAAAGCAATTATAAAAGGAATTAACAGAGGCTGCGATCAATCAGAATGTGAATTGGTTGGTGGAGAGACTGCTGAAATGCCAGGTACATATGAAAAAGGTAAATTCGATATCGCAGGTTTTGCTGTAGGAGTTGTGGGAAAGGATAGAATTTTAAATAAAGATAAAATAAAAAAAAATAATCTTATAGTTGCAATTCCTTCAAGCGGTTTACATTCTAACGGGTATTCTCTTGTAAGATATTTATTAAAACAAAAAAAAATAAATATTAAAAAAAATATATTTTTAAAATCTGAACTTCTAAAACCAACAAAAATATATGTTAAAGAAATAATGAATTTGATAAATAACAACTTAATCAATGGCTGTGCAAATATAACTGGTGGAGGTTTATCTGACAATATTAAAAGAATTATACCAGATAAGCTATCTGCACACATAAGTTTAGATAAAATTAAAACTTCTAAAATATTTAATTGGCTTAAAAATAATGGAATTTCTGATAAAGAAATGCTTAAAACATTTAATTGTGGAGTTGGTTTTTGTATTATTGTTGAAAGCAAAAATTTTAAAAAAATAAGCAGCTTTTTTTCAAAAGAGTACAAACCATATGTTATTGGAAAAATTTTAAATGGTAAAAACAAAGTTAAGTTAAATGGTTATATCGACTGGAATAGATAGAATCAGAACAGCTGTATTTATTTCAGGGACAGGCAGTAATTTAAAATCTTTAATTAAATTTTCTAAAACTAAATTATCTCCCATATCAATTAATTTTATTGTTTCAAATAACTCTAAGGCAAAGGGTTTAAAGTATGCCAAAAAGTTTAAAATTAAAAAAAAAGTTTTAAATTTTGAAAACAAAAAATTAAGTGAAAATAAGCTAC
The DNA here is from genome assembly GCF_052049855.1 of Candidatus Pelagibacter sp. Classification (GTDB taxonomy): domain Bacteria; phylum Pseudomonadota; class Alphaproteobacteria; order Pelagibacterales; family Pelagibacteraceae; genus Pelagibacter. Next base: position 16,324 of record NZ_JBNGZE010000005.1, read on the forward strand.
TTTCTATCTTAAAAAAAAATAATATTAAAATGATATGTCTAGCTGGATTTATGAAAATTTTGTCAAAAAATTTTATAAATAAATTTCAAGGAAAAATTTTAAATATACACCCCTCTTTACTGCCTAAGTATAAAGGATTAAACACTCACCAAAGAGTATTGAATAATAAGGAAAAATACTCTGGATGCACTGTTCATTTTGTAAACGCTAGATTAGACTCGGGAAAAATTATTCTACAAAAAAAAGTAAAAATTTCAAAAAAAGATACAGAGTCCTCTCTTGCTAAAAAAATTTTAGTTCAAGAGCATAAACTTTACCCAGAAGCTATTTTAAAAGTTTTTAATCTTTAAAGAAAAAATCTATTTCAATTTTAGCATTTTCAACACTATCTGATCCATGAACAGAGTTTTTGTCTATTGAAATCCCATATTTTTTTCTAATAGTTCCTTCTTCTGCATCTTCTGGATTTGTAGCACCCATTAATTCTCTATTTCCTAAAACTGCATTCTCTTTTTCAAGAACCATTACAACAATAGGACCTGATGATAAATAGTCACATAAATCATTATAAAACGGTTTAGTTTCATGAACTTTATAAAACTTTTCAGCTTCTGATTTTTCAATTTGGATTTTTTTTTCTTTTAAAATTGTAAAACTATTAGCTTTAAAAATTTCTTTAATTTCGTTCTCTAGATTTCTTTCCACTGCATCTGGTTTAATTATTGATAAAGTTTGTTCTAAATTACTCATAATAATCCTCTATTAGTTTATTTAATAATCTTACTCCATAACCTGTTGCACCACCTGAATTTAGTGCACCTCCATATTTTGAAAATGCCATTCCAGCTATATCTAAATGAGCCCATGGTGTTTTATTCAAAATGAATCTTTGTAAAAATTGAGCAGCGGTCGTAGATCCAGCTCCACCAACGTAATTTATATTTTGCATGTCTGCGTTTTTGGAGTCTATTAGCTTATCAAAATTTTTATTTAGAGGCATTCTCCAAACTTTTTCTTCAACCTGTTCACCTGCATTAATCAATTGATTAGATAACTTATTGTCATTAGAAAATAACCCAGCATACTCTGATCCAAGTGAAACTATAATTGCTCCTGTTAAAGTGGCCAAATCAACTATGAATTTTGGTTTAAATTTTTCCTCTGTGTAAGTTAATGCATCTGCAAGCACTAATCTTCCCTCTGCATCGGTGTTTAATATTTCAACTGTTTTACCGCTATAGGACTTTACTATATCTCCTGGTCTTTGTGCATTACCACCTGGCATATTTTCTACGAGCCCTACTACGCCTACAGCATTTATTTTTGCCTTTCTAAGGGCCAAACTTTTCATCAATCCCACAACAACAGCAGAACCAGCCATATCATATGTCATATCTTCCATAAATTTTGCAGGTTTTAATGATATCCCACCTGTATCAAAACAAACACCTTTGCCAACAAAAGCCAAAGGTTTAGATTTATTTTTAGCACCATTCCATTCCATGGTAACTAAATAAGATCCTCTAACACTTCCTTGACCAACACCAAGTAATGTATTCATGCCAAGTTTTTTTAATTTCTTTTCATCATATATATTTATTTTTAATCCAAATTTTTTAAGAGTATAAATACGTTTAGCATATTCATCAGGATGCAAGATATTTCCTGGCTCTGAAACCAGATCTCTCGTATAAAAAGTTCCCTCCTCAATAGCTCTAAATTTAACCTTATTATTGAATGATATTTTCTTTTTACCAAAAACTGTTATAGAAATTTTATTTTTATTCTTTTTTGATTTGTATTTTTCAAACGAATAAGACTTTAACCTTAATCCATGTAAAAAATGGCTTATTATGTCGTTAGAATTCAGAGAAATTATATCTGAATTTAAACTAAATTCACTTTGTTTTAAACTTTTAAATTCATCATAAAATTTTGCACCTAAATTTTCAATTTCATTGTTTTTAATATTTTTTTTTAAAGAGACTAAAATTATTTTTTTTTTTGAATTAAAATCAAATGATAAAATTTCTTTTTTAAGATCTTTTGTTTGTAATAAATCTAAAATATAAGAATATTCAGAACTTGATAAGTAATTCTTTAACCTAGATAAATTGAATTTTTCATCAACAAATAGGATTGAATTAAATGATTTGTTTTTAGATAAACCAATTTTATAATTAATTTTGATAGACATAAAATTTTAAATACACTCTATACGAGATGAGTGCTATATAGGAATAAAAATACCATATTTCAATGAAAAAAATTATTTATAGAAAATTTTTATCCGATTGCCTTATTTTTTTTCTAATAAGTATATTTAGTGCAAGTGTTATTATTTGGGTTATGCAAGCAGTAAACTACCTAGATATCATGACCGATGACGGAAGAGACTCAATGGTGTATTTTAGTTATTCATTGTTAAATTTTCCAAAAATAATAAGTAAAATATTTCCTTTTGCCTTTTTTTTCAGTTTTTCTTACATAATCGCAAAATATGAATTGAATAATGAATTAATGATTTATTGGAATTTTGGAGTTCAAAAAATTAACTTTGTTAACTTTTTTTTATTTTTTTCAATAATTTTATTAATTCTTCAAATTTTGTTGACTTCAATACTAGTTCCTAAAACACAAAATATGGCTAGATCAATATTAAGAATCTCTGATTTTAATTTTGTGGATAATTTTATTAAAGTTAAAAAATTTAATGCATCAATAAGTGATTTAACAATTTACTCGGAAAGTAAAGACGATAATGGAAATTATAACAATATTTATATTAAAAGAGAAATAAACGAAAATAATTTTCAAATTACTTATGCAAAAAAAGGTAAATTTAAAAACAATGAAAAAAATCCTTTCTTTGAACTTTATGATGGCGAAACCACAAGTTCAGTAAACGACAAAATAACAAATTTTAGTTTTTCAAAATCTAAGTTCAATCTATCGGAATTTTCAGCTAACACAATCACTGTAAAAAAAACACAAGAACATAAAACTTCAGAACTAATTACTTGTGTTGATAAATTAATTCAAAAAAATTTGCTTGAAATAGAAAAAATAAAAAAAATAGTAAGAAATTGTGAATATAAAAATTTAAATAATATTGTTGCAGAATTATATAAAAGAATTGTAATACCACTTTATCTTCCAGCATTAATGTTAATAGCATTACTATTAATAATCCAATCTAAGGAAAAAATTAATTATACAAGATATAGATTAATTATTTTTTTATTTGGTTTTTTTATAATTATTTTTTCAGAGTCAACCTTAAGATTTGTTAATAAATCATTTCAAAATAATTTATTATTATTTCTAATTCCGATATTTTTAACATTATTATTATATTGTTATTTTTTACAAAAAATTAAATTTAAAAATATTAAATGAAAACTTACATTAAATTTCTTATAAATGTTTTTTTAAATTCTTTTTTCTATGTATTATTAATAATATTTAGTTTAGTATTTATTATAAATCTTCTGACTGAATTAGAATTTTTTAAAGAAATAAATATTAGTATTTTTTTTCCTGTCTATTTATCACTTCTTAATTCACCAGCAATGCTCTTTGAAATATTTCCTTTCATTTTTTTAATATCAACTCAGTTATTTTATATTAAGCTGTTTGCAAATAACGAAATTCTAATTTTTAAATACAGTGGTTTAAAAAATTCAAAAATTCTATTCATAACTAGCGCGGTTACTTTTTTAGTTGGTATTATTATAGTAAGTATATTTTATAATGCCTCTTCAAATCTAAAAAATTTTTATTTTGAGTTAAAATCTGATTACACAAAAGATAGTAAATACCTGGCTGTTATTAACAAAAATGGTCTTTGGATAAGAGACAAGCATAATGATAAAATCCTAATAGTAAATTCGTCAAAAATTAATCAAAATTTTCTTTTTGATAATTTTATTACAGAGTTTAATTCAGATTTTGAAGTTATTAGAAACATTAAAAGTAATAAAATTGATATTAAAGAAAATAATTGGATTGTTATTGACCCTGAAATCTTCACAAATAATATAAAAGAGAAGAAAGAGAAAATAATAATTTATTCTAATTTTAATTCAGAGAGAATAAATAGTTTATTTTCTAATCTCTCATCACTTTCTTTTTTAGAATTAATAGAACTTAAAAAAAACTATGAATTATTAAACTACTCTACAATTGAAGTGAATATACAAATACAAAAAATAATTTCATATCCTATATATTTGGTATTAATGACTATATTCTCAAGTGTAATAATGATTAATAGCAAAAAATACAAAAACGATATATTGAAAATCTTAATTGGTTTATTTTTTTGTGTTATTATATATTATTTAAATAATTTATTTAATGTCTTGGGAACAACAGAAAAAATAAACTATATAGTTTCTATTTGGACACCTTTGTTATTGTTATCTTTTATAATTGCTCTAATGACTCTTAAATTCAATGAAAAATAAATTAATAAAATTTTTTTTATATATATTTTTGAGTTTAACCATAAATATACATTCTAGTTCTGATGAACTAATAAATTTAAATATAACAGAAATTGAAATAACCGATAATGGAAATATTTTAAAAGGTTATAATGGTGGAGAAGCGATCACTGATGATGGAATTTCAATATTAGCTGAAAACTTTGAATATAATAAAATTTTAACTCATCTTATTGCAACAAAAAATGTAATATACAATGATAACATAAAAGAAATTGTTATAAACGCTGATAAAATTTCATACATAAAAAAAAAAGAAGAAATAGAGGGTGTAGGCAAAGTTGTAATTAAAGATCAAAAAAGAAATTTAAATATATTTGCAGACAAAATATTTTATTTCAAAAAACAAAATCAAATTATTGCTAAAGGAAATGTAAAAATTATTGATTTAAAGAAAAATTTAACTATTTCTGCTGATGAAGTCGATTATTTTAAAAAGGAAGAAAAAATTATAGCAAATGGAAATGTAAAATTTGATGATCCACTTAAAGAAATTATAATTAAAACTAATACAATTACATATTTTAAAAAATTAGAAAAAATATATTCAGAGGGAAAAACTGAGGCAAAAATATCATCTAAATATGTTTTCAAATCTAGCAATATAACCTTCAACAAAAAAAATATGGAGTTCTTTTCATCAAATAAAACTGAAATTAGGGATGATAATAATTCATTATATAACTTAAATTCATTTCATTATGAAATTCAAAAAGAATTTTTAAAAGGTACTCAAGTCTCAATTGTCCAAAATATGGATAAAATCCCTAGTGAAAGAAATAATTATTTTTTTGAAAATGGTTTTTTTGATTTAAAAAATAAAATTTATAAAACTGGAGCCACAAAAATTTCATTAAATAAAAATATGTTTGACAGATCAGAAAATGATCCAAGGGTTTATGGGGTTTCTTCTGAACACAAAAATGGTATTACAACAGTAAAAAAAGCTGTTTTTACAAGTTGTAAAAAAAATGACACCTGTCCACCTTGGAGTATTGAATCCTCTTTAATTAAGCACGATAAAAAAAAGAAAAAGATTATTTATGATAATTCAATTCTTAAGTTCTATAATTTACCTGTATTTTATTTTCCAAAGTTTTTTCATCCAGATCCCACAGTAAACAGACAATCTGGTTTTTTAATGCCTAAAATAAGTAGCTCAAATGTTTTAGGTTCGTCAATCAGTACACCTTATTTTCATGTAATATCTGAAAATAAAGATTTTACTTTTAATCCAGTTTTATATTCAAAAAAATTTCAATTGTTTCAAAATGAATACAGGCAAGAAAACAAAAGATCATCTTTAATTTTAGACTTTGGTTATGTTAATGACTTTAAATCTTCATCTACAAAAAAAAAGAAAGATAGCAACCATCTATTTGCTAAATTTAAAAAAAATCTAAATCTTGAAAATTTCAATGTGAGTGATTTTAATTTTTTTTTAGAAAGAGTTAACAAAGATACTTACATCAAGATATTTTCAGATAATTTTATAGAGAGCAAAATTAGACCTATAAACTATGATATGCTTAAATCTGGATTTGATTTATTATTAGAAAATGACGATTTTTTATTAACAGGAGGTGCTGAGATAAATGAAGATTTAACCAAAATTAAGAGCGATCGATATCAGTATGTTTTCCCTTATTATAAATTTACTCAAAATCCAATTTATAGTAATTATGGATCATTAAATTTTTCCTCAAGTGGTAGCAATGTTTTAGATCAGACTAATAATTTGAAATCTAGAATTATCAATGATGTAAGTTTTAAACTTAATGATAAAATATTTGAAGGGATTGGTATAAAAAATAATATCAATTTATATTTAAAAAATTTGAACAGTATTGGTAAAAACGTTCAAGACTACAAATCAAGCCCACAGTTTGAAGTCCAATCTTTAATTGAATTAAATTCAGAGCTTCCATTGTTGAGATCAAATATTGAGAAAGATCAAACTCTTATACCAAGAATTTCTTTAAGATTAAATCCAAGTGATATGAAAAATCACAAAGAAGACAAAAGAAAAATAAATACTGATAATATTTTTAATATAAATAGACTTGGGATAGATGATAGTTTAGAGTCTGGGAATTCTCTTACATTTGGTATAAACTACAGATCTGAAAATAGAGAAGATAATAATAAATATTTAGATTTCAAATTAGCAAGTGTTTTAAGAGATGATATAGAGGAGAGAATACCTACTCAAACCACCCTTAATAAAAAAAATTCAAACATATTTGGTTCAGTTGATTTTAATTTATCTGAAAATATAAATTTAGATTATCAATTTGCCACAGATAACAAAATTGAAAATTTTACATATAATTCTGTTGGTCTAAATTTTTCATTAAATAATTTTGTTACAGAATTCAATTTTATTAAAGAGGATTTTGAATTAGGAAATACAAATATTTTTGAGAATATTACCTCATTCAATTTTGATGAAAAAAACTCTTTATCTTTTAAAACAAGAAGAAATAGAGAGCTCAATTTGACAGAATATTACAACCTAGTCTATGAATATAAAAATGACTGTCTAACAGCTGGAATTCAATTTAATAAAACTTTTTATGAAGATAGTGATTTAAAACCATCTGAAAATTTAATTTTCAAAATTAGTTTTTATCCAATAACAAGTATAGAACAAAAAATTGAATAGTAATGATTCAAAAAAAATTTTTTAAATACATAAAAAGAATTTTTATTATCATTGTTCTTGTATTATTAAGCTCAAATGTTTTTGCATTTGAAAATAGAATTATAGTAAAAATAGACAATAAAATTATAACGAAAATTGATATCAAAAATGAAGTAAAATATTTAAGTACACTTAATCCAAGTCTAAAAAATTTAAGTAAAAATGAGTTATTTGAGATTGCAAAAACTTCTTTAATAAGAGAGACGATAAAAGAGATAGAAATATCAAAAATGGATAATGTTGTTATTAATCAAGATTATTTGGAAAATATAATATCTAATATATACCAAAATATAGGGTTTAAAAATAAAGATGAGTTTCTTAATTATCTTAAATCTCAAAATATAGATATTAAAGATATAAAAAAAAAAATATCTAAAGAAGCTTTATGGAATCAGTTAATTTTAAATAAATATAAAAAAAAAGTAAAAATTAATGAAAATAAGATTAAAAATGAAATTGAAACAAACAAGCAGTTTGTAAATTCCTATTTGCTTTATGAAATAATTTTTAACGCTGAAACAAAAGATGAATTAAAAGCTATATATGAAAAAATAAAGAAAAGTATAAATAAAAATGGTTTTGAAAATACTGCGTCAATATTTAGTATTTCAGACTCAGCTAAGGTAGGAGGAAAATTAGGATGGATAAATGAGAGTTCAATTAACAAAAAAATTGTAAAACAAATAGATGTTTTAGATAACAATGAATATACAAATCCAATTCAAGTTCCAGGAGGTTTTTTGATTTTAAACGTTAAAGAAAAAAAAACAATGGAACAGAAAACAGATATTGAAGCTGAATTTTTATTAAAAGTGAAGGCTTCAACAAATCAGCAGCTTAATCAGTATTCAAATATTTATTTTAATAAAATAAAAAAAAATATAAAAATTTATGAAAAGTAAACCTATTCTTATAGTTAATGGTGAGCCAAATAGTATATTTATTGAAATATTATTTAAATCGAT
>NZ_JBNGZE010000006.1:0-14575 GCF_052049855.1 Candidatus Pelagibacter sp.
GTATTACTCATACAAAGAAAATAAATTTTTATTTTTAAAGAATTATTATTTTATTTTATTAATTGCTTTTTTTTTTACGCTTTTATTGAATATTTTTTTAAGTAAATATGGTACAGAAGATTATTCAAGACAAGTTGGATTTTTAAGATTTATAATATTTATTTTTGCAATAAGTTTTAGTTTAAATTTTTCAGAGGGAAGATACAGAAATTTCATATTTAAAATATGGTTTTATATATTTATTATTGTTACATTTGATCTCTGCTTTGAATTTATTTTTGGTTTTAACCTTTTTGGAAACAGCTCATATATGCCTGGAAGGCTATCTAGTTTTTTAGGTGACGAATTAAAAATTGGAAATTATTTTTTTGGATTTTTTTTAGTATCTTCAGTTTATCTAATCAACTCAGTCTCTGAGAAAAACAAATTAATAATATCTGGTATGATTTTTTTTGTTGTTATTTCATTTCTTATCGGGGAAAGATCTAATTTTATAAAAGTATTTATTTGTTTTTTTCTATTCATTTATGCATTAGAAAATTTTTCATTTTTATTTAAAATTCTAGCAACATCTTTAATTATTTTAATTATTTCGACATCAACTTTTTTAAATAAGGACATTAACTCTAGAATGAAACAAATATATGAACCAATTATTGAATTTGGAATTTTAAAATATATTAAAACAAGTCATTATGGTGCTCATTATGACACTGCTATAAAAATCTATAATGATAACAAATATTTTGGTATTGGATTAAAGCAATTTAGAAATGAGAGTGGTAAAGAAATTTACGATATAAATGAAAACAACATATATAAAAGAGATAATTGGGCAACACATCCTCATCAAATACATTTTGAAATTTTGAGTGAAGGTGGCTTGTTTGGTTATATTTCTTTCATATTATTTTTCATGCTTACACTTTTCAAAAGTATTAATTCATATTTAAAAACAAAAAATAAATATTTGCTCTCAGGAATAATATTTATAATTACTACTTTAATTCCAATTCTTCCTAGTGGCAGTTTTTTTACAACTTACACAGCGACTATTTTTTGGATTAATTATGCTTTGATAGTATCATTTGATAAGGATGCATATAAAAATAATAATTAAATTTTTATTTAATAAAATTAATACTATTTTTTATATTCAAATAAATAATCATGATTAGTTAAGTTTTCTAAATAAAAATATTTTTTATTTTTCAAAATTTTATTTAATTTACTAAAATTATCAGTTTCAATTAAAAAAAACTTAAAGTTATATTTATTAAAATCTATTCCATCAATAACTTCAAATTCTGCACCTTCAACATCGAGTGAAAAAAAATCTATCAAGTTTGGGGACTCTGCTTCATCCAAAATACTAGTTAAAGTTCTACCTTTTGATTGAAAATTAAATACTTTCTCATTGCTTGTCATGAATTTTTTTGCTTTGTTATTTTTTTCCTCATTATCATCATCACTTTTAATAATCTTTTTATCCGTGATTTTAGTCATTAAATTCAGATATTTAAATTTAATCATTTTATTTTCATTAGCTAAAGAAACACAACAATTGTTAGAAAAAAAATTCTGCTTAGATCTATTTTTTATTAATTCTTCGAATTTATAAGATGGTTCAATTAAAACCCCTTTCCAACCTTTTGATTTTTCAAAATGAAAAGTGTTAGATTGTCTAATTCCATCATTTGCACCACATTCAATATAATATCCATTTTTAAAGTTTATATATTTAAGCATTTTTTGGTCAATTTTATTGATAGAATAAAACCTTTTTACATATAATTTTAACTTTCTTATCAATTCCATGCTTTAATTTAAAATATATAAAATGATTATTTCATATTTCAATTTAATTTATTTATAATTACCATTATCAATTTACTATTTTCTATAAAATGAAACAAATTAAAATATTATTTATAGGTTACTCCGATTTCTTTAAAAGAAGAATTAATCCCTCAATTTCTGAAATAAAAAATTTAAAAATCTATACTTGTTCAAAATCAAAAAAAAATACAAAAACTTCTCAAATAAATTTCTTTGATTATAAGGAAGCTCTAAATCATAAATATAATTTTGTATATATTTCTCTTGTAAACAGTCTTCATTTTAAAATAGCAAAACTTGCACTTGAAATGAACCAAAATGTAATAGTCGATAAGCCATTAGTAACTAAATTTAAACAGTTTCAAATTTTATATAAAATTGCAAAAAAAAAAAAATTAATTTTAATTGAAGGAACTTTTTTCATGTATCATTCCTTATTTTCTAAAATTAAAAAAGAAAATCACAATTTTAATAAATTACTCGATATTGAGGCAGTTTTTAATATACCGACAAAAAATAAAAACAAATACAAAATCAATAATTTAGTTCAAATTGATTTAGATTGTATGTCAGATATGTCGGCCTATGCAACAGGCTTAATACAATTTTTTTTTAAAGAAAAAATTATTTACAATAAAACTATTAAATTTTTTTATAAAAAAAAAAAATTAATTAAATCTTTTAAATTATTCGTCGGTTTTAAAAAAAACAAATTTTATTATGGGAATTTCTCATTTGGAAAAGAATATCAAAGTTCAATTACCCTAAGATTTGAAAATAAGACAATAATTATTCCTCATCAGGCTTTTGCTCTGCCGAATAAAAAAGTTCACTATTTTGAAAAAAGTGAAAATATTTTAAAAAAGATTGATATTAAAGATAACCTAATAAAAAACTTTTTTATTAAAATTTTAAGATTAAAATATAATAATAGTTTATTAAATGATTTAAACAAAATATATAAACTTAAGAAAAAATTAAAACTCATAAAATGAATAAAAACTATCTTTTATTAAAAAATATTTTAAAAAAATCTGAAAAAATTGAAGAAAAAAAAATAGATCATGTTTTAGATTGGCTTAAAAAAATTTCTAAAAAAGATAAAACAAAAACCAAAATTATAAAAATAGAAGAGTTAGATAACTGGTTCTTTAAAGATGGAAAAATTTTACACAAGTCAAAACAATTTTTTTCTATTGAAGGTATCAAAATTAAAAATGCATATAATCGTGAAGTAAAAAATTGGTCACAACCGATACTTAGTCAGAAACACGGGGGGTACTTAGCAATTATTTTTAAAATTGAAAAATCAATTCCAAAATTTCTTTTACTTGCTAGAAGAGAACCTGGAGATCAAAATTTAAAACTTTGTCCCTCATTTTCTGCAACACAATCAAATATAAATAGGGCTCATGGAGGGAAATTAACAAACTTATACAATTTAATTTCGAACAAAAAAAAAATTTTTTTAAAAACTTATCATTATGAAGAGGGAGCTAGATTTTATAAAAAAATTAATTGTAATTTACTTATTAAAATTAATAAAAAGGATGAAAGATTTATTAAAGATAAAAACTTTATATGGTTAACTAAATCTCAAATTTCTAAATTAAATTTTAAAAGAGGAATACTTAATCCTTTTGTTAAGACAATAATGTCAATGATCATCTAATCTGTTGTGCTAATGAGAAAAAAAAAAATACTCATTTATCAAAATGAATTCTCTTCTTATGGTGGATATAAAACAGCAAATGATATTGCTTTAGGATTGAAAACAAAATTTAATTTTTTTAAAATAAGTGGTGCTAATGTAAAATTTAAATTCCAATATAAATTAATTAAGATAATAAATAATTTTCTCACTTATTTCTTTGATGAAACTATCACTACTCTATTTACACCTAGATTATCTAAAAGAAAAACCAAATTTGATAAAATTTTGATTGGATACGCGAATGAAATTTATAACTTTAATAAGTTAAACAACCCAAAGATAAAAAAATTTTTTATTGTTAATGATGAGTGGATATTTAATGGTTTTTCACATTTTACTCTATATAGAAAAAGATTTAGAGATATTTTAATTAAACAAATCCAATACTTTACATCTAATGTATTAAGAAAAAAAATAAATCACTCTAAAAATTTTTATTTTATATTTAGTTGTAATTATTTTAAAGAAATCGCTTTTAAAAAATTTAATTTACCTAATCAAAGTTATATTACAATAAAAAACCCAGTTAATACAAAATTTTGGAAAAAAAAAAATTCAAAATTAGTTGATAAAATTAAAAAAAAACTCTTACTAAATAAAAATTATTTTTATATTTTAATTTATTTAAGAAATGGTTTTACAAATTATAGAAAGGGAGGTGACAGATTTAAAAAATTAATTTCTTCTTTAAAACAATATAACGATATTAAATTTATTATTATTGGGTCAACGAGAAAAGATAAAATCCAAAACTGCATATTTATTCAAACAAGAGATTTATATTTTATTAAAGAAATTATATATGCTTGCAATATTTCAATTAATCTCTCAAGAAGTGAGGGTATACCCTATTCTGTTTTGGAAACAATGTCTTGTGGTACACCTGTTCTATCTATGAATAGTGGAGGTATAAATGAAATTATAAATAATAATGAAAATGGTTTTTTGTTTTCAAAATTTAATTCTAGACAAATTATTAAAAAAATAATTTTTTTAAAAAATAATAAAAAAATCTTAAATTATCTTGGAAATAAAGCTTCATTGAATGTATATTCAAAACACGGACATAAAAGAGTATTAAAGGATTATTTAAAAATTCTGAGAGATTAAGACTCAGATATTAACGTTTTAAAAAACTTGCTATTATTTTTTAATCTTTCATATTTTCCTGATTGTATAATTGATCCATCTTTAATTACAAAAATATTATCACACACTTTTAATGTATTTGTACGATGTGTAATAATTATAACTGTTTTAATTTTTCTTAGTTTTTTTATAAAATTAATTATTTTATTTTCAGTTATTTTATCTAGAGCATTAGTTGCTTCATCAAAAATAATAATGTCATTCCCAAAATATAGTGATCTTGCTATTGCTATTCTCTGTCTTTCTCCACCTGAAATATTTATACCCCTGTCAGAAATATTAGAGTTTAATCCTTTTTTTTGATTTCTAATAAACTTTTTTAACTCAACTTTTTCAATCAAATCCTCTAATTTTTTATAATCAATTTTCCCTTTAATTTTACTAAATGAAATATTATCAACTATTTTATCACCAGACAAAAATGGCATTTGAGTAACCACTCCAAAGTTATTTTGCCATTTTCTCAAATTATTCCTATTTAAAATCTTTCCATCAACTAAAATAGTTCCATTTTTTGGAGTAAGTAATCCACAAATTATATCAACTATTGTAGACTTTCCTCCACCTGACGGTCCAGCAAGACCAACAATTGTATTTTTTTTTATATTTAAGTTTATATTTTTTATTGAAGGTTTTTTTGAACTTTCATCGTAAGAAAAAGATACTTTTTTCAATTTTATATCTTTTTTAAAATTTAATTTTTTGTTGGTTTTTTCAATTTTTGAGATAAAATTTTCTTTCTTAGCTTTTATTATTTTTGGATATAAATTATTCATTGCAGTTTGACCTGCTTTAATTCTTACATAAGCTAGATAAATTTGCTGAAATGCTGGTAATAACTTTAAGCCAGCAAAAGCATATACTGCAACCATTGGAAGTAAATTGTCTAAATTTTCACCAGTTTTTATTAATAATAAAATACCAGAAATAACTACTATGTAAGATATAAGTTCAACAAAAAATCTGGGTATTTGTGTCAATGATAGCAAGAAAGATGTTGGGTATATCATGCCAAAGTTATTTTTTTTTATTTTTTCAAAATAAGAATTTCTTAAATTAAAAATTATAACTTCTTTGAAACCAGAAAAAAAATTATGAATAAATGCATGGTTTTTTTTTCTATTGATAGATATGTTCTTGGTGACTTTTGAATTAATTTTTTTTACAAAAATAAGTAAAAAAAAGTATACAACTGAATAAATTAATGCACCAAGTAATGCCACTTTATAGTTATAAATTATTAATGTTAATAAAAGTGAAATTGCTATAAATACTTTGTTAAATAAATTAAATAAGGGAACAATTACACTGTTTGACAAAATGGTTAAATCTGTAAAAATATCTTTGTTGATGTCGGAAATTTTAAGCTTAGTGTATTCTTGCCAATCTTTAAATACATAGTTTTTAATAATTAGATTAGATAAATACTGGTTAATAGTACTAGACATTAAATTTGTTTTCCAAGTTACTACAATATTCAGTATTCCTGTAAATATGTATAGTGACAAAACACAAGCCCCTAAAAAAAACATAAATTCAAATTTATTGCTAAATTTAAAATAATCATAAAAAATAATTAAATATTTATTTTCAAAAATATTTTCATCCGATGCTAATAGACCAATAAAGATTGCTAGAGAACCTAGAGTAATAATTTCAAATATAGATACAATTAGATTAGACAATTGAATTTTTAGAATTTTACTTTTTTGATCTTTGTCTAAAATATTTAAAACTCTTTTTATAATTTTAATCATTAAACCCTTTTTAGAATTAAATCACATTGCATCAATTCTTGATTTGAATTTCTAATACCGTAGAAAACATCAATAACAAAAAATCCCTTATTTTGTAATAATTCTAAAGAATTTAACCAACTTTTTTCTAAGTAATAAATTTTTCTAAAACTTAATTCTAATTGAATTAATTTAAAATGTTTTATCAAACTTTGAGCGGCCGATATTATTTCATATTCATATCCTTGAGTATCAAGTTTAAGTAATGTTTTGTTTTTTTCAATTTTACTTTTGAAACTTTTCAAATTTTTAATTATTATTTTTTTTTTTTCTTTCGAAATTGTTCCTTTATTATATTTAATGTGTCTTGGATGAGTTTTTAAAATCGATGAAGATACAGAGTTTAAAGCATAATTGATTTTACTAATACTATTTTTTTTACCAATTGCATAATTATAAGACTCAAAATTTTTATCTAGGACCATACTAACATCTAAGATATTTTTTTCTTTCTCTAAAGGTTCGAAAGAAATTATTTTTCCTTCGTAACCAAATCTTCTTAACATTTGGGCGTATTGACCTACGTTAGCACCTACGTCAAATACAGTACTAATTTTTGCATTTTTTAAATGTTTAGCTAATCTTCCACCTTCACTATATATTCTAGACATAGTGTGGAACTTTCCTATAAATTGCCTAAAATTATTTTTCATAGTTTAATTAAAATGTTTATTATAAAAAATATCAAAAAAAATAAAATTTTAAGAAGAATATTATATAAATTCCTTTTTTTATTTATTTTTTTTAAAATTAAAAGAAATAAACCAGGTGATTTTAATCATATATTAGTGTTAGGAAAAGGATATAGTTTAAATAGACTTCCATCTCATATAAACAATATTGATAAGCCAAGCTTAGTAATTTTAACAAATTTTAATAAAAATGACTTAGACAATCATCAATTATTTAATTCAATAAGAAAATTTCCTATTTTAATACTTGGAAACATTACTGAGCCAACACTAAGTTTTAAAGTATTAAAAAAATTAAAAATATTTGATTTCTACATACAAAGAATAAAATTTGAAAATAAAAAAAAAAACAAATTAAATAGTTATTCCTCACCTAATTTATCTGAAATTTATGGTAAAAGAAAAAGTTTTAAATATGATGCTTATACATCAAACACAATGTACCTTCCTAATGATATCCATTTTTTTTTAGAAAGATTAAGAAAAAAGAAAATAAATTTTTCTTTCAATAGTGGTTTAGCTTCTATACTTTTGTCATGTACTTTTAAGCCTAAAAAAATAACTTTATTTGGTTTTGACTTTTATAAATCAAATTATTTTAATAAACATCTGTTAGAAAATATGAGTCTAAAAGAATTTAATTTATTAACCTCTAATTCAAAAAAATTTGCACGTGTATTCAAAGAAATAATATCTGTTAATTCAAGAATTAAGTTTACAATTTTTACGAAACATAAAATTTTGTTTAAAAAAAAAAATTTAATTAAACTATGAAACTAACTATATTTTTTTATTTGTTTAAAAAATATAATTTAATATATTTTTTATTTTTGTCTGTGATATTTAAACTTAATAATTATTATGGTAAAAATGGAATCATATCTGGTGGTGGTGTTGCAACTACAAATTTAATTAACTTTTTATCTAATTTTATTAAGATAAATGATAAAGATAATTTAGACGATTTTAAACATTTAAAATATATTCCAGATAAAAAAAAGATAATTTATTTTTATAGTTTGAACTTTGAACAAGTAATTAAAAGTTTGAGGCGAAGACATTTTTTTTTTCATAATTGTGCTCATCTGGGCTCTACCTTATCTATAATATTTTTTTTTAATAAAAGAATATCTAATTATTTTTTTAAAAAAAAACTAAGATCGCAAATAATTTTACATCTAAATTCAAAAAACTCTTTATGCATTAAATATGAAAATATTTGGAATGAGAAAGAAAAGGACAAAATAATAAAATTTTTAAAAATTAAAAATAAAAAAAAATTTAAAAAAGATTATCCAAAACAAAGAAATAGAAAATCAGGTGATTTCAAATTAAATCATTAATTTCAAAAAAATCTTTTTAAAATAAAAAAAAGCCTGTTGATTTTCATATTTAGTTTAATTTTTTTTGAAATTTCAAAATTTTCTTTACAAATATTGTTTAATGAGTAATCAACATTAATCTTTTTACATAAAATTTTATTATCAAATAATGTGTTTGGATATTTAGTGTTTGTTGCGTTTTTATTAAATCCATTATTAAGAATTAAATTTTTTTTTGGATAAACACACAATTTTTTTTTCTTAAAAATAGAATAATACCAAAAAATTGCCCAAGTATCTATTGTCTGTTTTCTGTTTCTCTCTATTTGAGAAAAAAAATTGTATGAATTATCTAAATTAAATTTTTTTATACTTGTTGGATTTTCTTTTTTTAAAATTTTTTCAGAATTTTTTTCAAAATATTTCCATCTATCTTGCCACGTACCCCATCCCCAACTTGACGGAAAACTCAAAAAATAATTATCATATTCGAGTTTATTAGCTTCAAAAATGTTAAATGACCAGCCATTAATATGCCAAACCTTCTTTTTATTTTTATAAAAATTTAAGGATTTGTTCATAAAATTTAAAAAGTTTTTTGAAACTATTAAATCATCTTCTAAAATGATAGCTCTTTTATGAATTTTTAAAATTTCAGTTACACCTAAAATTATATTTTTTGCCAATCCAAAATTTTTGTTTCTAAAAACTATTTTAAAATTTTTTTCTTTGATTTTTTTTAAAAAAAATATTGTATTTTTTACTTTTTTTATATTTTTGTCATTTTCTTTTGGTTTATAAAAATCCTGATAAATATATATTTTTGAATATTTAAACTCTTTATTTTTTTTTAAAGATTTTATCAGATTGTTTAATTTTGTTTTTCTATTATATGAAAATATAATTATTGGTGAGTATCTAAACATGAAAAATTCTTGAAATTAAAATTCTTAATCTATCCAAATATGTATAACTTATAATTTTTTTATTTTTAAAGTAATAATTATTATTTTTATAATTAAATTTTTTTAATTTAAATTGAAAGGTTTCGTTTTTAATTAATGCTGCATATGTCGAAGGTAAAATACTTACTTTTCGATTAATTTTTTTTTTAATTAAATTAATGACTTCTTCGTGTGAAGAAGCTTTATAAAAAAAATTTAGGTCGTCATATGGAGTTTCGGTCAAACTTATTATAGGTTTTTTAAAATAATCTGCTTCAAAAACTATAGTTGATCCGAATGTAATTACTTTATCAGCATTAAGAAGAATGTTGTATGAGCTGATATTTTCATCAAATCTTACATGTCTTACATTTTTCGCTTTTATTTTAATAATATCTTCAGTTCTTAGTTTTTCTATTTTTCCTGCAATTTTGAGCAATGGGTGCCATCTTATAATTATTTTTGTGTCGCGCAAACGTTTATCATTAATTATTTTTTTTATTGCTTGGTATTGATCTACATAAATTTTACTATCCCAATCTTTGAAACCAGCATATTCATATGCACTTGATGTAAAAAAAACAATATAATTTTTTTCACCAATTTTTTTACCTTTTTTTGAATTGATCCTCTGATATCCATAATTTTTTTTATGAATGTCGTTGTTAATTTTATTTAAAATAAAATTTTTATAAATTTTTTTTAAATTAATATTTTTTTTTAAAATATATTTAGAATAAATATTTATTAGTCTTTTTATTTCTTTTAGATCATGACTTTTAGTACCTTTGCCTAAATAATATTTTTTTGGCGCATTACTAATAAATGTCTTAAATGGTATACGTTTATACTTAGCAGCAAATAAAACAGGTCCATCTGATGGTCTTCTACCATTCCAAGCATAAATTTTTTCAATTTTAAAATTATTTATTTTAGATACAGCACTCTCAAACAATTCAATTCCTGAATTTAATTCTTTCAGTATCCTATCTTTATTTCTTAAAATATACTCAGTTGGTAAATAGTCGGATTTCTCACTATCACAAATTTGTGATATAACCAATTCTCCGATTGGCATATTTTTATAATATATTTCTTTTAATTGATAAAAATTCTTTATTTTAAAATTGAATTTATAATAATTAATTTTTTTATTTAAAATTAACTCTTGAAAATTGTTTTGTTTTTTTAAATTTTTTAAAGTTTTGTCTTTATTTATGAGACAGGTTTTGCATATATTTTTAATTTTTTTAGGATTAGCTGCACAACTAAAAAGTGTCTCCTCGCAGGTTAAGAAAAAAATTTTATGTTTTTTAAATCTTTCTGCAAGTTCTAAGGATACCATGCTTTGGTTGTTCCATAAAAAACTATTATTATAAAACAAGATATTCATCAGCAAAAATTTATTACTTTATTGAATTAATCTTATCTCTGATCTCATTTATACTTAAATATGTATTTTCTTTTGAAGTATACTCATCTAGATAAACCTTTTTAAAATTTTTAATTTTTAAACTAGGTTTGCTTTCATTAAATATTAAATAATATTTCCCGTTAAAAAAAATATTTTCAGTTTCTTGATTTGAGATTAATTTTTCATGAATTTTTTCACCTATTTTTTTTCCTTCATTAATAATTTTACATTTGGGTGCTACTGCTTTTACTAAATCTATCAACCTATAAGATTTCAATTTTGGAACTACTATTTCTTTTCCACTGCAATTTATAATGGACCAATTTACCATTTCTATAGCTTCATCCATCATCATAGAAAATCTAGTCATTTTACTGTCAGAAATTTTGATAATATTTTTATTTTTTAAAGATAGTAATTTTGGAACTATTGATCCTCTTGAATTGAATACATTTCCATATCTAACTACGGTAAAATAAGTTTTATTTTCTCCTTTAATATTATTTGCTGCTAATAATAATTTTTCAGCACATAATTTAGTTGCACCATACAAATTAAACGGCTCACATGCTTTGTCAGTAGACAATGTTATTACTTTTTTGACCTTATTTTTTAAACTTGCTGAAATTATATTTTGAACACCATTTACATTTGTTTTAATGAATTCTATCGGATCATATTCTGCTTTATAAACATGCTTTAAAGCAGCAGCATTAATAACGTAATCTACATCTTTCATAACAGTTACTAATCTTTCTTCATCTCTTATATCTCCTAAATAAAATCTTAAAAAATCATATTTACTTTCAGGATATTTTATTAATAAATTATGCTGTTTATACTCGTCTCTACTTAAAATAATTAATTTTTTAAGTTGTATTTTTTCTTGAATAACAAATTTTATGAAACTGCTTCCAAAAGAGCCTGTTCCTCCTGTTATTAATATTACTTTATTTTTATAAAATTTCTTACTTTCACTTATCATAAATATTTTTTATTTATCTTAAAAAAAATATCATTAAGTAAATCATAATATTCATTTAAAATTTTGGTTTTATGCTCTGTTGAAACATATACCACATTATTTGCTAGAATTTTATTTTTTAAAAAACTTTTGGTCAAAAATCTTTTTATTTTACTCCAATTTTTATGTTTTATTGTAAATTTTGGTATTCCATTCATTCCCATTATCTCTATAGGTACATTGTTTGCATTTGAAATTATTTGCCAATTTTCCTTAATATTCATACCAATTTTATTCACATATTCATTAGAACAATTTTTTCTCATAATTTGCAAAGTTGCTAAAGATGCTGCTGTGCCAACACCTTCTGTCCAAAAGGTGCTACTGATAAAAGTTTTTTTTGCATAATTCATAATTTTTTTTTTTCCAATTATAGCGTTAATAGCAAAACCATTTCCAATTGCCTTTCCAAATACAGCAATATCAGGAATTATTTTATATTTTAAATGAATTCCACCGTAAGTTTCTCTAAAGCCGCTTGTGCATTCATCAAAAATTAATACGATCCCATTTTTTTTTGTATAATTTCTTATATATTTTAAAAAATTTAAATCAGGCTCTATATCTCTTTTTACTTCCATAATAACAGCACCAAAATTTTCTGTTTTAATTATTTTTTTAAAAGAACCAATATCATTAAATTTAAATGAATAGCTGGAATTATGAAGACTTTTATCAACACCTCTGATAGGAATATTTTTCATTAGATGATTATTTAAATTTGATTTATCTCTAAGATTTGAGGATAAAAACCAATCATGCCAACCATGATAGCCACAAAATGCAACTTTATTTCGATTTGAGGCTGCTCTTGCAATTCTTAATGCAACACTATTTGCTTCGCCCCCTGTTCTTGCAAATTTTACCATAGATGCCCAGGGATGAATTTCAATAAGTTTTTCTGCTAAAATAATTTCATCAAAGTTATTTAAAGTTGACATATTACTTTTTTTGATAGACTTAATAACAGCTGCATCAACTTTAGGATTTGAATAGCCAAGCACATTTGTCCCGACTCCCATAAAAGATAGATCAGTATATTTTTTATTATTTAAATCCCAAATATAACACTTTTTAGCTTTACTGAAGTAAGTTGGCCAATCATTTTTTATGAAAATGTCTGGTTTTTTTGAATAAAGCATAACACCGGTTGGAATAACATTTAGTGCTCTATACCAAAGCTTACTTATATTTATATTTTTTTTTACCATTTTCTTGGATCAAGGAGTTTAATCATCTTATTTATTTTTAAAGAACTAAAATCAATATGTCTATTTTTTTTGTTTCTTAATTCGTTATAAATCTCCAAAAGTTCTTGATAGTCAGATATGCCAACTACAATTGAATTAATTAATTTTTTATTTTGTAATAAAAATTGAATACAAGCACTATATCTTGATAAACTATTTTCTAAACAAAACTGATCTAGTCTTTCGAAGTATTTTTTATTGTAATAAATTAAATTATGTTTTTTATTTTTATCTAATAATTTTCCTTGCAAAAATATAGATCTCGCATGTATCTCACACCCATTATTTTTTAAAGATTTAATTGACTGAGATTTAATAAAATTTTGATTAAAAATATTAATTGGTAACTGCACGATATCAGGTGTAAAACATTTTTTAAGATTTATTAAATCTTTTTTCTCATAAATAGAAATACCTAATTTTCTTATTTTTCTTTTTTTTTTCAAATATAAAAGAAAGTCTAAATTGTTTTTAAACTGAGCATTTTTTATATTAATCTTATCATGTATTAGTATTGCATATATTTGATTTAAATTAAAAAATGTAAAAATATAATTTATTTTTTTTTTTAAATTTTTTTCTTTACTTAACTTGAATTTAAATATTATAAGTGATTTTGAATTAACAATTCTTTTTAACTCAAAATAAGCATTATAATTATCAGCTGTATCAAAGTATTTTAAGTTTTTTTGTCTTAAAAATTTTTTAGTTTTAGGAAAATCTTTTTTTTTGAATTTACTGTGACCATAAGAATTTTTAAAATTTGCTGTACCTATTATTAATTTCATTGTAAGTTTATTATGTGAATATTGGAATATTATCAAGTAAAGATGATTTATTACTTTCATATTACGTAAAAAAATTAGAAAAAAATAATAATTATAAAATATTTATTTTTTATGCTCGCAAGAATAAAAAAAAAATTTTAAAAGATAATCGCATTTTTAAAGAAAGAACAAAAAATTATTTCAAAAAAAATTTTTTCGATATTTCTAAAATTAAAAAATTTTATTATAAATCACATAATTCATTAGATTTTAAGAAAAAATTAAAGTTACTAAAAATTGATTATCTTTTTAATTCTGGGACACCTAATAAAATAAATTTAGAAATAATTAAATCAGTCCAAGGTATAATTAATATTCATCCAGGTATTCTTCCAAATTATAGGGGTAGCACTTGTGTTGAATGGGCTCTTTACAATAATGATCCTGTGGGAATTTCAGCACATCTTATGACTGAAAAATATGATACTGGACCAATTATCTATAAAAAAATCCTCAACCTAAAAAACTCTAAAAAATATGAAGACATAAGAATAAAAGTTTATTTAGAATCTATTAATCAAATTACTAACGTTTTAAAAATTTTGGAGAAAGGTAATATTAAATCATCATATATTTCAAATAAAAAATTTTATAAAGTAATACC
>NZ_JBNGZE010000007.1:0-5220 GCF_052049855.1 Candidatus Pelagibacter sp.
AAATTAAGTTTTTTATTATATTTTTTTAAGATAGCTTCTATTATTAAAATATCTTCTTTTCTATCAATTTCAAAACTTTTATATTTACTTTGATTATAGTGAATTATTTTACCAAATAATCTTTTCTTAATTTTTTGAAATTTAGATGCTGAAAAAATATAAAAAGACCCATTTTCAATTATTTTTTCATTTATATCTTGTCTTCTTTTTCTTTGAATTTTGATATTATAATTTGGTATAATTTTGTTTTTCAGCTTATTCCAGCTAAAATGAGCATCTAAAGGAGTAGAGGAAAATAAGCTATCACATTTTTTTTTTTCAAATAATTTCAAAGCTTCACTTAAATCTTTTTTTCCTCTTATTGGAGATGTTGCTTGTAATGCAATTATATTTTTCACTTCAAATTTTTTATTAATTTCTTTAATGGCATGAAGCCATCCAGACTCAGAAGAGCTGGAGTCGGTAGATAATTTTTTTGGCCTATAAATTATTGATGCTCCCATTTCTTTTGCAATAGTTAAAATCTTTTTGCTATCAGAACTCACCCAAATTTTGTCGATTGATTTAGTTTGTAAACATGCTTTTATTGACCAATAGAGTAATGTTTTGTTATTAATTTGAATAATATTTTTATTTTTAATACCTTTCGAACCTCCTCTAGCTAATATGATGGCATGATTATTTTTTTTTTTCAGCATTTTTAAAATGTATTATAATTAAAATATACATTAAATGATTTAAAATCAGCTTAAAGAAAAATTTCTCTTAATTGGTTTTTTTGGTAATTCAGTTTGATTGGCAAAATCATTATGTAGTTTAATAAAATTGTACCAAGATAGATACAGCAATTGTCCAAAAGTATCATATTTTTCTATTCACTACATATTTAATAAAATAGAAAAATTTTTTTATTCAATATAATTAAATAATCCCTTTTAATGTAAAAAGAATTTTTAAATTTGAAGTAATTATATTACCTATTTTTGATTTCCTTTTTTTAATTTTATTTGTTTTAATTGGAAATTCAGAAATTTTAAATTTCATTTTTTTAAACTTTGGTATTACATCTACTAGAAAATAATTATTTTCCACTTTATTTAAAATTTTATTTAAACTTTTTTGTTTATAAATTTTGAAGCCAGAAAGTGGATCTGAAATTTTAAAAAGTTTTTTAAAAATATAACCAACAATAGTTTCAGATATTCTATTTTTTTTTAATCTTTTTCCTATAACCAAATCATGATTATTTTTAGTAATATTTTTTAAAAAAGTTTTTATATATTTTACTGGATGTTCTCCATCTGCATCAAGGGTTAAAATATATCCATATTTTTTATTCTTTAAAAAATTAAATCCTTTAATTAATGAGCCTGTATAGCCTAATTTTTTTGTATTTCTTATGTAATTAAATTTAAATTTTTTTAAGTAATTTTCGGTTCCATCATTAGAAAAATCATCAATAATTATAAAATTGAATTTTTTTTTTTTTAAAAAAATAATTATCTTTTTTAAAGTTTTTATTTCATTATGAGATGGTATTAAAATAATCAAATTAAGTGATTTTTTTTTAAAAAATTATTTTTTTTTAAATTGTTTTTAAATTTTCTTCCTATGAAATTTTCCACATTCATTGGGTTAATAGAGTATTTAGGACATGGTCTTAGCATCTTTAAATGATTTTTTTTTAATTTCTGTCCTTTTTTTACATCAGATCTTAGCCAAACACCCCGCCTTTGAGCGATTACAGTTTCCTTCTCATTGTTTTCAATTTTTTTTTTACCATCTCCTAAAGCTCTTTCTAAATTTCTCGTTTCCAAAATCATTTCTTTCCAAGTAAAAGGATTCATTGAAAATTTGTGATCAGGCCCATTCCGATTATTATTATCAGTAAAATGTTTTTCAATTACTCTCGCTCCAATAGTAACAGCGCCCAATACCGTAGAGTAACCAAAAGTATGATCACTCAAACCAAGAATATATTTATTTTTATATTTTTTTTTAAATGTTCTTAAAACATTAAGATTTATATATTTAAAATTCTCATGGCTTGCAGTGTAATTAGTGTTACATTGCATTAAGACTAATTTATTTTTATTAAATATTTTAAGAGCCTTTTCAACATCTTTCATATCAGAAGCTCCTGTTGCTAAAAAAATTGGTTTATTTTTTTTTGCAATTTTTAACAAAATATCTTTCCATGTAATATCACCTGATCCAATTTTGTATGCTGAGCAATATTTATCTAGATTATCAACATATTCTAAATCATATATTGCTGTCATAAAATCTATTCCATATTTTTTGCATTCATTAACTAATTCTTTAGTCCAATTCAAATTAATACTAGCTTTTTTGTAAGTATCAAAAACACTAGATCTCCATTTTTTTTGATGAGATAAGCTTTTCATATTTCTAAATCCAGAGTCACTAACAATAGTCTCTGCTTTAAAATGTTGAAATTTAGCACAATCCGCGCCATTTTTTGCACATAGTTTAATTAATTTTTTTGCTCTGCTTAAAGAACCATCATGATTTGCAGCAATATCGGCAATAAAATAAGTTTTATGAGAGTTAGAAATAATTTTTTTTCCAATTTTAATTTTCATTTTTTATAATCGTTAATATTTTTTTTAATCTCAAACTTAATATCACTAGCAGTAAATTTAAATTTTTTCATTAACTTATTTATATTCATACCCATATTTTTGGGTCTTTTAACTTTTGCTTTATAATTTGAGTAAGAATGTTTTTTAATAAGTGAATGGTTTAATTTTAGACCTTTTGCTAAAATTTTTAAATACTCATATTTGGATATTTTGTTTTTACTTCCTAAATTATAAATTCCTCTATAAGGGTTTTTTAAAATATCAAAAACATATTTAGAGATTGTTGAAGAATGTAATGGACTGAAATAAATATTACTATAACCTTGTATTATTTTATTTTGCTCCAAATTATCTTTCATCCAATAACACAAACTTTCTCTCTCACGTTTTTTAAACTTTCCAAAAAAATTAATTCTTAATATAATCGAATTAATTTTTTTTATAAAATTTTCACCTGCCAATTTTGACTTTGAATAAATATTTATAGCCTTAAAAGAGTCTTCACGATTTTTAATATTTTTTTTTGGTGAGTAGACATGATCCGTAGAAAAATGCATAACAAATATTTTTTTATTTTTTTTTAATAATTCAGATAACCATTTTGGAATTACACTGTTTGCAAAATATGCTATTTTTTGGTTTTTTTCAGATTTTTCAACGTCAGTATAACCAATACAATTAATAATAAAATTAAGATTTTTTACGTTTATTATTTTTTTTAAATCATTTTTATTTTTAATTTTCTTAAAGCTTTTGATTAATACAAATTTTTCACTCACATTCTTATTATTTTTATAAAAATTAATAATTTTGGTTGCTAGATTTCCTTTTGATCCTAGTAGTAAAATTTTTTTTTTCATTAATATAATAAGAGTGATATGATAAATTATATTTTAATAAAATGTATAAATTTAAATTAAAAAATACAATCGGTAATGAAGAATTAGCCATTGCAAAAAAAATTATTAAATCAGGAAAATTATCGGGCTTTAAAGCCGAATGGCCAGATGGATTTTATGGGGGAAAATATATCAAAAAATTTGAAAATTATTTAAAAAAATTTTATGGGGTCAAATACGCTATAACTGTTAATTCATGGACATCAGGATTAATTGCAATTATGGGCTCACTAGATATTGAACCTGGTGATGAAGTCATAGTAAGCCCATGGACAATGAGTGCAACGGCAATGTGTATCTTGCATTTCAATGCAATCCCAATATTTGCAGATATTAGTAAACATGACTATTGTTTAGATCCTGTCTCAGTTAAAAAAAAAATTACAAAAAAGACAAAAGCTATAATAACTATAGATATATTTGGAGGTCCATCTAAGGTGGACCAATTAAAAAGAACAATAAATAATAATAAAATTAAAATTATATCAGATTCAGCTCAATCTCCATATGCGATTTATAAAAAAAAAATTGTAGGAACCAATTCAGACATAGGTGGCTATAGTTTAAATGTTCATAAACATATAAATACAGGTGAGGGAGGTGTGATTGTTACAAATAATAAAATTTTAGCAAATAGATGTATGCTCTTAAGAAATCATGCAGAGGCTGTGGTTGGAAACATGAAAATTAAAAAAATAAATAATTTAATAGGATATAATTTTAGAATGTGCGAGTTAGAAGCGGGTATTGGTCTTGAACAATATAAAAAACTAAAAAAAATTTTAGTTAATAGAAACAGACATATTATCAAATTAATTCAAAAATTAAAAAATTTAAATGGATTAATTTTACCTGAAGTAAATAATATTTTAGAACATAATTTTTATATTTTACCAATTCAAATTGATGACACTAAAATTAAAATATCAAGAAAAGAGATATGTAATAAGTTAAAAAAAATGGGACTAATGGGAATAATTGAAGGATATCAAAATATTCACTTACTTAAAATTTTTAAAAAAAGGATTGCCTATGGATCTGCAGGATTTCCATTAAATGTAAGTTGGCAAAAATATAAAAAGGGAATATGTCCTGTAGCTGAAAAGCTTCATAATAAAACTTTTTTAGGTTTAGAATTATGTCTTTTTGATATCAATTCAAAAGATATTAATTTCATTGCAAATTGCTTTAAAAATGTTTGGCATAAACTTAAAATTTAAAAAAATCTTAGTGATATCTAATGATGTTGGTGGAGCCAAATTAATTCAAATTTTTTGTGAAGTTAATAGAATAAAAGCAAATTATTATTTGAAAGGTCCAAGTAAAGAGTTTTTTACAAAAAAAAATTATTGTAATGATCTTAACAAAGCTATTAAACATCATGATTTAATATTTATTGGCACTAGTCTCAAAGCTAATTTGGAATTTAATGCAATAAAACTTTGTGATAGTTTTAATAAAAAATATGTTGTCTTTTTAGATCATTGGGTAAATTATTTAGAGAGATTTATAAGAAAAAATCAAAGAATTTTTCCTAAAAATATATATGTTTTTGATAAACATGCTTTAGATATTGCTAAAAATGTTCTTAAATCAAAAAAAACTAAAATAACATTAAAAAAAAATTATTATAAAAAATTTTTTTTAAAAAATAAAAAAAAAATTAAACAAAATAATAAAGCTTTATATGTAAGTTCATATTATGAATGTATTTT
>NZ_JBNGZE010000008.1:0-4439 GCF_052049855.1 Candidatus Pelagibacter sp.
GAGTTATTTAATATTATTTTTAAGAATTATATTATTTTTTTTGCAATAATTAATATTGTATTAATTTTTTCCACTTATTTTAAAAATACTGGATGTTTAATTTATCCTTTATCAATAACTTGTTTTGAAAATATTGAATGGGCAATCAGCAAGAAAGAAGTTGTTAATATGAATTTTTGGTACGAATTATGGTCTAAAGGTGGTGCTGCACCAAATTTTAGAGTTGATAATCCTGAATTGTATGTAAAGAATTTTAATTGGTTAAAAAATTGGATAAATATTTATTTTTTTAATAAAGTATCTGATTTTATCTTGGGGCTTTTTGTTTTAAGTTTAATAATATTTTATTCATTAAAAGGTTCAAAAAAAAAAAAATTTCCTAAATTAAAGTTAAAATTTTTAACAATAATTATTTTTTTATTATTTATAGAATGGTTTTTTAATCATCCATCACTAAGATATGGAGGATACTGTTTGTTTGCGCTTATGTTTATTATTTTAACTGCATACTACTTATCAACATTCAAACAAAGTTATTTAAATATACAAAAAAAAATATTTATTTTTATAATTATTGCATTAGTTGTTTTTGTTGGTAGGAATATTTCTAGATTGTACAAAGAATATTATATTTACAGTTATAATCCATTTAAAGATTACAGATACAATATATCAAAATCTCATTTTAGAATTAGTGATGAGATTATTTTTCTTAAAAATAATTTAAATAACTGTAATGCTAAAAATGTAGAATGTAAAAAGGATTACAGATTTATTTTGAAAAAATATAAAGATAAGTATTTTATTATTAAAAATGATTAAGTATTTAACAATTTTTTTTTTAAACTTTTTTGATTTTCTTCATAAAAAAAAAATAATTAATTTTTTTCATAGAAACAAAATAAATCTAAAACATATAATCGATGTTGGGGCACATCATGGAGAAACAATAAATCTTTTTCTGAAGTATTTTAATCCTGAAAAAATTTATTCATTTGAAGCTAGTCCACAAAATTATATAATTTTAAAAAAAAATTATAGTAAATTAGATCAAAATTTAAAAAAAATTATTCAAATCGAGAATATAGCCTTAGGAAAGAATAATCGAACTCAATCTTTTAATCAAACACATGAAAGCTCATCTTCAACATTTAATAAAATAAATATAAAATCAAATTATTTTTCCCGAAAAAAATTATTTTTAGGCTTAGGACAAGATATGGATTTTTTTAAAAAAATAGAATTAAAAATCATTTCTTTAGATAGTTACTTTTCAGAGTATAATTTAGATAAAATTGATTTACTTAAAATTGATACAGAAGGATTTGAATATGAAGTATTGCAAGGTTTTCAAAAAAATATGAAAAAGGTTAATTATATACTTTTTGAGCACCACTACGATGACATGATAAAGAAAAACTACAAATTTAAAGATATAATCAGGTTATTAAAACATAATAATTTTAAATTAATTTATAAAACTAAAATGCCCTTCAGAAAAAGTTTTGAATATATTTTTGGAAAAGAAGATAAATGAAAGCATCTGTATTAATTGCTAACTTCAATGGTGAAAAATTTATCGACCAATGTATTCAATCTTTGCAAAATCAGAGCTTTACAGATTTCGAAGTTATATTTTTTGATGATTGTTCAACTGATAATTCATTAAAAGTTGTAAAAAAATATAAAGATGTAAAAATAATTGAAAATAAAAGTCACTCACCTGTAGGAGCATTTAATCAAATAAATGCTTACAAAAAAGCATTTCAAAACTCTACTGGAGATGTTATTTTTACTCTAGACAGTGATGATTTTTTTTATCCTGAAAAAATTAGCAAAGTTATTAATTATCATGAAAATAATATAAAAATTGCATTCGATTTACCAACAATTATTGAAGGAGACACAAAACAAAATTTATTAAATAAATCAAAAAAATTGAGATTAAGTTTTTTTCCGTTTATCACACAACAAAGTTGTATGAGTGTAAAAAGAGATGTTTTTTCTGATTTGATAGAAAAAGTTGATATTAAAATGTTTCATGATGTTTGGTTTGATTTTAGAGCAGGTATTTATGCTAAATATAAATATAATAAACCATTTATAATTGATGAGCATTTAACATTTTATAGAGTAAGTCCAACAAATGTCAGTTATAAATTTAAACATTTGTCTAACTTGTGGTGGAAACGAAGATTGGATTATCATAATTATGAAAAGTTATATTGTGAAAAAAATAAATACAAATATCCTACAAATTTTGATTATTATATAA
The DNA here is from genome assembly GCF_052049855.1 of Candidatus Pelagibacter sp. Lineage (GTDB taxonomy): Bacteria > Pseudomonadota > Alphaproteobacteria > Pelagibacterales > Pelagibacteraceae > Pelagibacter. Next base: position 2,276 of record NZ_JBNGZE010000008.1, read on the forward strand.
CAAAATTATTCAACTACATTAACAAATGAAATTAAAATACAAATTTGTAAATCCTAAAAATTTATTGGTTTTTACTCTATTACTAGTATTTCTTTACAAAATTGATTTTCCAAGAAAATTTTATAATTTAATAAGCTTAAATTACGATCAAAGAATAAATAAAACTTATGGATATTGTTCAAATTACTCAGCTGGATTCATAAATTATATTTATAATAAATATGAATTTGATCAATTGCCTCAAATCATCAAGTACACGGGTTCAAGAAATCCTTACTGGGTAATTTCAGACATAAAAAATAAAAGTAAAACTGATTATATTTTTATCAAATATAATAATATTGATAAGATTAATCTTAGAAAGGAAGATAATAATTATATATACGAGTTTTCCTATTCAAACTTTCATAAAATTCCAAATCATTTATCTTTTTCAATTACTGAAATTAATCAATTAAATAGAATAGACATTTTTGAAAATGAAAAAAAAATATTTGAATTAGACTTAAAAAATTTTGGTTTGGAAAAAAAATATTTTAAAATAAATTTAAATGAAGAAATAAAAAAATATTTTTCTAAAAATTTTCATTCTCAGAAAAAGTATATTTTTAAGCCAATTTTTAAAGATCTGTCAAAAAATAACTCTTTAGATACTATGTTGATTCATTTTAAAAACAAATATGATCTGAAAAATTTTCAAATTATTGATCAATATGAAAATTGCTACTATGCAAAAAAATTATGATTGAGTTATTAAATATTTTTTTTCTATTTTTTTCAATTTTTATTTTTCTAACTGGAGGAATTTTAAATTTTCATAATGAAAAAAAAACATCAATAATTTCTATTGATAATTTTTCACAAAATATGGTTTTATTATTAAGCTTAATATGGATTGCATCAATTTTTGATTTATCAAAAGAGAAATTTTTTATTTTTTTATACACTTTGTCTTTTATTATTATAGTTTGTTCAATTTTATTAAAAAAAGATTTTAAAATTGATATTTTAACACTTTTTTCAATTTTTATATTTTTTATCTTATCAATAGTTATAACAAACGATTTATTTCTTAGTCATGACACTAGACTTTATTGGATTGAGAAAGCTAAAATTTTTTACAACGGAAAATTTGTAAATGATGATTTTACTATTAAAAATGAATATCCTCATTTTGGAACTTACTTGTGGGGATATTTTTGGAAAAATAGTTATTTAAATTATGAATATGTTGGAAGAATACCTTATTTATTGATCTATATTTTTGCTATTTCTCACACTGTAAACGTTTTAAAAACAAGAGTTTATATAAAGTTAATTCTCTTTTTAATTATAATTTTATTTTCTTACGAAAGTAAATATTTTGATGGTAGGCAAGACATTTTATTGTTTAGCTTTAATTTATTTATATTTAGATTTTTATATGAAATTTTTATAAATAAAAATAATGTAAAAAAAAATCTCATATTAACAATTTTACTTTTAAACCTTATTTTATGGACGAAGACCGATGGTTTGCTTTATTTGATTGTCTATGGTTTTATTTTATTTTTATTTTTAGAAAAAAAAAACAAACTTATCTCTTTATTTAGTATTTTGTTTCTTTTTGTTATTAAAGTGTATTTTTACAAATTTTGGGGCATTTCACTTAATCCAAGTGTTCAAATGTATGATGCAAATATTTTACAAAGAATTAGTGAAATTGATATTTTTTACAGGTTATATTCTATAATTTACTGGTATTTAATAAATCTATTTAAGAATCCACTTTTATTAATCTCATTATTAATCTTATTAGCAATATATATTTCTGACCGACGTTTTTTATCAAAATTTAGGTATATTTTTATTTTTTACGTTTTTATTACACTTGGTATATTTGCAAGTTATTTACCAACTATGTATGATTTCCCTTTTGCTATGATAGGTAGTTTTGACAGAATTATATTACAACATTCAGGTATTTTTTTGTTACCAATATTTTATTTTATAGTTAAGAAATTAAAATGATTTTAAAAAGATTTAAAAAAATTAACAGATTTAAAAAAATGAACATGTTTTCCAATCTGATTTTTTTTATTTGATAAAAAGATATAATTAATATATGTCCACAATAATAATTGGTAAGAGAGGATTTATAGCTCAAAATTTAGTCAAGTTTTTT